>NZ_FNGD01000022.1 GCF_900102895.1 Arthrobacter sp. ov407
TTAAGGGCAGGTTACTCACGTGTTACTCACCCGTTCGCCACTAATCACCGGTGCAAGCACCGGGTCATCGTTCGACTTGCATGTGTTAAGCACGCCGCCAGCGTTCATCCTGAGCCAGGATCAAACTCTCCGTTGAAGTAAAACAGACACACCATGCGCCCCCGGGAAAACGGGATGCACACAATGCACAAAATTTGAAACCAGCTGTAAAAACCAGACCACACCACGGGGTGGCGCAATCCGGTCAATTCAACCAATTCAATACAATAAATTGGTATCAACAAACTTGGCACACTATTGAGTTCTCAAACAACAGACACACCCGGCACCACCACAACCATTCATACGGTCGCGGATCGCTCCGGAGCAACTTTTCAAACTTACCCGATCTTGGGAGTGTTTGCAAATTCGCATTTCTGCGATTTACATTCTCTCAAGAAGGTCCCCGCCGTTATTTAGCACGCAAATTCGCGAACCATTTTCAGGCTGTTTAGAAGGGGGTCGGTCGCTTTCTTTCCGCATCAGCGGCGGCGACTCGAATTACTTTACACGCCGGGAGGACCCTGCACAAATCAGCCCCCTCAGACGCTTCCGGCGTCATAATCCCCGGAACCTCGCGGAATCCGGCCACCACGAGCGCCCCCAAAGGCCAACCGGCCGGCGTCAGCGTTCTATGTAGTGGGTCACATGCCTGTAGACCTGCGCGTAACCAGGTCGAAGTCAGGACGTTCGACTGCCGGCATCCCCGCTATTGAACTCATTGAGCTGGCCGCACCGGCGGCTATCTGTCCCCCAGCAGCGCCTGTACCTGGAGAAGGAACTTCAGGCCGCCGTCGGTCAGTTCTTTCTCGGCGAGCGCGAAGCGCGGGCCGGGGACCGCGAGCTGGAGACACTCCAGAGACTCCCGCACCGTGCGGTCGATGTCCCACGCCCAGGATTCCGGAATCGGGTCCCCGGAGCGGGTCGCGAATCCGGTGGCCTCAAGCGCGGTGAGGATCAGTTCGCCGCGCAGGGTGAAGGACGGGACAGGTCCCCTGACCAGCCAGTGCGCCGCAAGCCTGGTCATGAGTTTCAAGGCGTCGTTTTGCGGGGCTCCGATAGTACTCACCATGTAGTCCCAGAGCTCGTCCGGGTCGTCCAAGCCGATTTTGCCCATCGGACCGAGCACCAGCCTGCCGTTGCGCTTTCGCAGCAGCTTCCAGTCCAGCAGGTGCAGGCGGAGGTTGAGCACGTCCTTGGCGTTGAGTTCGCGGTTGCCCTTGCCCATGATTTCGTCGTGCCAGCCGAGCTCATCCAAAGTGCTCCGGACCATCGCTGGCTTCAGGTAGCCATCCTTCGTCAGTTCCAACCCCTCCCCCGCCGAGCTTTTCAGGAACCACATGATGGGTCGGAGCACGGCGTCCCGCTCGGCGGGTATGAGTGGCAGAGGCCACAGCTGCAGGCTGAGCCGGCCGAGGCTCCGGTTGACGGCGTCGAGGTCGAAAGCTGTTACTTCGAATGCCGTTACCCGTTCGCCGGTGACCTCCGAAAACCAGGTGGCGGCGTCGTAAAACTCCGGGTGCTTCTCATCTGAGAGAACCTCCGCCAGGCGCCGGTAGCCGTTGGGACCGCCGGAGTCCTCTACAGGGCCCCGGTTGGCGCCCTCCACGCACGTGATGGTCCCCTCAGGGACCAGTCCGGATCCCACTGGTTCCACCTTGTGCGTCCAGTCGTCGCCGAAGTCGTATTCGTACTCGAAATCACCCAGTTCGGTCCACTGGGGATCTATCAGTTCAGAGAGGACGACGCCGGCGGCCGACTCCGCGTCGATGCCCTCCGCTGCCTCGTCGGGGCCAACAATGACGCGGGGCTCGCCGCTGCGGTCAAGGCAGCGGATGCCAAAGAGGTGGCGGTCCTGCCATCCGAAAGCGCACTGGATTGCCTCGTGGAACTGCGTGACGGTGACGGTCTCCGGCAGAAGGAGACGGCGCCAGATCTCGGGCTGAGTGCCTTGGATGCTGATCCGGAGGTCGTAAGCCGGGACGGTCTGCATGCTGGCCATCTTGCCAGAAGTCCAGCGTCGCTCACGGCCCAGATGTCGGCGTTGTGGATATCCGGGGCATACGGCAGCCGGCCCAGCCCCGCGTGCCATACTCGGAGCGTGACGACGTCGTACGCATTCCGTGCCGAGCTGTGGCACTATCCTGAGCAAGCCGGCTGGCACTTCATCACGTTGCCGCCGGACCTGGCGGAGCAGCTCAAGGACGAGGCTGCCCCGTTCCGCAAGGGCTTCGGTTCGGTGAAGGTGAGCGCCTGCATCGCCGGGCAGCGTTGGCGGACGTCGCTCTTCCCGGACAGCAAGAGCAACTCGTACGTTCTACCCGTCAAGAAGGCCATCAGGACCGCGGCCGGCATCCAGGCCGGGGACGAGGTGGACGTGGAAGTCGAGCCGGAGTTCTAGGGCTTAGTGCGGCGGTAGTGCGCGGAAAACGCGGCCACCCTCGATGACCGCCTAGGAGCGGTCACCCCTACCGTGCCAGCCGACCCGTTGCTACGATTGCTACGGAGGCTGACATGACAACAATTCCGCACCGCGAACTTCGCAACCAGAGCAGCAAAATTCTTGAGCGCGTGAAGAACGGCGAAACCATTGAGGTGACAAACAATGGGGAAGTCGCCGCCGTTCTCATTCCGCCATCCTCCTCCCCGTTCGAGCGGTTGCTTTTGGCAGGGCAGGTCCGGCCAGCCTCCCCCGGTGCCGTTGATTTTCAGTCACTGCCGAGGGTCAATTCAGCGACCATGACCGCGGAAATCTTGGCCGACGTTCGCGGGGACCGTTGATCCTCTACGTGGACACGTCGGCGGCCCTCAAACTGCTTGTGGAGGAAACGGAATCGTCGGCCGTGGCCAAGTACTTCGCGGCTGCCGTGTCCCGCGGCGACACGCTGGCGGCCTCCATGCTCCTGTACACAGAGCTTCACTGCGCCGCCAACCGGCGGGGACTTCCCGGTGGGCTCGTCAATTCCGTTCTGAGTGCAATCAATCTCGTGGACGTGGCGCGCTCGGACTTGATGTACGCGGCTGCCTTGCCCGGCCGGCTGCGCAGCGCCGATGCGATTCACTTGGCGGCGGCTATCCGGCTCCAGGCCGATGTCATGGTTGCCTACGATGCCGAACTGTTGGCGGCGGCCGTGGACGCCGGCCTCAACGTCCTCTCCCCCGGCACCCGGGCGTGAACACGCAATAAATCAAGTGCCACCGCGTAACCGCCTTGGCCGCGCTATTCACTCCCTGCTGCGGCACTGCTAGCTTGACTGGATGGAACCATCTCTGGTCAGGCCGAAGAACCGCAAAATTATCGCTGGAGTGTGCGCCGCCCTCGCCGAGCGCTTCGGTATCTCTAAGACCGTGGTCCGCCTCGGCTTCGTGTTATTCGGCTTCTTCGGCATCGGTGAACTCGTCTACATTGCGCTGTGGATCATCATCCCCAAGGACCGGTAGCGGAAAGTCACCGCGTCGGCGATGCCTCCACGAAGGCCACTTGGGTGGCATATTGCTGATAAAGCTTTACGGCCTCGTCGATTTCGATGTGGCCGAAGTTCAGCGAGACCTGCAGCCCCTCCAGCTGGGCGCTGGCGGTCTCGGCCGCGCTCACACGGTCCGCCACCGAACGGGACGTGGCGAAATTCGTGGCCAGCGCCGCGGCAACGGAACAGATCACCGCCAGCAGACACAGTCCGCGCCACACGACCGCGTCGTCGCTCAGGTTGAAGACGTTCGCCACCGTTTCGGTGAACCCCGTGCCCCCGACTGCGGGACCCGCCGTGAACGCGGCGGCCAGCGCGCTGCCCACGATGCTGATGCTGGCTAACCGGGTGCGACGTGGCCGTTCCCGGCCGAGATAGGACTGAAGGTCCCGCTGCTTCTCGTCGATGCGGTTGGACAGCCTTTGCCGCGTATCGGATGTTTCGTCCATGACCTGGTCCCCGGTTCCCTCGCCGATCGTGTCCGCACGCCTGGAAAGTGGGATCCGGCAGCCGGCGGTCCGCAGGCTTCCCCAGCTTCCCAAGCCAGGGCGGGAGCTCCCCGCCCCGTTGCCGCTTTCCTCTCGAAACGCGCACATGTTTAGGATGCTCCCGCGCCACTGCGGGTGTCTAGACGGACCAGCTAGCCGGCACGCCCAACCAGCCGTCGCCGGTCGCCGGTGCTGACTAACGACGTCGGATGTGGAGTTCAGCGCTACATGGCGGCGTTCTGTGATCGCTCTGTGCCGCACTCTCAGGCTTTGCATGGTCCTGCATGGCATGGGAATTGAGACACCTTGGTTGTGAGACAGGTTTCCCTGTGAATCGCAGTCCTAAAGGGAAAGCCCCACAGGTGAGGGGCTTTCCAGGAATTTGACAGTAGGTTGCAGTCTTGGTCAGCGGTGATGCGCGCCTCCTCCCCGGGCGTTGTGTGCGCCCCTGCCAGAATTCGATATTACAAGACACTAATAGCTGATCCGCGGATCGTCCAGCCGCTGGCCGGCGTGCCTTCAGAGCCGGTCCTTCTAGCCGGCAGCATGCTTCACCAATCGAACATCGTATGGTGCGGGGCTCCTCGAGGCGCGACCCTGTATTAGCTGGCGGCCATCTGAGGGCTCGCACGCTTGGCGTCGGATATCGGCAGTGCACTAACCGTGTTGGTTGGCGCGATCGCCAGGACCGCGAGAGCCACAGCGATGATGCCAAGTCCGGTCCAGCCAACAGTGCTGAGGCGTTCGCCCACGATGGCCACCGCCAGGATCGCGGCAATGGCCGGCTCACTCAGGGTGATGGTGGTTGCGGTGCTGGCAGTGACGCGTGCCAGACCATATCCGAAGAGCAGGTAGCCCAGAAACATCGGGATCAGAGCCATGTAGGCTGCGACGGCGAACGCCTGAGAGCTCGCGATCAGCGGTGCGCCGGTCAGGAGCAGGACCGGCACAAGCAAGGTGCCGCCCGCCCCGAACACTGCCCCCATCGAGGCGGCGCGACTAATGCCGCGGCTCATGAGGCGTTGGGCGCACCACGAATATGTGGCGTACGTGGCGCCGGCGAGCAGACCGAGCGCGATGCCGGCAAGCGTCGAACCGGCGTCGCCGGGGTCGTGGGTCATCTTGGAAAGGCACAGCAGGGTGCTGCCGGTGACGCCGAGTCCGGCGGCCAGCATCCACCACCGGCTGAGCGGGGTGCGTTGGGCGAACCATTCCAGCACACCGGAAGCCAGCGGGGCCGAGGCCAGGGACACGACGGTGCCGAGCGCCACTCCCGCCAGGTGCATCGAGCTGTAGAACGCCAATGGGTAGATCGCCACCGCCGCCGCGCCCAGAGCGGTCAAGGGCAGGCTGGCGCGTAGTTGCCCGCGGCCGGCGCGGAGCGCGGGGATCGCGATGAGAGCCTGTAGGATGCCGCCTATCCCCAGGGCGGCGGCTCCGACCGCCAGCGGGCCGGCGCCGGGTGCGAATGTTGCGGCGGTGCCCGTGGTGCCCCACAGCATTGAGGTGATGGTGATCGCCGCGATGGCGGTCAACCTCTCGCGCCTCACGCCGCATCCACCAGCGAGGCGGCGATCGCCCGGGCATGGACCAAGCGCTCCACAGAGCCCTCCAGGCCGGCGCGGGCTACCGCACCTTCGAGCACGAACGCCAACTGCTCGGCGAGCTCTGCGGCCCGATCGGCGTCGACGATCCCGGTCAGACCAGCGGCCAGGATCGCCTCGACCTGTTCCTTGTGCTCGCGGACCGCCACCCGCCCGGGCGCGCCCGCAGGCAGCTCGGCGGCTGCGTTGAGCAGCCCGCACCCGCGAAACCCGTGGACGTAGGCGGCGCCGGCATGGTCGATATAGGCATCAAACACCGCCAACACCCGATCACGCGAAGTCTGTGCATTGATGACGCGCAGCTCGTACAGCCCCAGCCACTCCTGGTGGCGCTCCCGGATATAAGCGAGCACCAGATCGTCCTTGGACGCGAAGTTGTTGTACAGGCTCTTCCGCGCCACGCCCGCCCTCTCGGTGATCGCATCAATCCCGGTAGCGGCCATCCCATGCGCATAGAACAACTCAGCGGCGGCCGTCATCAACCGATCACGCGCCGGCCGCTCCCGGCCCACACCATCACCCACAACATCACACCCCTTAAGTAGGTAGCCCAGTCTACCTACTTAAGGGGAAGAACACCATGCGGATCCACGATGCGCTGCGTCCTTAATTTGTGGAGTTTGGCGGTAAACGGCGGTCACGAAGCGCTGAACTTCACAAAGGCAAGGCACGACGTCGGGCCTGACCCCCACCTCCAATGCTGGATGCGGGGGGTCAGGCCCGTTCGGTTACTGGCGAGTGGCTGCTGGGATTAGGTCAGTGCAGGGACCGGAGCGATGCGTACGGTTCGCTGGGGAGGTTGCCGGCCATCCAGGGGCGGGTGGACCGGACGGGCGGGGTGTGGCCCCGGCCGTCGCGGAAGACCGCGACGAAGGTGGCGACGGCTGCGTAGACCATAAGTCCGGCGAGCAGGATAGCGGCAAATTCCATTTGAGAAGCACCTCGGGCGAGTGATGGAGCTGGTTGTTGGGCAGATGATGAACGGGTTGTCCGGGCCGGGTTCCTTGATGATCAGTGCGGGTTGGGGATGCGGCTGCGGCTCGGTTTTCCGGTCCTTTCTTGGTGACATGTCCAGTTTCCGCGCCCACCGTGTGAGCCACCGTGTGAGCGTTATCCGCCTGGAATCGCGCGCGTTTCGACGGCGGTCATGCGTCCGTCGCGCGCCCCGGAACTCCCCGCTGACGCCCCACAGACAGCCCCTCCCGCTCCCCCACCAGCGGCGTAGCATGACTCATATGGCCGAGACTTGGATTCGGCTCCTCGGTCCGCCCAGGATCGAGTCCGCTGGCACCGCACTCCGGCAGCCCCGGGGCCGCAAGGCCTGGGCTGTGCTGGCCTACCTCGCGCTTCAACCGGGCGGCACCGGACGGGCCCGGACCGCGGCCCTCCTGTTCCCCGACGCCGAGGACCCGCTCGGTGCCCTGCGCTGGAACCTTTCCGAGCTGCGGCGGACCCTCGGCGCGGATTCGGTCGGCGGCGACCCGCTGCGGCTGGTGTTGCCGGCCGGGTGGAACTGCGACGTGATGGCGGCCCTGACCCCCGCCGGCGACGCCGACCCCCGCACCTTCGACGGCGAACTCCTAGAGGGACTCGCCTTCGCGGACTGCCCCGTATTCGAATCCTGGCTGGAGGACCAGCGGCACCGGCTCGAGAACTGCGTGCTGACGCTGCTCTACGAGGCCTCGCTCGCCGCGCTGGCGGCCGGAAGGGCGGACGACGCCGTCGATCTCGCCACCCGGGCGCTGCACCTGGACCCCTTCAACGCCGACTGCCACGCCGTGCTGATCAAGGCACTCGTCTCCCTGGGCGATTACCGGCGGGCGCGGGAGCAGGCCGACAAATGCCGCGAGCTCTACCGCCGGGAGCTCGGGCTCGGCGTGCCCGCGGAGGTGCGCCGGGCGCTGACGGACGCGGCGCCGCCTGCCGAGCCCGGGCTGCCGGCCAGTTCGGCCGCGGTGCGGTCCTATCTCGATGCCGCCGAGGCGTCGCTCTCGGCAGGCTCGGTGGACCGCGGGCTGGAGCAGTTACGCCACGCGGCGGAGATCGCGCAGCGGACCGGTGATCACCATCTGCTTGCCGAATCGCTGGTCACGCTGTCCGGGGCGCTGATCCATCAGGCCGGCGGCCGCGGCGCCGAGGTCGCCGATCTCCTGCACAGGGCCCTGAAATCGGAAGGACTGGACCCTGCGTCGCTGGCGTCGGCGGGGCGGAACCCCGGGCGGCCGGCCTCGCGGGTGGCGGCGGCCGCGTACCGGGAGCTGGGGTACCTGTCCGTGCAGCGGGGCATTCCGGACCGCGCTGCCGGCTGGCTGGAGCAGGCGGCCCGGGCGGCGGACGGGTTCGACGACGAACGGTCCAGAATCCTGGCCATCCAGGGCATGGCGGCCTCGGACACCGCGCACTACGGCGATGCGCTGGCGGCCCTGGCCGAGTCGAGCCGGCTCGCCACCGCCTCTGGCGGCCGTCGTCTGCTGGCGTTCAGCGAGGCCCTGACCGGCCGGGTGCATCTGCTGCGCGGGGATCTGGAGCCGGCGGCTGAATGCCTGGACCGGGCCCAGGAACTGATCGCGGCCGAGCACTGGACGGCGTTCGAGCCCTTTGTCGCCGGGCTCCGCGGCGAGACCTTCCTTGCCGCTGGCCGGCTGGAGGACGCCGCTCCGCTGATCGACCGCTCGTGGGTGATGGCAGATGTCGCCGGCGACCACTGCTACCTGACCCTGGCCGCCGGTGCCAAGGCCCGGCTCAGCATGGCGCTGAACGATCAGGCCGCGGCCGAGTCCTGGCTGAAGCGCGGGCTCGACACCACCCCCTGGTATCTCTGGTACCGGGCGCGGCTGCTGGACACGGCCGCCGAGGTCGCGATCGACGCCGGCTCCCCCGCCGCCGGGGACTACGCCGACCGGCTCGGCACCATGGCCAGCCGCGGCGCACTGCGCGAACTCGTGGTCCGGGCGCACTCGCACCGGGCGGTCCTGGGCGACGCCGCCGCCGCGGAGACCATTCCGTGGCTGGCCAAGGACATCGACAACCCTGCGCTGAACTCGTACCTGGAAAGGCGCGGCCAGCTCTAATCAGTACCCCGGAGCCGTGGCGGGCGGACGACGGCGGTGCCGCGCCGCCGTCGTCGTACTTTCGTTAAAAGCACAGATGGGTTAAACAAAAGCAGGGCCCGTCCGGAGACGGGCCCTGCTCGAAACCTAACGGTCCCGGGTATCTAAACGGAAATTAGATAGCCTGGATGTTGGTGGCCTGGGGACCCTTGGGGCCCTGCTCGGTTTCGAAGGAGACCTTCTGGTTCTCTTCGAGGGAGCGGAAGCCGGAGGAGTTGATCGCAGAGTAGTGTGCGAAAACGTCCTGTGAGGAGTCATCGGGGGAAATGAAGCCGAAGCCCTTTTCAGCGTTAAACCATTTGACGGTACCAGTAGCCATTATTTTTGTCCTTCGTGAAGGTGGAGGAACTGTCCCGACTTTCGGGTCCTCCTGTTTGGGGTGCTCAAAACCGCTGCTTCAGAAGAACATGGTCTTGCAACCATGCGTACTGCCTGAACTACGAACTGCATAAACACAACAACAGGATCAACCATACAGGAGATTCCGGACACCAATTACCACGGCCCCGTCGAGCCACCGTCCGCGGCAGCCCGCCCGACACCCGCGCCGGCCGTCTGCGCGCCCCGCCTGTACCGTGCCCGGCCGCGGGCATATCCTGCAGGAAGACCAGTCCGTGACCGTCCGTTGCCGGAGGAAGACCCATGGAAATGCCGAAAGCGTCCGACGCCGACAAGGAACACTTCCGCTCGGTGCTTCCCGACAATCCCGAGGTCGTGGTCAAGCCCATGTTCGGAAACCTCGGGGCGTTCGTGCACGGCAACATGTTCGCCGGCCTGTTCGGGCCCACCATCGGCGTGAAGCTGGGCGAGGCGGACAAGGAGATGCTGGAAGGCACCGAGCGGACCGTCCCGTTCGGGCCGCCGGAGCGCCCGATGGGCGGCTACACCGGATTGCCGGAAGTCTGGAATGCCGAGGGTGACGGCGATGAGGCGCGGGCCAGGGCCTGGGTGGAGAAGGCGTTCGAGCACGTGGCCGGGCTGCCGCCCAAGGAGCCGAAGGTTTCTAAGCCCCGGCCCAAAAAGTAGAAAAGCTAGGGCAGGACAATATTCACGAGTTCGGACCGGCTGCCGGTTTCCAGGTCCTCGGTCAGGGCCAGCGCACCGATCTGGGGGCAGTGATACTTATACTCCCGGGAGTTCTTTTCAAGGGGCGTCCAGTCGTAGACCTTGACGCAGTCGGTGTACGTGCCTGACTTGGTGGAGACGGTCTCGCCGGTAGCTACAGTGTCCCGCATGTCTTCCGCGTGACCAACGTAAAATTCCTGCCTGTAGGAGTCGCCAGGGCGCTGCTCGGCCCTCATCCAGATGCCGGCTTTTGCCCCGTCTTTTCCATGGCGAAAGCTGCCTGCGTGGTGCACCAATATCCCATTCAAGTAGTTGTTCACGTCCTCGCCGAAGTACCAGACGTCGCCGTTTTTGTGTTGCGCCAGGTAATCCCGGGTTTCCTCCACCAGCTGCCCGTTCTTGTACTCCTTATCCAGATAGACCACCGTCTCAACCCCCTCTATGGTCACGGTCTCCGGCAGGATTTCGATCTCGATCCTCTCGGTGACTCTTCCGTGCTCGGTGGTCTCGTAAGTCAGTTTTTTGCCGACTGGGAGGGCGAAGTATTTGTTGGTGATTTCAGTGGTGAAATCTGCTGGGTTGACCTGCGGGTTGTACTCCGCCGCCCTACTCCTTTTTGCGTGATCGAGGACAAATAACGTCGCCCCAGCAACAACCAGCAAGAGGACGATCACACCAAAGAAGATTTTGGTTCGCCGATTCATGACCTTTCCCACTCCTTCTGAGTAGAAATTCCTGCAGGGGGTCAGAGCACCGTTGCTTGCCATGGCCATAGGAAAAAGATAGGGCAGCCCGCCCTAAACCAGAACACCCTCGGCGAATTCGCCGTCGTCCTGATCAAGATCGTCGCCATCATCCGCGGCCGGGACGTCCGGCGGGCGACCCTGTCCGGCGCTTCAGCCGCCGGCAGTGCCGGGAAGGAATGTCGAGGGCAGAAAGCCAGTGCGGAATGGAGGCGGGCTTCCGCCGCCGTTGTGCCCGTCGTGCGGAACACTGTGACCATTTCTACTCGTGGTCCAAGAGCGGATCCACCAGCCTGCAGAATTTCGTCGCCGCGTGCAGCAGGTGCAACCGCGCGTATGGCGCGCAGATCCCGTCGCCAGGCCAGCAGGAGAGACTGGAACGACGACGGCGGACCAACGTAACGCTTGAGGATGCGGTTGCCGTGGGCGAGCGGCAGCCGCTCCTCTAGCGACATCCTGCCGGCTTCGGCCATCTGCCAGCGCACGTTGCGGGGGGTTTCACCGCCTTCGGACAGGCGGACAGCGCTTCGAGTCTGGCGGTCGGTGACCCTGCGGGGTCGGCCGCCAAGGTCCTTTCCGGCTTCTCTGCGTTTGCCGACGGAGTCGGTGACGCGTTCACGTCTGAAGGTCCGGTCGCCGGACCAGACCCTGGCTCTCTCACATAAAATCGGGCACAAATATGCAAAATAAGCGTCCCCTGGTGGGAGTATGTCGAACATATGTTCACCCACAAAAGGAGCATCAATGCCGCTGGAAGCCCTAAAGGACAGCCCGACCGACTTCGACTTCATCATCGGAAGTTGGACGGTGCGGCACGAGCGACTCAACCAGCTCTTCTCGGCCTGTACCCAGTGGACCGAGTTCTCTGGCTTATCGTCGACTTCCAAGACGCTCGGCGGTTACGGAAACGTTGAGGACAATCTCCTGAGATTCCCCGGCGGCGATGCACGGGCGATCGCCATTAGGTCGTACTCGACAGACCTCGGGACGTGGTCTATTTGGTGGCTGGACGGCCGCAACCCCGGCACCCTTGACACTCCCGTCGTCGGTAAATTCGATTCCGGCATCGGGACCTTCTTCGCGGACGACACCATGAACGGCACCCCTATTCGCGTGCGGTTTACCTGGTTTTCAACGACCACCGAGAATCCGCGGTGGGAACAAGCGTTCTCCAACGATGGTGGAAAGTCCTGGGAGACGAATTGGCGGATGGAATTCATCCCGGCCTAACGGCTCTCCGGCATTCCCGTGCGCCGCGGCAGCCGGTTGTTCTTACCTCTCGCGCTCGCGCAATAACTTGCGCCCGCTGGGCTTGAATGCTGCCCGGCCGGGCGTGTGGTTCTTTGCATGGGACCGATTCTGGACACCCTTATCGTCGGGGCCGGCCAGGCGGGGCTGGCCACGAGCTACTGGCTAAGCCGGGCCGGCGTCGAACATCAGTTGCTGGAACGGCGCGAAACGCTGGGCGGGGCGTGGCAGGACCGGTGGGACGCGTTTTGCCTGAACACGCCGAACTTCTCGCTCGCGCTGCCCGGCATGCCGTATGACGGCCCGCCCCGGAAGCATTCATGCTGCGGGATGACCTCATAGGCCATTTCCGGCACTACGCGGAGAGCATCGACGCTCCGGTCCGAACGGGTGCGGATGTCACCCGGATCGCGCCCGCGGAGGGCGGCGGCTTCACCGTGGCCACAACCCAGGGCCGCTGGCGGGCCCGGAACGTGGTGCTCGCCACCGGCGGCTACCAGACGCCGAAAATCCCCGCGCTGTCGGCGCAACTGCCCAGCCACATCCTGCAGCTTCACGCCGACAGCTACCGCAACCCGGGCCAACTGCCCGGCGGCGCCGTGCTCATCGTTGGCACCGGCCAGTCCGGCGGCCAGATCGCCGAGGAACTGCTCGCCGTCGGCCGCGACATCCACCTGGCGGTGTCCACGTGCCCGGAAGCACCGCGCCGCTACCGCGGCCAGGACCTCCTATATTGGATGATGCAGCTTGCACAGTTCGGCCCCGACTACGGACTGAATGGCCTCACCGTGGGGCAGCTGCCCTCCCCCGCGGCGAGGTTCGCCTGCAACCCGCTGGTGTCCGGCGTCGACGGCGGCCACGACATCCACCTGCGGGACCTCGGCCGCCGCGGCGTCCGGCTGCACGGCCATTTGGAAGCAGCCGACGACGGCGACCTCGTCTTCAGTGATGACCTTCCGGAACGCCTGGGCCTGGTGGAGGCTGCGTTCTATCAGCGGATGAAGCCGATGTTCGACAGCTATATTGCCGCCACCGGCATGTCGGCACCGGAGCCGGAGCCGCCGCGCAAGGACGACTGGCTTCCTTCGGAACCGGCGCGGCTGAATCTCGAAGCCGCCAACATCACGTCGGTCCTCTGGGCCACGGGCTATCGGCTGGACTTCAGCATCTTGGACATCCCGGTGCTGGACGAATGGAACTACCCCCGGCACTCCCGCGGCGTCACCGAACACCCGGGCTTGTACGCCGTCGGGTTGCCATGGCTGACCGGGCACGGCTCGTCCATCGTGGCGGGCGTGGGCCGCGATGCCGAGTACATTGCCCAGCACATCGCCGGGAACATCGCCGGCGGGTGAAGGCGGCGTTCCAGAGGGGTGGCTAGGCCGCGCAAGGCCCGTCGAAGTCCACGGGTGCGGCGAGGCCGGCCGAGCTGAACCATGCCCTGGCCCAGGCCTGGACCGCGGGTGTCGCGAGTTGCTCGGCAACAAGCTCCGGCGGCCCGTCGAACACGGACTTCCCCTCCTCCAGGAGGTCCCCGGTGCCGCTGCCGGCGAGGAGCCCGAAGAGGGCAGGCTGGTCGAGGAAGGGGAGCTTCCCGCCGTCGCCGTCGGTCAGCACGCCCCAGCGCGAGGTGAACAGCGAAAACTCCTCCGGACGGTCCCCGTGGTCCGCCACGAGAGGGCAGGCTTCGCCGTCGAGCTGGATCCGCCGGTAGTTGGGCTCCGTTTCGTCGAGGGCCATCAGTTGGACATCGTCCAGCCACGAAAGCCAGACCGCTGTGCACTCTCCCATCAGCGGATACGGGGCGGCGGCGATGTAGCCGGCATTGCTCACGTGGGCGGAGTGGCCAACGGCGATGTTGTGGAGCTGCCCCCGGACCAGCGGCAGGACCGCGCTGACGGGCCGGTGGTAGTTGGCGAATTTGCGCCGCATCACGTCGGCGCTTGAATTCGAGCCGATGGAGACCACCAGGGAACGGGCTTCCAGGGGTGCGGCGCCGGCTTGCGCGAGGGCTTCATCCAGTCCGGCTGAAAGCTCGAGAGGCCGGAATTGATTGCCGTCCATGACACCCGAGGCCACGGGAGGGTCCCACGGATACAGCCGCGGATCGAGATGGCCGGCGCCGCCGGCCCCGCTCAGTCCCATGGAGTCAGCCGGGTGAAGCCGTCGGCGTCGTGCTGGAGACTAATCAAGGTGGCCCGCTTTCGTGGTTCGGGACTTCCATTGTCCCGCACTTTTGGGGGAAGGGAGCCTACGGTGCTCACGTCGGTCAGCCCCGCCGCTTCTGCGCGAGGCCCTTCCTGCAAGTGGGCTTTGTCCAACGAACGCGTCAAAGCTGGCAGCAGGCTGGACTTCCCGAACAACACTTGTCGAGGAATAACGTGCACAAGTACGTCGCCAGGTTCCTGTCCTAGTCGGTGGAGGCTAAGCCCGGCTCCCCCACCGAGTTGCCGTGTACTCCCGGATCGCCCCGGCCATACGCATGTCTGCAGTCGGATGCCGATCGAGGTAAAGGACTGGCATTTCCCGCAGCAAATAGGGGAGGTACGCTCTTGCGCTTGCGATGTTTCAGGCACGCAGTGTGCGGCCGTCAGCAGTATGTTGTCCCTCGCGGAACAGGAATCAGGATCCAGCGAAGTACTCCTTGTTGTTTTCATCTATACGGAGATCAGGCCTGTGGCGAAGAGAGGGGTGGAGATCATCCTGCGACTCTTGTCTGACCCATCCACCACAAGAGTCCGGACGAAAGAAAAACCGAGCGCGTCCGCAGCTGACTCGGAGGCCTTGGCGTGCCTGGCCCGTAAATGGCTCTCCGCCATGTCGATCGGCCCGGACTTAACGGCCACGCGAATTTCGCTACGCCACCCTACCGCGGTCGTCCCGAGAGTGTTGGCAAGGATCCTGCGACACGAAGGACACGACTCCCATGCGGTTGGGCCAAGCCCACGTCGCTACAAGCCCAGGGCCGCCTTGACGCCGTTATAGATGATCACAGCCGGCCCGGCGAGGACCGCCAGAATCAGGATGAGTTGCAGGGCGAAGTCCATCACGCCGCAAATGGCGATTACCCACCTGTGACGCTCCCGCAGCTTTAGGATCCGTCGTGCAGGATTCTTGATTTCCGGATAAAGGGCTTCGGCGTAAGACTGTAGGAAGAACAAGAAAGGCGTAACGTGACGAATGCCGCGGATTGCCGACGCTCCGGGGACGACGCCGTTTAGGTCCCGGACGTCGTCATTGGCGCCACCTTCGGAATCAGTGTCAACCGGAAACTTCTTGATTCTGTTGTTCAGCTTCTTGGCAAGCTCCGCTTCGGCATCAGGCGGCTCTGAAAGCGGTATCACAGTCGGGCGGTCAGCCAAGTGGCCTCAATCCGAGAGTGTCCAGTCGGTTCTGCATAGCGTCCGTCGACACGCGGAAGCGACGGGCGAGGCCATACAGATCAAGCTCTTCGGCGAGCCACTCCACTTCATCGCTGGGCATCAGCAGCGTGGCGGCGAACGCGTTCGCGAATACCTCGCGAGGGTCTGTTCCCGCCGAAGACATGGTGTCACGGCGGTCCACAAAACCGCCCTCACGAAGCTGATTACCTCTCACGTCCAGCATGTGGCCAACTTCATGGGCGCATGTGAAGCGGCGACGGTGAATGTGGTCCGTTGAGTTTATCGTTATCTGAGGCGGGCCGGACGGCGGGATATAGATGAACCCGGAGAGATCGTTGTCCTCTTGGGAAAGATCCCCCGCGAACACCTCGGCGCCTAGCCGTTCGGCGATGATCGTCGCATCCACAGGCAAGGGTATTTCGCCGTTCGAGTCCGCCCAGTATTTGTTCAGAACGTCGGCCGCCGCCATAGTCGCTCGTTTTTTTATGGCCGCAATGCTCTGTTGCACGTCTGACACTCCCTCCGCCATTCGAAAGTATATACGGGCCCACCTGCGGAGCTACGGACCTGCCTAGCCGTGCGCGTCGGCGGCCGCTGCCTACCGAGACCTTGGCAAGACGGGCGTAGACGCTCAGGGTCGTCTGTGGGTCCTCATGGCCTAGCCGGCCTGCACGACGTGGACGGCCACTCGGGTGTCGAGGAGGTGCGTGGTGGCCCGCACCAGACCCTGAGTAGTGCTGCGATGCCCAGCTTCCTGCGGGTTACCGCCCGGAGCGACGTGAGCCCTTCCCGCGGCATCATTGCTGGTCGAATCTCTTATGGCATGATGACCATCAGGTCCCCAAAGGTTCTCGCTTCTCCCCAATCCAATGAGCTCATCTGCCCGTTCACGAGCCCACCAACGCTTGTTTCGTGAAGGGACTCGTCCCCAGAACTTCATTCGCGACGTAACAAACCTGCTGAGTTCGCGCAGGAGCAGGTAGGCGACTTCCGCAGGGTGGCCATCGCCAAATGGTCCGAAACCCCCTGAGAAGTCGAAATACTCAAGATCGGGGTCAGGACCCCGCCCGGGTTTGCCGGTACGCCCAGCGCTCGCCTGGTTTGGAGGTTGTCGGCATGGTCATTCTTCCCTTCCCGTCGGCAGCACCTGTCGATACGGAGTCTTGCGTTCTGACTCACCCGAGGCACCGGAACCGGGCCGGTTCCGATTCGAACTGGACGCGACTCCCGAGCCGGGGGGGTTGGCCAGCTCTACCTATACGTCTCGGAGGTCGGGATTTCCTCCAGCGTTTCGTACCAAGTCGGCCACCCCGTCTGCCGCGGTCGCATCTACGCGAACTTTGAGCATCACCTCGGCGTACGACGACTTCCCTTCGTCGACCATGTCTGCGAGGGCCTGCAGCAACGCATACAGCGCGTCCCTTGGCTGGTCCTGCAACAGGCTGGTGCGAAGAGAAAATGCGATCTGCTTCTCAGCCCCCGCCTGCGGTTCTGGCTCGTTCTTGGCTCCACCGTTGCCGCTACCGGTTCTGGACCATGCAGTCTTCTCCTCGTCGACAGGGGTGACTACTGAGACTCGATCATTGGTCGGCCCGTCGGGTTCCCCGGCTTCGGGCTTGGACAGACGTACGCCGGACTGACCAACCCCGATTTCCGATGGGCCCGTAACGCTTCGTTCCGCTCCGTCGTTGCCAAGTAACCTCAGCGAACCCGCTGCAACTGCCTCGTAAATGGCGCGCTGCAAATCGGATTCGCCGCCAGGCAGCAGCGGCATGCGTGGCGTTCCCCAGAAGAGGTCTCGAACCTCATCGAGGGGCTTGCCATAGTCGTTTGCGCGAAGGTTATGTAGCAGTGCCTTTGCGCTGAATGTTCCGACGTCGACCACCTTCTGCGCTTCAAACAGCGCCTTCCAAACAGTCGTGCCGTCAAGCGACGACTGGTTCTCGTGCTCGAAAGTTATGGTCTTCTCGATGCGCACTTCACCGTCGAACTCGTCCGCGAGGTCGAGATACATGACGTGCTGGTAGGCCCTGCGGATCGCCGTTTCGAGGTTCCGTTTCGACTCCAGCCTTTCCGACCGGGCTTTGTCGGCGAGTTCGATGTCCGACTCGACGTCCGTCATTTCGCATACGCGCGCCCATGCCAGATATGTCACGGCAGCACCCCTGGCCAGGCTCCGCCGCTGGGTATTCACTATGGCGTACACGGCGGACGAGGCCCACTGTACTGGGAATTTATCGTCACCCAGGCCCATCGCAGCACGTACGGCAGCGCGAGTATCCCTGTCGATGCCGTTGAGGAGGGAGAACTGCCTGGGGTCGAGGACAACGAGGCGCGTCGAGCGGGCATCGTCGATTCCCGCTGTCTCGAGCACTTCCCGAGGTGAGCGCGACAAGTCACCAACAACGAACATGGTGACCTTGAACGGCCCTGACGAGGTGAGGCGTTCTGCCGCGTTTGCGATTTCTGTGTCGCGTTCGTCGTCACTGATGGTTCCACGAGCCGCGCGCACCAGCATATTTAGCGTCTGTCGGGTGGACATGAACAAGCGCGGCTGGTGGCCACCTTTACCGGGAATGACCTCCACCGAGGCCAGTCCCCCGCCGTCAACATCTTTGAGGTCGTTAAGGACGAAGTCTGCGTCCGCGAGCCCAAAGCTTGCCGACGGAACGAACATGGCTGCCTTTAGTTCAGCCTCACTGGCCCCCTGCCGGCCGCCACCGCGCGAGCCGACGACAGAACACAAGAAAACGCAGGTTGCACCGCGTTCAGCAACACGGGGGTTCACGCTCTCAAACGGAGATCCGTGGCGCTCTCTGTCCAGGATGCGCGCTGACCCCGTCTGATCATCGCCGCTGACAATATCGGCCGAAGCCAGGCTGCGGTAGTTGGACTGTGCGCGGGGATCCGCGATGAGACCGGACCCGATGATCGCTTCACGAACACTGTCCTGCGACAGCGGCAAGTCGCCAGGACCGATAAGCAACGGGGCCCATTCTCCACGCTCTGCCCGCTTTGACAGCGTGTAAACAGTGGCTGCAAAAATGCGTATAGTCGACCGGACCTTCTGAAAGCCGGATAGTTTAGACCACTCCTGCTCGGCGAGCGTGATCAACTGCGGGTGGAAAGGATAACAGCGACCGACTTCTTCCTCCCATGCCTTTGTCCAACCGGCCCCGAGGGCGTCGAACACCTTGGTCTGCCACGGCCCTGTCATCGTGTGCGCGAAGACCTTCGCGGTGGCTCCTACGACCTCATTAGGTGCTGGAGATTCGAATAGTCGTCGCCGAAGAATCGCTGCGAAGTCGGTGTTGTCATTGATCGTGGCAGGTTTGCCGTTGCGCACTAGCAACTGGTCAAGTTCTCCGCGTCGCGACTGGCCCTCGAAGTCGAGGTCCATGTTGTCCTTTTCTGAGGCGATCATGACCACGACCATCGCGACGTGGGCAACGTCGTTTACGGAATCAAGTAATGCACGAAGAAACGCGAGATCCTTGACCGCCAAGTCGTGCAGGGCGCTGTCGGACAACTGACGGATATAGTCCATGATCTCATCGACGAGGATGAGGACGGGCCGGTTGACAGCCTTCAGCGCATCGACGATCTTGCTCTTGTCAGCATGGTGATCTTTGTATCGGTCGTATAGGGCCTTGTCGCCGCCGAATAGCCTCCACAGGAAGCGCTCATGCAGCGTTACCGCTGGCCCATCGAGATCGTAAACGCCCTTACCTGCGGTCATGTTGTCGCATGCGAGGACGACGACTTGCGGGCTGTTCATATCGGCTGGGATTCGGTTTCCCGCAATACTGGATGCTTCGGCAAACGCCTGTTTGCCCACGTCTGTAGCGCTGAGATTCTTCGGATCCGCCGCAAGGTGGTAGAGCCCAATCAATCCGTGCGACTTGCCTCCACCCATGGCCTGGTCCAAGCGCCAGAGGGCCGGGGCGGTGGCGTAGTTCGAACCACCCGCGAGACGAACGGCGACGTTAGCAAGCAGCTGAATGAACTGCGGCGACGGGTGTGTGATCTTGCCATAGTAGGCAGCTTCCGCGTAGGGAGGGCGCTCCGCGCCGTCCCCGTAGAGTGCCTGAAAGAGGGACATTTGCACATCGTCAATTTGGCCAGAGGAATGAATAATCTCCGGCCGGATGGTCAGAGTTTCCCACCAGGGCGTCACAGTTTTGCTCACTTAAATGCTCCGTCTACAACGTCATCGAACAGGGTCCATGCTTGCGCTCGTTCATCGGCACGCTTCTTCGTCGTAATGACCTGGCGTGTGGCAGACCCGATGCCCCGCTTGCTCCTAACGAGGCCTGTCCACGCGATTCCGTCTGGGTCCGCCTCAGGCAATCGGGAAGACAGGAAAGACATCGCAGCCCACAGGTAGGGGTCGTCGAGGTTCCGGTCTGATGCCGCTAGCACGTCTACGACAGCGTCCAGCCCATCCGGCCACGCTCTGGCCATCGCCAGCGCAACGTCAATGACGTGGGATGTGTCTGCGACCTGCCCCTTGAATTCGCTACCGAAAGCGAGGCGAACCCCACTGCTCGCCTCCGTCAGCACACCCTTTAAGGCATCGCCGGGGAGGTCCGATGCAAGAGTCTGCCAGCGCGCCTCGGACTTCGGTGCAACAGTCCTGCCGTAGAGACGCACCCAAGAGAGGGCAAACCGGGTGCGAGCGTCGAATGTCTCAATAGGCAAATCATCGATCTGTACTGAAGCGGCCTGCTCAACGGCTCGTCGCGCTACCAGGAGGTACCTGTCGGGCTCGACAGGCTCGCCCAGATTGTCAAGGACAACACTGTATTTGCCGACGACTTCCATCGCCGGTCCAGCTGAGGCCATTAGTTGGTCGGTCGGAGCCAACCCGGCGGCTTCCCAGTCGGGAACGCGAGCACTGACTTCGCGCTTGACCTCCGCCTCGACCACATTGGCCCTGCCGGGCGTACGACCCGCTGGTGCCGGGCGACAGGCCATCGTCAGCGTCGTAACGATGTTGGCAGAACCGACTGCCGCTCCACCCTGCTCTGTCTTGGCGGGCCAGGAGCCCGTCAGTGTGAGTCCCGCACGCGTGATTGCGGACAAGAGTCGATGCCAAACATCAGGGTCGCCATGGCCAAACACGATGGTAACGACGCCGTCGCTGTTGACTACGCGACGGGCTTCGGCGAAGGCCTGACTGATCATGTCGTCGTAAAACTGTTGCGTCCGGTGATCCTGGGATTGGCTGCCACCGCGCTTGACGATGATCTCATCAGACTTGTCTTGCAGCCCGTTGGGGTCGAGGGTGAAACTCAGCGAGGGATCAGCGACTGCCATCGCCCGTTTCGCCCACACATAGAACAAGTCCGACGAATCTGAGTAATCGATCATGTCGTCATAAGGCGGATCGGTGACAACTGCATCCTGCGATGCGTCACGGAACGACAGTTGAGTTGCGGAGCCCCGGCTCACGTAGGCCGGACTGCCGCCCTGACGGTTAAGGAACCCCTTAAGCGCAGAAACGGTTTGGTCCGCCAACGACCACCAGGAACCGGGCCCGTCAGAGAGGGCGCTCTCGAACCAGTCATAAGAGAACGCCACGGATGACTGGTTGACGAAGATGTCGCCGACTCGTGCGCCACCCGTAATTTGAAGGCGCGCTCCCCGCGTCGAGCGACGCATCTTCCGCATCATCGCCGCGGTCGCGTAGCCTGCCAGGGCCTTCGCGTAATCTGGCGTCACGCCCGCGTCGAGAATGTCTTCGGAAACGGAATTGATGGCTCTTGCGATACTGACGAGAGTGAGGTTCTGCCTCGCGATGCAGAGGTCTCCATATACATGATCGCCGTAGTTCGTGGACTGAATCGTCCAAGTGTTTCCTGCAGGGATGGCTTCATCGGGAACAGCCGAGAGTCCATCGAAAGGCTCTGCCTGCGCGAGGGCCTTTTCGGCTGAATCAGCTGCCGTGAGCTCCTCGTCGGTAGGTGCCCGAAATACCTTCGTTCCGAATTCGTCGATGTCCGCTGCGACCAAGAGGGCATCTCGTCGAAGCCCCTCTGCGCTCAGCCGGGTGTGAACGGCTTTTGGGTGGACGTGCTCACAGAATGGGCAGACCGCCACCCGCCCAGAGGCCGAATACTTACTCTTCCCCGCTTGAATCCTCGTAGGAGTTCCCGTGGGTGTGCCTTCGTGGACATCCGCTCTGAAGGTGCCAGCTTGCTTGTCGACCACCAGACGGAAACTCTGTCCCGAATCGCCCTTCTTCGGTCTTGGCTGACGCAGAAGCAGTTGCCCGACGAGCGGGAAGCGCTTGCCGCACTCCTGACAGGGCAGAGTCGAGGCCCAAAGGTAACCCCAAGGCTGCCTGCCGTCGTACTCGGGGTAGAAGGGCTCCATCGCTGCTGTGAAGCGCCGACCCACCTCGTTGAGTACGTCTCGTACATCTTCCAAAAGGCGTGGACCGAACGAAGCCTGTCCAGAAGCAAACGGAATTGGGGGTTCCGCTGACCAATCGCGAAGGGGGAAGTCCGCAAGGAGCGAACCGCCCAAGGTGGCGAATGGCGAGTAGTCGATTCCCGAGGAGCGGGCACCCAGCCGCGCTGCTTCGAGTGGAATCATTGCGCGGCCTGAGAAAGGATCCAGCACGGCGGCCCCATCCGGGTAGGACTTCGCGAGTTCGTCCGCGATCTCTCGAGCAGCGGCCTCGTAGCCCGTGAGCGCCCTCCGAACTAGGTTTCGGAGCCTTTGCTGCTCCTCCGGAAGATCCGGCCACGGGAGCAGGCTTGTCAGCACGGCTGCTTTGGCCTGGACCAGTGGTCGCTTCGCGAACCAGACCCAGAGCGCCGACTCCGTGTTGCCGCTCCCCCACCCGGCGGTGGATGCTTCACTCACTTCAGCGCAGGGGAACCATCGTTCGATCATGCGGGTCATTCGTCGTGCTCCTGGTTGCGTGCGGCCTTGAGTGCAGATCCCGGTACAGCGAAAATTGCCTCTTGTTTGATTAGTCCGTCAAAGGTGGCAACGGGGTCGCGATAAACGCCGTACACGTTTCCTTCCCCGTTCGAGCACTCGTCAATGACGTAGAGCCAGTAGTCGTTGCGTTGTTGAGTGGCGGTGAGAATCTCGTTACCTGTGAGGCGGATGCCCTTGCTGGAGGCGGACGCCCAAACCCCTTTGACCTCTACGCACCGTTGAAGTTGTCCACGAGTCGCGTAGAGGTCATACCCCCGCCCTTCGAGGTGAACATCGGCGACTGCATATCCATCCCGGACGAGTTCGTCATGAACCTTTCGCATGGCGATGTTCTCACTGTCCTTCTCGGTGGGCTCCGGCGTGATGCCCGCCGCCCTAACCTTGATGTGGGACGCGAGCCGGACGTCTTTGATGGTCACGTCCGTCATGCGGCGAAGCCCATCTAAGCGGATATTGACCATGCTGTCCATCTGAGCGCGCAAAGCTAGCCGTTCGCTGCGGTCGGTGATGTCACGGCTGATCTTGCTTGGGAGGTCGAGCAACTCCCGTTCGGCCTGCGCGAGCCACGCGCTCAGTGTTTCGCGGTGGGCATCCTGCTCGGCCGCGGCGAGCTGTTCGGCCCGTGACTGAGCATCAAGGAGGCGTCCGGGGTGGGGCGGGCCCGCCACGCCTGCGCCGGGGACAAGATTCGCGAGCGTTTCCCATGCGACTCGCCGTGCGCCGACGTCGTCGACCCGGATCAATGCCGCCCAGGGGGTGCTGCGGCGTTGGTCGGCGTCGGCCATGGTGCCGTGGAAGGCGAATAGTTCGTAGTCGCCAATAGTGGTGGGGTCGGTGACCAGTCCGCCACGGTAGATGTCGGGCTCAAGTTCGGCGCCAGCGTAGTCGACAAGTTCGTTGAAGGAGGGCTCGCCTGGCCCCAGGGTGAACACATTCGAGAGTAATGCGCCTCCTCTTTGAGCGTCGCTGAGCGCTTTCCCGCTGGTTGCAATGAGGGCGGACGCCTCTTCGCCGAATGCTTTGGGGAGCGGTCCGGCTTCGCCTTGGATCCTGAGGATCCCATCTCCCGCGGCGGTTTTGACAACGGACAGAACTCCGGCGAGGTTCAGCCGATGGAGATACTGCTCGATGATGGCGGGATTTATCCGCTCGAGTGCTTCGGCATTGCGTCGGCGGATTGCCTCGGCGATGTCGACAGTAGTTGCGAGGGCTGCTTCGACGCGGTGGGCTTCCTCGGCGTTGCTCCGCAGTTGGGCTGCAGTAATGGCTTGGACAGCCCGCACAGCTGCAGCACGCTTATCCTCGTCATGGGCGTACGTGTCCGACATAAGTCCTGCCAGGCGATTCTCAGAAAGGCCTGACATCTCCGCAACCAGGGAGAGAGAGTCGAACATCTTGCCGGACAGTTGGTTAGCGGCATTGACGAAGTTGGTGAGAAGGACGTCGAGGACTTCACCTTCGCGGGTTCCCTTGGCGATTAAGTTGTACAGCTGTACGTCCCTCGTCTGTCCCACGCGGTGAATGCGACCCATGCGCTGTTCGAGGCGCACGAGGCTCCACGGTACGTCGTAGTTGACGAGGACGTGCGCCGACTGCAGGTCGATTCCCTCGTTGCCTGCATCGGTAGAGACGATGATCTGGAACCTGCGTGCCATGAAGTCGAGCCTGACCTCATCGCGAGTGGCGTGGTTGTCCCTGCCGGAGTACCGCTCCGCGGTGAAACCTTGCGCTCGGAGCCTCGCCACGATCCAGTCCGCGGAATCTGCATACTCGGTGAAGATAACGGCCTGTTCACGGTTGCCGGGCAGAACGCCGTTGTTTGCGAAGCAGTCGGTGATCAGCGGCTTCCACTTGGACACGTCAAGGTCAGGGCTGTTCAGGAGCGGGTTAAGACGCCCGAGAAGTCCGCTTATGGCCTTTCGCTCAGCCTTGGCGGCCCGGGATCCTTCGGCGATGACGCGGGCTTCGTCCTGCCCTGACGGGTCTTCGTCGTAAGGATCCAGGCGGTGGGCTGCTTCGACCGGCGATTCGCTTCCCATGAGGTCGCGGCGCCGCTTAAGGGTCTCGCCCAGCGAGTGCAGCGAGGAGGCCGCTCGTTTGCCGTAGACCATGCGCGCCAGGGGCACAGCACTTGGTGGGAAGAACTCGTCAACGAGGCGAAGCGCTTCTTCGTAATAGGCATATTCGAGGGCGTTGAGGGGAACGATCTCGTTGTGCGCGGTTCGCCCCTTGAATAGCCGGGTCCGCCCGTCGTAGTCGACGAGATCTTCCTTCATTCTTCTGAGAAAGTGGACGGGGCCGGGCTTGATCGGGCGAAGTTCGGCTTTCGGGTCGTCGCCAGGGTCGGGGTACACGTCGGGATCAACAAGGTGGAGAAGGTGCCGGAACAACCACTCTGACCCGCGGTGAGGGGTGGCGGTCATGAGCAATGCCCGAGGGGTGTTCTTCGCGAGAAGTCGCCCGACCTGGTGGAACGTCTCAGCCGTGGGCGTCAGCCTGTGCGCCTCATCGAAGACCACCACGTCCCATCCTGTCCGATCCGGCCGAATGGCTTCCTGAACAGCGGGGTTCATGGCAGCCAGCTCGAGAGAGACCACCCACATGTCGTGTGGGTCCGACAACCCGTGCTGCTGGATAGTTTCGTTGGTGATGCGCCTCAACTCGCCGCCGAAGAACCGTTCGAAGTCGCTCTGCCATTTGGTCACGAGTCCGGCGGGGCAGACGACGAGTGCACGGTTTACGAATCCAAGTTTCTGCATCTCCCGGAGATACAAACCGGCCATGATCGTTTTTCCAGTACCGGGTTCGTCGGCCAGCAGGAAGCGCAGCCGAGGCTGTGGGAGCATAGCCCCGTAAACAGCGTTGGCCTGATGCGCGTAGGGCCGTAGGGGCGTGGACGCGAGCACTGTGGTGTCCGCGTTCGCTCCGGCCGACGCCATCCACTGGCTCCACATGCCGGCCAGGACTCGCGCGGAATTAGCGCCGCCATCGCTGTCGAGTGTTCGAATGTCCTTGAACTCGGCCTCGGTCAGTTCAACGGGTGTGTACACACCGCGGCCGGCCTCCACGAAGATGGTGCGACCGAACGGTGTGTCGAGTGAAGCGTACACGGAGACCCATTCCGGTAGATTCTTCCCCGGGATGTGGATTCGCTGCCCCTTCTCAAACGTCATAACTAGCACCTTACGGTGGTGGCGGGACAGGTCGCGTGACTTGAGGTCCCTGAGTGAGTCGTGGCACGGAGACCTTATGGGAGCGTCTTCTCCGTACCCCTCGAATAGAGCTTTCGCCGGCACTCTTCGACTGCCCGACGGCTCGAGCGCCCAGACCCGTCCGTTTCCTGGACAGCCTCCAGGCGGCTCCTGACGGCTGCCTGAAGTAGCGCCGCATAGGACATCGTGCGTCTTGGAGCGCCTGCAGGGAACGAACTTGGACGGTCCCGCAATCTCCGGAATTAAGTGGTGAAGGTTGTCGATGACGGACCGACAAATTTGCTCCGCCAATGGATCCAGGTCCACCTTGTCGGCCTTGTCCAGAGCCTTCAGATACTTGCTTCTCTGCTTCTTGAAGGTGATGGCCGGCGGCCACCCGAGCCGGATCAAAATGAGGTTAAGTACGAGCCGTCCGGTGCGTCCGTTCCCATCAATAAAAGGGTGTACTGCTTTTGAGCTCATCGTGCTGCCATTCGCTTGGCGATAACCCCTGCTGGTAGACCCATTTGGCGGCGTCGCCGTACCCCTGAATCTCCATGTAGTCCTTGAGTTCCTTCGCCCCTACCGCCCGGCCGCTGTCGAGTAGAGTCTTCACCCACTTGAGAACAAGTGTGTTGCCCTCGGGAGCAGTAGATTCACATCGAGCGATGCGCCCCACGCACTCATCCAGCATCCGCCTACGCTTCCACGCTAATCTTCACCAGGCAGACCGAAGACTAGGAGGAATAAGCGGGAAGAATACGCAGCCTCTAGTGTGGTGCCATGAGCGTAGGGGGCACTTTTGCGGGGGGACAGTCCCGCCATCCAGAGTGGGACCTGATGTTCCGCAAGGGACTCACTGCAGCGCGCATAGCTGAACTATGCCGCGCAGAGCGTGAAACTGTGGCCCGGCACATACGCGTGCAGCGCGCGAAGTTCCCAGACATGCAGGCGGACCATGAAGCGAACCGACCTACGGCCAGGTCGAAGCCGCTTCGCACTTCTTGGCTGCTAAACATCAACGAACTGTTGGAGGTCTTGGAGGCCGAAGGCCGCTACCCAAGTTCTAGCGATCAAGATCCACAAAGGCGCCGACTTGGATATTGGCTATCTGTGCAGAGACGGGCCCACCGCGACGGGAGACTGACACAGGCCAAGCTTTCCGCCTTGGACGTGTTACCAGCGTGGAACGAGAACCAAAGGGCTGGTCTTGCTCAGGAGCGGTGGCGGGAACGGCTCGGGGAGCTCCAGGCGTTTACACACGAGCATCGCAGGTGGCCGAGATTCCGGAATCCCACGTCTGAAGCAGAACGGGTTCTGGGCGTCTGGCTCCATGCCCAGCGTCAAAAGGCGTCTCGAGCTTCGATGTCGGATGCTGAAATGCGGTTGCTGGAGGGCTGTGCTCCCGGCTGGTACACCTGGACGCCTAAGTCATCCCGATGACGCACCGGCCGGCGGCGGATTGAACTCGTCGCGGTGCGCGCCGGGAGTGGTTTCTGGCCTCCGCCACCGGCATACCAAGGGGATACCTGAGGTCCGGCCCGAGAACTTGGAGGATTCCGAATGATCCACGCTAAATCGTCAGCTCCGCCCCACAACGAAAAAACGCCGCAGTTCCCGTGGAAACACCGGGGTTCTAGCTGGTGGCTCCGACCGGCGTCGATCCGGGACCTTGCGAGTAAGAGTACGGCTCTTTCGGGGTTTTTGCGGGCTATCAGCATCTTCGATCGCCGCAGGTCAGGCCTGTTTCTTGCTGTCATCTGCTTTCGTCCGTTGTCAGCGAATTTGCGGAATAGATGCGGGGTTCGGCGGCAGTCCCCGATGGGCTCATCGTCCAAGGCTCGGCTGCGTACCGGAGGCTTGAAATACGATCCTCGCGGGTAACGTGACAAATGCTCCGCTATGACAGGGCGCGTTACACGCTGGCTAAAGCAGCCGGATACGACGTGGCTAGGGCGCTGGCCTGCCGAGGAAGGACTTCTGCGAAATCCTCGACCTCGCCGCGTAAGCGTTAGATATCGAGGTCAACCAACTTGACGCCATCCCAACTCCAGTTTGAAGCACCGTGAAAGTTGCTGGTCTTGCTAATCTTCGCTCCACTCCGTTCCTTCAGCACCTTCGTTAGCGGCCCGAGAGCCCACTCCTCGCCTTCAAACATGACCTTGGAATCGCTGATCACCTGTGCAGCCATAGCCGGATTTGAAATGAACTCGATTGTCTCTCCAATCAGGGGGTTCAATTTCGCTCGTTGATCGAATGAAGTAGAACTGTTATCGCTCTGATTCCAGTTGCTCGCGCGCTTAAAGCTGGCTGGGATGTTTAGGATTTTCTGGGTGATCAATTCGATCAAGTAGTCTTGTCGTCTCCTGATCGACTCGGCGTCCCAAATTTCTCGGTCTAGGACACAATTCTGAGTGACTTGCAGACCCGATTGCCCAGAGTAAGTCTCCTTCTTGTCGCAAAAAGACTTGTTACCGAGCTCCTGGTTATGGCGAATCAGCGTAATATTCCCAATGTTGTTCACAAACTCCTGATGCACTGACTCAGAATCTTCCCCCAGCATCTGACGCCAATCCACGTTCAATTTCTGAGGCATGATGTGCTCAAGCTGTAGCCGGGAATCATCCCAAACGGGCCGAGACTTCGTAAGGTGCTCCTCGGCCATAGAGAGAAGGAGTCTAGGGTAGTTCCGTGAGCGCCCCAGGTTGTAGAAGTTCAGCGCGCGGAGTCTCGATGTCATTTCATCATCGTTGGGTAGTCGCAGCGCATACTCTTGAGAGGAAAGCTGGCGGAACAAACTTCCCATTTTGTCTTCAGAGCTAGAAAGCTCACTCAGACGCTTGCCCAAAACTGGATAGAATTTGTTCTCAGCCTGAGTGATGCCAAGAACGCGTCGTCGCAACAAATATGTTCTGATGCCGGTCAATACCTCGATAACATCTCCCTCTGACAGAATTCGCGCTTCCCAAGCGGCTAGCACTTCTGCCAAGTAGGAGTAGGCAGGCGCAACCCCAATTACGTTGAGGTCAAAAATCACCTGGTCAAGTGCCCGGAGCTCTGTCTGTTTAAGTCCACAAACGATCGAGTACGGATGGGAGAATCTGACAAAGCTCTCAAATAGTTCTTCTGCGCTTCGCCCGCGAGCGATCTCCTTAAAGGCACCGTACAGCTCCTTATAATTGCTCTCGCGGGCAACCTTGAAGCTCCTATGCTGGTCTGCTTGCATCCAGTCGCGGATAAATTCAGAGAGCTTGCCGGGTAGTCGTTTCTCTAAAGTGAGCCAGAAGCCGTTGTAAAGCTCAGATTGCTGCCGCGTATTCTTCCCCATCAATAGGTAGTTGCGAACCAGGTCAGCAAGTGAGAGTGGCTTACCTAGCGAGTTCATTGACTCGAATATTTCCTGAGGGTTCTCCCAGGGGTTCCGATCTGGTTCGAGTTGTATCGAGATGATGCTGAACTTCATCAAGCCCTTTTCAAGAAGGTTCTTCTTATCTTCATCGACAAAAGGATCAAGCGATTTAAGGAAGAATAGGTAATTCTGATATACAGACGAATTCTTCAAGTTCTCGGGCACGTCATGTCCGAGAACTAAGAGTTTATAGGCTTCCCAGTCGGTTTCTACCTGCTTGAGTTTGATCTTGTACTCGACGCTTTCGTCAGCTCGATCATTCTCGAGATAACGCCTCTGAATTTCCTTCTTGTAGTTGCGGTCATCGATGCTGTCCCGTAAAGCTATCAGCAAGAGCATCGTCGTTGTTATACGCTGCTGTCCATCAGTAAGAACATACTTAGCTGGAACCCCAAAACCTACTTCCTCTACAACGTAGACAATGCTGCCAAAGAAGTGTTCTGTCTTCACGTTAGACAGGTTCGCTTGGGTCACCTGGCTAACATCGGAGAGTAAGACCTTGCAGTTGTCTGTCGACCACTCGTAATTCCTTTGATACGGCGGAATGAAAAACGTAACATCATTGTTTGAGAGAGAATCGAGCAAATATGTGGGGCTTGCTTTCATGCGAAGTTCCTAGCTGGTCGCGACCGGCTTCTAGGGATTCTTTTTTTGGGTAACCCTTTTCGAAGCGCTGGTACTTTTGTGATCCATAAAGCATCGGACTTAGCGTAGCCGTAGGCATGGGCGAGTGCGCCCTTGGACACACGCAACGAGGCGAACTACCGCAAGAGGTGGCGGTACTTACTTCCGCCCGTTTCCCAGCTACTGAGTCGCGGTTCTGCAATCGATGAGGTTAGGCAGGGCAGCGACGTCGATTGTGCTGGGGTTCCCCGGATCCGGGAGTTGAGGCTGGCGCAAAATCTCAGCCAAGAGGCATTAGGTCTGGAATCAGGGCTCAGCCGAAATATGATCATTGGCATTGAGTGGGGGAAGAAGAGCGTGGCTTACGAGCGCTTGTGGGATGTGGCCGATGCGCTTGGTGTCCCCGCCGCTGATCTCCTTTCGGAATCTGCTGCACTACCGCAGCGAATTCCGTACCGGGGCGGACGGCGGGCGATGGGGGCCCAGTGCTAAGGCAATCCAGTGAGGCCATTCCGCGCCAACCGCCTAAACTGAACAGCACAGCGCTAGCCCGGACCGTAGATCCGGGGAGGGGGACGGTAGTGAGCAACTTGGGCCTTTACGAATGGATTACCACGCAGGCGAAGATCGAGGGTGGCGTGGAAAACTTGATCAAGACCATTGAATCGGGTGCTGCGAAGAAGGCTTTGAAGGAGGCCGGCCCGGTACTGGTCGGAGTAGGTGTTTTGGCCGGAGTCGTCGGGACAAAGGTCCTTGATGCCGCGAAGAATGCCAGGGCCAAGTACAAGCAAAGTCAAGCCGCCGCGGCCGAGGCAAAGGAACAGCTGAAGGCTGTCGTTGAAGAGTCGGTGAACTCCGATGAGGCTCCGGCTGACGGTCCGGACGATATCGGCGACAAGAACTAGAGCGGCAGCCATCAGTTAGGGCTGATGCCCGGCTTCACCCGCTGTAAGGCTCTTGGCAGCGAACTCGCCCCACGCCATCCCTCTGACTGTCTGCTCGGATGCAGCAATGACGTAGTTTCTCAAAGTCGTTGACTCCAATGCGCCACAGGTTGTGGTTATCTTGTTTCTCTGCGGGCCGTAAGTATCGTGCGTTATGGCTCTGGTATTCGCCGTAACTCACATGCTTCTCGAGTGTGTGAGGGTGCGGGCTCTGACAGTGAGAAAAGCTGCCACGTCCGGGCTGGTTACAAGCTCCGTGCGTAGTTCGGCGGCTGAGCAGGCTTTGAAGCGCGGAACTTGACTCCGGCGACCCAGAACAGGACGAACCCTGCAAGATTGAACGGGATCCAGAATTCCCGGGTGGCGTAGACCGGAACGAGGGGGTTGAACAGGAGGGCGATGGCGATGAAGACCACTACCCAAGGCGTCCTCTTCTGTGCGCCTGCGACGACGGACATCCAGATGGCCATCGCGGTCACGGCCCAGCGCGCAAACACATACAACTCGTATGGGCCTCCCAGGAACGCCAGAAGCAGGAACACCGCCCCCATGACGGACGGCGCTGTGGCCGGATGGACCGTGACGAGCGGCACGTTGTCCAGCTGCGCCTCAGTGAATCCCGGAGCGGCCGAGTGCCGCTCCTTCGAGTGCACGTACGGGTTGAATTCAACAAGGGGCGTCGGCATGGGGACCTCAGTCGTGGGCGCGGATGTTGCCGGGAGCGCTTGGGACCAGGGCGGCGGGGTCTGGTGGTTCTCGATGCAGCGGATGAACTCTTCCGGCTCGTAGTCTGCGGGTCCGGCCGGCGGCCGTACAGGGCGAACCGCGTGGATCCCTTGGGAGATCGCCTCCACGACAACGGCGCCCTCGTCCCGATTCAGGTCTCCCACAAGCTGCGGCACCGACGCGCGCCCTGTCCGCAGGCTGCCAAAACGCCATACGGCATTGTCACCTTCAATTCTGATCCAGCCTACGAAGTCCGAATATGACAAAACGAGAAAGGGAACCCTGACGCCGTTAACGACGATGATCTGGGTGATATTGTCCAGGAAATCGCCGTGCACCAACTTGAATCGAGTTGATACTACGAACGAATTGAACTGAATAAACCAATCCATGTGAAGCCCCCCAATTTGTGCGGCCCCGGTTCGCTGCGGCGAGGCCAAACATCGCCCTAGCTGTCCTTGCCGGACGTGCGGCCATTTTGCACACCGATCGAGAAGACTTCCCCGCATACTACTAGGCCAGATAAGCCTCCCTAAATCGAACCAACGATCCTCACGAACCGCACAGAAACCATTCATGGACCGTCAGGCACTACGCCCCGGAAATCCGGGCAAGAACTGTCTCAACCCGAGATGTTGGCCAAGATAACCACGGCCCGCTACTTGGAACCCTCCGAGCTCTCCCGATCCTAGGAACGGACTCCGCACCTGGCAGGGAGAAAGTGAACATAAGCACGAGCTTCATGTTGGCTCCAAAAGAAACCCGATCCGTCCGTCTCGACGCGCGGAATTTCCCTGAGAACCTGGCAAACCCGAGGGTGCACATCTTCGTCACGTTTACCGATGTGGACGGGTTCATATGGACGCGCCATCCGAATGGCGCGCTCACTCCATTTCCTTGGGACAACCTGCAAATGCCCACGCCGCTCGACGAGGGACGCACCGTTCCCGAATAGCTATTGCCGCCCCCGGCCACGGACGCTTAGGGGCGTCCGTGGCACCCGCCTGGATCTCTGTCCCGGGCCGGCGGAATTGAGAGACAGGTCAGCAGGGGAATGCTGATCCTCGCACTACGCGGCGCTACGACAGGGTACGGCACGCATTGGCCGGAGCTGAGGAGTCGACGTGGCCAGGGCGCTGCCGTAGCCAGGGCGGCCCTGCGAGGCCGCGTATGGTCTTGGGGGTCGTTCGGTCCAGAAGTCTGGCGCTGCTATCGCGACTAGGGCCACGCATTTCGTCGCCAAGATCCGGATGGATTGCCTATAAGCTCGGATGTGATTACGGCGCCACTCAAGGAAGACACACACATATGACCTCGCAACGGCTCACAGACGACGACTACGCAGTGCTGAAAGCTGAAGTCCTACGGATGGACCCTGACGGCGACGTCGTGAGCCTGGATCTAGTGGCCAATACCCTTCAGTACGCGTCCGACATCAAGTGCCATGAATCGATCACCGCCTTGGCAGGTGAAGAAATTGTCCGCGCCTATGTTGTTACCTGGCTTGTCACCGTAGGCGGCTATCCCACGTCGCGCTTGGAGCTTGAGAAGCGCTATAGCTACGGCCGCAATGGGCAAGGGGAACTCGACATCAGGATCGCGCAGTTGGAGGGCGATACCGCCTACGCGCTGATCGAAATCAAGCAGCCCCACGAGTACAGAGGCGAAACAGACCCGGTAATTAACGGGCAACTCTTCGCATATGCGGGAACCGAAGCTGATACGCAAGTTGTGAGCCTAATGACCGTTGGCATCAATGCCGAGCGCGCTCCTTTCGTTCGGTCGGTCACCATCGACTTCGTGGCCCACAGCCACTTCGACGCATGGGTAGCCGCCAAACGTCCGCATCGAGAAGACTTCCCGACCAACTACGACCGAGCTGTTGTTGAACCCTATGCGAAGGGCAGTGACAACGACCTTTCTAAGGGCCTCAGCGCTTCAATACTCGATAACCGTCGAAAAGTGCTTCACAACCGCTTATGGGGCGGGGGAAACGATGACAACCTCATATATGGCTGGCTGGTGAAGTTCTTTCTTTCGAAGATTCACGATGAGCAATCCACCGAAGACGGCGAAGAATACAAAGTTCAGGTTCTTCACGTGAACTCTCGGAAGGAACCTGCACGTACTACTGTCGAACGGCTAGACGTAGTCTGGCAGGAGGCCTATCGGAAGTTCCTCAACCCTGAGACGACGAACCAAGCGTCGCCTTCGGTTCGCCATCCGAACCAATCTGCAGGGACTCTGGGCGGTGGGTTGTTCTCCGATGCGGACATCGCGTGGGTCGTCGAAACAATGCAGAGCATCTCCCTCACCTCGGCTGGGAAGGCCAGTGGCGACTTGCTGGGCGGATTCTTCGAAGCCATCACCCGGGAGGGTTTTAAGCAATCAAAGGGATTGTTCTTCACTCACTTCAACATCGCCGCGTTCATGGTTGAAGCGATGAACTTGCGGCAGATGGCTGAGGAATACCTCCGAGACACAAGTAAGGCTACTGGCAACAGGCTGCCTTACATTATGGACCCAAGCGCAGGCTCCGGGACGTTCCTTCTAGCGGCCATGCATGCGGTCACATCCCATCTTGGTGAGAAACGCGCATCTTTGGGATCGAATGACGATCGTCGAAAAGAGCTGAACCGCTGGCTGCCAACTGAGAACCCAAACCAGTGGGCATCCACGTTCCTCTATGGAATCGAGAAGCGGGAAGACTTGGCCGTTTCTACTAAGGTCAACATGGTCCTTCACCAGGACGGCAGTACTCACGTTTACAACGATGACGCGATTTCTCCTTTGGCGGACATCGCGAAACGCCACGGTGAGCCGAAGCTGAACAGTAGTGCGCTGGCGAGCGATGCCTACTACAGCAAACATGTCAGCGAAACCATGGATGCGATCATCACGAACCCGCCTTTCAGCGTGAGTCTGGATGGCGAGGTGCTGAACACGCTCGCAGCCACTTTCGAATTGGCAGGGGAAAGCAATTCCGAGAACCTCTTCGTGGAACGCTGGTATCAGCTTCTCAAGCCAGGAGGACGACTGGCAGCTGTCATGCCAGAGAGCACGTTCTCAACTGCCGAAAATGCTCGTGTGCGAAGGTTCATAATGGCTCACTTCAACATTCGTGCAATTGTCGCCTTGCCGCCGCACGCCTTCCAGCCCTGGACGCCTACTCGCACTAGCATCTTGCTGGCTCAGAAAAAGTCTCCGGAAGAAGAGACCGCTTGGGCCGCCGTGTACAAGCCTGCCGCGGCCAGCATGAATGCCGCGAGCCGAGAGGCCGCAAAGAAGCTGGCACGGGTGAAGAAGCCCCTCCGTAACGATGGAGAGTCGAAAACACTGGAAGTTGCCCATGAACTTGTCGACCTCATGGCAACTCTCGGTGTGATCGCTCCAGCCTTGGCTTCCGCGGGAGACGCGGAACCCTGGACCAAGGAAGTAGCTACACAACTTGCTTCCGTTGACCCGGAACACATTGCTTTCGCTAAGGCGGTCGAAGTAACGATGCCGGGCGCTGGCTATGTCGGCCTGGCCGTTTCGGACATAGGTTACAAGAGGACAAAGCGAGGCGAATCAAATCGCCGCAATGATCTCTTCGTCGGCAAGGACACCCAGGGTGAAGCGCTGCGAAACCTTAACGACTACCCAGTCGGATGGACCTTAGAGGTCACAGATGATGGGACCGACGCGCTGTCCGTGCTCAGGAAGGCAAACCTGTGGTCCTAGATCCCATAACCGTCAAATTGAGCATGGTTACGGGTTCGTTGGCCAATCGCCTCGACTACCGATACCACTTGATGGCCAAGCAAACGACCCCAATACTAGGCGCCTTAGTCGACCCTGTCCGTCTCGAGACTTTGGTACGGCAGATGTCGAATGGGTCAAATCTTCCCGCTACTTACTACTGCGACGATGTCGAGGACGCAGAAGCTCTTTATGTTTCCGTGGCATCTTTGTCGCAATTCCTACTCGACGAGGAACGCAGCCAGGCCATCAGAATTCCTGGAAAAAAATCCGGGGCCGGTAGCAAGCAGCTGGCAAGTCTAGCTGCGGCAGCCAACGAAGTGCTTATCACACGCTCAGGTACACCTGGCATTGCTTATCCTTGCTCCGCCTCGGAAGACGGCAGTCTTCCCGTCGTGCCGAGCGGTTTTCTAGTGCGACTGAGTCTTCAAGAGGGCGTTGACGCCCATTACATGGCGGCCATTCTCAATCATCCGATTTGGCGGATTACCACCACGGCGCTCTCGGCTGGCAAACGACAGGACAACATCAGCCAGCCGAGCCTAGCGTCGGTACCTATGCCGAGGTTGGGCGACGATGCACGGGCGGCCATTGCGGACGGCTATCGTCTTGCGATGGACAGGCTCGATGCGCTGGCCTTGGAGCGCACGGTGTTCGCGGAAAAATGCGATGAGATTCTGGCTAAGTTGATTGGCCTGCCGAGGCCTGACATATCGTCTCCGCCCCTCGCCCAAACGACGGTCTCGCTTCAATCGGTTGCAGCGAGAAGGGACGTGAGGATTGATCACCGGCTTCACAATCCAGCTCTGGCAAAGAATATGAGCACGCTCGCTCTTCACTCGCCCGGGCGCCTTGTTTCCGTCATGACCGAGGCACCAATTCGTCGCGGTCAACCTGCTCTTCCAAAAGATGTAGAGGTCGATGCTGAAACTCCCGTGGTCATTGCCACATCAACCATTCAAGATGGGCAGGTCGTTGAATCGCTCATGAAGGCGACGACCACCGAGACGGTTGATTCAAGTCCCCTGCGTGTCGGTGACCTCTTGATAGCCATGGACGGCGACGGTTCCCTCGGCAAGGCGTCCGTTTTCGATCTGCCAGACACTCCTGCAACTACTGATTCCCACGTTGCCGTTCTCCGCCTAACGGAATCAGAAACCCTCCCATATGCTGTTGCATGCTTCCTAAATAGCAATTGGGGCAGGATGCAGACCAACGGGCTCATGACCGGTGCCACAGGTCAGACGCAGCTGTCGTCTGGAGATCTTGAATCGGTCAAACTGCCGGAGCGGCTCGTCGTCGACGCCAAAGCAGTAGCCGAAGAATACAAGGAAACGGTTCTTGCCTATGAGCCGAAGGTCGTCAAGGCTCGTCGAATCATCTGTGAAAACGCGGCAAGTGTCAGCCGCATTTTGATCGACGCGGGCGCCCTGCGGGTTCCGAAGGAGACCGAAGACTGGCTTTGTGATGCGAGTGCTCTCTTTGATTTCCTCGCGATTGTTTATCCATCCGTGCGGAACAAATGAACCACTCCTCACTGCGCCGGACGGCCATGGCCCGACAACGTCTAAGCAGGTCGGACTGCGGGAGTAGACCGCCCACAGGTGTCGCCGATGTGTATCAGGCGTGAGTCATGAATCTTCAAACCGGCGTCCCAGCTCGCTGAAAAGCTTGGATCTGTACGTCGCCGGGCCTAACCCGGGTTTCATCCCCGTCTCTCGGCTCGGGGCTGTGACGTCAACCCAGAAAGTGAATCAGTTGAGCGTCGCGGTGCACTTCGCTAACGGCTTCAAAAAGCTCCTTCAGCCACTCCCGGGGAGAGGGTAGCCCGGCCTGAAGGGCGATCAGCGGGGCCAAACTCTGAAAGGTGAGTGCTGCTCCTATGCAGGCAGTATCTATCGACAGTGCAGTCATTTCGTGACTCAGAGCGGGGTTCCCAGTCTTTGGGTCGAGCCTGGCAACCGAATGTAGTAGGCCCAGGGGCGTCGCATGGGCTGCTTGAGTAAGCAGCTTGTACGCGAGGTCACCCCAGTTCGGCTCTGCGACGCCGAGAGCCAACGCGCTTAGATGTATTTTCGGTGATGGAGGCCGGCTGCGTATTTCATTGGTGGGTGTTCGCCTTGTATCCACGGCGAAGTCACTTCGCCCCAACGGATAAAGGAGGTCCTCCACTGCCCAGGTAGATGAAGTCCGGGTCAGCAGCTTTTGCTCTAGCGCCTTTTTTCGATCTGTAGCATCGTCCATAACTGCAACATATCGGGCAAGGAGTTCTTCATCAGAAGGATCTGCAGACCGCCAAGACAGCTCCGACCCTTGTTCCAAGAGCATGCGCGCTCCAGTAGGCGCCATAAGTGGAGAGCAGTCGCCATAGGTGCTCCGGAGGGTCAGCATCAGGAGGCCCCGCGCTGTGAGGTACGGCAAGGCTGTCGTCAGATTAGTTTCACTGCCGGAACCGCCAAAAGGGTTGGGGGCTTCGTTGGCTAGATGCCACACTCGCTCAGCCTTGTCACGCAGCCCTTCGAGAAGGACTTCGAAAAGGAAGGGGGGCTCTTTCTCAAGCCATGAAGCTGTCGACGAAGCAGATCGCGACGGACTCATGTCTTGCACCAACTTTTCGCGGCCCAATCTGGGCAGAACGTCAAGATCGTGTACGGCTGTGGCTGTGGCAACGAGGTCGAGGACCACTGGCTCATAATTGAAACCCCGGAGCGATGCAAGGGACAGGCCGGATGACTGTGCGAGGACCGCAGCAAAAATTCGCGACGGACGAACGCCAAGTTCCGTTGGTTGAGGCGCAACCGTCAGCCAAGTCGCCGCGTAGTTTACGTGGGAGCACATGCTGAGGACATCTGTTACTGGTGCCGGTAGCGCGGTGATCCGCTCGACTGTTGAGGGTGCCTTACTGGAAAGGGCTGACTGGAGGTTGGGCAAAGCAGGCCCTGCGGCGGCATCCGCGTAGCGCGTATCTGCTAGCGGATTGTTCCAGCGGGCAACGTTTGGAACACAAAGCCCGCTTTCAATGATGGACTGGGCGATGTTCTCACGCTCAAGTGCAAGTGTTGCAGTCCGGGGCTCTTCGGTCTCCGCACGGGACGCGTACCAATGCTCAGCGGCAGCACTCTCCACGAGGGAACGGCCCAGAGCGCCGGCGAGCAGAGCGGATTCTCCTTGGCGCAGGAGGCTATAAACGTCATCGCCTCTAAAGACTCCGGCAAGCTGCCCGAGATTTGATAGAAGCGTTTCCAGATTGTCTTTTTCATCTTCGAGTGGGAGATTAGCGTCTGCCCTGGTTACTACGTGGTCCAGTGCCACTACGTAACCCGGGGGCGCTTGGACATTGCAGTCAAGTGGAAGGGCATCGCTCACAGACAGAATCCTAGTAGGCGCCCGCTGGGATTCGCCTCCCGCGGCCATTCGGACGGGGTGAGCCGTCAGCGCTCCGGCGCCGCCGACGCGTGGGCCTAAATTGGTTCGCCCACGGGCAGGAAACAGCTCCCGGTTTCGTTGGCGTGCCGCTTCTTGGCCCGCAAGAGATCGTCGAGACGGAAACGGCCGTCCAGGACAGCGAACAAGTCCACTCCGTCGACGGTTATGAAGGGAGTCGAGCGCGAGTAAGTGTCCTTGAATCCAGCGGAGAAGCCGTTGGTGCTGACGAACAGGCCCAACCCGTTCTTCCTAGCGCGTGACACCTTCGTGGCGAAGATGTCAGCGGTAGCTCTCTCGACGGGAGCGGCTGTCCACTTAGCCTCAACGATGTAATCGTCGCTGTCGAAGCTGATAGCGCCATCGATGTGGTCGGAGTTCACGGTGTAGTCCATGCGAGGCTCAAAATCGTATGAGTCAAACAACCGGATGAGAAGCTTTTCGAACATGATGCCCCGTTTTGGGGGTTCGCCTCATTGTGGAGGTCCAGGAACTCTTGCTTCAGTGTGGCTAGATCCTGAGCTGCCCGCTCGTGAGCACGGGCAGAGGTTCGCCGCGCTTCAGCGTCGGCTTGCATCCTCTTGGCCTCTGCACTGTCCACAGCCAAGGGCGCGACGATCCTTGCGAGCCTGGCGACTGCATCCTTGGCTGCTGCGAGAAGGTCCGGGCGATCCTTGGCTGCACGGACATCTGGGAATCCTGAATGGCACCGATCTCCAGCATCAGGGACAGCGTAAGGTCCCGGTACCTAAGCTCCTTCAGTGCGAGGCGGTCAACCAGTTCGTGGGCGACAGAGCGCTTCGTCTCGTCAAATGGCAGGCCAACCAGAAGTTCCGGAGCGTCACGGAGACAAAGCTGTACGTAGCGTTGGAACGTCTTCCTATGCCAATAAATTTTGGCCAGCGCGTCAGCCAGAGCGTCGTAGGCTTCTGCTGGCAGCGGCTTCACAAACCCTTTGATGGCTTCAATGGTGCGATCTTGCTGAAGATCGCCCGGTGACGAAAAAGTGACGAACACGCCGGGAAAGCATCGAAATTGCAGGGAACGCTCAGGAATGTTCATTTGTCAAGGACTAGTAAGAGAACCCCCGGAAATCCTTGATTTCCGGGGGTGCTTCCCGAGCTTCCTGCCAGAATCGAACTGGCGACCTTCTCATTACGAGAGAGAAGGTTTTTTGGACAGCGGCACATCCGAAGCCGATGGGGGCGTTGACCCGAAGATCGTTACAGACTTCGGCCGCTACCTGCTGAGGAGCGCCAGAGCCCCGAAATCCCCTAACTCCGGGACTGACTGTGTGCTTAACGGACTAGCGTCTTCACTCGCAAGCCCGGGTCACCCGTCCGAATCTTCAGCTAGTCCTTCGCCAGAATCTCCTTCGTAGTCTGCATCGGGCTCCCAGTCATCTAAGTCTAAAAGCGATAACTGTGGGAGTCTCTTGGGCGAGTTAGCGGCATATGATGGCGTTCGTTTTCCGGTGGATTCAAGACTCGGGGGCCTGCTGTTAGCAGCGTCGGCCACTGTAGGTGGAGTAGACGGTTCCTCCCCCAGCAGCACTCGACGAGCGTGGTCTCGAAACCTAGGGTCGAGACCACAAACGCTTGTAACGAAACCGCATACATCTGCCGCAAGCTTTGCGGCGATTGGATCAAAGACTCCCGGTTTGAGTGCTCGAGGGATTGGCACTACGTTCGCCGCCGTAGCGAAAGCGGTAGCCACTTCGATATACGAAGGGAGGTTTGGAGATGCTGCGGACGCTTTAGAAGTCGGGTAATCAATTCGAGCATAGGCCGAAAGTAGGCGGGCAAGTGGTCCATCTCAGGCGTGCCTGCCGGACGTGCATGGTTTAGGAGTGCAGCTGTCAGGGACTGCCCCCGGTTTTGTTGACTCCTTGACCTAGCGAGCGGGTGCTCGTGGAAGGATGTTGACCATGCCTACGGCTTATGGGGCGGAGTTCCG
>NZ_FNGD01000011.1 GCF_900102895.1 Arthrobacter sp. ov407
CTGGGAAAACTAACGCCAATCGAATATGAAACAATCAACCGGACCGCGCTCACAGCGGCCTAAGACCCCGAGTCAACAAAAGCCGGGGCAGTCCCAGACTCTAATTTTTCGGAACGAACGAGTGCCGTGCGCGATGAGCCGCATAACCGGAGATGTCCCTGCTTAAGTTCTACGGGGCGGACTTCCCGTGGAGACTTTCCAAGCCTTGCCAAGCGAGGCCGACCTCGACCACCATGGAACGCGCAGGCGGATTGACCCTTTGCTTCCGGCCGGGCGCGAATGGGCCGACTGTCAGCTCGACCGGGTCTCAGCACATGGAACGAAGGAGTCCTAATGACTAAGATCAAGCGCCGCCTCCAAAGGGTCACCCGGCTAACCCCGGCCTCTGACCGGGCCAGGTATGGCGAAGAGTGGCAGGGCGACATTGAGGCGGCGGATACGGCGGGCGCAAATGCTGACCGCATCAGCCGCGGCGCGGTCCGGATGGCGATCCACCTCCGGGTGCGCCAGACGGGCCGGCTCCTGCTCGGACAGTTCGGGGTTGTCCCTGCGGTAGTCGCCTGGTTGCTGCTGGCGGTCGTGGCCGCCCTGGCCTTGATTTTCGGCGGCGTCACTCTGCTGGCCGGGCTCGGCGTCGCCGCCGCTGTCATCGCTGTCCTGACGCGGACGGGAGTGCAGACCCACTGGTCGCACTTCGTCCTGCTCGCCTCCCTGATAGTGGGGGCCGCCTCGGCAGCGTTCGTCTGGTGGACCCTGGGCTTGAGCATCGACGCCGCCGATTCGTTCACTCCCGAGCCTCCGGTCACACACTGGGCTGGCACCGCCCTCGTGCTGGTCGTCCTCAGCGCGCTCGGCGTCCTCGTCACAGCGATCATCGCCACCGTTACCGAGGCCGGCCGCCGCAGCGGCGGCCCGCAACCCCGGTAGATCCGGCAATGGGCAAAGCCGCGGCCACCACCCAGTCAACGACCGTGACCCCGACCAGCGCCACAGCAGACACAAAGCGCCTCCCCAACAGTGTCACCCTCGCCGCGGGACGACCGATCCGGTCACGCCAGTGCGCCGCAGGGATCAGCTCCACCGCTCCCAGTAGTCGTCTGCGGCATGAAGAAGTCTCCGTCTGCTCGTCCGTTCCCCGAACAGGGGGTAGCTGGCTGGACTACCCAAGGGGCCGGAAGCGTCATTGCCTGGAGCGAAGTTGACGGCTATCAGAACCGCTATCGCGGGTACTGATGCGAACGTGAGCAAGGCGAGGACCAGCCCGTAAGTGCGCCCGGGTGCCTGTCCATTCCGGGTCCGGATCCGAAAACCGGCCAGATAGGTTCCGAGCGTGGTTCCGTGGGAGTAGAGCGTCCAGTTGGCTGCCACGGTGGCCAGCGCGGACCCGGCTGCGAGCGGCAGCGCGTGTTCGGGAGCGAGAAAGAAAACCAGGCTGGCCGGGACCCATACGAGGAGCGAATCGACAAGAAGCGCGAACAGGACTGAGGGCCAGTTCACTGTCAGGGGGTCCGGGGTATCCACGCAGTGATTCTGGCACGCAACGGCCGGTAGTCCCTCGAACCCGCCGTGACCGGGCGGGGCGAGGCCATCTAGAGAAACCTCAGCGTCAGCGGCAACGGGGAGAGAGTGGGTCAGGCTGCGCATTCAGTGCAGCAGCGGTGGCCGTTTTTCTCACTGGCGATCTGGGAGCGGTGTCGGACGAGGAAGCAGGAGAAACAGGTGAACTCATCCTGCGCCTGGGGGATGACCTGGATGACGAGTTCTTCGCCGGAAAGGTCGGCGCCGGGGAGTTCGACGCCGTCGACGGTCTCTGTTTCGTCCAGTTCCATGACAACGCTGCGGGCGTCGGGGGAGTTGGCCTCTTTAAGGGCCTCCAGGGACGCGTTGCGGGATTCCGCGAGATCGGGTTTCACTTCGTCGTAGTCGGCTGCCACGGTAGCTTCTCATTTCCTCTGGATGATTGTTCGGAATGGACCCTACCGGACGCCCGCTGCAGCGGGAGGCTCCGCCACCGTGGGCGCGCCTCAGCGTCGCTTATGCCGCTCGTGCAGTTGGTCTGGACCTGTCGTCGCCGGATTGTCGCAGCGGCACAGTGGTCGGGGGGTGAAGGGGTACGGGCCAGGCCGTCTTCTGGCTGCTCTTTCAGATCCGTGATCCGCTGGCGGGTCTCTACCACGTTGGAGGATCGACCGTCTATGGGGACGGGCCGTAGAATTTTCCGGTGACCCTTCATATCCGCCTCGCAGCACCAACCGACAATGCGGCGATCGAGCAGATAGAGAACGCCGCCGACCAGCTGCTCATTGACCGGTTGACACCCCACAGATGGGAGCCGGCTCCGGCCGGTGGGTCGAGAGCGGCGGAGCCTGGTTACATCCTGGTCGCGGAAGAGACCGAGGGAAGCGCCGTTATCGGGTTCGTGCACGTCCTCGAACACGACCAGGCTGCCCACATGGAGCAGTTGTCGGTGCTGCCCGAGCACGGTCGGCGCGGACACGGCCGGGCTCTCGTCGAGGCCGCGAAGAACGAGGCACGTCGCCGCGGATACGAGTGCATAAGTTTGCGAACCTATGCCGAAGTCCCCTGGAACGGGCCCTTCTACGCGCGCGTCGGCTTCGTCGAAACAAAGCCGGTCTCCGACTTCCACAAGCACCTCGCGGAGGTGGAGGAGCGATTCGGACTCGACCGGTACGGTCGTCGCATTCAGATGACAGCCGCGCTCCTATAGCTCCGTTCGGAACCTCATATGTGCGGAGCTTCCCGTCCGACTCCCCGGCCGCTAGGCTTCGGGGAAACGAGGTGACCACCCGCGGGTTCTTGGCTTGCCCATGACGCCTGCCGGGCCCCCTCCGCTGCTCAAGAAAGGATCTCTTATGCCGGACTCCAGCGTCGAAGGGATCACACGCTCCTACATCCAGGCCGTTGGCTCCCACGATATGGACGCCCTTGAAAACTTGCTCGGTGAGGATCTCCTGGCCACCTTCGCCGGCACCACCCTCGACAAGGCCGGGTGGACTGCGGCGCTTAAGCGCCTTCTCCCGGTGCTGGTCCGCAACGAGATTCGGGAGGTCTTCACCGCGCAGGACCGTGCCTGCGTCGTGTACGACTTCGTCACCGATACGGCTGCTGGTGCCGTGAGGTGCATCGAGTTGCTCACCATCAACGCAGACAAGATCCGCGAGATCGAACTTGTCCTGGATCGGGTCGCCTTCGCCCCCGTGAATGAGTCCCTGAACGCGCGGACGCCGCCGGTCCAATAAAGATCACCAGTCATCTTCGGCGCAGGCAGTGCCTGGTTTCACTCCGTTCGACGTCCGCGAAGGACGTCAGTGTTCTTTGGTTCTCTTTCACCCGCATTGGGTGAAGACTGCCCCCGCTGGAAGCGCTAGCTTGGAGAACATGTGATGGACCGGACTCAATCGCTTGTGAGACCTCGCTAGAGGCTCCCGCCGTCCAGCGGACGGCCAGCGGAGGGAGTAGGGATGCCCAACTGTTACCAGTCGACCCGATCTAGAAGAAGGAAATTCGGGGCCACCCGAATCGTCACCCGCGCGCCAGGTTGCCGGGAATGAGCGAGCCTGCCGCGTCGGCGCCCAGTATCGATCCGGTCGCCGTGATTCGTTCTAGGGCGTACATCGCTGCGCTCGTGTTGGCAGCGGTCTTGGGCGTTCCCATCTCGATCATTGCGTACGGTTTTCTCGCTTTGGTCGCGGCGGTCCAGAGGTTCGTCTTCGACGAGCTGCCGAATCAAGTCCTCGGGGGTCCTGCTCCTGCGTGGTGGCCGGTTCCGTGGTTGGTGCTGTGCGGGCTCTTGACGGCGTTGACCATCCGATATCTGCCGGGAACGGGGGGCCACTCACCCGCTTTCGGATTCAAGACGGGCGGCGGTCCGCCCAGCGGTCGGGAGCTCGTGGGCATCGTTCTCGCGGCGCTGACCACGCTCAGCCTGGGTGCGGTGCTCGGGCCCGAGGGGCCGCTCATCGCGATCGGCTCAGGCCTCGGGGCGTTGGCGGTGCACCTGGTGAAGAAGGACGCTCCGCCGATGGCCCTGACGATCATGGCGTCGGCTGGCAGCTTCGCAGCGATCAGTACCCTGTTCGGGTCTCCCGTGCTCGGTGCATTCCTGATCATGGAGGCCGCAGGGATCGGGGGAATGACGCTGAGTCTGGTGGCCCTGCCCGGGCTGCTCGCTTCTGGCGTCGGGGCGCTGGTGTTCGTTGGCTTGGACGGCTGGACCGGGTTGGGCAGCTTCTCGCTGGCGCTGCCCGCGGTGCCGCCTGCGGTGCCGCCGACGTTGGCGTCGATGGGCTGGGCGGTGATCATGGGCGCGGTCGGCGCGCTGTTGGGATGGTTGATCCGCTGGGTCGCGCTGTCGCTTCGTCCGGTCGTGCATCTGAACCGGCTGTTCGTGACGTCTGCGCTCGGCTTGCTGATCGGTCTTACCGCGATGGCGTACCAGCTGATCTCTGGGCACAGTTTCACGCAGGTGTTGTTCTCGGGGCAGGACGCACTTCCGGATCTGGTGGAACACGGCGCGGACTACTCGCTTGCTGTGCTGGTCCTGCTGATCGCTTGTAAAACCTTGGTCTACGGACTCTCGCTGAGCGCATTTCGTGGTGGGCCGGTGTTCCCGTCGTTGTTCATCGGTGCGGCGCTCGGTATTGCCGCGAGTGGGTTGCCCGGAATGAATCTGGCGGCAGCGATCGGCATGGGCATGGGAGCCATGTGTGCAGCTATGCTGCGGCTGCCGTTGACGTCGACGCTGCTGGCCACTCTGCTGCTGGGGGCTGACGGTGTGGCCGTAACACCCCAGGTGGTGGTGGCTGTGGTGGTGGCCTTCGTGATCACCAATGTGCTCCCGGTCCCGGGCCCGAGGGCGTCCGCGGCGCCTGACGACGCCGGCAGTGTCCAACGTCGGGCTCCCTCGAGGGCCGACAATGACTGAGATCTCGGGCGCGGGCCGTTTGACCGTACGGGACCGGCGGATCGCCTGGTTGTTCATCATTGGCTCGAGTCTGTTCGCCCTGGGAGCGGTGCCGTTATACGCCGAGGCCGTGGGATTGCGCTTGTGTGCAGTCACATTCTTCGTCGGTTCGCTGTTCTTCACCTGTGCGGCGTTCCTGCAGTACCGCGAAGCCGTTGACGCGCTCCCGGCCGTGGGTGCCACGCGGCGCCATTCGTTTTGGGTGTGGGCGCCGCGGAATCTCGGCTGGCTCGCTGGCGCGGTTCAACTTGCCGGCACGCTGTGGTTCAACTGGAGTACGGCAAACGCAATGCGGGTCAATCTCAGTGCGGCGCTGACCGAGCAGCAGGTGTGGCGACCCGACGCTCTGGGGTCAGTCGCCTTCCTCGTTTCAAGCGGTGTGGCGTTGCGGGATGCCGGTCGCGGCGCCATTGCCGGCCGGCCGAGGACTCGAACGTGGAAGATCGGCGTGATCAACGTGGCCGGCTCCGTTGCGTTCGGCATCTCGGCTGTCGCGGCCTTTGTCATACCGTCGAGCGGCGATGTCTGGAACGCCGAGCTGTCGAATCTCGGCACATTCGTGGGAGGCCTGTGCTTCCTCACCGGCGCGATTCTGATGCTGAGTCCAGAATCCACCGATGCCTCGTCTCCTGCAGGCCGGGGAACTCATCCGTAACACCTTTTCAACAGTCTCTGAAGGAGAAGTCATGTCAATTAATTTCCAGCCAACGGATGCCGACGCGGCACTGTTCGGCAACCGATTTGTCACCCAGGAGGTTCCGAGCCGGGAGTTCCCGGACACCGGCCTTCCTGCTCAGGACGCTTTCCGGCTGGTGTCGGAGGACCTGGAGCTGGAGGGTGATCCGGCCCGGAACCTGGCGACCTTCGTGACGACGTGGATGGAGCCGGAGGCCCAGCAGATCATCGCCGCGAACCTGCACCGCAATTTCATCGACCACGCCGAATATCCCCGCACGGCCGAGATCGAGCAGCGCTGCATTCGGATGCTCGCCGACCTCTTCCACGCGCCCGGCGAGACGACCGGAGCCCGAACCCAGGGATCGTCCGAGGCGATTATGCTCGGCGGCCTGTCCCTGAAGTGGAACTGGCGCAAGCGTCGCGAGGCCGCCGGCGCGTCGACGTCGAGCCCGAACCTGGTGTTCGGCGGCGACGTGCATGTCGTGTGGGAGAAGTTCTGCCGCTACTTCGACGTCGAGCCACGAATCGTGCCACTGCAGCCGGGGAAGTACACGATCGGCCCGGACGACGTGCAGGCCCACATCGATGAGAACACCATCGGTGTCGCAGCCGTGCTGGGTACGACGTTCACCGGGCACAAGGACGACATCGTCGGCATCAACGACCTGCTGCTGCGGATCAAGCGTGAGCGAGGCCTTGATGTGCCGTTGCACGTGGACGGGGCCAGTGGGGGGTTCGTCTGGCCCTTCCTCTACCCGGACTCCGAGTGGGACTTCCGGCTCGAGCAGGTCCGGTCGATCAATGTCTCCGGGCACAAGTTCGGACTGGTCTATCCCGGCATCGGCTGGCTGATCTTCCGGGAGAAGGCCGACCTGGCCAAGGACCTCGTCTTCGAGGAGAACTACCTCGGCAAGACCGACTCGACCTTCACCCTGAACTTCTCCACCGGCTCGGCGATGGTTCTCGCCCAGTACTACAACTTCGTGCGCTATGGTCGCGCGGGTTACACCTACATCATGCAGAACATGCAGACCAACGCCCGCGTCCTCGCCGAGAAGTTGGAGGCCATGGGTCGGTTCGAGATCATCGGCCCCGACGAGGAGCAACTTCCCCTGGTCGCGTTCCGGCTCGCCGCCGACACCGGGTACGACGAGTTCGACATTGCCTGGCAGCTCTCGGCCGAGCGCGGCTGGATGGTGCCGGCGTACACCCTGCCGCCGAACGCCCAAGACGTGACGATCATGCGGGCCCTGGTCAAGGAAACGATGAGCCGCGAGCACGTCGACACGCTCGCCCGAGACATCGAAGAGGCGTGCTCCACGCTGGCGAAGAAGGGCGGCGCGCACGAATCCGAACGAAACAAGATCGTCACCGGATCCGGCCATTGACCCAGTGCGCCGTAGTCCATCTGGATCCGACAACAGGTGCCGGCCAGCATCCGGCACGGCGACGAGATGCCCTGACCTGCAACCCGTTCTGTTGATGCCCTGATGCAGCACGAAGGCTGCATATATACTCTGACGAATCGTTAATCACGTTGGGGGAATTCGTGGGCCGTGTTGTACGTGCTGTCATCTCTGCAGGTCTTGCCGCAATCGTGGTTTTGTCAGGCACGGTGGTGGCATCCCCTGCCATTGCGGTCTCGCCGTACCCCTGCGGAGCAGAATCTTCGGGGGCAGTGGGCACCCTCGAATCCCTGGCTTTGCCGGGAACCATCGTTGCCGGTGACGAGTTGCGGATGCAGGTCAGTATTGGATGCCAGGGGGATCAGCAGGCCGTGCTGGCCCACATGCATCTCACGTTTGAAAACGACCAAGGTATCACCACGAAAGTCAGCGTAGACAAGGCCGGCATCGAAGCCGGGGCAGCTAATGGTGCGTCCACAACTTACACGGTGACCATTCTCACGCCGGAAGGGTCCTTGCCGGAAGGGCTGCAGCGGCTCACCTACGTCACCCCGGTGATGGAAATGGTTCCGCGCTTCCCCACGGGAGCCCAGCCGCCGCTCTACTCACGGACCATATACCAGCCCTACTTGTCGCTGCACCGCACGGCAGGATGGGAAGTCCTGGTGGGCCATCCCACCCATGCTGCCCCGACGCCGCAGGTGCCCTGGGCGTTCAAGGCCGGAGTTCCAGCTGAGGTTCGTTTCCCGGCCTGGGGTAAGGGAGCGGTCCTGACCTACCGCTGGCTCCTGGAGGACGGGACCCCGGTGGCTGACCGCAGAGAATACATCCCGGCGGCAGGCAGCGTGTCGCGGATCGTTGTCACCGGGACATGGCCGGACGGCACGGTGCACGAGCGGTCCTCAATGCTGGCCCGCACCGTTGAAGACGCGGGCGGATTCAACGACGTGACTGTTGGGCAGGCAATGCCCTACAGCGATCACGCAGTCCGGGTTGTCCGTACCGCGCCGGAACAGAGTACGAGGTCCGGGTGGTACCGGCTGCGCTCGGACGGAAGCTTCACGTCCACGCGGGAAGCGGCACCGGATTCCTGGTATCCCGCACCGACGGACGTGGGGCAGAGATTCCAGTTCATCGAGGCCGGCGCCCGTGTAAGGGGAGCCTCTGCGGTTATCACGGTCGGTCCCGCGCCCCTGCCAGAGGACCGGCGCAGCGGCTATGTCCACGGCGACACGCTCGTGAACACGGCGGCAGAACTGCAGCCAAGACTCCAACCCGGCTACCGGCTGACCGCTAACAATCCATGGCCTGCGGGACAGGCAGTCACATACGCTTGGCTGCGCAACGGCAAGACTGTGCCCGGTGCGATCACAGCGGCATACACCCTGGCGGCCTCTGACGCCGGAGCTACTATTCAGGCAGTGGTTCGAACGGGCAGTCCCGGCTATGTCTCCAACGAAGCCAAGGCCTCCGTGGTGAAAATCCCGCTCGTTAACCTGAAGTCCGCTGAACCGCTTGTCTCCGGGAGCGCGCGCGTCGGAGTGACCCTGCGGGCGTCTACCCCCGGGTGGACCGCTGGGACCAAGTTCAGCTACCAGTGGCTTCGTAACGGCCAGACCATTCAGGGCGCCACACGCTCAAGCTATGCCGTGCCGGCCAAGGATCGTCATGCGGTTCTGCAGGTGCGGGTCACGGGCGCGCAGACCTTTTACACGACGGTCACGAGGAAAGGCGCCGAGCACCTCATCAACTACGGCATACTGACCGCCCCTGCGCCGGGTATAACGGGAACCCCGCAAGCGGGACGGACGCTAACAGCCCATGCCGGCTCGTGGACCCCCGGAACACAGCTTCGCTATCAGTGGTACCGGAACAACCAGCCGATCAGGGGCGCCACTATGGCCACCTACCGGATCGCGGCCGCTGACCGCGGTCAAGCCATAAAAGTCCAGGTGCGGGGAACCAAGGAGGGGTACACCGGCATTTGGACAACCTCTGCCCAGAAACGCGTTCAGCGCTGATCGAAGGGCACGATACCCGCGAGGTTCGGTTCCACGTGTAGCATCGCGAGGTCTTCGGCGGCGATGATGATCCCGGACCCGGGTGTTGTGACCGGCTAGGCGAGGGTCAGTACCCGCGGGCAGTTCTGGATTCCCGGGTCGATGCGCTGGGAAGCAACTTAGGATTCGACGTCGGCCGCGGCAATTGCCTTGTCCGTCAGGATGGGCATCATCCCGAGTAGCGCGAGGGTCAGCACTCCCATGATGCCGAACATGGCCTGCAGGCCCAGCCATTGGGCCAGCAGACCGCCCGCTGCTGCACCGAGCGGCATGGTGCCCCAAGCCAGCAGGCGGTAGGCGCTGTTGATTCTGCCCAGTAGGCGGTTGGGAGTAATGCGCTGGCGCAAGGATACGGTGATGACGTTCCACAGCACGATCAGTATGCCGCCCACAAAGAGGATCGGGCCAAGAACATAGGGGTTGTGGGTCATGGCGGGCGCACCTACGAACAGCGCGACTCCGAAGATCGTGAGCGTCAGGGACTTCGACCGACCCAGCCTGGCCTCCGCCCATTCGGAGATGAACGAGCCAAGGAAGGCGCCGAGAGCTGAGGCCGTCAAAAGTAGGCCGAACCCCACTTCGGACAGTTTCATTTCTGAAGCCGGACCCACGGCAAACAGCACCAAGACTGCGAAAGCCGCGCTGGATGCGAAGTTGAACACCCCGGTCATCACCGCGAGCGTGCGAAGGATCTTCTGGTTCCAGAGGAACCGCAAACCCTCACCAATGTCGAATCGCAGTGTCGTTTTCTGCTCCCGCTCTATGCGAAAAGCCCCCGGGATCAGGAGCAGGCCGCCGACGGCCGCAAGCCACAGTGCCGCCGGCACGGCAAGGCCCGCAACAACGCCGATGGCCACCAGCAGCCCACCCAGCGGGGGACCAACGAACTGGTTGGCGGTGAGCTCGACGGCGTAGAGTCGGCCGTTGGCGCGCGAAAGCTGATCCCTGTGCACCACCTGGGGCATGATCGACTGCGCGGAGGTATCGTAGAGCGTTTCAGCCACACCCACCATCAATGCGACAACGTACAGAGCCCAAATGGAGCCGAAATCCAGCAGCACGACGGCGACCAGCAAGGCGGGCAGCATCGCGCGGCTGAGGTTGGCCCACAGCATGAGCTTGCGCCGATCCAGCCGGTCGGCCAGCGCTCCGGCAGTTAGGGCGAAGAGAAGCCAGGGAAGCGTCGCTGCGACGGTCAGCCCGGCAATCAGCGTGGGCGACTGAGTGAGCTGAATGGCCAGCAGCGGCAGCGCGATCTTGAAGACGCCGTCCGCGAGGTTGGACAGCCCGGACGAAGTCCATAGCTTCCAGTAGGACGCACCCAGCGGCGCACGACGCCGTTCTTTCACCTGCGCAGCGTGACCAGTCATAGGTGAACCATTCCCTATTGATTGAGAAAATTCAAGGTGGTTGAATCTAGTACATCAGTTTGTAGGATGGGGTACATGACGGACGCAGAGCAGACGAGCGCGGAAGAGAAAAAACCCGCCGCGAGCGCCCGGGAAATCAAGGCGCTGGCCCATCCGCTGCGCTTGAGGATCCTGCGCCTGTGCGGGCTCCACGAACTGACCAACAAGCAACTCGCCGACCGGCTGGGTCAGGATCCGGGAACGATGCTCTATCACGTACGGCAATTGCTCTCCACCGGATTCCTTGAACCCGCCGATGTCCGCACGGGAGCGAGTGGCGCGCTGGAGAAGCCGTATCGTTCCACGGGGCGGTCCTGGAATCTGGACACCGCACTGGGTGAAGCTGGTCCGGACGGCCCGCTGGCACCGATCGAGGCGTTTCGGGAAGAGCTCACGGAAGCAGGGCCGGACGCGCTCACCAGCCTCTCACGCTTCGTTCTACACCTCTCAAAGGAAGACGCTGAGGACCTCATCACGCGCATCGACGCTGTGCTGAGCGAATACACCGAAAGTGATCGGCAGCGATCGGATCAGCCCGCCTACGGCGGCATCTTTGTCCTGCACCGGTCGTCAGACTAGATCGTCGGCCCCTTCAGGAAACGACTTGCCGAGGCACAACGTGAGGCCTGTCAGGCCGGCCGTGCCTCGTCGACAGCACACAGCAAGGTAGCAGGCACACGCTGCAGGGCGGGCCCCGGGCATGAGCTACGGGCCTTGCGAACTAGCAGGGGCAGCCTTAATCGTAGATGGTGGGGATGGCCGGCTCGCCGGGCTGCAGCCGGTCCACCACCCGAGGCAGCTCAGCCATGGAGGCCATGTGCCGTTCCCGCGCCCGTCCCACCGCGTCCGGCCCGGTCCAGCCGGGCAGGATTTCGCCACCCTTCATGAACTGCTGCAGGAGGGGGCGTCCGTTCCTGCCGGCGGCCGGCGCGTGGCCCACGCCGAGGACCTCGTGGGTGGCGGTGCCGCGGTCATCGAGGCGGCGCACGGCGAACTTGCGGCCGCCCATGTTGATCTTGTCCTTCGAGGTCTTCGCCACGGCGGTCAGCTCACCGGAGTCACCGGCCCGGCTCACCAGCTTGTAGACCATCCCGGCCGTGGGCGCCCCGGATCCGGTCACCAGCGATGTGCCGATGCCATAGGAATCTGCCGGTGCAGACCGGAGCGCGGCGACGGAGAATTCGTCCAGGTCCGAGGTCACCACGATCCTGGTGTGCATATTGCCGAGGCTGTCCAGGAGTTCGCGGACCCACCGCGCCTGGGCCACGAGGTCTCCGGAGTCGAGCCGGATAGCCCCGAGCCTGTCTCCGGCGAGGTCGACGGCGGTGCGGACGGCCGCTTCGACGTCGTACGTGTCCACGAGCAGCGTGGTGCCGGGCCCGAGCGAGGCCAGCTGCGCGGCGAAAGCTTCGCGCTCGGAGTCGTGGAGCAGGGTGAAGGAGTGGGCCGCGGTGCCGATGGTCCGGAGGCCGTAACGCCGTCCGGCGGCCAGGTTGGACGTGCCGGAAAAGCCGGCGATCACGGCCGCGCGGGCCGCTGCGGCGGCCGCTTCCTCGTGCGTGCGGCGGGATCCCATCTCAATGCAGGGCCTGCCGCCGGCGGCACTGATCATCCGGGACGCTGCCGACGCGATGGCGCTGTCATGATTCAGCACCGACAGAACGTAGGTCTCCAAGACGCAGGCCTCGGCGAACGTCGATTCGACGATCAGGACGGGGGAGTGCGGGAAATACGCTTCACCCTCCGGGTAACCCCAGATGTCACCCGAGAACCGGAAGGCGGCCAAATGGTCCAGCGTGTCCTGATGGACCACGCCGGCGCCGGCCAAAAAATCGAGGTCGTCCTGGTCGAAGCGGAAGTCCGCGATCCCCTCCAGGAGCCGGCCGGTGCCGGCCACAATGCCGTACCGGCGCCCGGCCGGCAGCCCCCGGGCAAAGGCCTGGAAGACGGACCTGCGGTGTGCCGCCCCGGAGTGCAGGGCCGCCTGGAACATGGTCAGCTCATAGTGGTCGGTAAACAGGGAGGTCCGGCGTCCGCCCGGGCCGGCCGAAGTGTCCATGCTCCACTCTAGGCCGGGGCCGCCCCCGGAGCAGCAGGTCGGGGTCATGGCCGGAGTTCGCCGGAAACGTGCGGAGTCGTCGGAAACTTCCGGCGAACTCGGGCGTTTCCGGCGAAATCGACGACGCCGGGCTCAGACGGCGCAGCCGTCGGGACCGCAGGCGCCGGATTCGGCGGTGTCCGCAGCGTCTCCGGCATCGGCGCCCACCATGACCAGCGGGTGGCTGTCCTGCCACGCCTGCTCGAGGGCCGCGCTGAAGGTCTCCGCGGGCTGGGCGCCGGAGAGCCCGAATTTCCGGTCAATCACGAAGAACGGGACGCCGCTGATGCCCAGGGCGCGGGCCTCGGCGAAGTCGTTGCGGACGGCGTCGGCGTAGGCGTCCGTGCTGAACAGTTCCGCCAGTTCGCCGGCGTCGAGCCCGAGGTCCAGGCCCAGGGCGGTCAGGTACTCCTGGCTGCCGATGTCTTTGCCGTGCTCGAAGTGATCGCTGAGCAGGCGTTCCTTCGCGGCGTCCTGCCTGCCGTGCGCGGCGGCGAGGTGGATCAGCCGGTGGGCGGTGAAGCTGTTGGCCACCACGACGGCGTCGAACCGGTAGTTCAGCCCCTCGCCCTTGGCCTGGGCCGCGACGTGCTCGAACATCTGCGAGACCTGCGCCGGCGCCATGCCCTTGCGCGTGCTCAGGTAGTCCAGTTCGGTGCCGTCATAGTGCTCCGGGAGCGTGGGGTCCAGCTGGTAGCTGCGCCACTGCACCTCCACGGAATCGCGGTGCGGGAAGGCCTCGAGGGCGGTTTCGAAACGGCGTTTGCCGATGTAGCACCAGGGGCAGGCGACGTCGGACCAGATCTCAATCTTCATGCCGGCAACAACCCCGCCAGCGCCGGGTCCATTCCCCGGCGGCCTGTCGGCTTCGTCACGGCTTGGTATTGGGCTCGGCTGGCTGGGCGGGCTCGCGCTCACGGCGCGACCGGGCGCTCCATCACGAAGTCGTGTTCCACGGTGTTGCCCAGCTGGAAGGACTTGGTGCCGACCTTGCGGAAGCCGGACTTCTCGTAGAACCGGATGGCACGGGCATTCTGGTTGTTCACGCCGAGCCAGAGCCCTCGGGCGCCAGCTGCCGCGGCCGCACCGATGCTGGCGTGCATCAGTTCGGCCGAGGCGCCGAGTCCGTGGTGCTCCGGGTGGACGTAGCACTTGCTGAGCTCGGTGCACGGGAGTTCGCTCAGGACTGCGGCTACATCCGGATCCCGGGTGGGGCGGGCCACCAGCAGGCTGTAGCCGCGGAGATCGCCGCCGGCGTCGATTACCAGCACCGTTACCGCGGGATCGGCCAGATAGGCCCGGAAATTGGCCTCGCTCAGGGTATTGGCCACGTGTGCCGCGATGTCCTCCGGCCGGGATTCCGGCGGGCACGCCAGCGGGAAGGTGACGGCCGCGAGCGCTGCCAGCCGCCCGGCGTCGTCCGCGGTTGCTGTCCGGATCTGGTGCGTCATAGTGGAATCTCCTGGCAAGCGCCTAATTTCTTCGCCAGCTAACACGTCAATCGGCGCCTCCGCCGGCGCTAGCTGTCCGGAAGAGACTCTAGCGGGTGGTGGTCGCCCTGCTGCAGCGCCCTCACAGGCTGCGCAGGAAAGCCAGACCACTTTCAGCCAACTCGTCCTGGCTCGGAGCCAGCGGCCGCCAGATCGACGCCGCGACGGCAATGGCGGCATTGTCGACCGTGAAACTTTCAATGTTGAGGGGCCCTGTGTAGCCCACTTCATTCAGGACCTGGAGGAAGCCTTTCCAATCGGTCTGGTCCCCGCCGGGGGCGCCGCGGTCGTTGCCGCAGACTTGCACGTGCACCAGATGTTCTCCGGCGGCCCGGACCGCCGCGGCCACCGATCGCTCCTCGATGTGTAGGTGGTAGCTGTCCAGCGCGAGGCCGACGCCGTTCCCGAGCAGCGGTCCAAGGGCCTCAAGCGCCTGGTCCACCGTGTTGATCAGCGATGTTTCATACCTGTTCAGGGGTTCGATACCCAGCACCACGCCCGCCTCCTGTGCCCGGGCCGCTACCGGCTGGAGGTTTCGGCGCAGCTCCGCGTAGGCGTCCCGTCGCTGCTCCCGCGACATTCGCCAGACCCGGCCAGTTCGGGCGTAGAAGGGCCCACAGACAGTAGGCGAGCCGATGCTGCCCGCCATGGTGACGCAGGCTTCCAGGTAGGCCTGGGTCTTTTCCACGGAAGCCGGATCCGCCGCCACCAGGTCCCGGCCCGGTGCCATGGCCCCCACCAGAAACGGTTTCAGCCCATTTCCCGCGAGGGATTCCAGCACCGTTGCGGACGTGAAGTCGCCCGCGTTTTCGAGCGGGAGTTCGACGGCGTCAAACCCCATGGCGGCGATTTTCGCCAACAGTCCGGGAAGGCTGGAGTCGGTCAAGGGGGATTCCCAGACCCAGGTGCTGATTCCGATCAGACGCATCACGCGGCCATCTTCCATATGTTTGTCCTGCCGATGGGTCCCGCGCCAGCGGTCCCGTGGGGGAACTCCGCGGGTCCGCGGGGCCGCGTCAGGGCATCTGCCGTTTCTGCCAGACCTCCGGGTAGCCGGGCAGGTCCTCGCCGCCGAACTTGGCGTAGTGCCCGCTGGGCATGCCCTGGTTCCGCTGCAGCCAGTCGTCCAATTCGTTCGCGAGGATAGGCTTCTGCGGCAGAACCCATTCGGTCGGGATCTGCTCGCCCTTGAAGATCTTTTCCAGTGCCAGCAGCGGGGTTCGCCATTGGAAGTTCGAGTAGACCGGGGCCATGGCGTCGATCCCGGTTTGCTTCCACTTGGTCAGGAAGCTCATCTCATCTTCGCCGGTCATCACGGGCAGCTTCTTGCCGGCATCTTCGAAGGCCTCGAGGGCAGCCACCGCACCGTCTCCGGCATCCATCCAAACGCCCTTGACGTCACCTGTGGCCAATTCATCGGAGATGATGTTCTTGATCTTGGTAGGGTCGGCGCCGGTGAAGTAGTCCTTGGCCTGGATTCCCTTTTCCTCGAAGATCTTCTTGGCCGCCGCCCAGCGGTGCTCCAAGACATCCACACCCGGGAGGATGCGAAGGGCAACGACCTTGTCCCCGGACTGAAGCCTCTCACTCAGGAAGGTGGCGGTGTCGATGCCCCAGGCGAACCCACCGATCGGGTGGATGAACGTGGTGGCACAGTCAGTCTCCACACCGCGGTCAAACACCACCACGGGCTTGCCTGTCTGGCAGGCACGTTCGACGGCTTGGGTGAGGGCGGCCGTGGAATTGGGTGAAATGACGAACGCATCGCATTTGCCCTCGGCGATGAAATAGTCAATGTCCGCAATTTGGGTGTTGTCATTGTCCTTGGCGTCCCGGGTCTCCATTTCAGAAATGACGCCGGTGCCCTGGAGTGCCTTGAGTTGCTGGTTCATGGTGATCCAGCCGGTTTGCCGCCAGGGGTTGGAGATGGAGGCGTTGGCGAAGCAGACCTTGTGCGCTCCCGGGGACTTGAACTTGGACGTGTCCGTCATCGGGCCCGCGATGTACTGCAGGTAGGGCTGCTCCGGGTTCCCTTCAAAGGTTGCCGACCGCTGCTGGTTCTGTGTGTCGTAGAGCGCCTGGTCAAACCAGTCTTTGCTTGCGGGACTGGATGCCGCGGCAGAGCCGGTGCCGGTCCCTGTCGTTTGGGTGACGGATGGCTCGGTGGTACATGCGGTCAGGGCCACCAGCGGCAATGCTGCGGCAAGGGCGATCGCGCGGACAGAGTTATTGCGCATCAGACTCTTTCTCCTCCTTGTTCGGTGCCCTCGGCGGGCGTGGGTGCTGCGGCCAACTGGTGCTGTTCGTCATGGGCAGCGGAACTGGCTCCCTTGCGCTTGCGCTGCCACGACCTGGATGCCGCGGCCACGGCGATGATGATGATTGCTCCTTGGACCGTGTCCCGCCACGTTGCCTGGAGACCCATGAAATTCAGGAGGGTGAACAGGGACTCGAGGGCGAACGCCCCGGCCGCGGCGGACAGGACCCAGCCGCGCCCGCCGCCCAGCACAACGCCGCCGAGGACGACGGCGGTGATCGCTGTGAACTCGTAACCGCGCCCCACCGACGGGTGCACGCCCGCGTAGCCCACGAGCAGGATGCCGGCCACGGTGGCCGACAGTGACGACATCATGAAGGCCCGCGTCCGCACCCACCAGACGCGCGAGCCGGCCAGTGCGGCCGCCTCAGGATTGTCCCCGACCGCGATAAGCATGCGGCCGTAGGGGCGGCGCATCAGGACGAACCCCGCGACCGCCACCGCTGTCAGGATAATGACCGGGTAGGGAATGACGTCCAGGACCGGAACGTCCTGGATGCCGCCGCGCCCGATCTGCCGGAAGCTGTCCGCAGGGTTCCCTTGGGCCGCGCCGCCGGTCCAGTAGAGGACCAGCCCGAGCAGCGCCAGCATCATGCCCAGCGTGACAATGAAACTAGGGACTTGTAGCAAGGTTGTGATCAGTCCGTTCACCAGTCCGACGAAGGCGCCCAGCACCAGCATCAGGACCAGCACGGGGATCACTTTGGAATCGTCCTGCCGTATCAGGTTGCCGGCAACGATGACCTGCATCGTCACGACCGATCCCATCGACAGGTCGAATTCCCCGCCGACAATGACGAAGTACTGGCCGATGGCGGCGATGGCAATGGGGGCAGTCCTGCCGACGAACCGGATGAAGGAGCTCGGCTCCCCGAAGGACGGGTTTAAGACGATGATGGCCGCCAGGAGGCCGATCAGCAGGACGAAGACGGCGCCGCCGGGGGTGCGCACGGCGCGCAGGAGCCGCTCGGAACGGCTGGCACGGTTCTGCTTGAGAATGGCGCTGCGCTCGGAGTTCAGTGCCGTACTCATGGCCCCTCCACGGGCACAGGCTGGGCCGCGGGTGTTTCCGCGGAACCTTTCGCGGGGAACCGTTCCGGTCTGCTGACGATCCGGCGCCGGGCATAGACGGCGACCGCGAGCACGATGACTACGCCCCTGACCACATCCTTCAGAAACGGGTTGACCTGCATGACGGACATGATGTTGTCCAGCATGGCAAAGATCAGCACGCCGCCGAGGGTGCCGGTGATAGTTCCTTTGCCACCGGAGAGCAACGTGCCGCCGAGCACAACTGCGGCGATGGAGAGCAGATCGTAGCCGCCCTGGGAACCTACAGTGGGACTGCCCACGCCCAGCCTGCTGGCCAGGAGCAGCCCTGCCATCCCTGCCAGGACGGAACAGATGACGTGCGCCGTAATGACAGGCACGTCAACGCGGATTCCGGAAGTACGGGCGACGGCAATGTCGCCGCCGACAGCGTACAGATGGTGCCCGACGCGTGTGCGGTGCAGGAGCAGCATGGCCAGCCCCGCACAGGCCAGCATAATGATCGTGGAGATCGGAACCGGACCGAGCCCCGTGGCCCCGACCATGCGGAACGCAAGCGGTGTCTCACCGAAGCTGCCCTTGAAATTGGTGGCGAGGTAGCCGCTGATGATCAGGCCCACGCCAAGCGTGGCGATGAAGCCGTGCACATTCAGGCGGGCGACGATCAGCCCGTTCGCGAGTCCAATGACTGCTGCCGTCCCCAGCGTCAGCAGGACTGCGGACAGGACGTTGTTTGGGTTGTTGGCCATCACGCCGGCGGCGATGAGGCTGGCCAGGCTGGTGACGTAGGGAACTGACAGATCCAGGCTGCCTGCGAGGATGACCAGCGTCTGGCCGATCGCGATGAAGCCCAGAACGCTGGTTCCGGTGAGGATGCTCGAGATATTTCCTGGGCTGAAAAAACTCCGCCCGATGGAGTTCACTAACAACGCACCCAGAATGAGCGTCACGAGCGCCACGAGGTAGACGATCTGGGTGGAGGACAGTCTCTGGAAGAAGCCCGCTCGCTGATTCATGCCTCTCCTTCGGGTGCCGTCCTGGCGCCGGTTCCCAGCTGCAGGATGGCTTCTTCTGACGTTCCGGCAGGCAGTTCACCGACGAGCCGGCCATCACGCAGGACAAGGATGCGGTCCGACAGGCCGATAACTTCAGGAAGCTCGCTGGACACCATCAAGATGGCCTTGCCCTCCGCCGCGAGCTGGCGCATCAGCCGGTACACCGCCACTTTGGCTCCCACGTCAATGCCGCGGGTGGGTTCATCCAGCAGGACGAGCCGGGGGCGGATAGCCAGCCACTTGGCGAGGACCACTTTTTGTTGGTTGCCGCCCGACAGGTACTGCACCTCCTGGTCCAGGTCCCGGGCGATAACCTCGAGGGAGGAGAATACGCCCGGAATTTCTGTCCTGACGGCTCCAGTGCGGCGCGGAAAGACCGACCTGATCACACTGAGTGCGTTGTCCAGGATGGACTGGTTCAGGCTCAGGCCCTCAGCCTTGCGGTCCTCTGTGATCAGGGCCATCCGTGCCCGCACGCCTTGGCGGGGTAACTTGGGCATCAGCTCCACGCCTGCCATTTTCATCGTTCCGCGGGTGAAGGGCGCTGCGCCAAAGATGCCGTGAAGCAATTCCGTGCGGCCGGACCCTTGAAGCCCTGCCAGGCCAACAATCTCGCCGGGCCGAATGCTGAGGCTGATTCCGTCCAGCTGCCCGTTTCCGGCGCCCTGCAACTCGAGGATCGGCTTCTCCTCAACGCCGTCAGCGTCCACGTCCTCCCGGGGTAATTTGTCCGGGAAGAACGCCGAGATGGGACGGCCCACCATCAGCCGGACCAGCCGGGCGTCGTCGAGCTCGGAGGCGGGTAGGGTGCTGACCACTTTGCCGTCTTTCAGGACGGTGATGACGTCGCAGAGGTCGAACACTTCGCGGAGACGGTGGGAGACGTAGAGGATGGCCGTGCCACGTTCACGGAGGCGTGCCACGATCTCGTAGAGAAGTTCGACCTCGGCGCCGGCCAGGGCCGCAGTCGGCTCGTCCATGGAGATGATCCGAGCGTCGTAGCTGACCGCCTTCGCGATCTCCACTACCTGCTGCTCAGCCACAGTCAGGCTCCGCACCTGCGTGGTGGGCCGGATGGCGGCGATCCCCAGAGAATCAAGCAACTCCGCCGTTTGCGAATTCATCAGGGTCTTGTTCACGAGTAGTCCGCGGCGCGGCTCCCGGCCAAGGTAGATGTTCTCGGCCACCGTCCGGTCGGGGAGGAGGTTGAACTCCTGGAACACGGATGACAGCCCCGCTTCGTGTGCCTTCGTGGGGTGGCTGAAGTTCACTTCCTGGCCGTCCAGGAGTACCGTTCCGGCGTCGGGCTGGTACACCCCGGCCAGCACCTTCATCAGGGTGGACTTTCCGGCGCCGTTTTCCCCCACGAGCCCGTGCACCTGGCCTCGGTGAAGGCTGAGATGGGCATCTTCCAGTACGGGTACGCCGAAAAAACTCTTGGTCAGTCCGCGGACCTCCAGGATTGGCGGTGGTGCCGGAGAGCCGGAGTGGAGCGCCTCGGAAGCATTCATGGCATCAGTTTCGTTGTGGTTCTCCATCGATGCGCCCTCCACGAGCTAACTGTTACAGCACCGGTTCTGATCCGTCAAGGAATAAACGAGCGTTCACTATTGCCGCTTTTCGCCCAGTTCCTTACTGCTTGAAGGCGGCGTCGAAAGAGGTGTTCGACGCCGGGAAGTCGTACTTTTTGAGCGCGGCGAGGGCCTCGGGGGCGCCGTGCAGCCGGTCCATGCCGGCGTCCTCCCACTCGACCGAGATGGGGCCGTCGTAGCCGATCGCGGTCAGGGCGCGGAAGGACGATTCCCACGGCACGTCCCCGCGGCCGGCCGAGACGAAGTCCCAGCCGCGGCGCGGGTCGCCCCAGGGCAGGTGCGAGCCCATCACGGTGTTCCGGCCGGTGGGCCGCAGCTTGGTGTCCTTGCAGTCCACGTGATAGATCCGGTCCTTGAAGTCCCAGATGAAGGAGACCGGGTCGATGCCCTGCCACATGAAGTGGGACGGGTCCCAGTTCAGCCCGAAAGCTTTGCGGTGCCCGATCGCTTCGAGGGTCCGGACGGTGGTCCAGTAGTCGTAGGCGATCTCGGAGGGGTGGACCTCGTGGGCGAAGCGGACCCCGCATTCGTCGAAGACGTCCAGGATGGGGTTCCAACGGTCGGCGAAGTCCTGGTAGCCGGCCTCGATCACCTTTTGCGGCACGGGCGGGAACATCGCGACGTACTGCCAGATGGAGGATCCGGTGAACCCGACCACGGTGTCCACGCCGAGGGCTTTGGCGAGCCGGGCGGTATGTTTCATTTCCTGCGCTGCGCGGGTGCGGACGCCCTCGGGGTCGCCGTCGCCCCAGACCTTGGCCCCGACGATGGCCTCATGCCGGAAGTCGATCGGGTCATCGCAGACGGCCTGGCCCTTGAGGTGGTTGGAGACGGCCCAGACTTTGAGGTTGTACTTCTCCAGCACGGCCAGCTTGGACTCGACGTAACCGGGCTCGTCCCAGCGCCAGGCGTCCAGGTGGTCGCCGGAGACGGCGATTTCCAGGCCGTCGTAGCCCCAGCCGGAGGCCAGGCGGGCGACTTCCTCGAAGGGCAGATCGGCCCACTGGCCGGTGAACAGGGTGTAAGAGTGGGGCATATCAGGCTCCTTCGGTAGTCGTCTGGGTGGTCGGTGCGGGCGGGGTGAGCTGGACGAGCGAGCTTTTGGCCGCGGCGCTTTCTTCCACGGCCGTGAGGATCCGCTGGACGGCCAAGCCGTCCTCGAACGACGGCGAGGGCTGGGTTCCATTGCCCACCGCCACGAGGAAGTCGCGGATCTCGTGCGTGAACGTGTGTTCCCAGCCGATCACGTGGCCTTGCGGCCACCAGGCTTCAAGATACGGGTGCTCGGGTTCGTTGACGAGGATCCGGCGGAAGCCCTGTTCGCGGACGGGCAGCGTGGCGTCCAAGAAGCCGAGCACGTTCAGGTTCTCCAGATCAAACAGCAGTGCGCCCTTGTCGCCGTAGATCTCCAGCTTGAGCGAGTTCTTCTGGCCGGTGGCCACCCGGGAGACCTCCACCGAGGCGATGGCCCCGGACGCGAGGGTCAGCGTGGCCCACGCGGCGTCGTCAACCGTCACCTGTTCCGGACCATTGGGGCCGGGCCGGCTGGGCGTGAAGGTGTGCAGCCGGCCGGCGACTTCAGTGACCTGCTCGCCCAGGAGGAACAGCACCTGGTCAATCGCATGGCTGGCGATGTCGCCCAGCGCCCCCGAGCCCGCGGTTTCCTTGTTTAGCCGCCAGGTCATGGGCGAGTCCGGGTCCACGAGCCAGTCCTGCAGGTAGGCCGCGCGGACGTGCCGGACGGTGCCGAGCCGGCCCTCCGCGATCAGCTCCCGGGCCAGAGCCAGGGCCGGGACCCGGCGGTAGTTGAAGCCGATCATGGACTGCACCCCGTTGTCCTGGGCGCTCCGGGCCGCCGCCGCCATGGCCTCGGCCTCGGCCAGAGTGTTGGCCAGCGGCTTTTCGACGAGGACGTGCTTGCCGGCGGCCAGCGCGGCGATGGCGATTTCCGCGTGCATGAACCCCGGCGCACAGATATCGACGATCTGGACGTCATCGCGGGCGATCACCTCGCGCCAGTCCGTGGCGGACTCGGCCCAGCCGTACTTCGCGGCCGCCTCGGCGACCCCCTCCGGGTCGCGTCCGACGAGGACGCGCCGTTCGAACGCCGGGACGTCGAAGTAGCTGGCAACATTGCGCCAGGCATTCGAGTGGGCCTTGCCCATGAACGCGTACCCGATCATGGCCACCCCCAGAGGGGGAGGGCCGGGGGTGGTTTCGTGGGGGTTCATAGCTGGTTCCTAGAGTGTGGAAGCGGTGGGGTCCCAGTCCTCGGGCAGGGCCGGTACCCGGGCGGCGGAGCTTGCGACGTCCACGAAGGCGCGGGTGTCGATCGACTCGGAGATGGAGGCCATGGTGTCGAGGATGTGAAACGCCAGCTCGCCCTGGGCCCGGTGCGGCCGGCCCGCGCGCATGGCACGGGCCATTTCGAGCACGCCGGCGCCGCGGCTGGCGGTGGAGCCGACGGACGGGACGACGGTCCAGTCCTCGGAGCCCAGCGCGCAGATCCGGATGTCGCCGTCGAAGTTGTTCGGGTCCGGCAGCGCGATCGTGGCGTCGGAGCCGGTGATCTCCACGAAGCCGGCGCGCTGGAACGGTGAGTCGAAGCTGAAGATGCTCTGGCCGGATTCGCCGCCTTCGAACTCCAGGATGGAGCTGACGTGCGTCGGGACGGTGACGGAGCATTCCTCGCCTGCCTTCGGCCCGGAACCGATCACACGAGTTTCGCGGGACTTGGAGCCGAAAGCTGCCACCCGGCGGACGCTGCCGAAGGTCTGGACGAGGGTGGTGAGATAGTACGGGCCGATGTCGAACAGCGGTCCGGCGCCGTCCTGGAACAGGAACGCGGGGTTCGGGTGCCAGGATTCCGGGCCGGGGGACTGCATCAGGGTCAGCGCGGTCAGCGGCGTGCCGATGTCACCGCGTTCGATCATCCGGCGGGCAGTCTGCAGCCCGGCGCCGAGGAAGGTGTCCGGGGCGCAGCCGAGCCGGACTCCGACGGCGTCGGCTGCCTTGAGCAGCCCGCGGCCGCTTTCGCGGTCCAGGGAGAAGGGCTTCTCGCTCCAGACGTGCTTGCCGGCGTGGACGGCCCGGGTGGCCACCTCGACGTGGGCTGCGGGGATGGTCAGGTTGATGACGATCTCGACGTCGGGATTGCCAAGTACGGCGTCGACGCCGCCGTGGTTTTCAATCCCGTATTCAGCGGCGCGGGTGGCGGCTGCCTCCTCGAAGAGGTCTCCGATGGCGACGACCCTGACGTCCGGGAAGCTCGTGAGGTTGTCCAGGTACTGCTTGCTGATGACGCCGGCGCCGATGATGCCGACGCCGACGGGGCCCGATCCGAGCGGGCCGAAGGCGGATCCTGCGGCGTGGCTCATGCGGAGACTCTCCCGGCGCTGAGGTAGTTGTAGCTGTCCCGGACGGCGTCGAACATGTCGCCCTGGAAGTCGTCGAGTTCGACCACGCCGGCCTCAAGCGAACCTGCCGCGTCCAGCACGTCCCAGATGGGCATCTTGCCGTCACCCACGGCGAGCTGGTTGGAGGGGTCCGAGGTGACCGGGCCGTCCTTGATGTGGATGAACTTCACCCGGTCACCCAGCCGGGCGAGGAGGTCGGCAGGATTCTGGCCGCCGACGGCCGCCCAATACGTGTCCAGTTCGAGGACGACCTCGGGGTCCAGGTGGTCGGCGAGGTGCTCCAGGGCGGTCTTGCCGTCAATCACGGACTGAACTTCCCACCAGTGGTTGTGGTAGCCGACGCGGACGCCGTAGCCGGCTCCCTTGGCCGCTGCGGCGTTGAGCTGCGCGGCGGTTTCCTTGATGTCCTCGATGGTGTTCCAGCGCTCGGTCGGCACGTGCGGATCGATGACGGTGCCGATGCCCAACTGCTGGGCGGCGGTGAATATGGCGTCCTGGTCGTCGCTGAGCAGGGGAGCGTGGCCGGACGGTGCGGTGAGGTTGTTTTCGGCCATGGCCTCCTTGAGTTCAGCGGCTTTGGCGACGAAACGGTAAGGCTCAACCATGGTGAAGCCGATGTCAGCCAGGCGCTGGATGGTTCCAGCGAGATCCTCTTCCAGGGCCTTGCGGACCGTGTACAGCTGGATCGAGTATGGCACTGTCTCTCCTCGTCGTTGGGGATGAGCCGCAGCCGCCGCGCCTGATGCCGTACGAGGAATTGTTCGCAGGTTCATGCAGGCCCGATGATCTGGCTCACAGCCAAAACTAGAGATACTTTTGCCGAGCGTCAAGCAAAAGTTGGAAACTACGTGTCGATCTTTCCCGGCGTGACATGCAGAAGATCTTCGTGCTATCACTTACTCATGAGTACGCCCGCCGGTACCGAGTCCGCAGCCTTAGAGGCCGGCGGCAGCCTGTCCCGAGCCGGCGATCTTTTCCAACTCCTGCGTGACGGCAAGGCCAGGACCCGCGCGGAACTGGCCCTGACCACCGGGCTGGCCCGCTCCACCGTCGCTTCCCGCATCGACGCGCTGATGGTCTCGGGGCTCGTTGGCCCCGCGGGGGAGGCGAGCTCCAGCGGCGGCAGGCCGCCGTCGCGCTATGCCTTCAACCCGGCCGCCCGCGTAGTCCTGGCGGTGGATGTCGGGGCCACGCACGTGATCATCGCCGTCACGGACCTCGGCGGGAAGGTGCTCGCCGAGCGCCGGCTGGCGCAGGATGTTGCAGACGGCCCGGTGGTTGTCCTGGACGGTGTGATCGATGAAGGGCTGCGGCTGCTCGGCGAGGCCGGCCGGGGCGCCGCGGATCTGGCCGGCGCCGGGATCGGGCTTCCGGGGCCGGTGGAACACGCCACCGGCATGCCGGTGAAGCCGCCGATCATGCCCGGCTGGGACGGGTTCGACGTCGTCCGTCACGTCCAGCGGTCCCTTCCGGTTCCGGTCCTGGTGGACAACGACGTGAACATCATGGCGCTGGGCGAGCGCACGGCGCACTGGCCCGAGGACGACAACTTCCTGTTCATCAAGGTGGCCACCGGCATCGGGGCGGGCATCATCAGCAGCGGCCAGCTCCAGCGCGGCGCCAACGGAACCGCCGGCGACCTCGGACACGTCCGGGTTCCGCGCGGCGATGACGTGCTGTGCCGTTGCGGCAACTACGGGTGCCTCGAAGCCCTGGCCTCCGGACCCGCCGTCGCCAAGGCGCTGACACAGCGGGGCCTGCCGGCGCACGATGGCGGCGATGTGCTGCGCCTCGTCGCGGCGGGGAACCTGCAGGCCATCCAAGCGTTGCGGCAGGCCGGCAGGGACCTCGGCGACGTCCTCTCCACAGTCGTGAACCTGCTGAACCCCTCGGTGATTGTGATCGGCGGAAGCCTCGGCCAGGCCGGGGAGCACCTCATGGCCGGAGTCCGCGAGGTGGTGTACCGGCGCTCGCTGCCCCTGGCCACGACGCACCTGCGGATCGGCCTGTCCCGGGCCGGGGACCAGGCCGCCATCCTCGGAGCCAGCCAGATGGTCACGCAGCACGTGCTCTCACCCGCCGTCATTGAGGCGACCCTGCAGGCCACGGGCTAGGGTGTCCCGGGAAGCGGTGCGCCCGGAAGCGTCACATACCGCAGGTGCGGCAGGGGCCCGTGATAGCAATGGGACTGATGAAAGCATATTTCTGCCCGCCCGCCGGGCAACGGTCCACCCCATGAGCGGCGGGACTCGGGCGCCGCGCGGCTGGCTCCTCATGCTCGCGATCGGGCTGATCGCGCTGAACATGCGCGGGCCGCTGGTGGCCGTGGCCCCGGTGATCGCGCAGCTGGAGGACGATCTCGGCTTCACCCCGGTGGAATTGGGATTCCTGACCGGGATCCCGGTGCTGTGCTTTGCCCTGGCCGCGCCGCTGGCCTCGCTGGCCGGGCGCAAGCTGGGTCCCGAGTTCGCCATCACCCTGACCCTGCTCGGCGTGCTCTTCGGCGTCGTGGTCCGCTCGGCAGGCGGGGGCGCCCTGGTCATGCTCGGCACCGTGATCCTCGGCGTCGCCATCACGATCGGCAACATCGTGGTCCCGCTGATCATCCGGCGGGACTTCACCCCCGCACGGCAGGGCGCGGCGATGGGCACGTACACCGCGGCGCTGAATATCGGCTCGTTCCTGACCTCGATGGTGTCGGCGCCGCTGGCTGAGCTGCTGGGCTGGCGGCCCGCGATCGCCGCGAGCGGCCTCTTCGCGGTGGCTGCCGGCGCGGTCTGGGTGATCGCGGTCGGCCGGCGGGCCTTCATTCCTGCCGCCGTCCCCGCCTCGGACCCGCGGCGGCCGGCCGGCAAGCTCACGTCCCGGTGGATCACGGCAGCCTTGACGCTCGGGTTCGCCGGGCAGGCGTTCTCCTACTACGGGGTGACCGCCTGGCTGCCGAGCCTGCTGGCGGACGAACTCGGCATGGCGCCCGCAGCCGCCGGGGCGGGGTCCTCGCTCTTCCAGATCCTGGCCATCGTGGGCGGACTGGGCGTGCCGCTGGCGGCCCGTTTCGCCAGCACGACGGCGGTGGGCCTCACCCTGGGACTGCTGTGGCTCACGGTACCCCTGGGTCTGCTGCTCGCACCCGAGCTGTGGTGGCTCTGGTGTTCCTTCGGAGGGGTGGCCCAGGGCGGCGGCATCACCCTGATCTTCCTCGCCATTATCCGGCTGGCACGGGACCAGGCCTCGGCGGCCCGGATGTCCGCCGTCGTCCAGGGCACGGGCTACTCCTTCGGGGCCGTGGCGCCGACCCTGCTGGGCTACGTCCACGGGGTCACCGGTGCCTGGACCGGACCGCTGCTGATGATCCTGTGCTCCGTGACCGCGTTCATCGTGGGCACCGCACTGTCCCTGCGCCGGGTGCCGAAGCCGCACTAGGCTCTGCTCAAGGCGCGGATTTCGTTCCCGCTGTGCCGGCGCCGAGACCACGCTGCCGAGACCACAGCTAAGGCCCATGCTCGCGAAGAACATGGGCCTTAGCTGTCAGCTCGACGCCGTTGTCGCCTCTGACGGGGTGTTCCGTCGCTGGGCTGCCACCCGGATTTCGGGCTGCCTGTTGCGAAGGGCGGGCTGCCCAGCGGACGGAATTCTGGGGTTACGCCGGGATGAGGGCGGCCTTCGCGCGGCCGGGGCCGGCGCCGTCGCGCGCTTCATGCAGGAAGCGGTCGTAGGCCGGCAGCGTCAGGAACGCTGGGAACTCGCTGCTGAGGGTGACTTCCTCGAAGATGTCGCGCGCGTCGGCGAAACGGTCCCCCTCGAAGCGCTCCAGCTTGGCGAATTCCTCGTCCAGCATGTCCTCCACCGACTCGCGGGTGATGACGTCGCCCTGGTCCGTGATGGCCCGAGAGAAGATCCACTGCCACAGCTGCGAGCGGGAGATCTCCGCGGTGGCGGCGTCCTCCATCAGGTTGTGGATGGCCACCGCGCCGTTGCCGCGCAGCCAGGACTCGATGTAGCGGATCCCCACTTCGATGTTGTTCCGGATGCCCTGTTCGGTGATGGTTCCGGTGGTCGCGGAGATGTCCAGGAGGGCGCGGTCGTCCGGGGTGACGTCCTCGCGGAGGCGTTCGAGCTGGTTCGGGCGGTCGCCGAGAACGCCGTCGAACACCTCGCGGCAGACCGGCACCAGGTCCGGGTGGGCCACCCACGAGCCGTCGAAGCCGTCGCCGGCCTCACGGGTCTTGTCCGCGCGGACCTTCTCGAAGGCGATCGCGTTGGCATCCTGGTCCTTGCGGTTGGGGACTGCCGCGGCCATGCCGCCGATCGCCATGGCGCCGCGCTTGTGGCAGGCGCGGACGAGCTGTTCGGTGTAGGCCCGCATGAACGGCTGGGTCATGGTGACCTGGCCGCGGTCCGGCAGCACGAAGCGGGGGCCGCGGGTGCGGAAGTTCTTGATCAGGGAGAAGATGTAGTCCCAGCGGCCGGCGTTCAGGCCCGCCGCGTGGTCCCGCAGTTCGTAGAGGATCTCCTCCATCTCGAACGCGGCGGTGATGGTCTCGATCAGCACCGTGGCGCGGATGGTGCCCTGCGGGATGCCCAGCAGGTCCTGGGCCAGGATGAAGATATCGTTCCACAGCCGGGCCTCGAGATGGGTCTCGATCTTGGGCAGGTAGAAGTACGGGCCCTTGCCCTGGGCGATCAGGCGGCGGGCGTTGTGGAAGAAGTACAGTCCGAAGTCCACGATCCCGCCGGCAACCGGCGTGCCGTCGATGAGCATGTGCTTTTCCGGCAGGTGCCAGCCGCGGGGGCGGACCACAATCGTGGGCAGGTCCTCGGCGGCGCGGAGCTTGTACTCCTTGCCCTCGGGCGAAGTGAAGTCGATCCGGCGTTCCAGCGCATCCGTGAGGTTTAGCTGACCCTGGATCACGTTGCGCCAGGACGGGGTGGAGGAGTCCTCCATGTCCGCGAGCCACACCTTGGCGCCGGAGTTCAGCGCGTTGATGGTCATCTTCTTATCCACCGGCCCGGTGATCTCCACGCGGCGGTCCTCCAGCCCCGGCGCCGGGGGAGCGACGCGCCAGTTCGGGTCGTTGCGGACGGCCTCGGTCTCGCGCAGGAACCGCGGGTCCTGGCCTTTGGAGATCTGGTGGCGGCGTTCCTGCCGCGCCTGCAGCAGCTCCTGCCGGCGCCCGGCCGTGGCCCGGTGCAGCTTGGCCACAAACGCCAAAGCGTCCGGGGTAAGAACCTCGCTCTGCCGGCAAATCGGCTGCGCGGTCAGCGTGATCCCGTTGATGGTGAAGTTGTCAGTGAAGCTGTTCATTTCAAATCTCTCCTAAACGAAGAAGGAAGTTCGACGGCGGGTGGTGACGTGCGCTGGTGAGGTGAATACGAGGCCGAAGGTGCCGGTGTTGCGGCAGCCTGCGTAAAAGGGGCCCTGTGTCCGGACCTGTCCTCGCTCAGCGAGGTCGGGCCCGGACACGGGGAATAGCAGGCAGAGCAATGCCGGACCGAAGGCCGGACGCGAGCCGCGCCGGCAGACGCAAGCGCCGCCGTCGGGAAGTTAGTGGAACTGGCCTTCTTCGGTGGATCCCACCAGGGCCAGAGTGGATGCGTTCGGGTTGAGCGCGGTAGCGATGTCGTCGAAGTAGCCGGTGCCGACTTCGCGCTGGTGCTTGGTGGCGGTGTAGCCGCGGGACTCGGAGGCGAATTCCTTCTCCTGCAGCTCGACGTAAGCGCTCATGCCTTCCCGGGCGTAGCCGTGGGCGAGGTCGAACATCGAGTAGTTCAGGGCGTGGAAGCCGGCCAGGGTAATGAACTGGAAGGTGAAGCCCATGGCGCCGAGTTCGCGCTGGAACTTCGCGATCGTGGCGTCGTCGAGGTGCTTGCGCCAGTTGAACGACGGCGAGCAGTTGTAGGAAAGCATCTGGTCCGGGAACTCGGCCTTGACGGACTCGGCGAACTTGCGGGCCAGCTCCAGGTCCGGGGTGCCGGTCTCCATCCAGATGAGGTCGGAGTACGGGGCGTAGGCCTTGGCGCGGGCGATGCAGGGTTCGATCCCGTTGCGGACCTTATAGAAGCCTTCAGCGGTGCGGACCGGCTGTCCGCCCTCGCGGAGGATGAATTCCTGGTCACGCTCGTCGACGTCGGAGGTGATCAGGGTGGCGGCCTCGGCGTCGGTGCGGGCGATGATGACCGACGGCGTGCCGGCGACGTCGGCGGCGAGGCGGGCGGCGTTCAGCGTCCGGACGTGCTGCTGGGTGGGGATCAGGACCTTGCCGCCGAGGTGGCCGCACTTCTTTTCCGAGGCGAGCTGGTCCTCCCAGTGCACGCCCGCGGCGCCGGCCTGGATCATCGACTTCATGAGCTCGTAGGCGTTCAGTGGTCCGCCGAAGCCGGCCTCGGCGTCGGCCACGATCGGGACCATCCAGTCCTCGACCGTCTGGATGCCCTCGGAGAACTCGATCTGGTCCGCGCGGAGCAGGGCGTTGTTGATGCGCCGGACCACGGTGGGGACCGAGTTCGCGGGGTAGAGCGACTGGTCCGGATAGGTGTGGCCGGAGTTGTTGGCGTCCGCGGCGACCTGCCAGCCGGAGAGGTAGATGGCGCGGAGCCCGGCCTTGACCTGCTGCACCGCCTGGTTGCCGGTCAGGGCGCCCAGGGCGTTGGTGTACTTGCCTTCCGCGTGCTCCTCGGTGAGCTGCTTCCACAGCTTCTCGGAGCCGCGGCGGGCCAGCGTGCGTTCTTCGGAGACGCGGCCGCGGAGGCGGACGACATCCGTTGCCTTGTAGTCACGGGTCACACCTTCCCAGCGGGGATTGGCGGCCCACTCGAGCTCCAGTGCGGCGGCCTGCTGCTCGGGCGTCTGCTGGGTGGGCTCAAATGCTGCAGTCATCTTTGTCTCCTTGATGGGTCCGGGCCGGCCAGTCTGCGTCACTGCAGATCCTGGCCGGTTGTTCCGGATGGTGATGGGCCCACGGCCGCCGGGGTCCCTCACCGAGCTTGCGAGGTGCGGGGGAGCGGCTGGGGCTTCCGTGAGATCTACTTTTCTTCACTTTCCAGGGGGTTTCTAGGTCAAAGCTCTGGAAAGAAATGCACTTCTTCGCATATTCTCAAGAAATGCACTCAACCAGCTGGAACCGCCAAGCTTCGTCCCCGCCGTCCCCCGCCGCGCCCGAAGTGGACGTCATCAGCATGGGCCGCCGCGTCCGCCACTTGCGCAAGGCCGCCGGGCTCACGCTCGATGACCTGAGCGCCGCCGTCGGGACCGCCCCCAGCCAGCTGAGCCTGATTGAAAACGGTAAGCGCGAGCCCAAGCTCGGCCTGCTCCAGCAGCTCGCCGCGGCCCTCGGGGTAAGCATCGATGAGCTCCTCGGCGCCGAGCCGCCCAACCGCCGCGCGGCGCTGGAAATCGAGCTGGAACGCTACCAGCGCAGCCCCATCTATGAGTCCCTCAACCTGCCGAAAATCCGCATCAGCTCGCGGCTTCCGATGGATGTGCTGGAGTCGATGGTGGGGCTGCAGCATGAGCTCGAGCGCAGGCTGAACGAGCAGGTGGCGACGCCGGAAGAGGCCCGCCGCGCCAACGGCGAGCTGCGGGCCATGATGCGGGAGCGGAACAACTACTTCCCGGAGTATGAGGCCGAGGCGCAGAAGGTCCTGGCCTCGGTGGGCCACACGAGCGGTCCGTTGTCCCACCACGTCATTGCGGACATCGCCGGGCACCTCGGTTTCAGCCTCCACCATGTGGGGGATTTGCCGCATTCCACCCGCTCCGTGACGGATCTTAAGAACCGCAGAATTTACCTCACGCAGAACGCCCGCAGCGATCACGACCCCCGTTCGGTGCTGCTGCAGGCGCTGGGCCACTACGTCCTGGGCCACCAGACGCCCAACAACTACGGCGACTTCCTGATGCAGCGCGTGGCCACGAACTACTTCGCCGCCGCGCTCCTGCTGCCCGAGCAGGCGACGGTGGAGTTCCTGCAGCGGGCCAAGCAGGCCAAGGAAATAGCGGTCGAGGACATCCGGGACGCTTTCGCGGTGTCCTACGAGACGGCCGCGCACCGGTTCACGAACCTGGCCACTCAGCACCTGGACATCCGGACGCACTTCCAGAAGACGCACAAGAGCGGCATCATCTACAAGGCCTACGAGAACGACGGCGTGACGTTCCCGCAGGACCACACCGGCGCCATCGAGGGCCAGTTCTCGTGCCGGAACTGGACGTCCCGGGTGGTGTTCGACGTCCCGGACAAGTTCAGCGCGTACAACCAGTACACCGACACCCCCGCCGGGACCTACTGGTGCACTGCCCGGACGGAACGCTCCGCGAACGGTGAGTTCTCGCTCTCAGTGGGTGTCCCGTATGCGCATGTGAAGTGGTTTCGCGGCCGCGACACAACGGAGCGGTCCAAGTCCACCTGCCCGGACGAAAGCTGCTGCCGCCGCCCGCCGGCGTCGCTGACCGCCGAATGGGCCGGCAACGCCTGGCCCTCGGCCCGGGCCCACTCCCACCTGCTGGCCGCAATGCCGCCGGGTGCATTCCCGGGCGTGGACGAGACCGAGGTGTACACCTTCCTGCAGGCGCACTCCGGCACCTGACCCTCCCTCAGCTTCTGCAGGTTTTCCCCGGACGCTCCCTCAGGTCCTGCGGTTTTGGGGGGCGCTCCCTCAGATCCGGCCCGAAGCTGCCGGGCGCTCCCTCAGATCAGGTGAGGGAGCGTCTCGGTTCCCGTTGCCAAAGGTGAGGGAGCGTTCCCAGGGCGGGGCGGCTGTCAGCAGCGCGGACTATATTGGCCTGTGTCAGCTCATCGATCCACCTCGCGGGAGCGTGCACCCATGGCCAAGGAACTTGCCACCCAGCTCATCGAACAACTCCAGGCTGCCGGCGTGCAGCGGATCTACGGGATCGTGGGGGACAGCCTCAACCCGATCGTCGACGCCGTCCGCAAGACCGGCGGCTCGCAGCAGGGCGGCATCGACTGGATCCATGTCCGGCATGAGGAGGCGGCCGCGTTCGCCGCGGCGGCGGAAGCGCAGCTGACCGGCCGGCTCGCGGTGTGTGCCGGTTCCTGCGGGCCCGGCAACCTGCACCTGATCAACGGGCTATACGACGCCAACCGCTCCGGGGCGCCCGTACTGGCGATTGCCTCGCACATCCCCAGCAAGCAGATCGGCAGCAGATTCTTCCAGGAGACACATCCGGACCGGCTCTTCAACGAATGCTCGGTCTACTCCGAGCTGATCAGCACCGCGGAGCAGGCGCCCCGGGTCATGCACAGCGCCATCCAGCACGCCGTCGGACTCCGGGGCGTCGCCGTCGTGACCCTGCCCGGTGATATCGCCGGCCTGGAGGCCACAGCTCCAACCCCGGCCCCCGCGGCATTCCGGCCAGCGACGCTCACGCCGGACCCCGCCAGCGTGCAGGAACTGGCCGACGCCATCAACGCCGCCGAGAAAGTGGCCATCTTTGCGGGGGCTGGCGTCGAGGGCGCGCACGACGAGGTGGTGGCGCTCGCGGGGCTGATCGCGGCGCCGATCGGCCACTCGCTCCGCGGCAAGGACTTCATGCAGTACAACAACGCCTATGACATCGGCATGACCGGGCTGCTTGGCTACGGTGCCGCGGCCGAGGGCATCGAGGACGCGGACCTGCTGATCCTGCTGGGCACCGATTTCCCGTACGACCAGTTCCTGCCCGGCACCCGTACGGCGCAAGTGGACCGGGCCGCGCACAGACTGGGGCGGCGGACCGACGTCGACGTCGCCGTCCACGGCGACGTGCTCCCCACACTCGCTGCCCTCATGCCGTTGCTCAAGGCCAAGAAGAGCCGGCGTTTCCTTGACTCCATGCTGAAGAAACACGACCGGCTGATGAACAAAGCCGTGGGCGCGTACACCCGGAACGTCGGGACAAAACAGCCGATCCACCCGGAATACGCGGCCTCGCTGCTGGACCAGGTGGCGGCGGAGGACGCGATCTTCACGGCGGACACCGGCATGTGCAACGTCTGGACCGCCCGGTACATCAACCCGCTGGGCACCCGCCGGCTGATCGGCTCCTACCTGCACGGCTCCATGGCCAACGCGCTGCCGCACGCGATCGGCGCCCAACTGGCGTACCCCGGCCGGCAGGTGGTGTCGGTCTCGGGCGACGGCGGCCTGTCCATGCTGCTGGGCGAGCTCATCACGGTCGCCGCCCACCGGCTGCCGGTCAATGTGGTGGTCTTTAACAACTCCACGCTGGGCATGGTGAAACTCGAAATGCTGGTGGACGGGCTTCCCGACTTCGGCGTCGACGTCCCGGACGCCAACTACGCGGACGTGGCCCGGGCCCTGGGCTTCCACGCCGTCCGGGTCACGGACCCGTCCCGCGTCGAGGCCGCCTACCGGGAAGCCTTTGCCCACCCCGGCCCGTCGCTCGTGGAGCTCATCACGGACCCCAAGGCCCTGTCTCTCCCGCCGAAGATCAAGGGGGCGCAGATCCTGGGCTTCGCCACGGCCATGTCCAAGGTGGTCCTCAACCGGGGCGCCGGCGAGGCAGTCAGCATGGCGCGGAGCAACCTGCGGAACATCCCGCGGCGCTGAGCACGGCTGCCGGGACGTAGCGAGTTCGCCGGAGGCTCTCCGGTTCGCCCGAAAATCCCGGCGAAACGGTGCCACTCCGGCGAATTGGACGTCAGGGGCACCGGCGTCGTGCCTCAGGAGAACCACCGGATCGGCGCCCCGGATGGGAACCGCGGAGCCGCCGCCCCGAGACCAAAACGACGGCAAACCGTGACCGTACAGGCATCGTTGTGCCACGCTCTGGCTGGTTGACTGGGAGCGGCGGATTCCGCCTATAGTCGGACGCACCTGTCGGAGGGCAGCCATGAAGTTGAAGGCGACCAGAATCGCTGCGGCGGGAGTCATTGTGGCCCTCACCGCATGTTCGCCCCCGGCCCCCGTGCTCCTGAAGGCCGACGGCGTGGAACGGGTTTCGGTCTACAGCGCCGCGTATGCCGCTGAGCTGAAAGCCTTCCGGGCATCCGCCCTTGAACTCGGCGCGGCGCTGCTGTCCGACGGCGGTAACGGTACCAACGGCAACGTCGTTTCCTCGCCGGGAAGCCTGCTGATTGCCTTGGCGATGCTCCGGGCCGGCGCCACCGGGGACACCGCCGCCGAAATGGACGGGGTGCTGGGACTCCCCGCGGACCGGCGGGACGAAGCCATGAACGCGGTGCTCGCTTCCCTCGAAAAGTTCGACGGCGACCCCGGGGCCGTGGACGAGGAGAACCCGCCGCGTAAACCGGTGATGCACGCGGCGAACGGCCTGTTTGTGGACAAAGCCGTGCCCACGGGCCAGGACTACCTGGCCACCCTTGCCAGGCACTATGGAACCGGCGTGTACCCAGTGAACTTCCCGGACGAGCGCTCCACGAAGCCTGCCATGGATGCCTGGGTGGAGGAGAACACCGGCGGACGGATCAAGGAGGCTCCGGCGAAATACGATCCGGACAACACCTTCAGCCTGCTCAATGCGCTGTACTTTGCGGCCGCCTGGAGTGCGCCGTTTGACCCGAACAACACCTCGGACCTGCCCTTCACCATGGCGGATGGCGAGGAAATCGCCACCCCCGCCATGAACAACGAACTGAAAATGAAATATGCGGAAGGCAAGGGCTGGCGCGGAGTTGATCTGCCGTATGCGGAGGGCTTCGTCATGCGGCTGGTTCTGCCCGACGCCGGTACCGGCCCGCCGGCCACCGCGTTCGACGTCGGGAAGTTGACCGAAATTGCGGCAGCCTTCGACGCGGCGCAGGCGGAATCCGTGCAGATCCAGCTGCCCCGGTGGGATCACAAATGCAGTTTTGACCTGCGCAAGGTGCTTGGATCCCTCGGACTGCACAAAACTCTAAGCACTGCGGAGGACTTTAACAGTATCCAGCCGAAGCTGACTCTCACGCAGGCTGCCCAGGCCGCCAACATCACGGTCGCAGAGAAGGGCACCGTGGCCGCGGCCGTGACCCAGGTCAACGGCGCAGTCACCAGTGCCCGACCCGTCCCGGAGCGCACCATCGATTTCAACCGGCCGTTCCACTACGAGATTGTGCATGTCGAATCCGGGCTGCCCCTGTTCATGGGAACCGTGGCCGATCCCCGCTCATGAGACGCTCCCTCTGATCTTGCACGCAAGAAACGGCTCCCTCTGCGAAACGTGAGGGAGCGTCCGGAGAGTTGCTGCGAAACGTGAGGGAGCGTCTTATCTGACGGGTTAGCGCGGGCCGCCCTGCCACAAGGCATCGAACGGGGCGCCCGAGGCCACCCGGTTCCGGATTCCCGCGGTCACAAAGGCCTTCGCCGTCCGGGCGGCCGCCAGCGGCGTCGCACCCTTGGCGAGCTCGGCCGTCACCGCCGCGGCCAGCGAGCACCCCGCGCCGGACACGGCCACTTCGCCCACCTTCGGGGCGGACAGGACTTCCAGGGTTTCGCCGTCGTAGTAGACGTCGACGGCGTCGGGCCCTTCCAGCCGCACGCCGCCCTTGGCGAGCACCGCGGCGCCGCTGAGCTCATGGATGCGGACCGCGGCGGCCTTGAGGGACTCGACGTCGGTGATTTCCAGCCCGGAGAGCGACTCGGCCTCGAAATGGTTCGGCGTGACAAAGGTGGCCAGCGGCAGGATGTGGGACTTGAGCGCCTGGTCGGTGTCCAGGGCGTGGCCCGGTTCCTGGCCCTTGCAGATCAGCACCGGATCCAGCACCACGTTGGCGAACTGCCCGCCGGCCAGCGCCGCGGCCACGGTCGAAATCGTCGCGGGGCTGCCCAGCATGCCGATCTTGACGGTCTCCAACACGGCCAGTGCGCCGGACGCGGCACCGTAGGCCGCCGTCGTCGCTTCCAGCTGATCCGCGATGACCTGCTGGTCCACCGGGACGAAGCGGTGGTTCCAGTTGTCCTTGGGGTCGAAGGACACGATGCAGGTCAGGTTCGCGATCCCGAAGACGCCAAGTTCCTGGAACGTCTTCAGGTCAGCCTGCGCGCCGGCGCCGCCGGTCGCTTCGGAGCCTGCGATGGTCAGCGCGACGGCGGGGGAGGAGGCGGCGTCGGGAGCGGTATCGGCAACTGCCAGGGCAGCGGAGTCGAATGCGGTAGAAGTCATGGTCCCATCCTGCCATCCCGCCAAAACCACCCGCATTGTGCTGATGAACAAGCATTCCGTGAACAGTATGAACAAAACCTTAGTGTTCCGGATCACGCGCACTAGGGTGGCGGACGGTGTTGCTTACCGGCGGCGCCGGATCCAGGAAGGTTCATTGATGAGCACCCAACTGTCCGAAGCGGCCCAGACCCGGAAAGCCGTCGGCAACATCCTCAAAGGCTCGGCCGGCAACCTTGTCGAATGGTACGACCTCTACGTCTACACCGTCTTCGCGGCCTACTTCCAGGCGCACTTCTTCAACTCCACGGACGAGCTCCAAGCCGGTCTCGAGGCGATGGCCGTCTTCTCGACGTCGTTCCTGATGCGCCCGATCGGTGCCTGGTTCTTCGGCCGGTACGCCGACCGCAAGGGCCGCAAGGCCGCGCTGACGCTGAGTGTGACCATGATGTCCGCGGGCTCCTTCGCCATCGCCGTGCTGCCCACCCAGGACGTGATCGGCCTGTGGGCCCTGATCCTGCTGGTCCTGATCCGCGTGATCCAGGGCTTCTCCGTGGGCGGTGAGTACGGCACCAGCGCCACGTACATGTCCGAGGCAGCCACCTCCAAGCGCCGCGGCTTCTTCTCCAGCTTCCAGTACGTCACGCTGATCGGCGGACAGATGCTGGCCCTGCTGGTCCTCGTGGTCCTGCAGAACGCCATGCCCAAGGCCGACCTGACCGAGTGGGGCTGGCGCATCCCGTTCGCGATTGGCGGCGTGGCCGCCCTGGTGGTGCTGTGGCTGCGGCGCTCCATGGAGGAGACCGTCTCCGCCGAACAGATCGAGGCCGCAAAATCCCCGGCCGTGGCGGGCCAGGCGCAGCCCGGAACCATGAAGCTGCTGTTCACCAGCTACTGGAAGCCGCTCATGATCTGCATCGGCATCACCCTTGGCGGCACGGTGGCGTTCTACACGTACACCAACTTCATCCTGAAGTTCATGAACGATACCTCCGGCATCGCCAAGACCGACACCTCCGTCATCAACTTCTGGGCACTGTTCATCTTCATGCTCCTCCAGCCGGTCTACGGCATCATCTCGGACAAGGTGGGCCGCAAGCCGCTGCTGCTGTGGTTCGGCATCACCGGCGTCCTGTTCACCTGGCCGCTCCTGTCCGCCCTCGCCGGTACCAAGGATCCGTTGACCGCGTTCCTGCTCATGATGGGCGGCCTGCTGATCGTGGGCGGCTACACCTCCATCAACGCCTTGGTGAAGGCCGAATTGTTCCCCGCGTCCATCCGCGCCCTCGGCGTCGGCCTGGGCTACGCGATCGCCAACTCGCTCTTCGGCGGCACCGTCCCGCTCATCGGTGCGGCACTGCAGAAGGCCGGCCAGGAAGAACTGTTCTTCACCTACGTCACCGTGGCGATCGGCATCTCCCTGCTGGTCTACATCTTCGCCCTGAAGAACAAGAAGTCCACGCACCTGGATCACGAACAGGGTCACGCCTGGGCGCCGGCTGCGGTACCGGTGGCGGGCAAGGACGACGGCGCAGGCCAGGGCAAGGAAACGGGCAGGGACGAGGACAGCGACCTCATCGACGCCTCCCGTCGCTAGCGCAGGCCGCCGCGCCGTCCGCTGGAGTAGGCGCCGCGTCGTCCCGCCGCTGGGGCCGGCGCCCGCCGTCTTCGAAATCGCCGGAAGCGCGGCGGCTCGCCGTATATTTCCGGCGACCACGAGCGTTTCCGGCGAACTCGCGGCTACGGGCCTGGCCCAGACCGCCGTGTGCCCAGACTCCCGGGACCAGACCCCTGCCCGCATGGCCGGGTGCGAGAATGGAGGCGGTTCCGGCGGCTCGCGTCACCAGGGCCGTCCAGTGCTAATACAGCCGGCAGCCAAGCGTGTTCCCTTGCGGGCACGGGCCGCCGAGCGAACCACTACGAATGGAATGCCCATGACTTCCGCCAAGACTTTCCCGGCGTCAGCGCCGCCGAGTTTCGCCTCGATTGGTTCCCCGTATTTCGGCATCATGCTCGCCGTCATGGCCGTGGTGTTGATCCTGTCCAACATCGGGGCGTCCAAGGGCGTGGCGATCGGCCCCGTCATCACGGACGGCGGCTTCTTCCTCTTCCCGCTGGCCTACATCCTGGGCGACGTCATCAGCGAGGTCTACGGCTTCAAGGTGGCGCGCAAGGCCATCGTCACCAGCTTTGCCCTGTCCATCTTCGCGTCCCTTTGCTACTGGATCATCATCGCTCTCCCGGGGTTCGGCGACGAGTACGGCGCCTCCAAGCAGGCAGCCCTGGAAGGCGCCCTGGGGCCGGTCCCGCAGATTGTGCTGGCATCGCTGTTGGCCTTCCTCGCCGGCCAGACCATCAACTCCTGGATCCTCGTGAAGATGAAGGCGCGGACCGGGGAAAGGTCCCTGTGGGCACGCATCATGGGCTCCTCCGTGGCAGGCGAATTCGTGGACACTCTGATCTTCTGCAGCATCGCCGCGTCCGTGATCGGAATTACCGACGTCGGGATGTTCGTGAACTACGTCCTCGTGGGCTTCCTCTACAAGACTCTCGTGGAGTTCGCCTTCGTGCCGCTGACCTCGCTCGCCATCGGCTGGGTCAAGAAGCGCGAACCGAGCTACGGGGCCTAGGACCCCCGTCCTCGGCCGCCGCCACCCGAGGAACCCGAGGGACAGGGCGGGTTCGGCCGCCGCCACCCGAGGGACAGGACGGGTTCGGCCGCCCCCACCCAAGTCGCCGGAAACCGGCGGGGTGGCCGTAAGTTTCCGGCGTCGCCGCGGGCTTCCGGCGAATTCGACGCTCATGGATGCGGGCGGCCGGCCAGCGCACGAAGCAGGCGGCTCTTGAATTCCTGCTCTCGGAAGAGGTCCTTCCACTCAACGCGGACGAAGCGCCAGCCCTCTTCAGTCAGGGCCTTCTCGCGGCGCCGTTCCTCGAAGAGCACCTCGGCCGTGGGACTGTAGTCGAAGTACTTGATTTTGCCGTCGAACTCGAGGGCTACCTTCTCCTCCTTCCACGCAAAGTCCAGGCGATGACGCCCCTCGCGGCTTGACACTGCAAGCTGTGGCTCTGGAGGCCTGATCCGCAGCCGCAGGATCAGCTCGCGGGTCAGGGTCTCGCCGGGAGATTCGGACCGCGGATCGGCCGAGGCCAGGACGCGGCGGAATGTCCGGATCCCCCGCCGGCCGTCCAGGTCATCAGCCATGGCCTGCAGGGCGGCCGGGTCCGCGCCCAGGCGAAGCGCGTGGTCAGTGAGGATCAACGCCTGCCTGTAGGGCAGCAGCATGGCGCAGTCGGCCGTGGTGCGCTCCAGGGAAGTCGTCCGGAGGCCGTTAACCACGGCGACGTCGTGTTCGGCGAAGGGACGCGTGTGGCAGCGGACGTCCCTGCCGTGGCGCTCGTTCGAGGGGCGCACTTTCTGGAGGACATGGATGGCGTCGTCCACGTCCCACAGGTAGAGGCGGCGGAGGCGCGCCGCGGAAGTGTGGCTGTAGAGGAAGGTGCCTGTCGACGTCGTGCGCGTTCCGTGGGCATGGGCGTAGATGATCTGCCTGCTCCGGACGGCGGGGGACTGGGCCCGCCAAAGGCTGGCGCGGATGTAGCAGCCGTGCCGAAGCCGGACGAGGGTGCCCGAATTCAGCAGCGAGCGGATGGCGCGCGAGCTGTAGCCGAGGTCCAGGAGTTGTTCGGTGCGCCATAGGCTGCCCGTCGGCGGCAGCTCCAAGGGGTTCTGCGTCATGCAACCAGCTTGAACTGCCCAGGGAGCGGGCGGCAGACCGCGCCGTTGCTATGTGGAAAACGCGAGGCCGCACCGCGGATCTTTTGCGACGGCTCTTCTTGGGACGGAGCGCCCATTTCGCCGGAACGCGGTGGAGTCGCCGGAAATTTACGGCGAGTTCGGTGGCTTCCCGCGAATTCGACGGCGGGAGGGCGGGAGGGCGGCGGGGGCGGGCGAAACGGAGGGCGGGGAGGGTCGGCGGGGCGGCAGGGAGTGCGGCGGGCTGTCTCAGCCGGGAACGCGGGCGGTGGTGCCGCGGACGACGAGGGCGGGCTCGATCAGCTTGCGCTGGGGTTCGAGGGTTGGGTCCTGGATCCGTGCCAGCAGGGTGTTTGCGACATCGGACCCGACAACGTCGCTGCGGTTGTCCACGGAGGTCAGGTCCAGGTACCGCGACTTGGCCAGCTGGGAGTTGTCGTAGCCGATCACCGAGAGCTCGGCCGGAACGGACAGGCCGCGGGTCTTGGCTGCGGCCAGGGCACCCAGGGCCATGGCGTCGTTGGCCGCGAACAGGGCGGTCGTGTCGGGGTGGTGGTCCAGCAGCCAGCAGGCGGCGGCGTAGCCATTCTCCTCTGAGGTCCCCTGGGATTCTCCGGCGATCCGGACCTCGACGCCGGCCTCCAGGATGCCGCTGCGGAAACCGTCCCGCCGGTGGGCAGCGGCGCCGCCGGAACCCGAAAGATGTCCGATCCGCGTGTGGCCGAACCCCAGCAGGTGCTCCGCCGCCATGCGGCCGCCGCCGTCGTCGTCGTTCGTAATGAGGTCGGCGCCGGCGGGAACGCCGTTTCGCCACCCGGCGACGACGGCGGGAACCCAGGTCCCGGCCATCATGGACTCGCTTGGCTCGGCGGCGATGACGAGGCCCTCCACGTGCATGGACAGCAGTCCGTCCGTGGCCTCGGTGATGCGGTTCTCGCCCGGGCGGGAATCCGCGAGGGTGACCTGGTAGCCGTGGGGAGACAGCGCCGATTCCATGCCGCGCAGGAGGTCCACGAACCAGAGATTCCGGAAGTCGTCAATGACCAGCCCGATGCTTTTCGTCTGGCTGCTGGCGAGCGTGGTCGCCGCCCGGCTGGGCCGGTAACCCAGCTCCGACATGGCCGCCCGGACAGCCTCCCGCCGCTTCTCGCTGACCTTCGACGGGTTTTGAAGCACGAGCGACACCAGCGACGGGGAGACGCCGGCGCTCTTGGCGACGTCGTAGATCGTCGGGCGGCGGGTTCGAGGGGTATTCAACGACATCTGCAGAGCCTTTCACGTCTCATCCGAGGATAGCCGGTCAACCATTGACAGGACATATGCACATAGCTACGCTTTTGTTCAGCGCCAGTTTTTGTAGCGCTCCAATTTTCTAGCGTCGGGCCGTCGGCCTGGCCGAATTTCAAAGGAGAAATCGATGGCTGACAGTTTGGGAGTTGCCGTAATCGGCGCCGGAATGGCAGGGAAGGCGCACGCAGCCGCTTACCGGACGGCCTCTGCGCTGTACAGCCCGGTTCTTCCTCCGATCCGGCTGGTCTCCATCGGCGATGTGAACGCCGAGTTCGGTTCCCTGGCCGCGAAGCGCTTTGGCTACGAACGCAATGACACGTCGTGGCAGGCGATCGCCGAGGCCGACGACATCGACGTCGTGAGCGTCGTGATCGCGAACTCCCTGCACCGCGAAGTCGTCGAAGGCCTGCTGGCCGCCGGGAAGCACGTGCTGTGCGAGAAGCCGCTGAGCGACTCAATCGAGGACGCCCGCGCCATGGCCGAGGCGGCCCGCAACGCCAGCTCGATCGCCCGCATCGGCTTCACCTTCCGCCGCACGCCGGGCATCGCCTACATCCGCGACCTCATCCGTACCGGCGTCCTGGGCAACGTGCTGCACTTCAGCGGCCGCTACTGGACCGACTACGGGTTCAGCCCGTCGGCGCCGATGAGCTGGCGCTACAAGGGCGGCCCGGGTTCCGGCGCGCTGGCCGACGTCGGCAGCCACCTGACGTACGTCGCCGAGTTCCTCTGCGGCGACATCAAGTCCATCAGCGGCGGGCGCCTCAGCACCGTGATCGACAAGCGCCCGCTGCCGCTCGGCGCCGTCATGGGCCACGACCACGCCGCGGTCAGCGACACCTTCGAGCCGGTCGACAATGACGACTACGCGGTGTTCTCCGCCGAATTCGAGAACGGCGCGGGCGGCTTCGAGGTCTCGCGGGTCGCGGCCGGGCACGCCAACAGCCTCATCTTCGAGGTCTTTTGCGAGAACGGTGCCGCCCGGTTCGACCAGCGCCGCCCCGCGGAGATCGAGCTGTTCCTCAACGACGGCCCGGCCAACGAGAACGGCTACCGCCAGGTCATCCTCGGCCCGGGACACCCCTACATCGCCGGCGGCCTGGCCATGGACGCGCCCAGCGTCGGATTCGGCCAGAACGACGCCTTCGCCTACCAGTCGCGGGCCTTCCTCGAGGAAGTCGCCGGCCTCGGCGAGGCGGACTCCCTGCCCCGCTGCGCCACGTTCGACGAGGGCGTGCGCAACATGGAACTGCTCGGCGCGGTCACCGAATCCGCCCTCAACAACGGAAAGAAAATCACGCTATGAAACTCGGCGTCTACAACGCAATCCTGCACGACCGGCCCCTTCCCGAGGCGCTCAAGGTCATCGCCGGCCTGGGCCTGACCGGCATTGAAATCAACACGGGTGGATTCCTGCCGGCCGTCCACGTCCCCAGCATGGACCAGATCCTGGAGAGCGACGCGGCCCGCGACGACTACCTCGCGATTTTCGAGGGGACCGGTGTCTCGATCGCGGGCCTGAACTGCAACGGCAATCCGCTGCACCCCAAGCGTGAAATCGGCGAGAAGCATGCCGAGGACATCCGCCGCTCCATCCGGCTGGCGCAGCGGCTGGGACAGGACCGCGTGGTCACCATGTCCGGCCTGCCCGGCGGCGAACCCGGGGCCACCACGGTCAACTGGGTCGTCAACGCCTGGAACTCGGCCGCCCTGGACGTGCTCGACTACCAGTGGGGCATCGCGGCCGACTTCTGGCAGGAAACCGACCGCCTCGCAGCCGATCACGGCGTGAAGGTTGCCCTCGAGCTGCACCCGCAGAACATCGTGTTCAATACCGCCGATGTCCACAAGCTCATCGAGCTCACCGGCGCCACGCATGTGGGCGTCGAGCTGGACGCCTCGCACCTGTTCTGGCAGCAGATGGATCCGGTGGCCGTGGTCCGCGAACTTGGCCCGCTGGTCTTCCAGGCGGCCGCGAAGGACGTCCGCGTGAACACGGGGAACGCCGCGCTCTACGGTGTCCTCGACAACAGCTTCCGCCGGCTCTCCCCGGAGGAAAACCGCACCAACCTCGGCGGCGACGAGTGGGCCAATGAGTGGCCCAAGGACTCCGCCTGGGACTTCGTGGCGCTGGGGCGCGGCCACGACACCGCCTACTGGACCGAGTTCCTGCGGGCGCTCTACGAGGTGGACCCCAACATGCTGGTCAACATCGAACACGAGGACGTCTCCCTGGGCCGGATCGAGGGCCTCCAGGTGGCGGCCAAGGTGCTGCGGGACGCCGACGCGGCGCTCACGGCGTCGCTGCACCCGACCGCCTGACGGCCTGACGGACTGGCGGCACGGCAATCCACGAGGTCGCCGGAACGCTGCGGGGTCGCCGGAAACTTCCGGCGATCTGGCACGGTTCCGGCGACCTCGACGGCGGGAATCCCCACGCCGGGCGCGCCGAGCCGCCGACGCCGGGCCGCCCCCTAGGAGTAGTAGTTCCGCAGGGTCTCGGCCTTGAACTCGAAGAAGTTGCCGCCCTCGATGGCGAGCCGGGCGTCGTCGACCATTTTCACGACGAAGCGCTCGTTGTGGATCGAGATCAGGGTGGCCGAGACCATCTCCTTGGCCTTGAACAGGTGATGGATGTAGGCGCGCGAATAGTTCAGGCAGGCGTAGCAGTCGCAGCCTTCCTGCAGCGGGCCGAAGTCGCGCTTGTACTTGGCGCCGGAGAGGTTGTACCGGCCGGTGGGGTGGTAGAACGCCGAGTTGCGGGCCACCCGGGTGGGGGAGACGCAGTCGAAGGTGTCCGCGCCGTTCTCAATGGCGGTGAAGATGTCGTCCGGTTCGGAGATGCCCAGCAGGTGCCGCGGCTTGTTCTCCGGCAGTTCCTCGTTGCACCAGCGCACGATCGTGCCGAGGTTCTCTTTCTCCAGCGCCCCGCCGATGCCGAAGCCGTCGAAGTTCATGGCGCCGAGGTCGCGGCAGGCCTTGCGGCGCAGGTCCTCGTACTGGGCACCCTGGATCACCCCGAACAGGGCCTGGTAGGGCTTGCCGGCGCGCTCGTTCGTGAGCCGGAAGTGCTCTGTGATGCACCGTTCGGCCCAGCGCCGGGTCCGTTCCAGGGACTCCTCCTGGTAACCGCGGGAGTTCTGCAGCGTGGTGAGCTCGTCGAACGCGAACATGATGTCGGCGCCGATCTGGTGCTGGACATTCATGGAGATCTCGGGACTGAAGCGGTGCCGGTCGCCGTTGAGGTGGCTCTTGAACCACACGCCTTCCTCGTCCACGTGGGCCAGGCGTTCCTTGCCGGGGGCGACGGCGTCGTCGGGTCCGGAATTGTCCACCGATTTCATGTCGATGACCTTCTTGAACCCCGAGCCCAGGCTCATCACCTGGAAACCGCCGGAATCGGTGAACGTGGGCCCCCGCCAGTTCATGAACGCACCGAGCCCCCCGGCCTCGTCCAGGATGTCCGCGCCCGGCTGCAGGTACAGGTGGTAGGCGTTGGCCAGCACGGCCTGCGCGCCGAGTTCCGCTACGGATTCCGGCAGCACGGATTTGACCGTGGCCTTGGTGCCGACGGCGATGAACGCCGGGGTCTGGATCTCCCCGTGCGGGGTGGCGATGGTGCCGGTTCGGCCCAGAAACTCACCGCCGTTGGCGGCAATCTGCCCGGCCGACGGCGGGCACGCCTCGCTCAGGCGTTTGCCCACGCGGAAGGAGAACTCGGACTGCCGGGCAGGCGCGGGCGGGACGGAAGCGAGGTCAGGATTGGCTGGCACGGTTCAAGTGTGCCAGCTAACGCAGCCCAAGACTCAGTGGACGGGATCCGATGTGGGGTAGTTCTCAGCGCGCCACTTGTCCCAGTAATTGCGGACCGCGTCCAGCTGGTGGGCCCCGAGGTCGTACGTGGAGACGATCGCGAGGGATCCGCCGTCGGGCCGGACATCCGTGATGGGGGGCTGGTCCGCCACGATCAGCAGGCCGTCCCCGTGCTCGGCGTAATGGTGGACCGTCAGGCCAACCTGATGGTTGCTGCGGAACCACACCTTGCCGGAGAGCTCCTCGCCGGTGGGCAGGGTGAGCGAATACGGGTCCCCGGGCGCCGGGACGTCGCTGAGGCCAAGTTTCTCAATCGCGGACCCGCCGGTGCCGGGCACGGAGAAGAAAAAGGTCCGGCGCTTGCCGTGCGGGTGCCGTTCCAGGGCGAAGCGCAACTGATGGAGGAAGGTCAGCCAGCCCTGGGTGATGTCCTCGTCCCAGGCCGCCCACTCGGAATTGTGGTCGATCGCCGCCCGGGTGACGCTGACTTCCGTGCCCGTGGGGACAGGTTTCAAGGTGAAGACGTCTCCGCCGTCGACCACCAGGGAGGTGTGGTCTGCGCCTTCGACCACATTGGGGCCGAAGTAGATTTCGCTGATTTCGGCCTCTTGGTCATCGGCCACCCAGCCGTGCCATTGGGCGATCTTGGCGGGTTCGCGCAGCATGGTCCAAACTTGCTGCGCGTCGGAATTAATCACAACGCTCAGATTGTTCGTCATGGGGTGAATCTACAACTCCCGACCCGCCACGGGTAGGGCCCAACGCTAACGCCCGGCGCTAACGCCCAACGACACAGACCACCCAGCCCTCAGGCGCGGACTGATTCGAGCTCGTTGCCGATCCGGCGTTCGAGCTCGGCGGCGCCAATCGTTTCGGAGCCGCCATGCGCGCGCAGGAACAGGAGCGCCTCGAGCCGCAGCAGGCGCCAGTCGCGTTCCGCGTCCGGGTTCGCGTTGTCGATCGAGCGGAAGATTTCCTTGTCGTACAGGTTGGGCTCGTTGAGCGAGCGCTGACGCACCTTGGCGTTGATCCTGGCCTTGAACGGGTCCGTTTCCATGGCCTCCGGCGCGCGGAGCATTTTCTCGTAGATCCCGGCGCGCTGGTCCTGCCCCAGCTGGCGGCACATGTAGCTGGAGAGCGCCAGGGATGACTCCACTGAGGCCCAGCGGTCGGGGTTGCCGTCGAACGGCAGGACGTTGAGCAGGTCCGCGACCGCCAGGGCGTTTTCGGCATCCTTGAGGGTGACGAAGAGCTCGTGCGCGAGGTCGCTGAGATCTTTGAGGCAGCTCCCGGACTTGGTGTTGATGCCCTTGGCGAGCCGTTCACTGAGCAGGAGCACTCCGACGGCGCCCGGATGGGCCTCGGCCGCGGCTTCCACCACAGACTCCGGCGTGCCGTCGGGGGCCGGGATGAGCGCCAGGTCCGCTTCGCTGGGTCCGCTCACCGCGGGCGGTGCAACAGGCTGGGGAGGGACGACGACGGCGGCCGTCGTGTTGTCGGACTCAGCTGCGTCGGACACCTCCTCTTCCGGTTCGGGGGACGGGCCGGACGCCGGAAGTTCGGGCGCGCCGGACGCACTGTCGTCGGCGTCGTCGGAACCAGCCGGGGCGCCGGACGCACCGTCGTCGTCGTCGGTGTCGGAAGCAGTTGGGGTGTCGGGCTCGGCGTCGTCGGTGACCCGGACCAGCGACCCCGCCGCGATCCGCAGCACACCGCCGCCGCTGAGGGTCGCCAAGACCATGGCGGGAGTACCAAAATCGTCGGTTTGGACATCCACGCGATGGATCTCGGCGGAGCGGTTTCCGTCGGGCAGGATCAGGTGGTCGCCGGCCCGCAGAGATCCAGCCTGCTGTTCACTGTAGTTCCGGGAGGCTGGGGGGTGGGTCATCGGGAGTCCTTAAAGTTCTCTTGCAGTCCGCCCAACAGTCTACAAAATCCGGTGCGTGAAATCGGGGACGCAGGGACTCCCCGAGCGTCCCCGGACCTCGCCGGACCCAAGGGAGCAAGCTAGTTGCCGACTCCGGCGAAGGCCAGCGCCTGCCGGATCAGGGCCCCCCGGCCGCCGCTGAATTCCAGCTGCACGTCCGAGCTCATGACCTCCTGCGGAGTCATCCAGGTCAGCTCGAGGGCGTCCTGCCGCGGGGAGCATTCGCCGGTGACGGGAATGATGTACGCCAGGGCAACGGCGTGCTGGCGGTCGTCCGTGAAGCCGGTGTGGGACGGGGACGGGAAGTACTCGGCCACCGTGAACGGCACCGGGCTGACCGGCAGCTGCGGGAAGGCAAGCGGGCCCAGGTCCTTCTCCATGTGGCGGAGCAACGCGGCGCGGATGGTCTCGCGGTAGAGAACGCGGCCGGACACCAGGGACCGGACCATGGTGCCGTCCTCGTCGGCCTGCAGCAGGGTGCCGACCTCGTTCACGAACCCGAGCGGGTCCAGCCGGACCGGAACGGCCTCGACATAGACCATCGGCAGCTTGCCCCGCGCTTCGAACAGGTCGTCGTCGGAGAGCCAGCCGGGATTCGGGTCAGGGGTGCGCACATTCATGGTTAAGTTCTACCGCATCCCTGACCCGAGCCCTGCGCCGTCCCTCAGAACGCCAGCACCGATTCCAGCGGCTCGCCGGCTGCGACCCGTGCCAGCAGCGCGGGTTCGGCGGCGTCGGAGGCCAGTGCCTGGCCCAGCACCTCGGCTGCCGCCTCCGGGGACAGGACGATCACGCCGTTGTCGTCTCCGAGCACCCAGTCGCCCGGATTAACCTGGATGCCGCCGCACTGCACCGGGACATTCACGGCGGAGCCGCCGCTCCGGACCCGTTTGGTGGTCAGGCACGAGGTCCCGCGGGCGAAGACCGGCAGACCGGTGGCGCGGAGCTCCAGGATGTCGGTGGCCACGCCGTCGACGACGACGCCGGCGGCGCCTTGCGCGGTGGCCGCTGCCGCGGTGACCGCCCCCACCGGAGCGTGCCGGTGGTCACCGGACATGTCCACCACCAGCACCGCGCCGGGGTAGAGCTCCAGCAGGGCACGGTTCATGGCGTAGGCGTCATTGTCCGCGATGCGCACGGTGACCGCGGGGCCCGCCACCTTGACGCCGTCGAGCAGCGCCCGGATGGCCGGATCCACGAATCCGTCCTCCAGGAAGTGCCCGATCGTGGGGTAGCTGACGGCGGCGAGTCCCTCGCCAAGCCCCGCGCTCACGGCGGTCCCGCCGCTCACTGTGTTCCCGGCGCCGTCGGGCCGGCAACCACGGCCACGCAGTCGATTTCCAGCGCGACGCCCCACAGGCTCACACAGACCGTGGTCCGCGCGGGCCGGGCCGTCCCGAAGAACTCGGAGTAGACCCGGTTGTAGTCTTCGAGCCGGTCGGGATCGGTGAGGTAGGCGTTGACCTTGACCACCTGCTCCAGGCCAGAGCCGGCCGCCTCAAGCACCGACCGGAGGTTGATGATGGTCTGGCGCACCTGGTCCTCGAACGTGTCAGGCTGGTGGTCCAGCCCGCTGATGGCGGGGATCTGGCCGGCGGTGAACACGAACCCGTTGGCGACGACTGCCTGGGAGAAGGGGCCGACGGCGGCCGCACCGCCCGGGATCTGCGCGATCCGGCGGACCGTCCCGTTGACGGGAAGAGCAGAGGGAGGAGCAGTGGGGAGCACGGCCTGCGGAACTGTCATTTGGCAGCCACCACTTCGGCGGACGGGTCGGTGCTTGCGCCGGTAGCCGCGTCAGTGACAGCGTCAGTGGGGGCGGAGTCGACGGCGTCGATGTTGCCGTGCCGGGTTTCGGTCAGGACGAACAAGGCACCGAGCGAGATGAGGGCGGCGGCCATGATGTACCACGCGATGGAGGAACTCTGGTGGGTCATGCCCAGCAGCCACGTGGTGATGAACGGTGTCATGGCGCTGCCGAGGAGCCCGGAGAGCATGTAGGCCACGGACAGTCCCGAGTAGCGGACCTTGGAACCGAAGAGCTCGGCGAGGAACGTGGCGATGGGGCCGTAGTTCGCGGCGAAGGCCGTCATCATGGCCAGGTAGGCAACAAAGAGCAGCGGCACGGACTTGGTGTCCATGAGCCAGAACATCGGGAACGCCAGGGCTGCCTCGGCGGCTACACCCACGTAGATGATCGGCTTGCGGCCGTGCTTGTCAGAGAGCCGGCCGAAGAAGGGGATCAGGACAAAACACAGGGCGCAGGAGGCCAGCACAACCCACAGCATCAGGGTTTCCGAGTGGCCCAGTTCCTTCTTGCCGTACGACACACCGGAGGCGACGAGCAGGGTGAAGGTGCTGCCGGTGGAAAGTGTAGCGACGCCGCCGAGGATGACCTGCTTCCAGTACTTGGCCATGAGGGCCGCGAAGGGCATCTTGGCCTTGGCGCCGGCATCCTTGACTGCCTGGAAGGACGGGGTTTCTTCGATGTGCAGCCGGATGTAGATGCCCACCGCAACGAGTAGCGCGGAAGCCATGAACGGAATGCGCCAGCCCCAGGCGAGGAGGGCTTCGGTGCTGACGCTCGAGGCGACAATGAGGAACGCGACGTTGGCGATCAGGGTTCCGGCGGGCACGCCCACCTGGACCAGCGAGCCGTAGAATCCGCGCTGGGACGCGGGAGCGTGTTCCACCGTCATCAGGACGGCGCCGCCCCATTCGCCGCCCAGGGCCAGGCCCTGGATGACGCGCAGGAAGAGCAGCAGCAGCGGCGCCATGATGCCGATGCTGTTGTAGTCCGGCAGCAGGCCGATGGCGAAGGTGGCGGCGCCCATGGTCAGCAGTGAAATCAGGAGCATGGACTTCCGGCCCATACGGTCCCCGAAGTGGCCGAAGATGATGGCGCCCACCATGCGTGCAATGTAGGCGGAGGCGAAGGTTCCGAAGGCGAGCATGGTGCCCACGACGGGGTCGAAGCTGGGGAAGAAAATCTTGTTGAACACCAGCGCGGACGCTGTGCCGAAGACAAAGAGGTCGTACCACTCGACGGTGGTGCCGATGACGCTGGCGAGGGCGATTTTGCGCATTTTTGCGAGGTCCAGCCGTGCCGAAGCAGCGACGGTGGTGGCATTTACCATATGAGCCATCAGTTCTCCAGATGGGGGTGCGGGGACGATTGTCCAGTGCAGGTGATCACCAACTATCCTGTGTCGGCCATCACAGTTCAATGGCAAAAAATCCACCAAAAATCCACCGAAATTGTGTGTTCACACAACGCTGAGACGCCACTGAGGCGCACTCAGGCCCACGCAACCACCAGCCTGGCCGCTTGGGAGGGCACGGTGAGGTCGATCCCGGTCAGGTCCTGGAAACGGTGAAGGCGGTTGAGGATGGTGTTCCGGTGGCAAAACAGGGCCTGCGCCGTGGTGGTGATATTGCCCGTGGACAGGAAATGGCGCACCGTTTCCTCCAGGCGTTCGCGCTCCCCGCCGCGGCATGGCGAGAGTGCCGAGTCCAGGTCCGCCCACAGATCCAGGCCGGCGTCCTGGAGTTGCTGCTTCGCGAGCCTGGCCCAGGCGCCGGCGGCAGTCAGGGGGCCCTTGTCCGAAGGGTGGAGGAGTAGGGCCAGCCGCTCGGCAGTCCGTGCCGCTGACGGGAGGGCGCGCAGGCCGGCAAAACCTTCCACATAGCCGCAGGGGATCCCGGCGATGCCGGCCGGGAGATAGGCGGATCCCTCCGGTTGCACTCCTCCGGCCCCGGGACGGCCGAGTGCCCAGAAAACATATGCGCTGCCACCAAATTCGTGCACAAAGAGCCGCTGCGAGGACGGCGGCCCCTGAGCCGCGATGGCGCGCAGTTTCGACGCCGCCTCCCCGCTGGCGGCAACGATGGAGAATCGTGCGTCAGGATCCGTAACCAGGGCTGCGGCCGCCTGGCTGATGGTGTCTGCGGAGAGTTCAGACTTGCTGAAAAGCCGGGCGATGAACTCGCGGCGGATATTTGATTCCTCCTGTGCCATGCGCACCCGCTCCGCCGAGTAACTCGAGTGCGTTTGAGTGGCGAATTCATCCACAACCCGCCAGACCCTGTCCACCCTGGAGGTCAAAAGCATGGCGTCTTCGGGATCGGAGATCTGCAGCAGGTCAGCCCAGAGGATGCTGAAATCCAACCGGACGGCCGAAATCAGGGCCTCGGGAGAGATCCCGGCCCTCGCCCTTTTGGCGCCCAGCTCCGAGGAGAACTGCGTCAGTGAATCGCGGTCGCCGTTGCGGCCCGACTGCTGCAACTCCTTGTCCCGCAGCCCGTCCACGAGGCGGCGGAACGTCTCGCGGGCAGTATCCCGGAGTTCCGGGAGGCCAACCCTGTTGCCGGCGTACTCGGGGATCTCCTGAACCCGGGCCATGAAGAGGTCCACGAGTTCGTCGAGCCGCCCGTGCAGCCGCTCCACCAGTTCCCCCCAGCGGGCGGCATTGTCCTGAAAGTTGTGCATTTACACATTCTAGGACCGGAATCCCGTGACGCATTGCTAGTTATTTTGGATGAACCTACTGGAAGAATGGAGTCAGTCCCAAGGGTGAGCCACATCACGGGGCAAGCGGCGAAAACTGCCGCCCGTCCGAGGTACCCGGTCCCTAGCAATTTGGAGTAATTCATGGCAAGCAACGACAGCACGGCGGTCGCGGGGGCGGAGCGCCCGGTCCTACGGATCGTGGATGAGAGTGTCACCCGCAAGGTGGCCCTGGCAGCCCTCGTCGGCACAGCCCTCGAATGGTACGACTTCTTCCTTTTCACCACTGCCGCGGCGCTGGTGTTCAACGCCCAGTACTTCGTGTCCGCGGACCCCTTCGTCTCGGCGATGAGCTCCTTCGCCACCCTGGCTGTCGGCTTCGTGGCCCGCCCGATCGGCGGCTTCATCTTCGGCTCCCTGGGGGACAAGGTGGGCCGGAAGAAGATCCTGATGGTCACCATCGTGGGCATCGGCGTCGTGACCGGACTGATCGGCCTGCTGCCGAACTATATGACGATCGGCATTGCGGCCCCTATTATCCTGGTGGCCCTGCGGATCATCCAGGGACTCGCGGTGGGCGGCGAGTGGAGCGGCGCGGTGATCATCGCCGTCGAAAACGCGCCCGTGGCCAAGCGTGCCCGCTACGCTGCACTGCCCCAGATCGGTTCGCCGATCGGCACCATCCTGTCCTCCGGCGGGTTCTTCGGCATGCTCTACCTCGTGGGCCAGACGAACTTTGACGCTTGGGGCTGGCGGATCCCGTTCATCGCCGCGATCCCGCTGCTGGCCATCTCGATGTGGATCCGCAGCAGGCTCAGTGAATCCCCCGAGTTCGAGGCTCTCATGGAGTCGGGCGAGACCGAGCACGCGCCCATCCGCGGCGTCCTTCGGAACAGCTGGCGCCAGATCCTGGTCGGCATGTGCTCCGCCTTGCTGGGCATCGGCGGTTTCTACCTGATCACCAGCTTTGTGGTGTTCTACGGCACCAAGATCCTCAAGATGCCCTACGAAACCCTGCTCTTGGGCTCCCTCCTCGCGGCAACGCTTGAGATCTTTGTCCTCATCTGGGCCGGCCGAATGGGTGAAAAGTTCGGCGCCAGCCGCGTCATTCTGTGGGGCGGCGTGGTCTCCGCGGTTGTGGCCGTTCCGGTCTTCCTGGCCATCGACACCGCAAACCCGGTGCTGGTCATCGGCGCCATGATCATCGGCGTGGCCACGCTCTCCGTTCCCTACGCTGTCTCCGGCACGGCCCTCACAGCACTGTTCGCCACCCGCGTCCGCTACACCGGCGTAGCCATCACCTCCAACAGCGCCGGCGTTATTTCCGGCTTTATCCCACTTATCGCCACAGCCCTCGTGGCTGCCAGCGGCAATTCATTCTGGCCCGGGGCCATCATCCTGCTGGTCGTGTCGGTCCTGACCGCACTCTCGGGAATTCTCCTGCCGGCCCTCAGCATCGAAGAAAAAGGTATGAAGCATTGAGCACCTCAACCACCGCCGGGCACTTGATTGTTGCCCAGCTCGAACGTGCCGGTATCCAACGCGTCTACGGAGTCCCCGGGGAGAGCTTCCTGGATGTGCTGGACGGCCTGCACGGATCCTCCATTGAAACCGTGGTGACCCGCCACGAAGGCGGCGCCGGGTTCATGGCCCTCGCCGAAGGCCGGCTCACGGAGCTTCCGGGCGTGGCCATGGTGACCCGTGGTCCCGGTGCCGCCAACGCCTTCATCGCCATCCACACCGCGCACCAGGACGCCACCCCGATGATCCTGTTCGTAGGCCTCATCCCGGTCGCGGACCGCGGCCGGGAGTCGTTCCAGGAATTCGACATCAACGCCTGGTTCGGCAGCACCGCCAAGAAAGTCGTGACGCTCGACGACGCCGCCTCCGCCGCCCGCGTGGTGGACGACGCCATCTTCACGGCCCTCAGCGGCCGGCCGGGTCCCGTCGTGATCGGCCTCCCCGAAGACGTGCTGGTCCACGCCATAGAATCCGGCACGGTGGAACCGCGCACCGTCGCCCGGCCCGAACCGTCAGCGGCGGACCTCGCCGGCCTCGAGACGCGGCTGGCCGCAGCCAAGAAGCCCTTGATCGTAGTGGGCGGCGAAGGCTGGGACCAGGAGTCCTCCGACGCGCTGGCCGGCTGGGCCTCCCGCCACGGCATCCCCGTGCTCGCGGACTTCCGCGCCTACGACGCCGTCCCGCACGGCAGCGACTCCTATGCCGGCTACCTCGGCTATGCCCGCAGCGACGCCAACGCCCGCCGCCTCGACGAGGCTGATCTGCTGGTCTTCGTCGGCTGTGTCCGCGCCGACGTGCTTTCCGACGGCTACAAGCGCGGACTCGATGCCGTCACCGTCGTCATCCACCCCGGCGCCGATCTGCTGGGCCACTTCGGCCGGTTGGACCAGCACATTCCCGCCCACGTCGCATCCTTCGCCAATGCACTCGCCGCCACGGAATCCGCCGTGGAACCCACGGCCGGCTGGCTGGCCGGGGCCCGCGCCGACTATGAGAAGTTCTCCACCGCGCAGCCGGACGGCGGCACCGGTGTGGACCTCGCCGTCGTGATGGAAATCCTCAAGCAGGAAATGGACGACGACGCCGTCATCACCTACGGCGCCGGGAACCACTCGCTGTGGCCGGCCCGCTACCTCAAGCACAACACGGCGAACTCGCTCGCCGCGCCCCGCAACGGTGCCATGGGCATGGGCATCCCGGCGGCGGTGGCTGCCTCTCTGGCCTATCCCGGGCGCCAGGTGATCTCCGTGGCCGGCGACGGCTGCTTCATGATGAACGGCCAGGAAATGGCCACGGCCATGGGCCACGGCGGGAAGTTCATCGCCCTGGTGGTGGACAACGGCATCTTCGCCACGATCCGTGAGCACCAGGAAGGCCACTACCCGGGCCGCCCCTCGGGCACCCACATGACCAACCCGGACTTCGCCGCGCTGGCCCGGTCCTACGGCGGCTACGGCGAACGCGTGGAGAAGGCCGAGGACTTCGGCGCCGCCTTCCGCCGCGCCGTCGGATCCGGGCTGCCGGCGGTCCTGCACCTCCCGCAGGACCCCACCACCCGCTCACCCAAAACCGCCAGCAACTGACCGGAGCCTGTCATGATCACCCTGCACAACATCATCAACGGTGAGATCGTCCAAGGCAGCGCCGCAGACGGTTCGGCCGCGGCCACCCTGCCGTTCTTCGACCCCGCCACCGGAGTCCAGCTCGGCACCGCCCCGGACAGCGACGCTGCCACGGTGGACCGCGCGTTCCAGGCCGCCCACACCGCCTTCCAGAGCTACAAGCGGACCACCCCGGCCGAACGCCAGGCCATGATGCTCAAACTCGCCGACCTCATCGAAGCCAACGTCGACAGGCTTCTGGACGCCGAGGTGGCCTGCACCGGCAAGCCGCGCCAGGTCACCCGCGAGATCGAGATCCTCCGCGGCGCCGACCAGCTGCGCTTCTTTGCCGGCGCCTGCCGCGTGGTGTCCGGGACCGCGCAGACCGAATACGTCCGCGGCTTTTCCTCCACCGTCCGGCGCGAACCCCTGGGCGTGGTCGCCCAGATCACCCCCTGGAACTACCCGTTCATGATGGCCATCTGGAAGATCGGACCGGCGCTGGCTGCCGGCAACACGCTCGTCCTGAAACCGGCGGACACCACCCCCTGGTCCACCCTGGTCCTGGGCGAGCTGGCGCAGGAGGCCTACCCGGCCGGCGTCGTGAACGTCATCTGCGGCGGCCGGGGAACCGGCGCCGCCATGGTGGATCACGAGATCCCGGAAATGGTGTCCATCACCGGCTCCACCCGGGCCGGGGCACAAGTGATGTCCGCGGCGTCGAAGACCCTCAAGGACGTCCACTTGGAACTCGGCGGCAAAGCACCCGCGATCGTCTTCGCCGACACCGACATTGACCTGGCCGCCCGGGAGATCGCGCTCGGCGCGTTCTTCAACGCCGGGCAGGACTGCACCGCCGTGACCCGCGTGCTCGTGGAGGAATCCATTCACCAGGAGTTCGGTGCCGCGCTCGCCACGGCTGCCGAGGCTCTGCAGGTCGGCGGCGACGCCGCGGACCTCGGGCCGCTGAACAGCGCCGCGCAGCTGGACCGGGTGGAGGGCTTCATGTCCCGGCTGCCCGCGAACGCCAGGGTCCTGGCCGGCGGCAAGCGGACGGGCGCCGGCTTCCACTTCGAACCGACCGTGATCGATGGGGTGTTCCAGGCCGACGAGGTGGTGTGCGAGGAAATCTTCGGACCCGTCGTCACCGTTCAGCCGTTCGCCACAGAGGAAGAGGCCATCGAGCTCGCCAACGGGACGAAGTACGCGCTGGCCTCCAGCGTCTGGTCCAACAACCACGGCGTGGTCACCCGGGTCTCCAACGAACTGGACTTCGGCGCCGTCTGGATCAACTGCCACCAGGTGATCCCGGCCGAGGCCCCGCACGGCGGTTTCAAGCACTCCGGCACCGGCAAGGACCTCTCCGTCTTTGGCCTGGAGGATTACACCCGCATCAAGTCAGTCACCACCTCCCACCGCTGAGAACCACGCTAGGTAACCCATGAAACTCGATCTGCTGCTGCGCAACGCGGACATCATCACCATGGATGAGCGCCGCCCGCATGCCACCTCGTTGGGGGTCTGGCAGGGCCGGGTTGTGGGCCTCGACGATGACCTGGACGGGCTGGAGGCCGCCGAGGTCCTGGACCTCGGCGGCGCCACCGTGACTCCCGGCTTCATCGACGCCCACTGCCACACCACCTGGTTTGGGCTCGGCCTCGGCGAACTGGACGTCTCCGCCGCGCGCGGACTGAACCAGCTCTACGCCTTGCTGGAGGCCGGCATGGCGGCAGGCAGCGCCGCCGGGCCCGGGACCGGGCCCGCGACCAGCGCGGCGCCGGATTGGCTGCTGGCCACCGGCTTCAGCCAGCAGCAGCACGGTGGCGAGTTCCCGGACATCACCGTCCTGGACCGGATCACGGGAAACCGGCCGCTGTTCATCCGGCACAACTCCGGCCACATGGCCGTGGTCAACACCGCCGCGCTGCGGCTGGCCGGCGCCGAAGCGGCGTCGTTTCCGGACCCCGACGGCGGTGTGATTGTCCGCGACGCCGCCGGCCGGCCCACCGGGCTGGTCCAGGAAACCGCGCAGCAGCTGATCCAGCAGCTGATCCTGCCGTACTCGTCCGAGGCGATCGAAGCCGCGCTGGACCGGGCCACCAGCCACTACGCCGCGGAGGGCATCACGAGCTTCACCGAGGCCGGGATCGGCGGCGGCTGGATCGGCCACAGCCCCGTGGAGCTGGCCGCCTACCAGCGGGCGGCGTCCGCGGGCAGGCTGCACGCGCGGGCGCAGCTGATGCCGGTCCTTGATGTGCTCCACCCGATCGGCGGCCCGAATTCCGGGGACGCGTCACCCGCAGGGCTGGACCTGGGCATCACCAGCGGATTCGGCGGCGACTTCCTGTCCCTGGGCCCGGCGAAGGTGTTCCTGGACGGGTCACTCCTCGGCGAAACGGCCGCGGTCAGCCAGGACTACTGCAGCCACGGAGGGACGGACAACACCGGCAACACCGGCTACTTCCAGGCGGAACCGGAGGCGCTCCGGGCAAAGATCGAGGCCGCCTACGCGGCCGGCTGGTCGATCGCGGCGCACGCGATCGGCGACCGCGCCGTTGACCTCGCGATCGAGATCATCACCGGCTGCGCCGCGAAATACGGCCCCCGGGCCGTGCCCAACAGGATCGAACACGCCTCGATGACGCGGCCGGACCAGCTTCCAGGGCTTGCCGCAGCGAACATCGCCGTCACCCCGCAGGCCAGCTTCTTCTTCGACGGCGGGGACGGCATGACGCTGTCGCTCGGGCCGGAACGGCTCGGCTGGGCCTACCGGGCCGCGTCGTTCCTTGCCGCGGGGGTGACGCTCGCCGGCAGCTCCGACCGCCCCGTGGCGGACGGCAACGTGCTCCGCGGAATGCAGGCCTTCGTGGACCGGAGCACCGCCTCCGGGGCCATTTTCGGGAACCCGGACGAGCGGCTGAGCCCGCTCCAGGCCCTGGCGGCGTACACCACCGGAGCCGCCGCAGCCACCGGCACGTCCGGCATCAAAGGCTCACTGACCACCGGGAAGCTGGCCGACTTCACCGTCCTGTCCGGGTCCCCGCTCACCGCGGGCAGCATCGCCGAACTCCAGGTGCTGGCCACCGCCGTCGGGGGGACCTTTACGTTCCGGACCCCCGGCATCACGTCCCCGGTTGCGGCCGATTCGGCCGCAACCGGTCCATTCTTCCACCCAGCTACCAACCGTTCATAGGGGAACCACCGTGACTACTCAGACCATTTTCAGCACCCGCGACGCCGCGTTCGTGCGGGACTTCCACATCATGAGCGAATTCGGTGCTACCGAGAACGGCGGCGTGGACCGGCAGGCGGCCAGCGTGCCGGACGGCCAGCAGCGGCAGTGGCTCACGGGCCTGCTGGAGGCAAAGGGCTTCACCGTCCGGTTCGACCGGGCCGGCAACCAGTGGGGCCTGTATGAGGCCGTGCCGGGTGCTCCCTTCGTGGTGGTGGGCTCCCACATGGATTCACAGCCGACGGCGGGACGCTACGACGGCGCGTACGGCGTGCTGGCCGCAGCGCACGCGGCGTTCCGGCTCGTGGAGCAGTGGGCCGCGGCCGGAGCCGCCGGGCAGCCCCGGTTCAACATCGCGGTGGTCAACTGGTTCAACGAGGAGGGCTCCCGCTTCAAGCCGTCCATGATGGGCTCCTCCGTCTACACCGGAAAGCTCGAGCTCGAGACCGCGCTGGCCACCACGGACGCGGCCGGTGTCTCGGTCCGCGAGGCCCTGGACGCGATCGGCTGCCGGGGCAGCTACGAGGGCCCGGAAGCCGCCTACTGCGCCGAGATCCACATTGAACAGGGCCGGAGCATGGAGCGCGAAGGCATCACCATCGGCCTGGTGAATTCCAACTGGGCGGCCAACAAATACGAGTTCGTGGTCCATGGCGAGCAGGCCCACACGGGCTCCACCGTGATTGCCGACCGGAAGGACGCGCTGCTGGGTGCCTCCATGATGGTGGTCGCCGCCCGGGAACTCGCCGACACCTTCCCCGGCGTGCTGCACACCTCCGTGGGGCAACTGAATGTCTACCCCAACTCGCCCGTCGTGGTGCCGTCCCGGGTGAGCCTGCTGCTGGACCTGCGCAGCGCCGATGAAGCTGTCCTTGCCGAGGCCGACGCCCTGCTGGACGAGCGGATCGCCGGGATCGAGAGGCTGGCGAACGTCACGGTTGAGCGCAACCACGCCCACACCTGGCCCGTGACCCCCTACCAGCCAGAGGGCGTTGAACTTGCGGCCAAGGTGGCGGCGGACCTGGGCCTGGCGAACAAGCCGGTCATGACCCTGGCCGGGCACGATTCGACCAACATGAAGGACCTGGTCCCGACGGTGATGCTGTTCGTGCCCAGCGTGGACGGGATCTCCCACAACGAGCACGAATACACCACGGACGAGGACATCGTGGCCGGGCTGACGATGCTCACCGAAGTAGTGAACCGGCTCTGCAACGGGGCGCTGGAGGACTGACCGCGGACCCGGCCGTATCTCCGGAGGAACAGCCTCAAGCGCACGGAAAGGACCGGCTCAGGCGCCTTCGCGCTTCTGCGAGATCCAGAGCATCCCGCCGTTGGGGTTGTCCGGCAGATCGGCGGCGTCGGGGTTGGCCACGTGCAGGGTCTGCCCGAAAGCTTCCTCCGTCAGGCTGACCCGGTGCCCCGCGGCCGCCAGGCGGTCGCGCAGGGCGGCGAGGTCGCCGGTGTATTCAAAGCCCAGACCGGAACGGGCGGCGCCGCTGGCCGGACGCACCATCAGCACGCCGCCGTTCTTCGCCGTGAAATCCGCCGTTTCGTCGTCGTCCGGGGTCGGGCGCAGCCGGGCGCCCATGTTCCGCAGGGTTTGCGCAGCGGCAGCAGCTTCCGGCGTGAACCAGACTTCGACGACGGCGAGAGCAGGGTCGGCGTCCGCGCACTGCGCGCCGTGGGCGGCCTTGTCCGCGAAGAAGCCGAACCCGTCCTCGCCCGTGATGCGGCAGGTGTCGCCGTGGCGGGCGCTGACCAGTTCGGCCGGGGTGGTCCCGTCCTCCACACCGGCCAGGTTGGTGCGGCGCGCGAACTCTGCCAGGTCTCCGACCTCGACGCCGAAGTCCGTCCTGCAGTCACCGGCATCCGCCCCAGCGGTGGCACCCGCCGCTACGCGGTGCAGCGCGAGCCGGCCCGAGCCGGCGTCGAACTCCTGCCAGTCGCCGTCGTCGACAGTCCGCACCATACCGAGGGCGGATAGGAGCTGCCCCCACTGGTCCATGCGGGAGGTGTAGTGGATCGGACGGACGCGCAGCATGGGATCTCCTTGCGAGGGACGGGATTGGCTCCACAAAACATGGTGCCACCAAAGTGCCCATCCGGTCAGCCCTGCGGGCACAATGGGCCCATGGCTGCTGAACTTGAGGAATTGCTGGTGAAGGATGCCGCCGAGTGGCGCGCCTGGCTAGAAAGGCACCACGCGCAGAGTCCCGGGGTGTGGCTCGTGCTGCACAAGAAGGGCGGTTCGGTGACCGAGCTGGACTACGAGGCCGCGCTGCAGGAGGCACTTTGCTTCGGCTGGATCGACGGGCAGGGCCGGCGGCGGGACGAGGAGAGCTCGTTCCAGCGGATGACCCGGCGGGGACCCAAGAGCGTGTGGTCTGCGCGGAACGTGGAGCGGATTGAACGCCTGGAATCGGCGGGGCGGATGTCCCCGGCCGGACAGGCCGCCGTCGCGTCCGCCAAAGCGGACGGCCGCTGGGAGGCCGCCTATTCGGGTGCAGCGACGGCGGAAGTCCCGGATGACCTCGCCGCGGCCATCGCGGCGGAGCCCCGGGCGCAGGCGATGTTCGAGGTCCTGACGTCCGTGAACCGATATGCCCTGATCTATCGCACCAACGCGGTCAAGCAGGCCTCCACCCGGGAGAAGAAGATCGCCGGGTTCGTGGAGATGCTCGCCCGCAACGAGACGCCGTACCCGCAGACCAAGCGGCCCGCAAAACCTTAACAGAGGAACACTAGCGGCCGTTCCCGCGGCCGACCGGTACGGATCCCAGCCGCCGCGAGTCCCGGAGACCACACCAGAGAACTCACAGGCTTCGTCCGGGCTGCAGGGAGTTGCCTCTGGCAGAATTGGCCGGATGCTCCTTGCCCAGCGTGCCCCGAGACCCCCTGCCCGCCCGCCGCTGCCGTCCCAACGGCGGCTCTTCTTCGTGGCAGCAGGCCTGTTGATCGCGGGGGAGACGATCTTCTGGACCGTGCTCGCCGCCGTGCAGTCGAACAGCGGCGTGGCCGACCTGGACGCGCCCGTGCACGATGGACTCGTGGCGTCCAGGAACCCGTTGGCCACCGCCATCCTGACGGCAGTGACCACGGTGACGTCGCCGCTGTGGATGACGGTGATCGGCTGCGTGTTGGCCCTGGCCTGGGCGGTCTGGAAACGGGAACTCTGGCGTCCCGCCCTGCTAATCGGCGCCATGGCGGCCACCTTCGCGGTGTCCACGCTGATCAAGCACGACGTCGGCCGGGGCCGGCCCGCCGCCAGCGACTTCCTGCTGGGACCGGACGACGCCCTGTCATTTCCCTCCGGCCACACCTTCGGCGCCGGCGTCTTCCTGTGCGTCCTCAGCTACCTGCTGGTGACGGCCCGCGGGACGCGGACGAGCAAACTGTCGACGTCGGTGCTCGGCTTCGCGGCCGCAGCCATTGGGACGCTGGTGGTCGCCTTCAGCCGCCTGTATCTGGGCTATCACTGGCTGACGGACGTGCTCGCCTCCATGGGCCTGGCGATCGCCGTTACCGGGATCGTCATCCTGGCCGACGGGCTCCGCGCCACCATGGTTCCGCGGAGTGCGCCGCTGACGCCGGCCGGGCTGACACCGCCAGAGCCGGCGGAGGTTAGCCCGGCCGAAGTTAGTCTGGCAGGGCCAGACCCGTCAGAGCCCGACGCCCATCGCCTGGGCGAGCACAACCGCCGAGGCTGAGGACCACGCCTGCGGGTGGCACGACGCCGGATAGGGCACCGCGACGCCCGAGTCCTCGGCCCGCACGCCTGCGAACACCTCCGGCAGCCGGTGCCCGAAGGAGGCTGCCGCCGCGAGCAGTCCGTCGGCGAGGGTCCGGCCCTCCGCGATGAAACCGTCGGCGAGGAGGCCGCGGATCGCGATGGCGGTGTCGTGGCTCCAGACCGAGCCGCAGTGGTAGCTGAAGGGCCAAAACCCTGCGGCCCGCCGCGAAATCGTGTGCACCCCGTAGCCGGAGAACAGCTCGGGGCTCACAAGCCGGTCCGCCACGATCCGGGCTTCGGCCGCGTCCAGGATGCCCGTGCCCAGCAGGTGTCCCATGTTCGAGCCCGGGATGTCCAGGGGAACCCCGTGCCCGTCCAGGGCCATGGCCGGGAACGGCCCGCCGTCGTCCTCAACCCAGAAGCGCTGCCGGAACCGGAGCCGGAGGGCAGCGGCGAAGTCACGCAGCGCCTGCCCGCCGGGTTCGCCGAAGGCGTCGAACAGCTCCGCCGTTTCGATTGCTGCCTGGTAGGCGTAGCCCTGCACCTCGGACAGGGCGATTGGCCCCTCGGCCTGGCGGCCGTCGCGGAACTGCATGGCGTCCCGGGAGTCTTTCCAGCCCTGGTTGCTCAGGCCGTGCCCCGTGGCGTCCCGGTAGCTGAGGAACCCGCCGTTGCCCGCGGCGAGGAGCCACTGCGCGGCGCGTGCCGCGTTCGGCAGCAGCGACCGGACGGCGTCGTCGTCCCGGCCGGCGCGCCAGAGTTCCCCGAGCAGGCACAGCCACAGCGGGGTGGAATCCACGGCCCCGAAGTACACCGGGGGCAGGCGCAGGCCCTGGCTCTCCAGCACGAGTTCCTTGGACCGCAGTTCGTGCAGGATCTTGCCGGGTTCCTCGGCGGCCGCCGCGTCCGTCCGGGTGCCCTGGAAGGCCGCCAGTGCGCGCAGCGTGCCCGCCGCCAGCCCGGTGTCCAGCGGCAGCAGCAGCCGCGCGGCCCACAGCGAATCCCGCCCGAACAGCGTGAAGTACCAGGGCGCCCCGGCGGCGATGAACGGAGCGTCCGGCAGCTGGCGGGTGGCCAGCCGGAGCCCGGCCACTTCATCGAGGGAGTTATCCAGCAGCAGGCCCAGGGCACCGGCCGGGCCGGTCCGCGGCGGCCGGGAGGCCGGCGGGCGGGCCGCCACCACGGCGTCGTCGTCATCGGTGAGGACGGCCTGCCATTCGGCCTCGAACGGCCGGCCCCGGCCCAGGGGCCCGCGCCAGGTGAGGTGGCCGTCCGGGGTGACGGCGCCGGCGGCCGCCACCGCCAGGGTCTTGCCGCCCTCCCTCCAGCGCAGCGCAGACTGGTCGGCAGAGATCGGCCCGGTCGCGTCGCGGAAGCGGCTGAGGCGGATCTGGGCCATGTCGGTGAAGTCGGCGGCGAGTTCAATGTCGATTTCGACGTCGAGGGAATCCAGTGAGGTGCGCAGTTGCAGGGTGTGCCGCACCACGCCCGGCGTCACGGTCCAGGTCTGGAGGAGCTCGACGGCGGGATCTTCCGTGGGTCCCGGAATGCCCCGGACCAGGCCCCGGACGCGCAGGACGCCGCCGGGCTCGGTCTCGACGGCGGCCGGTTCGGGTTCCAGACCGTTGACGCGCACGAGCGCCCGGGACAGCATCCGGGTGTCGCCGTGGAGCAGCCCGGTGAACCCGGCCGGATCAGCGGAGTCACCGGCTCCGGGCGGTTTGACCTCCCCGGCCAGGCGGCCGTCCGGATCGAGCCACAGCTGTGTGGGGGCGGCAACGGAGCAGTGCTGGCGGTGCAGGCCTGGCTGAACAGTCATCCGCCCACCCTATCTGCTTGTTCTTGGCCAGCTAGCCGGGCCGACGCGCGGCCCTTGAACGGGCACATTTCGCGGGTGGAGATCGATGTCGCCACTTGGTGCGAGGGCGCCCGCTCGACGTTGGGAATACAGAAGAGGCGGCGGCCGCCAACGCCAGCACCGCGTTGGCGCTCTCGACATCGGAAGTAAATCCCATGACGTCGTACGGGGACGTCATGGGCTTCTTGCTGATTCTGACCGCAGTCCTGTTCATTGCCGCGCTAGTGAGCATTGCGGGGACTGGGGGATTGAGCCATCGGCGGGCCGCACTGGGCCAGTGAGGCCCGGCCACCCCGTCCTAACGAGCCGCTCAAACCTGCCACAGCCAGCCAGAGGGCCTGGTCTAGTGGCGATGGTGTTGGCGGGTGGTTCCGTGGCCCTTGTCGGGTTGTGGGTACCCGGGGGAGGCGGCATGTCTTTGGTTGCTGTCGCCGGACCATTTATGGCGTGACGGCTTCGAAGGATTGAACACCGAACGCCGAGCATCCCGGTACCTAAGAGCGCGGTCCTCCCGCAACTTCCATGCCTGCCTGCCGGCCCCGCCGGCAGGGTCCGAGCGGTGGCCTCCGGGCCGCAGGTAGGGAGGGGATCCTTTTGGCTCGAGGGCTCGGTGTTTCAGGGGCGGCGGGCATTATTGCGGCGCCAGCGTCATTTACCGGCGGATGCGTTGGGTTTGCGGAAGGTGCCGGCGATGGAGAGTTTGCCCGAGTATTGGATGGGGCCGTAGCGGAGGAGGTGGACGGCGAGTCTGAGGATGAGGAACCCGATGATGAAGAGTTCGGCGATGACGATGGTTGCCTCTCAGGAGGAGAGGTGCCGAAGCCGTTGCGGAGCATCGCTGTCACGGGGCCGAGAGCGGGAAGTCGGTGAAGATCGGTGACTGACGGCGCGTCAGCTGAGCACTAGCCTCCGGCGCGCAGCCCGTGGAGGCGGGGCACGCCGGGGCGAAGGGCTTGCTGCTAGCCGTTGCCGTTGCTCTGGTCGGCGCGGGCCGCGGGGAGGTCGCCGAGCCGGTCCACCTGCTCGGCCAGGGCGTCGATCACGGCGCGCAGCTGGACCTGGGCCACCTTGGTGTAGGTGCGGACATACTCGATCTCCTGAATGGTGTCGGTGTAACCGGCCGCGGTGGCGGCCGGCACCGGAACGGCCTGCCGCGTGGCCACGGAGTCCTCGGCGCGGCGCAGGATCTCGCTGTACTGGGTGCGGGCGCTGGCTACGAGGTCCTTCGAGTACTGCTCGGCCTCGGCGACGAACTTCTCCGCGAGGATCTGCGCCTGCGTGATGACCTTGACCATCTCGTCCTTGGCTGCGGGGCTTGCCGCGCCGGGCTGGTGCTGGTCCGCCTCGAGTTGCTCCGCGACAGTGCGAAGGAACTCGTGGACGGCTTGCTGGTCGTACCCGCGTCCCACCACCTCGAACGAGGCGTTGCGGACGTCGGAAGGGCTGATGCGGCCTTCTGGGCTAGCTGTGCTCATGGAATACCTCTTCCTGGTCTGCGCCGGTGGCCGAGGAGTTGTCCTCGACGCCTGCGTAGTCTTCGTACCGTATGTCGGCGCGCGGCGTGCCCGCCGCGACGAGTTCGCTGATGGTGTGTCCCACCATCGCCGTTGATCCGGCCACGAGGGCCAGGCGGCGGTGTGCCTCGGGGTGTGCAGCGGCCACGGTGCCCACGTAGCCTTGGGCGCCGGGGAAGGTCGCGTCGTCGGAGACGACCGGGTGGTAGCTGAACCACGGCTCTCTCGAGGCGAGCTCCGCGAGCCGCTGCTGGTCGTAGAGGTTCCACGGAACCCGTGCCCCGTGGTAAAGGTCCACTCGCGGCCCGCTGCCGCGCTCGCCCCATTGCTGCCGGACGGCGTCGACGATCGCGGCCATCGGGGCGAGCCCGGTCCCGCCGGCAACCATGAGCAGGTCCCGCGAACTCTCGAGGGCGAGCTGGTCCCCTACAGGGGCGCCGATGCGCACCGTATCGCCCACTTTGGTCCGGCGGACGGCGGCGGTGCTGAAGAGGCCGCCGGGGATCAGCTGGACGTGCAGTTCGATTGTGCCGTCGGCGCGGGGGGCGTTGGCAGGACTCAGGTAGCGCCAGGTCCGGGGGAGTGCGGGAACCTCCACCGAGGCCGACTGGCCGGGCGAGTATGTGAAGCCGTCCGCGACGCGGACTTCCAGGACCGTGACATCCAGGCTGCGGCGCTCGACGGCGGTGACCTCGCCTTCCCACCACGGCGGAGTGGTATCCGAGGCCTCCTCGGCGGCCATGACCATGACCTTGGCGATCAGTCCGTACGCCTCGGCCCACGACTGCGCCACCTCGTCGGTCCATTCCGGACCGAGGTACTTCTGCAGTGTCGCCAGGAAGGAAGCCCCCACCATCGAGTACTGCTCCGGCGTTACGGAGAAGCGGCGGTGGTCGCGGCCGAGTTGGCCGATGAACCCGGCCACCTCGCCAATCTGATCCGCGTGGCTCACAATGTGCCCGAGGGCGGCGAAGAGCTTGTCCCGCTGGCCTGCCATCGAGACCGGGAACATTTCGCGTAGCTCCGGGTGGGACAGGAATAAGTGCGAGTAGAAGTACAGGGGGACTTCGTCCCCGAGCGCGGCCGCCATGGACCAAGTCCTTTTCAGCCCACCGGCATCCATCGAAAGGCCCTTCTGTCGGGGTCGTCCTCCGCCGGTTCCGGCGGAGCGGGCCCCCCAATGCCCCGGCAAACTTACCCCATGGCATATGTACTGGTCCAACCCGCTTCGGCGCTCACGCCGCAGCCTGCCTCGCTGCATCTTGAAAGGGCTGGTCAGGCCCCGCTCCAGGCTCCTGCCGCGGCTTTCGCAACGGATCGGCCTGTCCCGAAAACCCGCATTCAGCCCGGTGACACCCCGCAATTCATGGCATCTGACAGCCTCGGAGCAGGACGCCTGCTTCGAGGCGATCACCGCCGGAGTGTTCTTCCACAGGGCCTCGGGCCAGTCCGACGCACAATCGGCTCCGGCGCTCCTTCGTCGCATTTTTCCTGCGCAGAGGCCTCCGTCGGGCATAGCTCCGCAAGCTTCGCCAGCAGCAAAAAAACAACGGGGGAGAGGGAAAGCTGGCCCGTCACCGACCGCTCCCCGCCCGCCACATCCTCGCAAAAGGACACACAACCATGAACGACTCCGTCAAGTTCACCGCCGCCGACGACATTCTCGCGTTTATCCCACACATGCAGGGAGGGCTGCCGAAGGAAGAAAAAAGAACTTCCGATTGGTGCGTAACCTTTCGGGGGTCCCCAGCGATTACTGCGTTGTAAGCGCCGCGGAGCTTGGACCCCCACCACGAATCCGGCCGGCCTTCCACTGTAAGTGCTGGCCGGCGCCTGCCCCCCCAAGAGGCGCCGGCCAGCCTTCACGCGACCAAAGGATGTTCGCTTCTTGTGAAGAGTGTTAGCAAGACCCTCACGTGCTGACCATGCAGGCAAACCGGCTCGGTGCCACGCTCCGCATAGACGCCCCGTTCGGCACCGACCCGCTGGCCTACGCCCGGACGCCGGTCAGCTACCGGGCCCCCGACGAAGCGGTCACCGGCAGCGCCCTCGTGATCTACACCGACGAAAACAGCTCCGACAACCCGCGCCCCTGCTCCGGGCACGTCGCCGCGCTCCGCAACGAACTGGAGACCGCAGGGATGCCGTTGCGGGACGCGTGGATGGTCACCTCCGACGTCTGGATCAACTACCTCTGCACCAACCCGCTGTGCTGCTCCGAGGGGTTGCTGCACGCGATCACCACCAGCACCGGAAACGCCGCTCTGATCTACGCCGGAAGCAACATCACCGGATTCACCGAACCGGCACCGTTCGCCGGGGACAGCCGAACCCGCGAAAGCATCGCGGCCCTCCGCCCCGATGGATGGCCCGAAGCACTGGAGAGCAGCCGATTCCAGTGGGCACTGGTTCTGGAGAGCCCCGCCACCCTGACCGCCCGGACGGCACAGGAACTGGCCGGAGCATTCCAGCACCCCGCCACCCGGGACTATCTGATGACTGACGTCATCACCAGTGCACCGGATCAATTTACGTCCGTCATGCTCGGAGTGTTCCCCGCCCGCCCCGACTGGGCACGCGTGGACACCGCCCAGGAAGTCGCCTTCGAACTGATGAAGGCAACCCCCGAAGGGCAACGGGCCCCGATGCTGTGCCTGATCGGCTGGCTGGAATGGCTCAAAGGCAAGTCCAGCTTCGCCGCCCGGTACCTCAAGCTGGCACTGGACGACGTCACCGACTACCGCCTCGCCGTGCTGCTGGCCGAACTGGTGAACCGCGGAGTGGTCGCTGACTGCGCCCGGAACCCGGAAAAGTCCTACGCACGCACCAAAAACAGCTAACCGAACAGGCGGAGGCCGGGCCCCACGCGAAGGGTCCGGCCTACCAGTCGGGATTGCGCTCCGGGTGCGCGGCGGCCTCCCCCCGCTGGCGCTCCGCCGGCCAGCGAGAACCGCAGGCACAGCGAACAACCACCCTGATAACTATCGAAACCATGTCCAAAAGCGATTCCCGCATATGAGATCTTTTCTGCAAGCTTCTAACGAGGCTTGCCTAGAGGAACATCTCCGCCGGCCGCCGGTAACGCTCGCGCGGGCCAAGCCCCAACACCGGCGAACGCGCAGGAAGTCCCACTAGGGTGAAAGGACAATGCCGTCCCACACCCCCAGGCAAGGAACCCCAGCTGTGGCCGATGAGATCCGCATAACCGAGGAAGACACCGTCGCCCCGGGCGCCAGCCAGCTCGAAGACGTCCTCGAGCTGAGCCTGCTGACCGCAGGCCGGCACACCGGCTCGGTGGACTATCCCGTGAAAGACCACCGGCTCGACGAGCCGTAACCCCTGCAGCATCAAGGCTGCACCCCAGGTTTCCTTTTCCGAGGGAAACTGAAAGAGCCGGCACATTGTGCCGGCTCTTTCGCCTCAACGCCCCCCGTGACCGCCACAGCCAAAAGACCGCGGCCATCGCCCCGTTCAACCCCGCAATAAACAGATCGCCCGCCGCTGCCCGTCCGATGGCCAGATCAACGCCGACCACGACCAGCGCACCGAAGGCAACGCCGGACGGTGAACACAGCGATTCACCCAGAAGGTTTCGAGACATAGTTACTGGAATCGCCGGCCGCGGCCTTACCCCCACCGTTCCGCGAAAACTAGAGAACTACCGCCGCAGCGGTCGCCGGATCGACGAGACGCCTCGTATCCCTAGGGTTGTGAGACAACGTGGAGTGTAGCGTTTAGGGCACCTTCACCGGGCAGTTTTGCGGGCGGGTCATATGGGAATCAGAGGGCCCCTGCATTACGGCTTCCTCGAAGGAAGTCATGAAAGTGGCGAGCTGGCCGGTGAGGGACCGGCTTGCGGGCGGGGTCTGGAAGCCGGATGAGTACCCGATCGGGTTTTCATCAACGGCTAGTACTCTTACGATCGGAGCGAGTGACCGGAAATGAGAAGGCATCCCGGCGAGGATGTCTTGCCCCCGAATCGGACCGACGGCAGTGCGCGAGCGGCGCATGGGGCATCGAGTCATATATGCGGGTCTACCCTCAGCTTGCGAATCGGCGTTGCTCTTCGAACTGATACTGTCCGACCATGAAATTGCTGCGCGCCCCTCGTGGGTTGGCTAATCCAGTGGTCGGGCTTGTCGTCGTCCACTCGATCGTCTTCGCGGGTGGACTGGCTGCGCTCGTTCTCGGAATACGTTCTCTGGACAGCGCAGGCCTCGCAGTTTTCAGCTTGGTTCTGGGCCTGATCGTCTGCGGCTTGATCGGGAGCGTCGGGGTGCTGGTAGCCCGGCAGAACCAGCGTCGCCGTTACAGCCTGGTAGAGGAACGCAACCCCGGTGCCGCGATCGCCAGGATGATGTGGAACAGCGCCCTGTTGTCCCGGTTCGTGAGTTCGAAGGCCCTGCTGAAAGGCGCTAACCGCCTTGGCTACGGCGTGGACGTCGTAGCCAACGCCGAAGGGCTGAGTTTCTGGCGCGGAGGACGCAAGTTCATCGAGCTCGGAGCGATTCCCTGGTCCAGCCTCCGGTCCGTGGAGCCGTGCCTGGTCCGGGCGTCCGTCGGGTCGCGCCAGGTCGAATCGGTAGTCTTCGAGTTCGATTCCAACCCCACACTCGTATCACCCATCATTCTCTACCCCGGGAGAGGAACGGCTGGGGACGCTATCGACCGACTGATGCACGGACGCCCAGGCGTCAATTCATGGAACGTCCGTTGAAGGATCCGCTTACGGCCGCGCAGCCGTTGCCTGCTGGTTCGACGTATCGTCTCGATACAGTTGCCCCATGTTGAACGCCCCTGTCGAGTCCATGTCCCGGGCCTTGCATGAGTATGGCGAAGGCGAGACTGCCCAGTGGATCCTGACGTGCTCGGACGAAGAACTCGTGCGAGTGTGCTCCGTGGCGGAGTGGTTGCTCTACCACGGTCCAAATCTGCCGTCTGGCGGAAGCATGATGATCGCAAGAGCGTGCGCACTTGCCGCGGTGTACGCGCGCGAGGGAGCACCACGGGACTTGGCTCGCAGTCGCCGTAAACGCATCGCCGACCCGCCGCGGCGCCCATCGGCCGATCGCCGACCGAACAACGCCCTTCAGATACAGCATCCACGAGAGTACGGCGTCGGCGACGACTTACGGGCTTTCTGGGGTGCCACGCTCTGACCGACTGCAGAGAGGGTCGCCATAATCAGCACCGTCCGGTTCGGGTTCCTTTACCGGACCCTGCGGTCGCCCAGTGCCATGGGTGCAGGAGTCAACAAAACTGAGGTCATTCCCCTCTGCCTGGCGTCGCCCGTCTACTGAACTCGCTGCGGGAAGCGGACGCCTACTGCCTGGCCTGCTATCGAGGTGAGCCGTCAGCTAACCGGGGGCGTTTCACGTATGTCATCGAAAACGAGACCGCCGTTCGCGCTATGGAAGCTGACTGTGAAGCTCATCTTCCTGCCGTTGTCGGATGACACTCCAAGTGTGGAGCCCTTCGGGTTGGCCGCCAGGTTGTCATGGGCTGTTCCGGTGATGACTGCGCTGCCTTCAGTCGTGTCGCCGCTGACCTGTGCCGCGGTGTCCAGCGTCATCGTCCGTTGGAATGGGGCGGACTCGTTCGCCATGGCGATACCGGCCCTGATGCTGGACTGGTTGACGGCTTTTTCGGCAACGAAGAAGGGTTGCACCTTGGTTGTGGTGAACCATTGAGGTCCGCAGAGCGCAATGCCGTAGGCCTGAATCTGTAAGCCGGAAGCGAGTGTTGCGTAATCCCCGGGTGTGAGACTGCGGGCGCGGGCCTCATCGGCCGCCGAGGCATCGGCCCCTGCCATGCCCCACCGCCCGAGCCGGTCCACGAACGATGCCCCCAGAGCGTTTAGGCTCAGGCCCGAGCGGATTTGAAGGGCGGTTGCCCTGCCTGCGAGGTCTGGGGGTATCCCTGCGGCGCTCCAAGCAGCCGGTTCCTGCGCCAGGTCATTGGAAGTCGACGTCGCCGATATGGTGGGCGACGCGTTGGTCGATGAGCATCCTGCGACGGTTGCTGCTAACAAAGTCATTACGCAAAGCGCCCTGATCGTTCCCCTCGCAGCCAAAGGCGTGCCTCCGTTCATCCCTATCGGGAATCGCCTTGAATCCCGCCACGGCTGACACTATCGGATCACCGCAGGGATCCTCCTACCCGTAGCCTCCCAAAGAACCAATCGCCTGATGATCGCCGTGGAACAAGAGAGGCCTAAAGGCAGAGTGCCCTCAGTAGTTCGTTGATCTCGGTCATTCTTCCGCCCTTCACATCCACGAATGTAGCGCAACGGTCCCGCCTGCTGAATCACGCGAAGGCACGCTGAGGGATCCTCGAACGGGTCACTCCTGTGATCCAAAATTGATTCCGGGCAGCGGATTTTCAGCGGTATTGCGCCGTTCCGGTTCAGACGGATTCGTTCTGTCCTGACTCCGCAAGGGTGATGCCGGCGACAGACCAGTTCTCGCGGGGGAGCTCGTGCAAGTTCACCCGGATCGTGTCGGGACGGATTTCCATGACCTCAGCGTAAGTGGCCGTTAGCGCAGCCAGAAGCCGACGCTTCTTTTCAGTGGAGGAGGGGGATGCATTGAGAACCTGAATAAGCGGCATCCACAGATTCTGGCATCCTCCGCAGAGGAACGGCTGGATTCCGGACCGGGTTGATACGTCTCGAAGTGAGCAAACCGCCCGGCGACGGCCACCTTGGCCACTGGACCCGCGGCTAAACCGTCCCGTTCAGGGTTCCCTAAACGGAACGCCCGGGACGACGGTTCCAGAAACTAACTGCCTGCGTGCGACACACTTAGTCGGGTGGCAGACAGGTATAGGGCATGAGGCACCTTTCGCAAGCTCCTGACCGGGAGCACACCTTCAGACAGTTGTATGAAGTGGTCTACCCAGATCTCATTAGATTTGTTCAACGTCGCGCGCACCCAGACCACGCCGAAGACGTGGTTGCCGACGCGTTCTTGGTTGTGTGGCGCCGCCTCGATGAGCTGCCGGGCCGCCATGGGGACGCGAGAGCCTGGATCTTCGGCATCACGCGGAACATTTTGTTGAACACTCATCGAGGCGAACAGCGTCGCGTGGCACTCGGTGTTCGCCTCGCAGATGCCGCAGCTCTGACATATCTGGACGAAGACGCTGGCCCAATCGTGAATCGCGTGGACCTGGGCAGGGCGTGGCGCATACTCTCTGAGGTCCATCAGGAGGCATTGGGCCTCGTGGTCTTCGAAGACCTCAACGCACCGCAGGCAGCTGCCGTCCTCGGCATCTCCCCGGTCGCCTTCCGTCTGCGATTGAGCCGTGCCCGCCGGGCGCTTCGCCTCCTTCTGGAACACCTACCCCAGCCGTCCCGCACACCCGCTGCCTCTCTTGGAAGGACAACCACGCCATGACCCGCAATCAAGACATCGACACCCTGCTTCGGTCGCTGGACGCAGCGGACCACGGGGGCTCCGCCAATACCCAAAGGGCCCGCACCGATCTTCACCGCATCCTGTCCGCGGACCCATCATCGGTGCCATCACAGCGCCCGGCACTGACAACCGCCGCAGGCAAAGATCGTCAGCCTAGAGGAACCGGACGGAGCGCCCGCAGGTTCGCCGTTGTCGGAGGAATGGTGGCGGTAGTAACCGCCGGCACGATCATCCTGCCGTCGCTGTCAGGCGGGGATCCGGCATTTGCCAGCTGGACCTCCACCCCTACCGGCCTGACTGAAACGGAACGTGCCAGTGCGGTAGCCGAGTGCCGCGCATCCAAAAAGAACGTAGGGGGTGGAATGTACGCTGACGACGTCGACTCGGCTGAGGTGGCGATCGCTGAGCGGCGCGGCGTGTGGACCACTGTCGTGCTCACGGGCAAGGACGGGTTCTCGGCGCTGTGTATTACCGATGACTCTGTAAGCCTTTTTGGTAGGGGCACGACAGGCTCGGTAGGAAAGCCCGCCGGTTACGCCGTACCCGGACCACGTGAGTTGACCGCCACGGCTCTGGGTACCGGCACCATGAGCGCCGGCGACATATCCTTGGCCGCGGGTACTGCGGGCTCTGACATTGTCGGAGTCATCTATAAGAGCCGAACTCACGAGGACGTGACAGCAACCGTGTCCCAGGGACATTTCGCTCTTTGGCTGCCAGGAGACGAACTGCGGAACGCGTCGAGCGATGGCGTCGAGGTCGAAGTTACCTACCGAGACGGCACCACGGGAACGAGCCGCCTGACCCTCTAAGCAACCAGGCGTGTTCTCTGCAATGTCCCGTGGAAGGATCCTTCATTGGGACAAGAGGTAGCGCCGTTCCGGTCGGCCCGTCCCGTTCCCCAAGCTTCTGGATCAACTGCCAGATATAGCACTTCCAGGACGTCCACATGGGGAACGACGATCGAGAACGCCATTGCGCGGTCACTGATACGCACCATCAGAAGCAATGCGCCGTCCAGGGCAAGCGCTGATTCAATAGCGGGTAGCTTGTCCTCGAGCGATGGAATGACGGAGCTGATCCCGCCGCGCCGTAGCGCGAGCCCAAAGTTGGGCCGCATCGCGCGCAGATGCACTTCCCTGCTCCGCACGGATGGCTGGAAGCGGTGATGAATTCATCCGTAGATCGTGTCACGACAAGGACGGAGCTCTTCAATGTCATGGAGCACTTGGCGGACCGGACGCCTTACCACCCGTAAGCCGGTGGTTCAGCGGACGCCCTGGTGACCGCAGGGATTCTTCACCGGGCAGGGGTCCGGCTCAGTAGAGTGGAACGCATGAGTCTTGAATGGGAACAAGTAATTGTCGATTCGGCACGACCGGCTGAGCTTGGACTTTGGTGGGCCAAAGCTTTGGGTTGGGTCGTGACTTTGGAAGCTGACGATGAGTTCGAAATTCGTTCTGCACCGGACCGGTTGCCAGGGTTGGTCTTCGTGCCGGTGGCAGATTCGAAGGTAACAAAGAATCGTCTTCACCTCGATTTTCGGCCGGACGATCCAGCGGCCGAGGTCGAGCGGATGGTCGCTCTGGGTGCCCGCAGGGTCGATGTTGGTCAAGGCGAGCGGCCGTGGACTGTACTAGAGGATCCAGAAGGCAACGAGTTCTGCGTTCTGGGAGCCCGAAAGAAGGCCAGTACCGACAGTTGAAAGTTCGGACAAACCACGGGAGCGCCCGTCAACGGATCGGCTATCGGGACGTCACAGCAGGTCCAGCTAGTCGATGACTGTGCCGCGTAATGCCTGCCCCTGCGATCAGGCCCGAGGTCTTGGGCAAGGCAGCAGAGTGGCTCGGTTTAGGACGATTAGATACGGCGAACTTGGAGTCTTGCGTGGCTGCCCATCGAGGTAACCACGGCGGCTACGGCGGCGGCCAGGGCTGGAATGTAGAACCATCCGATGCTTGCGGAGCCGATGACTACGAAGACAACAAGAGCGACGGTGGTCGCGACCGATACCGGAGTCCGCGCGCGTCCTCGTATGAGTAGAGGTAGCGCGGTCAGGGCCACGGGGATGAGCAACGGCACGAAGATAGACGGCCCTACTGTTTCCAGCAGGGTCGGATGGCTAACCTGCTCTGGCCCACCCGACGTTAGTTTTACCTGGGTGTACATGGGAACCAGTAAGAGAATCAAGGACGCGATTATCGCGAGTGAGACAGCAAGGACTTGGCCAACATTCCAAGAACCCAGATGACGTTTCATATGACCCCCAGATGTAACTGTGTAGGTCAACGAAAGCACCGTTGGTGTGATTCCACTAGAGGCCATCACTTTGTGGTGCTGCTCGCGGAGGCGGAGCTAGTGTGCGGACAGGCCGGTTTTCCCGCGTGCGTCGCACAATTCGGTGTCGTTCAAGGGACCATCATCGACGCCATTTCGGAGCGGGATCTGGTGATCTGCGAGTCCCAATTGGAGTTGGTGAGTTGGCTGTTCGCGGACTTCGATGTGTCGGTGGGCCATATTGTGGCGCAACCGTTTCTGTTTAAGGCTGAAGTCGCCGGGGCGGTGCGCAGGCACATTCCGGACTATCTGCTGCCCGTCGACGTGGGGCCGCTGGTGGTGGAGTACTTCCCCGACCGCGCGGAGCAATCGCGCTCAGCGCCACCTCTCGTACCTGGTCAGGACCACGCCGCCGGGAAACGTCCGCGTCTCCACCAGGTTCAGGTTCACCCAGCTGTCGAGCGAGGTGAAGAACGGAGTGCCACCGCCCACCAGGACCGGATAGGTGGCGAGCACATATTCGTCGATCAGCCCGGCCCGCATGGCCGCCCCGGCGAGCGTTGCGCCGCCGACGCTCATCGGGCCGCCGTCCCCGGCCTTGAGCCGGGTGATCTCGGCGATCGCGTCACCGGTGACCAGGCGGGTGTTCCAGTCGACCTTGTCGATCGTCGAGGAGAACACCACCTTCGGAGTGTCCCGCCAGTTCCGCGCGAACTCGATCTCCGCCGGGGTGGCGTTGGGCTGCTGGTCGCCGGTCGGCCAGTAGGAGCTCATGGTCTCCCAGAGCTTGCGGCCGTACAGCGACAGGCTGCTAGCCCGCTCCTGGTCGAGCCACCACTGGAACAGTTCGTCGCTCGGCCCGCTCCAGCCGATGTCGTCGCCAGCCGCGGCGATGTAGCCGTCCAGGGTGAGATTCATGCCGTAGATCAGTTTCCGCACGGCGCCAGCCTTCCGTCTCGTAGTGGTCGAGGGCGTCATTGAACTCCGTTGTCCCGCACATGATCAGCAGCGTCCTGTCCCTCATGGAGCCACCGTAACTGCCAATGATCTGGATGCCATAGCCTTCGGTCAGCGTTTCAACTGAGCTGCCCGGTGAAGGATCCTTTAAAGAAACACGTCCCCGCTAAAGGCGCCTCCGTGCGGTCAACGCCGCAGGAATACTTCCATGACTTCTCATGACACTCACTTCGAGATCCCTTTCACTCCGGTACCGCGCAACTTTCCTGGGCACCAAATGCCGCTATCAGTACCTCACGGCATGCGACTCGAACTAAGCCGCTCACGCATCGTCAGCGGCAAGGAGCAGGCATTCGAGGAATGGATGAACATGCTCAATTCGCGACCGGATGAGCTGCAGCAAGGACTTTCGGCGGAGCGCGCGGTCTTTGAGGCGACATTCCGAAACGTCGAAGCCGACGGTTCAACGTGGATCTATCACCTAGCTTTAACGGGCGACGAAACGGGTGGGCTCGACGAGTCCATTCCCATCGATGCCGACCACGCAGCGTACAGCCGGAGCGTGAAAGAGCCGGGCTGGGAGGAACTCGAACCTCGCTTCATGCTCACTCCAAATCATCTCCTCGAAGCAATGAAACGCTGGGCCGCGACCGGGCGCGATTGAGATCAGGATCGCCCGCGTGCGACGCGGGCTCAAAATGGATGGGCTGCCCGCAAGCCGCTTGGCATGTTCACCTTCTGCAAACGTTAGAGTGCGGTGGATGTGTTTCGAGATTTAGGAGGGTGACAGTGCGGGCGGTTCTGTTAGGGGGAACGGGAGCCATGGGCGGCATGACAGCGTTGCGGCTCGCCAAAGCGGGGTGGAACGTGGACGTGACCGGCCGCAGTAGTTCGCGAATGCCTGTCGAGCTGTTACAGGCAGGGGTACGCTTCCACCAGATCGAGCGCAGCGACAGCAGCGGAATTGATGAGCTTGTGGGCGGCGGCGCGGATCTCCTGGTCGACCTTGTCGCATATACGGCCGCAGATGTCAGGGCCATCCTTCCGGTAATGGCCTTAGTGGCCAGCCCGGTGCTGGTGTCGAGTCGGGCGGTCTACACCGACGCTGCCGGCAGGCATGTTAACGGTGACGAGTCTCCCCAGTTTGAGGGGCCCATCCGCGAGGACGCTCCCACGCTTCCGCCCGCCGGGGACGATGTGAACCCTTTCAGCCGGGAAGGGTACGCGCCCTGTAAGGTCGCCGCCGAGCTTGCGGCACTCGACTCGGGCCTGCCGGTTACCGTGATCCGCCCTTCGAAGGTCCACGGCCCTTGGACCCGGCAGGCCCGCACACAGGGCATCGTTGAGTACATGCTCCGCGGGGAGCCGACCATAGAGCTGGCCGACCCGGACACTGTCGACCATCTCAGCGCAGCCGCCAATGTCGCGGCTCTGATCGAGACTCTCGCGGCGCACCCCGGGCCACGCATCCTGAACGCCGCCGATCCTGACACCCCTTCAGCTCTCCAAATAGTGCAGGCCATCGCTGCACAACTCGCATGGAGCGGGGCAATTGATCTGGTCCCGAACACGCCGGAGCGAGGGGAACACCCGTGGCGGACGCCAATGACTCTGGACACCACCGCGGCCCAGGAGCTGGGATACAAACCGGCCGGGAATGGCCTTGACCTACTCGCCGATGAAGTGGAATGGGTTCAGACCCAATCCAGCTAAGGAAGCCGTACCCGGACAGGGAAGTTGCAGTCGGTCGGCCCTGTGGGGCCACGGTGAGGTAGAAGCATGGGGCTCCCCAAACACCGTCCCGTAGACGACCCTCTTAGGACCATCCTGTGGCGTCTGCATGGGACGCTCGTTGCGGAACACTGTGGCGTGTCCGGCGGCCGATCTGGGACAGCTCGGCATGACTGGCAGAATGCCCTGATGCCCACGGACAAAAATGACTGCCTCTTTTGCCAAATAGTTAGTGGCGGCGTGCCCTCGAACATCGTCTTCGAGGACGAGCGCGTCTTCGCTTTTATGGACACGAGTCCTATAAATCCGGGCCACCTCTTGGTCATTCCCAAAGACCACGCCGCCTATCTTGAGGAACTGGACCAGGAAACGGGGGCGCATATGTTCCGCATAGGCCACAGACTCGCCAAAGCCGTGGACCACGTCGGCTAACTAGTGGACGATTCTCATCTCGTGCGAGGTCTGATTGAGTCGCCGTCCGCCGTCGGGAACGACCGTCACAATGTCCTCGATCCGTACGCCGAACCTGCCCGGCAGGTAGATTCCGGGTTCGATCGAGAAGCACATGCCGGGGTGGAGGATCTGGGTTTCGCCCTCGACCATGTACGGCGGCTCGTGAGTCGTCAGTCCGATTCCGTGCCCGACGCGGTGAATGAAGTAGTCGCCGTAGCCGGCTGCAGTGATCACCGCCCGGGACACGCGATCGATCTCCTGGCACTCGACGCCTGGCCGCACGGCCTCGAACCCGGCCTGCTGTGCGAGTCTGACGACGTCGTGAACCTCGCGCTCCTCGGCGGTGGGTTCGCCGACGTGCACGGTCCGCGTCGTGTCTGATCCGTAGCCGTGTTTGAGGCCGCCGAAGTCGAGCACCACCATGTCTCCGTCCTCGATGATCCGCGGGCCGATCTCGTGGTGAGGGTTGGCTCCATTCGGACCCGAACCGACGACGGTGAAGTCCACCTGCGAATGACCGAATTGGCGAAGTAGGACAGCGAGATCAGAGCCGACGTCGGTCTCGCTGCGCCCAGCGAACCGCACGGTGACGATCTTCTCGTAAGCCTGGCCTGCAGCCGCGCCGGCCGCCGCCAGCCGCTCGATCTCGTCGTCATCCTTGATCGCCCGAAGCATCGGCAGGGCGGTCGTCATCGAGACATAGGACGACTTGGGCAGTCGATCCTGCAGGCCGAGGAGGTGCATGGCCCAGGCCGAGTCGGAGACGGCATAACGTCCGGTGCCGGCCATCAGCGTCGCAGATTCCGTGTAGGGGTCGCTCCCGTCGGTCCAGTCGGTGATCCGCAGAATCGAGGCGCCGGCGGCCGCTTCCGCGTCGGGCCTCTCGAGCCTCGGAACGATCATGGCGGGCTCCGCGTCGACGGGGATCACGAGCATGGTGATGCGTTCAGTGATGGCCACGGGTGCATACCCGGTGAGGTATAGCAGGTCCGGTCCGGGAGTGACCAGGATGCCGTCGAGCCCGGCATCCTGGGCGGCGTGGGCTGCTCGCCGCAACCGCTCGGCGAAGTCATCGGCAGTGAACGGAGCGGGCTCGGAAAGGCTGCGATGATCACTCATGGTTCGCATTTTCATGCGCGGGGCACCCCTGGTCAACCCCTAAAGCAGCGGACTATTGGGACGGCTGCTCATCCACCGGGAAAGCGACTGCCTCGCCCACCACGCGAAGCCGCAGCTCCGTGCCGGGGCGGGCGATCGAGGCGTTCCAGTGCCGGATGGTGATGATTTCCCCGCCGCCGGGGTAGCGGTGGTCCGGGACGGCGCCGGCGGCAAGAACCGGCGGGACGGGGAGCTGGAGCCGCACCGTCGTCTCAGGGCCGAAGTAGTCGGTGTCTACCACTGTGCCTCGGATGGGGCCGTCCTCGGAAATGCGGATCTGCTCGGGCCGCAGCATCAGCTGGACCCGGCCCTGGGCCGGCGGTCGGCGCACGGGGATTCCGCCGAGCGAGCACGTGGCCAGGGACCCTTCCATCCAGGCATCCAGGATCACGGCATCGCCCAGGAATTCGGCGGTGGCACGGTCCGCCGGGCGGGTGTAGACGACGAAGGGGTTGCCGATCTGGGCCAGCCTGCCGCCGCGCATCACGGCCACCTGGTCGGCGAAGGACAGCGCCTCGGCCTGGTCATGCGTGACCAGGATTGTGGTCACGCCGGCGTCCTTCAGGACCTGGGCCACGGCGCGGCGAGTGGCCACCCGCAGGCCGGCGTCCAGGGCGGAAAACGGCTCGTCCAGCAGCATGAGCGCGGGCTTGCGGGCCAGCGCCCGGGCCAGGGCGACGCGCTGCTGCTGGCCGCCGGAGAGCTGGTGCGGGCGGCGCTTGGCCATTGCCGGGTCCAGAGAGACCATTTCTAGCAGCTCGCCGACCCGCGCCTTGACCCCGCGGTGCCCTCCGGGGAGCTGGGCGGCGTCCAGGCCAAAGGAGACGTTCTGCCCGACGGTCAGGTGCGGGAACAAGGCGCCGTCCTGGGCCACGTAGCCGACGTGGCGCTTGTGGGCGGGGACCCAGGCGTTCTCTCCCGCCACCTTGCTGCCGCCCAGCGAGATGCTGCCGGTGTCAGGGTGTTCGAAGCCGGCGATCAGGCGCAGGAGCGTGGTCTTTCCGGAGCCGGACGGTCCCACGATCGCCGTCGTTCCGCCCCTGGCGACGGAGAGGTTGACGCCCTTGAGGACGGCCTGGGACCCAAAGTTCTTGGTGACCGCGTCGATTTCCAGGTGGCTGTTGGTGCTGGTGGCCACGGAAGCCGCGATCCGAGGCTCGGGGAGACGCGAGGGGGCCTCACGCGACGGGTAAACATCGGTCACTGTCCGGCTACTTTCTTGGACTGCTGGAAGAGGAGGTAGGTCATGGGCGCCGAGATCAGGATCATCAGCAGCGCGTAGGGGGCGGCGCCAGCGTAATCGATCTCGCTGGCTTTGCTCCAGAACTCGGTGGCGAGTGTACGCGTCCCGTTGGGCGAGAGCAGCAGGGTGGCCGTGAGCTCGTTGACAATCCCCAGGAACACCAGGGCCGCGCCACCGGCCGCGGCGGGGGCCGTCAGGCGCAGCGTCACGCGCAGGAAGGCCAGCAGCGGCGGCTTGCCGAGCACCTGGGCGGCCTCGTCGAGTTCCTTCGGTGCCTGGGACAGCCCCGAGCGGATGTTCACGAGGGCCCGGGGGAGGAACAACAGCACATAGGCCGCGATGAGCAGCGCTGAGGTCTGGTACAGGCTGGGCGCCATCCGGATGCTCACGGTCACGAAGGCCAGGCCCACCACAATCCCGGGCATGGAGCTGGTGATGTAGTTGGACAGCTCCAGGGACTTACTGAACCAGCCGGGACGCCGCACGGCCAGATAGGCCATGGGGAACGCGACCACGGTGGTGACGACGGCCGCCGCAAGGCCATAGGCCAGGGTCTGCAGGAGGGCCGGCATGAATTCCTCGGCTGCCCAGATTTCCGGGCCGCCGGCGACGATCCAGCGCAGCACAAAGGTCAGCGGCAGGCCGAACGCCAGCCCGGTGAGGGCGAACAAGGACAGCTGGGCGGGGAACTGGTAGGCGTGCAGGGGCAGGCGCAGGGCGCGCGCCTGGGCACCCGAGCCGATCCTGGCGTACCGGGCGCTGCCGCGGCTGCGGACCTCCACGAGCAGCAGGATCAGGCACAGGAACACCAGGACGCTGGCCAGCATGTTCCCGGCGGTTCCGTTGAACGTGGACTGGTACTGCACCATGATCGCGGTGGTGAAGGTGTCGAAGCGGATCATCGCGAACGCCCCGTATTCGGCCAGCAGGTGCAGCGCGACCAGCAGCCCGCCGCCGGTCATGGCGATGCGCAGCTGCGGCAGCACCACGCGGAAGAACGCGCGCCAGGCGCCGAGCCCGAGGGAGGCTGCGGACTGTTCGATCGCCGGGTCCAGGCGGCTGAGCGTCGCTGCGGCCGGGATGTACACGAGCGGGAAGTAGGACAGGGTGGCGATCAGGACCCCGGACCAGAGCCCGCCGAGGGAGGGCACCGCGGAAACCCAGGCGTAGCTGTTGACGAAGGCGGGGATGGCAAGCGGAGCGGCGAGCAGCACGGCCCACCACTTCCGGCCCACGAGGTTGGTGCGTTCGACCAGCCACGCGCCGCCGACACCCAGGACCAGGCACAGCGGCACCGTCACCACGGTCAGCAGCACGGTGTTCAGCAGGAGTTCGCCCACGCGCGGTCGGATGATCAGGGCGGCGGCGGTGTCCCAGCCGGTGGAGGCCGTCATGAAGACCACGTAGGCCAGGGGCACCAGGGAAAACAGGGTGATCAGAACCGCAATGATGGATACGACAGAGACGCCGAAAGGCGGGCGGGGGCGTTTGCCCCTGCCCGCCGTCGTCGTGTCCGTCGTGTCCGTCGTCTTCTCGCCCGATGGACCGGGGACCGCCAGCTTGCTAGTCACTGCTGCTACAGCAGTCCTGCCTGGGTCATCAGTTCGGTGACCTTGGCGGAATTGAGCTTGGCGGGATCCACTGTGGGTGCCTGCAGCTCCTTGAGCGGAACCAGCTTGTCGTTGGACGGGACGCCCGAGGCGACGGCGTATTCGAAGGAGGTGCCCTTCTGCAGCACTTCCTGGCCCTTCTTGCCGGTGATGAACTTCAGGAAGGACTGGGCCGCTGCGGCGTTCTTCGAGGACTTCAGCACGCCGCCGCCGGAGATGGAGACGAATGCGCCGGGGTCCTGGTTTTTGAAGTAGAACGGCGTGACGTTGTTGGAGTTCTCGCCGGTCTTGGCCTGGTCGCCGTAGTAGTAGTAGTGGTAGATCAGGGCGGCGTCCACTTCGCCGGCATTGACGGCCTTCATGGCTGTGCTGTTGCCCTTGTAGGCCTTGGAGTTCTCTTTCATGCCCTTGAGCCATGCCTGCGTGGCGGCTTCGCCCTTGAGTTCCAGCAGTGCCGAGACGATCGCCTGGAAGTCGGCGCCCGACGGGGAAGCGGCCCACTTGCCCTTCCACTCGGGGTTGGCCAGATCCAGCATGGACTTGGGCAGCTTGTCGGCGCTGATCTTCTTCTTGTCATAGACCAGCACGGTGGAGCGGGCAGCGATGCCGGTCCACTTGTTGGTGGAGGGGCGGAATTCGGCGGGGACCTGGTCCACGGTGGCCTTGTCCACGTCCGCAAAGAGGCCGGCGTTTTCCACCTGGGCCATGGCGGGTGAGTTCTCGGTGAGGAAGACATCCGCCGGTGAGGCCTGGCCTTCCTGGACGATCTGGTTGGACATTTCGGTGTCGTCGCCCTGGCGCACGGTGACCTTGATGCCGGTTTCCGCCGTGAAGGCGTCTACCCACTCTTTGGTCAGGGACTCGTGCTGGGCGTTATAGACCGTGATCTCGCCGGCGCCCGCTGCACTGCTGCCAGCCGGGGCAGTCGAACCGGAACCGCAGGCGGCCAGGCCCAGGGCGGCGGTAGCGGCCAGGGCGATGCCCGCCAGTGCGTTGTTGCGGATCTTCATGGGGCTACTTTCTGCAAGGAATTCGTCGTCGGTGCCCTGACCCCCGTGAGCGGGGAAGTTAGGGCATGCTCACTACGAACGACTGTAGGTTAGCCAAACCTAAGCGACCAACCTGAAGCCCCATTAAGTGACGAGTATCACATGAATTACGAAACTGTTGCGTGACCTAATTGCTGCAGGTTAGAGAGCGGGCGCCGAAGCGACCAATGCGGCCGCCTCCAGCACCATCCAGGCCTGGAGCTGTGTGGACAGCTCGACGGCGGCGCCCTCCGGGTAGCTGCGGCGTGCCGGCAGTTCGGTGCGGTCCGAGAAGACCAGGTGGCTGCCAGGGCGCGCGAGGCGGTCCTGCGCCGGGAGGATCCGGCGGCCTTCCCAGAGGGCGTCGGCTGTATCGTTCACGAGTGCCGCCGCCGTGGCCCGGGTTTCGGCGGGCAGCCGTTCGTCGATGGCGGCAAGGGCCAGGTAGCGGACGAGGATCCCGGTGAAGAGTCCGCCGTCGCCCGTTCCCTCGCAGCGCAACACCGCAGCGGTGCGCCCCAGCAGTGGGGCCGGATGCGTGAGGTTGCCCGCCACGGCGTCCACCAGCGCGGCCGCACGTTCGAGGTTCGCCTCGCCCCCAAGTTCCAGCAGGGCCCCGAGGACTGGCCCCTGGTTATAGGTGTAGATGGTCTCTTCCATCACCACGTCACCCGTCCCGGAAATCCGCAGGCCGTCCCGGTAGAGGCCCTGTCCAGGCTCGTAGAGCTTGGCGTCCAGCCAGTCCAGCAGGGCCTGCGCCTTGGCCCGGTTGCCCGTCCGAGCGTAGTAGAGGGCCACGGGAGCGGTGGCGGGCGTGTTCTTGAAATCGCGCTTCGTGCTCCAGAAGGTGCCGCCGCCCAGCTCGTCCGTGGAGGCGGAGTCGAACTGCAGGGTCAGGCTCTGCAGGACCTTGGCGTTGCGCTCCCGGCCCGTGAGTTTGCGGGTGTCCTCGGCGAGTTTGTCCAGCCGGAGCGTGGCCAGGGCCAGCCAGGCCATGTCGTCGTAGTAGTTATTGACCACCGTGAGGAAGTTGCGCAGCCGGATGCCCGTGACGAGCCGGGAGGCGAGGTGGCCGGCGCTGGGCCGGTTCTCGCCGTCGAACTTGGCCCCTGGACGCCCGGGCGAGCCCAGTTCCCGGCGGCCGGCGTCCACGAGGCAGTCCAGGTAGTGTGCCTGCCACCAGTAGTGCCAGGGGCGGGACAGGTTCTTTAGCCGTCCGGACGGCCGGAGGATCGCGGCGATGTGGGTCCCCGGCAGGAAGAAGAGCCGCTGGCCAAAAAGCCGGGTCACCGAGCGGGCGGCCTCATCTGCGCGGAAGGACCAGTTGGGGGCGGAGGCGTCGGCTCGGGTCATGACCCAAGCCTAATCGCGGGAGACGGTCCGGACCGCGAACCTGACCGCGCCTTCCTCATGTGTGCGCCCAAAGGTGCGGATTGCCCGCATTCCAGTTAACATTCACTAACTAATGTTCCCCCCGGGCCGCTGCTTCAGGCGCCGCCCGCGTCGCGGCTTCGCGGCCGGGGTTCGGTTCCACATCAAGGAGGATGGATGGACATCAAGGGTACTGTCGCGCTGATCACGGGCGGGGCCTCGGGTCTCGGAGCTGCCACGGCCAGGCGCCTCTTCGACGCCGGTGCCTCGGTGGTGCTCGTGGACCTGCCGGGTTCCGCCGGGGACGCCTTTGCCGCGGAACTGACCGCCTCCGCCGCAGGCGAGGGTGCCGCCGCCGGTGCGCCGGCCGCCGCCGGTGCGAAGGCCGGAGTCGGCCGCACAGCCGTCTTTGTCCCCGCCGACGTCACGGACGAGGCGCAGGTGCAGGCCGCCGTCGATGCCGCCGCCGCGCTTGGCCCGCTGCGCATCGTGGTCAACTGCGCGGGGATCGCGACCCCCGGCAAGGTCCTGGGCCGCGAGGGCGTGCTCCCGCTGGAGGCCTTCAACCGCGTCATCCAGATCAACCTCGTGGGCACCTTCAACGTGATCCGCCTCGCCGCGGCCGCAATGGCAGCCACCGAGCCCGCCGCCACCGAACTCGGCGGTCCGGAACGTGGCGTCATCATCAACACCGCATCCGTTGCCGCGTTCGACGGCCAGATCGGCCAGCCCGCCTACGCGGCCTCCAAGGGCGCGGTCGCCGCCATGACGTTGCCGATCGCCCGCGAACTCGCGCGCTCGCTGATCCGGGTGGTCACCATTGCACCGGGCATCTTCGAGACTCCCATGATGGCCGGACTGCCACAGGAGGCGCAGGACTCCCTGGGCCAACAGGTGCCGCATCCCTCGCGGCTGGGCCGCCCCGCTGAATACGCGAACCTCGCCGCGCACATAGTGGAGAACGCCATGCTCAACGGCGAGACGATCCGCCTCGACGGCGCCATTCGGATGGGTCCGAAATGACCAGTTCCGAAATGACCGGGACAGGGTTGGCCGCCACGGCCGCACCGTCTGTGGCCGCGCCGTCTGTGGCGGGGCTGCCCACGGCGGACTTCTTCGACTACGAATCCCTGCTCAGCGCGGCGGAGCGGGCCAAACTGGCGCAGCTGCGGGAGTTCCTGGCTGCCGAGGTCGCCCCGTTTGCCACGGACTGGTGGAACAAGGCCGAGTTCCCGGCCCACATCCTGCCGAAGCTGGCCGCCTTGGAGTTGAGCGCCCCCGCCCAGCGCGGCTACAGCAACCTGTTCGCCGGAATCGTCATCGCCGAGATGACCCGGGTGGACACCTCGCTCGCCACCTTCTTCCTGGTCCACCACGACCTCTTTGTGGAGTCGCTCTACGGCTTCGGCTCCGAGGAGCAGAAGGCGCGCCTGCTCGAGGACGCGGCGAACCTGCGCACCACCGGCGCCTTTGCCCTCACCGAACCGGACCACGGCTCGGACGTTGCCGGCGGCATGGAAACCCGGGCCCGGCGGGTCCCGGGCGGCGCGGCCGACGGCGGCGACGCCTGGGTGCTCAACGGCGCCAAGCGCTGGATCGGCAACGGGACGTTTTGCGACTACATGCTCGTCTGGGCCCGGGACGAGGCCGACGGCGGCATTCGCGGCTTCATCGTCGACGCCACCTTGCCCGGGGTGCACCGGAGCCGGATCGAAAACAAGATTGCCCTGCGCACGGTGCAGAACGCGGACATCGTCTTCACCGACGTCACCGTGGCCGAAACGGACCGCTTCGCCGGCATCAGCAGCTTCGAGGACACCAACGAGCTCCTGCGCGGTTCCCGGATCATGGTGGCCTGGCAGGGCGTGGGGCAGCAGCTCGCGGCGTTCGACGTCGCCAGGCAGTACGCCGTCGAACGCCAGCAGTTCGGCCGCCCGCTGGCGAAGTTCCAGCTGGTCCAGCAGCAGCTGGTGACCATGCTCGGCAACGCCGTGGCCAGTATGGGCATGATGGTCCGGGTCGCGCAGCTGCAGGACCAGGGCGCGGCGGACATGCCGCAGGTGGCCCTCGCGAAGTCCTATGTCAGCGCCCGGATGCGCGAAACCGTGGCGATGGGCCGGTCCCTACTGGGCGGCAACGGGATCGTTACCGACTACCGGATGGCCAAGATCTTCTCCGACGCCGAGGCCATCTACACCTACGAGGGCTCGTTCGAGATCAACACCCTGATCACGGGACGCGCCGTCACGGGCGTGTCCGCGATCGTCTAGGACTCGTCTAGAAGATCCCGGGTTCCTTCTCGCCGGCCGCGATCCGGTAGTCCAGGCTGTTGTTCTTCACCGGCATGGGGCAGGTGCCGTACGGAGTGAAGGCGCTGGGGTAGTTGATGGCCCGGTTGAAGTCCAAGACCACCGTTCCATCAGGGCGGGGTTTTGCGGTGGAGACCTTCCGCCACTCGTCCGTGCTTTCTCCATTGGTCTCGTCGTGGAACGTGACCGTCAGGGCGCCGAGCTTCTCCTCCTCGGCTTGCAGGTGGAACTCGTGCTCCATGCCCGGAAGCCGGAAGACCAGCTCGCCGACCGAGCGGTGGACCCCGTCCACGAGCGGGTTTGCGGTGCCGATCGGCACGTCCACCGGCTCGGGATATGGCACGAACCGGGCCTCGATGACCAGGTCCGGGCGGAAGTCGAAGGTGGGCACGCCGTCGAACTCAGTGAACGCCGGGGACTGGGAGTCGCGCGTGCGGATGGCGTACTTGTCCGCCCGCATGGCGAGCTCCACCACCACCTGGCGGCCGTCGTCGCCGCCGTACTGGACCCACATCAGTGATTCCTCGTCCGAGAGCACGGCGCTGATGGTGCCGTCCACGGGTTCGCCGGTGTCCACGAGGGTCAGGCCGTCGGACGCGGCGGCGGTGAGGAACGCCGTCGTGCCGTCCGTGGACCAGAGCCCGGGGGCGAGCTCGACGGCGGCCGGCCGGTCCTCGAGCCACTGGAACGAGGTCAGCGTCAGCCAGCCGTGGTCGCTGGCGAGGGCCGCGTTCCGGCTGTTCCGGAAGCGCTGCCAGCGGGCAAGCTGCGGGTCGGCCGCGGGCTCAATGGTGTTCATGCGTTCCTCCAGGGTTTCCTTCGGGGCCTCGTCCGGGGCTGCGTCCGGTGGGGGAATTGATGAGGCTGGCCGCCACGAGTTGGGCTGCCGTGGCCTTCGCCGCGCTAGCGGCGTCCGGGTCGCCGTCGAGCACGCCGCTGGCCAGTCCGCCGTCGAGCAGCAGGGTCAGGCTGCGGGCCAGCTGGTCCGGGTCCCGGGCTCCGGCGCGCGCGGACAGGTCCCGGATCCAGGCACGGACCTGCTGCTTGTGGGCCACGGTCCGGTCGTGGACCCGAGTGCCGGCGACCGACTCGGCGGCTGCGTTGATGAAGGCGCAGCCGCGGTAGCCGTCGCGCCGGCAGGCGGTTGTCAGGGCATCGAACAGGCCCACGAGCTGCGCGGCCGGGTCTTCGCCGGCGGCGTCGGCGGCGGCGTGCAGCTGCCCGGTCCAGATGCCGTCCACCCTCTCCAGATAGGCCAGGATGAGGTCGTCCTTGGCCGGAAAGTACTTGTAGAACGTGGCTTTCGCGACGCCGGACTCGGCGATGATGGTGTCGATGCCGGCGGCCCGGAAGCCGTGCGCGTAGAAGAGCCGGAAGGCCGTGGCCAAGATTTTCTCTCTGGCTTGCCCGGCGGGGGTGCGGGCAGCCGGCGGGGCAGTGGCTGCTTGCGAGGTCATGGCTCAATCGTACACAGACAAGTCTGTCTACGTCCCGTCGCCAACCCTGCCGGCCTGTCCGCCAACCCCGACGGCCTGTCCGGGCTTACTGCCGTGCGGCCAGTCCCGGCACCTTTCGATTTGCGGGAGGGGCTTCCTCATTGCCGTAGACAGGTCTGTCTGATAGCGTCTTGCTCACACGTAGACGAACCTGTCTACCCCACTGCTTGAGAACGAGGACGCCATGAAAATTGCAGTACTGGGAACCGGCATGGCGGGACGCACTATTGCCGGCGCGCTGGCGGGACTGGGCCACGACGTCGTGATCGGCACCCGCGATCCGCAGGCCACGCTCGCCCGCACCGAACCGGACATGATGGGCGCCCCGCCGTTCGCCCAGTGGCATGCGGCGAACACCGGAATCGGCCTCGCCGCCTTTGCCGACGCCGCGGCCGACGCCGAGCTGATCGTCAACGCCACCAACGGTGGCGGCTCCCTGGCGGCACTGTCCGCAGCGGGCTCCGGGAACCTCGCCGGCAAGATCATCATGGACATCGCCAACCCGCTGGACTTCTCGCAGGGCATGCCGCCGTCGCTGAACCCGGTGAACACGGACAGCCTCGGCGAGCAGATCCAGCGGGCCTTCCCCGAGGCCCGGGTGGTGAAAACCCTGAACACCATGAATGCCTCGGTGATGGTGGATCCGGCCCGCGTGGCCGGCGGCGACCACTCGGTCTTCGTCTCCGGGGACGATGCCGATGCCAAGGCGGCCGTGACGGTACTCCTCAAGGATTTCGGCCACCGCGACGTGATTGACCTCGGGGACATCACGAGTGCCCGCGGCGCGGAAATGATCCTCCCAATCTGGCTGCGGGTCTGGGGCGCACTGGGCACCGGCGACTTCAACTTCAAGATCGCGCGCTAAGCCCTCCACTCAACTGACTCGCAGCTGAGGCCGTTTTGGGCGCCCAAAACGGACCCGGCTGCGAGCCAGCTGGGGGCACAGGGGCCGGGGCGGCAGCGCCTGACACTATCTGAGACGGAATTCCAGCCGGGAGGGCCTGCGGGTAACATCCCATGGGAAGAAGTAATCGGGCTCACAGTATCCAGCGCAGTGTACGAGCCAAGTCGAACCCTCGAAAGATAGTTTCCATGGCTGACACTGCAATGCATTCCGACACTGATCTTGCCGCCGAACTCCGGGCTGATGTCCGCCGGGTCTCCACGCTCCTCGGCGAATCCCTGGTCCGCCAGCACGGCCCGGAACTCCTGGACCTGGTGGAGCAGGTGCGCCTGCTGACCAAGGAATCCAAGGAAGCCGCCCGCGGCGGGGCCGACGCCACCGGGCCGTGGAGCTCGTACGACGTCGTCGCCCAGGTCCGCGAACTGCTCGGCTCCCTGCCCCTGGACCAGGCAACCGACCTGGTCCGCGCCTTCGCGTTCTACTTCCACTTGGCGAACGCCGCCGAGCAGGTCCACCGGGTCCGCGGGCTGCGCACCCGGCAGGAGAAAGATGGCTGGCTCGCCAAAGCCGTGGAGGAAATTGCTGACCAGGCCGGCAACTCCGTACTGCAGGAAGTCGTCAACGAGCTCGACGTCCGTCCCATCTTCACCGCGCACCCCACCGAGGCCTCCCGCCGCTCCGTGCTGGACAAAATCCGCCGGCTCTCGGACATCCTGTCCGAATCCACGGCGGAGGGCACGTCCGCGCGCCGCCGCCAGGACCGCCACCTGTCCGAAGTGATCGACCAGATGTGGCAGACGGACGAGCTCCGCCAGGTCCGGCCCACCCCCGTGGACGAGGCCCGGAACGCCATCTACTACCTCACCGGGATCCTCAGCGACGCCATGCCGGAAATGCTCTCGGACCTCTCCGAGCTGCTCGCCGAGCACGGCGTCACGCTGCCACCGCAGAAAGCCCCGATCCGCTTCGGCTCCTGGATCGGCGGGGACCGGGACGGCAACCCCAACGTCACCGCCGCCGTCACCCGCGAAATCCTCCAGATCCAGAACCAGCACGCCGTACGGATCAGCATCGGCCTGATTGACGGGCTCATCTCCATCCTGTCCAACTCGACCGCGCTGGCCGGGGCGGACCAGGAACTCCTGGACTCGATCGACGTCGACCTGGGCAACCTGCCGGGCCTGGACCGCCGCGTCCTCGAGCTGAACGCGCAGGAGCCGTACCGGCTCAAACTCACCTGCATCAAGGCCAAGCTGATCAACACCGGCCGGCGGGTCGCGGCCGGATCCGCGCACGAGCCCGGCCGCGACTACACCGCCACCGCGGAGCTCCTCGCCGAGCTCGGCCTGCTGGAACGGTCGCTGCGGAACCACCATGCCGCCCTGGCCGCCGACGGCGCCCTGTCCCGGGTCCGCCGCGCCATCGCCTCCTTCGGCCTGCACCTGGCCACCCTGGACATCCGCGAGCACGCCGACCACCACCACGACGCCGTCGGGCAGCTCATGGACCGCCTCGGCGGTCCCGGTGTCCGGTACGCGGAACTCAGCCGCGCCGAGCGGCTCGAGGTGCTGGGCTCCGAACTCGCGTCGCGGCGCCCGCTCTCCGGCCACCCGATCAAGCTCGACGGCGTCGCCGACGGCACCTACGACGTCTTCCGGGAGATCCGGCGTGCCCTGCGGACCTACGGCCCCGACGTAATCGAGACCTACATCATCTCCATGACCCGCGGCGCGGACGACGTCCTGGCCGCGGCGGTCCTGGCCCGCGAGGCCGGCCTGGTCAGCATCTTCGGCGAGGCGCCCTACGCCAAGATCGGGTTCGCGCCGCTGCTGGAAACCGTCGATGAACTCCGCGCCTCGGCCGAGATCGTGGACCAACTGCTCTCCGATTCGTCCTACCGCGAACTGGTCCGGCTCCGCGGCGACGTGCAGGAGATCATGCTCGGCTACTCGGACTCCAACAAGGAATCCGGCGTCATGACGAGCCAGTGGGAAATCTACAAGACCCAGCGCAAGCTCCGGGACGTGGCCGCGAAGCACGGCGTCCGGGTGCGCCTCTTCCACGGCCGCGGCGGCTCCGTGGGCCGCGGCGGCGGGCCGACCTACGATGCCATCATGGCCCAGCCCAACGGCGTGCTCGAGGGCGAGATCAAGTTCACCGAGCAGGGCGAGGTCATCGCGGACAAATACTCCCTGCCGGAGCTGGCCCGCGAAAACCTCGAGCTCTCCCTTGCCGCCGTGCTGCAGGGCTCGGCACTGCACCGCGCGCCGCGCACCTCGGAGGACCAGCGCGTGCGCTACGGCCACGTAATGGAAACCGTCTCCGACGCCGCGTTTGCACGCTACCGCACGCTGATTGAGGACCCCGACCTGCCCGCCTACTTCATGGCCTCCACCCCGGTGGAGCAGCTCGGATCCCTGAACATCGGATCCCGTCCGTCCAAGCGGCCCGACTCCGGCGCCGGGCTTGACGGGCTGCGGGCCATCCCGTGGGTGTTCGGCTGGACGCAGTCACGGCAGATCGTGCCGGGCTGGTTCGGCGTGGGCTCCGGCCTGAAGGCAGCGCGCGAGGCCGGAAACTCGGCCCAGCTCAAGGAGATGATCGAGGGCTGGCACTTTTTCCGGTCGGTGCTTTCCAACGTTGAGATGACGCTGGCCAAGACGGACATGGACATTGCCGGGTACTACGTCTCCACCCTGGTGCCGGAGGAACTGCACCACCTGTTCCGTGCCATCCGGGAAGAGTATGAGCTCACCGTCGAGGAAATCCAGAACCTCACGGGCGAGCACGTGATCCTCGATGCCCAGCCCACCCTGAAGCGCTCCCTCGAGATCCGGGACCAGTACCTCGACCCCATCAGCTACCTCCAGGTGGAACTGCTGCGCCGCGTCCGGGCCGAGGCAGCGGCGGGCATGTCCGGCGCCGAGATCGATGAGCGCCTCCAGCGGGCCATGCTGATTACGGTCAACGGGGTCGCCGCCGGGCTGCGCAACACCGGGTAGCCTGCACACTTCAGGGGCAGAGGGGGCGGATAGGGTTGTTCCATGCCGTCGTTCCAGACCAGACTGAAGATCACCGGGCTCAAGCCGGGCACCGCTCCTGAAGCGGTCATGGCCGCCGCCATCGAGGCACTCGGGACGCGGCACCATGTCGAATCGCACCAGCTGGAGCTCGCCGGCGGCGTACCGCAGCTGAACCTGCGCTTCCTGGTCGATGCCACCGCCTACAGCGCTGAAAACAGCCAGGCGCTGGAGTCGGCAGCCATGATGCGCGACGCCGTCGAACGCGTTGCGCTCACCGGAGCGCTGACCGTGCTGCGCCGCAGCCGCGGCCGCTGGGCACCCGTCTAAAAGTCCAGTTCTTCGTCCGGGTCGACCGCGGACTCCACGGGGGAGGGGCTGCCCCGGCGTCGCGTCACGATCACGCCCACGACGGCGCCGATCACCAGCCCGACGCCGACACCGATCAGGGAGCTCGCCCAGAACGGGAGTCCGGTGGCGGAGCCCGTGAAATAGCCCAGCGCCACGGACCAGCTTGCCCAGAGCAGACCGCCGATGGCCGCGCAGAGGCTGAACCCGCGCGTCGAGACGTTGGCGATGCCCGCCGCGGCCGTCGTCGCCAGCCGCCCACCGGGGATGAAGCGGAGGCCGATAATCGCTCCGTACGTGGAGGAACGGCCTGCCTTCGCGATCGCTGCGTGCACGGCCGCGTGGAACCGCAGTCCCCATTTCCAGCGGTCGAGCACGTGGCTCAGCCGCCGTTTGAAGAGCTGGAAGACGAGAATGTCACCCAGCCATGAGGACACCGCGGCCAGGAGCACAACGAGGAACGCGTTGACGTGGCCCTCCGCGGAGAGCGCGCCGCCGGTGATGACGAGCATTTCCGAGGGGAGAGGCGGGAAAATCGCATCGCCGATCACGAAGGGGAAGATCCAGAAATAGATCGCGGCGCCCCAGCTGTCCGCATTTCCGAAGTCCATGGGCACAAGGTACCGCACTTCCAGCCGCTAGCGTGCTTCGCTGAGTTCCAGTCTGCTGCGGTACTCCACTGGGCTTCCCGAGATGGGGTCGACGAAGCGGATTCCGCGGGCCAGAAGCTGCAGCGGCTTGGTGTAGTCGTCCGGGGCTTTGTCCAGCAGCTCCGGGTAGAACGCATCGTTGACAATCCCCAGACCCAGTGAGGCCATGTGCACGCGGAGCTGGTGGGTCTTGCCCGAGTGCGGCTCCAGCCGGTAGAGCGCGCGACGGTGGGGGCCGCCGTCGGGTCCGCCGTGTGCGTCAAACGTATGCAGCCGCTCGATCCGGGTTTCCGCGTTGGGTTCGCCGTCAATCACCTCGGCCAGCAGGTAGCTGCGGGACTTGGTCATCCGGTTCCGCACCACCACGGGAAAGTCCACCGCGGGGTGGCCCGGCGCCGGCTCCGCGGCGGATACGCACTCGTATTCCTTCTGGACCTGGCGCTTTTCGAAGAGCACCTGGTACTTGCCTCGGGTCTCGGGGTTCGTGGAGAGCAGCAGGATTCCGGCGGTCATGCGGTCAAGGCGATGCATGGGGATCAGGTCAGGGAGGCCGAGCTGGTTCCGGAGCCGGACCAGGGCCGATTCCTGGATGTACGTCCCGCCGGGGGTGGTGGGCAGGAAGTGCGGCTTGTCCACGACCAGCAGGTGATCGTCCTGGTGCAGGATGTTCAGCTCCACCGGGATCCGGGTCTCCGGCGGCAGGGAGCGGTAGTACCAGATGAACGTATGGTCCTGCATCGGCGTGCTGCGGTCCAGGACTATGCCCGCCTCACCGACGATTTCGCCGGCGTCGAACCGGTCCTCGATGCCTTGGGGATCGATGTGCCCCCAGCGGTGCATCATGTAGTCCAGCGCCGTCTCCCAGGGCCCCTCGTCCGGCAGGCGCAGGCGCGTCGCGTTGACGCCGTCGCGCACGGGGAGGGGGGATTGCATCACCGAACCATTCTATGTGTCCGGCCTCCCGCCCCGCCCCCGCCCGCGCCCCGCCCCTGCCCGCCCGCCGGCCCCGCCCCTGCGACCGAGTTCGCGCCAACCGTGCGAGTTCGCCGGAAACTTTCGGCGACCTCGTGCGCTTCCGGCGAACTCGAGCGGCCGCGGTGATCGAGGCGCCGACGAGAAAAAAGTTCTTGACAAATAAAATTGTCGGCAGGCAGACTTGAAGCATGTTGGACATCGAAGTGATTGAGGATCCGGCCGCGGCGGAGGCATCGCTGGACCCGATCCGGACGCGGATCCTGCGCGAGCTGGCCGAGCCGGGCTCCGCAACGCAGCTCGCCGCGAAGGTGGGCCTGCCACGGCAGAAGGTGAACTACCACCTCAAGGCCCTCGAGCGGCATGGGCTCGTCGAGCTCGTCGAGGAGCGGCGGCGCGGCAACGTCACCGAACGCATCCTGCAGGCGACAGCAGCGTCGTACCTGATTTCGCCGGCGGCCCTGGCTTCCGTGGCGCCCGACCCGCACCGGTTCTCGGACCGCTTCTCCGCCTTCTGGCTGCTGGCGCTCGCCGCCCGCATGGTCCAGGAAATGGGCCAGCTGATCGCCGGGGCGGCCGCGGCCAGGCAGAAACTCGCCACCTTTGCCATCGACGGCGAGATCACGTTCCGTTCCGCGGCGGACCGGGCGGCCTTCGCCGAGGAGCTGGGCGTCGCCGTGGCCCGGCTCGTGGACAAGTACCACGACGGCGGACCGGACGTGCGGGCAGATTCCCCGGCAGCTTCCCCGTCGGCGGGACGCAAGCACCGGCTGGTGGTCGCGCTCCACCCGGCGCTGAAGGCGCCCGCCCCCAAGGCAGCGCACGCAGACCTGCAAACTACACACCCACAAACTGCAGACCCACAAGCTAAGGAGCAGGACAAATGACTGACAAGCGGAAATTCGAAATCGTCTACGACACCGAACTGCCCGGCACCCCGGAACGGGTGTGGGAGGCCGTCACCAAGGACACCCCGGCCTGGATGTTCCCCACGGACCAATGGCCGGCGGTCCGGACCGTGGACGAGTACCCCGCCCATCTGGTTTCCCGGATGGACGGCCCGGACGGCTGGTTCAACCAGCTGGAGCACGTGCTGGAACCGCTCGACGACGGCCGGACCCGGTTGCACTATGTGCACAGCGGCATCTTCGCGGACAGCTGGGATGAGCAGTACGACGGCGCCAGCAAGCACACGGCGTTCTATCTGCACACCCTGGGCCAGTACCTGAAGTACTTCGACGACAAGCCCGTGGTCTTCGCGGACATCCAGGCACCCGCCGCATCGCAGTCCCCGGACGGCTTCGACCGGCTCAAGCGGGCCCTGGGCGTCGCCAGCTCGGCCCAGGGGGAGACGGTGGAGCTGGAGGTCGACGGCGTCGGGCCGCTCACGGCTGAAATCGACTTCTCCAACGAGAACTTCCTCGGCCTGCGGACCGCGGACACGATGTACCGCTTCTTCGGGCGCAACGCCTTCGGCGCTCCGGTGGGCATGACCGTGCACGACTTCAGCGGCGTCGGGGACGCCGGGGCGACGGCGAAGGCCTGGGCCGGGTTCCTGGCGAAGGTCTACGCCTAGGCCCGCGACGCGCATCCTGCCTGGCGATGCGCAAATGCCCTGGCGATACCCGGATTCCGGCATCCCCGGGACATTTGCGCAGCGCAGGAATGTTCGGGCGTCGACAGGGCATGTGCGCGGCGCAGGAAAGTTCCGGCATCCCCGGGACATTTGCGCAGCGCAGGGAATTGCGGATGTCGCTGGGCACGCGCGGCGCAGGGAAGGACAGGCGTCGCAGGACGGGCCTGCGGGCTCCTCGGCTCAGGCGATGGCAGCGGCCGGCGGTGCTGACAGGTTGCGCCGCAGCTGCGGGGCGGCCTCCAGCCGGTCCTGCGCCGAGCGCAATGCCAGCACGGCCGTCTCCAGTTGCTCTGGCGGCAGGGTGAACGGCAGCCGCAAGTATTGCTCGAACGCGCCGCCGACGCCGAACCGGGGCCCCGCGGCGAGCCGGATCCCGACGTCGGGTGCCACCACCGCGAGGGCGGTGCTGATCGGCGCCGGAAGACGGCACCAGAGGGACAGGCCGCCGTCGGGCCATTCCGGCTCCCAGCCCGGCAGGTGCGCCCGCACCAGTTCCAGCAGCGTGTTCCGGTTCTCGCGCAGCGCGGCGAGCCGGGCGGGGAGCGGCTCCGTCATGGCGTTGACCAGATGCGCCGCGGCGAGCTGCTCCACCACGGGTCCGCCCAGGTCCAGGGTGGTGCGGGCGGCGGCGAAGCGCTGGATGAGCGGCTCGCTGGCGCGGATCCAGCCGGTGCGCAGCCCTGCCCAGTGCGACTTGCTGAGGGAACCGAGCGAGACCACCGCCGGGCTGAACGCGGCCATGGGGGTCGAGGCGGCGCCGTCGAGGTTCAGCTCCCGCAGCGTCTCGTCCGCCACCAGCACGGTGCCCGACGCCGCGGCCGCCTTCACGAGGCGGCGCCGCTGGGAATCGGGCATCAGCCGGCCGGTGGGGTTGTGGAAGTCCGGGACCACGTAGGCCATCGCCGGCCGCTGCTGCAGCAGCGCCGATTCCATGGCCTCGAGGTCCCAGCCGGCCGGTCCGTTGGTAATAGTGCCGCTAGGGCCTGTGCCGTTGTGAGCTGCGCTGTTGGGGTTCGCGGCGGGCATGGCCACCGGGACCGGGCGGCAGCCCGCAGCCCGGATCGCGTCGAGGGCGTTCGGATAGCTCGGATGTTCCACCAGCACCTTGGTCCCCGAACGGCCGGCCAGAGTGCGGAGCACAATATTCAGTGCATGCTGGGCGCCCGAGGTGACCAGAATCTGTCCGGCCGTTGTCGGGACCCCGGCGGCGGTGTACCGGGCCGCTATGGCTTCGCGGAGCGGGCCCACGCCCAGGGCGTCGTAGCCGAAGCCCGGCAGTAGCGCCGGCAGCTCGGTCAGTGCCGCGGCAAAGGCCCGGTGCACCACTTCGCCGCTGGCGGGCAGTGAGGCGTAGGCCAGGTCCAGGATCCCGTCCGGCACGGCCAGGCCGGGGGCGCCACTCAGTCGCAGGGCGCCGTCATGACCGCCGGCATGCGCGGGCCCCTGGCTCGGGATGCAGCTCCGGCTGCGGCTGCCCTGGCCGCTGCTGAGGAAACCCTGCTCGCGCAGCAGGGCGTACGCCGCGGTCACCGTCGTGCGGCTGATGCCAAGGGTCGCCGCCAGGGAGCGCTCGCTCGGCAGGGCGACGTCGAGGGCGACGCGGCCGTCGAGGATGAGCAAACGGACGACGTCGGCCAGTTCGCGGTAGGCGGGGGCGGCGCCGACGTTCCACTCGCCCAGCAGGCGGGCCAGCGACCCCGGAGTCAAAGAGACGGACATAAAGCCAGTATTTCAAACTGGCTATGGATTGCAAGGCCAGTTTTCTTGGAGGATGGAGACCATGTTGACCCGCAGACTCCTCCAGCTCCTGATCGGCCTCGCCCTGTACGGCATCTCCCTCGCCATGGTCATCCGGGCCAGCCTCGGCACGGCGCCGTGGGACGTTCTTCACCAGGGGCTGACGGCCAGGACCGGGCTCAGCCTCGGTACGGTGGTGATTGTTGTCAGCTTCCTGGTGCTGCTCCTGTGGATCCCGCTCCGGCAGTGGCCCGGCGTCGGGACCCTGTGCAACGCGGTGCTGGTGGGGGTCTTCGCGGACATCGGACTGGCGCTGATTCCGCGGTTCTCGCATCTTGGCGGCCAGATCGGCCTGCTGGTCGGGGCCGTGCTGCTCAACGGCGTGGCCTCCGCCTGCTACATCGGCGCCCGCCTGGGACAGGGCGCGCGGGATGGCCTCATGACGGGGCTCGCCCGGCGGACGGGCTGGCCGGTCCGGGTCTGCCGCACCGGCATTGAAGTGGTGGTCCTCGGCGCCGGCTGGCTGCTGGGCGGCTCGGTCGGTGTGGGCACCGTGCTGTACGCGCTGGCGATTGGCCCGCTGGTGCAGTTGCTGCTGCCGCGGTTCACCGTTCCGGAAGCGCGGCCCGTCTCCGCGGCCGGGACTGAAGCGGAAGCTGCCGTGGCCGGGACGGCCGTCCCGGCCACGGCAACGTCCGGCGGCCGGACGGATTGACCCCCTTAGGTCCCTTCAGCTGACTTTTGTCCCGTCAGCTGACGCTCACTGTCCCGGGGTCGGCAGGGGCTGGCACGTGGGGCAGTAGTAGATGTCCCGTTCCTCCGTGTAGGTGCCGGTGCCGTTGTCCTTGCCAAGGATTCCGCGGCGGATCGGGGTGCCGCATTTGAGGCACGGCTGGTGCTCGCGCCGGTAGACCCAGTAGCCGGGACGCCCGGCGGTGCGGCCCACGGGCACACCCCGCGCGTTCAGCACGGTGGTCCGCCGGCCCGGCCCGAGGTTGGCGGAAAGCAGGACCTGGGCGTCGGTGATGATGGCGGGAAGATCCGGGACTGCGGAGACGGGCGCCGCCGGGTGGACTCCCGCGAGGAAGCAGGCCTCGCACCGGTAGATGTTTCCGATCCCCGCGAGCTTGCTCTGGTCCAGCAGGGCGACGCCGATGGGCATCTCCGGTGCCGCGAGCAGCCGGCGTTCGGCCTCGGCCGCGTCCCAGTCCGGGCCCAGCAGATCCGGGCCGAGGTGCCCCACGATGGAGTCTTCCTGGTCGGTGCGCACCACCTCAAGAATGCCCAGAGAGAACCCGACGGCGTCGGCAGTGGCCGTGCGCAGCACGCAGCGGGCGGTGAAGCCGGGCTTCCGCCAGCGGCCCCCGGAGGGGTACACCTGCCAACTGCCCTCCATCTTCAGGTGTGAGTGGATGGTGAGGCGGTCCTTCGGCGTCGGGCCCTGCACGCGCATCAGCAGGTGCTTGCCGCGCGGGACCACCTCGGCCACGGTCCAGCCGCCGAGCTTCAGGGTGGCTAAGCGCGGGACCCGGAAATCGGACGCGACCAGTTCCTTCCCGGCCAGTACGGCGTGCAGCTGGGCCGCGGCGCGAAACACGGAATCACCCTCAGGCACGGATCCTCAGTCCCTTCGGGGTGGAGTAGGCCCCGGCCTGGGCGAGGGCGGCCGCCACCGGGGTGTCCAGGATGCCGTGGCCGTTGACCTTTTCCATGATCAGCTTGTCCACCGCGCCGCGGGTCACCACGCCCACCAGGGCCGTGCCGGCCGCGGCCAGGACGTCGGTGTCGTCGCTGAAGGCGAGCAGGGTCTTGCCGCCGCGCTCGACGTACAGGGCCAGGGCGCCGTCGACCAGGACCACGAGGGCGCCGGCCTTCCGGCCCGGCCGGTGGCCCGTGCCGGCGTCGACGTTGAGCGCAGGCCACGGCAGCGCGGCGCCGTAGGGGTTGGCGGGGTCGGTCGCGGCGAGGGCCAGGGCCACCGGCTCGGCCTTGTGCAGCTGGGCGTCCTCTACGTAGGACCGGAGCCGGTCCACCGTGGCCGGGACGGCGAACTGCGCCGCGCCGAGGTGTTCGATGAAGTAGCCGCGGCGGCAGCGTCCGGCTTCCTCGAGCCGGGCCAGCACCTTGTACATGAGGCCGAAGCCGCCGAGGATGTTTTCTGCCATGACCGAGCCGCGGGTCACCACGCCGTAGCGGTCCAGGAGCAGGTCCGCGGTGGCCCGGGCGTGGATGGTGGGATCGAGTTCGGGGGAGGGCAGCGCGGACCAGCGACCCGCGGCGAGCGGGGGTGCGGGCGCCGTGCCGGTCACGGAACCATACCGGCCACCGGTCAGGCCCGGCGATCCCAGCAGGCCCGTGCCGTGCGACCGTCCGAGCCGGCTCAGCCTCGGTGCCCTGGCCCGCGGGGCACGCCCGACCTGCCGGTGCGCGGTGTGGCCGCCGGCGATCAGGGCCCTGACGGGGGCGAAGGTGTCGCCGGTAATTCTGCCCGCCCAGGCGAGATCCCAGAGTGCGGTCACCACATCCTGGTCGCTCAGCACGGAATCCATGCCGCCGGCAACCTCCGTCAGCTGCCGGAAGAAGTACCCGCCGCCGTTGTTCGTCAGGTGCTCGAGGAGCCGCCGCTGTGCGTCGCCGGGTTCGAAATCGATGGCGGGGTTCAGCGTCAGTTCGGCCGAATCCGCGAGGTGCAGGCTGACCCAGCCGTCGTTGCCGGGCAGTGACCCGGCGCCGGACCAGAGGACTTCGCCGGCGGCCATGAGTTCGTCCAGCATGGCCGGCTGGTAATTGGAGACGCGGCTGGCCAGGACAAGTGGTTCCCACGCGGAGGCCGGAATGGGCACCCCGGAAAGCTGGTCGATGGCCGTGATGATGCCGTCCAAGCCGCGGAGCGCGGACTGCCCGCGCCCGCCGGGGATCCGCACGTTCTGCCAGGCAGGAAGGAATCGGCCGTACGCGGTGGCGTCCACGGGCTCGACCTCGGCCCGGAGCGCCGCGAGGGAACGGCGGCGCAGCTTGCGGAGGACCTCGGCATCGCACCATTCGCTCACCCCGGCAAGGGGAGGAATTACAGCAAGGTCGGCCGGGGCCGCCGCGTCGCCGGAGTCCTCAGCGCCGGTGGCCGTGCTGCCCGACGTGACTGCCGGAGGCGTAGCGTGCGGGCGGAACTCGCCTTCCACCACGCGGCCGTCCGCGGCCAGCCGCTTCAGCGCCGTGCCGACGACGGCGACGCCGAGTCCCAGCCGCGCCGCGGCCTCGGCGGCGGTGAAGGGCCCGTGCGTCCGGGCGTAGCGCGAGACGAGGTCACCGAGCGGGTCGGCGACCGGTTCGATGAAGGCCAGCGGCACGCCCATGGGCAGCGGTACGCCAAGGGCATCCCGGAGCCGGGCGGCATCCTCGACCGCCGCAAAGCGTTCGATTCCGCCGATGTTGACCTTGATCGCCCGGTTGGCCCGCTGCAGGGCCGCGAGGTGGGCAGCGGCGTCGGCCTCCGTCGCAGGGGTTTCGACGGGTAGAACCGCCGGGGTTTCGACATGCTCCGCCGTTGGCCCGGCCCCCGTGGTCTCGCCCGCTGGGGCCGGGGCCGCCACCGGCTCCAGGCGGGCGGCGACCTCGTCCGGCGCGAGCGGACCTAGGAGGCGCAGGAGGTCCGCGACGCCCTCAATCCCGCGCACCTGGCGGTCCCGAGCCAGACGCTGCAGTTCGCGCTCGGTGGCCTCGATGACCTTCGCATCCAGCAGCTCGCGCAGTTCCACGCGGCCCATGAGCTCATTGAGCAGGGTGGAATCGAGGGCCAGGGCGGCGGCACGGCGCTCAGCCAGCGGGGAGTCGCCTTCGTAGAGGAACTGGGCCACGTAGCCGAAGAGCAAAGACTTCGCGAACGGGGAGGGCTGCTGGGTGGTGGTCTGGACGATCCTGAGCTCGCGGCGCTCCACCGAGGCGGCGATGTCTTTCAGCGCCGGAAGGTCGTAGACGTCCTGCAGGCACTCGCGGACTGTCTCGAGGACTATCGGGAAGGTCGGGTATTTCCGGGCTACATCCAGCAGCTGCGCCGAACGCTGCCGCTGCTGCCACAGGGGCTGCCGTTTGCCGGGATTCTGCCGAGGCAGGAGCAAGGCACGGGCGGCGCACTCGCGGAACCGGGAGGCGAACAGGGCGCTGCCACCGACCTCCGCCGTCACAATCTGCTCGATTTCTTCCGGGTCGAACAGGAACAACTCGGCCCCCGGCGGCTCGTCCTCCATCATGGGCACGCGCAGCACGATGCCGTCGTCGGCGGCCATGGCCGAGCCGTCCATTCCGTAGCGCTGCTGCAGGCGCTGGCCCACGGCCAGGGCCCACGGCGCGTGCACGGGCATGCCGAAGGGGCTGTGCAGCACCACGCGCCAGTCGCCGAGCTCGTCGTGGAAGCGTTCCACCACAAGGGTCGTGTCGCTGGGGACCACCTCGGTGGCGAGCCGCTGTTCGGCGAGGTATTGGATCAGGTTGTTCGCGGCGTAGTCGTCCAGTCCGCTGGCTTTGCACCGCTCGGTTGCCGGCCCGACGTCGGACGCTGCCAGTTCCCGCATGAACGCGCCGAGGGCGCGGCCCAGGTCCACGGGCCGGCCCAGCGAATCGCCCTTCCAGAACGGGAGTTTGCCGGGCTGGCCGAACGCCGGGGAGACCAGGACACGGTCGTGCGTGATGTCCTCGATCTTCCAGCTGGTGGCGCCGAGGGCGAAGATGTCGCCAACCCGGGATTCGTAGACCATTTCCTCGTCGAGCTCGCCCACCCGGCGCCCGCCCTTGGCGGCCGCGGTGGCCGGGCTGGACGCCCTGCCGTCCGCACTGGCACCGCCGGAGGTGCCGCCCCCGCCGCTGCCCTCGACTTCGCTGCCGATGATGTAGACGCCGAACAGCCCGCGGTCCGGGATGGTTCCTCCGGAAGTGACGGCGAGCCGCTGCGCGCCGGGCCTGCCCTCGATGGTCCCGGCGTTCCGGTCCCAGATGACCCGAGGCCGCAGTTCCGCGAATTCGTCCGACGGGTACCGCCCGGCCAAGAGGTCCAGGGTGGCCTCGAACGCGGAGCGGGGGAGTGAGGCGAACGGCGCGGATCGCCGGACGGTGGTGAACCACTCCTCCACGTCGATGGCGCCGAGGGCGGTGGCGGCGACCGTCTGCTGGGCCAGGATGTCCAGCGGGTTTGCCGGCACGCTGAGCCGCTCGATCTTGCCCTCGAGCATCCGCTCCACGGTGATGGCCGTGTGCACGAGGTCTGCCCGGTGCTTCGGGAACAGGACGCCCTGGGAGATTTCGCCGACCTGGTGCCCGGCGCGGCCCACCCGCTGCAGGCCGCTGGCCACCGAGGGCGGCGACTCGACCTGCACCACCAGGTCCACGGCACCCATGTCGATGCCAAGCTCGAGGGAGGACGTGGCCACGACGCAGCGCAGCCGCCCGGATTTGAGGTCATCCTCGATCAAGGCGCGCTGGTCCTTGGACACGGAGCCGTGGTGCGCGCGGGCCAGCACGGGATCGGCGCCGGCGGTGCTGCCGGCCTGGGCCATCATGTGGGCCGGGGTGGCGGTGGACGTCGGCTGTGCGGCCGCGCCGGACGGCATTGCACTGGACACTGTTTTATTGGGCACTGTTTCTGGCACTGCATTCGGTACCGCGGCCGGTACGGCTTCGAAGTCCGGCGCACCGCCGCCAAAGTCGGTCCAGCCGCCGCCGGCTGCCATGAGCTGGCGTTCGGCGTAGATCTCGTTGAGCCGGGCGGTCAGCCGCTCGGCGAGGCGGCGGGAGTTCGCGAACACGATGGTGGACTGGTTGGCCAGCACCAGGTCAACGATCTTTTCCTCCACATGGGGCCAGATGGAGGCCTGGGGCTGGAGTCCGGAGGCCGGACCGGAGTCGAAGGCCCCGGCGGCGCCCTGGAGATCGGACATGTCCTCCACAGGGACAGAGACGGTCAGGTCCCAGTTCTTCCGTGACGGAGGGGCCACAATTTCCACCGGCGCCGATCCGGCGAGGAACTGCGCCACCAGCTCCTTGGGCTCCACGGTGGCCGACAGCCCGATCCGCTGGGCGGGCTTGGGCAGCAGCGCGTCGAGCCGCTCCAGCGACACCGCCAGATGCGCCCCGCGCTTGGTGCCGGCGACGGCGTGGACCTCGTCGACGATGATTGTGTCGACCTCGCTGAGGGTTTCGCGCGCCTTGGACGTCAGCATCAGGAAAAGGGATTCCGGGGTGGTGATGAGGATATCGGGCGGGTGGCTGAGCAGCGAGCGGCGGTCGGACGCCGTCGTGTCCCCTGACCGGACGCCCACGGTAATGAGCGGGGCGGGCAGGTCCAGGCGTTTGGCGGTCTGCGTGATGCCGATCAGCGGCGCGCGGAGGTTGCGTTCGACGTCGACGCCGAGAGCCTTGAGCGGGGAAATGTACAGCACGCGGGTTTTCCGCTGGGCTGCCTTTTTCTGTGCGGCCGTCCGGCGCCCGCCCTTGGCTGCCGAGTCCAGGCCGGGCAGGGGCTCGGGCTCGGCGGGGGCGGAGACGAGCAGCCGGTCCAGCGCCCAGAGGAACGCGGCGAGCGTCTTGCCGGATCCGGTGGGGGCGACGACGAGGGCGTGCGCACCGGAGGAGATGGCATTCCAGGCGCCGTTCTGGGCCGGGGTGGGCGCGGAAAAAGCACCCAGGAACCAGTCCCTGGTCGGTCGGCTGAACCGGTTCATGGCGTCGGCCGCGAGTGTGCCTCCGGCGAGCTCCTGCCCCTTCATTCCTCCATCATGCCCTACCCCGCCGACACTATTAGCCGGGGCCGGCCACGGCGGCTTTGGAGAGCCGTGGCGGCCCAGTCGGTCCGTGGCAGGCGGGAGCAGAGACGGCGGGCCCAGTGTTACTTGGGCTGGAAAGCTCCGATGGTCAGCAGGTGGATCTCCGTGTTGGTGCAGGCGTCCCGAGGCTGCGCGACGAACAAGGAGGCGGTGTCCTCGGGCGGGTAAACCCGGAATCCTGCGGCCGGCGTCCGCTTGCAGTCCGGGTAGTTGGCGGCCTGGGTGTAGCGCAGTGTGGCGGCGCCGGCCTTGCCCGGGGCGAGCAGGACCGCGGTGACCGGAGTCGAGTCGTCGCGGGTGGCGGGGGCACCGATTGGCGCGCCGTTGGCCCCGGCGGTGAGGGAGACGCCCGCATAGCCCTTCAGCAGGCACGGTTCGGTGCCGGAGTTGGTCACGATCAGCTGCATGTAAACGCTGCCTGCCGCGCCGCCGCCCGTGGAGTCGGTGGTGGCAGTCAGGCTTCCGGCCTTGCACAGTGCGGGGCCTGCCGGGGCCACCTGCGAGGTTGCGGCTGCCGCGGAGGATGCCGTTGCGGCACCGGAAGTTGCGGGCTGGCTGGTTTCGCTGGCCGACGGTGTGGGTGGGGACGTGACCGACTGGGTCTGCGCCGAGCTGCCCCCGCAGCCGCTGAGCAGGAGGGCCGCCGCGGCAGCCGTTGTCACAACCAGTGCGTGCTTCATTCGCTGAGACCTCATGGCTCAACCATTGTGCCCGCCGTTGCCTTAGTCAACGATGCCACGGCGGCGGAGCCTGATTGATGCCCGGATTGTGATTTCCGGGGCATCGGCCGAGGTCAACTCCTGTTACGGACCCCTGGGGCCGCGGCGCAGGGGAGCCGTTGCCGCTAGTCGGTTTCGGGGCCGGAGCAGTAGTGGCAGTCATCCGGGCAGGAGGCATTGGCGGCCCAGGAGTTTATCCCGGTTGCGATGCCGGATCCGGGGTTCGGTTGCTGCATCACGGCGGCCTGGCGGTCAGTTGTCAGCATGGTGGGCTCCTTCGGGGTCTGCCACGCTCAGTTCGAAGCCGTCGGCGACATGGAACAGCTTCCGGTGTCCGACCTTGGACACCACCCACACGACGGCGCCGTCGGCGGTGCGGTTGTCCACCCGGCCCGCGTGCTCGAGGCGGCCGCCCCGGCGGAGGTGGACGGCGTCGCCGATCTCGACGTCGTCCCAGTCTGTGGCGCGGCTCGAGGACCGGTTATTTTGCAATGTCATGACGATTCCTGAACGGTTACGGGCAAACGAGGATGTGATCCAGCTAACCGTGAAATGGGCTGTTGCCTCAATGGTCAAGTGAATGAGGCGCTCCAGCTCTGTTGTGCAGGCGTCCATACGCTAGGGGCGCGGGTGTGAGTCCCTGCGCGCTGCCGGCCTCGCCCACCCGAGCGGTTCCGGCCTTCACGAACACCGTTGACTTTCCTACCGTGCGGGCCTGGCTTGTGGGGCAGGTTGCTGCGTCGCGGGCAGATCAGGGCGGATCCGGGCCATGTATTCGCCCCGATCTGCCCGATAGCAGCGAAGCGTGCCCGGCGCGGTTCAAGTCCGGCAATGACCAATGAGAGGCGGATTCTCCTAGCTCTATCGGATATTGGGCTACTTGAAGGACCCCGCACGTCGTGTCATCTTTGGCCTCGCTGCGGTTGATGTGCAGCGGCCTTGTCTGCCTCGCCTGCATGTGTCGTCCTTAGCGACGCGGAGATGATGGGCCGGCATCCCGGCGTCGAACAAATCTTGTCGACTCTTGCCATGCTGTGGGTCGTTTTGACTCAACTAATCGGGTCACGGTGAGTAACGCCGATTATGGGGCTGTAGCCTTGCGGAGTCATTCGTGCTTGATAGGGGGAATTATGGAGTTAAAGCGTTCAGCCGGCGTCTTCGTGGCAGGTATTTCTTTGTTCTTTGGTGGCCCATTGCTCACCTTCGTTGGGGCAACTTTCGCTAGGTTGACTGGCGCTTCAAACAACGACGGCGGATTAGTTGCTGTGTTAATTGGCCTGGCCGTTCTCGGGGTGATCACTGGCTTTGTTGGGTTCATCCTGCTCATCGTGGCGGCGTATCGGGCCTTGGTTAAGATCGACGCCCTTCCCGTCCGTGTACAGTCCGCACAGCGGCAGAGCTGGCCTGCGCCCTCACACTGACCGCCTTGCAACCATTTCAGGTGCCGCGAACCGCGAGGTGTTTCCCGGTCGTTAGGATCGAGCCGACCGTCCTGACCATGAGCGTTCTCCCGAGAGCGAGGATCCGTGAAAGCCGACCACTATGACAGTTTCGCCGAGAGCTACTCGGCGGAGAACGAGTCCAGCCTCCTCAACGCCTACTACGAGCGGCCGGCGATGATTGCCCTCGCCGGCGACGTCAACGGCCACCGGGTCCTGGACGCAGGGTGCGGCTCCGGGCCCCTGTCCGCGGCACTGAGCGCGAAAGGCGCGATCATGACCGGCGTCGATTCCAGTCCTGCGATGCTCGAATTGGCAAGACAGCGACTGGGCGCGACCGCGGACCTGTACGTGGCCGACCTCAGCAAGCCGCTCCCTTTCGCCGATGGCTCCTTCGACGACGTTGTCTCGTCCTTGGTCCTGCACTATTTGGAGGACTGGTCAGCACCACTTGCCGAACTGCGGCGCGTGCTGAAGCCGGGCGGTCGCCTGATCCTGTCGGTCAACCACCCCACGGTCAGCGTGGTCACCCAACCAACCGAGGACTACTTCGCCATCCGGCAGTACTCGGAGGATTACGAGTTCGATGGCGAGCCTGCGGTCCTGACCTTCTGGCACCGACCACTTCATGCGATGATCAGCGCCTTCACGTCGGCGGGATACCGCGTAGCCACCGTGAGCGAACCAAAGCCATCTCCAGACACACCGCACGAACTCCTTCCGCCGCGCATCCTCACCGGCGAGAGGACAGCGTTCCTGTCCTTCATCTTCTTCGTCCTCGAAGCCGGCTAAGGGTAGAGGAGGGACGTCAGAGCAAGAGCCGTGTAGTACGTTGGGACGCCAATTATCGCTGCGATCCACACTGTATGAGATTTTCCGCGTCGGGGGAGCGACTCAAGAGTGTTGCGGTGGGGGACCGGCTTCCGCGGCACTGGAACTTGCGCGCAACCAGCCGAGGCCTGCCCCCGTTGCCGGCCCGCGCAAGTGGCGTTGATGCGGCAAACCGGTAAGAAGGCATGCGAGAGTTATGCCAGCCCTTCGGGGTTGGACGGCGCCAAGGGGCGGATCGCCGCCGACAAAGGGAGTTAAGTGAATAACGAGTGGCATTTTCCGGTCATGATCGCGGCCTCTCTCGTTGAGTTTGTCCTTCTCCTTCTCCTAATACTCGGACGGGTTGCCTTTCGGCGCCGGATCCCGGCTGTCATCGCCGTGTCGCTGATCGTTGTCGTTGCCGGCATGTTGTTCGGAAAGTACGGGCTGCTATTCGGCCTGCCATGGTGGATCTACTATCCGGTTCCGGCGCTAATAACCGTCGTGTTGCCGCCCCTCGTCTTCAACATGACACGGAAGCGCACCATTCTCTACCTCATCCTTGCCGCTTTAGCGGCCCCGCTCATCCATGTGCTGTTTTCGTTATTCCTCGGGTGGGATGAGTACATGCCGTTCCTTCCCGTGCCCAGCCTGGCCGCCTTGCTGGGAGCATAAGTCTGTGGGCAGACGAGACACCGGCGGCCCACCGCTGCGAATCACGCGAAACGTCTGTTCGGTGGGCCATTCCGGGTAGGAGACCCGGGGCGGACCTGCCCGCAGGGCAAGTTACCCGGGAATAGTCACTGAATGCAGAATTCGTTCCCTTCCGGGTCGATCATCGCAATGTGCCAGGCGTCGTCGCCGTCGAACACCCTGGCGAGCGTGCCCCCGGCCTCCACGCAGCGCTCGGCGTGGGCAAGGGCCAGGCGGCGTCCGTCCGCCTTCGACCCGGAACCCTCGCTGACATTGATGTCCAGATGTACCCGGTTCTTCGCCGTCTTCCCCTCGGGAACCGGCTGGAAGAACAGGCGGGGGCCCTTGCCGGACGGGTCAATGACAGCGCCACGCCACAGCTCCTCCGGGATGCCTTCGTTCGTGGCAAATTCCGCCCAGCTCGAAAATCCCTTGGGCGGCTCCTGGAGGCTGTAGCTGAGGGCCACCGCCCAAAACCGAGTCATTGTCTCGATATCGTGGCAGTCAAAGGTCACCTGGAATGGGTAGGACACAGGACCGCCTTCCGTTCGGATGCAACAACTATGCCATCGGCCCGCGGCCGCATGCCGCCATCAGCGACGGAGGCGTGTGGATCGTCCAGCTCGTCGTGTCCGGTGGTCCTGCCGTCGGTTTTCGGCGGGTGGGGAGCGGCCCCCGTACGTTGCCGGGTTCTTATCCGGCCGCCCCGCAGCCCTGTAGCCAAAAAACGCCGAACGCCTCAGAGGGCAGATGTGGGCCGGCGGCCTTTATACCCTGCTTCTCCGGCCGGCCACGGCGCCATAGATCAGGAGCACAATGATGGCGCCGAGGATGGAGAGGAGCCAGGTCCGCAGATCGAAGAAATCAGCGAGGCCACCGCCGAAGATCAACGAACCTATCCAGCCGCCGAGGATGGCGCCCACGACGCCCACAACGAGAGTGATCACCCAGCCGCCACCCTGCCGGCCGGGCAGGACCGCCTTGGCGATGGCTCCCGCGATAAGCCCAAGAAGGAGGAATCCCAGAATCCCCATGACTGCACTTCCTTTCACTAGGCCGGTCGCGGAATGCGACCGCAACAGGATTTAATCAGCATGCCTAGCAGTATGCAAGACCCGGCGCCCGGGGGGGCGGTGTTCGTCCGTGATGCCCCGTCAGGTGCCACCTCCGGCGGACACCGAGGGACCTCACCTCCAAGTGGTGGAACGCTATCGTTTGACTTGCGCATTTGGCCAACATATGTTTATCCAGTTCGTCCGGTACCCCCAAGCCGGAGAACCACCTAAAGACGCCCCCGCACCCTGGCCGACCCCGGCCCGTGCGGGGGCGTTTTTCCCGCCATCATGGGGCCATGGCATCATCCATCCTCGCCGGGTCCACCTTGGAGTACCTGCGGCCAGATCCCGGGCACCCAGCGGAGGAGGCCGCTCGTGGGAAAACGGGAACTACCCAAAGGCCATGGCCACCCTGCCGCTGGCCGACGGCGCCACGGTTGACGACTACGCTGTGGCCGAACGCTGGAACCCCTCCTACGTCCTCGTGTCCTGGGCCGATGACGGCGACCAGGCGCACTGGGCTTGGATCCCTTGCAGGAACGTCCGTCGCGTTACCGACTCCGAATGGGACATCGAAGAGTACCGGCGCTGCCCGAAGAACCTACGCGGCATCCGGTGGGGCGACCGGCTGCCGGGGTTCCTGCCCACGTAGCCAAAGCCCCAATCAGAAACCGCTTGTGCCTGTAGAGGTTTCGGAGTTGCAATAAACTATGAACCCAATGGCGTCCCTGGACACGCCCGAGGTTTCCGGAGACGTTCTTCTGTTGATCGCAGGAATAGGCGTGGCTGCGATTATCCTGATGGCGGCCTTCCTTACCTTCCTGTATTACCGCGACCGTGCCGAGGACAAGCGATCCAAGAAGAAGGCAACGTCACGGCATCGGCGGGAGCAATAGGCTCCCGGGCTTCCCTATCGGCCTGACTCCCAGGGCGGTTTTAGGGCTGTTTAGATCCTGCAGACAAACTTGGTGGGTCCTACCGGGCGCTTCTCGATAGGTCACAGCCAGGGGTATCCATATGGGTCGAGGGTTGATTTGGCATCGATCTCCGCCGCGTCGTGTTCGCGCACCTTGTCCGGGAAGGAGAAGTCGCTCGGGGCCACGGAGATCCTGGCCACGGGACGTACGGATGCTGTTGAAGCCCAGTGTGGCTCCTCGATGAGGTGCCGTCCGATCCGTTCGGGTTCCTGCCGGGTGAAGCCTCAGCGGGGCAGGAGGTAGACGGTCCCGTTACGCCGCAGAGGCGCGTCGTTTGGTGCGGGAGACGGAGAAGATAGTGCATCTCGCTGACGCGCAAGCCAGTATTCCTCTATGCCAACCATTGGACCACCTAGAGCAATCTGGCCCTCAAGGAGGGTTCACGGCGTGGGGACTTCAAGGACTGTGGGAGCGCCCGGAGTATTCCAATCAAAGAGCGTCAGATGCCACAGGTGGGGCTGCTTGCGTGAGGGGTCGATCAAGCCGTGCGCCCCTAGACGCTCCAGAGCTTCTCGAACTCGCCATGATGAGGGTGAGCCTCCGGCGGCAACGGTTTCCTGCCAGTCAGCTGCGGCATCCGCGGGATCAATTCCAACTGATGTCAGGGCCGCATGGTCACGAAGATCAACGATCCTGTCGGCATTTACTTCGAACCGCAGCACCCGAAGGTCGGGAGTGCGATTGTCAGTGTGGGCGACCATCGCAGCGGCGACACCATCCAGCGAAGCGCTGAGGTACAGCGTTGGCACATCCGGAGGGGAATACCGGCCGGCGGACCGGGATCCACCAAGCGCGACGTCACGGTAGGCCGGATCAACTGCCCGAAAGAACGAACCTGTAAAAGTACGCATCAGCGGATCGTCGCCGCCGATAGCTGGTTGGTCTCGCTGCGCCATTACGCTCTCCCCGTCCCTGCGAGTTCACTCTGTCTAAAGACAGCACTCTTCCACATCCGATGACCGATCGATTATGGCAAATGACCGTCCTGCTGCGCGGGAGGCCGGCAGCGCCTACGGAGTTAACTGACGCGGCGGTAGCGGATGTGGGTGGCCAGCGGTGAGTGAAGCACCTCGGCCGGTTCGAAGCCGAAGGATTCAACCCCGTCGAAGATGCGCTCGCCCGCACCGAGCAGGACCGGTGCGATGTCGAGGGTGAGCTCGTCGATCACGCCGGCGATCAGTGCCTGTCGGACGGTCGAGGCCCCACCGGCGATGTCCACGCCGTTGTCCCCGGCGGCCTGGCACGCTGCGGAGTAGGCCGCGTCGAAGCCCTCGGTGACGAAGTGGAAGGTCGTCCCGCCGTCCATCTGGATCGGGTCATGCCCGTGATGGGTCAGCACGAATACCGGCGCGTGGTACGGCGGTTCGGCTCCCCACCACCCGGCCCATTCCTCATCCCAATCCCCGCGGATCGGGCCGAACATGTTCCGACCCATCACATACGCGCCCCGCGGGCGCATAAGCCACTCGTTCGCGACCTTGTCGGCATCGTTGGCTCGCGGGTCGCCGATGTGCCAGCCGTGCAGCTCCAGCCCCCGCTTGCCCAGAGGGTTCTCGCGGCTCTGGTCCGGCCCGGCGACGAAGCCATCCAGCGAGATCGACATGTGGCAGGTGGTGTCCGACACCGCGAACCTCCTGAGTGATTGCGACTTGCATGCGGTCGTGTGGGGATTCTGGGGATCGTAGCAGGTGATGGCATCCTCGCCAATGCCTCCTGCCGCTGGTCGCCGACGGTCTCTCACACCCTTCGTCCGGACCAAGATCAGGGAACGCGACATTAGATCCGAAGGACACCTACTGTCGGGCTACTGTAGATCATCCGGGACGCCGAATCGCCTTCCAATGAGTACGCGAATGGCCGCGAGTAGAGGCTGATCTTCCAGCGCAATGCCCTCGCCTCCGTAATGCACCCCCGTTTCGTCACCCACTGCTTCTATGTCAAAAAGGTTGAGGACCTCGGCCACGCGAACCTGATACTCGGTGGCGGTCATTTGGCGAGACACACGAACTGGAATTGTGCTGAGTTTGCGCGCGACCTTAGCAGCGGATTCATTCATGGGCGCACTCTTGCATGGCGTTCCGCCATTGCACAAGGGGGGCGCTTCGGACCTAGTCCGGGAGTATAAGGCGACGTTAGGCTCGCGGGAGCTGGGCCCATCCTCCCGCGGCACCCGCCGGCAAAACCCTGTCGGCGCAGGTTCCAATACCGGCGGATCGTCCTGACACCCACCAGGCTGCTGGCCGCTTCTTCGCCCGAGAGTGCGCAGTCAATCCACAACATAATGACCGGATTCCGGAGGGTCCGCAGATGCTTATGACCCCGTGCTGAAAAACCCCGGATTTTCGCGGAAGTGATCCGCTCCCTTGCGCTCGATTGCTCGGGGCATGCCTGCTGCCCGCCGTCCGGAGGCCGATGATCCAAGCCGCACGCTTTCGGTGATTAATGGAACGCGTATGCGACGATTCGCCGATAGTTATCGGGTGCCAGCAGCGTGTCCGCTGTAGCGCCGGGGCCATTTGGGGGAATAGCAATGTCGATAGAAACGGTGTCTAATTCCGGACTTTCACGCGACCAACGCAGCGCACGTTGGCTCCACGGGCTATTGAACTTGTTCGTTGCGGGACCCCTGGCGGCGGGCCTGGGGTGGATGCTGAGTAACGTGCAAGGCCACATTCAGCTGTTGTCAGGAGAGGTCAGATTCGGGCACCCGGACTACGGGGCATGGAGGGCGTCCTTGGACACTGCAGTGGTCATTTGTGGCGTCAACATCGCTGTTCTGGGGTTGTTCATAGTCTTTGAACAGCGCTGGTACCGGCGGAGAATGCGAGCCCTCAACGAGTAGCGATGGTCGTCGGAGTGACGCTCCCAGTTCGGTGGGCCTTGCGTCTCCGCCGAAAAGGCGACGGTGGCGCGGGCATGCCCCGGTCTTAGGTGCCTCCCTCAGGACTGGAGGGCCGCCCGCTGCTGGCCGTCAGGCTGGCACTCAGCAAGCCATCATTTATGAGAGCGAGCCCTTACCGCCGGGAGGTTCAGTCGTTACCCTGAGCCATGAGAGAACCCGACGGCGGCGCAAGCCCTGAAGTGAAACGCTGGCTTCGTCGCCTTACTTACTATGGCGGGGCTTTAGCTTTGGCCATGATCACGCTGAACTTCCTGCCAATCGACGCCGAGCCGTGGGTCTGGGTCAAGCTGGCAGTCCTTGCCGTCGGGACCATAATCTTCCTGTTCTGGGTGACCCGGTTTTCGTTGTGGCAACGGGACGAATATTGGCGCGAACGCGGCAAAGACCCCAAGCATCCCGAGCGATTGCCCAACCACCCGCTTGAATAGCCATCGTTTATGAGAACGGCCACCAGGTGCCAGCGCTACATCTCGCTAGGCTGGCGCCATGACCGGCAATGAACCCTCTCGACGTCGCCAGGGCCCTGGCGTGAGCACGGGGTCATAACTTCCGATTGGAGCTAGGATGTTTCCGAAAAAAGGGCAGGTCTGGACGAATCGAGAGCGCGGCAGAAGTCTAGGTCTCCTGTATGGCATAGCCGCTGTCGTTTGTTTGGCCCTCGGCATTTACCTCGGTGTGGCACAGTCGAACTGGCTAGTGCTCATCATCGCGGTGGTGACTACTGCCGCTGCCGGGCTCTACGTGTACGCCAATGAGCGGGACCACCGTGGCGAACCGTAGACCGAGAATGAGCAGCAGCCGGCGCTCCCTTCAAATCCAGGCGGCTGCGCTCATCATCACGCTTGTCGTCCTCATATCTGTTTTCACCGAGGCTGCCACTACGACTGCGAAGGTGATCAATGCTGGGGCGATCATTCTCTGTCTTGCTCTTCTGGGGTTTATCGGTTCAAGACTCCTCAAGCATCGAAAGAGTGGCACCGGAGGCATCAGGGACAGCTGATCCGGACCTCTGTAAGCGAGCCGTGGGTCTGGGCCGATTTCCGTCGCCTCGCTACTTCCAGTCCTTGCGCGTCCCGGTGTAGTACCCGCCGAACATCAAGATGAGGCCGCTGAGGGCGAGCACGTATGGCGAGATACCGATGCGCTCTGGTGGGATCTGGAGGGCCATGATGGTGCCGATGAGGGCGTTCAAAGCGCCCACGCACAGAAGGAACATGCCCAGCTGTCGGGGATTCAAGGGACCGCCCCTGTTATCGCCACAATGACTCTTCCTCCGGGAACTGGTCGAGGAGCTTCTGGATCCGTGGCCGGCGGCGCCGGACCCACAGCGGGAAGCCGACAGCCCAGCCGAGGAACACGACACTGCAAACCACTCCGAGCCAGGGGTTCTCGCCGGGCTCGAAAATGACGAAGACTCCCAGCACGGTCGCAAGGCCAAAAAACACGGACCCGATCCAGGCCATGCGCCGCTCCTCGATGAGCATGGTGATCAGCTCCGGTTCCCACAGTTCCGCGGAGGCGTGCTCCGGCAGCTGTCCGGTGGAGATGGCCTTCTTGAGGTTCGTTGCCGTGGGCGAGCCGGGAGGGAGGGCCCGATCCTTGGCTGCGGCGCGGACAGCCATCCACACGGTGAAGGTGCCGATTGCCACGCCGAAGGCGCCGTAAATGGCGACATCTTCTGAGCCGACCTCCTTGCCCCGAAGGAGGCGTATGCCCAGTTGCAGGCCAGCGTATATGCGGAAGCGATGACGAGCACGAGTATCCACAGAGGCGTGCGTCGCACCAGTCCTCGCCATCTGCTCCCGGAATCCGCGATCATGACGCCTGTGAAGCGAAGGACAACGCACCCACCGCGAACCCGACGACCCCTATGAGAACGAACATGCCGCCGAAGAATCGGATGAACAACGGCTTCGAGAACAGAGACTTGGAATAATCCACTCCCATGGGCTTGTAGTCCTTCGCCATCGCAGCGTAAGCGCGTGCAGATCCCCGGACGTCAAACGCCAGCATCAGTCCAAGTAGAGCCGCAGCCAGGCCGAGGGCACCGAACGTCCACGGCACCACGCTAGCTGGCTGTTCCTGCCCGGCGAACGCCAGGAGAGGGACGGATGCGAAGGCCACTGCGAAAACGATCAGGTAGACCACGACGCAGCCCTTGATTGGCTGCGGCAATTTCATCATCGAACGCCAGATCTTCATGGGTCCCCTATCCGATAGCCGACTATTGCCGTCACCCTAACCCGTTCCGGCCCAGGGATCTACGAAAAGCCCGGCCCGGCTTTGCCCGCTGCGCGGTGAACCCCTTGGGCCAGCCGTTAGTATCAGGGCATGGGCGTCAGGAAGTGGAAGCAACCGACGAAGGTGCAGGCCATTTTTATGAGCATCCTGGCCTTGATGTTGCTGGCCAACACGGCATGGTCAGTGCTGATGGAGGGCCGCTCTGCAACGGTCTTCGTCTGGTTCGTCATGGCCTTGGACCTGGCCTTCCTGGTACTGGGCCTCTGGCTGTACCGTCGGGCTGTGAAAGTCCCACCCTCGCGCGAGTAGGAGGGATGATGAACGGGGTCGACGGCCTCATGCCAAAAGCCTGATGACCGTTGGGCCACGGCCACGCGAAGAGCCCAGAGCGTCGCCGACCTGGGTCTGGACCGTGCGCTGAAGGCTTACTACACGATGTACCTACCAGCCGGCTTGATCACTTTGGTCGCGGCTGGGATGATCCCTTAGGTCCCGGGCGATGAGCCCTCGTTTTTCGCCTGCATTTATTAGGTACGATTTCGGCCGCGGCGATGCTACAAATCGAAGACATGTTCACATGTGGAAAAGCCTGTGGAGAACGTATGTTCGATAAGCCTCCGGGATTCGTTCTAAAATTGAGGCGTGATCAAGGCAGGCTCTCCCGAGGACATAGACCGGATGGTCGCGCGCCTGGACGCCGACAAGGTTCGCCCCATGGATGACAGCTCGCCGATTCGGGACTTCCCGATATACGGGCGCCCCCTCGTGTGCGTCAACGGGATCTACGGTAAGGCTGTGGCCTGGTCCCACAGCTACGGCCTGATTGACTGGCTGGATTCCTCCGGCAAGTACCACCTGGGCTGGGCGCAGTCAGCCAGCATTAAGCGCATGACGCCAGAGGAGTGGAAGGGCAGCAGCGGGCTCTAGGGTGTGCCGAAGGTGCGTGCGATCGCCTCATTTCGCATATTGGTCCGGAGCCTCCTGGCGGTGCTGGCTCTGCCCGCGCAGTTCACAGTACCCGCAGCAAACATGACTATCGCGCACTGCCGTCAGAGCCGCGAGCGTCTTCGTCGGCAGCCTTGGTGCCTTTGGTGGGCCCGTCCCCCGCCCATCTGTTCGCATGCAGGATCAGGACGGGAATAGCCGAAATGGCAAGAGCTTGGAGTGCGGTCGGAAGTCCGCCCAGAATATAGCCGACGACGAAGCCGAGGACTGGTATGACAAATGTCCCCACCCATAGCCTTATCCATCGGTTCCTCATAGAGCCGGCTCTGCCGTGCGGTCAAGGTAGCTTCCAGCCCGCTGGAAGTCCCGGACACCAAACATCGACCCGATCACCATGACAAGCACGCCAGCCGCCATGAGCCATGAGAGGAACCCGGCTCCGCGTATGACCTGGGGAATGAATACAAGCGGGAGCACTGACATCCAGATGAGCTGTGTGGCGAGGTTCTTTCGCAGTTGCACGGCCGCGGCCCGAGAAACGACAAGGTGATCGGGATCGACGGAGCTCTTCCCGAGAATCTGGCGCCGGATGCCCTTTCGCTCTTCGTCCTCCAGTGAGAGCAGCACGTCGACCCTGCCCGACTTCGCCGCAGGCACGACTTTCTTCGCGTTGTAAAAGAGTCCGCCGATGACACCACCCAGGAATGCAAGGATGAATCCTAATCCGAGAAGCGTCGGCCAGTCCGTCGTGGCGCCTCCGAGGGCGAAGATTCCGAGGGCGGTCCCCGCAGCGACTAAGGGGATCACGCCGACCGGCAAATATATCGTGTAATACCTTTTGAGGGCTCTGCCGAGGCCCAGGTCTGCAATGCCCTCGGCTCGTCGCGTGGCGGTGGTCCAACGGTCGTCGGGACCGTGTATGAGATCGTCGATTCCGCTCATCGTCTGCTTCCCCCCGGGCGCGAGTGGTGGTGCACACACGTCTGTCCGTTGTGAACAGACTGCCAGATGCGTCTGGCTTCACGTTCGAATCTGCCGCCGTCAGCCCATATGGCGCCACCGCCCTCTAGCTCGAAACGCACTTGGAGCCCACCATCCACGACGGAGATTGAGGAGGGGGGGTGTTTGCGGACAAACGTCTTCGACATCACTCCGCGCACCGACCCGTCTGCCAGGGATCGGCTGTCATAGCCGTTCTCCTTGTCCATCGCGTCATAGCACCGGTGCAATGCCGCTTGCGGAGCCACGTGCTCCAGGCGAATAAGCGTCTCGAACATCGACAGTGTTTTGACTACCGACAGCCGTCCGCTCGAAACATAGTTGATGGTTTTTATCCTCGTTACGATGCTCCGGAACGTCCTCACCGCACCAATGCCCACCAAGATGATGAACGGGATCGCAGCCCAACTTCCCCGGGAGAAGGACAAAGTCGCGGCAACTGCGATGGCAATAGCCAAAAGCATCTCAAGGGCGATCAACATTGCGAGCCCCGACCGTAGGCTTTGCGATCGAGGGAGAGCGCCCATCACCGATCGAACAATCTGGCCATGATTCCGCTATACCAACACACACTCACGCGGGCCCCCAATGCTACGTGCTCCTCAGCGAGCGAATTTACGCTCAGATCAGCGTTACCTGATCATCATTGAGCTCAAGAAATTAGGCAATAGCGCAGGCTGCTCACTCACATGGGTCTTTTCGGAGCTCGATCGGAAGATACCGAAAAAGGGGCTGGGCACAGTCAGCCAACATCAAGCGCGTGACGGCGGAGGAGTGGAAGGGCGGCAGCGGGCTCTAAGGGTGTGCTGTCGACGGCCGCACATGTCAGAGAGCCAGCTCGCATTGAGACGTCGAACGTACCCGCTAATCGACGCAGGCAGTACACTCACCGGTATCGGACGGGAGCAAGCATGGCGAAGCGCAAGATGCACGGTATATGGGTGCTGTACTTGCTGCTGCCCTTCGCCTTCGTCACCTTCCTTTTTTGGCTGGCCAGGGACGTTTGGCATTGGCTCTGACCGGCCTCGGGGACCTCACGCTCCTGCCGTAGCAACGAGCATGTTTGGTACCGGGTCCACCGTCTAGATCAGAATCCGTTCGATCTCCACGCTCTCGCCCAGCTCGGCGAGTCCGACGTACAACTCTTCGTGTGACCGCCCCGGCTCAAGACTGATGGCCACATAACCCGGCGCGAACCACTCGCACAGGTACTCCAACCGGCCGAGTAGGTCATGGAGCCGCAGGTGCGCCGCATTGACGTCCTCGGCTCGCTTGACGGCGACCCTCACAACGCCGTTGCCCGATCGCTCCACAACAGATTGGATCACGTAGCCGGTCGCAGCCTCGGCGCGCACAACGTCACCGAGAGCCATGTCATAGGCGAAGAACGGGATGCAAGAAAGCTCGAAGCGATCTTCGCCCACTCGCTCGGTCCAGAGTTGCTCGAAACTATCCCCGCCCCCGACGTCATCGACCACGGCGCGCAGCATGAAACTCGGCGTTGGTCGGCGCACCGGGTTCGGATGAGTTGCGATCTTGGTCATCACGGAGCGATCACTTGCTGTATCTCTTTGACCGAAGGGCAATAGCTTTGCCGGCTTTTCATTCTGAGTTCTTCAAGGCGCGGCAGCTGGGCAATCGGGTGCAGGTCGCCGTCGACAACCCTGGTCGTCCCGTATAGATGCAGCTGCTCCAGACGGGTCAGGCCGGCAAGCGGGGCCAGGGTTGGTACGTCCCCGCATTCGCTGAACTCGAAGATCCGCAGCGACGGGCACGAGGCCACGGGGGCGAGGTCCACGACCTTCCGGCACGAAGAGAGCTCCAAGATCTCCAACACGGGGGATGAGGACCGTTCCAAGGCCGTGATGTCCTCTAGATTTTTTGCGAGATGAATGCCGAGCTCCGCCAGCCAGGGCAGGTCCTCGATCCCGTCGAGGGACCGGACCCGTGGATAGGCGGTCATGACCACGCTGGCCAGGGACGGCAACGACGCCAACGGCCGGAAGTCCGCCTCCGAGTAGTGGCCGAGAACCAGCTGCTCCAAGTGTGGGGCAAACAGGATTGAGCCCTGGACCTGGTGCCAGTCCGCCGACAAACCCCGCAGCAGAGGCAACCGTTCGAGTTCGATCACGGAGCTGGGGTCGGATTGCACGCGCAACGACACGAGGTGATCGCCCAGCGAATATACGGGCGACAAATCCGTCAGTGTTCGTGCGAGCAGGTTGAGACGCCGGATAGGAAGCCCGCGCACGAACTGGAGGTCCCTCTCGTGGAAGCCTTTTGCGTAATTGAGGACGAGCCCATCGGCGCGACCGTCCAGCAGGCATTCCCGGGCGTCCTGGGACCAGTCGCCTGTCACCACTAGGTCGACGCCCTCGCGGGTATCTTCGAGCGTGAATGTCATCTCGAGTAGTCCCCCGGCATTAGTTGAAGACGGCGGTCGCCGAGGCAGTCCAGCGCTCATGAAGCGTGCTCATGGCACCGATCGTAGCCGTGCGCTTCGCTTTTGCTGTCAGCTTCGCGGCGTGCCCTGTACGCGTCTCTGCTCAGGGGTCAAGACGCGGTCAGCTTGTTCGGCGGCCGTCTCTTTCGACACTCTGCGTTCGCTGATATCACCCATTGCGACCTTCCCCGTCCGGTGCTGCTGGTCCTTCAACTTTATCGACTGAGCAAGGGGAGTGGCGGGTCGTCTCGATAACAAGTTGTTGTGGCCATCAGACGCCACTCCTAACGAGCCGCACTGAGTGGTGATCCGGGAAGCTCTACCAAGTTCTAGCAGGTTCTAGGAAAAACCGTAGACCCTGCTAGAACTCGGAATACCTGCGGTCTTCACCCCTAAGAAACCTTAGGCTGACAATCTGGGTTCTAGCCCAATGCGCTTCCTTGCGGCGACCGTTGGCCCCCGTCTGCTCAGATCGGGTCCATCGTCCGCCCCAGTGACTCGAGGCCCTTAGTTGTTGTGAACCTCTCGGAGATGATGAATGCAGCCGACTGAGAGGGGCGAGGCAATGTCTGATGTGAATCAGGAAGCCCGAGCGTCCAGGAAGGAAACCATTCTGCGTATACGGAGGGGAATCCTGGTGGCCCAACTTCGGATCACCTTGGACGAGGTCCGGGGACGTCAGACGCCGGAGGCGGTAGTACGTCTGGCGAAGCTGACACCGCCGCGGTTGCCGTCACCCTTCGTCACGTTGAGACCGCCTGACGGGAAGCTCCGGAGCGATCCGGCGTCACGGAGAGAAATGGCCCTGCATGTGCGCCGCAACATTCTCGCCGCGCAGTTGAGGGTGGCCTTGGACAAGGAACGGGGCCGGGTGACTCCCGAAGCCGTGACGAGGCTGGCCCAGATGGAGCTTCCATCTCTGAGATGAAGGATCTTGGCGCCGCCGCCGGGACAGTCGCCACGGCTCATGCGCGTGCATTGGCATCCCGTCGCGGCAGCAATTTCTCGAAACATGCACCAAAAATGCACCACGAAGGTTCTGAGAATGCAGAAAACCCCCGGTTTCCCGGGGGTTTTCTTTGGCGGTGACGGTGGGATTTGAACCCACGTTGGCTTTTACACCAAACAACATTTCGAGTGTTGCACCTTCGGCCGCTCGGACACGTCACCAACCTGACTAGGGTACCGGAGCAAGGCGCCCATCCACAAAACGAGCCTCAGCGGCGCCCTCATGACGGCGCGAACGCGCGCGGCACGCTTCCCCACGAACAAAGTGGGCACTAGATTCGTAAGCACAATGACTATTTCAGAACAGCACGCCGCATCTGTTCGGCACGCCACCGCCTATTGGACCGTCGGCCCGGAACAGGGCGAGCTCCGCAGCGAGGACCTGTCCGTACCCGGCCCCGGCGAGGCGCTCGTCCGGACCTTGTATTCGGGCATCAGCAAGGGCACCGAGCTGGTGGTCCATCACGCCAGCGTCCCGGCGTGCGTCGCCGACGCCATGGCCGCCCCTAACCAAGATGGGGACTTCCCGTACCCGGTGAAATTCGGCTACCTCACCGTCGGCGTGGTCGAGGACGGTCCGGAAGGCTGGGCCGGCAAGACCGTCTTCTGCCTCTACCCGCACCAGGACCGCTTCATCGTCCCGGTCGAATCACTCACTGTGATTCCCGACGGCGTCCCCGCCCGCCGCGCAGTTCTCACCGGCACCGTGGAAACCGCCATCAACGGCCTCTGGGAGGCGGGACCCCGACTAGGCGACAGGGTTGCCGTGATCGGGGCCGGACTCGTCGGCGGCATGGTGGCCAAGCTCCTGGCCGGCTTTCCGCTGGCGCGGCTGCAACTGATCGACGTCGACCCCGCCAAGCGCGCGTTCGCGGACGCACTCGGCGTCGACTTCAGCCACCCCGACGACGCCCTCCCGGACTGCGACATCGTGATCCACTGCTCGGCCTCGCAGGAAGGCCTGCAGCGGAGCCTGCAGCTGGTGGGCGACGACGGCGACATCATCGAAATGTCCTGGTACGCCGACCGGAAGATCTCCCTACCGCTGGGGGAGGACTTCCATGCCCGCCGCCTGTCCATCCGCGCCAGCCAGGTGGGGATGGTGGCCCGCGCCCGCCGGCACCGCCGCACCAACGCCGAGCGCCTCGCGCTCGCCGTGTCCCTGCTGCAGGACCCGGTCTTTGACGTCTTTCTGACCGGATCCTCGACGTTCGAGGAGCTCCCCGGCGTCGTCCAGCGGCTCGCCGACGGAACCCTGGACGCCCTGTGCCACGTCATTGAATACCCGTCCGCCAAAGTCTCATCCACCGAAGCAAAATCCACCGAAGTCCAGTCAACCGAAGCCACGAGGTAGCCCGTGTTCAGCCTGACCGTCCGCCGTAACTTCATGATCGCCCACAGCCTTCCGCGCGAAGCTTTCGGCCCCGCCCAGGGCCTGCACGGTGCAACATTTGTCACGGAGATGACCTTCCGTCGTCGTGAGCTCAATGACGACGCAATTGTGCTGGACATCGGCGCGGCGGGGGACGTGCTGGACGGGGTTCTCGAGGGGCTGAACTACAAAAACCTCGACGAGCACCCCGACTTCGCCGGCAAGCTGAGCACCACCGAGGCCCTGGCCCGGTACATCGCCGACGCCGTCGCCGGCCAGATTCGCGTGGGCACGGACGGGCGCGAACTCGCCGGGCTGGACGTCACCCTGCGTGAGACCCCTGACGCCTGGGCCAGTTACTCGCTGGACTTCGACGCCCGCTAGGCGCCCCAGATGCCACCGGCCAGCCTTTGCATCCGGCTTGTGGTGCCCGGCAACGTCCGGCACAACTCCGGAGGGAATGTCTACAACGCAGCGCTCGCACGGGAACTGGCGGCCCTCGGCGCCGAGGTGGAAACCTGCCCGCTCGACGGCGACTGGCCGGGCGGCAGCGCGGGGGACCGGCGGCGCCTGGCCGGGCTGCTGCAGCAGGCGCCCGCAAACCCGGGTTCCCCGACTGGTTCCGTGACGTTGGTCGACAGCCTCCTCGCCTGCGGTGCGCCCGACGAACTGGAGGCGGCCGCCGCCGCGGGGCAGCAGGTCTGGATCTTGCTGCACATGCCTTTGCCGGACCACGCGGAGCGCGAACGCAGGGCCCTGCAGGCCGCGGCCGGTGTCATCTGCACGAGCAGTTCGGCCGCGGCGGGCATCCGCGCCAGGCACGGGCTCGACGGCGTCAGGGTGGCCCTGCCCGGCACTGCACCCGCCCCGTTGGCGGCAGGCAGTCTGTCCGGCGGCTCCGGCGTGCCCCACATCATCGCCGTGGCGGCACTGCTGGAGAACAAGGACCAGTCGCTTCTGCTGGACGCGCTCGCCCGGCTCGCGGACCTGCCCTGGACGGCGTCCCTCATCGGCTCCGACACCGCCCACCCTGCCTATGCCGCCCAGCTCCGGGACTCCGTGGAACGGCTGGGCCTGACCGGGCGGGTCAGCATTCCGGGCGAACTTCGGGGCCCGGCACTGGAGGCCGAATGGGACGCGGCCGATCTCAGCCTGCTGATTTCCCGGGCCGAAACCTACGGCCTGGTGGTCACCGAATCGCTGGCCCGCGGCATTCCCGTGGTGGTGCGTGCGGGCACCGGAGCCGTCGAGGCGCTCGGCGCCGGCAACCTACCCGGCTCGCCGGGGCCGGACATGCCGGTGCCGGACATGCCGGTGCCGGACATGCCGCTGCCGGGTGCCGCCGTCGAGCTCGGGACGGACCCCGCGCCCCTGGCGGACCTGCTCCGTGGCTGGCTGGGCCACCCCGGCCTCAGGGAACGCTGGCGGGACGCGGCGGCGGACGCCCGGGGCCGGTTGCCCGGCTGGGACGCCACCGCCCGGACCGTTGTGGAGTTCCTCCCGACGGAATCGCCGGTCTCGCCGGAATCCCCGGAAACCGGCAAAATCGGGACATCGGCGGCGCGGGTTCGTTCCGCTCCCGGACAAGCTGTTGGAGAATGAGCCCATGAGCACCCACCCTGTCGCCACGCAATTGCCGTCGGTAGAAGAGCCCGTCAATCTGCCGGAGCCGCAGAGCCTGACCCCGGAGCGGCTCCGGGCGTGGGCCTGGCACCGGCAGGGCCTGGACGGCTCGCTGGCCGGCTGCACGGCGGAGCAAGTCTTCGCCCGGGCGGGCTGGGCCCGATCCGTGGGCGGCGCCAACCCGTACCTCACGCTCTTCGCCCGCGCCGGCATCCGCCGCGAACAGGTGGACACAGACGTCCTCGCCCACCGGGTCCTCGAACTTCCCGTCGCCCGCGGCTGCACCTACGTCGTGGGCCGGGCCGACTTCGCCTGGGCGCTAAAGCTGGGCAAGGACGGCGCCGAAGCCATCCGGGTGCTCGGCCGGCTGGGCGTGGACCGCGGCGAAATCACGCTCCTGGAGGAGCAGGTGCTGCACGTGCTCACCGAGGCGGAGGGGCCGATGGATCCGCGGCAGCTCAAGGACGAACTAGGCGATTCAGTTCGCAACCTGGGGGAGGAAGGCAAGAAGAAGGGCGCCACCACCACGCTGCCCACCGCCCTGGGGATCCTGCAGGCGCAGGGCCGGATCCGCCGCGTCCCGGCCAATGGCCGCCTGGACCAGCAGCGCTACGCATACGAGCCGTGGGGCCTGGCGCCCAGCGGCATCGACGACGACGCCGTGCGCACCGAGCTGATCCGCCGCTACCTGGGCTGGACCGGGGGAGCCACCTTCAAGCAATCGCAGTGGTTCACAGGGTTCACCGTGGCGCAAACCAAGGCGGCGCTGGCCGCCGTCGCCGCCGTCGAGGTGCCCACCGCGCTGACCGAGGCCGGGGGCGACGCGCTGTGGATGCTGCCCGAGGACGTGGGCCGCCTCGCCGCGTTCGAGGAGCCCGCGGGCGAACAGATCCAGCTGCTCGCCGGAACGGACTCCCTGTTCCTGCTGCGCCGCAACGCGGCGGATCTGCTCGCGGAGGAAGACCGGGACAAACCGGCCCTGGGGTCGCTCGCGTTGCAGGCGGATCTCCCGGACCACCCGATCCTGGACCGCGGCCGGATCATCGGGCTCTGGCAGTACGATCCGGCCAAAGAGCGGATCGTGCCCTGGCTGTTCCATGGCCCCACGCCCGCCGTCACGCAGCGAATCGCCGAGGTGGAAGCCTGGATCCGCGAGGACCTCGGTGATTTCCGGGCCTTCAGCCTGGACTCTCCGGCCTCCCGGCAGAAGCGGATCGATGGTCTCGCGGCCTCCGCAGCGTCATCAATCGCCGGTACGGCTGGCTAGCCGGAACGGATCAGGCGCGGTGCCCGGCGAAGAAGTCCCGCAGCAGTGCAGCGCACTCTTGCTCCCGGACGCCTGCAACGACTTCCACCCAGTGGTTGAGCCGGCGCTCGCGGAGGATGTCGAACACGGACCCCGCGGCGCCGGCCTTCTCATCCCAGGCACCGAAAACCACCCGCGGAATCCTGGCGAGGACGATCGCTCCCGCGCACATCGCACAAGGTTCCAGCGTCACCACCAGGGTGCAGTCCTCCAGCCGCCAGCCGTCGTCGCCCTTGCCTTCCTGGGCCCGGTGCGCCCGCAAGCGCGCGGCGGCCTCCCGGATGGCGACCATCTCGGCATGGGCTGTCGGGTCCCCCAGTGCCTCGCGTTCGTTTCGCCCGGTGCCCAGCACGGAACCGTCCGGTCCGATCACGACGGCGCCGATCGGCACGTCCGCGGTGGCCAGGGCATTCCGGGCCTCGGCCAGGGCAAGGCTCATCCATTGGGCATGGCGGGGCTCAGGGGCAGTCATGGGTCAATGATAGTTTCGATCCTAAGCATGCTGTTCAGCTCGGCTGTGCAGCCCATGTAGTTAATTCGTCAAGTAGTCGGGAGACGGCCGTGACCACCGCAACAGAGAACTGGCTGACGCGGCGCTGGGGCAAATGGGTGGTGCCCTACGCGGCCCTGTGGATCACCATGCTGATCGGCGGCGTGGTGGTGGTGGTTCTGGCGCTGGTGACTGCAGAGGTCTACGACAACGTTGTGGACGACGCCGGCCTCGCGAACCTGGACAAGCCGGCACTGGCGTTCATGGAGCAGTTGCGCAGCCCCGGCCTGGACGCATTTGTCACCGGGTTCACCAACATCGGCGGCGGCATCGGGATGCCCATCCTGGGCAGCATCTTGACGGCACTGCTGATCTACACCTCCCGCAGCTGGCGGCCTCTGATCCTGATCGGCGGCGCCGCCGCCGTGTCTGTGACTGCCACAACCCTGGGCAAGAAAATGATCGGCCGTGTCCGCCCGGACCATGCCGACGCCGTGCCGCCCTACGAGACTTCGCCGTCGTTCCCGAGCGGTCACACGCTGAACACCACGGTGGTGATTGCCCTCGTGGTGTACCTGGCCTGCCTGCAGATCAAACGGACCAGCGCCCGGATCGGCCTGATCGCCGCGGGTGTGATCTTTATCGTCGCAATGGGCCTCAGTCGGGTCTATCTGGGCCATCACTGGTTGACCGACGTGATTGTCGGGTGGGTCATTGGGCTGGCCTGGGTGGGGATTGTGATCCTGGCCCACCGGTTCTTCCATGCGCTGCGGCACCGGGAACACGCCGGCGACGCGCCGACCTTCGAGCATCCCGCCCATCTCCATGACGGCGCCGCCGGCGGCGCTGCCGACGGCACGGCTCAGACCGACGCGAACGACGCCGATACCCCCGGCCCCGCGGGACGGTCCGCAGCATCCGGATGATAGTTTTGACCCATGCGCACTCTCGTTGTGGACCACCCGCTGGTCGCCCATAAGCTCACCGTTCTGCGGGACAAGAACACCCCGTCCCCGGTCTTCCGCCAGCTCACCGAGGAGCTTGTCACGCTCCTGGCCTACGAAGCCACGCGTGACGTCCGCACCGAACCGGTGACCATCGAGACGCCTGTCAGCACCACCGTCGGCACCGCCTTCACCAAGCCGACCCCCCTCGTGGTCCCGATTCTCCGGGCCGGGCTCGGCATGCTCGAGGGCATGACCAAGCTGGTTCCCACCGCCGAGGTCGGCTTCCTGGGCATGGCCCGCGACGAAGAGACCCTGGACATCATCACGTACGCCGAGCGCCTCCCGGAGGACCTCACGGACCGGCAGATCTTCGTCCTCGATCCCATGCTGGCCACGGGCGGAACCCTGCGCGAGGCCATCAAGTTCCTCTTCAAGCGCGGCGCCTCCGATGTCACTTGCATCTGCCTCCTTGCCGCCCCGGAGGGCCTGGCCAAGCTGGAGGAAGAGCTGTCCGACGCCAACGTGACGATCGTCCTGGCCTCGATCGACGAGAAGCTCAACGAGAAGTCCTACATCGTGCCCGGCCTGGGCGACGCCGGAGACCGCCTGTACGGCATCGCCGGCTAGGGCCAGTTCCGCCGGGGGTCCCTTCCGCATTGCCGCAGTCCGCGCTAGCGTGTGCGCCATGGATTGGAAACTTGAACTCGTGTTTGTGCCGGTGTCCGATGTGGACCGGGCCAAGGATTTCTATGTCAACAAGGTGGGCTTCAACGCCGACTACGACGAGCGGCCCATGGACGGCATCCGGTTCGTGCAGCTGACCCCGCCGGGCTCCGGCTGTTCGATTGCCATCGGCGAGGGCCTCAACGACGCCCCGCCCGGTACGGCTCCAAGCCTGCAGCTTGTGGTCAGCGACATCCAGGCCGCGCACAAGCAGCTCAAGGACAACGGCGTGGACGTCAGCGACGTCGACGTCCAGGACTGGGGGCACTTCGTCCACTTCGCCGACCCCGACGGCAACAAATGGGCCGTGCAGTACATCCCCCACCGGCCTAACGGCTGATCCACCCCGACTGCAGGGTCCGGCTTCGCCCCGCGCAGGCGTGAGTCGACAGAGTCTTCCGGAGATCTATGCTTGCGGCACCGGTTCAACGGACTCCACGGCATAGGGTTTGGTGGCGGACCGCAGCAGTGGACGACGCAGGTGCACCTGGTACGGGCCGTTCCGGAACGAGGCACGGGGGTCCAGCTGGATAACCCGGAGGGGTTCGTCGCGGGCGGCTTCGATCCGCACCACCATCCCGTCCCGCTGCCCTCCCACGAGCAGCGGGGTCGCCGGCTCCACCGCGGTCTCCCTAAGCCGTTCCCGATACTCCGGGCCCGCCGCCAGGAAGAGGATTCCATGGGCGAGGCCAACGACGCTCAGCGGGATTACGTCGGGCGGGGGTGCCGGGGCGGGCAGGGCGTGCCCTGGGTCGCCCCGGGCGGAGGACTCTCCGGCTGCGTTCAACGGCCGGCCGCATTCCCGGCACGGGGTCCGAGTGCCGACGTCGGCCAACAGGGTCACGAGCAGTCCTCTGGGTGCGTAGCCCCATTTGTCGGCCACGACCTGGCACCAGGCCGTGTGGTACTCCCGCCCGTGCTTCATCACGTAGACCTGATCAGCGCCGAGGAGGGGCACCCCCTCCCGCCGGGCTGCCGGCTCGACCGGTTTGGGTCTGCCGAGGCCTCTGGCCTCTGCAGGGGCGGAGTCGCTGGCCTTAAGGTACCTGAGGATCAACGGATTGAGCTGCCCTTTTGGTCTAGGAATTGCGAGGCCTTCCTGTGCGGCCGGAATGCGTTCGCACCCCTCATTACTCCCTCCCCAGCTTGCGGGCTTTTCTCACAAACCGCCAGTCCGACGGCCCAGCTGGACCCTCGCGGCCATCACCCAGTCGACCATCGTGGCCCTGACCAGTGCCAAAGCGGAAACAAAGCGCAGCCCGCCCCGGACCATGGGGAAGGATGGAGGCATGAGCTTTCCCTCCCATTCCAGCACGACCACTCTGACCGCCCGCGCCGTCCTCTTCGACATGGACGGCACACTGGTGGATTCCACCAGCATCGTGGAGCAGGTATGGACCACGTTTGCCGGGCGCTACGGCCTGGATATCGGCGAAATCCTGCGCTCCTCCCATGGGGTCCAGGCCATGGACACGGTCCGCAGGTTTGCCCCGGCTGGTGCCGACGTCCAAGCCCTCGCGGCCGAGCTGGGACGGATGGAGCTGGCCGAGACCCGCGGCATTGTCCCGGTGCCAGGCGCGCTGGAGCTGCTGGCGAGCCTGCCGCCGGATGCCGTAGCGCTGGTGACGAGCGCTTGCCGGGATCTGGCCGAGGTCCGGATGGCAGCTGCGGGGATCCGCGTCCCGGCCGTCTCGGTCACGTCCGAGGACGTCAGCCAAGGCAAACCCCACCCTGAGGGATACCTCCTGGCGGCCTCCCTGCTGGGTGTGGCCCCGTCCGACGCCGTGATATTCGAGGACGCCCCGGCGGGCATCGCCGCGGGAATCGCGGCCGGCATCCGGACCGTGGCGGTAGGGCCCAACGCCGGCGAACTCCCGGACGGTGTCCTCCACATTCCCGACTACTCCGGGGTCTCCGTGACCACGCACGTCACCGGCGCCGGCCTGCGCACCCTGTCCTTCACGTTCTAGGCCCATCTGGGCCCCGGCCTTGCCGAGGCCTGGCCCCGCCCGCCCGCCTAGTCTCCCGCCCGCTTAACCTCCCGCCCGCCTAGCCTGCCAGCAGGTACACGCTGGTCCCGCCCACGGTCCGGGCGGTGAAATTGTCCTGCACCCACGCGGCAATCTGTGCGGCATCGTTGGATCCGCTTTCGCCCTGCATCATGCGGCCGGCGATGAAGTAGTGGATCTTGCCGTCGGCCACGTATTGCTGGAACTGTGCCAGGGTCGGCGCAGGATCCGTGCCGTTGAACCCGCCCACAGCCATCACGGGGAGCCGTGTTGCCAGCTGGTAGCCGGCGGCGTTGTTGGACCCGACGACGGCGGCAGCCCACGTGTAGGGGCCGGAGTCTGTCTGCAGCGCGGTCACGAGGGCCGCCGACGGCGTGCTCTCCCCCAGCAGGCCGCCCATTCCGCCCGCCCCGCCCGCACCCGGGCCGCGGCCAGCGCCGCCATTGCCTGTGCCTGGGCCACCGACTGTTGCACCGCCGAGGGACGGCGGCAGCCCGGCCCCGCCCCGGCCGGACACGGCCGGCCCGGCACTGACAATCGAGCCGCTGTGCGCCGTGGACGCGGTGGACAGCGAGTACGCCAGCGGTCCGGCGAGGGCGGCGACGACGGCGAGCGTCGCCGTCGTCCGCGCCATGATCCCGGACGCCTTCATCCCCGGTCCCCTGACTCCCGCGACCCCCTTGAGCCCGGACCCCTTGAATCCCAGCGCCGCGGCGGCCAGCACCAGGGCGGCGGCGGCGAGGGAGCCCAGCAGCGCCATCCAGCGCAGCCACGGCAGGTACGCAGCGGTGCGGACAAGGAGTTCGGCGGCCATGGCACCGGCCGCCACGATCGCCACGGCCAGGACGGCGGCCGCCACGGGCTGGTCCCGCCGCTGCCAGAGCAGGACTCCGCCGAGCCCGGCGAGACCGGCGATCCCGGGAGCCAGCGCCACCATGTAGTAGGGGTGGATGATCCCGGCCATGAAGCTGAACGTCAGGCCGGTGACGGCGACCCAGGAGCCCCAGATGATCACTGCGGCCCGTACGGCGTCGGTGCGCGGCGCGCGGCGGCCCAGCCAGAGCAGCCCTGCCCCGAGCAGCAGCACCGAAGGCACCAGCCAGGCGATCTGGCCGCCGAACTCGCTGTTGAAGAGCCGGAACAGCCCGGGTGTGCCCCAGCCGTTGCTGCCGCCCACACTCCCGGTTTCGTCGCCGTTCAGCCGGCCCAGGCCGTTGTAGCCGAGGGTCAGCTCCAGGATGGAGTTGTTCTGCGAGCCGCCGATGTATGGGCGGTTCGCCGCGGGAATGAGTTCGACGGCGGCCAGCCACCACCCGGCCGCGACGGCCATCGCCGCGCCTGCGGCGAGCAGGTGAAGGATCCGCCTGCCTGCCGTGGCCGGCGCCGCGACCAGGTAGGCCACGGCGAAACCGGGGACCACCAGCAGGACCTGCAGCTGTTTGGTGAGGAACCCGAAGCCCAGGACCACCCCGGCGAACAGCAGCCAGCGCAGGCGCGCATCCTGGATGGAACGCAACACGGCGTAGGCGGCCGCGGTCATCAACAGCACCAGCAGGGCGTCGGGGTTGTTGAACCGGAACATCAGCACGGCCACCGGTGTCAGCGCCATGACCGCGCCGGCCAGGAGCCCCGCGCGGTGGGCCAGGCGGGGATCGGCCGTGGCGGGGGCCGCGGCCCGGCGGACGGCCAGATAGAGGAGCCAGACCGTGCCGACCCCCATGAGCGCCTGCGGCACGAGGACGCTCCAGGAGCTCAGCCCAAAGATCCGCACCGACAGCCCCATCACCCACAGGGACGCCGGAGGCTTGTCCACGGTAATGGCGTTGGCGGCGTCGGAAGAGCCAAAGAACCAGGCCGCCCAATCCTGGGACCCCGCCTGGGCGGCCGCGGAGTAGAAAGCGTTCGCCCAGCCGGAGGCGCCGAGGTTCCACAGGTACAGCAAGGCCGTGGCCAGCACCAGGGCCGCGAGTTCCAGCCGCCGCCGCAGCGGCCGGGCGTCAGGGACGGCGCGCGTGCCGCCGGCAGCCGGGGGCTCCAGACGCCGACGAGGTTCCGGGACTTGCGGCTGCGGCGGGGCTGGCGGGCGGGCCGGCGCCGCCGGGGCTGTGTCGGGGCGGGGGCTCAGGGTGTCCGTCATGGCGGCCTATGCTCCCAACTTGTAGACGGTGGCGTTGCCCACGGTCTGGGCCTGGAAGTTGGCCGCGACCCAGGTGGCGACCTCGGAGTTGCCCCCGCGGCCCCCGCCCATGCCGCCCATTCCGCCGGAGATGAAGTAGCCGATCTCGCCGCGGTCCACCATCGCCTGGAACTGTGCGAGCGTCGGGTAGGGGTCGCCGCCGTTCCAGCCGCCGAGTGCGATCACGCTGGTGCCGGTGGCGAGTTCCAGGCTCGCGGCCTGGGTGGCCCCGGAGACAATCGCGGACCACTTGGCGCCGGAGGACTTCAGCAGCGCGGTCAGCTCCGCCGAGGAGGTTTCCCCGCCGGGGCCCCCATCGGCCGCGCCGCCGGTTCTGCCGTCAGCACCGCGACTGCCGGCCCGGCCTGCTGCCCCGAAACCGCCGCCCATCGCGGACGCGGTGGGACCGGACGTGGGGATCGAACCCGAATGCGGCTGGGCCACGGTCGCCAGCGTCCAGGCGGTGCTCCCCAGGCCGCCGGCGAGCAGCGCGAGGATCACGACGCCCGCCGTGGCGGCCTTGCGGAACCGCGCCGGCAACGCTGCCATGCTGTCCGCCCGCAGGAGCAATGCGGCGGCGGCGAGCACACCCAGGACCACTGTGATCACCCGGAGCCCGGGAAGCCAGGCCGGATCGCGGCCCAGGAGCACGGCGGACCAGGCCGAGGTGGCCAGAACTGTAACGGCTAGAACAACCCGCGCCGGCCAGTAGGCCCGGCCCCGCCACAGTTCCACGGAGCCGATGCCCGCCAGGGCCGCGATCGCGGGGGCCAGGGCCACGGCATAGTACGGATGCACGGTGCCGCTCATAAAGCTGAATATTCCGGCCGTGATGATGAGCCAGCCGCCCCACAGCAGGAGCGCCGCACGGGTTTTTGAGGCCCGGAACTCGCGCCGGGTGAACCACAGCCCGGCGGCCAGCAGGATCAGGGCCGCCGGCAGCAGCCAGGACACCTCGCCGCCGAAACTGGTCCCGAACATCCGTGTGATCCCGGCCGTGCCGCCGAAGCGTACGTTTCCGTTGCCGCCCGGGCCGCCGGCGTTCCCGCCCAAGTTGCCTCCGACGGATATGCCCCCACCGCCCGGCATGCCCCCGCCGGACCCGGTGATCCGGCCCAGGCCGTTGTAGCCGAACGTGAGTTCCAGGAAGCTGTTGGTCTCCGAGCCTGCCATGTACGGACGGACCGAGATGGGGGTCAGTTGGAACAGCACAAGGTAGCTTCCGGCCACTGCCGCAATCCCGGCGGCGGCGGCCAGCAGGTGCAGGAGCCGGCGGCCAAGCGTGGTCGGCGCCGCCCACAGGTAGGCCAGGGCCAACCCGGGAACGATCAGGAAGCCCTGCAGCATCTTGGTCAGGAAGGCCAGACCGATCACCGCGCCGGCCGCGGCGAGCCACTTCCAGCCGGCCTTCTCGATGGCGCGCGTGGTGAGGTAGGCGGCCAGCACCAGGCACAGGGTGAGCATCGCGTCCGGGTTGTTGAACCGAAACATTAGGGCGGCCACCGGCGTCAGCGCCAGGGCGCCGCCGGCGAGCAGGCCCGCAGCCGGTCCGGACACCCGCTTGACTGTCAGGTAGAGGAGCCCGACGGCGGCCATTCCCATGAGCGCCTGGGGAATGAGCACGCTCAGTGCCGAGAAGCCGAAGATCCGTCCCGCGAGGGCGGGAATCCAGAGGGCTGCCGGCGGTTTGTCCACCGTGATGGCATTGCCGGCGTCGAGGGAACCGAAGAGTAGCGCGGTCCAGTCCTTGGTCCCGGCCTGGATCGCCGCGGCGTAGAAGGAGTTGGCGTAGCCGGTGGCCTCCAGGTTCCACAGGTATAACGCGGCGGTGACCACCAGCAGCAGCGCCGCGGAGGGCCGCACCCAGCGGGGCTGCGGTCCGAACAGCAGCCGGTCCCGGCGGCCCTGGGTCACGGGAGGATGCGTTGCGGGCGGGTGGGGCGCCGTCGCGGCGTCCCCAGGTACCGGGCCGGCCGGCGGGCTGCCGGCGGGTGAAGCGGACTGGGCTTCGGCGGCGGGGCTGATGGTTGCCGTCATTTACTTGGCCTCTTCTGTGCGGGGAAGGGAGCGTCGGGGGCGCCGGGCGCCGGAACAGGGTCGCTGGGCCTGTGGCGGAAGACCACCAGCCGGAAGAGCAGGAATTTCACGGCCGTGGCGGCCAGGTTGGCGGCGGTGACCGTGAGCAGTTCAAGCCAGCGGTCCGGTGCCGTTCCCGACGCGGCGTGAACCAGGGCGAGGGCGCCCGAGGTCAGGGCCAGCCCGATACCGAAGACCAGCAGTCCCTCGAAGTGGTGGCGTGCCGCCTGGCTGCTGCCTTGGATGCCGAACGTGAAGCGTCGGTTGGCCGCCGTGTTGGCCACTGCGGTGGTAAGCAACGCGAGGAAATTTGCCAGCTGCGGGTCCATGATCCCGCGGCAGAGCAGGAAAATCGCCAGGTATGCCAGGGTGGAGGCCACCCCGATGCTGCCGAAGCGGACGAGTTGCCCGAAGAGGCTTCCGCCGGGGCTTTGTTCCTGGGCCCGTGAGGCGGCCGGCAGCGGTCCGCGGGCCAGGGCGGCGCGCAGGTCGGGAACCGGGATCCGGCCCGAGACCAGGTCCCGGCTCAACCGGGCCATGCCGCGCAAGTCCGCGAGGGCAGTCTGGACGATGTCCACGCTGGAATCCGGGTCGTCGGTCCAGTCCACCGGCACTTCGTGGACGCGCAGGCCGCACTTTTCTGCCAGCACCAGCAGCTCGGTGTCGAAGAACCAGGCGTCGTCCAGCGTATGGGGGAGCAGTTGCCGGGCCACGTCCGCCCGGATCGCCTTGAAACCGCACTGGGCGTCACTGAAGTGGGCGCCCATAAGGGACTGCAGCAGGAAGTTGTAGCCGCGCGAGATGAATTCCCGCTTGGGTCCGCGGACCACACGCGAGTTGCGGGTCAGCCGCGTCCCGATCGCCAGGTCGGAGTGCCCCGAAATGAGCGGGGCAAGGAGGGGTCCCAAGGCCGACAGATCAGTGGAAAGATCGACGTCCATGTACGCCAGGACCGGCGACGGCGAAGCCAGCCACACGCTGCGAAGCGCGTTTCCGCGGCCCTTGTCGGCCATATGGACCACCCTCACTTCGCGCAGTTCGCGGGCCACGCGTTCCGCCGCCTTGAGCGTTCCGTCGGTGCTGGCGTTGTCCGCCACGGTGATCCGGAAGGAGTGCGGGAAGGCGCCGAGAAGATAGGCATGGAGCCGGCGCAGGCACGCTTCGAGGTCCCGTTCCTCGTTGAAGACCGGGATGGTGACGTCCAGCAGGGGTGTGCTGGCATGCGTGTCGATTGCTGAGCGCCGGCCGCCGGGGCCGGCCATCGGCCCGGCGAACGGGCCCGGGTCGGCTGCGCCGGCCAGGGCAAACCCGGACGGTGCAAGTTCGGACGGGTCCGGGGGTGCTGCCGGGCCGGCCGGCGTCGCCGCGGAGCGGGGCAGGGTTCCTGTGGCCTGGTCTGTGAATGTCATGTCTCAACTTTCCCGGCGGCCCATATGAGGGCTTTAGGGTCAAGCTGTGCGGGGGCTGTGGAAGTCCGGCCAGTCCGGCTGGGCGACCCTGGATACGCACAGAAGGTGTGACTGTTGGCCCGGAATGGCGGTTAAATCGCAGCTGGAAATGGCGGTTTTGCCGTTCCGTTTTAGGGAACGATCTGCGGGAATCTGCGAGACTTGCTCAATGATTACCGAACACGCGCTGCTTCCCGTCATTTCCGGCCAGGAAGAAGATTTTGAGGCAGCGTTCGATCGCGCTCGGTTGGTTATTGCGTCGATGCCTGGCTTTGTCTCGTTGTCGCTCTCGCGTTCGATCGAAACTCCCAGCACGTACTTGCTCCTCGTGCAGTGGGAGAGTTTGGAGGACCACACCGTTGGTTTCAGGGGTTCCCCGCAGTACCAGCAGTGGCGGGAGCTACTGCACAGGTTCTACGAGCCGTTTCCCCTGGTCGAACACTACAAGCTCGTGAGCTCGGCTCCTCGGTAGAGAGCCCGTAGGCTGGCCGGCGGCCGTCGTCCCGGAAGGGGAACCATTTACGGAGCAGCCAGACGCCAAGTCAGGGGCAAGTCTTGCCGGCTCGCAAGAGCGATGTGCTCACCATCCGGCCGTGACCGGGCCACCCTTGAACGGACCAACGATTTGCGGGGTGATCCAACCGCCGTAGAAGTCACCATCTTGGAAGGTCACCTGCTCGCCGTTGACCTCGCAGGAGTCCATGTGCCTCGGGTAGAGGGCCACCCGGGTACTGAGCGACTCGAAACCCCAACCCCCGGCGGGTTTCGGGTAGGTCCACCCGCCGCGGGTAACGACGACTCCGCCTGCAACGACGTCAAAGTAGTGCGCTTCTCCCTTGAACTCGCAGAAGCTGGTGCCCTCAACCGGGACGAGTACACCGGCAGGGAATGAGTCCAATGGCAAGTAGTAGACAGGCGGATGACTCGTCTCCAGGACGCGCACTGCATCGGTGGTGTCGGCAATCACCTGCCCGCCAAGCCGCACAATAACCCGTTCCGATCGCGGCTCGACCCTTGGCGGCCGCGGATAGTCCCACACCGATTCTTGACCGGCCTTGGGTTTGATGGGCTGGGGGCGCCGGAAGAAGCCGGAAAAACCTTGAGCAGGAGTCATGTCCCCATGCTGCCATCTTCCGCTGGATGCCACCGTGAACGCCGGGCGAGGTCTCGGTCGGCACAGAACGGGTGTAAAGGTACGAAGCCGACCGCAGCATCTCATAACCCTAGGGATACGAGGCGTCTCGTCGACCCGGCGACCGCTGCGGCGACACCAAGCGATCACAGAACGCCGCCAAACAGCGATCAAATCCACAGGCCAACGGTTCGAAAACCGCCAAACGGAGCTGTGAAAAACCGCCATTCCCGATTAAAAACCGCCATTCCCGATTAACAGTCACGCGCAGAAGACCCCGGATCCATGGGGATCCGGGGCCTTCTGTGTGGGGCCGACTAGTGCCGGTTTAGTACCAGTTGTGTGCGATATGGAAGTTCAGGGCGCCGCAGGGGGAGCCGTAGCGTTCCTTGACGTAGTTCAGACCCCAGTTGATCTGGGTCCGGTAGTTGGTCCTGTAATCGGCGCCGGCGCTCGCCATCTTCGAGGCGGGCAGGGACTGGACCACGCCGTAGGCGCCGCTGCTGGCGTTGGTGGCAGTCGTCTTCCAGTCCGATTCCTTGGTCCAGAGCTTGTGCAAGCACTGCATCTGGCCGGGTGCCCAGCCATAGCTGCCCAGCTGGGCCGCGGCGTAGGCCTGGGCGCCGGCGGGGTCGTCAATTGCGACCGGCGCGGCTGCGGGAGCAGGGGCCTTTGCCGGCGCGTGGGCAGCAACGGCTGCGCGAGCAGGGGCCTTTGCCGGCGCGGGAGCGGCTGCGGGAGCCTTTGCCGGTGCGGGAGCGTGAGCCGGCGCGGCCGGTGCTTTGGCGGCCTTAACCTCCGAGGCCTGGGCTACCACGCTGTTGTTCGCCGGAGCAGTGGCCGCTGCGACCAGGACTCGGTCGAAGTTGAGCTTGGCCAGCGGGTCGGCGCTGGTGGCGGTCTGGCTCGCAAGGTTGGCCGTGTGGGCGCCCGGCTCTGCTGCCTGGCTGGCGGCGCCGCCCCCCACCAGCAAGGCGCAGGCGGTGGTGATGACGGCGGCGCGGCGGCCGGTGATGCCGAGGCCGGTGGCCAGCCTGGACAAGGCGGATGCCTGCGTGGCTGGTTCGGCGCGGTGGCGCGACTTGGTGGAGCGGGAATGCGAATCGCCGTCAGGGCGCGTTTGTACCTGGAAATCAGTCATGGTGGCCTCTCAACGCCGGCGGAGTTAGCTGTCGGGTTCGGATGAGGTCATCCGGCCGCACGGAAAATCACGTGTCGGCTTCACCCCGAGGGCGCATGAATGCAGAATGCCCGGGAACACTGGGTCCCCCGCCTCTGCCTGGTCCAGCGGAATCCGGGAAGCGGCAGAGTTTGGCGTCCGTCCGGATATGCGGCACCGATGGCGGCGCACTCCTACGACGCTACAGGACGCAGGCGCTGAAGTCACATTTTGGTAACAGGAGTCACAGCGTCGGGGTGTCGGCTTGTGCTGGGTTCCCCGGACGGCCGTGCCGGGGAATACTGAGGCCGGCTACGCCGACGGCGGCGCCGCGGGCAGCCGCACCGCGAACTCCGTGCGGCCCGGGCGGGACGTGACTTCGACGGTTCCTCCGTGGGCCTCCACGATCGACTGGACAATGGACAAGCCCAACCCGCTCGTGCCCTCGGAGGTCGGCGCGGCAGTTGCCGTGCCCTGACCGTGGTTGCCTCCGGTTAGTGCGCCAGGGGCGCCGGAAGCAGTGCCGGAGGCGCCGGAAGCAGTACCGGAAGCAGTACCGACAGCAGCGCCGGAAGACGAGGGTCCGGCGGCCCCGGACCGGGCCCACGCCGTCGCGACGGTTGAGTTAGCCGCGGGATTGGTGCGCGCTGCGTCGGCCCGTGCGAAACGGGCGAAGACCCGGCCGACGAATTCCGGAGCGATGCCGCTGCCATTGTCCGTCACGGTGACCACGGCGCTGCCGTCAGCCGAGCGCATGACGCCCGTGACCACCGTGGTCCCCGGGCCCGTGTGCTTGCGTGCATTGGACAGGAGGTTGGCGAGGACCTGGTGGAGCTGAGTCGCGTCACCGCGCACCACCACGGGCTCCTCCGAAAGTTCCAGCTGCCAGATGCGGTCCGGGGCCATGACTTTCTCATCGCTTACCGTCTCGATGGCCAACTGGGTGAGGTCGACGTCAGTGATCTTGAGCGGCTGCCCCTCGTCCAGGCGTGCCAGCAGAAGCAGGTCCTCCACGAGGGTGGTCATCCGTTCGGACTGGCTTTGCACGCGGGCGAGGGACCTCTCGCCATCGGGAGTGAAATGTTCGGTCATCCGCATCAGCTCCGTGTAGCCGCGGATGGCGGTGAGCGGAGTACGGAGTTCGTGCGAGGCATCGGCGACGAACTGCCGCACCTTCATTTCACTCTCCTGCCGCGCCTCGAGGGCGTTGGAGACGTTGTCCAGCATCTTGTTCAGCGCGTAGCCCACGCTGCCCACCTCTGTTCCTTGGTGGGCGGCCGACGCCGGGACGCGTACCCCGAGTGCCACCTCGCCGGCGTCCAGCGGGAGGCGGGAGACCTGGGTGGCGACCTCGGAGAGCTGTTCCAGCGGCTGCATGGTCCGCCGGATCAGGGCCGTGCCGGCGAGCCCGATCAGCACGAGTCCGCCCGTGGAGACCACCACCATGGTCCAGACGAGCGAGGCTAGGGTGCTTTCCTTTTCGGCCAGCGGAAGCCCGGTGACAATCACGTCGCCGTAAGGTGCACGCACGGCCGTGAGCCGGTACGCGCCGGCCGAGAGGGTCCGGTCCACGGGCATAGCGGTCGGAGTGAGCGCCAGGAGGACTGCGTTGTCGTCGGGGGAGAGTCTCTTGAGGGTGGCGTCCCCGGCCAGGAAGCCGGCGCTGCTGACCGAGCCATCCTCCAACCGGGCATTAAGCATCCCGATGCCCTGCCCACGGGCTTGGAGGGGATCGCGGCGGCCGCCGGAGTTGCCGGGCCGGCCGAAATCGACCGCGCGGCGGGAAGCATTGCTGAGCTGGTCATCGAGCTGCCGGGTCAGGAACACGTTCATGGCGGCATAGCTGAACAGTCCCACGGCGCCGCAGATGGCCACGAGCAGTGCCATGGCGACGAGGACCAGCCGGGTGCGCAAATGCCACGTGGAGGGGTTGCGCCAGTCGCGTCCGGGGACGCGGGTCAGGCCAGAAAGCGTGGGCACGGATCAGTCCGCCGGCTTCAGGACGTAGCCGGCTCCGCGCACCGTGTGGATCATGGGAGCGTGGTTGGCGTCGACCTTCTTGCGGAGGTAGGAAATGTACAGTTCCACGATGTTCGCCTGCCCGCCGAAGTCATAGTCCCAGACGCGGTCCAGGATCTGGGCCTTGCTGATGACCCGTTTGGGGTTTTCCATGAGGTAGCGCAGCAGCTCAAACTGTGTGGCGGTCAGATGCAGCTCCTCACCGGCCCTGGCGACTTCGCGGGTGTCGACATTGAGCACAAGGTCTCCCACCACCAGTTCGGCGGTGTCCATGGCGGCCACTCCGGAGCGCTGGACCAGCCGGTGCAGGCGCAGCAGGACCTCTTCCATGCTGAACGGCTTCGTGACATAGTCGTCGCCGCCGGCCGCCAGACCGGTGATGCGGTCCTGGACGGCATCCTTGGCCGTGAGGAACAGCGCCGGCACCTCCGGCGCGAACGCGCGGATCCTGTTCAGCAGCTCGACGCCGTCGAACCCGGGCAGCATCACGTCCAGCACCAGCACGTCGGGGCGGAAATCCTTGGCAAGCCGGACGGCTCCGGGCCCGTCTTCGGCCACGGCCACGGACCATCCCGCCATCCGCAGGCCCATGCTCATGAGCTCGGAGAGGCTGGGCTCGTCGTCCACCACCAGCGCGCGGATGGGCGAGCCGTCCGGATGCGTGAGCTGGGGAAGGTTGTTAGTCATGGAGTGCGAAGTGGCCATGGGACAACTTTCCGATCTGCCGGTTAGGCGGGGCTTTGGGGACCCTGTGCGGCACCTGTGAATCCCAGCCTAGCGAGCTGGATGCCCTTCCGGGGCCGGAAGGCTGCTGCGGCAACGTCCAACCCGGCTTTCCCGTCCTGCCCGAACGTCACAGGCCCGGCTGTCGGCCCGCACAGCCGAGGCACAGGATCGCTCAGCACTCTGGGGTGAACACCGATCCGCACCCTAAGGAGAAACACCATGAGCGGTCAGCAGCCCGGAGCAGGTTCCGGACCAGCCCCCGAATCAGCCCCCCGCGTGACAGCGGCAACAGCGGCGCCCGCCCCCGTGACTACGCCTTATGCGACCGGGCAAAATGGCGCCGGACACCACGACGCCGGGCAGCCGGCAGCCGGCGCTGCCTCCGGTTGGGGCGCGCCCCCGGCATCGGCCCCGGCCTGGGGCATGCCCCAGCAGGAGGCTCCGGCGCCTGCGGCCGCATCAGGCTGGGGCGCGCCGGGAACCGCCGCCAAGACGGGCTCGGCGGCAAAGCCCTGGACCCTCACGCGGGGGCTCGCCGTCGCCGGGGCCGCAGCTGTCCTCGCAGTCGGCGCCGGGGTGGGGGTCTATGCCCTTACCTCAAGTTCGGCGGTCGCCACCGGTGCTGCCGGCACGGCCGCCGGTGGGGCGGGCGGCGCGGCCGGCGGCCAGGGCATCGCCCCCGGCATGCCAGGTTCTGCGCAGGGCGGATTCGCCGGAGGCGGCATGTCGGGGCAGGGCGGTCCCGGCGACTTCGCTGCCGGTGGGCTGGGCGGCGGGCTGTCCGCGGCAGTGCATGCCGAATACGTGACGCTGCAAGGAAGCGAATACACCACCGTGGCCGAGCAGTTGGGCACAGCAAGCGAGGTCAGTTCGTCCTCCGTCACGGTCAAGAGCAGTGATGGGTTCACGCGCAGCTATGCGTTGGGCGCCGATGTGGTGGTGAGTAATCTGCAACAGCGGCGCCAGCAGGCCGGCGGTACGGGCACCCAGCTGAGCGTGGCGGACGTCTTCGCGGGCGGGACGGTGCGGATCGTGGCGGTCAAGGACGGTTCCGGCTACACGGCGTCGTCGGTCATGGTTGTGGCGGCGACCGCCACCGGCCAGTCCAACTGACCCCACGGCAGCCGCCGTTGCCGCCGGGCCAGTGGGCAACGGCGGCTGCCCACTCCGTGGACCGTATGGGCAGGAAGCTGCGGAAAGGTACGGTTTTGCCTATTTGCGATGCTACGAATGATTGTCGTCGCACCGCACGAGGAGCCGAACAATATTCGGGAAATGCCACATCCTGACTGTTCGGTCGGAAAAACACTTGTTATTTTATTGCAGTCGCAGAATTGTGACTTGCACTACAATTCCCGGATTTGTCTCACTATGTGGAACCTGCGGTCCATTGTTACTTGCACGTTTACATTGTTACGTTGCACACTTCAATTGTGAACAAGAACTCAACAGCACCTGCAGCCGCAGCTTCCTGGATCAGCACACCCGCTGGTACCGAGATGCGCTGTTGTCGAATGCACGCCTAACTCATACACCCCTAAGAGTTTCTAGGCATTCGCCCCCCAGCCCAGAGTCGGGCGCCCCTCCCCAATTTCATTGCGGGGAAAGAAGCATTCGAGCCGCGATGACGGCCATTCACATTGAGGTAAGCATTCCATGTCAGTTGCATCCGGATACGTCCACATCTCCGTCCGTAACGCCGGCAAGGCCGGCCAGGCCTCCGGGATCCGCCAGGGCTTTGGCGGCCGCACCGCGTTCGCACCCGCCGGATCCGCCGGCAGCTTCCCCGCCCCCGGATATGCAGCACAGGGCTACAACCCTGACTCCTACGGCCAGCTCCGTGCCGTTCCGCCCGCCCCCGCCACGGCGCCCACCCCCGTGATTGCCCCCGGTGCAGGCGGCCCGATCCGTCCGGCCCCCAGCGACAACGTGGCCCGCGGCTTCGTGCTCTACATGGGGATCGACGAGGAAACCGCGGCCGCGGCCGGCACGTCCATCGCCAAGCTGGCCCAGGAAATCCGGGCCTACGCACAGTCGCTGGTTGCCGGCGCCGAAAGCTATGCCGCCGTCGCCGTCGCGCCGGCCAGCGCCCCGGGTTCCGCCCTCGACGTCGTCCGCTCGACCTTCGGTGACCCTACCGCGGGGGCCCGCCAGCGCACCGAGGCCGCGCGCCTCCAGCAGCCGCAGGATCCGCGGCCCTCCGGAGTGCTGATCGACCTCGCCCGCCGTGAGGTGCACCTCGACGGCGAATCCCTGAACCTGACATTCAAGGAGTTCGAGCTCCTGAACTACCTCGTCGAGAACGGCACCCGCACCGTGGGCCGCGACGAGCTCCTCGAAGGCCTGTGGCGGAACGCCGAAGAGGTCCCGAACGAGCGGACCATCGACGTCCACATCCGCCGCCTGCGCTCTAAGCTCGGCCGCCTCGCCAACACCGTGCGCACCGTGCGCGGCCAGGGCTACCGCTTCTACGAGCACCCCGAAGTAGTGGTGTGGGCCGCTCCGGAATACTCGATCTAGCTTCTAGCCCACGCAAAGCGTCCGTCCCTCTCATTGGGGCGGGCGCTTCTGCGTTTCCTGAAGCTTCAGCGACTTTCCGCCGTGCCTTAGACACCTCCTTCGTTCCTCAGTCGGCGATGCGGCACTACGCGGAAAACCGCTTCGCTTCCGGCCGACGGTTACGTTCCCCACCGTGTGGCGGGTGCTTTGGGTGGGCGGCTGACGAGCATGTGCCTCCGCGGCTGGATGTTGGGTATGTGCCTCCGCCGTTGGTGAGTCGCTTTTGGACTCTGTTGCGTTTTCTGGCTCCGGCGTAGGGTGTGACCGTTGAGCCGACTATTGGGAGGAAGACATGTCTGTTGCACGGATTACTACCCTGAGCGCGAACTCCAAGACCTCGTTTGATGCTGCCATCAAAGAGGGCGTCGACCGGGCTAACAAGACCCTTCGCAACGTCACGGGGGCGTGGGTGAAGGAACAAAAGGTTGAAATCAGCGACGGCGCCGTGGTTGCCTGGCACGTCGTGCTGGAAGTGACCTTTGTCCTGGAAGGCTGAGCGGCCGCTGGTGGGGTGGGCGCCTGGGGACAGCCACCGCACTAGGATTGGGGCATGAGCGCGCATCACATCAAACGGCTGGTGATCATGCGGCACGCCAAGTCCGACTGGCCCGGCGGGGTAGCCGACCACGAGAGGCCGCTCGAAGAGCGCGGCCACAACGATGCCCCCGTCGCCGGAAAATGGCTGCTGAAGCACGGCGTGGTCCCTGATTTCATCCTGTGTTCTAGCGCGCTGCGGACCCGCCAGACCTGTACCTGGGTGTGCCACGCTCTCGGGGACAAAGCGCCGACGCCCAAACTCGAGGACGGCTTGTACGCCGCGTCCGCCCTGCGCATGCTGGCGGTGATCAACCACGTCCCGGACACCGTGAGCACGCTCATGGTGATTTCGCACATGCCCGGTGTGCAGGACCTCGCCATGCATCTGGCGTCCCGCGATTCCGACCACGATGCCTACATGGATGCCGCCACGCGCTTTCCGACCAGCGCTCTGACCGTCCTGGAAACGGAAAAATCCTGGTCCGAACTGGACGGGCAGGACGCCAAACTGACCCACTTCAAGGTCCCCCGCGCCAAATAGCCGCAGGTCCGCCCCGGTTAGGGCTGCGGAATCCATAGCAACGCGCGCCGATCTGAGGTTTACTGATGCTGTTTACTCATGTGGTTTTTGGGGCAGGTTAGGCAACCTAAGAGAAAAGGTGGACCAACGTGGATTCAGGGCAGCTCATAGGACTTATCGTCGGCATCGTCGTGGTGCTCGCGATCGTGGCGGCGGCGGTCATGATCAGCCGCAAGCGCAAGGTGGCCGCGGACCGGGACCGCGCCGCCGAGATGCGTGAACAGGCCAAGGCCGACGAATTCGCTGCGCGGGAACGTGATGCCAAGGCGGCGCGTGCCGAGGCCGACGCGCAGGAGGCCGACCTCGAGGCCGAGCGCCTGCGTCAGGAAGCCCGCAGCCGCCAGGAAGAGGCCGAAAGCGTCCGCTCCGGCGCGCAGGAGCAACTGCGCAAAGCCGACGAAGTGGACCCTGACGTCGTGACGTCTGAACGTGAGGGCGAAACCAGGCAAATGCCGACCCGCGCGGATTTGCGCTCCGAGAGGGCCGCGGGGGAGCCAGCGACCGGCCAGCCCGTCTCCGGCGAGCAAGTGTCCGGCGACCAGCGCAGCCGGGATGACGTGACCCGGGCCGACACCGCCCAGGGCCCGGATGCCACCCCCCACGAAGACAAGCCCCGCGAAGACAAGCCGCGAAACCTCTGAGCCGCCGGGGCCGGTGCGCCGGACTCAGCGGCGGGCGGAGGTCCGGGCGGGTGACTTGGCAGGCGCCTTGGCAGCGGGCGACTTCACCGGTGTTTTAACCGGTGACTTTGCGGGTGACTTGGCCGCGGCCCGGGCCACCGCCCGCGGAGCCGCCGGGCGCGCCGTGGTTTCCCTCGGCGTCGGACGCGGTGCGGACGGCCGCGGGCCTGCGGACCTGGCCGCCGCGCCTCGCGCGACGGGGGCCGGGCGGCGTCGAGGAGCCCCGCCCGGGGAACGCCGGCCGCGGCTCTTGCCGGGCAGGACAGTGCCGGCGAACAGCAACAGCAACGTGACGGCTCCGGCTACCGCGGCCAGATAGAAGTACAAATCCGGATGCTCGGAATCGACGTGCGTGGACAGGGCGTCGGGATCGGGGTTGAAAGCCAGTCCCCACTGGCGCAGAAATGCGATCCCGAACGCGATGAAGAGAATGCTGCCGACCCCGCTCGCTGCCAGGGTCTTGTGCCGGCGCCGGACCACCACCTCCGCCACACAGGCCACATAGGCCGTGGCGGCAGCCCCGATGAACCACACCAGCACCCACTCGTGCAAGGTGATGCCGGTGAGGACCAGAAGTGCCAGGGCAGTGAGGAACGCTCCGATGGCGATCTTCCCGTTGGTACCCATGTGACGCATGTGAACAATCATGCCTGAGCGGGCGGCTGCTTCATGACGTAGCCGCGCATGGAGGCCATAATTGCGGCCACACTTTGCTCCCTGGTCCGCTCCGGGTTGTACGTCTGGCGGTCCAGGCCCACCACGAAACAGGCCCCAAAAATTGCCGTTTCGAGGCTGCCCCGGGATACGGCGGGATCCACGGGATAGACGGCGGCGACCCCGTCGATGGCAGAGCCAATCACCGCGAGCAGGCGTCCGCGGAGCTCTGCGAAGGTGTCCTGCCATTCACTGGGGGTGCGCCAGTTTTCGCTGACCCAAAGCCGGGCGAAGGACGGGTACTCGGCCATGAAGTCCATGGCCTGGCCGATCATCTCCTCCATGGCGGCGAGGGGATCGGCGGAGTCGTCCCGGACGCTCAGGAGCCGTGCCATGAGGATGTCCACCCCGTGGCGCAGCAACTGGGCGATCAGGTCCGACTTGCTGCCAAAGTTGTAATACACCGTGCCCTTGGACACCCCGGCCGCCGTGGCGATCTCGTCCACCGTCACGCCCGCCGCGCCGCGCTCACCGATCAGTTCCATGGACGCCTCGAACAGTTTCTGCTTCGTGGCGTTCGTGCGGGCGGGCCGGAGCTTCTTCTCCGCGTCCCCGGAACCTGCCGGGCTGCCGCCGCTTTGGCTGGTGGTCATACGGCGATCTCCGGTTTCAGTGTCTTGAGGGTCCAATACTTGTTCTTCCGGACGGCAACGGTTGACATTGCCAGTCCCAGCAAAGTGTAGCCAACCAGTCCCAGCATGGTGGGCAGGATGATGGCGAGGTCCGCGCCGTAGATCAGGTGTCGCATGCCGCTGACCACATAGCCCATCGGCAGGATCTGGTGCACCACGTGCAGCGGCTCGGGCGTGGTCTGCCACGGGAAGGTACCGCCGGAGGACACCAGTTGCAGCACCAGAAGGATGAGGACTACGAGCTTGCCGGGCGAGCCCAGCAGCGCCACCACACCCTGGATGATTGCGCTGAACGCCATCGCGGCCGCCAGCATGAGGAACCACATAAGCACCGGGTGGGCGGGGTCCAGTCCGAGCCCCACGTCCACCACCAGGGTCAGCAGGCTCGCCTGCACTGCGGACACCGCCAGGAACGGAAGCCAGCCGCCGACGGCGATCTTCCAGGCCGGTGCATTGGAGGCCAGCGCGCGCAGGGTGACCGGGCGCATGGCCTGCACCAGCATGAAGATGCCGATCCACAGGGCCAGCGTCAGGAAGAACGGCGCCAGCCCGGCGCCATAGGACCCGGCCTTGGCCTGCGAGACATTGCTGACGGCGACCGGATCCGCCATGACCTTGGAGAGGCTGTCCTTCTGGGCGTCGTCGGGGTTGGGGACCTTCCCCGCGCCCCGGGCGAGTTCCGCGGCGAGCGTTCCCGCTCCGTCGGAGGCCGTCGCCGCGCCGCTCTCCAGCTGCGCCGCGCCGTCGTCGAGTTTCTGGGCCCCCTGCAGGAGCCTGCCGGCGCCGTCGACGGCGTTCTGCTGGCCGGCGGCGAGGGCCGCAGCACCGCCGGCGAGCTGGTCCGCCCCGGCGGAGGCCTTGGCGACGGCGTCGCTGAGGGCGGGCGCGGCGCCGGCCAGCTGGGAGGCGCCGTCGCTGACGGCGGCGGAACCGTCGGCCAGCTTCTGGACTTGCGCGGCGGCGGCCTGCAGTTTGGCGGCGGAGGAAGCGGAAGCTGAACCGGTGGCCGCGGGCGGCGCGGGGGTGGCGTCGACGTCGGCCACAACCTTGTCGGCCTGCTCCTGGCTGAGGACACCCGCGGCGACCAGGCGGCTGGTGGACGCCACCACCCGGCTCCGCTGGCCCTGCGCAGCGGCTTGCTGCGCGGCCTGTTCCGCGGCCGCGAGTTGTCCGGGAATGGCCTGCACCTGGGCGTTGAGCGCGGCGTTGCCCGCAGCCACCTGGGCGGCGCCGTCAGCCAGCTGCTGTGCATTGGCGGGCAGGGCTGCCGTCTTGTCCTTGAGCTGGGTGAGGCCGCCGCTGAGCTGCCCGGCTCCGGCGCTGAGCGACGTGGCGCCGTCCCCGAGCTTGACCTCGCCGTTGTAAAGCTCGGTGGCGCCGGATTTGAGCTCGCCGGTGCCCTGGTGCAGGGTCACGGTGCCGTCGTGGAGCCGGGAGACGCCGTCGGCGAGCTGGCCTGCGCCATCGGAGGCCTTGAGCATCTGCGTATGGATGGTGCCGAATCCGGTGAGGAGCTGGTTGGCGGTCTCCTCGCCCACCTCCTTGGCGACCGTTGTGTGCACCGCGGTGGTCAGTTTGTCCACGATGGTGCTCAGGAGATAGTTGTTGGCATCGTTGGTGGTGACATTGAGCATGGCCTGGTTGGCGGCGTCAAAGCTGCCGGGGGAGACCAGGTTCGCGGAAAAGTCCTTTGGAATTTTCAGGGCGAATGCGTAGGTGCCGTTGCTGACGCCCTGGTCCGCCTCCTCGGTGCTGGCGACCGTCTTCCAGTTGAAGACGTGGCCGTCCACCAGGCTCTCGGCCACCTTCCGGCCGGCCTCCAGCCGCGTGCCGTCGGCGGACGCAGCACCGGAGTCCTGGACCACCAGGGCCGCATCGACCTGGTTCAGCTTGCCGTAAGGATCCCAGTTGGCGTAGAGGTACACGGCGCCGTAGAGCAGCGGAACGAGGGCCAGGGCCAGGATGGTCAGCTTGGGAAGCAGCCCGCCGGTCATTCGTTTGAGCTCGGAGCGGGCCAGCCGCAGCACAGTCACTTTGCGTCCTCGGTTTCGAGGAGGAGGGTTCCAGAGGGGAGGGATTCGGGCAAGAAGGTTTCGGGTTCGGCTTGCGGGACGGCATTGCCGATCACGGCGGCGGGCCCGGCCCAGCCGTCCGGAAGACGGGTGACGGTAGCGACGACGGCGAGCGGCCGCCCGGCGTCGTGCGCCAGTTCCTGCAGCCGCGGCAGCCAGTCGGCAGCATCGCCGCTGTGCCGGTCGGGGGAGTCCACCACGAGGAGATCGGTGTTCGGATTGGCGAGGGCGAGCGCCGTGAGCAGCTCGGTCCGCCGGCCCGCCGGCAGCTGCTCGGTCCAAAGCCCGGCGATATCTTCGAAATTGTTGAGCCTTAGCCAGGCCGTGCTGCGCGCGGCGCCGCGGTGGCGGCGCGGAATCAGGGCCAGATCCTCGGCGACGAGGTCGTGGACGCTCAGGTGCTGTTCGGGCTCGTTGACGCCGGGGGAGTCGACCACGCAGCTCGCCTGCCGGAGCACCTTGATCCGGGCATGTCCGTCCCAGTTCACCGTCCCCGCGGAGGGCTTCATGCGTCCGCTCAAGGCCAGGGCAAGGGCAGTCCGCTGGTCCTGGCGGACACCTTCGACCAGCAGGAGGTCCCCGCGTGCGGCCTCCAGCGAGGTGGGCGGCAGCAGGTCATCCCGCCGGCCGGTCACGGAGAGCTGTTGTACGCAGAGCAAGGCGGGCCTTTCGCAGAAACGATGTCCACTCAAGGCTAACTAAACTGACCAGTCAGTTCAAATAGAATGCGGGCGTTGTGATGAACGCGACGTGCCGGCAGGGGAGGCCTGGGCTCCCGTGCCGTGCGTCTTCGGCTGGTTCAGAGGCCGTACTCCTCCAGCAGGCGGAGCCAGACCTCGCTGATTGTCGGATAGGAGGGCACCGCGTGCCACAGGCGGTCCAGCGGCACTTCCCCCACCACCGCAATCGTGGCGGCGTGCAGGAGTTCAGCCACATCCGGGCCGGCGAACGTGGCGCCCAACAGCACCTTGCGGTCCTCGTCGATAACCAGCTGCGCCCACCCCTCGTAGTGTTCGGCGTGCAGCGAGGAGCCGGCCACTTGGATGGGAAGCTCCACGGTGGAGGCCCGGAAGCCGTCATTCTCCGCCTGCGCAATGGTCCGGCCGACATTCGCCAGCTCCGGGTCCGTGAACACCACATTCGGCACGGCATGCTCATATGCCGTCTGGGCAAAGCGGCTCCACGGTGCCGGCTCGCCGGTGAGTTCGCCCTTGGCCCGGGCGGCAATGGCGTCTCCGGTGGCCCGGGCACCGTACTTGCCCTGGTGGGTCAGCAGGGCCCGTCCGGCGGCGTCGCCGATTGCGTAGAGCCACGGGTTGCCGGACACCTCGTTGTCAGTGGCCTGGTGGACTAGGCCGGTGGAATCGGTGGTGAGCCGCAGGGTCCCGCCCTCGGGTGCCGCGAGCCCGACGCTGTCCAGTCCGAGCCCCTCGAGAGCGGGGTGCCGGCCAGTGGCGACGAGCAGCTTGTCCGCCGTCACCGTTTCGCCGTGGGCCGGTCCGTCAGCCGGGCCGGTCTGGGGGCCGCCGTCGAGCACGACGGTGAGGGAGCCGTCGTCGTTCTCGTGCACACTGCGCGTCCCGGTATGCAGGCGGAGGTCGACACCGTCAGCGCGCAGGCCGGCCGCGACAAGGTCGGCGGCCTGTTCCGGGAAAATGCCCAAGAGGCCGCCGCGGGCCACGAGAGTCACGGACGCGCCAAGGCGGGCATAAGCCTGGGCGAGTTCGACGCCGGCAACTCCGCCGCCGAGCACCGCAAGCCGCGCAGGGACCGCACGGGCGGAGGTCGCCTCCCTGGTGGTCCAGTACTCGACGTCATGAAGCCCCTCGACCGGCGGCTGGTTGGGGGCGGACCCCGTGGCGACCACCACGGCGTGCCGGGCCGTCAGCACGTAGCTGTTGCCGTCCAGTCCTGCCACCTCGACCTGCCGCGGAGCGGTGATCCAGCCGTGCCCGCGGATCAGTTCGATCCCGGTGTCCTCCACCCACTTGACCTGGCTGTCGTCCTGCCAGTTCGAGGTGAAGTAGTCCCGGCGCTTCAGGACGGCTGCCGGATCCAGGGTGCGGGTGACGGCTTCCTGGGCTCCGGGCACGGTCTGCGCCCCGTGCAGTGCCGTGCCTGGACGTAGGAGCGCCTTCGACGGCATGCAGGCCCAGTACGAGCACTCGCCGCCTACTAGCTCCGCCTCGATGAGCACCGCAGTCAGGCCGCCGCGGACCACCCGGTCAGCCACGTTCTCGCCCACGGCGCCCGCGCCGATCACAATGACATCGAATTCCCGCAGAAGCTGTGCCGTCATGGCACCAGCCTACGCCGGGGCCCTGGCGGGATCCGGGGGCGCTCCCGGCGCCGGCGGTGTTGCGTTCCGCCGTAATGTGCCGGTCGGAACTCTTTGCAGGAGGGGGGACGGTCGCTACTGTTGGGACCATACTTTGGGGGAGGAGGCGGCCATGGCCGCACGCAACATGACAACGGGCCCGGCCATACCGCTGGCGAGGTTCAGTGCTCAGGCCCGGCTCCGGGCACTTCAGTCGGACATCCTGGAGCTGATCCTGGAGCGCGACCTTGTTCCCGGGGACCCGTTGCCGACGGAGAGCGAGCTCACTGCAGCCCTCGGCGTTGGCCGCAACACCCTGCGGGAGTCCCTGAAGGCGCTCCAGGCGCTGGGCGTCATTGAGATCCGCCACGGCTTCGGTATGTTCGTGGCGCCGAGCAATTTCGAAGCCCTGACCGACGGGCTCACCTTCCGGGCCCGGCTGTCGCTGCGCCATCAAGGTGAGGAAGCGCTGCAGCTCGTGGAGGTCAGGCAAGCACTCGAATCCGGCCTCGTCGGCGCTGCCATGGACCGGATCACCGCGGAGCAGCTGGCCGCCGTGGAGGAATCCGTGCAGCGGATGGAAGCGTTGGCTGCTGCCGGGGAGTCGTTCGTTGAGGCCGACGCGGAGTTCCACCGCAGGCTTTTCGAGCCGCTGAACAACGATCTATTGATCAGTCTGATGGACGTCTTCTGGAAGGTCTATCGCCGGATCCACCTCGAACTCGGCGGTCCGTACGCCGTCGACCTCCCGGCGACGGCTGCGCAGCACCGGGAAATCTATGAAGCTGTCGCCACCGCGGACAAAGCCCTGGCAGCTGAACGGCTCGGCACCCATTTCGACGCGATCCGCGACATCATCGCCCAGACCACGGACTGATCCCTGCCCCTTGGGCTGTTGCTGGCCCCTGGCTGTTGGCCCCTGCGGCTGCCCGCGCGCTTAAAACAGAAGGCGCTTAAAACAGAAGATCCGCCCCGGCGAACCGGAGCGGATCTTCTTCTTCTGTGCGCCCAAAGGGATTCGAACCCCTGACCTTCTGTTCCGTAGACAGACGCTCTATCCAGCTGAGCTATGGGCGCATTCTCGGCTCTTGGAGAACTTCTCGCTCCCCGAACCTCGAATTACTTTACGCGAGGCCGCGCCCAGTTACAAATCGAAGAGGGTGTAATCTGGCTGACTAGACCGGTCTACGTGACCTTAGTCACAAATAGGGCGCATGGCGGTGCGCCAGTTCCTTGAATTTCCGCGGTTTCTGATTTGTGCCGCGCAGGTCATCCCACGTCCGGGCCCGAAATGGGCCCTGCGCCGAGCCCTAGCATTTAGATCACACCACTGAACCCGAAGAAGGGAACCGTAATGGGAGATCTGGCGCGACTGCCGTTGCTTGAAAAAGCACCCACCACACATGCCGGTCTGCTGGCATGGGTAGAAGAGGTGGCTGAACTGACTCAGCCGGACCGGATCTACTGGGTTGACGGGTCGGAAGCGGAAAACACGCGGCTCACTGACGAGCTCGTTGCCGCAGGCACCCTGACCCGGCTGAACGAGGACCTCTTCCCCAAGTCCTTCGCGGCGTTCTCCGACCCGGCCGACGTGGCTCGCGTTGAAGAGCAGACCTTCATCTGCTCCAAGAATGAGCGCGATGCAGGTTTCACCAACAACTGGATGGCCCCGGCGCAGATGAAGGAAAAGCTGCGCGGCCTGTTCGCCGGCTCCATGCGTGGCCGCACCATGTACGTGATCCCCTTCGTGATGGGCCACCTGGACGCCGAGGACCCCAAGTTCGGCGTCGAAATCACCGACAGTGCCTACGTTGTGGCCTCCATGCGCATCATGGCCACTATCGGCACCAAGGTCCTGGACAAGATCACCGCCACCAACGCGTTCTTCGTCCCCGCACTGCACTCCCTGGGTGCCCCACTGGCCCCCGGCCAGACTGATGTCCCGTGGCCCTGCAACCCGGACAAGTGGATTGTCCACTTCCCGGAGGAGCGCTCCATCTGGTCCTTCGGCTCCGGCTACGGCGGCAACGCCCTGCTCGGCAAGAAGTGCTACGCCCTGCGCATCGCCTCGGTGATGGCACGCGACGAAGGCTGGCTTGCCGAGCACATGCTCATCCTCAAGCTGACCTCGCCGGAGAAGAAGAACTACTACGTTTCCGCCGCCTTCCCGTCGGCCTGCGGCAAGACGAACCTCGCCCTGCTCGATCCGACGATCGAGGGCTGGAAGGTCGAAACGCTCGGTGACGACATCACCTGGATGCGGTTCGGCAAGGAAGGCGAACTCCGCGCCGTCAACCCTGAGGCCGGCCTGTTCGGCGTGGCTCCGGGCACAGGCTGGGGCACCAACCCCAACGCGATGCGCGCCATCGCCAAGGGCCACAGCATCTTCACCAACGTCGCCCTCACGGACGACGGCGGCGTGTGGTGGGAGGGCATGACCGAGGAAGTGCCCGCGCACCTGACCGACTGGCAGGGTAACTCCTGGACCTCCGATTCGGACAAGCCCGCTGCCCACCCGAACTCCCGCTTCTGCACGCCGATCGACCAGATCGACATGCTGGCCGAGGAGTACTACAACCCGGACGGCGTGGAGCTTTCCGCGATCCTGTTCGGCGGCCGCCGCAAGACCACCATCCCGCTGGTCACCGAGGCACGCAGCTGGTCCAACGGCATCTTCATGGGCTCCACGCTGTCCTCCGAGACCACTGCCGCGGCTGCCGGTGCTGTCGGCGTTGTCCGCCGGGATCCGATGGCGATGCTGCCCTTCATCGGTTACGACGCAGGCGATTACCTGAACCACTGGGTCAACCTGTCCGCCAAGGCCAACCCGGAGCGCCTGCCCAAGATCTTCCTGGTCAACTGGTTCCGCCGCAATTCCGAGGGCGGCTTCGCGTGGCCCGGATTCGGGGACAACGCCCGTGTCCTGAAGTGGGCCATCGAACGCCTCGAGGGCAAGGCCGACGCCGTGGAGACCCCCATCGGTTTCGTCCCCACCGCTGACGCGATCGACCTCACCGGCCTGGACATGACCCCGGCCCAGGTTGAAGAAGCTGTCCGGGTTGATCCGGCCGAGTGGGCCACCGAGCTGGCCTCCATCGAGGATTGGTTCGCCAACTTCGGCAGCTCGCTGCCCGATGCGCTGCAGGCCGAGTTGGACGGCCTGAAGACCCGCATGGCCGTTCAGCAGTAGAAACAGTTCAGCAGTAGCAGTCGGCACTCAGCGGCAACGACGGCGGTCCCGCACCTTTCAAAGGTGCGGGGCCGCCGTTTCCCGTTCCGGCGGGCCCCGCCGGGACTTAGGTCCCTAGGCCGCATCCGAGCGGGCCCCTAGGCTTGTCCGCATTCCATCAGCCGGGCCGGCCGCCGACTGGAGAGGACGCTGGGAGGCACTCCGGGCGGATGTTGCCGTGCCCCCGACCTGCTCGCGGCCAGCGAGACTTCAGGAGTTCAACATGTTTGTCAACGACGACATCCATGCATTGTCCAGGGCGGTCAGCGGTCCGGTCGTGTTGCCGGACAGCCCCGAATTCGCGGAGGAGACTTTCGCCTTCAACGTCGCAACGGTGCACCGGCCCGACGTCGTTCTTGGTGCCGTAGATGCCCAGGACGTCGCGGCCGCGGTGAAATGGGCGGCGGAACACCGGCTGCCCGTGTCCGTCCAGTCCACCGGGCACGGTGCCGAGTCAGCGATCGATGGCGGCCTGCTCATCAACACGCGGCGCCTGCAGGATCTGCACATCGACCCGGTTGAACGCACCGCACGCGTGGGCGCCGGAGTGAAGTGGCGCACCGTCCTGGAGGCGAGCGTGCCGCACGGATTAGTTGGATTGCACGGCTCGAGTACTGACGTGGGCGTCGTCGGGTACACGGTAGGCGGTGGGCTGCCCGTGCTCGGCCGCGCCCACGGCTTCGCGGCGGACCACGTCCGCAGCATGGATATCGTCACCGCCGACGGCGCGCTGCGGCGGATCGACGCCGACGCCGAGGCCGAGCTGTTTTCACTGATGTGCGGGGGCAAGGGCAACTTCGGGATCGTGACCGCACTCGAGTTCAGCCTCTTTCCGGTCAGCGAGTTCTACGGGGGCGGCATCATCTATCCCGGGGCGGATGCGGCCACGATCCTGGCTGCCTTCCGTCACTGGCTGCCCACACTGCCCGATCATGCGTCGCCGTCGGTCTCCCTGCTGCGTCTTCCGGACATGGACTTCGTACCCGAGCCGATGCGGAACCAGTTCGTCGTGCACCTGCGCTTTGCCTTCCTGGGGAACCGCGAGGACGGCGACGCGCTGCTTGCCCCGATGCGCGCGGTCTCGACACCACTGATGGACACGGCCGGGCCCATGAGCTACCTCGACGTCGACCAGATCCACATGGACCCGGCGGACCCGCTGCCCTTCACGGACGGCGGCACGCTCCTGAAGGACTTCGGCGACGAGACTGTTGCGGACCTGCTCGAGCTCGCCGGGGACGGTTCGGATTGTCCGCTGCTGCTGGTGGAGATCCGGCCGCTCGGTGGGGCACTGTCCCGGGCAGCGGCGCCGTCCCGGCCGGGCGCGCTCCCGGATGCGGTGTCGGGGCGGGACGCGGCCTTCCTGCTGTTCCTCGTCGGCTTGAAGGTGCCGCCCATCGCGGAGGCGGTAGCGGCCTCCATCCGGGAGATGCTTGCCGCGATGGCGCCCCACTCAACCGGATACACGCTGGTCAATTTCCATGGCGAGCCGGGCGACGAGGCCGACCGGGCCAGGGCGTGGTCTCCCGCGGTTTACGAGCGGATGCGGTCCGCGAAGTCCACTTACGACCCGGGCAATCTCCTGCGCTTCGGCCACGCGATCACCGGGGTGCCTGCCGCGGGATGATGTTCAGCGAGGTTCCGTCCGGGAACCGCGCCACTTACACGACAGCGGGCCCGCATCCTTTCGCAGGATGCGGGCCCGCTGTCCTTGCCGGCGGTGGGGACTTAGCTGGCGAGCCAGATGTCCGGGCCGAAGACCTCGTAGTGGATCTTCGTGGCCGGGATGCCGGCGTTGATGGCCTCGTTGCGGATGTTCTTCATGAACGGCAGCGGACCGCACAGGTACAGGGAGGCGTTCGCGGGCAGGTCCACTTCGCGCAGGGACATGAAACCCGCGTTCGAGCCGGCCTGCGGTTCTTCGAGCCAGAGTTGCAGGTCGGCGCCGTCGAGGCGTTCGACGTCGTCCGTCATCTGGGAGCGCAGCGCCCAGTTGTCCAGGGTGCTTTCGGCGTGCAGGACCAGGACCTGGCGGTCCGAGCCGGACTCGGCCAGGGAGCGCAGGATGGATGCCGTGGGGGTGCAGCCGATGCCGGCGGAGGCCAGGACCACCGGGCCGTCGCCCTCCTTGAGCGTGATCTCGCCGTAGGGGTTGGAGATTTCGATGACGTCGCCAACGCTCACGTTGTTGTGCAGGACGGGGGAGACCTCGCCGCCGTCGTCGAGCTTGGTGGTGAAGCTGCGGCTCGTCCCGGCGTCGCCGGAGAGGGAGTACTGGCGGACCTGGCGGAGCCCGTCCGGCAGCGTGACCTTGACGCTGACGTACTGGCCCGGGAGGGCTGCGGTGATGGGGGTGTCGTCGGCCGGTTCCAGGGTGAAGGTCATGGACCCGGTGCCGGCGGGGGTCTTGGCGGCAACCTTCCAGGGGGTCCACATCTCGCCGTTGGCCTGGGCGGCGTAGAGGCCCTTCTCGAGCTTGATCAGGGCGTCCGCCATGAGCCAGTAGACCTCGGTCCAGGCTTCGGCGATTTCCGGGGTGATGACAAGGGCCAGGTCATCGGCGATGGCGGCGAAGAGGTGTTCATAGACCACCTGGTACTGCGGCTCGGTGATGCCGAGGGAGGCGTGGCGGTGGGCGATGCGGGACAGTACGGTCTCCGGCAGGGTGCCCGGGTTGGTGACCAGGTGGCTCGCGAAAGCGGCGATGCTTCCGGCCAGGGCCTGCTGCTGGTTGCCCGAGCGCTGGTTGGAGCGGCTGAAGAGCCCGTCCAGCAATTCGGGGTGGGCGGCGAAGAGGCGCGCATAGAACTTGGGGGTGATCTCCCCGATCCGGGAACCGACCAACGGCAGGGTGGCCTCGATGACGGGGAAGGATTTGTCCGAGAGCATGTTGACTCCTGAGATAGAGGCCCGGGGGTCTTCAACCGGACCGCGATGCAAATACTGTCATGTAAAATACGAGTATTTACAACACATTTCTACACGTTGTAGAAATGTGAGGCAAATCGGCCTGGTGGGTTCGGTTGGATTCGGCGGAGTTCGGGGCCGGGAGCCCGGGGCGCAGCCCGATCGCCGCAAAGACGGGTGTCATCTGCCGATACGTCGGCAGCGAGGCGATGATGATCCCGTCGAGTTCGCGGTAGAAGGCCTCGCGGGCCCGGGCAAGCGCGGACCGGAGTTGGCATTCGGTGATGAGCGGGCAGGTCCCGCCCGCGGCGACGCAGTCGGCCGGGTCCTGGCGGGTGTCGAGCTGCCGCAGCAGCTGGCCAACCGTCGCGGTCCGGCCGGCGCTGCTGAGCCGGGACCCGCCGTTGCGACCGCGTTCGACGTCGATCACGCCCAGTTCGCGCAGTTTCGCCATCGCCTTGCTGACATGGTTGTAGGGCGTCTGGACGGCGTCGGCGATGCTCTGGGTGGTCAGGAGTGCGCCGTCGGGAGCGGCCGCGAGCACCATCACGGCTCGCAGGCTCACATCAGCGAAGGCATTGATCTTCATATCCCAGCCTAATATCCCCAGCTTGCGGCCGGTCTAGTCCACCCAGACGGCAGGTTCGTTGGTATCTGCGGCGAGCTGGCCGAACTCGAGCTCGTGCGTCCCGGAGTTCGGGGCGTACGGCAGGACCGCCGCGAACAGGGAACCGTCCTGGTGCTCCGCGGCGACGTGAATGGCATCCGAATCTTCCTCGAGCAGCGTGATGTCGCAAACCACGGCGGCGGCCCGGAATTCCTCCCGGTGCTGCCGGAGCAGCTCGTGGAGGTCCCGGATCATGGCGTCCGCGTCGAAGTCGGCGTCCGATCCGTCGCTCGCGTCCGCCGGGGTCACGGCAACCAGCCGGACCTCGCCGTCGTTCTGCACCACCAGGGCGAAGGGCAGGAAGCCGCCGTTGCGCTCCAGCTGCTCCTGCGCGGCGCCGACGCCGGTGCCGAGCAGGTTCTCCAGGTCCGTGGCGCTGGCGTCCGGCACGGACTCGCGCCAGGAACCGGTGTTCGGGGATTCTTCGGGGTGGGCGGCCACGGCTAGCCCCGGACCAGCGCCAGGACGCGGTCGCGGACGCGTTCCATGGTGGCGGTGTCCGCGGCTTCGACGTTGAGGCGCAGGAACGGCTCGGTGTTGGACGGGCGCAGGTTGAACCAGTAGCTGCCGTCCGCGGCGATAAAGGTGCTGCCGTCGAGGTAGTCGACCTCGACGTCGTCGTCGTGGAAATCCTTGCGGACCCGTTCGACGGCGGCGGTCTTGTCCTCGATTTCCGAGTTGATCTCACCCGATGACTGGTACGGCTCGTATTCGCGGCCGAGCTCGGAGAGCGGGCCGTCCTGTTCGCCCAGGGCGGCAAGGACGTGCATGGCCGCCAGCATGCCGGTGTCCGCATTCCAGAAGTCGCGGAAGTAGAAGTGGGCCGAGTGCTCCCCGCCGAAGATGGCTCCTTCCGCGGCCATGACGGCCTTGATGAAGGAGTGCCCCACGCGGGTGCGGACGGGCCGGCCGCCGAGCCGTTCCACGAGTTCCGGAACCGCGCGGGAGGTCAGCAGGTTGTGGATGACGGTGGGCGTGTCTTCGCCGAGGCCCTGGGCGCGGGCGATTTCGCGGCGGGCCACCATGCCGGTGATGGCCGACGGCGAGACGGGCTCGCCCTTTTCGTCGATCACGAAGCAGCGGTCGGCATCGCCGTCGAAGGCCAGACCGATGTCCGCGCCATGCTCGAGGACGGCGGCCTGCAGGTCGCGCAGGTTTTCCGGCTCCAGCGGGTTGGCCGGGTGGTTCGGGAATGATCCGTCGAGCTCGAAGTACAGCGGCACGATCTCCAAGGGGAGCATGGGCAGCAGGGCATCGCCAAGCACCGCCGGGGTGGTGAGGCCGGCCATGCCGTTGCCGGCATCCACTACAACCTTCAGCGGCCGTGAACCGCGCAGGTCCACCAGGCCGCGCAGGTACTCCGAGTAGCCCTTGAGGACGTCCTGCACGCCAATCAGGCCAATGCTGCCGGCCGCGGGGATGGTGCCGGCGTTGAGGTATTCCTCGGCGCGGGCCTGGATTTCCATGAGTCCGGTTTCGGAGGAGATCGGCACGGCGCCGGCCTTGGCCATCTTGATGCCGTTGTATTCGGCCGGGTTGTGGCTCGCGGTGAACGTGGCGCCGGCAGCGTTGAGGGCGCCGCACGCGTAGTAGAGCTCGTCGGTGGAGATCAGGTCCAGCAGCTGGACGTTGGCCCCGCGCGTGGCCGCACCGTTGGCGAAGGCCTTGGCGAACTCGGGGGAGGAGGGGCGCATGTCCCCGCCCACCAGCACGGTCTGCCCCGCGAGCTCCAGGACGTCGACGAAGGCAGCCCCGACGGCTTTGACGATCTCCGCGGTGATGGATTGCCCCACGATTCCGCGCACGTCATAGGCCTTGAACGAGGTCGAGAGGTCAAAAGTCTTTGTCTTGTCCGTAGTCACGCGTCTTATCTTACGTTGCGGCCCTGACGCCCCGAGCTGTGTCCACACGCTGGGATTGTGCACATAGCGGGTCCCTGGCTTCATGGCTGTCGGAGGGGGCTGGGATACTGAAGCAATGGCCAGTAACCAGAACGCCCTTTCCAGCACCGCCCTAGCCGACACCACACTTTCCGGCGCAGCCCTTTCTGACAGTGATCTGCCCGGAACCGCGTCCCCGACCCGGGAACAGGCCCAGACTGTGCTGCGGGAGCTCGTGGGCCACCCTGCGGCGGAGTTTCATGACGGCCAGTTCGAGGCCATTGAGGCCCTGGTCGACGGCGGCAGGCGGGCCCTGGTGGTCCAGCGCACCGGCTGGGGGAAATCGGCCGTGTATTTCGTCGCCTCGCTGCTGCTGCGCCGCCGCGGCGCCGGTCCCACCCTGATCGTGTCCCCGCTCCTGGCGCTCATGCGCGACCAGGTCGCCGCCGCGGCGCGGGCCGGGGTCCGGGCGGTCGCCATCAACTCGGCGAACCAGCTGGAGTGGGACACCGTCCGCGAGCAGCTCGCCGCCGATGAAGTGGACGTCCTGCTGGTTTCGCCGGAACGCCTCACCAACCCCTCCTTCCGGGAAAACCAGCTGCCCGAGCTCGTGCGCCGGACCGGGCTGCTGGTGATTGATGAGGCCCACTGCATCTCGGACTGGGGCCACGACTTCCGCCCCGACTACCGGCGCATCGCGGACCTCATCACGCAACTCCCGGACACCGTGCCCGTGCTTGCCACCACCGCCACAGCCAATTCCCGGGTGGTGCATGACATCGAGGAGCAGCTCGGCAAGGACGTGCTCACCATCCGGGGCGCCCTGGGCCGGGATTCGCTCCGGCTGGGCGTCCTGACCCTGCCCGATTCCCGCGAACGGCTGGGCTGGCTGCTGACCCACCTGCAGGACCTGCAGGGCAGCGGCATCATCTACACGCTCACGGTGTCCGCGGCCGAGGACACTGCCCGCCTCCTGGCCGAAGCGGGGCACGAGGTGCTCGCGTACACCGGCCGCACGGACCCCGCGGACCGCGAACGCGCTGAGCAGCTCCTCAAGGACAACCAGGTCAAGGCGCTCGTCGCCACATCCGCGCTCGGCATGGGCTTCGACAAGCCGGACCTCGGCTTCGTGGTGCACCTTGGCGCGCCGTCGTCGCCCGTGGCGTATTACCAGCAGGTGGGTCGCGCCGGGCGTGGCGCGGCGAACGCCGACGTCCTGCTGCTGCCCGGTTCGGAGGACCGCGACATCTGGCAGTACTTTGCCACCGCATCCATGCCGTCCGAGGAAAAGGCTGCCGCCGTCCTGACGGCCCTCGCCGAGGCCGGAACGGCAGTGTCCACAGTGGCGCTCGAGGCCCGGGTGGACCTGCGCCGCACCCCGCTGGAGCTGCTGTTGAAGGTCCTGGCCGTGGACGGCGCCGTCGAACGCGTCGGCGGCGGCTGGCGCTCCACGGGACAGCCGTGGAACTACGACGCCAAGCGGTACAGCCGGATCGCCGAGGCCCGGGTAGATGAGCAAGACTCGATGGTCATCTACCAGGACACCGCCGGCTGCCGGATGGAATACATCACCTCGGTACTGGACGACGAAACAGCCCGCGCCTGCGGCCGCTGCGACAACTGCGCGGGCCGCTGGTTCCGGGCCGACATCGCCGAGGACGCCACGGAGACCGCTGGGCAGACCCTTCGCCGGGCCGGCGTCGTCCTTGAACCGCGGCTGCAGTGGCCCAGCGGTATGGACCGGCTGGGTGTGCCGGTCAAGGGCAAGATCAAGCCGGATGAAGCCCTGGCGGACGGCCGGGTGCTGGCGCGCCTGACGGACCTTGGCTGGGGCGGGGCCCTGCGCGAGGCCTTCGCCGCCGGTGCACCCGACCGGCCCGTGGACCCCGGCATGCTGCAGGCCTGTGTCCAGGTGCTCCGGGAATGGGGCTCGGCAGATGCCCGGACCCCGGGCTGGAGCGGGGCCGGCCGGCCCGCCGCGATCATCAGCCTGCCCTCCCGCGGGAAGCCGCTGTTGGTGGACTCCCTGGCCCGCGGAATCTCCGAGATCGGCCGCATCCCGTATCTCGGCCAGCTGCAGCTCAACCACGGCGGACCCACCGGCGGCCGCGGCGGGAACAGCGCCTACCGGCTCGCCGGAGTCTGGGACCGCCTGGTGGTGGGGCCGGAGCTGGAGGAAGCCCTGGCTGGAATCCGGGGCCAGAGCGTCATGCTGGTGGATGACCTCGTGGACAGCCGCTGGACCCTGACCATCTCCGGGCGGGCCCTCAGGCTCGCCGGCGCCGGCGCCGTTCTGCCGCTGGTGCTGGGCCAGGCCGGCTGACCTCCGCGCCGGCGTGGCGGGGGAGGGCCAGGCTGTCCAGCGTGCTCAGGAGCATCAGGACCGCGATGGCCACGAACGCTGCCCGGTACGGCGCCGCGGGATCGCCGGAGACCCCCGTGGATCCTGCGTGGCTGCTTGCCTCGAAGACCCGCAGCAGGAGTGCCCCGACAGCGATCCCTGCCGCGGTGGAGAGCTGCACGAGTGTGGCGGAGACGGCGTTGGCGGACGGCAGTTGGGCCGGGGCGACGTCGGCATACTGGACGGATGCGTAGGCCGAGAACCCGATCGAGCGGAACGCTCCGCTGGCCACCAGCACGGCGATAATCAGCGGTTCCGGCGTGCCGGCGTCGATCAGCGCGCACAGCGCAAAAGTGGCGGCCGAGGCCAACGACGCGAACACCAGAACGGGTTTGAACCCGAAGCGCCGAATCAGGGGCGTCGTAGCGGGCTTGATCCCGATGTTCCCCACGAACACCGCGGACACCATCGCCCCGGCGCGCAGCGGATCCCAGCCGAAACCGATCTGGAACATCAGCGGCAGCAGGAACGGCACGGCGCTGATGGTCAGACGGTACACAAAGCCTCCCGTCGCCGTCGCACGGAACGTCCGTGCGCCGAAGACGGACAGATTGAACAGCGGCGTGCTGGCCCGTCGCATCCAGGCCGCGGCGGCGGTCAGAAACAGCAGGCCAACTACGATCCCGGCGGCCGCCAGCAGTCCGGAGTCAGGGCCGCCGGTCAGTTCCAGACCGACCAGCAGGGAGCCCACCCCGAGCGTGGTCAGGGCCAGGCCGAGCCAGTCGAGGCGCCGCGTGCTGTCGCCGCTGACGGTGGGGACCAGGCGCAGCGCGGCCACGAACGCTGCCACGCCCAGTGGGAGGTTGACCAGGAAGATCCAGTGCCAGGACAGGTAGGTGGTCAGCGCTCCGCCCACGAGCGGGGCGAGGACCGGGGCCAGCAGCCCGGGCCACACCAGGAAGGCGGTGGCCCGCAGCAGCTCCTTCTTCGGCGTTCCGCGGAGCACCACCAGCGTGCCCACAGGGACCATCATGGCGCCGCCGGCACCCTGCAGGACGCGGCTCAGGGTCAGCATGGTGAGATCCTGGCTGAGCGCGCAGAGCAGCGACGCCGCCGTGAAGATTGCGATGGCGAGACAGAACACCCGGCGGGCACCGAGCCGCTCCGCGAGCCAGCTGCTGAGCGGGATGCCCATCGCCACCGTCATCAGGTAGGCCGTCATGGTGATGTTGACGTCGGCGGCCGGCACGCCGAAATCGGCGGCGATACTGGGTATGGCCGTGGTCAGGACGGTCCCGTCGAGGAATTCCATGAAGAACGTCGCGGCCACGAGGAGGGCCAGCCGCGGGCTCCAGCTGCCCTCGGCAGGGACGGCGCGCGACGAGGCTTTCATGCGCGTGTCTCCGAGTCCCGGTTCACCCGTTGCGGAAGGGCGGTTCCGACTCCAACACGGCCATGGCAGCGTTGTGCCCGCCGATGGCACTGACGGCGCCGCCGCGGCGGGCACCGGAGCCGCAGAGCAGGATCTGCGGATCGTCTGTCGCCACGCCCCAGCGGCGCGCCGGGGTGTCCAGCGGTTCGCCGTCCTCCACGAACGGCCAGTCGAGGCCGCCGTGGAAGATGTTGCCCCGGGGCATGCCGACGGCACGTTCAATGTCCAAAGTGGTCTTGGTTTCGATGCAGGCCCGCCCGTCCTGATCCGTCAGGAGCAAGTCCTCAATGGGCTCGGCCAGGACGGAGTTCAGGGAGGCCAGGACGGCCGCCTGCAGCTCGGCGCGGCGGTCCTCGTTGTTCTCGGCCGTGACCAGCCGGTCCGGGACATGCAGACCAAAGACGGTCAGCGTCTGGGCGCCGGCGGCCTGCAGTTCCGGGGACAGGATGCTGGGGTCGGTCAGCGAATGGCAGTAGATTTCGCACGGCAGCGGCGAGGGCACGGACCCGGCAGCGGCGGTGTTGTAGGCGTCGTCGAGCTGGGACCACGTCTCGTTGATGTGGAACGTCCCGCCGAACGCGGCCTCCGGGCTGACGGATCCGTCCAGCAGCCGGGGGAGCCGCTTCAGCAGAAGGTTGACCTTGACCTGCGCGCCCTCGCGGCGATGGTTCGGGTTGCCGGCGGCGCCTGCTGGAGTGGCGGCAGCGCCGGTGGCAGGCCCGTCGCGCAGCCGGCTGCGCAGTCGGTCGAGGACGGCCGGCGCTACATTGGACAGCACCCACCGGGCGGAAGACGAATGGTCTTGGCCGCCGTGGCGGTAGTCCACGACGCCGCCGGGCCGGACGGCCGTGACGTCCGCGGAGGTCAGGATGGTCGCGCCGGCGTCGCGGGCGGCCCGCTCCAGCTCGCCGGATACCGCGCCCATGCCGCCGACCGGCACGTCCCAGTCGCCCGTCCCGCCGCCGATCAGGTGGTACAGGAAACAGATGTTTTGCTGCAGGTCCTCGTCGTCGGCCCGGGCGAAGGTCCCGATTAGCGCATCCGTCAGGACCACGCCGCGGACCAGGTCGCTGCCCAGTTCCCTGCTGATGGTGTGTCCGATGGGGTGGTCGATCATGGCCTCCCACGCCTCGGCGGCGCCGGCCCGGGCGGCGAGGGATCGCGCTTCGGACCGTCGCAGCAGCGGTGTGGTCATGGTGGGCCAGAGGGCTTCCGTGAGCTGTCGGCAGGCGGCGTAGAACGCGGTGAAGGCATGGAACTCGCCGTCGGGCGCGCCGACGGCGGCGAAGGACGCCGCTGTGGCGGCCTCGTCGCCGTTGTCCACCAGCAGGGCCCGGCCGCCGTCCGAGGGGTCCGGGGTGTAGGAGGAATAGCGCCGCCGCGCCAGCGTGATGCGCAGGCCGAGGTCGTCGATGATCTGCTGGGGCAGGAGGCTGACGAGGTACGAGTAGCGCGAAAGGCGGGCGTCGACGCCGTCGAACGCGTGCGCGGACACCGCGGCCCCGCCGGGGTGCTCCAGCTTTTCCAGGACCAGGACCTCGCGCCCGGCCTGGGCCAGGTACGCGGCCGCGGCCAGGCCGTTGTGGCCGCCGCCGACGATGATGGCGTCAAATTCCTTGTTGCTCGACATGGGCCTATCCTGCCATCCGGATCCGCCTGCGGGCGTGAGGCGTCCGGCCACCGGACGGGCGCCGGGTTTGCTGCCGGTCCCGTCGCAGCGTTGTTCCGGCGCCGCGGATGCAGATCAGGGCGGATGAACGACGCCGATCCGCCCTGATCTGCCGGGAGCAGGCCCGGCGCGGGCGAGGCCCGGACCCGCGGCCAGTGTGCCCCGGGAACGCAAAAGGCCCCGGTTCAAGGACCGGGGCCAAACGCGGAGACGGGGGGATTTGAACCCCCGGTGGAGTTGTGCCCCACACTTCATTAGCAGTGAAGCCCATTCGGCCGCTCTGGCACGTCTCCAATTGCTATTAACTAGCCAACCAAGGATACGCAGAAGGTGCCACGCAGTGCAAAACGGCCCGCCCGGGACATCGCGGGGTCACTTCAGGCCCATGACGGCCGCCGGATGGGCGCGGAGTGACCCCGTGTTGCTTGTCGCTGTCGGGACTGCGGGATCAGGCCTCCTGGCCGGCCAGGGCCCGCCACAGGAAGTGCTGGCTGCGGCTCTGCAGGGCCGCGGCCTGCCGGTTGTCCGAGGCCCCCGCGTGGCCGCCCTCGAGGGCTTCGTGGAACCAGACATTGGGGATGCCCATGGCCTGCATGCGGGCCGCCATCTTCCGGGCCTGGACCGGTCCCACCCGGTCATCCGAGGTCGCCGTCCAGATGAATGCCTCCGGGTAGTCCACGCCGTCCTTGAGCAGGTGGTACGGGGAGAACGTCTTCAGGAACTCCCACTGCTCGGGGACGTCGGGGTCGCCGTATTCGCCAATCCAGGAATAGCCCGCGGAAAGTTTGGTGTACCGGCGCATGTCCAGGAGCGGGACCCCGCAGGACACGGCGCCGAACAGCTCCGGGTACTGCGTGAGCATGTTGCCCACCAGCAGGCCGCCGTTGGAGCCGCCCACGCAGCCGAGCCGCTCCCGGGAAGTGACGCCGCGGGAGATCAGGTCCTTCGCCACGGCGGCGAAGTCCTCGTACGCCCGGTGGCGGTTGCCCTGCAGCGCGGCGCGGTGCCAGGCCGGCCCGTACTCGCCCCCGCCGCGGATGTTCGCCACCACGTAGACACCGCCGCGGCGGTGTGGGGCCTCACCCTCGGCCCCGCTGGAGTCCGCGGTGCGCCGCTCCAGCCAGGCCCGGCCGATCGCGCCGCTGTAGGCCGGAGTCCGTGAAATCTCGAAGCCCCCGTAGCCGGACAGCTGGGTAGGGTTCTGGCCGTCCAGCACCAGGTCCGTGGCGGCCACCTGGAAGTACGGAATCTTGGTGCCGTCGCTGGAGACCGCGAAGTGCTGCTGGACTTCGTAGTCGGCCTCGTTGAAGAACGACGGCGAGGTCCGGATCACCTCGTGCGTGCTGGACACGGAGTCACTGTCGCGCGTGAGTGTACCGCGGGTCAGGGTCGTGGGCGTCGTGAAGCCGGTGGCCACGAGCCAGAAGTCGTTTCCTGCGCCCGGCGCCTCGCCCTCGGACACCGAGGCGGCGCCGCCGGTGCCGTCGTCGTCCGAGCCTTCGGCGTCGTCTTCGTCATCCACCGCGAAGGCATTGACGTCGTGCAGGGGCGGGCAGGCGTCCAGCACGGTGGCCTCCCACGCGGCGTCGGTACCCGGGCGCCGCGGATCCAGGACGTGGATTTCCGAGGACACGTCCCGGAGCAGGTTCAGCAGCAGGAAGTCCCGCGTCCAGCTCCAGGACTGCAGGGAGGTGTGCGGATCGGGCGTGAAGAGCACGGCGAGGTCCCGGGAGCCGGCGAGGAAGTCCTCGAACCCGGCCGCGAGCAGGGAACCCGCCGGGTGGGTGGTGCCGTTGACGGTCCAGTCACGCTGCGGGCGGAACAGCAGCCATTCGCGGTGCGAGCTCAGGTTCACGTCGGCCGGCACGTCGATCTGCACCCACTGACCATCGCGCAGCACCGAGGTGTTCTTCTCGAAGAAACTGATCCAGTCCACGGCAAACGTGCGTTCGAAGCCCGGAGTGGAGTCGTGGGCCACGATCGCCATCATGTGGTCCTCGGGAATGTCGAACAGCTGCTCGGCCTGCGCCAGGGAGGCGCCCCGGCGCAGCTTCACGCCGGTCCGGGCATAGGACGAGGTGGTCCGCGGCAGGTCCTGGGCGGTGGTGGCGACGAGCAGGGTGTCCTCGTCCAGCCAGGAGGCGTTGCCCTTGCCGGTCGGGAGGTCGAAGCCGCCGTCGGCCGGGTCCACGAAGCCGCGGGCCTCGACGTCGAACTCCCGGTGGCGGTTCGCGTCCCCGCCGTCGGGCGAGAAGGCCAGCAGGGCCCGCCGGTGGGGTTCACCCGGGGCCGGGCGGAGGAAGTTGGCGCCGTGGAAGACCCAGTCCTGGCCTTCGGCGGCGGCGAGGGCGTCGACATCCAGCAGGACATCCCACTCGGGAGTCCCGGCCCGGTAGCTGTCCCAGCTGGTTCGCCGCCACAGGCCCTTGGGGTTGTCCCGGTCCTTCCAAAAGTTGTAGTACCACTCGCCGTGCTTGCCTACCATGGGGATCCGGTCGGTGGAGTCGAGGACCTCCAGGATCCTGCCTTCCAGGGCGGTGTACTCGGCATCTTCGAGGAGCTCCTCGGTGCGGGCGTTCTGTTCACGGACCCACGCCAACTGCTCCTGGCCGTAGATGTCCTCCAGCCAGATGTTCTCGTCGACGGGTCCGGGGGAAGTCCCTGCAGCCGGGAGGGCGCCGGTGGCTTGGCCGGACGCGGACGGGTGGTCAGCTTCTGTGGTGGTCATTTTTCCATCCAAGAACATCGGTGCGGCAGTGGCAAGTCACGCGGAGGTCAAGCCGGCGGCCGGGTTGCCGATACGCTGGATGCCGTGGGCATATCGCGAAGCATCCGGACGGCAGTGATAGGCGCCGGTCCCCGGGGCACGAGCGTATTGGAACGGCTCCTCGCCAACTGGGCCGCCGCCGGCTCCGCGGGAACCCTGCACATCGACGTGATCGACCCTTACCCGGCGGGCCCGGGGCACGTCTGGCAGCCGGGACAGTCGCGGCTGTACCTGATGAACACACAGTCCTTTTATCCCACCGTTGTCCCCGAGGACCGGGAGCTCGCTCCGCCCCTGGCCGGGCACACGTTCGACCAGTGGCGCGAACTCCAGCAAGGGCGCCCGCACCCAACACTGACTGACGAGGAACGCGCCGAGGTGTCCGGGCTCGGTGAGACGGACTTCCCCAGCCGGGCCCTGTACGGCCGTTACCTGCGGTCCACCCTCGAGGAACTGCTCACTGTGCTGCCGGCCGGCGTCAGCGTGGACTTCCACCCGGCGACGGCGACGTCCGTCCGCCACGCCGCCGCGGAGCCGGCCGATCCGGCGGCCGCGGAGGTGGAATTTGCCGAACAGAAGCAACAATCGGCGCGGTTCGACGTCGCGCTCGACGACGGCACGGTACTGACCGTCGACTCCGTGGTGCTGGCCGTGGGCCATCTCGACGCGCGGTTGAACGCCGAACAGCGGGAGCTGCTCTCCGCGGCGGAAGAACTCGGACTCCTATACTTGCCGCCGGCGGCGCCCGCCGACGTCGACTGGTCCGTGGTGCCGGCCGGAAAACCTGTCCTGGTGCGCGGCATGGGCCTGAACTTCTTTGACGTGATGGGACAGCTGACGGAAGGGCGCGGCGGCCGGTTCGTTGCCGAGGAGAGCCACGGTGAACTGACGTATCTGCCCTCCGGCCGCGAACCGCTCATCATCGCCGCCTCACGCCGCGGCACCCCCTACCGGGCGAAGGCGACGCTCACCGGCTACTACCCGGGCGCGGTCCAGTTGCGGTACTGCACCGAGCACGCGATCGCGAAGTTCGCCGACTCCGGAATCCGGCCCTCATTCGACTTCGACATCTGGCCGCTCCTGCACCGGGATGCGATCTGGGCCTACTACTCGACGCTCGCGCGCTCGCAGCCCGATGCCATCCTGACCGGTCCATCCGAGTTCCTGCGCGCCCTGGACGAGTCCCTGCGGCCGCACGCGCATTCGACCGCGAAGTGGCAGAACGCCACGGAATCGGTGATCTCCGTCCATGTCCGGGCAGCCCACCGTCTGGACCTGCTGGGCCTCGCGGCGCCCCTGGCCGGGCGCTCGTTTGACTCGCGGGCTGAACTGGACGCCGCCGTCGTCGACTACCTGCTCGACGACGCCCGGCGCTCGGCACTTGGCGAGGACGACCCCGTGAAGATGGCGATCGGCGCGCTGCACCACGGCCGGGCGGTAGTGAAGACCGCTGTGGCCGACAGCGGCATCACGGACGAATCCTGGGTCGCGGGTCTCCGGGGCTGGTTCGAATCCTTCGTGGAAGGCCTGGCGAGCGGGCCGCCGGCGTTGCGCGCTGCGCAGCTCGCGGCGCTGGCGCGGGCGGGAGTTGTACGCTTCGTGGGCCCGGACCCCAAGTTCGGCGTGGATCGCCGGGCCCGGACGTTCACTGCGGCGTCGCCCTGGGTGGGCGGCGGAACCGATGAAACCGCGGGTGAACAGTCAAAGGGTGCCGGAATGTATGGCGCCGGCCTGGACCGTGTTGGCGTGGGCTCGGTTGGCTCGGTTGGCTCGGTTGGCTCGGTTGGCTCTGTTGGCGTTGGCGGTGACGGCGGCGCCGGTTTGCGGAGCGCGGGAACGGTGAGGGCGCAGACGGAGAACGCCGTGGCGGGCGCGGTGTCCGCGACGGCGATGATCGAGGCGCTGGCACCGGCCAACCGGGTGGCCGTCAATTCCTCGCCTCTGCTGGAACAGCTGCTCGCCGAGGGGCTGGTGCGGCCGCGCCTCATGATGACCGTGGAGGGAACCCCCGTGGAGACCTCCGGGCTCGACGTCGTCCCGCATCCGTATCGGCCGCTGGGTGCCAACGGGTCCGTGACGCCGGGGCTCTACGTGCTGGGGCTCCAGCTCTCCGCCACGCAATGGGGCACGGCCATCGCGGCCGAGGCCCGGCCGAAGTCCGGCCCCGTTTACCGCAGCGGCCAACGCACCCTGCGCGACGCCGACGAGATCGCCCGCGACATCCTGGCCCACTAGCCCTCCCGCTCCCGCTCCCGCACTAGCCCACTAGCCCGCCCTCTCCCGCTCTCAGGAATGGGCGTGTGCCGTGGCTCGCCCGCCTCCGAAAAATGGACATGCCCTCCCTTGGGACTGAACTGGTCCCCGAAAGTTGGACTGGCCAAATAAGATCCTAGGCCGCGAGGGCCTGGGCCCGGTATTGCACCGGGCTCAGGCCCTTGAGCTTTGTCGAGATTCTTTCGGTGTTGTACCAGCGGATGTATTCGTGCAGTGCCGCTGCCAGTGCGTCGGTGCTGAGGAACCGGACATGGTGGAAGAGCTCTTCCTTGAGGTGACCGAAGAAGTTCTCCATCACCGCGTTGTCGTAGCAGTTGCCCCTGCGGGACATCGATTGAACCGCGCCGGCGCCCTCCAGAAGAACGCGCCAGGAGACGTGCCGGTACTGGAAGCCCTGATCCGAATGCACCAGCGGCTGC
>NZ_FNGD01000016.1:0-96926 GCF_900102895.1 Arthrobacter sp. ov407
CCCGACCTGGAGCTGCCGCCGGACCCTTTCCCGGACTGGCACCAATTCTTGGGCTGGCACGAAATCCCCGCGGCAGAGATGGACGATCCGGGCTGGGAAGCGTCGTTCGATGACCCGTTGCCCGAATGCTTCCAGCTCCAGTGCGCCTGATGGAACGCGTAGCAGCCTGAAGGACATCACGACATCCTGCCAGAATCCTCGCTGCGGGCGGTCGTGTCCATTTCGGCGAAACCTGCCTTTAGAATCAGCTGCATGGGGAAGCTTAATGGGGAGCGGATGCGGATCCTGGCGGAGTTGGCTGAACGCGCGTGGGAGGACCACCGGCTGAAAGTGGAGGCCGCAGACCGACTGGCGGCCGAGCGGTCGGCCGCTGTTTCCGAGGAAAGACTTCAGGCTATCGGTTTGACGCAAGAGTGGCGCCGTGAATCCGCGCTGCATACGGCGAGAATAAGGGATAGGGAACGTGCCCATGAGCGGGCCAAAATAGCGGAAGGCCTCAAATTTTTCGGCACGTTCTCAACGGAAACGCTGATGGACTTCGATCAGGACCTGCAGTCCGACGGGCCATTCGCCGCAGCGATGAGGATCAGTCGCCACGACGGCAAGCCAAAACCGAGCCCCACATATCAGCATGGTGCCACTGAGGGGTTCGTACGCCGCTTCCAGACCGAATTTTCCGGTGAACGCTTCATCCGGGATTTCCTGGCGTTTAGGCCAGCCAATTTTGAGATCATTCTGGACGCATACGTGGCCCTTGAACTGACCGAACACGTCGGCCTTGCCGATCTGGCCGCTGAGAAGTATTCACTGCCGACGGTCGAGGATGTCCTGCTCATCGGGGCGGCTCTCCGTTCGGTCCAGCGCAGTCGGCAGAGCGGTCTGGTGATCGGCACCGGCTACAGCGCCGGGGATGAGATGCATGAACGATGCAGGCATCTTCAGCACCTGACTCCTTATTTCGTCCGCTGGCTCCTCACCGAATCGCCATCCGACCGGGAACTTGTCGCGAAGCTCTTCGAAGGACGCGGGGGCGTTTTCGGATTAACCCTCGAAGGGCTCTCAGCCGACGAATTCCTCAGGGTCCTCCAGCACTACCGGGACCGCCGCAAGTACTAGTGGCGAAGGGGGCGTTTTAACCCCGCTGGACGCAGCGACGCATGGAAATCACGGTTGTGCACTTTCTTTCATGGCCCGTGTAAGAAAGTACCGTTCACAGGACACTAAGGGATCAAGAAGAAGTCATCGTTGTCCGGGGGAAGCACCATGTTGGCTGCCAAAGAGCAAGCGTTCATTGATCTGCACACTCAGCACTCCACGCGGGTATACCGCTATATTGCCTGCCGAATCAGCGACCGGCACCGCGCCGAGGAACTGGCTGCGGACGTCTTCAGAATTGCCTGGGAGAAAGAACTGGCGGAACCGCCCGGCATTGGGTGGCTGTTGGCGACCGCCCGGAACGTGCTGGGCAATGAGTACAAAGGCCGCCGTCGCCGCCAGGAACTTGTCGAACGGCTGAAAGATGATGTCCGTAGCCAAGTCCCCGAGTCAAACGATGAAGAACGGGCCGCCGTGGCGGACGTCCTGGCGCGGCTCAGGGAGCGGGACCGCGAGGTCCTCATGCTCAGCTACTGGGACGAGCTGACCACCGCTGAACTGGCCCAGACTTTGGGATGTTCTTCTTCCGCCGCGGCGGTCCGGCTGCACCGGGCACGCCGGGCATTCGCGAAAGCCGCCCCGGCACATCTCATGACCGAACGGAAGGACTAGCCATGGACCGCATCGAACAGCTCATGAAGGATGCAAAACCTCGGGTGGGAGCGCCAGAGGCAGCGCCGGAAGGCGACTCTGCCCGCTCGATTGCCTTTTCCACGGATCCGAACCTTGTTCGTTTGGCAGGGCGCACTCCGGCACGACGCAATGCCGTGCGGGCTACGGCCGCGACTGTACTGGCCGCTGCCGCTGTGGTTGGCGCAGTGGTTGTTGGCGGCCACTTGATGCCGCAGCCGGCGCCCGGACCGGCCCAGACGGGTATCCCGACGCCGACTGTCTCCGCCAGCCCCTCGCCGGATTCCCCACGCCCATCCACTGCCGCTCCCACCGCCCCTCCCGCAAAAGCGAGTACCGCCGCCGCTGCCTTGAGCACCCGCGGCGTAGACTGCACCATGGCGAACATCGACCAACAACGCAACGACCAGGTTCGGGCTATCAAGGCGGTACCCGCCGCTGAACGGCACTATTACAAAGTGTTGGGCTGTGCCGATGGATGGCTCGCCTACTCGATTTCCGATGCAGGCGTCCGGGCACTCCAGCTAGACGGCGGCAATGCCTGGTACAAGATTGCCAGGCTGCAGAACGGCCGTTTCCTCTGCGATGTCCGGCAGGAGTGGGCCAGCGTCTTCAACTGGGAGTTCCAGGCGACGAACAATCAGGGACTCACTGCCCAGCAGGCCATGGACAAGGAATTCGCGGACAAGGGGATTCCCGTCGAACTGCGGCCGGAGCTTGTAGGCGATGGTCCGGCAGCCGGATAGCGTCGGCAGCCTGCGGCCGCTATAGGGTTGAGCACATGAAGCTCACGCCAGTCACGCTCTGCTTCCCAATCCGTGACGCAGAGACCGGCACCGAGGTGCTGCTGGGCCTGAAAAGGACCGGATTCGGCATCGGCAAGATCGTGGGCATCGGCGGCCACGTCGAGCCGGGGGAGAGCGACGCCGAGGCAGTGGTCCGCGAGGTCTGGGAAGAGACCGGCATCGTGGTGCTCCAAGAGGACTTGGCCCATGCCGGCGTCGTCGAGTTCATCTTTCCCGCCCGGGCCGAGTGGAACATGTCGTGCCGGCTCTTCACCACCCGGCGGTGGGACGGCGAACCCGTCGAGAGCCCGGAAATCACGCCCGAGTGGTTCGATACCGCGACGTTGCCGCTGGAACGGATGTGGCAGGATGCGGGGCATTGGCTGCCCCCGGCGCTGGCAGGGGAAACGATCGACGTTGTCGTGGTCCTCAACGACGACAACGAGACCGTTGCGTCGGTCCGGTATCCCTCACCGCGGAGGTGAGCATTGGGTTTCCGCTCCGCAGAATTCCGTGACTGAATCGTGATGCCGGGAGTGCCGGGAATGCCGCGGCCTGGCCGGTAGCCTGAGGGGCGAACATTGCGCCGCGGCGATCCACGCACTTTCATCGCACACCGGCGAGCGGCACACCGGCTATTTTGGGGGCACGGCATGAAATCGAACCATCACGACCTTCCGGGCACGGATCCTTACGACGACGAACCGTCCCAGGACACCCGGGCACGTCGGCGCTGGCCATGGGCGGCCGCGGTCGTTGCCCTCGCACTGGCGGCTGTCGGTGGCGGCATCGCCGTGGCCGGCAACATGGGCACCGCGAAGCCGGCCCCCGTTGCGGCCTCGACGGCTTCGACGGCCGCGGTGACCGCACCGACAGCATCCGCTGCCGTTACGACGACGCCGTCGCCCACCACCGCGACGCCGGTGGCTGTGACGCCGTCGGCAACAACGGCCCCCGCAACGGACGGGGCGGTCAGCGGAGTCGAAAACGGGCGATACGTTAGCGCCTCGGCCGGGGTCTCGTTCAACTTGCCCGACCGCTGGACGGTAGAGGAAATGAAGGGCGGGTCCGCCGAGTATCCGGGTGCCAAAATCATCGTCTTCAACGAAGCCAGGATGCAGGTGGCCGAGCTTTACAACGGCGCCACCGGCGGAGTTGGCGGCGCCTGCGGTCCGGGTCCCTACAAGATGACGGAACTCGACACAGCGCCGGCCCTGGATACGCCGTGGGCCAAGGCAAGGGGCGTGCGGTTTTCCTACCGCGTCCTGGATCTGCGGGCAGACGGCGGCGCCTTCGACTACCAGGTTGGCCTGGTCGACAACGTGAGCGGACAACTGAAGGACAGCTGCATGATGTTCTCCTTCGTGTCCGGTGCGCCCAAGGGCACGCTGTCCTTCGCCGACCGGACCTCCCAAAGCCAGAGGCATGATGACCCCGTCTTCAACTCGCTGGCCGAAGCCAAGGACTACATGCGGACCCCGGAGTACAAGAAGCTCAAGACCATGATCGTCAGCCTGCAGATGCAGGACTAGCAACAAAAAGCGCGGGCCGTCCACCTTCAAGTGGTGGACGGCCCGTGCTTTTTTGCTGGCAACTGCTACGCCAGGTGCCGTTCGTCGACGCCGTTGTACTCGCTCAAGGGACGGATCAGGGAGTTCGAATCCAGCTGCTCCATGACGTGCGCCGTCCAGCCGGTGATGCGGCTGGCGACGAACAGGGGAGTGAAGGTGGCGGTGTCGAAGCCCATGAGGTGGTACGTGGGTCCGGTCGGATAGTCGAGGTTCGGTTTGATCCCCTTCGCCTCGTCCATCGCCGTCTCGAGCCCGTTGTAGAGGCCCAGCAGCTCGGGCCGGCCGTAGTGCGCGATCATCTTATCCAGCGCAGACTTCATGGTGGGGACGCGGGAGTCGCCGTGCTTGTAGACGCGGTGGCCGAAGCCCATGACCTTCTTCTTGTGTGCCAGGGCGTTTTCCATCCAGGCCTTGGCCCGGACGTGAGCGTCCTCCAGTGACTCCTCCGGCCGAATCCCGATCTCGTCAAAGGTGTGCATGACGGCCTCATTGGCACCGCCGTGCAGCGAGCCTTTGAGGGCGCCGATGGCGCCGGTCACGGCCGAGTGCAGGTCCGAGAGCGTGGAGGTGATCACCCGGGCCGTGAAGGTGGAGGCATTGAACGAGTGCTCGGCGTACAAAATCATGGACACGTTGAACGCGTCAACCACCTCGGGGACGGCCTCCTCGCCGAAGGTCATCCAGAGGAAGTTGGCGTCGTAGCCCAGGTCGTCGCGGGGCTCCACGAGGTCCAGGCCGTGACGGCGGCGCTGGTCGTAGGCCACGACGGCGGGCATCGCGGCGAACAGGTCAACGGCCTTGACCAGGTTGGCTTCGCGCGAGGAATCCTCCGCCAACGGGTGCCGGGCCCCCATAACCGACGTGGCAGTTCGGCAGACATCCATGGGGTGCGCGGTGGTGGGCAGCGCATCGATCACTTGCTTGACAACCGGATCCAGGGCGCGCCCCGTGCGTTCCCGGGCGGTGAACTCCGCCAGTTGCTCCGCGCTGGGCAGCTCGCCGTTCCAGAGCAGGTACGCGACTTCCTCGAAACTGCACTTGGCAGCCAGTTCCTGCACGGGGTAGCCGCGGTACAGCAGCGAGTTGGTGTCCGGGTTGACCTTGGAAACCGCGGTGTAGTCCACCACGACGCCGGCGAGGCCCTTTTTGATGTCCTGTTCAGCCATGCTGAAACTCCTTTGTTCCTAACGCTTGTATACCGGCACGTGCCGGAGGTTCTGTGCGGGGCTTACTTACCGGGGATCTGGAAATTAAAAACTCCGGTATCGAAACGGTTGTAAGCCTCGTAATCAACGAGATCGTACAAACGCGCACGGGTCAGCATGCTTCCAACCTGTGCCTCCTGGGTTCCGTCGGCCTTAATCGATTCCAGAGTACGCTCCGCAGCGCCCATGGCACTACGGAGCAGCGTCACCGGATAAATCACCATATTGACGCCGACACCGGCCAGCTCCTCCACGGTGTACAGGGCACTTTGGCCGAATTCGGTCATGTTGGCCAGGATCGGCACGTCGACGGCGTCGCGGATGGCCTGAAACTCAGCCAGGTCCTTCATCGCCTCGGGGAAAATCGCGTCCGCACCGGCCTCGACCAGGGCCCTGGCGCGCTCCTGCGTGGCCTGTAGCCCATCGGTGGCGCGGATGTCGGTCCGGGCCATGATCAGGAAGTTCGGGTCACGCCGGGCGTCGGCCGCGGCCCGGATCCGCTTCGTGGCGGTGTCCAGGTCCACGACGTTCTTGCCGTCGAGGTGGCCGCAGCGCTTGGGGTTGAACTGGTCCTCGATGTGGCAGCCGGCCAGGCCGGCGTTCTCAAGCTCCTGGACCGAACGAGCCACGTTCATGGGCTCGCCGAAGCCGGTGTCGGCGTCGACGATTGCCGGCAGGTCCGTCATCCGGGCGATCTGCCCGGCGCGGGTGGCCACCTCGGTGAGGGTGGTCAGCCCGATGTCTGGCAGGCCGAGGTCATTGGCGAGGACGGCACCGGAAATGTATACCCCGGCGAAGCCCTTCTCCTCGATCAGCCGCGCCGAGAGCGGGTTGAACGCGCCGGGGAACTGGGCGATGGTGCCGGACGCGAGGAGTTCGCGGAACCGGATCCGCTTCTGCTCCGGCGTGACTTTCGAATACAGCATTAGAAGAGTCCCTTCGGTGCGGCGGCGAGGTCGATCACGCCGTCGGCCGCCCGGATGTTCAGCTGGTCCAGCTCGCCGGCGGCGAGCTGGGGGAGCCGGGAGGCAGCGGAGAGGAAGCGCTCGATCTCCTCGTCGGCCACCAGGCCGGCGGCGAGGGTGCGGAACTTGTTGACGTACTGCTCCCGCGCGAACGGGCGGGCGCCCAGCGGGTGGGCATCGGCGACCGCAATGTCATCGGTGATGACGGTGCCGTCCTTGAGCGTAATCTCCACGGTGCCGCCGAAGGCCTTCTCGGCGATGTCCAGGGAGTGGTAGCGCCGGGTCCATTCCGGGTCCTCGACCGTGGTGACCTTGTGCCAGAGTTCCACGGTGTCGGGGCGGGCGGCGCGTTCCGGGGCGTAGGAGTCCACGTGGTGCCAGGTGCCGTCCTGCAGGGCGACGGTGAAAATGTACGGGATCGAGTGGTCCAGCGTCTCGCGGCTGGCCGTGGGATCGTACTTCTGCGGGTCGTTGGCGCCGGAGCCGATCACGTAGTGGGTGTGGTGGCTGGTCTTGATCAGCACGGAAGCGACGTTGGCCGGGTCGGTGACCTCGGGGTGTTCGCCGTGGAGTTTGCGGGCGAGGTCGATCCACGCCTGGGCCTGGTATTCGGCCGAGTGTTCCTTGGTGTACGTGTCCATGATGGCCCGCTTGGCCTCGCCGGCTTCGGGCAGCGGCACGGTGTAGGAGGCGTCCGGGCCGTCCAGCATCCAGGCGATCACGCCGTCTTCACCTTCGTAGATCGGCACCGGGGAGGTCTGGCCGCGCATCGCGCGGTCCGCGGATTCGACGGCCATCTTGCCGGCGAACGCGGGGGCGTGGGCCTTCCACGTGGAGATTTCGCCCTTGCGGGACTGCCGGGTAGCGGTGGTGGTGTGCAGGCCCTGGCCGACAGACTGGAAGATGGTCTCGACGTCGAGTCCCAGCAGGGTGCCGATGCCGGCGGCGGCGGAGGGGCCGAGGTGCGCCACGTGGTCGATCTTGTGCTTGTGCAGGCAGATGGCCTTGACCAGGCTGACCTGGATCTCGTAGCCGGTGGCAATGCCGCGGATCAGGTCCTTGCCGCTGGAACCGACGTGCTGGGCGACGGCCAGGATCGGCGGGATGTTGTCGCCCGGGTGCGAGTAGTCCGCGGCCAGGAAGGTGTCGTGGTAGTCGAGTTCGCGGACCGCGACGCCGTTGGCCCAAGCAGCCCATTCGGGGGAGACGCGTTCCTCGATGCCGAAGACCTTGGAGCCCTTGCCGCCGGTGCTGGGGCCGTGGGTGAGGGCCTGGGCCCGGGCAGCGACGATCGGGGCACGGTTCAGGGACGCGATCGCCACCGAGGCGTTGTCGATGATCCGGTTGATCACCATATCGGTGACCTCATCGGTGACATCCACGGGATCCGCGGCGACCTTGGCGATCTTGTAGGCGAGCTGGTCCTCGCGGCCCAGGTTTTCCTCGCTCTTGTAAACGCGGACGTGGTGTTCCTTAACCATGGTGCTCCTTTTGCTGAGGTGTATGGGTGGCTTTGACGTGCGAAAGACTGCGGTGCAGGTGAAGCGTGGTGGCGGCCTCGGCCAGCCGCGGGTTGCCGGCGGCGATCGCCTCGGCGATGGCGGCGTGCTCGGCGGCGGCGGCGGTGAGCCGTGCGGCGTCGTCGGCGGCCAGGCGCCGGACGCGCACGAGGTGGACGCGGAGGCTGCGCATGGCCTGGACGAGATAGGCGTTGGAGATTGCGGCGTCAATGGCCGCGTCCAGCCGTCCGACCAGCCCGTAGTAGTCGTGCAGGGCCGGATCCTGCCCGCCGATCAGTTCCGGGGCCTGGAGCAGTTCGCGCCGGAGCTGTTCGAACGTCGCGGGGTCTCCGCGCTCGGCGGCCAGGGCGGCGGCCCTGCCCTCGAGGGTCTCGCGCAGTTCGAACAGTTCATCGATGTCGTCCAGGGAAATGTCGGTCACGACGACGCCGCGGCCGCCCGCCGTCGTCGTCAGGCCTTCGGCGGTGAGCCGGCTCAGGGCCTCACGCAGCGGGGTGCGGGAGATGCCGAGACGCCCAGACTGTTCCACCTCCGCCAGCACGGTTCCGGGCAGGAGGCGCCATTCGATGATGTCGTCGCGCAGGGCCGCGTAGGCCTTGTCGCTGGCGCGCATCCTGCCTCCTTCGGTGGTGGCTCTGTAAGGGTGGAACATCAACAGTGTATACACGCAGGAGAGCTTTGCCCAGCAATTGGCGCCCACAGTAGGGAAATGGGCCAGCTGTGTATACAGAGACCCTTGTATCGCCGGTCCGCCCCGGTCTACCATGGGCTGCAACACAACGTCGTGGACAGGATGTACGTCATGGTCACCAAGAGCTACCAGGCCGCCTACCAGCGGAGCCTGGACCATCCCGCAGAGTTCTGGCTGGAGGCCGCGGGCGGGATCTCCTGGCAGACGCCACCGCGGCAGGCCCTCGATCCAAGCCGGGCGCCGCTCTACGACTGGTTTCCGGACGGTGTTCTGAACACGTCCTACAACGCCCTCGACCGGCACGTCGCCCAGGGCAGGGGTGCCCAGGACGCCCTGGTCTACGACTCCGCGATGTTGGGCATCCGGCAGAGCTACACGTATGCGGAGCTGACGGACCTCGTGGCCCGGTTCGCCGGTGTCCTGCGCCGGAGCGGCGTCGGCAAGGGCGACCGCGTGGTGATCTACATGCCGATGATCCCGGAGGCTGCGATCGCGATGCTGGCCACCGCGCGGCTCGGCGCCGTGCACTCGGTCGTGTTCGGCGGGTTCGCCCCCAAGGAACTTGCCGCCCGCATCCGCGACGCCGCGCCTGCCGCGGTGGTGACGGCGTCCGGCGGCATCGAGCCGTCGCGCCGTATTGAATACCTGCCCGCCGTCGCCGAGGCTCTCGGCATCGCCGGCGCCCCGGACACCCCAGTGCTGGTCAAGGCCAGGGAAGGCTTCGCCTCGACGGTGGCCTCCATGGCGGCCGAACAGCCCGGGTGGCTCGACTGGGACGCCGAGATGGCCTCCGCCGCGCCTGCCGCGCCGGTGGATGTCGCGGCCACGGATCCGCTGTACATCCTCTACACCTCGGGCACCACCGGGGCGCCGAAGGGCGTGGTGCGGGACAACGGCGGCCATGCCGTAGCCCTGAAGTGGACCATGGAAAACATCTACGACGTCGGCCCCGGGGACGTCATGTGGACCGCCTCGGACGTCGGCTGGGTGGTGGGCCACTCCTACATTGTGTACGGGCCGCTGCTTGCCGGCGCTACCACGGTGCTGTACGAAGGTAAGCCGGTGGGGACGCCCGACGCCGGTGCGTTCTGGCGGGTCATCCAGGACCACAAGGTCAACGTGCTGTTCACCGCGCCCACCGCGCTGCGCGCCATCCGCAAAGCCGACCCTGAGGCGCACATGCTCGAAAAATACGACATTTCCAGCCTGCGGACCCTGTTCGCGGCCGGCGAGCGGCTGGACACCGACACTTTCCACTGGGCTTCCCGGGTCCTCGGCGTTCCGGTGGTCGATCACTGGTGGCAGACCGAGACGGGCTGGGCCATCTGCGCCAACCCCCGCGGCCTCGACGGGCTGCCGATCAAGGCCGGCTCGCCGAGCGTCCCGATGCCCGGCTTCCGGCTCAACATCGTCGACGGCGCGGGCGGGGACGTCGAGGCCGGCACGGAAGGGAACATCGTCCTTGGCCTGCCGCTGCCGCCCGGCACCCTGACCACGCTCTGGCGCAACGACCAACGCTACATTTCCTCCTACCTGCAGGCGTTCGATGGCTACTACGCCACTGGCGACTCCGGCTACCGGGACGAGGACGGCTATGTCTTTGTCATGGGCCGAACCGACGACATCATCAACGTCGCCGGACACCGGCTCTCCACCGGCGCCATGGAACAGGTGATCGGCCAACACCCGGCGGTCGCCGAATGCGCGGTGATCGGCCTCGCCGACCCGCTCAAGGGCCAGCGTCCCAGCGGCTACGTGGTCCTCAAATCCGGTGTGGACGTTGAGGAGGACATTCTGGCCAAGGATTTGATCGCCCTGGTCCGGCGCGACATCGGGGCCGTGGCGGACTTCAAGCACGTCACCGTCGTGGAGGCCCTGCCCAAGACCCGTTCTGGAAAGATCCTGCGCAAGACCATGCGCCAGATTGCCGACGGCGAGAACTACGTGGTGCCGTCCACAATCGAGGACGCCGGCGTGATCGACCGGCTGCTCGAATCCCTGCGCCCCGCCAATCCGGAGTGACCGGGTCAGCCTGACGGCGCTGCGCGGTTAGGGCCGCGGCCGGTTCCAGCGGTATTCGTTCTCCGGCCGGCCGGGGGCGCCGTAGCGTGCGGCGCGGGAGACCGTTCCGGCGTCGGCGAGGTATTCGAGGTAGCGCCGGGCGGTGACCCGGGACATGCCGAGCGCCTCCATGACCTCGCTGGCCGAGACCGCCCCGTCCTGCTCTTTGATGTAGTCCTGGACTGATTCGAGTGTGGACACGGCCAGGCCCTTGGGCAGCGACACTTCGGACGGGGCACGCAGGCTGGCGAAGGCCTGGTCCACATCGCTTTGCGACGCCCGGGCCCCGGCCACGCCGGCCTGGGGCGGAGCCAGCTGCTCGCGGAACTGCCGGTAGCTGGCGAGTTTGTCCGCAAACGTTGCGTAAGTGAACGGCTTGATCAGGTACTGGACCACGCCGGTGGCCACCGCGCTGCGCACAATATTCAGTTCTCGCACGGCGGTGATGGCGATGATGTCCGCGAAGAGCCCGGCCGCCCGCATCCGGCGTGCGATGTCGAGTCCGTGCAGGTCCGGGAGGTTCATGTCCAGCAGTACCAGTTCCACCGGATTGCCCGCCGCTGCGAAATCCGTGAGCAGGCGCAGGGCGGACTGCCCGTCCGGCGCGGAGCCCGCCAGGGTGAAACCGTCCAGCCTTTCGATATAGGCGGCGTGCGCCGCGGCGGCGATGGGCTCGTCTTCGACGACGAGCACCCGGATCTCGCTCATGGCTGTCCCTCTGTTGTGACCGGCAGCGTGACGCGGAACAGCGCCCCGGCCGGACTGGTGATTGTCATGGTACCGCCCAGCCGCTGCACGGCCTGGCGGACCAGGGCCAGGCCAAGGCCCCGTCCGAACGGTCCCGACGCCTTGGTGCTGAAGCCGTGCCGGAAGACGTCGTCCACGGCCGAGGGGTCGATCCCGGGGCCGCTGTCCTCCACCGTGATCTCCAGGGCGGACCCGGTGGTCTCGACGGTCAGCTCCACGAGCCGGGGCGCCGGCGCCTCGGCCGCGGCGTCGATGGCGTTGTCCAGCAAGTTTCCAAGGATGGCCACGAGGTCCTGCACAGCCAGTCCAGTCACGGCCGTGGAGCCGGAAGTGTTCAGGATCAGTTCGACGCCGCGCTCATGCGCCTCGGCTGCCTTGCCCATGATCAGGGCGCCGAGCACGGGTTCCTCGATGGAACTCACAAGGTCATCCGTCAGGCGCTGGCTCAGTTCCATGTCCTTCGTGGCGAAGTCCAGCGCCTCGGGCGCCCGCCCCAGTTCCATGAGCGAGACGATCGTGTGGAGGCGGTTGGCATGCTCGTGGGTCTGGGCACGAAGGGCGTCGGAAAGCGTGCGCATGGTTTCCAGTTCGCTGCCGAGGGATTCGATTTCGGTGCGGTCACGGATGGTGGCCACCGTGCCATAGACAGGAGTGCCGTACACATGCGCCCCGGAAGCCGCTCCCCGCTGGCGTCCTGCGGCGGATGCAGGGCCCACCGCAGGGCCCTGGTTGACCACCAGGACCCGGGACTCGGTCAGATGGATCTCATCGAGGGCGGTCCGCCCGGATTCGAAGAGTTCCTTGAGGCTGGGTGCAAGCGGCAAGTCCGCGAGGGATGGCGCCGTCTGGCGGCCGCCTCCCGCAGCCCCGGCAGCGTCGGCGCCGGCAGCGCCCATACCTTCAGCGGGAACGCCGTCGCTTGACTGCTTCGGCAACCCCAGCAGTTCGGCGGCTTGGTCGTTGTACATCACCACTTTGCCCTTGGTGTCGATCAGAATCACGCCCTCACGCACCGAGTGAAGCACCGATTCGTAGTACGCGAAGAGCTGGCCCAGCTGCTCCGGACCCCAGCCGCCGGTCACCCGGCGCAGGTATCGCCCCAGGAGCCAAGATGCCACCGAACCGCCTACCAGCAGCGCCAGGGCGATGGCCAGCACCGCCGGGAGCCTGCCGGAGACTGCCACATCCACCGTCCGGACCGTCACGCCCGCGGCTACGAGCGCCCGCACCTTGCCGTCGGCATCCTTGACCGGGGCGATGGTGCGAACGGACGGGCCGAGCGTGCCGGCCGTGACCTCCGTCAACACCTGGCCGTTGAGGGCCGCGTCAATGGAACCGATATACGGTTTGCCCAGTTCCTCATCCCGTGGATGGGTCCACCGCGTGCGGTCCGGGGCCATGATCGTGACGAAATCCGCGTCGGCATCCTTCATGATCTTCAGGGCATACGGCTGGAGCAGAGCTGACGGGTCGGCGGCGCTCGCCGCCTGCAGGACGAAGGGGGCGTCGGCCACCGTCGTGGCGATGCCGGCCATCCGGCGTCCGGCCTCCTCATAGGCGTGGTCCCGCGCGTCGACGAACGCGGCCGTGCCGACGATGGCCGTCAGGGCCACCACGAACAGCAACTGGGCCACAAACAGCCTGCGGGCGATGCTCCAACGCTGGATCATCAACACCTTCCATGACCAATATGAACGCAACAGTGATGCGCGTCACCTCGTCATCAATGATGGGGTTACACACAAGAACGGACGTGAGCGGACCACAGCCTGGACCGCACCAAGTCCAGCCTATCCAAGGAGAACACCATGGCCTCTCAACGAGGAGAGTCAGCAGGAACGGCGACGCCGGCCAAAAAGCGCAAGGGGCTGGACAAGTCCCACTACCTTTACATCGCAGTCATCGTCGCCGTGATTGCGGGTGCCGTTGTCGGGCTGTTGTTCCCCGAGGTCGGCAAGTCCCTCAAGCCGCTGGGCGACGGCTTCATCAAGCTCATCAAGATGATGATCGCGCCCGTGATCTTCTGCACGATCGTGCTGGGCATCGGATCCATCGCCAAGGCCGCCACAGTCGGCAAGGTCGGCGGCCTGGCGCTCGGCTACTTCGTCGTCATGTCCACCTTCGCCCTGGCGATCGGCCTCGTGGTGGGCAACCTGATCCACCCGGGCGAGGGCCTCAAGCTCGCCCCCTATGATCCGAACAAGAAGGCGGCGGTCGACAGCACCGTTGACTTCCTGCTTGGCATCATCCCGGGCGACATGCCGGTGTTGCCGACGCTCCTCGCCGCGATCCTGGTCGGCTTCGCCCTGCAGAAGATGGGCCCGCAGGGAGCCCCGATCCTCAAGGCCGTCGGCTACGGACAGGCCCTGGTGTTCCGCATCCTCATCATGATCATGTGGCTGGCCCCGGTCGGAGCCTTCGGTGCGATCGCCGCAGTTGTCGGTGCCACCGGCTTCCAGGCCATCATCAGCATGGCGACCCTGATGGGCGCCTTCTACATCACCTGCGCGCTGTTCATCGTCGTGATCCTCGGCGGCCTGCTCAAGGCGGTCGCAGGCGTCAGCATCTTCAAGCTCATGAAGTACCTGGGCCGCGAATATCTGCTGATCTTCTCCACCTCCTCCTCCGAAGCCGCGCTGCCCCGCCTGATCGCGAAGATGGAACACCTCGGCGTGTCCAAGCCGGTCGTCGGTGTCACCGTCCCCACCGGCTACTCCTTCAACCTTGACGGCACCGCCATCTACCTGACCATGGCCGCGCTCTTTGTCGCCAACGCCATGGGCACCCCGCTGGACCTCGGCGCCCAGATTTCCCTGCTGATCTTCATGATCATCGCCTCCAAGGGTGCCGCCGGCGTCACCGGCGCCGGCCTGGCCACCCTGGCCGCCGGACTCCAGGCGCATGCACCGCAGCTGCTGGGCGGCGTGGGCATGATCGTCGGCATCGACCGGTTCATGTCCGAGGCCCGGGCCCTGACCAACTTCACCGGCAACGCCGTCGCCACGGTGCTGATCGGCACCTGGGTCAAGGAGATCGACGGCGGACGCGTGGACCGTGTCCTCGCCGGTGCCGAGCCGTTCGACGAAGAGACCATGCTCGCCGGCCACACCGGTGTGCAGGACGCCATCGAAGAACCGGCGCAGCCGGTCCCCGCCTACGCGTAGAACCGACCCCGCCTGAGCCGATAACCACGGAAAACTGCCCGGACGCCCGCCAGCGTCCGGGCAGTTTTCTGCCGGACCGGCCAGGGCCCGCCGACGCCCCGGTCTGCGACACCCGTTCCACTACATGCATGAACCTTCGACTTCTACTCGAAGGTAAAGGCTCAGATGACGGCGGTTGTCAAGGTCCGGCGAATACCGTGTCGGGCGCTGTAACCTTGGGAGGAACGCGCTGGGCTCTGGGAGCCCAGAGGCGCAATATGAAGCACGACAATCACCGTCATCGAAAGTGTGGATAGATACGTGAGCAGCGAACAGGGTTCAGCAACTCTGGAAGGCACCGAACTCGATCTGGAAGACGCCGTCATGGGCCCCACCGGGCGGCCCCATCGCGACTTTCCGGAGCCCGCACCGCTGTCTTCCCACGGTCCTGCGCGGGTCATCGCCATGGTGAACCAGAAGGGCGGGGTGGGCAAAACCACGTCCACCATCAACCTCGCCGCAGCCTTGGCCGAATACGGCCGCCGCGTGCTCCTGGTCGACTTCGATCCGCAGGGCGCCCTGTCCGCCGGCCTGGGCACGAACCCGCACGAGCTCGACCTCACCGTGTACAACGTGCTGATGGACCGCAAGGTGGACATCCGCGACGCCATTCAGAAGACCGGCGTGGAAAACGTAGATCTGCTCCCGGCCAATATCGACCTCTCCGCCGCCGAGGTGCAGCTGGTCAACGAAGTGGCCCGCGAGCAGGTCCTGGACCGGGCGCTGAAAAAGGTCGAGGACGACTACGACGTCGTCCTGATTGACTGCCAGCCCTCACTCGGCCTCCTCACCGTCAACGCGCTGACTGCCGCCCACGGCGTCATCATCCCGCTGATCTGTGAATTCTTCGCCCTGCGCGCCGTGGCGCTGCTCGTGGAAACCATCGACAAGGTCCAGGACCGCCTCAATCCGCGCCTGCAGGTCGACGGCGTGCTCGCCACGATGTACGACGCGCGGACCCTTCACGGTCGCGAGGTTATCGCCCGGCTGGTGGAGGCCTTCGGCGACAAGGTCTTCGAAACCGTCATCAAGCGCTCCATCAAGTTTGCCGACGCCACGGTCGCGGCCGAGCCCATCACAACCTACGCGGGCAACCACGTCGGTGCCGACGCCTACCGCCGCCTGGCCAAAGAGCTGATCTCGCGCGGCGGCGCGCCCTAACCAGGATCGTGGCAGGCGCCTCCTCTCCGCCAGCGGAGCTCGACATGCCCGCGGAGCTCGACACACGCGCGGATTCCGCGCAGTCCGCAGCCCCGGACGCCCCGGCATTGCCGGACGCCCCGGCAGAGCCGGACGTGACGGCAGAGCCGGACGTGACGGCAGGCCCGGCCGGGAAGAAGCCCGGATTCGAAGTGCGGCTCGCCAACTTCACCGGCCCGTTCGATCTCCTGCTCGGCCTGATCTCCAAGCATCAGCTGGACATCACCGAGGTGGCGCTGTCGACGGTCACGGACGAATTCATCAAATACATCAGGGGCCTGCAGCAGCTGGGGGAGGAGTGGGCGCTGGATGAGGCCAGCGAATTCCTGGTGATTGCGGCCACGCTCCTGGACCTCAAAGCGGCCCGGCTGCTGCCCGCAGGCGAGGTTGAGGACGATGAGGACATTGCCCTGCTGGAAGCCCGGGACCTCCTGTTCGCCCGGTTGTTGCAGTACAAGGCCTTCAAGCACGTCGCGGGCATGATCGGCTCCACGCTTGAGCTCGAAGCCCGGCGGCATCCCCGGCAGGTTGCCCTGGAGGGACACTTCGCTGCCCTCCTGCCGGAACTTCTGTGGCGGCACACCCCGGAGCAGTTCGCTTCCCTGGCCGAGGCGGCCCTCAAGCCAAAGGAGGCAGCCCCCACGGAAGTAGGCCTCGCGCACCTGCACGGTACGCCCGTGAGTGTCAAGGAACAGGCCGAGCTTCTGGGGAACCGGTTGCGGCTGGGCACGCCGTTGACGTTCCGGGCGCTGATCGCCGACGCCGAATCCACCCTGGTGGTGGTGGCGCGGTTCCTGGCGCTGCTGGAGCTGTTCCGCGACCGCGCGGTGGGCTTTGACCAGCTGCTGCCGCTGGGCGACCTGACCGTGCACTGGACGGCCGATACCGACGGGTGGAGCAGCGAAAACCTGAGTGAAGAATACGAGGACCAGCCGTGAACGAAAGATTGCCAGACACTGTGCCGGACACCGAGCCTGACACGCGGCCGGACGTCGCGAACCTGCCCGGTGGGGCCCGCGCGGCCCTCGAAGCCGTCCTGATGGTGATCGACGAACCGGCCACAGCCACGGCCCTCGCCGCCGGACTGGACCTGACGGTCGACGTCGTCGAGTCCCTCCTGGCTGAACTGCAGCGGGAGTATAACGGCTATACTGTTAATGCCCCGGATGCGGACGTTGCCAGCCATCGCAGGAACAATGACGGCAACACTCCCGCCCCCCGGGGTTTTGAATTGCGGAATATCGCCGGAGGCTGGCGGATCTATTCCCGCGCGGAGTTCGCCGAGATCGTTGGCGGATTCGTGCTGGAAGGACAGACAGCCAGGCTGACGCAGGCGGCGCTCGAAACGCTCGCCGTCATCGCTTACCGCCAGCCCGTATCAAGGGCGCGGGTGTCTGCAATTCGAGGAGTCAACGTTGACTCTGTGGTGCGGACGCTGACGCAGCGGGGGCTGATCGAGGACTCGGGAACCGATCCCGAATCCGGAGCAATCCTGTACCGCACGACATCGTATTTCCTTGAGCGGATGGGAATCGGCTCCGTGGCTGAACTGCCGCAGCTTTCCCCCCACCTTCCGGGTCTGGAAGGCATCGAGGAATACTACGACGCAGGAAGAATGTAAGCAGTATCTTGTGCAGGCACAACGTCTGCGCAAGAGTATCCACCGGGCAGAACAATTTGCCCGGCCGGCGGGTGTTGTCGGGAGACAGCGGCCGCAGGCCACCAACGTAAGGACGGGTCATGACACAGGCGGGACGCCAGGGTTCACCACGTAACAGTTCGGGACGCAATAGTGCCGGACAAGGCAGTGCCGGACAGAGCAGGGCAGGTCAGGGTAAGACCGCACGCGGTCCGGTCCAGGGCGGCGGCCCGCGCGCTGCCGGCGGCAAGGGAGGCCGTGACTTCTCCAAGGGCGGCGGAGACCGCCCCTTCAAGCACCCCAAGCCTCGCGAAGAGGCCTTCATCGATCCGGATCTGCAGGGTCCCGACGGCGCGCCGTCGGCTGCCCGCCCGGCTTCCGCTGACTGGAAGTCCAAGGCGCCTTCCGGCAAGGAAGCAGCCCGCAAGGCGGCGGCCCGCAAGCCCGGCTTCGGCAAGGCCCCCGGCACTCCCGGTGCCCTCAAGCCCAAGCCGCGCACCGGCGCCGCCAAGTTCGCCGGCCCCCGCGCCTTCGGCAGCGAACGCTTCGGCCAGAACCTCGGGCCGGTGCGCAAGCCCGCCCGCAACCGCGGACCGCGCCGCGAGGTGCCGCAGTCTGAGCTGCACGACGCCGACGGCACCCGCCTCCAGAAGGTTATGGCCTCGGCCGGAGTCGCCTCACGGCGGGTCTGCGAGGAAATGATCGCCGAAGGCCGCGTCGAGGTCGACGGCCAGGTGGTGACCGAACTCGGCGTGCGCGTCGACCCGAAGACGGCAGTGATCCACGTCGACGGACTGCGCATCCAGCTGGACGAGAACATGGTCTACATGGTCTTCAATAAGCCCAAGGGCGTTGTCTCCACCATGGAGGACCCGGACGGCCGCCCGTGCATCAGCGACTTTGTCCGCAACCACCACGGCGAACGCCTGTTCCACGTGGGTCGGCTCGACGTCGCCACGGAAGGGCTGCTGCTCCTGACGAACGACGGCGAGCTCGCAAACCGCCTGACGCATCCGTCCTATGAAGTGCCCAAGACCTACCTCGTGCAGGTCCGTGGGCCGTTCCCGCAGGGCGTGGGTGCCGAACTTAAGGGCGGTGTCGAGCTCGAGGACGGTATCGCCTCGGTTGACTCCTTCAAGCTCGTCGACTCGACCCCCGGCCACGTGCTGATCGAGGTCGTGCTGCACTCGGGCAAGAACCGGATCGTCCGTCGCTTGTTCGACGCCGTCGGCTTCCCCGTGCTGCGCCTGGTCCGCGTCAAGGTTGGCCCCATCGGGCTGGGCGACCAGCGCCAGGGCAGCATCCGCAACCTCGGCAAGCAGGAAGTCGGCCACCTGCTGGCATCCGTGGGGCTGTAGGCATGTCCGCCTTCCGCACGCACGGCCGAGGCCACCTGAACGGCCCGGTGGTCGTCTTGGGCTCCGGGCTTCTGGGCACCAGCATCGGGCTGGGGCTGCGGGGGCGTGGTGTCGCTGTGTTCCTCTCGGATCCGTCGCCGACCAACCAGGCTGTCGCCGTTGACATCGGCGCCGGCTTGCCGCTGGCGCGCCTCGACGGGGACCAGCCGGAGCTCGTCGTCGTGGCTGCGCCACCGGATGTTACCGCTGACGTCGTTGCCGACGCGCTCCGGGACTACCCGCACGCCGTCGTGGTGGACATCGCGAGCGTGAAGGCAGGCATTCTGGCCGATCTCCGCAGCCGCGGCGCCGACGTGGGCCGCTACGTGGGGACCCACCCCATGGCAGGGCGCGAGAAATCCGGTCCCGTCGCTGCCCGCGGCGAGCTGTTCACGTCCATGCCGTGGGTCGTGTGCCCGGCGGAAGAGACTCTGCCGGAGTCCCTGCAGGTGGCGCGTGCGCTGGCCGGCGATCTCGGCGCCGTCGTGTCCGAATTCGCCGCCGACGAACACGACGAGGCCGTGGCGCTCGTCTCACACCTGCCGCAGGTGATGTCCTCGCTCGTGGCCAGCCGCCTGCAGGGCACACCGCTGCACGCCCTGTCCCTGGCCGGGAACGGGCTGCGGGACGTCACCCGGATCGCCGCGAGCGATCCCACGCTCTGGGTCCAGATCCTGGGGGCGAACGCGGACAAGGTGGTGGAGATTCTGCACGGAGTCCGCGAGGACCTCAACCGGCTGATCGGCACCCTGGAGGCCCCGACCGCTCCCGGCGCCCGGCTGGACCTGGCCCAGCTGATCAGTGAAGGCAACGCCGGCCAGTCCCGGATCCCGGGCAAGCACGGCGGACCCCCGCAGGCCTACTCCTGGCTGACAGTCCTGGTGGATGACACGCCGGGACAGATCGCCAAACTCCTGACCGAGATCGGCGAGATCGGCGTCAATGTCGAGGATCTCCGCCTCGACCACTCGTCGGGACAGAACGTGGGCATGGTGGAAATTTCCGTCCTGCCCAACAAGCATGACCTTTTGATCGAAGCCCTCAACGACCGCGGATGGCGGGTACTCCAGTAATGACCCAGGAACTCATAGAGACAGTGGACGTGCTCCGCCCCGGAAAAAGCCTTGTGGTCGCCATCGACGGCCCCTCCGGCTCCGGCAAATCCAGCGTCAGTAAAGAGGTGGCCCGCCGGCTCAAACTGGCCTACCTCGACACCGGCGCAATGTACCGCGCCCTGACCTGGTTCTGCCTGGAGAACGGCACGGACCTGGACGACGGGGCGGCCGTCGAGTCCGCGTCCGAGGCCCTCCCGCTGGACATCAGCACGAGTCCGCAAGAAGAGTACGTCCGCGTCGGCGGGCAAGATGTCACTCTTGCCATCCGTGAGCCCGCCATTTCCGCGGCGGTCAGCGCCGTCGCTACCACCTTGGGCGCGCGTACGGAACTGATCCGCCGGCAGCGCGAGCTGATCGAAAAGCACCACCGCCGCATGGTGGTCGAAGGCCGGGACATCACCACCGTCGTCGCGCCCCATGCCGAGGTGCGGATGCTGCTGACCGCGAGCGAGGAAGCCCGGCTGCGCCGCCGCGGCATCCAGCTGGGCGGGAGCCAGAGTTCCGAGCAGCTGGCAGCCCAGGTCACGCACCGCGATGCCAAGGACTCCACCGTGGTGAACTTCACCACGGCCGCCGACGGCGTTGTCACCCTGGACTCCTCGGAGCTGGACTTTGACGAGACGGTTCAGGCCGCCCTAGACATCGTGGACACCGTGGTTAACCACTCAGCGCTCCAGCAGAGCGCCGCACAGCAGAAAACCGTCCCTCACCGGGTTGTTTACGGTGACTGAGGGGCGCGCCGGAGGACAGGCCACAGAGCACTCCTCCCTGCCCGGCCACTGGACCACGGTGTGGAGCCGTCCCGTGGGCTGGATCCTCGACCACCTCGTCTACCGCACGTCGGTCACCGGACGGTCCCACGTCCCGGCGGCCGGCCCCGTGATATTCGCGGGCAACCACATCAGCTTCCTCGACGGGCCCGTCATGTTCGGCGCAGCGCCCCGGCCCATGCACATCCTGGTCAAGCAGGAGATGTTCACCGGGTTCCTCGGGCGGGTGCTCAAGGCCTCGGGCCAGCTGCCCGTCGACCGCCGCGGCGGCCGCGCGGCGTTGGCCACGGCCCGGAGCCTGCTCGGCGCCGGACGGTGTGTCGGGATTTTGCCCGAAGGCACCCGGGGGAGCGGTGAGGCCGCCGCGATCAACAACGGCGTCGCCTGGCTGGCACTCAACTCCGGCGCCACAGTGGTTCCCGTGGCTATCTTGGGCACCAGAATCGGCGGCGAACACCTGGACACGGTTCCCGCGCCCCGCCGGCGGCTGCATGTCAGCTTTGGCGGGGCCATCAACGTCAGCCGCAGGCCCGGTGAGACCGGCCGTGTTTCAATGGACAGGGCGGGAATCGAAATCCGGGCCGCGCTAGCGCGCCATGTCCAGGACTCAGTACTAAGAACCGGGCAGTCCCTGCCCCACGCGGAATCACCGCATGAACGTCATGAAGCAGTAGCCGGGACGCCGGCAGATCACCACCTAAGGAAAGTGCAATGAGCGATACGACTCAAACCTCCGGCAATTTTGGCGCCGGCGAAGACGAATACACGCCCACCGGCACCGACCAGGTGGCTGAACACCTTGCCGCCCTGGACGATGACGAGGCGGAGCTCCGCGCGGCCTCCCTTCGGGCCGGCCTTGACGACTACGAGCTGGACGAGGACGACGCCGCGCTGCTGAGCGGCCAGTTCGACGACGAGGACTTTGACGGTCCGGTCAAACTCGATCCGGTCCTGGCCATCATCGGCCGGCCCAACGTGGGCAAGTCCACCCTGGTCAACAGGATCCTGGGCCGCCGCGAGGCAGTGGTGGAGGACACCCCCGGCGTCACCCGCGACCGCGTCATGTACTCGGCGAACTGGAACGGCCGCAACTTCACGGTCGTGGACACCGGCGGCTGGGAACACGATGCCCGCGGCATCCACGCCCGTGTGGCGGAGCAGGCCGAGATGGCCGTGGAACTCGCGGACGCCGTCCTGTTCGTCGTCGACTCCGCCGTCGGCGCAACCGCGACCGACGAAGGCGTCATGAAGATGCTGCGTAAGTCGAAGAAGCCGGTCATCATGGTTGCCAATAAGGTCGATGACTTCGCCCAGGAAGCCGATTCGGCAACCCTCTGGGGCCTGGGCTTCGGCGAGCCGTACCCCGTCTCGGCCCTGCACGGCCGCGGCGTGGCGGACCTCCTGGATCACGTCATGGACACCCTCCCGGAGTACTCCCTGATTGAAGGCCTCGAGCGCTCCGGCGGACCCCGCCGTGTGGCGCTGATCGGCCGCCCGAACGTCGGCAAGTCCTCGCTGCTGAACAAGCTGGCCGGTTCCGAGCGTGTGGTGGTGGACAACACCGCCGGCACCACCCGCGACCCGGTCGATGAATTCATCGAACTCGGCGGACGCACGTGGCGCTTCGTGGACACCGCCGGCATCCGGCGCCGCCAGCACATGGCTCAGGGCGCGGACTTCTACGCCTCCCTGCGCACCCAGAGCGCGCTCGAAAAGGCCGAGGTCGCCGTCGTGCTCCTGGCCGTGGACGAAGTCCTCAGCGAGCAGGACGTCCGCATCCTGCAGCTCGCCGTCGAATCCGGCCGCGCCCTGGTGCTCGCCTTCAACAAGTGGGACCTCCTCGACGACGAACGCCGCCGCTACCTGGAACGCGAAATCGAGCAGGACCTGGCACACGTCGCCTGGGCCCCGCGCGTGAACATCTCAGCCTTGACCGGCTGGCACAAGGACCGGCTCACCCCGGCCCTGGACATTGCCCTCGAGAACTGGGACAAGCGCATCCCCACCGGACGCCTCAACGCGTTCCTGGGCGAGCTCGTGGCAGCGCACCCGCACCCGGTCCGCGGCGGCAAGCAGCCCCGCATCCTGTTCGGCACCCAGGCGTCGAGCCGGCCGCCGAAGTTCGTGCTGTTCACCACCGGATTCCTGGATCCGGGATACCGCCGCTTCATCACCCGGCGCCTCCGCGAGACCTTCGGTTTCGAGGGCACGCCGATCGAGGTCAACATGCGTGTACGCGAAAAGCGCGGCAAGAAACGTTAATTCCGACACACCATGGCTGTGACAGCATGAAATTGTCACAGGCACCCTCCGGAATCGTGTAAGCTTTTGGAGGTGGTTCGGCCGGACTGCTTGGAAGAAAACCTGGAGAGAATCCGGGACGACTTCCCAGCGGAGAACGGTGGAACCAGCGGGCTGTAGCGCAGCTTGGTAGCGCACTTGACTGGGGGTCAAGGGGTCGCAGGTTCAAATCCTGTCAGCCCGACCAACAGAAGAAACCCCGCCATTCCTCATAAGGGAATGGCGGGGTTTTCTGTTTCTCGAACTCCCGGGAAATCGCGGCGGCCTTTACTGTTTAACGTATGGCCGCGGGGAAGGACGCACGGAGTGCCGCAAGCAGTCTGCCGAAGATCTCATCCTCGCTGCCCGTGCCTTCGACGCTGAGGAGGATCCCGCGCTCTGAGTATGCTGTGGCCACCGGCACAGTCTCGTGGCGGTAGAGCTCCAAACGGTGCCGGATGACGTCCTCGGTATCGTCGCTGCGTCCGGTCATGGTGGCGCGGTGGAGCATTCGGCGGACGAGCTCCGCGTCGTCAACCGTCAGTTGGACTGCAACGTCCAGCTCGTGCCCGTTGGCGGCAAGGATTAAGTCGAGTTCAGCCAGTTGCGCCGTGTTTCGGGGATATCCGTCCAAGAGGAACCCGACCCTGACGTCATTCTGGTTCAGACGGTCACGCACCACACGGTTTGTCAGCGTGTCGGGCACCAAATCGCCCGCGTCCAGATGCACAGTGACTTCCCGGCCCAGCGGCGTCAGGTTCTTCACATGGTCGCGGAAAACCTCTCCAGTGGACACCACGGTGATGTCGAGGCGCCGGGACAAACGTTCGGCCTGGGTGCCCTTGCCGCACCCCGGGGGACCCATAATCAGCATTCGCATCTTTGAGACAACTCCCTCAGGCGCTGTTGAAACGTGTCCTTGTATCGTGTTCGCTGGGAGGCGCCAGCGCAAGGGATTGAGGCGCCGGCGCCCGTTTCAAGAAGCATCTATTTCCGGGAGCGCCTATTTTAGGAAGCGGGAAGTCCGGCGGTCGGCCAGGATCTTTCCCTTCGTCTGGCACGTCGGGCAGTACTGCAGGGCGGTGTCCGCAAAGGAGACCTCCCGAACCGTGTCGCCACACACCGGACACGCTTCGCCGGCGCGGCCGTGGACCCTCATGTGGCTTCGCTTGGTGTCTTTGAGTTCGTTGGGCGGCTTGCCCTGGGCTTCCTCCACTGCCGTTCCCAGAATGGTGTGGATGGCGTCGTAGAGGCGCTGGACGTCCGTCCTGTCCAAGGACTTGGCGAGGGCGAAAGGGGAGGTCTTGGCGGCGTGCAGGATCTCGTCGCTGTAGGCATTTCCAATCCCGGCGATAATGCTCTGGCTCCTCAGGACGCCCTTGATCTGCTGGGAGCTGGAACCGAGGATCCCAGCCAAAGCGTCGACGTCGAAGCCTGGACTGAACGGATCCGGTCCGAGCGCCGCGATGCCGGGAACGTCGCGGGGATCGCGGACCACATAGACCGCCAGGCTCTTTTTCGTGCCCGCTTCGGTCAGGTCCATGCCCACCGGGCCGGAAGCGCCCGCAAATGTCAGCCGCACCGCGATGTGCCCCTTGCCCATTTTCAGCTGTGCGTCAGTGGGGGTGTCAGTGAAGCGGACCCAGCCGGCCCGCGCCAGGTGGAAGACAAAATGCAGCCCTTCGGCTTCCATGCCGACGAACTTGCCGAACCGGCGCACCCCGGTGACGGCCCTGCCCTCGAGGTCGGTGAAGAGAGGGTCTGCCGTCTTGAGCACGGCGAAGGAGACCAGTTGGATCTTCGTCACAATTGCTCCGCGCAGGTGCTCATTGAGAAAGTCCGTCAGGGCCGCAACTTCCGGAAGCTCAGGCATGGCCCAGCCCTGGCCGGTCCGGAGGGGTCCCGGCGCCCCGGCTGTTGACATTCCTGACCGTCAGCGGCGCATGTTCTGCCATCGCACTATCTTCTCAGATCCCTCCCCGGCCCCTGCCCGGTATGCCTATACTTTCAGCGGCGGCTAGAACAAACGACTGCCGCCGCATAGGTGATTGACCCGATGAAAGGCCCGTCATGAGCATCATTCCCGAAGACCTGTCCTACACCGCAGAACACGAATGGGTTTCGGCCCCCAACACCGACGGGATTGTGCGCGTGGGCATCACCGATTTTGCCCAGGACGCCCTCGGGGATGTCGTTTACGCCCAGATGCCCGAAGTGGGGACAGCCATCAAGGCCAACGACGTGGTCGGAGAAGTCGAATCCACCAAGAGCGTCAGCGACATTTACGCCCCCGTGACGGGCGAGGTCGTGGCCCGCAACGAGGCCCTGGACACTGATTCCGCCCTTATTAACTCCGATCCGTACGGTGAGGGCTGGCTGATCGAAATCAAGCTCGCGGAAGCCGACGCGGTCGAGTCCCTCCTCAGTGCATCCGAGTATGAACAGCAGGTAGGCTAAAGACAGAGGTCGTTCGGTCCGGGGTCGCCGGAGAGTGTTGTTGGGATAAATAACAAAGCCGCGCCCCGCCGACAGGCCTCAATACCGGGACTGCGAGGCTTTTCCGGACGGCATGCGTTGTTTGCAGGGGGGACACCTGCAACGAATGAGGAGGACTCAATGTTTGGGCACGAACGGAACGACACCGGTGACGGTTACGGCACGGGTGGAGTGAAAGCTTCGGAGACCACGTCGATCAACCTCACTCCGGTGCGCGATGAAACCGACTTCACGCCGAAGCTCTCGACCGAGGAACGGGCAGCGGTCGAGGCCCTTCCCTTCGGATCGGCCCTGCTCGTGGCGCACAGCGGCCCCAACGCCGGCGCGCGGTTCCTGCTGGACTCGGACGTCACGACGGCGGGCCGCCACCCGGACGCCGATATCTTCCTTGACGACGTCACTGTGTCCCGCAGGCACGTGGAATTCCGCCGCACCGCGCGCAGCTTCGAGGTAGTGGACACCGGGAGCCTGAACGGCACCTACGTCAACCACGACCGCGTGGACTCCGTGGAACTGAAGTCCGGCAACGAGGTCCAGATCGGCAAGTTCCGCCTCACCTTCTACCTCAGCCCTGCCCGCGCAGCAGGCAACGTCTGATTCCGGGGTAGCTGCCTGTGGCCACGGCACAAGCGGATCGGCGCGGACCCCAGGTTCTGAACATCGGGGAAGTCCTGGCTCAATTGAGCGACGACTTTCCCAGCATGACGGCGTCAAAAATCCGGTTCCTTGAGGAAAAGGGACTCATCAACCCGCAGCGGACCCCTGCCGGCTACCGGCAGTATTCCGAGAACGACGTCGAACGGCTGCGCTTTGTGCTGGCCCTCCAGCGTGACCAGTACCTGCCGCTAAAGGTCATCAAGGACTACCTTGACGCGATCGACCGGGGCGAACGACCGGAAAACCTGCCGGCAGGCGTCACGGTCTCGCCACGGATCGTTTCCGAGGAGCTCGCCACCGAGCTGCAGAGCCGTGCGCGGCGGCTCAGCGAGGAGCAGCTCCGCGCTGAATCCGGGGCCAGCGTCCCGCTGCTGGAGTCGCTCTTGAGCTACGGCCTGATCGGGCACATCAACGGCAAGTTTGACGAACACGCCCTGCAGGTGGCGCGTGCTTGCGTCCAGCTAGAGAGCCATGGCCTGGAGCCCCGCCACCTGCGGCCGTTCCAGGCAGCCGCCGACCGCGAATTCGGGCTCGTGGAACGCGCCGTGGCCACGCTGACGTCTCGCAAGGACGCGGCCTCCCACGCCCGCGCCGCCGAGGCTGCCCGGGAAATCAGCGACCTCTGCCTGTCCCTGCACCAGGCGCTGGTCCACGACCGCATCTCAAGGATGGACATCTGATGATTGAGGTGGAGATTGTCGGCGTGCGGATTGAGTTGCCGTCCAACCAGCCGCTTGTCCTGCTCAAGGAAATCCATGGTGAGCGGCACGTGCCGATCTGGATCGGGACTCCGGAAGCCAGCGCCATCGCCCTGGCCCAGCAGGGAGTCATCCCGCCCCGGCCGATGACCCACGACCTTCTGGTGGACGTTGTCGAGGCCCTGGGCCACACGATCGTCAGCGTCAACATCGTCGCGGTGGAAGACAACATCTTTTACGGTCAGCTGCAGTTCGAGAACGGAACCACCGTCAGCTCCCGGGCCTCGGATGCCTTGGCGCTTGCCCTGCGCGCCAAGTGCCGGATCTGGTGTGCCGACGCCGTCATGGACGAGGCCGGCGTCCGGATCACTGAACACGACGAGGGCGAGGACACGCATCCCGAACCCGCCGTGGACGAGGAACGCGAACTGCGGCGCTTCCGCGAGTTCCTCGACGACGTCGAACCCGAAGACTTCGGCGGCTGAAGTGCCCCATGGCGACCGGGGCCGAGGAGGCTGCCGGAGCTGTTGGTGCGCCTGTGACTGCCGAGGTTCCTGAAACGCCCGGGACAGCTGTGGCGGCTCCAAACGTTAAAGTCGAGGATGAAACTTTCGACACGCCCGCCGAATAGCCCCAACGTCTTTGACCTTGGGCCCCAGCAGGCCTAACGTCGGAGGTACAAGTTCCCATTGCATACGGTAGCCGCGCAAGTCACACTGGAAAGTGCACCCCCGGCTGAATTACACGGATGAAATCATCATCCTGTGTCATGTAGCTGTTCACATATATTGCTGCCGATGCAAATTACCCAGGGGAACCCACGACAAGGAGGGTCCACGTGAGTCCGAAAGGCGAAGCAGGCGAGCTGAAGCAGACCGCAACGGCCGGCGTTGCTGTGCCCGCCAGCGGTGCCCAAGGCCTGCTGTTCACCGAGGATCTTCCCGTTCTGGACGAAGACGCGGGCTACCGCGGCCCCACCGCCTGCAAGGCGGCTGGCATCACCTACCGCCAACTCGACTACTGGGCACGCACCGGTCTGGTTGAGCCCGCCGTCCGCGGCGCAGCCGGCTCCGGCTCGCAGCGGCTCTACGGCTTCCGCGACATCCTGGTCCTCAAGGTGGTCAAACGGCTCCTGGACACCGGCGTCTCCCTGCAGCAGATCCGCACCGCCGTGGAGCACCTGCGGGAGCGCGGCGTCGAAGACCTCGCGCAGATCACGCTCATGAGCGACGGTGCGAGCGTCTACGAGTGCACCTCCGCGGATGAAGTGATCGATCTCGTCCAGGGCGGCCAGGGGGTGTTCGGCATCGCCGTCGGCCGTGTGTGGCGCGAAGTTGAAGGAAGCCTCGCAGCCCTTCCCAGCGAACACGCCGCGGACCAGTCCTTTCCGGACGACGAACTGAGCAAGCGCCGCGCGGCCCGCAAGATCGGCTAGCGCACACCGTTACAGACAAGACTGAGGCCGCCTCCCGGACAGGGAAGGCGGCCTCAGTTCGTTGAGCGTTGGGCGGTTGGTGCCGGGCAGCCCCTGGTTGGCAGTCCTATCTAACGCAGGCTGCGGTTGCGGACGGTGCCGGCCGGGGCCACGCCGTTGGGATGCAGCAGATTCTGCAGCAGGGCATCGAAGAGCCCGGCCGCATTCTTGGCTGAGTCTCCGGGCCAGTGGTGGATGGAGTGGGCCGCGCCCTGGATCTGCTGCCAGTTGGCCTGTTCCGGGATGTGCGGGCTCAGCAGCAGCTGGCCGAACATGGACTCCATCTCCGAGAGCCGGAAGGTGTGCTCGGCCGAGCCGCTGCGCACCCGGTTGGCCACAATGCCGGCGGGGGACAAATTGGGGGCGAATTCCTGCCGGAACAGCTGGATGGCGCGCATGGTGCGTTCCGTGCCGGCCACCGAGAAGAGCCCGGGCTCGGCCACCAGGGTCACCTTGTCGCTTGCGGACCACGCCATCCGGGTTAGGCCGTTCAGCGACGGGGGACAATCGACCAGGACGAGCTCATAGTTCGTGGCACCGGCCAGCACAGTGGAGAGCCGGCGGAGGTCGCGGCGGCCCAGGTCGGGCCGGTCGTAGATACCGGTGTAGGCAGAGCCGACGGCTACGTCGAGGACCGAGGTTGCAGCGCCGGACTGTCTTGTGCGGTTGGCGTTGCCGTTGGCGCGGCCGTTGATTCTGGCGTGTTCCACCCAGCCGCTGGGAACCACGTTGTCCGCCAGATGCGCCCGCCGGGGCGACCTCAGCATCCGCCCGATATCGAGCTGATCGTCCGGGCTCACGCCGAGGGCGGTGCTGGCGTCAGCGTGCGGGTCAAGGTCGACGACGAGGGTGGGGATGCCGGCGGCCAAGGCCGCTGACGCCAGTCCGGTGGTCACGGATGTCTTGCCGACACCGCCTTTGAGGCTGCTGATGCTCACTACTTGCACTTGAAAAACCAATACCTAACGCCGGTTGCCGAGACGGGGTCGTGCCGGCTCCTGCGTTCTTCGGAGCCGGGGCGTGCATGCGCCACCCACCCACTCATCATATGTTGATGCTCCGCCGAAACCCGTTTCATCCGGCCCCGGGGCGCCAGAACCTCGCGAACCGGGCAGACGGGGAAAGCTCCATGGCCGGGGCCCTGCCCATCGCGGCGTCCGTGACGGATAATGCTGTGACAGTGGCCACAATGATTTGTGTTTGCCAGCACAGGTCCTAGACACTGTGAGCACTTACCGATACGCCCGCGATGATGCAGGAGAAGCATGTTTTCTAAGATTCTGGTGGCCAACCGCGGCGAAATCGCGATTCGCGCGTTCCGCGCGAGCTACGAGCTGGGTGCCAAGACTGTCGCTGTGTTTCCCCACGAGGACCGCAACTCGATTCACCGCCAGAAGGCCGATGAGGCGTATCTGATCGGCGAGGAGGGACACCCGGTCCGGGCGTACCTGGACGTTGACGAGGTGGTGCGGGTAGCCAAGGAGTCCGGGGCGGATGCCATCTACCCCGGCTATGGCTTCCTCTCCGAGAACCCGCGCCTGGCGCGGGCCGCGAAGGCGGCCGGCATCACGTTCGTTGGGCCGCCGGCGGAGGTCCTGGAACTCGCGGGCAACAAGGTTGCCGCACTCGAGGCCGCCCGCAAGGCCGGTGTCCCGGTGCTCAAGTCCAGCCAGCCGTCGAAGGACATGGACGAGCTGATCGCCGCCGCTGATGAGATCGGCTTCCCGATCTTCGCCAAGGCCGTCGCCGGTGGCGGCGGCCGCGGCATGCGCCGCGTGGACACCCGCGAAGCGCTCCCGGAGGCCCTGCAGGCCGCCATGCGCGAAGCGGACGCAGCGTTCGGGGATCCCACCATGTTCCTCGAGCAGGCCGTCCTGCGCCCGCGGCACATCGAGGTCCAGATCCTGGCCGATGCCCAGGGCAACATCATGCACCTCTTCGAGCGTGACTGCTCCATCCAGCGCCGCCACCAGAAGGTCATCGAGATTGCACCGGCCCCGAACCTCGACGAAGGCATCCGGCAGGCGCTCTACCGCGACGCCGTGAAGTTCGCGAAGGCGCTGAACTACGTCAACGCCGGCACTGTCGAATTCCTTGTCGACACGGTGGGGGAGCGCGCCGGCCAGCACGTGTTCATTGAAATGAACCCGCGCATCCAGGTCGAGCACACCGTCACCGAGGAAGTCACCGACGTCGACCTCGTCCAGGCGCAGCTGCGCATCGCCGCCGGTGAGACGCTCGCGGACCTTGGCCTGTCGCAGGAGAGCGTCCAGCTCAAGGGCGCTGCCCTGCAGTGCCGCATCACCACGGAAGACCCGGCCAACGGTTTCCGGCCCGACGTCGGCAAGATCACCGGCTACCGCTCGGCCGGCGGCGCCGGTGTCCGGCTCGACGGCGGCACCGTCTACTCCGGCGCGGAGATCAGCCCGCACTTCGACTCCATGCTGGTCAAGCTGACCTGCCGCGGCCGCGACTACCCGGCCGCCGTGGCCCGGGCCCGCCGCGCCCTCGCCGAGTTCCGCATCCGCGGCGTGTCCACCAACATCTCCTTCCTGCAGGCAGTCCTGGACGATGCCGACTTCGTCGCAGGGGATGTGGCCACCTCGTTCATTGACGAACGGCCCGAGCTGCTGAAGGCGCGGGTCTCCGCAGACCGCGGCACCAAGCTGTTGACCTGGCTTGCCGAAGTCACTGTCAACAAGCCCAACGGCGAACTTAAGGTCCACACGGACCCGGCCGACAAGCTTCCAGCCCTCGACGACGCCGAGGCCCGGCCGGGGTCCCGCCAGCGGCTCCTGGAGCTCGGCCCGGAAGGATTTGCCCGGGCCCTGCGCGCGCAGGACGCCGTGGCCGTCACGGACACCACCTTCCGCGACGCGCACCAGTCCCTGCTCGCCACCCGTGTGCGCACCCGCGACCTCGTGGCAGCCGGTCCGGCCGAGTCCAAGCTGCTCCCGGAGCTGCTGTCGGTCGAGGCCTGGGGTGGGGCGACCTACGACGTCGCCCTTCGCTTCCTCGGCGAAGACCCGTGGGACCGGCTTGCTGCCCTGCGCAAGGCGATGCCGAACCTGTGCCTGCAGATGCTGCTCCGCGGCCGCAACACCGTCGGCTACACGCCCTACCCGGAAGAGGTCACGGTGGCGTTCGTCAACGAGGCCGCCGCCACGGGCATCGACATCTTCCGCATCTTCGATGCCCTCAACGACGTCAACCAGATGGCCCCGGCCATCCGGGCCGTCCGCGAGACCGGTACCGCCGTCGCCGAGGTCGCCCTCTGCTACACCGCGGACATGCTGGATCCGGAGGAAACGCTCTACACGCTGGACTACTACCTGGGGCTGGCGCAGAAGATCGTCGACGCCGGGGCGCACATCCTCGCGATCAAGGACATGGCCGGGCTGCTGCGTCCGGCTGCCGCGGCACGGCTCGTCTCGGCGCTGCGGGAGCGGTTCGACCTCCCCGTCCACCTGCACACCCACGACACCGCAGGCGGCCAGCTGGCCACCCTCCTCGCGGCCGTGGATGCCGGCGTGGATGCCGTGGACGTGGCGTCGGCCTCCCTGGCCGGAACCACCAGCCAGCCCTCGGCCTCGGCCCTCGTCGCCGCGCTGGCCCACACGCCGCGCGACACCGGCCTCAGCCTCGCGAACGTCTGTGCCCTCGAGCCCTACTGGGAAGCCGTCCGCCGGGTCTACGCGCCGTTCGAGTCCGGTCTGCCGGGGCCCACGGGCCGTGTCTACCAGCACGAGATTCCGGGCGGGCAGCTGTCCAACCTGCGTCAGCAGGCGATGGCGCTGGGCCTGGGCGAACGCTTCGAGGCCATCGAGGACATGTACACCGCGGCGGACCGCATCCTCGGACGCCTGGTGAAGGTGACGCCGTCGTCCAAGGTGGTGGGCGACCTCGCCCTGCACCTGGTGGGCCTCAACGCCGATCCCGCGGACTTCAACGAAAACCCGCAGAAGTACGACGTCCCGGATTCCGTGATCGGCTTCCTCTCCGGCGAACTCGGCGACCCGCCCGGCGGCTGGCCTGAGCCCTTCCGGACCAAGGCGCTGCAGGGCCGGACCGTCAAGGTCCGCGACGTTGAGCTCAGCACCGAGGACAGCGCTGCGCTCAACGGCGATTCCAAGACCCGTCGGCGCACCCTCAACCGGCTGCTCTTCGCCGGTCCCACCAAGGACTACCAGAAGAGCGTCGAGTCCTACGGCAACCTTTCGGTGCTGGACACGCGCGATTACCTCTTCGGGCTGCAGCGCGGCGCGGAGCACGAGATCGAGCTCGAGAAGGGCGTCCGCCTGATCGCCTCGCTCGAGGCCGTGTCCGAGCCGGACGAGAAGGGCATGCGCACAGTCATGTGCACGCTCAACGGCCAGTCCCGGCCTGTGGTGGTCCGTGACCGTTCAGTGGTGAGCAACGTCAAGGCCGCCGAACGCGCCGACGCCTCCCAGCCGGGCCAGGTGGCCTCACCGTTCGCCGGTGCCGTCACGCTGACCGTCAAGGCCGGGGACACGGTCAAGGCCGGAGACACGGTGGCCACCATCGAGGCCATGAAGATGGAAGCATCCATCACGACGCCGGTGGCCGGCACCGTGGCGCGCCTCGCCGTCGGCTCGATCGAACAGGTCCAGGGCGGGGACCTGCTGCTCGTCGTCGAATAGCGGCAGTGCAGCACCCCAACAGCCCGTAGCAACCCAAAAGGGTCCTTCCAGCCGAAAGCTGGAAGGACCCTTTTGCTGGTGCAGGTTTTGCTGGTGCGGGGAATCCGTCGCCTACGCGAGCGTGGGACGCTTGGCGCTGTACATTTCCTCGATCACGTTCTCGAAGTCTTTGAGCACCTGCGCCCGCTTGACCTTCATTGAGGGGGTCAGGTGGCCGGAGGCCTCGGTGAAGTCGGCAGGCACGATCCGGAAGGACTTGATCGCCTCGGCCTGGGAAACCGTCTGGTTGGCGTGGTTGATGAGTTCCTGGACGGCGGCCTTGACCGCCGGATTCTCGGCAGCCTCGGCGAGCGAGGTCGAGGCCGGGAGCCCGTGGCGGCCCAGCCAGCCGGGGAGGGCTTCCTCGTCCAGGGTCACAAGGGCGCCGATGAACGGGCGGTTGTCGCCCACCACGAGCACCTGCGAGACAAGCGCGTCCGCCCGGATCTGGTCCTCCAGCAGGGCCGGGACCACGTTCTTGCCCCCCGCGGTGACGATGATTTCCTTCTTGCGCCCGGTGATGGTCAGGAACCCCGCCTCGTCCAGCTGTCCGATGTCGCCCGTGCGGAACCAGCCGTCGTCGTCGAAGGTCGCGGCGGACAGGTCATCGCGCTTGTAGTAGCGGGGCATGACGCACACGCCCTTGGCGAGGATCTCGCCGTCGTCCGCGATCCTGACGGAGTTGCCGGGAATCGGGGCGCCGACGGTGCCGATCTTGATCAAGTCCGGGGTGTTGACCGTGACCGGGGCCGTGGTTTCGGTCAGCCCGTACCCTTCCAGGATCTGCATGCCGATGCCCTGGAAGAAGTGGCCCAGCCGTTCACCGAGCGGGCCGCCGCCGGAAACGGCATGGGAGACGTTCCCGCCCATGGCCGCCCGAAGCTTGCTGTACACGAGCTTGTCGAACAAGGAGTGCTTGAGCCTCAGCACGAGCCCCACCTTGCCGGCTTGGCGGGCCCGGGAGAATTCGATGGCGGTGTCCGCGGCGCGGTGGAAAATGGCGCCCTTGCCGCCGTCCTCGGCCTTGGTCATGGCGGAGTTGTAGACCTTTTCGAAGACGCGCGGGACGGCGAGGATGAAGGTCGGTTTGTAGCTCTGCAGATCCGGCAGCAGGTTCTTGATATCCGGTGTGTGCGCCACCGTGACGCCGGCTGCGACGGCCAGCACCGAAATGAAGCGTGCGAAGACGTGGGCCAGGGGTAGGAACATGATGGTCCTGGCCTGCTCATGCACGATCCTGCCCAGCGACGTGACCAGGACGTTCTCGGACAGTTCCACGAAATTGCCGTGGGTCAGCTCGCAGCCCTTGGGCCGCCCGGTGGTTCCTGAGGTGTAGATGATCGTGGCGATATCGTTCAGGGACGCCTGTCCGCGCCGCGCTTCGAGCTCGGCGTCGCTGATGCCGGCTCCCGCCGCACGGACCTCGTCCAGGCGGTCGCCCTCAAGCTGCCAGACATGCCGCAGGTCGGTGAGCCCTTCGGAAGTTGCGGCCTGCCGGATGATGTCCTCGTGGTGCGCGGATTCGCCGAACGCCGCCACGGCGCCAGAGTCGCCCAGGTTCCAGGCCACCTGCGAGGGGGAGGAGGTCTCGTAGATCGGGACAGAGACGGCGCCGGCGAACCAGATGGCGAAGTCGATCAGGGCCCATTCGTAACGTGTGCGGGACATGATGCCAACGCGGTCGCCGGCGGCCACACCGCTGGCCATGAGGCCCTTGGCGAGGGCCGAGACGTCTGCCAGGAAATCCGTGGCACGGACGTCCTGCCACTGGCCCGCCGCGTCGAGCCGCGAGAACAGCGCAGGGTTGGAGGCCTTGGCCGCCTGACGCAGCACGAGGTTTGTGACGTTGGTGTCCGGATCGACGTTCACCAGGGGCGGGACAATGATTTCTCGCACGAGAGCTCCTTAGGTATCCATAGGCCCGCAAGGGGTACCGCTAAGCCTAGTATGCGGTCTCCCTAAGGTGTGTTCTGCGACACCTACTGGCCAGTAACTTTACGGTCGGGCCCGCCATTCCGCTAGTCAGGGATGCTGCGGACACGGGCGCGGCGTTGTGCTGCCGACCCGCCCGGGGAAGTCATGCTGCCGGGGCCTTCGCGGCTGCGACGGCCCCGGCGAATAGAATGGGGCACCATGCAGACACCAACACCCCGCCGGCAGCCCGCCCTGCGCGGCCGGACCGCCGCCTGGCGGAGCAGGAACGTGGCCGGAGCGGCGGCCGCCACGGCCGGACACGACATTCGTTCACACCTGCGGCTGGGCCGCAAGGGCTTGGCGATCGGCGTCGACATCGGGGGAACCAAGGTTGCTGCCGGGGTGGTCGATGCCGAGGGCCGGATCCTCAGCCAGGCGAAACGCTCCACTCCCGGCAACGACCCGCGCGCCGTGGAGCAGGTCATTGTCGAACTGGTCGAAGAACTGGGCGCCGGGCACCGGATCTGGTCGGTGGGAATCGGCGCCGCCGGCTGGATGGACCTCGACGGCGGCACGGTACTTTTCAGCCCGCACCTGGCCTGGCGCAATGAACCGCTGCGCGAGAACCTGCAGCTGCTGCTACGCCGCCCGGTCCTGCTGACCAACGACGCCGACGCTGCCGCCTGGGCGGAATGGCGCTTCGGCGCCGGACAGGGACAGAACCGTCTGGTCTGCATCACCCTGGGCACCGGAATCGGCGGCGCCATGGTGATGGACGGACGGCTGGAACGCGGCCGCTTCGGGGTGGCGGGGGAGTTCGGCCACCAGATCATCATGCCGGGCGGGCACCGCTGCGAGTGCGGCAACCGCGGCTGCTGGGAACAGTACGCCTCAGGAAATGCGCTCGGCCGCGAGGCCAGGGAACTGGCCGCCGCGAATTCTCCGGTTGCCCAGGAACTGCTCAAGGCCGTGGACGGAGACGTAGGACGCATCACGGGCGTGATCGTCACCGAGCTGGCCAAGGCCGGGGACCCGACCTCCCGGGAACTCCTCGAGGACGTCGGGGAATGGCTGGGCCTTGGCCTGGCGAACCTCGCAGCGGCCCTGGACCCCGGAAAATTCGTGATTGGCGGCGGACTGTGCGATGCCGGCGAACTGCTCGTCGCGCCGGCCCGGAAGGCCTTCGCGCGGAACCTTACCGGCCGCGGCTTCCGCCCCGCTGCGGAGATCGAACTGGCAGCCCTTGGACCCAACGCCGGACTGATCGGCGCCGCCGACCTCTCCCGGGTCAGCAGCCGCATGCACACGTAGCAGCGCGACCGAACCGGCCATGGAGTAACCACCGGAGTATCCGGTGGACTAAATGCCCGGGTGAACTAGATGATCGGGTGGACTAGATGCGTGCCCCGTCGTCGTGCTCGTCCTTCTCGCCCGGCAGCTTCATGATCAGGAAGACCACCGCGACCGCGAACGCGGCCACCATGCCAAGGATCGCCAGCAGCGGGGCCGAGCGCCAAAACATAGCCGAGAGTACGAGCGCAATCGGGCCGCCCACCGCGCCAATCCAGGCGAGGACAGTCATCGGATCTGCCCCTGCCAGACTCGGCGGCTCCTCCGGGACGAACGCGCCGTCGTCGTCGGGCTCGTAGTCGCGGGGACCGGGCGTTGTGTCCGGTATCTCGTTGCTGCCCGCAGCCGGCTGCCCCGGGGCGGGGGCGAGCCGCTCCTTGGCGGAGAGCTCGATCGGCGCGGCGCCGGAGAGACCCAGCGGATCAAAATCACGGAACGTCCTGCCTGGCGGGAAGGCAGAACCCGAGCCAGCGCCGGCGGCGCTGTCGGTTCCGCCGGCCGGGCCGCCAGCTGCCTCGTCCCCGTCTGCCCACACCCCTTCAAGCCTGGCGACGAGATCGAGCCAGACGGCGTCGTCGTCGGCGGCCTGTGCGTCCCCGGTCAGGGACTCATGGGGCTGGGACTGAGGGGGCTGGGACTCCTGGGGCGGGGTGGCGCCCGAGTGCTGGGCGCCGGAAGTGGCAGCGTCAGCGTCAGGGAGAGGGGACCGGGCGTCGGCGGGGTCCGGGTCCGGGGCCTCGGGATCCGGGAGGTCGGGGTCTGGTTTAGTCATTGGCCGTGTCCTTCCGGCTGGCGCGGGCGGCGCCCGGACTGGCTGCCGATGCAACGGACCGGACGAATTCGGCCGTGCCACGGAAGATCTCGGGCGCGTCGTTGTCCATGGTAGCCACGTGGTAGCTGTTTTCGAGCCGGACCACCTCGAGCGGGGCGTGGGTCAACCCGCAGCGCAGGGCCACCATGCTGGATTCAGACACCACATGATCCACTGCGGAACGGTACACCCGGACAGGAGCCGTAATGCGGGGCAGCAGCCGTACGGTGTCCTTGAACATCTTGTTGAGCTCGTGCGCGGCGGCCACGGGCGTCCGCGGGTACGCACCCTCATTCATGCCCGGTTTGAGGATGTCATTGGCTATCGCGGGGGTGCTCTTGAGGACAAACTTTAGGATGCCGGCCAGCGGGGCGCGGGGATCATCAATGACCAGGCCGGGGTTGACCACCACGACCCCCGCCACGGGGCGGGTGGCCGCAATCCGCAACGCCAGGGCGCCGCCCATGGACAGTCCCGCCATGACCACGACGTCGCATTCTTCCGCAAGTTCCAGGTAGGCCGCGTCCAGGGCCGCGTGCCAGTCCTGCCAGCGGTTCTTGGCCAGCTCCTGCCAGCTCGTTGCGTGCCCCGGCAGCAGGGGCAGCCGGACGGCGAACCCGGCACTGGCCAGGGACAACGCCCAGTCCCGTACACCGTGCGGGCTGCCGGTGAAGCCGTGGGACACCACGACGCCGGTTCGGGGGCCGGTTCCCGTGAACGGGCTGCTGAACGGCGAGTGGTCCGGGAGGATGCTCATGGGGTCTCCGAGGGGGCGGTGGGCGGCATGGTGGACCGTGTGTGGGTGGCGTGGGCATGCTGAAGGAAGAAGCGGACTGATTCTTCAAAGAGTAGCGGCGCATCGGCGTCCAGGGTGGCAACGTGCCCGCTGCGCGGGAGTGGGACCACCGTGAGATCCCGGGATCCGAGTCTCCTGCGCAGCAGAGCGAGGGATGATGGCGGGACCACGGCGTCGGTCCCCGATTTGAAGACAAGGGTAGGAGCCTGGACTGCCGGCAGGTCGCGCAGGGTTGCGGAGAACAGCCGGCGCAGCTGGTGGACGGCGGCCAGCGGCGTCACGGAGTAGTCGCCGTCGTCGGTGGTGGCCGCCGTGGAGTTCTCCTCCTGAATCGGCGTGGTGGTGCGCTGGAAGTACTTGAGCAGTCCCACGATCCTGACCCTGCGGTCATAGAAGCTCAGGCCGGGGTTGACGGCGGCGACGCCGGCCACGCTGTGGCGGGCCGCTGTGCGCAGCGCTATGGTGCCGCCCATGGACAGCCCTGCGACGTAGCAGTCATTGGTCCGGGCGGCCAGGTCCAGGTACGCCGTTTCAAAGCTCGTGTACCAGTCCTGCCAGCCTTGCCGGGCGAGGTCCCGCCAGTGGGTGCCGTGCCCGGGCAGAAGTGGCACTGATACCGCGAAGCCCTGGGCGGCGAGGTGATGGGCCCACGGCAGGACGCTGTGCGGGCTGCCCGTGAAGCCGTGGCAGATGGCCACGCCGGTCCGGGCGTTGGGGCCGTGGCCGGGGTAGCTGAAAGCGGCGGGCGCCGGGGAAGTGCTGCTTTCAGTCATGAGCCCATCGTGTCACCCTTGGAGGCAAAACTCACTAGAGTAAGGTGTCCATTGAAGTCCGGGCCGGACCCGATTCGGGCGGCCGGCCAGACGCCTTCCGGAGAGGTCACCGAGTGTTTTATTGGTTCATGAAGACGTTCGTCCTGGGACCGGTAGTGAAGCTGCTGTTCCGACCCTGGGTCAAGGGCCTCGACAACGTCCCGGCCGAGGGCGGCGCGATCCTGGCCTCGAACCACCTCTCCTTCTCGGATTCCATCTTCATGCCGCTCATGGTGCCGCGGCCGGTCGTATTCCTGGCGAAATCCGAATACTTTACCGGCACCGGGATCAAGGGCAAGCTGACCGCGGCCTTCTTCCGGCTCACCAACCAGCTCCCCATGGACCGGTCCGGGGGAGCCGCGTCCGCGCAGTCCTTGAACGCAGGCATGGACGTGCTCAGGAACGGCTCGCTCATGGGCATCTACCCCGAGGGGACACGCAGCCCCGACGCGCGCCTCTACCGCGGCAAGGTGGGCGTTGCCCGCCTGGCGTTGCAGGCCCGTGTCCCGGTCATTCCGGTGGCGATGATCGGAACGGACAAAGTCCAGCCGATCGGCAAGCGCGTGCCCAATATCCGTCGCATCGGCATGATCTTTGGCGAACCGCTCGACTTCAGCCGCTACTACGGGATGGAAGATGACCGGCTGGTCCAGCGTTCGGTGACCGACGAGATCATGTATGAACTCATGCGGCTGTCCGGCCAGGAATACGTGGACGAGTACGCTGCAGTCGTGAAGCTCCGCCTGGCGGGCAAAGCCCAGGAAGCAACCCCGGACAAAGCGTCCGCGGGCCCCGGTGCGGTGCCGGAAGCGGCCCCCGACACAGCCCCAGTCATAACACCGGACATAACACCAGACGACGTTCAGAACCCCGGCGCGCCGACTGCCGCCGCGGAAGACGGCCCCGAGGCTCCCGGGACTGCCTAACTGGCGCTACAGGTGCCATGTGACGGCAACGGAGCTGTCAATGACAGGCAGGGCCGCCGAACCTCGACGCGGCAACTATCCTTAGAGGGTGACCGAGCTATCTGAGAAACCAGTTTCCCCGCTGAACAGCACTGCCCAGAGCGGAGCCGCCAACTATCCCGGACTGGACAACTGGCGGGAGCTCCCGGCCTCGCAGCAGCCCACCTGGTCGGACCCGGCTGTGTTTGAGGCGTCCGTCAAGGAACTCTCCGTCCTCCCGCCCCTCGTGTTCGCCGGCGAAGTGGACATCCTTCGTGAACGGCTTGCCGCCGCCGCGCAGGGCAAGGCATTCCTGCTCCAGGGCGGCGACTGCGCCGAGACTTTCGAAGCGGCGACGGCGGACAGGATCAGCGCCCGCGTCCGGACCATCCTGCAGATGGCCGTCGTCCTCACCTACGGTGCGGCCATGCCCGTCATCAAGATGGGCCGCATGGCTGGCCAGTTCGCCAAGCCCCGCTCCTCCAACGATGAAACGCGCGACGGCGTCACGCTGCCGGCCTACCGCGGCGACATCGTCAACGGCTACGACTTCACACCCGTTTCCCGCGCCCATGACGCCGGCCGGATGCTGAAGGCCTATCACACCTCCGCCTCGACGCTGAACCTGATCCGCGCCTTCACCCAGGGCGGCTTCGCGGACCTGCGACTGGTGCACCAGTGGAACAAGGGCTTCACCGAAAACCCGGCCCACGCCCGCTACGAGTCCCTGGCCCGGGACATCGACCGCGCCATCAAGTTCATGTCCTCCTGCGGCGCCGACTTCGAGGCACTCAAGCGCGTGGAGTTCTACGCCAGCCACGAGGCCCTGCTGCTGGACTACGAGCGCGCCCTGACCCGCATCGATTCGCGCACCGGGCTGCCCTACGACACCTCGGCACACTTCCTGTGGATCGGGGAGCGCACCCGCGAGCTGGACCAAGCACACGTTGACTTCCTCGCCCGCGTCCGCAACCCGATCGGCGTGAAGCTCGGCCCGTCGACGAGCGGCGACGACGCCCTGCGCCTGATCGACAAGCTGGATCCGGACCGGGAACCCGGCCGGCTCACCTTCATCACCCGTATGGGTGCCGGCAACATTCGCGAGAAACTGCCGGCGATCGTCGAACGCGTCACGGCCTCCGGGGCCCAGGTCCTGTGGGTCACCGACCCCATGCACGGCAACACGGTCACCTCGCCCAACGGCTACAAGACCCGCAATTTCGACGACGTCATCGACGAAGTGCGCGGATTCTTCGAAGTCCACCACTCGCTCGGCACCGTTCCCGGCGGACTGCACGTGGAGATGACGGGCGACGACGTCGCCGAATGCCTCGGCGGAGCCGATCCGATCGACCAGGAAGCCTTCCTGGACCGCTACGAGTCGGTCTGCGATCCGCGCCTGAACCACATGCAGTCGCTCGAAATGGCGTTCCTTGTCGCCGGTGCCCTCGCAAAGCGCTGACCCGTTGCACTGATCGACAACCAAGCAGGTTGATAAAAAAGTTCCGCCCGGCTGATGCAGCCGGGCGGAACTTTTATCTGGAGTGGGTCTGCCCTGAGCCTGGTGCGCTCAGACCACAGTCAGAGTGATAGTCGAGCCTTCCGGCACGGACGTGTCCACCGGATACTGGTCGCGGACTGTTCCGAAGAACCCGCCCAGGATCTCATCGATCTCGACCTTGAATCCGAGCTTCTTGAGGGCTTCCTTGGCTTCCTTGGCCTGTTTCCCGATGAAACTGGGTACCTCGACGAGCTTCGGGCCCTTCGAGATGGTCAGGGTCACAGTCCCGCCCTTGGTCAGGTTGCCGGAGGCAGGATCCTGCGCCACCACAGCGCCCTCGGGTACATTCTTGTCGTTGACCCGCGCCGGGGAGACCACGGCCTTCAGCCCGGCGGCCTCGAGGGCATCGACGGCGGCACCCTGCTCCTGGCCTCGGACATCTGGAACGGGAATGGGCTGCGGGCCCTTCGAGACCGTCAGGCCCACCGGCGTGCCGTGCCTCACGGGGTTCCCACTGCGCGGCGCCTGAGCCAGGACAGTCCCGGCGGGCGCCGACTCATCAAACGTTCCGGTAACCGGGCCCAGGGCCATTTTGGCGCCGTTGAGGGCCTTCTTGGCCTCGTCCAGGGTCTTGCCGGTGAGTTCCGGTAGCGGGAACAGCTCCGGGCCTTTGGAAACGGCAAGCGACACCGGTAGGAACTTGCGGACGACCTCGCCGGCCTTCGGCTCCGAGCCGACCACGAGGCCCGGCTTGATGTCGTCGTTGAAGACATCCTTGACCGTGGATTGGAAACCGGCGGTGCGCAGCAGATCCTGGGCCTCGGCAACGGTCTTGTGCGCCACCGGGGGGATCGTTCCGGGCGAGCCCGGGCCCATGCCGAAGAACCAGCCGGCGACGGCGGCGAGCAGCGCCGCGACCACGAGCAGTACGATCCACAACAGCCCGCGGCGTCGCGCGTTCCCTTCGTGCAGTGTCTTGGTGGGCGTGGCCGCCGCGCGCTGGCGCGCCTTCTCGTCGTCTCGGTCCAGCTTGCGCTGTGCGCGCTTGCTGGGGGCAATCGCAAATTCCGTGGGATCGTCATACCCGGCGGCGCCGTCGTAGGCGGCCTCGTCCGGAGCGGACAACGGTCCGTAGGCCGGACGCCGCGGGGTACCGGACATCACGGTGGTCGGGTTGGCGGTGGTGCGGGAGATCATCTCGGTGGGCCGGGCAAGGCTGCCGTAAACCTCAGTCTGCAATTCCGTGGGCGGCTGCACGTAGGCGGTGTCCTGCGCGTCGTGCGCGTCCGACGCCGCGCCGGTATGGCCGGGCGGCCAGCCCGGCGGGGCGGCCACGGCCGGCAGCGGGCTGCGGACAGCCGCCGGCGGCTGGAGGTCGAGTTCGGCGTCCGTGAGGTTGGTCCTGATGTGCCGGAGTTCGGACAACAGTGCGCTCCCGTCGACGGGGCGTTTTTCCGGGTCCCGGTCCGTGCACCACTGGACGAGTTCGTCGATTTCCGTAGCCAGCCCGGGCACCTCCACGGAGGGAGCTTCCACGGTGGAATTGACGTGCTGGTAGGCGACCTGGATGGGCACGTCGCCGTCGAACGGCTGCCGGCCAGTGATCATCTCGTAGAGCATGATCCCCACCGAATAGATGTCGCTGCGGGCATCTGCCTGTTTTCCCAGGACAAGTTCGGGGGAGAGGTAGGCAACAGTCCCGATGAGGGCGCCGGTGCTCGTGGACGTCGAGATAGCGCGTGCCAGGCCGAAGTCGCCTAGCTTGATCCGTCCGTCGTCGGCGATCAGGACGTTTTCCGGCTTGATGTCCCGATGGATCATTCCGGCGGCGTGCGCGGCGCCGAGCCCTTCGACGACCGGATCGATCAGCGCAAGGGCCAGCCGCGGTGACAGGGCGCCCTTGTCATTGAGGACGTCCCGCAGCGTGTGGCCCTTGATGTACTCCATGACCAGATAGGCGAGCCGGCCGTCTTCGCCCTGGTCCAGGACGCCCACCACGTGGGGGTGCGAAAGCCGGGCGGCAGCCTTGGCTTCGCGCCCCAGCCGGTCAAGGAACTGCGGGTCGTCCGCCAGATGGGGGTGGAGCACCTTCAGCGCGACATCCCGGTCAAGCCGCTGGTCCGTGGCGAGGTACACGGTGGACATCCCGCCGCGGGCAAGCCTGGATTGAACCTGGTAGCGGTTGTCCACCAGGTTCCCTACGAGAGCGTCCGACACGTAATCTTGCACCTTACAATCGTAGTCGCTGGACAGAAACGGGCCCGAATCAACATGCGATCCGGGCCCGTAGGCTCACGCTCCGTTGCAAGGGAGCCTGTGCTGGAGTCTGTATTTAGCGGAACAGGCTCCGGTTGGCCTTGATGGCGGCGACGTACGCCTTGGTGTCTTCGAACATGCCATTCTGGCTGACCGAGTACTGGCCCTGGTAGTAGCCGGCGATCGCGGTGTCCAGATCAGGGCTCGTGCGGACCAACTGGCGGATGATCGCGATGCCTGCCGTGGCGTTGTCGTACGGATCCAGGAGGTTCAGTTTGCGGCCCACGAGATCGGAGGCCCATTGTCCGGAGGACGGGATGACCTGCATGGTGCCAATCGCATTGGCCGGTGACACGGCACGCTGGTTGAAGCCGGATTCCTGGTAGGCAAAGGCCATGGCGAGGCTGGCATCTACGCCCATGCGCCGTGCCGTATCCGCCACGATCGACTTCATCTGCTGAAGGCTGGGTACCGGAGCGGCGTTGAGCAGCGCCTTGTTCTGGTTGGCCGAGCTGACCACCGCGGCCGGGTAGCTGAACCCGAGGAACGTGCTGGGCACGAGGGGCGTGGTTGCAGCAGGCTTGCTCGACGCCGGTGCGATGGTCGACGCGCCGGGGATGACGAGCTTCTGGCCCGGGTAGATGATGCTCGACATTGTCAGCTGGTTGGCCGACAGGACGTCCGAGAGCCTTGCGCCGTTGCGGGCTGCGATGCCGGAAAGCGTATCGCCCGCCTTGATGGTGTAAGAGCCCGAGCTGGCCGGTGCGGAATTTGTCGCGGGCTTTGTCGCGGCGGGAGCCGGGCTGCTGGAACCGCCGCCGACCTTGACCTTCTGGCCGGGATAGATCACCGAGCTCATGCCGAGCCCGTTCCACTTGACGACCTCGGAAAGCCCAACGCCGTGGCGTGTGGCGATGGCGCTCAGGGTGTCGCCTGCTTTCACGACGTAGACGCGGCCGGCGCTGGAGGCAGCTTTGGTAACAGCCGCGGAAGTTGAAGAGGCCCGGGCGGCCGGAGTGGCTGCCGGCGCCGGCTTCGAGCCCGTGAGCTTGATCTTCTGCCCCGGGTAGATGAGGGTGTTCGCCTTCAGGTTGTTCAGCTTCAGCACGGCGAAGGTGTCCAGGCCATAGCGGCCGGCAACGGAACTGATGGTGTCGCCGCGGGCGATCGTGTAGACGGCGGGAACCGCGGACTTCGCGGGCCGCATGGCGCTGGGCAGCGTTGCCGGGACGGAGGCGGCGGGGATCAGTGCCGCCTTTTGGGACGTCGTTGCGTCCGCCGTTGCCTGGGCACGCATGGCCGCCGCGAGGGTTGCCGGGACCGAACGCACACGCGATTCGGCGGCGGCAGGCTGGGCGATCGCCAGGGAAGAAAGCACGACGGCGGGAAGCGCCGCCGTCGTCGCCGCGATCAGCGGCAGGCTGCGCCCCGGACGGAGCTGTGGCGAACGTGAGGTTGTCATTGGAAAGATCCTCTTCTCAGCGGCAACGCTGCGGTCAGGCCGGTAGAACTGGTGTTACCAGTGTGACAAATGTTATTTCTGTTACAAATGTGATCTATGTGAATGTCTCATGAATTGGCAATTAGTACAAGAACTGTTTGACATTCCGCAAACCAGTCTCCGGCGCAATGTCGGCCAAACGCCGTCCCCGCGGAGTCCCGTGTGAACCTGGGCGGCCTTCCGGCGGCGGGATGGGCCGTGGTCGCGGCCATGATTTCTGTGGCTGCCGACTAGGCGGCGGGGCACCCGCCGTGGCAATCTTTATGCGTGAGTAATGTAGAAAGCCTCGTGGGCGAATGGCTGCCCCTGCCCGATGTCGCACAGCTTCTGAACGTATCTATTACAAAGGTCCATGCACTGCTGGACGAGCGTGCGCTGGCGGCTGTGAGAATCGGCGACCGGCGCATCCGGTCCGTGCCTGCAGCTTTCATCCAGGACGGGCATGCAGTGGAGAGCCTGAAGGGCACCATTGTTGTCCTCTCGGACGCCGGGTACTCCGATGAGGAACTGATCAACTGGCTCTTCACCCCGGACGAGTCCCTCCGCGGCCGGCCGATCGACGCCCTTCGGGAAGGGCGCAAGACCGAAATCCGCCGCAGGGCGCAGTCGCTGGCCTGGTAGGCGCACTCCGGCAACATCAAGGAGCCGGCAGCATCCCTACGACGTGCCATTACGGGTCGTGTCCAGCGCAAGCAGCTGTGCACGGCCCGCCCGCTTTTCCGGGCACCTTTGCCTGGACGGCCGGACTAGGCGGCGCGGCTGACCGTGGCCTCTGCCAGCCTGCGGAGCGCGGTCTTGGGCAGCTCCTGGAGCGGCAGGAGGTCCAGGGCGGCGAAGGCCGCCTTGCCGAACTCCTCGATGAGAACTTCGGTGGCCTGGAGCGCACCGCAGTCCACGATGATCCGCCGGATCTCCTCGATGTCCGCGTCGCTGAGATCGGGGCTGCCCAGCTTGGCGTCGATGAACTCTGATTCGGCCGCCGAGGCCTGGTCCAGGGCGAAAGCCACCAAGACCGTGCGTTTGCCCTCACGGAGATCGTCCCCGGCAGGTTTGCCCGTGGTGACGGGGTCGCCGAAGACGCCAAGGACATCGTCCCGCAGCTGGAACGCCTCGCCGAGCGGCAGGGCGAAGGCCGAATAGCCGCGCAGCAGCTCGTCGCCGGCGCCGGCCAGGGCGCCGCCGAGAGCGAGCGGGTGTTCGGTGGAGTACTTGGCCGACTTGAACCGGATGATCGACTGGGCCCGGCTGACTGCCCCGGCGCGGTCCCGCCTGGGCCCGGCGACCTCTTCGAGGATGTCCAGGTACTGTCCGGCCATCACTTCGGCGCGCATCAGGTTGAAGATCAGCCGTGCCGGGCTGCCGGAGGCGGCGCGGTGTCCGATTTCGGTGAAGGATTCCTCGCTGAAGGACAGGCAGAGATCCCCGGTCAGGATGGCTGCCGCGTGGCCGAACCGCTCGCTGTCCAGCGCCCAGCCCTGGGCCTCGTGCAGTTCAATGAACCGGCGGTGGACGCTGGGACCGCCGCGGCGGGTGTCCGAGCGGTCAATGATGTCATCGTGGATCAGGGCCGCGGCCTGGAACAACTCCAGGGCCGAGCCGGCCGTGACCACCTCGGCCGCGCCGGCCTCCCCGCCGGCGCCACGCCATCCCCAGTAGCACATGAGCGCCCGCAGGCGCTTTCCGCCCGTGACCAGGTTTGAGATCGAGCCCATGAGCGGATCGATGTCCTGGGAGATCGAAGACATGACGGCCTGGCGGCTGGTCAGGAACTCCGTGAGCTTGCCGGCGACGGCGGCCACGTAATCGGCCTGCTCGAGCCGCAGCTGTTCAGCGAGACTCACTTGACGGACTCGGCAGCGACGTTCGCACCTATCGTGAACGTGGACACACCTGTTGTCTGCACGACGGCGATGTTTACGGTTTCGTTGTCCCCGCGAAGGAAGTCCTTGGAAGGCAGGGCGCCCACGGTTTCACCGGGTACTGCCTTGAAGCCCTGTGCCTCCAGCGCCTTGGTATAGAAGGCCAGGACATTGGCGGCGGGGGCAGTGGCGCTGCCGACCAGTGCCACGGTTGCCGGCGCGGTGGTTTTATCAATGCTGCTGGACACCAGCTTGGCCCCGGGCATGAGCGGCAGGAGCTTCTGCGGGAAGCCGGGAACCAGGGCGCCGACCGTGGCCGAGGTGCCGGCTTCCGCGGAAGGGCTGGGGGGAGCCGTGGTGGAGGACTGCGCAGATGCGGCCGGGTTCGACGCCGACGACGCCGCAGGGCTCCCGGAGCCGGCAGGCGTGCATGCGGCCAAGGCCAATAGTGCGCCCGCCGCCGCGATGACCGCTGCGGCACGTTTGCGCTGTCCAAATACCTTCACAGGGACTTTCCTCCTGGTGTTGAAGCGGAATCAGCCTCCAGTTTAGTCAGTCCCCGGGCATAGGATTGAAGACGTGGGGCCGGACGCAGACAATGATCAGGGAGTTCAGCAGGGAGTGCAGACGAATGTGCACCCTCAGGGGCGGCCGAACGCGCAGCCCCACATCCAGCCTCCCGGCCGCCTGAGCGGGGAATCCCTGCTGGAACTGAGGCGCAGCAGCATCATGCACGTGGACATGGACGCGTTCTTTGTCTCCGTGGAGCTGCGCAGCCGTCCCGAGCTGAAGGGAAAGCCTGTGATTGTGGGCTATCCTGCGGACCGCTCCGTAGTGCTATCCGCGTCCTACGAGGCCCGGGCGTTCGGCGTCAGATCAGCGATGCCCATGGTGGTGGCGGCACGCATGTGCCCCTCGGCCGTCATCATCGAGCCCCGCCACAAGCTTTACTACGAAGTCTCCGGCCAGATCATGGAAATCTTTGGTTCCATCACAGACCTCGTCGAGCCGCTCAGCGTGGACGAGGCATTCCTGGACGTCGGGGGCGCCATCCGGCGGCTCGGTCCGCCCCGTGAGATTGGAGAACTGATCAGGGCCCGGGTCTTCCGGGAATTGGGAATCACGGCGTCGGTGGGCATTGCCGCCAGCAAGTTTGTGGCCAAGATCGCCTCCACCCGGTGCAAACCGGATGGGCTGCTGCTGATCAGGCCTGAGGAAACCGTCCCGTACCTGCACAGCCTTCCTGTCAGTGCGCTCTGGGGAGTCGGCGGCAAGACCGTGGAAGTGCTTGCCCGCAGGGGTATCCGGACGGTGGCGGACGTCGCCGCCTCGCCGCTGCCCTCGCTGCGGAAGCTGCTGGGCGCCTCGGGGGAGCATGTCTACCGGCTCTCCTGGGGCATTGATCCGCGGCCCGTGACACCGGTCCGGCTGGAAAAGAGCATTGGAGCAGAGGAGACGTTCGCCACTGACACCGCGGATGAGGCCCTGCTGCACCGCGAGCTGCTGCGGCTTTCGCACCGGACGGCGGAGCGCCTTCGCGGCGCCGGCATGCACGCCCGCACCGTGGCCCTCAAGCTGCGCTACGCGGACTTTTCCACCATTACCCGCAGCCGAACCGTCAGCACACCGATCGACAGCGCCCAACTCCTTTACGCCGTGGCAGTGCAGCTTCTGGAATCGGTAGGAGACCGGCCCATGACGGTCCGGCTGGTCGGCATCCGGGCCGAACAGCTGGAAGAGGCGGAACACGCCCCGCTCCAGCTCAGCCTGGACCGCCGGGACGACAACTGGCGGGCCGCCGAACAAGCCCTCGATGCTGTCACCCGGAAGTTCGGCAATAAGTCGGTTCTACCGGCACGGCTCCTGGATTCCGGAGGCCCCGTCGAATGAGCTCGGCGCAGGGATATGGCGGCGCCGCCCCGGCAGCGGTTCCGACGAAGGGTTTAGGGCAACGGACAGGGCCTTAAGACTGTCTTTCAGAACAGGCCGCAACAATCTATCCTTATTAATACCTAGGTTTACGACTACTGGATCGACCGTTCGGGCGACCTGGCCAGCTAAGACCGGCACGGGACTGTTGAACTGCCCCTTCACCAACGGCGGTGAATGGGAACCACTTCGGAATCCCGTGCGTTAGGGGATAAGGGCAATGGCCACGCCACGCCCGGACGATGGCAGACTTTAGGAGGTCGTGATGCCGCTCTCGGAGCACGAACAGAAGTTGCTGGAGCAACTTGAGAAGCAGCTGCATGAGGACGACCCAAAGTTTGCAAGCTCGATGGGATCGGTCCCCGGGCGCTCTTGGTCCACGCGCCACCTGGTCTTGGGCGTGCTCGCGACACTCGCGGGCGTGCTGCTGTTATTGGTCGGGGTGTCGACCCAAATCATCATTGTCGGGGTCGTGGGCTTTGTGGTGATGGGTGCAGGAGTCTATTTCGCCACGATGCGCAGTTCTGCTGTCGGCAAGGCCCGGGCCGCCGGCGGCCGCAAGCAGGGCAAGCCCAGGAGTTCGTTCATGAGCAACCTTGAGCAGCGCTGGGACGAACGGCACGGGGGCGAATCCTGAACCAATCCGTGATGGCGCCTTAAGCCCTCCACTTCCCGCCACCGGTACGCCGGCGGACGGCGCGAGACCCGCTTCGGCGGGTCTTTCGCCATTTAAAGCCGAAATTCTGCTGCGATTCGGACGCAAAGGGCGACCCCGTCGAATTGTTTGACCCCGGCGCCGGTCCCCGCCGTGAATCGGCGAGGGCGAGTGAGGCAATCAGGCAAAATCGCTCCACTTTCCCCCACCAATGCTGTTTCCCTGCAAATACTGGGAAGAAAGGGGATAAACATCCGCAAATTTGTCTCAACATCCCGGGCGTGTCGTTGACTGTGGAGTGATGTGGAGTAATGTGGAGGACGTAAGAGGGTAGTGGCAACACAGGGGACGTTGGACTTTCTAGAACAGACGGGTGGTGGGCCGTGTTTCTCGGCACACATTCGCCGCGTCTGGACGAAAAAGGTCGAATTATCCTCCCCGCGAAGTTCCGCGAGGAACTTGCGAGCGGGCTGGTTCTCACAAGGGGTCAGGAACGTTGCATCTATGTCTTCAGTGAGGCGGAATTCGGCCGGGTTCACGAGCAGATGCGGGAGGCTCCAATTTCCTCCAAGCAGGCACGTGACTACATCCGTGTTTTCCTCTCTGGAGCCTCGGACGAGGTACCTGACAAGCAGGGGCGCGTGACGATTCCGCCGGCGCTCCGGGAGTACGCAGGTCTTGGCCGGGAACTCGCCGTCATTGGCGCAGGATCCCGCGCGGAGATCTGGGACGCCCAGGCTTGGAATGAGTACCTGGCTGAAAAGGAAACCGCCTTCTCAGAAACAGACGACGCTATCCCGGGGATTCTCTGAACCCCCACTGATCCACCAGCACACAACGTTCCTTGATCGAGATCTCCAGCCGCCCATCCGGTTGTTGTCCTGGCTCACTTCCCCGGAGCCAGGCCGGCGCAGGGTAGGCGCGGATGGGGATCTGGACCAAGGAACGTTGCGTAAGAGCCGCAACCCGCAAATTCCCGCAACGAAAGGACGAAGGCATGACCGATCCCGACCAGGCGAAGCCTACGTCCGAACGCCATGTACCGGTCCTCAAGGACCGGTGCATCAATTTGTTGGCCCCGGGCTTCGAGGCTGCCCGGAGCCGCGGCGAGACCCCCGTGGTGATCGACGCGACGCTCGGCATGGGCGGCCACTCCGAGGCCCTCCTCCAGCGCTTTCCCGACCTCCACCTGATCGGCATCGACCGCGACGAGGAAGCCCTGGCGCTGGCGGGGGCGCGGCTGGCACCCTTCGCGAGCCGGACCGATCTCGTGCACGCCGTCTACGACGAAATTCCGGACGTCCTCGCGGACCTGGGCTTCACCGAAGTTCACGGTGTGCTGATGGACCTTGGCGTCTCGTCCCTCCAGCTGGACGAGCGGGAGCGAGGCTTTGCCTACTCCTTCGACGCGCCCCTGGACATGCGGATGGACACCAGCCGCGGCCAGACTGCGGCCGACGTCGTCAACAATTACAGCGAAGAGGATCTCGTCCGGATCATCCGGAAATGGGGCGAAGAGAAGTTCGCCGGCCGCATCGCCAACAGGATCGTGGCCGCGCGCGCAGAAAAGCCCCTTACCACCACCGGCGAACTCGTCGAACAGATCCGGTCCGTGGTGCCCGCCGGCGCCGCCAAGACCGGCGGCCACCCCGCGAAGCGCACCTTCCAGGCACTCCGGATCGAGGTCAACGAGGAACTGGACGTCCTGGAGCGCGCCATCCCGGCAGCCATCGAGGCCATCGCACTCGGTGGCCGCGTGGTGGTCATGTCCTACCACTCCCTGGAAGACAAGATCGTCAAGGGCTTCTTCCAGGCCGGATCGAAGTCCTCGGCGCCGCTCGGCTTCCCGGTCGAGCTCGAAGAGCACAAAGCCGAACTCAAAACCCTGACAAAGGGCACCGAGGTACCTACCGCCGCTGAAATCGCCGAAAACCCCCGCGCGGCGTCCGCCCGGCTGCGCGCCGTCGAACGCATCAAAGCCAGGAGAACCGCATGAGCACCGCCGCCGTCAACAGCTACCCCGTTGCCCAGGGCGCTACTGCACGTGCCCTGCCCGGCCGCCACCCCGGCACTGAAAAGACCCGGAAGGCACGCACTCCGCTGTCGTTGGTCCGCTCCGTGCCCCGCAAACGCCGCGCGCCCTTCGTGGTCCTCTGCTTCGGCCTCCTGGCGATTGCCCTCATGGCCGTGCTGGTCCTGAACATTTCCGTCTCCTCCGCCCAGTACCAGCTGGTCGAGCTCCGCAGTCAACAGACCACCCTGACCAAGCAGAACCAAGACCTCACCCAGCAAGTCCAGAACTTCGACGCCCCGCAGAACCTCGCGGCCAAGGCGACGGAACTGGGCATGGTGGCTTCCCTCGCCAAGGGCCAGATCGACCTCTCCACCCTTAGCGTCACCGGCAAGGCCAAACCGGCCGTCAAGGGCGATGCCCCGGGCGCCGTCATCGCCGCACCCGCCGTCGCCGGAGAGCTCAACGTTGTTCCTCCGGTGTCGGAGAATGAGCCGCTCGCCCAGCGAAAAGCGGCGGACACCGTGCCGGCGCCGGCAGCCGCAGAGCCCGCACCCGCACGCGCGGCGGCGCCTCCCGCCGCGGCGCCTCCCGCACCCGCCGTGGAGCTCCACGGCGGATCGGTTCCCGCCCCCGCACAGAAGACACCCGGGCAGTAACGTTCACTGACCACCAGCAAGGCAAGCAGCAAGGACTCACCGTGGCGAAGAACTCCGGCAAGGCAAGCAAGGCGAAAGCCCCAAACGCCACCCGGCGGCTCCGCTGGGGGCTCGGCATCATGCTGGCGCTCCTGCTGGTGGTCGGCAGCAAGCTGTTCATGGTCCAGGGCCTGGACATCGGGGGCATGGCGGAGGCCGCCCTCAACAACCGGCTCACGCCTACAGTGCTGCCTGCCGAGCGGGGCAGTATTCTCGATTCCTCCGGCACGGTCCTCGCCAGCAGTGTCATCCGCTACAACGTCGTGGTGGACCAGACCGTCAACACGAAGACGGAATCCTTCCGCCGGTTCGAAACCATCAACGGCAAGGAAGAGCTCGTCAAGGTCACCCGGGACCAGGGCATCTCCGAGCTGGCCGGCGTGCTCGGCATGGACCGTGGCGCCCTGCGCGACGCCCTGACCGGACTGCAGCGGTACTACATCGTGGCCAAGGACTTGAAGCCGGACGTCGAGGACCGGGTCTCCAAGCTGCAGATTCCGGGCATTGTCACCGAAGGCACCAGCAAGCGCGTCTACCCCAACGGCTCGGTGGCCGGCGGGATTGTCGGGTTCCTGCATGACGGCACCACGGGGCAGGCAGGTCTCGAACAGACCCAGAACGACATCCTCAGGGGGACACCGGGAAGGCGCGTGTTCGAAATCGGCGCCGACGGACTGCGCATCCCTGTGGGCGTGGACGAGCTGACGCCGGCGATCAACGGCAAGGACATCAAGCTCACACTGAACTCGGACCTGCAGTACTTCTCCCAGCAGGCGATCCAAAGCCAAAAGGACAAGCTCAGCGCCGAATGGGGCGTGATCGTAGTCTCCGATGTCAAGACCGGCAACATCATCGCTATGGCCGACACCGACGCCCCGGATCCCAACGATCCCGGCAAGGTCGCCGCCGAGAACCGCGGTGTCCGGGCCGTCACCGCTTCCTACGAGCCCGGGTCGGTGGAGAAAATGATCACCGCCGCCGCCGCGATCCAAGAAGGCAAATCCAGCCCGATGGACACCTTCACCATTCCGCCGACCTACACCGTGGACGGGCAGACCTTCAGCGACGCGTTCGAACACGGCACCGAGCGCCGGACGCTGGCCGGAATCGTCGGTTATTCCATGAACACCGGCACGGTCATGGTGGGTCAACGCCTGAGCAAGGACCAGCGCTATGCCTGGCTGCGGAAGTTCGGGATCGGTGAGGCCCCCGACATCGGGCTCCCGGCCGAATCCAAGGGCATCCTGACCCCGGCCGACCAGTGGGATGGCCGCCAGCAGTACACCGTCCTCTTCGGCCAGGGCGTCGCCCAATCCACCCTTCAGACAGTCCGGGCCTACCAGAGCATCGCCAACGACGGCGTCATGCTCCAGCCGCGGCTGATCGACAGCTACATCAACCCGGACGGAACCGAGGAAAAAGTCCCGGCCAAGGACCCGCAGCAAATCGTTTCCAAGGAGACCGCCAAGCAGGTCCGCGACATCCTTGAGAGCGCCGTGACCGAGGGCGAGATCAAGGAGGCCGCGATCGACGGGTACCGGGTGGGCGCCAAGACAGGAACGTCCGAATCCCCGTGCGACGACGGCAAATCCGGTTTCTGCGGCTACACCGCCTCGATCATCGGAATGGCGCCCATGGACAATCCGCGGTTTATTGTTGAGGTGGTCCTGCAACGGCCCAAGGGAAGCATCTTCGGAATCACCAACGGACCGGTGTTCCGTTCAGTGATGAGCCAGACGCTGCGCACATTCAACGTCCAGCCCTCCACCGGCGAACCCTCGCGGCTGCCGCAGTACGCCAAGTAACGCCTGTTCCACCGGCACCCGGAAATCACCAGCCGGGGCCCCTCCCAGTGCCTGCGTGCCGGAGCATGTCTTCGCGCGAAGGTTCCGGTCCATCAGTGCCCGATTTCTTTCAGTGCCCGATTCATTCAGTGCCCGATACTTTAGTGCCCGATCCACTAGCACCACAACGGAGATCCACTTGTCAGAGCTCACCGACCCCGATGCTTCCGCGCCGTCCGGCCATGACTCCACCCCGGGCTTCCGGCCCACTGCGGTTGCCGCAGTGCCGCTGGCAGCCATCGGTGCGGCGATCGGCGTCGCCGTTCCCGGGGCATCCAGCGCCGTCCCGGTCACCGGGATCTCCCTGAATTCCCGGTCGGTCCGCCCGGGAGACCTCTATGTGGCCCTGCCGGGCGCCACACGGCACGGGGCCGACTTCGTGGCCCAGGCCGTCGACGCCGGCGCCGTGGCGGTCCTGACAGACGACGCCGGAGCGCGGCTGCTGGCACTGGCCAATGACATCCCCGTCCCGGTGCTGCTGGCCGACGAGCCGCGCAGCGTGGTCGGCCGGCTGTCAGCCCTCATTTACCAGAGCCGGCCCGACGGCGCCGGGGCGCCGGCCCTCTTCGGCGTGACGGGCACCAACGGCAAGACCACCACCACCTACTTCATCAATGCGCTCTTGCGGGCGCTGGGCAAACGGACCGGGCTGATCGGGACCATTGAGATCCTGGCCGGCGGCGAGCCGATCCCGAGCCTGCTGACCACCCCGGAATCCACGGATGTGCACGCCCTGCTGGCGCTCATGCGCGAACGCGGGCTCGATGCCGCCTCCATGGAGGTTTCCTCGCACGCCGTGTCCTTTCACCGCGTGGACGCCGTGGTGTTCGACGTCGCGGGGTTCACGAACCTCACCCAGGACCACCTGGACCTGCACGGGACCATGGAAGAGTACTTCCAGACCAAAGCCCGGCTGTTCACGCCGGAACGCGCCCGTGCCGCGGTGGTGACAATCGATGATGCCTGGGGCCTGAAGCTCGCGGCCGCCGCCGAAATCCCGGTGACGACCCTGGCCACGGCCGGGACCACCGGCAGGGGAGAGGCTGACGCCGACGGGACCGCGGCCGGGACCGCCGTCGCGACCGCGGACTGGACGGTGGCCCGGACCGCTCCGCGGGGCCTCGGCTCCGACTTCGTACTCCGGCACCGCGACGGCGCCGAGCTGCGCGTCCACACCGGCCTGCCGGGAGGCTTCAACGTCGCCAACGCCGCGCTGGCCACGGTGATGGTGCTCGCCAGTGGCCACGAGCCTGCCGCCGTGCAGGCTGCCCTGCACGCCGCAGACCCCTTCACCGTCGCCGTGCCCGGCCGGATGCAGCTCGTGTCCACGGCCCCTGCGGCCGTCGTGGACTTCGCGCACAACCCCGACGCCCTGGAACGTGCCCTCGAAGCCGTCCGGTCCCCGGAGCCCGGATCCAAGGTGATCATCGTTTTCGGCGCCACCGGACAGCGCGATCAGGGCAAGCGGCCCGCCATGGGTGCCATCGCGGCCCGCCTGGCGGACACCGTGATTGTCAGCGACGACGATCCCCACGACGAGGACGCGGCGGCCATCCGCGCGGACGTCCTTGCCGGGGCCCTGGCGGCCAAGGACGACGAAGGCCTGGACTGCACGGTACTGGAGGTTTTCCCGCGCGACGCCGCCATCCTGAAGGCCGTAGAGCTCGCCGGGCCCGGGGACACCATCCTCGTGGCCGGGCGCGGGCACGAGGTGTGGCAGGAAGTCAAGGGAGTCAACCTGGCACTGGATGACCGGGTGGAGCTGCGGAACGCCTTGACAGCACGGGGATTCACCGTTCTCGAAGACCACCGGATAGAGTCCTAAACCGAGATGATTGCACTTACAGCGGCGGAAATCGCCGACATAACCAACGGCCGGCTCGCCGCGGAACCCGGAATTACCCCGGCATCCGTGGTGACCGACTCCCGCGAGGCCACGGCGGGTTCCCTCTATGTGGCCAAACCGGGGGAGAACGCCGACGGACACGACTTCGTGGGCGCCGCCTTTGACCGGGGCGCCGTCCTGGCACTCGTAGAGCGCGAGGTCGCCGACGCCGTCGGAACGAACTATCCCGCTGTCGTCGTTGAGGACGCTGTCCTTGCCATGGGCGCACTGGCCGCTGAATCCGTCCGCCGGATCCGGGCCAGCCGCGCAGCTGCCGGCGCCGCCTTCACCGTGATCGGCATCACCGGTTCCGCCGGCAAGACCACCACGAAGGACCTGCTCGCCGGAATCTTCGCGGCCGCCGACACCGACGGCGCCACCGTAGCGCCCCAGGGGTCCTACAACGGCGAGATCGGCGTCCCGCTCACCGTTTTCAAAGCCGATTTCGATACCCGCTACCTCGTCATCGAGATGGGCGCCACGGGCATCGGCCACATCCAATACCTCGCGGACATGGTCCGGCCGGAGATCGGCGTCGTCCTCGGCGTCGGCTCCGCCCATGCTGGGGAATTCGGCGGCGTCGACAACATCGCAGTCGCCAAGGGCGAACTCGTCGAGGCGCTCCCTGAAGGGGGCACCGCCGTGCTGAACCTGGACGACTCCCGTGTGGCCGCGATGGCTGCCCGGACCCGGGCCCGGGTGCTCGGCTACACCGCCCGCCCGGCCAACACAGGCCAGGCGGACGTGGCCCAGGCCGATGTGGTTAGGGCCGAGGGCGTGGAACTGAACGCCGAAGGCCATCCGGAATTTGAGCTTTTCCTGCCCGGCGACGGGAGCCAACAGGGGACCCCCCCGAACGGGAATGCACTGCACGGGACAACCCAGTACCACGTCGCCGCCAAGCTGATCGGTGCCCATCACATGGCCAACCTCCTCGCGGCTGCGGCCGCGGCGCACGCGGCCGGCATCCCTGGCGCGCAGATCGCGGCCTCGCTCAGCGCGCAGGCCGCCGCCAGCCGCTGGCGGATGGAGCGCACGGAGCGTCCCGACGGCGTGACCGTCATCAACGATGCCTACAACGCCAACCCGGAGTCCATGCGGGCCGCACTGCGGACGCTGGCCGAGCTGGGCCGCGGCCGCCGCACCTGGGCGGTCCTGGGCGCCATGCTGGAACTTGGCCCGGATTCCATCCGCGAGCACATGGCAGTCGGCACCCAGGTGGTGCGGCTCAACATCTCCCGCCTCGTCGTGGTGGGCCGGGAGGCGCGGTCGCTGTATGTCTCCGCCGTCAACGAGGGCTCCTGGGGCGATGAATGTGTGTTCGCCGAAACTGTGGACGAGGCCTACGAGCTTCTTCAAGCCGAGCTCCAGCCCGGCGACCTGGTCCTGTTCAAGTCATCGAACGGCATCGGGCTGCGCCACTTGGGGGATCGGATAGCATTACCCCCACATGCCACCAAAGACTCTCCCGAGCGACCTGCCGAGGGAACTGCCGCAACCGCCACCGAAGGGAGTGCACAGCTGTGATTGCACTGCTGATGGGCGCCGGAATGGCGCTCCTTCTCGCGTTTGTGGGCACCCCGCTGTTCATCCGGTTCCTGGTCCGCAAGGGCTACGGACAATTCATCCGGGACGACGGACCCACCTCACACCACACCAAGCGCGGCACGCCCACGATGGGTGGCACCGTTGTGGTGGTGGCGGTCCTCGTCAGCTACTTTCTCACCCACCTGTTCATGTGGATGATGAACCCGCATTCCCCGGGACCGAGCGCCTCCGGGCTGCTGCTGCTGTTCCTCATGGTGGGCATGGGGCTGGTCGGGTTCCTGGACGACTTCATCAAGATCTCCAAGCAGCGCAGCCTGGGACTGAACGCCAAGGCCAAGCTGATCCTCCAGGCCGCCGTCGGCATTATCTTTGCCGTCCTGGCGCTGCGGTTCCCGAACTCCGCGGGACTGACGCCGGCGTCCACCCAGATCTCCCTGGTGCGCGACATCCCGTGGCTGAACCTGGCCTTTGCCGGCACCGTGCTCGGTGCCATCCTGTTCGTGCTGTGGTCCAATCTGATCGTCACCGCCGCGACCAACGGCGTGAACCTCACCGACGGCCTCGACGGCCTGGCCGCCGGCGCTTCGGTCATGGTGTTCGGGGCTTACACGCTCATGGGCATCTGGCAAAGCAACCAGGCGTGCGGGTCTCCGCGGCAGGCCGGCGGCGGCTGCTATTCGGTCCGCGACCCCCTGGACCTCGCCTTGTTGGCCGCCATCCTGAGCGCGGCGATGGTCGGGTTCCTCTGGTGGAACACCTCGCCCGCGAAGATCTTCATGGGCGACACCGGTTCCCTCGCGATCGGCGGTGCCGTCGCAGCATTCGCCATCCTGTCCCGCACCGAACTGCTGCTGGCCTTTATCGGCGGCCTCTTCGTCCTCATCACTCTCTCGGTCATCATCCAGGTGGGCTACTTCAAACTCACCAAGGGCAAACGGTTCTTCAAGATGGCGCCGCTGCAGCACCACTTCGAACTCAAGGGCTGGGCCGAGGTGACGGTGGTGGTCCGCTTCTGGATCCTGTGCGGACTATTCGTCGCCGCGGGCCTGGGCATCTTCTACGCCGAATGGGTGGTGCTCCTGTGACCGGATCCATCCCCGCCCCCCTCACCACCTCACCCCGGCTGCAGGGACTCACCACCTGGGACTCCGACTGGTCCGGCCTGCGGGTCGTGGTCACGGGCATCGGCGTCTCGGGCTTCGCCGCCGCCGATACCCTGATTGAACTCGGTGCCCGGGTGGTGGTGGTGGACACCGCCACCAGCGCCAAGGCGCTGGCCCAGGCTGACACGCTCCGGATCGTTGGCGCGGCGGACGTCCTGCTGGGCGAAGAAGCGGTGGAGTCGGTTCCGAAGATCGACGGGCACAAGCCCGACCTGGTGGTAACGTCCCCGGGCTGGCGCCCGGACCAGGCCTTGCTCGCCGCAGCGGCGCGGGCGCACATCCCGGTGTGGGGAGACGTCGAGCTCGCCTGGCGGCTCCGCGAACGCAAGGGCCGCAAGACCGCCGACTGGCTGACCATTACGGGCACCAACGGCAAGACGACCACAGTCGGCCTGACGGAGTCCATGCTCCAGGCCGCCGGGCTCAAGGCGATCGCCGTAGGCAACGTCGGGACCCCGATCCTGGACGCCCTGCGCGACCCGGTGGACTACGACGTCTTCGCGGTGGAACTCTCCAGTTTCCAGTTGCATTGGAGCCACTCGGTGTCCCCGGTGGCCAGCGTGTGCCTCAACGTCGCTGAAGACCACGTGGACTGGCATGGTTCCTACACCTCCTACCTGGCCGACAAGGCCAAGGTCTACGCGAACACGCAGAAAGCCTGCATCTACAACGCCGAGCAGATCGAGACCGAGCGCATGGTCGAGGACGCGGACGTGGTGGAAGGCTGCCGGGCCGTGGGCTTCACCACACTGACGCCGGCTATCAGCATGCTCGGCGTCGTGGAGGGACTGCTGGTGGACCGCGCGTTCATCGCCGAACGCAAGGACAGCGCTGCCGAACTCGCCTCGATTGCTGACCTGGGGTCGGCTGCCCCGCGCCACATGGTGGCGAACGCGCTGGCAGCGGCCGCCCTGGTCCGGGCTTACGGCCTGGAGCCGTCGGCGGTCCGCCAGGGCCTGCTGGACTACCTTCCGGGAGACCACAGGATCCAGCCCGTGGCCCGCCATGAGGGTGTGCTCTGGGTCAACGACTCCAAGGCCACCAACCCGCACGCCGCCGCCGCCGCGTTGTCCGCCTTCCAGCACGTGGTGTGGATCGCCGGAGGCTTGTCCAAAGGCGTGAATTACGACTCCCTGATCCAGGAACAGGGCAACCGGCTCAAGGCTGTGGTCCTGATCGGCACGGACTCCAGCGATCTGCAGGCCGCACTGAAGCGACACGCGCCGGATGTCCCCGTGATCTTGCCGGCCAAGGGCGAGACTGAAGACGTGCAGACTGCCGGAACGGCTGAAGCCGACGCAGGGCCTTCGCCGATTTTCGGCGAGACTGTGATGGCCCAGGCCGTTGCTTCGGCGGCGCAGCTGGCCGCCTCCGGGGACACTGTGCTGCTCGCCCCGGCGGCTGCTTCCATGGATCAGTTCTCTTCCTATGCTCACCGTGGCGATGCCTTCATCGAAGCTGTCCGCGAGCTCGTGGAAGGGCAGGCTCAGACCAGCGAGGAGTAACAATGGTGAGCACGCCCACACGTACGACGGCGGCACGAACCGCCGGCGGCACGTCCGCCACCAGGACCGCCGGCAGCCGGACCCCTGCGGCTCCAGCCGTCACTCCGGCGGACCGCGTGCGTGCCTGGAACCGCGGATTCTGGTCCGCGCTTGAAGGCACCGGCAAGTCCCGCAATGGATCCACGTACTACCTGATCCTTGGCTCCACCCTGGCCTTGACGGCGATCGGCATCATGATGGTCCTCTCCGCCTCCAGTGTGGAAGCCATCGCGGCGGGGGAGTCGCCGTACTCCGCGGCCCTCAAACAGGGCGGATTCGCCGCGATTGGCGTCTTCGCGATGTTTGTCCTCTCACGCGTCAACGTCGTCTGGCTCCGGCGAATCGCTTGGCTTGTCATGGGGCTGGCCATTGCGCTGCTGGGCCTGGTCCTTTTGGTAGGGCGCAGCGCCCTGGGCAACCAGAACTGGATCGACGTCGGGCCGTTCACCTTCCAGCCCTCCGAAGCCGCCAAGCTTGCCCTCGCGCTCTGGATGGCCACGGTGCTTGACCGCAAAGCGAAGCTCCTCCACCAGTGGCGCCACGCGCTCATTCCGGTCGTGGTCCCGGGTGCCCTTGCGGTCCTGGGCCTCATTCTCGCCGGAAACGACCTCGGCACGGCCATGATCGTGATGATCATCGTGGCCGCCGCGCTGTTCTTCGCCGGCGTCCGGCTCTACTTCTTCGGCATTGCCGGGGCATTCCTGGCCGTTTTCGCGACGGTCCTCGCCATCACGAGCCCGAACCGAATGTGCCGCATCCTGTCATGGACGGGCCAGTCCTGCGCCGATGGCTCCAACCTGAACTACCAGTCCACCAACGGCCTGTACGGGCTCGCGTCCGGCGGGTGGTTCGGCGTCGGACTGGGCCAGAGCCGGCAGAAATACAGCTGGATCCCAGAGGCGCACAACGACTTCATCTTCGCGATCATCGGCGAGGAACTCGGACTGGTCGGAACCCTCGTCGTCCTGGTCCTCTTCGCCATCCTCGGCGCCGCCATCTACCGGGTCGTCGTCGCCCAGCATGATGTCTTCCACCGCGTCCTGGCCGGCGCGATCATGGTGTGGCTGCTGGGCCAGGCGAGCGTCAACATGGCCGTAGTCACCGGGCTGGCACCGGTGATCGGCGTCCCGTTGCCCTTCATTTCCTACGGCGGCTCGGCCCTGCTGATGTCGCTGTGTGCAATCGGCGTCGTCCTGTCCCTGGCGCGGGCCCAGATGGACCCGGGCATGCAGCCGAAGAAGATGCTCAGGTTCGGGCCGGCCGCGTTCGCGAATTCCGTGAGGAGCGCCCGCGCTGCCCGGGCGGCCAGTAAGCCTTCGGCCAAAAAGCCGACAACCAAAATCCCCACCCGCAAGACCCCCGCCTCCAAGAACCGTACGAAAGCGTAAACAGCCCTTCATGAACACCGAGTCACCCCTGTCCGTGGTCCTTGCCGGCGGCGGAACCGCCGGACATATCAGCCCGCTGCTGGCCATCGCCGGCGCCCTCCGGCAGTCCCGCCCCGGAGTGCAGCTCCTGGCTGTCGGCACCCCCGGCGGGATGGAAGCGCGGCTGGTCCCGGCGGCCGGGCTGGACCTCGCCACCATCAGCAAGGTCCCGCTCCCGCGCAAGCCTTCCGCGGACCTGCTCCGGCTTCCGGGCCGCATGGCCGGTGCGGTGAAGCAGGCGGGCTCCATCCTTGATGAGGCAGGTGCCGACGTCCTGGTGGGCGTCGGCGGCTACGTGTGCACGCCGATGTACCTCGCGGCACGGCGCCGGAAGATCCCGATCGTGGTCCACGAGGCCAACACCCGACCCGGCCTGGCAAACCGTGTCGGCGCACGCCTCGGCGCCCACGTGGCCGTCGCCTTCGCCGCAACCAAACTGGGCCGTGCGAGGCACGTGGGCATGCCGATGCGCCCCGAGATCTCCGGCCTCGACCGCGCGGGCGCCCGGGCCGGTGCACGGCAGGCGCTCGGGCTGGACGCGGACAAACCGACGCTGATCGTCACAGGTGGCTCTTCGGGCGCCCAGAGCATCAACCGGTCACTCGCCGCGGCCGTGGGAGCCCTCGCCGACGCCGGCGTGCAGACGCTGCACATCACCGGCCGCGGCAAGTCCGTGCACGACGCCGACGGCAAGCCGCTCGCCGCGCCGGGCTACCGGCAGGTGGAGTACGTGGACGGCATGGAAACCGTCTATGCCGCGGCGGACCTGCTGCTGGCCCGTGCCGGTGCCGCCACGGTCTGCGAGGTGGCCGCGGTGGGCGTGCCCGCTGTCTTCGTCCCCCTGCCCATCGGCAACGGCGAGCAGGCGCTGAACGCCGCAGGTCTTGTCGCCGCAGGCGGCGCCTTGATCGTCGACGACACGGCCTTCTCCGCTGACTGGATCCGCGAGAACATCATTCCCTTGCTCCTGGACACGGACAGGCTGGCACAGATGGCCGCCAGTTCCGAACAGCTCGGCATCCGGAATGCGGACCGGCGCATGGCCGACCTCATCCTCGAAGTCGCGTCCTCAAACCAGCACGGCAGGAAGCAGTAGAGCCATGACCCAGCCCCAACACGGAACACGTTCCCTGGAATCCCTTGGCCGCGTTCACTTCATCGGCATCGGCGGCGTCGGCATGTCCGCCGTTGCCCGCATCATGGTGGCGCGCGGCGTCCCGGTGAGCGGCTCCGACGCCAAGTCGCTGCCCGTCATGGCGGACCTCGCAGCCGCCGGGGCAAGGATCGCCGTGGGCTATGGTCCCGGCAACCTCGGCGACGCCCAGACGGTGGTCGCCGGCTCGGCGATCCGGCCCGAGAACCCCGAGCTCGCAGCGGCCCGCGCCGCCGGGCTCCCGGTGCTGCACCGCTCCGAGGCGCTGGCCGCCACCATGGCGGAGGACACCGTGGTGGCAGTCGCCGGAACGCACGGCAAGTCCACCACGACCTCCATGATCACGGTGCTGCTGCAGGGCGCCGGACTGGACCCGTCCTTCGCCATTGGCGCCAACGTCCCGGCGCTCGGGGTCAACGCGGCCCACGGAAGCTCGGGGATCTTCGTGGCGGAAGCCGACGAGTCGGACGGCTCCTTCCTGAACTACCGCCCCACGATCGCCGTGGTGACCAACGTCGAGCCGGACCACCTGGACTTCTACGGCACCGCAGAGGCCGTCTACGCCTCCTTCGACAGCTTCACGGCCCTGCTCCCCGCGGACGGCGTCCTGGTGGCCTGTGCGGACGACCCCGGGGCCAGGGCCCTCGCCGAGCGCACCCTGGCCCGCGGCAACACCCGCGTGGTGCTGTACGGGACGGCGGCCGACGCCGCCATCAGGCTGCACGACGCCGAACCGGGCCGGATGGGTATCTCGACGACGGGGGGCACCTTCGCCGTCGAACTCCAGGTTCCGGGCCGGCACAACGCGCTCAACGCGGCCGCCGCCTTCGCCGTGGCGGTCGAACTCGGCGTCGCGCCGGACACCGCGGCGGCGGCACTGGCCCACTTCTCCGGGGCCTCGCGCCGGTTCGAGTTCAAGGGCGAAGGGCGCGGCGTCCGCGTCTACGACGACTACGCCCACCACCCCACCGAAGTCCGGGCCGCCTTGTCCGCGGCACGTGCCGTCGCCGGGGAACACAAGGTGCACGTACTCTTCCAGCCCCACCTGTTTTCCCGGACCCGCGAATTTGCCCGCGAGTTCGCCGAAGCCCTCAACGCGGCGGACACGGCCCTGGTCCTGGACATCTATCCTGCCCGCGAAGATCCCATTCCCGGCGTTACCAGCGAGCTGATCGCCGAGCACCTCGGTTCCGGCGGCCGCCTCGTCGGACCCGGCGGGGCGGCTGTGCAGGCACTGCTCGCGGCCGCCGGGCCCGGGGACATCGTGCTGACCGCCGGCGCAGGCGACGTCACGGCCTACGGGCCGCTGGTTGTCGACGCCCTCACGGCCGGGGCCGCCGGTGCCTAGCACCAGGCGGCCCACCTACCGGGGCGGATCCAACGCCTCCGGAACCGGCTCCCGGCCGCCCGGCGGAACGGGCACCGATGTCATTTCGGCGTCCAAGAACGCCGTGGACACCGGGAGCGGCAACGCGCAGAACCCGCGGAAACCGCAGGTCACATCGGACAACGGTTCCGGCAATGTGCTGTCCTTCCCCGAGCCCAAGGGCAAACGCCGCCGGCGCATCGTGCTCAGTACCATCGGCATCCTTGCCGTGCTGATGGCAGGGATCGTCGCGGCCGCCGTCTACTCGCCGGTGCTTGCCCTGCGGACGGTCACGGTGGAGGGCACGAAGCTGCTAAAACCGAATCAGGTTCAGGCGGCCCTCGCGCCCCTTCAGGGCAAGCCGCTGCCGCAGATCAGCGAGGAGGAGGTCACCGCCCTGCTCAAGCCGCTGGTGCAGGTCAAGGACGTCACCGCGAAGGCGCTGCCGCCCGGCACCTTGCAGGTGCACGTCACCGAGCGCATTCCCGTGGCCCTGGTCAAGCAGGGCAAAAAATTCCAGCTGGTGGACGTCGACGGTGTGCAGCTCAGCACCACCGCCGATGCCGCCTCGGTGTCGCTCCCGGTGATCGACGGTGGCAGCGGGACGCTTCCGAAGGACCTGTTCCACGCCATCACTGCGGTGCTGGGGGCACTGCCGGGAGATGTGCTGGCCCGGCTCTCAAACGCCTCCGCCGCCTCCGCCGACGCCGTCGAACTCAAACTCGTCGACGGGCAGACAATCCTCTGGGGCAACGCGGGGGAGAAGGCGCTGAAGGCGCGGGTACTTTCGGCCCTCCTGAAGGTCCCGGCCGATCCGAAGAACCCCGTCAACGTCTACGATGTCAGCGTGCCCCGGCACCCGGTCACCCGGTAGCTTGCTGCCAGTATCGCTGCACGCGGCCCGGAGGGACCACCCGCGGGACGACCCGCAGGATGTCCCGCGGGCAACCCGCGGGACGTCCAGGGGACGTCCAGCCGGTCGCGGGACTACTTACAGGGGTGATTTGCCCGGTATTCGCGCGACACGCGGCGCCGGTTATTGAATGTCCCCTGCATAGGAAATACCGTCACAGACATGAGTTACTTGACATAACTATAACCTTCAAGTCGAAGGTTAAGGTTCAAAGCTTCAAGCAGGACTCGATCAGTTTTCGCATTAGTACACGAACAAGGGACACGTAACGTGGCAGCTCCGCAGAATTACTTGGCCGTCATCAAGGTCGTCGGCATCGGCGGCGGTGGCGTGAACGCAGTCAACCGCATGATCGAGGTCGGTCTTCGCGGCGTCGAATTCATTGCCATCAACACCGATGCCCAGGCATTGTTGATGAGCGATGCCGACGTCAAACTCGACGTCGGGCGTGAACTGACCCGTGGTCTCGGTGCTGGCGCGAACCCTGAGGTTGGCCGGCAGGCCGCCGAGGACCACGCCGATGAAATCGAAGAGGTCATCCGGGGCGCAGACATGGTCTTCGTCACGGCCGGCGAGGGCGGCGGAACCGGTACAGGCGGCGCCCCCGTCGTCGCCCGGATCGCCCGTTCACTCGGTGCGCTGACCATCGGCGTCGTCACGCGTCCCTTCACCTTCGAAGGCCGCCGCCGGGCAGGCTCCGCCGAGGCCGGCATCGACGCCCTGCGCGACGAAGTCGACACCCTGATCGTGATCCCGAACGACCGTCTGCTCTCCATCAGCGACCGCAACGTCTCGGTCCTGGATGCGTTCCGTTCCGCCGACCAGGTGCTGCTCTCCGGCGTCCAGGGCATCACGGACCTCATCACGACCCCCGGCCTGATCAACCTCGACTTCGCCGACGTCAAGTCCGTCATGCAGGGTGCAGGTTCCGCGCTGATGGGCATTGGTTCTGCCCGCGGCGAGGACCGTGCGGTCAAGGCTGCGGAGCTGGCCATCGCCTCGCCGCTGCTGGAAGCATCGATCGACGGCGCGCACGGCGTCCTGCTGTCCATCCAGGGCGGCTCGGACCTTGGCCTGTTCGAAATCAACGAGGCAGCCCGCCTGGTCCAGGAAGTCGCCCATCCGGAGGCCAACATCATCTTCGGCGCCGTGATCGACGACGCCCTCGGCGACGAGGCACGCGTCACCGTTATCGCCGCCGGCTTCGACGACGTCAAGGCCACCTCGCCGTCCATGGACCAGTCCCTGCCGGCCGCGCCGCAGCGGCCCGCGTCCGCCGCGCCCGCTCCGGCGCAGGCACCCGTCTCCGCCCCGGTCCAGCCGCTGCACGCCACTGTCGGCGCCTCCGGCTACGGCGGCTGGGGCCAGCAGCGTCCCTCTGCGGTACCGGCCGATTCGGGCTTCGACGTCGACCTGCCGGCCGTCGTGGAGCCGGACCTGTCCGGCCGGCACTCCGATGACCTGGATGTCCCTGACTTCCTCAAGTAAATCGTTCCGCTTCAGCATGGCACCGCCGTCCGGCGGTGCCATGCTGCTTTGCGGCGGGTTACGGTGGATTGTATGAACGTAGGTATTCCGGACATGTCGATGGCGGTGTTGTGATTGTTTTGCTGGCGGGCTGAAGTCCGGCCGGGCGTATGGGTGGCCTTCACCGACGCCGGAGCCGGGAACCTGGCACTGCATGTTGGCGATGACCCCGCGGCGGTCCACCGCCGGCGCGCGGAGCTCGAAGCGGCCGCCGGTCTTGGCGGGCGCTCCTTCCGGTACATGAACCAGGTTCACGGCAATGATGTCGCCACGATCGTTGGCTCCACTGAGATGGAGACGGCGACAGCGGAGTCCCCGCGCCCAGCTCCGGCTGCCCCCACTGCCGATGCCATGGTTTCCCGGACCGAGCCGCTGGCCGTCCTGGTAGCGGACTGCGTGCCGGTCGTACTAATCGGCGAGGACGTGGCGGGGGCACCTGTCCTCGGCGTCGTCCACGCCGGACGGCCCGGCGTTGCGGCCGACGTGGTGCCGGCCGCTGTGGCCCGCCTGCGGGAGCTCGGTGCGGACAGCATCAGCGCCTGGGTTGGGCCTTCGGTCTGCGGCCGTTGCTATGAGGTCCCCGAAGCCCTGCGCGCGGACGTTGCCGCAGCCGTGCCTGCCACCTGGTGCACGACGTCCGCCGGCACCCCCGGCCTGGACCTGCCGGCAGGCGTCCGGAGCCAGCTGGAAGCAACGGGCGTCGCGATCGAATACTCCGGGGGCTGCACCCTCGAGGACGACACCCTGTTCTCGTACCGCCGCAACAGCCACACCGGCCGCTTCGCCGGGCTGGCCTGGACGGACGGGACGCACGGGGCCAGGGCGCATGGCCATGACTGAGCCCGTGGAAGTACCGGACACCGACGTGGTCAAGCCGGTCAATCTGCCGGGGGAGAGCCGGCCGGACGCGCTGGAGGGCCCCCGGCTGGCCCAGCTGGACGCGAACCTCTCGGCCGTGCGCCGCAGGATCAACGACGCCGTGGCCGCCGCCGGCCGCCAGGCGGCGCCGCCACGCCTGATCGTCGTCACCAAGTTCCATCCGGCGCAGGACGTCCGGCGGCTGGCGTCGCTGGGCGTCACCGACGTCGGGGAAAACCGCGACCAGGAGGCCGCGGAAAAGGCGGCGCAGCTCGTGGATCTCGGCCTGAGCTGGCACTTCATCGGCCAGCTCCAAAGTAAGAAGGCCAAGTCCGTGGTGAAGTATGCCGCGTCGGTGCACTCCGTGGACCGGGAGGCCCTGGCTTCCGCCCTTGCCAAGGCGATGGCAGCCGAAAGCGAACGCACCGGGCGCCCGCCCCTGGACTGTTTTATCCAGGTCGGCCTGGACGAGGACGCAGGGGCCCACCGCGGCGGCGCAGCCCCCGGGGAGGTCCCCGCGCTGGCCGAACAACTGGCCGGCGCCGCCGGTTTGAGGCTCGCCGGTGTCATGGCCGTTGCCCCGCTCGGGGCGGATCCGGCGGCTGCCTTCGAGAAGCTGGCAGGCATTTCCGGGCGGCTGAGAGAACAATTTCCGGACGCCACGGGGATATCCGCCGGAATGAGCCAGGACCTCGAAGAAGCCGTCCGCTTCGGTGCGACACACCTGCGCATTGGCTCCGATATTCTCGGTCCGCGTCCGGCCCTGCGGTAAGTTCGACGTATTGGAAGGTAATGGCGGGGATTCCAAGGCTGTCTGGTCATTAAGCGGCCCGCTTACGGACAAGATTAGGAGTCGACCATGGCTGGCGCTCTGCGCAAGACAATGATCTATCTTGGGCTCGCCGACGGCGACGAACACTACGAGTCTGAGCACCCCACACCGCACAAGGATGAGGACGAATCCATGGAGCAGGACCGCGAGGAACGACGTGCGCCGACGCCCGTCCGCGAGGTCCCCCGGGAAGAGCCTCAAGCCGCTGAAGAGGAATATCGCGCACCTGTGACACCCATCAAGCGTGCGGCATCGAGCCGCGAAGAGACCACCGGACTCCGGCAAATCACGACCATCCATCCGCGGTCGTACAACGACGCCAAACTCATCGGCGAAAGCTTCCGCGACGGCATCCCGGTCATCATGAACGTCACCGACATGGGGGAGGCTGACGCCAAGCGCCTCGTGGACTTCTCGGCCGGACTCGTTTTCGGCCTCCGCGGCAGCATCGAACGGGTAACAAACAAGGTCTTCCTGCTCTCGCCGTCGTATATCGAAGTCATTGGCGACGACAAGAAGGTCAGCGAGACCCAGGCGAGTTTCTTCAACCAGAGCTAGGCCCGAATATTCGGTACGGATGCCAGGCGGGGACACCTGCCTGGCATCCGTGCGGAATTATCCGTGTTGAAATAGAAGTAACACTTTCCTTAGGACACTGCGGTATCCGGAATGAACATGGAGATATGAGTTAGCTCATGGGAATTGTTTTGGGGCTCGTCTATATCGTTCTGTTGCTTTTCTTCGTGGCGTTGATCATCCGCCTGGTCTACGACTGGGTGCAGATGTTTGCCCGAAGCTGGCGGCCGCGCGGTATGGCACTCGTCGCCGCCCATGCTGTGTATTCGGTCACAGACAAGCCCCTCAAACTGCTCCGCCGGCTCATCCCGCCGCTGCGGTTGGGCGGAATGTCGCTGGACATAGGGTTCCTGTTGCTGTTCGTGGCAGTCAGCGTGGCGATGTGGATCGTCAAGGGCCTGGTGTACGCCCAGCCGATCGCAGCATGAGCCGCCGCAGCAGCACAGGCGGCTTGCCCGGGGCTAGGCCCCAACCGAAAGAAACTCCGGTTTGACACTGCGGTGTTGAATTAGAGGAACCAGACCATATTTAGGTACCGTAGTTTTGACGGCCGGAAGGCCTACTGACTAACTAGACCAACGAGGTGACCAGATGGCTTTGACGCCAGAAGACGTTGTCAACAAGCGCTTTCAGCCGACCAAGTTCCGCGAAGGCTACGACCAGGACGAGGTTGATGACTTCCTGGACGAGATCGTCGTCGAACTTCGGCGCCTGAACCAGGAGAACGACGAGCTGCGCAAGAAGCTCGCCGAATCCGGCGCCGGCACGCCTGCCAGCTCCGCAGCCGCCGCACCCGTGGTGGAAAAGGTTGCGGCGCCCGTCAAGGCCGAGAAGGAAGACACCGCCAAGGCCGAGGCCGAGGCCAAGGCAAAGGCGGCCGCAGAAGCAGCCAACAAGAAGGAAGCCGAGCAGGCAGCCAAGGCAGCCCAGGAAGTCGAACAGGCGCGCTCCGGTGTCACCCCGGCTTCCGAGTCCGCCGCCGGCCTGCTCGCCATGGCGCAGCAGATGCACGACAAGCACGTCGCCGACGGCGAGCAGCAGCGGGACAAGATCATCGCCGAAGCCCAGATCGAGGCCAGCAGCCTCGTCAACGATGCGCAGGAAAAGTCCCGCAAGATCCTTGGTGCCCTCGAGCAGCAGCGCTCCGTGCTGGAACGCAAGGTCGAGCAGCTTCGCGGCTTCGAGCGCGACTACCGCTCACGCCTGAAGGCTTACATCGAAGGCCAGCTCCGCGATCTGGATGCCCGCGGTTCCGTGGCAGCCCCTGAGGTCGAGGCCAACAGCTAGGCATAAAGCAAGTATTCTGAAAGCCGGTGGCTGAGGTTTCCTCGGCCGCCGGCTTTTCATTTTCCCGCACTGTCTTATTCCTGCACGGTGCCGCCACCGGGTCCGGTGGCCGGCGCCTGCCGGGCACCCGACCCCGGTCTCCGCACTGGCTCCCGAACGAAAGCCCTATGACTGACGCACCATCACCAGACGCCACGCAGCCTGTCGAGGCGGCACAGCCTGTGCACGCCCGGCCGCGCCGGGCAACGCTGTTTGTCCTGTTCGCTGCCTTCGCGGTGTTCGCCTACGTGTTCGATCAGCTGACTAAGTTCTGGGTCACGAGCACCATGACCGAGGGCGAGCGGATCCCCGTTTTTCCGCCGCTCCTGCACTGGTTCTACATCCGCAACTCCGGGGCTGCGTTCTCGATCGGCGAGAACGTCACGTGGGTGTTCACGATCATCATGGCGGCCGTGGCCGTCGCGATCCTGCTGCAGCTGCGCAAGCTCGGCTCGCTCTGGTGGGCGCTGGCGCTGGGGCTGCTGCTCGGCGGCGCACTCGGTAACCTGACGGACCGGCTGTTCCGCGAGCCCTCCTTCGCCATGGGCCACGTGGTGGACTTCATCCAGCTCCCAAACTTCGCGATCTTCAACATCGCCGACTCGGCGGTGGTCTCCGCCGTCGTGATCATCTGCCTGCTCACGCTCCGCGGGATCTCCCTGGACGGCTCACGCCACACGAAGGATACGGTGGCCAAGGATGTCTGAGAACACCCCTGATAACGCGACAGCCTCGGGGCCCTTGCGGTTCACTGTTCCGGAGGACCTGGCCGGCGCCCGCGTGGACGCCGGGCTGGCCAGGCTCATGGACATCTCCCGCTCTCAGGCAGCCGCCCTGATCGCCGAGGGGCACGTCACCAGCAATGCCAGGAGCGTCGGCAAATCCCTCAAGCTCACCCCCGGCACCGTCCTCGACGTCGTCGTGCCGGACCGCAGGGACCCCCTGGAAATCGTGGAGGAAGTAGTGGACGACCTGTTGATCCTGCTGGACGACGACGAGTTTGTTGTCATCGACAAACCGGTCGGCGTGGCCGCCCACCCCTCGCCCGGCTGGGTCGGGCCCACGGTGGTAGGTGGCCTCGCCGGTCTCGGGTACCGGATATCGACGTCGGGCGCCCCCGAGCGCGCCGGCATCGTCCACCGGCTCGACGTCGGGACCTCCGGCGTCATGGTGGTTGCCAAAACCGAAAACGCCTACACCGTACTGAAGCGGGCCTTCAAGGAACGCACCGTGGACAAGGTCTACCACGCCGTGGTCCAGGGCCTCCCCGACCCGCTGGCGGGCACCATCGACGCGCCCATCGGCCGCCACCCGGGCCATGACTGGCGGTTCGCTGTGATCGAAGATGGCCGTGATTCGGTGACGCACTACGAGGTCCTGGAAGCCTTCGGGAAGGCCTCGCTGGTGGAGGTGCACCTCGAAACGGGCCGCACCCACCAGATCCGCGTGCACTTCGCGGCCCTGCGGCACCCTTGTGCCGGCGACCTCACCTACGGCGCGGACCCGCGGCTGGCCGCCACCCTCGGACTGACCCGGCAGTGGCTGCACGCCCGGGAACTGTCCTTCGACCACCCCCGGACGGGGGAGCGGGTTACCGTCACCAGCGAGTACCCGGACGACCTGAAGTATGCGCTCACGGTCCTGGAATCCGGAAACGCCTGAGCAGGTTCCGCTCCCGCCGTCGTGGTTGCACGCCGCCGTCGTGGCTCGGCACTAGAATGGTGCGGTGACTTCCAGCAACGACTCGTTTGTCCATCTCCACAACCACACCGAGTACTCGATGCTGGACGGTGCCGCCCGGCTCGGTGAGCTGTTCGACGAAACCGAGCGGCTCGGCATGCCGGCCCTCGCCACGACGGACCACGGCTACTTGTTTGGCGCCTTCGACTTCTGGAAGCGGGCAACCGACCAGGGCATCAGGCCGATCATCGGCGTCGAAGCCTATGTGACTCCCGGGACCGCCCGCACGGACAAGACCCGCGTGCGGTGGGGCGAGGAACATCAGCGCAAGGATGACATTTCCGGCGGTGGCTCGTACACGCACATGACCCTGCTCAGCTATAACAACGTGGGCATGCGGAACCTCTTCCGGGCCTCCTCGATTGCATCATTGGACTCGGTCTTCGGCAAATGGCCCCGGCTGGACCGTGAGCTGCTGAACACCTACTCGGAAGGGCTCATCGCCACCACCGGCTGCCCGTCCGGTGAGGTCCAGACCCGGCTGCGCCTGGGCCAGTACCGCGAGGCGCTTGAGGCTGCGGCCGAGTTCCGCGACATCTTTGGTGCGGAGAACTACTTCTGCGAGCTCATGGACCACGGCCTGGACATCGAGCGGCGCGTCACGGGCGACTTGCTGCGCCTGGCCAAGGACCTGAACCTGCCGCTGGTGGCCACCAACGACCTCCACTACACGCACGAGCACGACGCAAAGGCGCATGAGGCCCTGCTGGCCATCCAGTCCGGTTCCACCCTCCTGGAGCCGACCTACGACAACGGCGGCTCGCGCTTCGCCTTCTCCGGCAGCGGCTACTACCTGAAGTCACCGCAGGAAATGCGGGAGCTGTTCCGTGACCATCCCGAGGCGTGCGACAACACGCTCCTGATTGCCGAGCGCTGCGAAGTCTCGTTCAACACCGGCGCCAACTACATGCCCCGGTTCCCCTGCCCGGAGGGGGAGGACGAAACGTCCTGGCTGGTCAAGGAAGTCGACAAGGGACTCCAATACCGCTATCCCAAGGGCATCCCGGACAAGGTCCGCAAGCAGGCCGACTATGAGCTGGAAGTCATCACCTCCATGGGCTTCCCGGGCTACTTCCTCGTGGTGGCCGACTTCATCAACTGGGCCAAGAACAACGGCATCCGGGTCGGTCCCGGGCGTGGCTCAGGTGCCGGCTCCATGGTGGCGTACGCCATGCGTATCACCGACCTTGACCCGTTGCATCACGGCCTGATCTTCGAGCGCTTCCTCAACCCGGACCGCGTCTCCATGCCCGACTTCGACGTCGACTTCGATGACCGGCGCCGCTCCGAAGTTATTGACTACGTCACGCGCAAATACGGCGACGAACGCGTCGCCATGATCGTCACCTACGGCACCATCAAGACCAAGCAGGCCCTCAAGGACTCTTCGCGCGTTCTGGGCTACCCGTTCAGCATGGGCGAGCAGCTGACCAAGGCGCTGCCGCCGGCCGTCATGGCCAAGGACATCCCGCTGGCCGACATTCAGAACCCCCAATCCAAGCGCTACGGCGAGGCCGGCGACTTCCGCCAACTGATCAGCACTGACCCGGAGGCTGCCAAGGTCTTCGAGACGGCCCTGGGCATCGAGGGTCTGAAGAGGCAATGGGGCGTGCACGCCGCCGGCGTCATCATGTCCTCGGACCCCATCATCGACGTGATTCCGATCATGCGCCGCTTCCAGGACGGCCAGGTCATCACCCAGTTCGACTATCCGACGTCCGAAGGCCTCGGCCTGATCAAGATGGACTTCCTCGGGCTGCGAAACCTGACGATCATTTCCGATGCCCTGGAAAACATCAAGATGAACCGGGACATCGACCTCGACCTCGAAACCCTTGAGTTGGATGACACGGCGTCCTACGAGCTGCTGGCCCGGGGAGACACGCTGGGCGTCTTCCAGCTCGACGGCGGACCCATGCGCTCCCTGCTCAAGCTGATGAAGCCTGACAACTTCGAAGACATCTCCGCTGTGCTGGCCCTCTACCGGCCCGGACCCATGGGCGCCAACGCGCACACCGACTACGCGCTGCGCAAGAACAAGATCCAAGAGGTCATCCCGATCCACCCCGAGCTCGAGGAACCGCTGTCCGAAATCCTCGGCGGGACCTATGGGCTCATCGTGTACCAGGAGCAGGTCATGGCCGTGGCGCAGAAGCTCGCCGGCTATACCCTGGGCCAGGCCGACATCCTGCGCCGCGCCATGGGCAAGAAGAAGAAATCCGAGCTGGACAAGCAGTTCGCGGGCTTCTCCCAGGGCATGCAGGACAACGGCTATTCCATGGCCGCGGTCAAGACCCTCTGGGACATCCTGTTGCCGTTCTCCGACTACGCCTTCAACAAGGCGCACTCGGCCGCCTACGGCGTGATCTCCTACTGGACCGCGTACCTGAAGGCGCACTACGCCCCGGAGTACATGGCTGCGCTGCTGACCTCGGTGGGCGACGACAAGGACAAGTCGGCGATCTACCTCAACGAATGCCGGCGGATGGGCATCACGGTGCTGCCGCCCGACGTCAATGAGTCAGCCCTCAACTTCACCCCTGTTGGCACCGACATCCGCTTCGGCATGGGCGCCATCCGCAACGTCGGCGTGAACGCCGTCGAAGCCATGGTGGCGGCGCGCGAAAAAGAAGGCGCCTACACGTCCTTCAAGGACTACCTCATGAAGGTCCCCGCGGTGGTCTGCAACAAGCGCACCATCGAATCCCTGATCAAGGCCGGCGCCTTCGACTCGCTGGGCCATCCCCGGCGGGCCCTGGCCATGATCCATGAAGAGGCGATCGACTCCGTCATCACCCTCAAGCGCAACGAAGCGATCGGCCAGTTCGACCTCTTCGCCGGCTTTGAGGACCAGGAGCCCGAGGCTTCGCTCAGCACGGAAATCCCCGACCTGCCGGAATGGGAGAAGAAGGACAAACTGGCGTTCGAGCGCGACATGCTCGGCCTCTACGTCTCCGACCACCCGCTGCAAGGGCTGGAAGGGCTCCTGAGCCAGCACGCCGACCGGTCGATCACCTCGATCATCGCCGAAGACGGCCCGCAGGACGGCGCGATCGTGACCATCGCGGGCATGATCACCTCGCTCAGCCGCAGGATCGCCAAGGCAAGCGGCAACGCCTACGCCCGCGCCGAGATCGAGGACCTCGCCGGTTCCATGGAGGTCATGTTCTTCGGCCAGGTCTACGGCCCCATCGCCTCGGTGCTCGCGGAGGACCTGATCGTGGTGGTCAAGGGCCGCCTGCAACGGCGCGACGACGGCGCCGTCACCTTGAACTGCATGGAACTTTCCGTGCCGGACCTCAGCGACAGCCAGAACGGGCCGGTGGTCATCACCATGGCCACCCACAAGGCCACCGAGGCCGTGGTCACTGAGTTGGGCGACGTGCTGCGCACCCACCGCGGAAACTCCGAGGTCCGGCTGCACCTGCAGGGCGACACCCGGGTGGAGGTCATGGGCCTGCCGGTGCATTTGCGCGTCAATCCGAGCCCGTCGCTGTTCGGCGATTTGAAGGTGCTACTCGGCCCGACGTGCCTGGACAACTAGCGCAGGCCACTAGTGAGTGACGCTAGCCCCGGTCACTAGTGACGGGGGCCAGCTCCGGCCGGACGGGCGGCCGGCCGTCTCAGATCTCGTAGTCGAGCGGAACGGGCTGGCTGTAAGCCCCGGAGTGGTAGAGCAGGGGAGTGCCGTCGTCGCCGACCTGGCCCTCCACCACCTCGACCACCACAACGGCGTTGTTCTCGAAGGAGAGCCGCATCTGGACCTTGCCGATCAGCCAGCCGCTGACTCCCTTGAGTACGGGCACCTCGTGGGGTCCGAGCTCCCAGTGGTCGCCGTCGAACCGGTTGCCGGCCCGGGCGAAGCGGTCGGCGAGCTCCTGGTTTTCCAGCCCGAGCATGTGCACGCCAATGTAGGTCGTGTTCGCCACGGCCGGCCACGAGCTGGAGGTCCTGGCCATGTTGAACGTGAAGCGCGGCGGCTTGGCGGACAGCGAGGCAACGGAGGTTGCCGTGAACCCGAACGGGACACCGTTGTGGTTGGCGGTGATGATGGCGACGCCCGCCGCGTGCCGCCGGAACATTTCCTTGAATGTCCCCTCGGAGATTCCTTCATCTGTGGCCACTGCGATCCATCTCCCTGCTGCACGTGCGTGTCGTAGTTCCTACTCTGCCAGCGTATTGCGCCGGTGTTCGAGTGCGGCATTTTCTTTACTTCCGCCGTCATGTGCTGCCGGGCGTTCTCATGCGCCGGCGGAATCCTTGTTACCGTTTGTTGCATGACACAGCCCGCAGTAGACGGCCCCGTCCACCACACCGGGGAGCCGGCGCAGCCGGACCGGCCGATGTCCCTTGAGACAAACCTTTCCCTTGAGACAAACCCTGAGCAGCCCGGACCCGACTGGACCCCCTGGCGGAAGGCCGCCGTCATCGCGGCCGCCGGCGTTCCGGTGGGGTTGCTCTGGTGGCTGCTGGCGCCGTCGGGCCTGAATCTCCTGACGGGAGACCCGGACCTCGCCGCCGGCACCAACACGGCAACCTGGCTGCCCAGGGACCTTGTGCTGGCGGGGCTGTTCCTGCTCGCAGGGTGCATCGCCGGATCGTTCGTCGCCGGCACCAAGCACCACCAGCCCGGACCCGGCACCGTCATCCTGGTGGTCCTCGCTGGCCTTGCCGGCGCGCTCATCGCGTGGGGAACCGGCGTGCTCAGCGCCCAGTGGTGGGGAGCGCCGGCGGATACATCGGCCAGCGCCAGCATCGCCTTCTCACTGCGCTCCTATGCGGTCCTCGCCATCTGGCCCGCGGCGATCGCCCTGGCTATCTTCCTGAACACCCTCTTCCCGGGCTCCGGCGGCAAACCTCGCCGCTAAGTTCTGGGGCCGCGTCACAGCGACGGCCCGCTGCGGCAGGACACGTAAAATGATCGGGTGAGCCTAACTCCTGACAGCCCCGTGACCCCGATGACCGCCGCCCTCAACTTCCGCACGGTGGACGTGCGCGGTGCGCAACTGTCCCTCGCCGGACTCCGCGCTGCCGTGCCCCGGGCACAGTCCGGCACCATGGCCGACGCCGAGGGCAAGGTCCTGGAGATCATCTCCGCCGTCCGTACGCGCGGCATCAGCGCCCTCCGGGAGCTGGCACTGGCTTTCGACGGCGTCGAGCAGACGCACCCCCGGGTCCCGGCCGAGGCGCTGCGTGCGGCCCTTGAGGGCCTGGATCCGGCCGTGCGCGCGGCACTCGAGGAGTCCATCAAGCGTGCCCGCGCCTTCGCTGACGCCCAGCGGCCGGCGAACATCGACGTCGAGCTCGGCGAAGGCGCCGTGGTCAGCCAGAACTGGGTGCCGGTGGCGCGTGTGGGGCTTTACGTCCCCGGCGGCCTGGCCGTTTACCCGTCCTCGGTGATCATGAACGTGGTCCCGGCCCTGGCCGCCGGCGTCGAATCGATTGCCTTGGCGTCGCCGCCGCAAAAGGACTTCGGCGGCCTCCCGCACCCCACGATCCTGGCGGCGGCCTGCCTGCTGGGCATCGACGAGGTCTACGCGATTGGCGGGGCACAGGCCATCGCCGCTTTCGCGTACGGCATCCCGGCCGACGCGTCCGACGCCGGGAACCTCCCCGGGATCGACCCCGTGGATGTCGTGACCGGTCCGGGCAACATCTTCGTGGCGACTGCCAAGCGGCTGGTTAAGGGGGTTGTGGGGATCGATTCCGAGGCCGGCACCACGGAGATTGCGATCCTCGCGGACTCCACCGCCACTCCCGCCCTTGTGGCCGCGGACCTCATCAGCCAGGCCGAGCACGACCCCAAGGCGGCATCGGTTCTGTTCACCGACTCAGAGGCCCTCGCCGCCGACGTCCGCGTGGAGCTTGAGCGGCAGGCCGCTGCCACCAAGCACTCCAGCCGCGTCCGCGAGGCACTCTCGGGCCCGCAGTCCGGGGTGGTGCTGGTCGAGGACCTGGAGCAGGGCATCGCCGCCTGCAATGCGTACGCCGCGGAACACCTTGAAATCATGACCGCCGATGCCGCCCGGGTGGCCGGCCGGATCCGCAGCGCCGGTGCGATCTTCGTAGGGGACTACAGCCCCGTGAGCCTGGGCGACTACTGCGCCGGCTCCAACCACGTGCTGCCCACCAGTGGCACGGCGGCCTTCTCCTCCGGACTGAACGTGACCACGTTCCTGCGGGCCATCCAGGTCATCAACTACACCCGCTCAGCGTTGGAGCAGGTCAGCGGCCACATCGTCAGCCTCTCCGGCGCGGAGGACCTGCCCGCCCACGGCGAGGCCGTCACGGTACGGTTCGCCGCCCGGTAGCCAAGGCCCAGACCACTACATGTAGTAATTACAGGCTTGTTATTCGGCTACATGTAGTCGTAAACTGGGGATACAGGGCAGCGCCGGCTGCACTTGCGACAGGGAGGGAACCGACATGTATTGCCCGTTCTGCCGTAACCCTGATTCGCGCGTCGTGGACAGCCGGATCGCCGACGACGGCTCCGCCATCCGGCGCCGCCGGCAGTGCCCCGAATGCGGCCGCCGGTTCACCACGGTGGAAACCACCAGCCTGACTGTCATCAAGCGCTCCGGCGTCGGTGAACCATTCAGCCGCAGCAAAGTCATCAACGGCGTCCGCAAGGCCTGCCAGGGCCGTCCGGTCACCGAAGACGATCTCGCTCTGCTGGCGCAGGAAGTCGAGGAGACGATCCGGGGCTCCGGCGCCGCCGAAATCGATGCCCACGAAGTCGGTCTGGCGATCCTGGAGCCGCTGCAGCGTCTCGACGAGGTCGCCTACCTGAGGTTCGCCAGCGTCTACCAGGCCTTCGAGTCGCTGGAGGACTTCGAATCGGCGATTTCCCTGCTTCGCCACGAGGCGGAGACCAAGGGCCGGGACGGCAAGAGCCCGGACAAGCGCACTCTTGAGGCGCCGTCGTAATTATTGTGATTCTTTTGTCCTAGTGACTGTTGTCTTAGTGACTGCGTCCTAGGATCCACCACAGACTCCGGTGGTGGCAGCGGAGGGGAAGCCGCGGCCACCACCGGCTCCAAAAAAATTGAGCTATCACTCCGGGTCGTTCCCAGCGTTCAGAACGACCCGGAGTGATAGCTCAATTGGCTTTTACAGCTCACTCGCTTTTATTTGGCGGGCCTTTATTTGGCCAGCTTGTGCTTCAGGGCAATCTCGATGGCCGCGCCCACGATACCGGCGTCGTTCTTCAGTTCGGCCGGAACGATCGGAGTGCGCAGCTTCATGTGCGGCAGGTACTCGTCGGCGCGCTTGGAGATGCCGCCGCCCACGATGAAGAGCTCGGGGGAGAACAGGAACTCCACGTGGGAGAAGTAGCGCTGCAGCAGCACGCTGTACTGTTCCCAGCTGAGGCCTTCGCGTTCACGGGCCACGGCCGAGGCCTTGGTTTCGGCGTCGAAGCCGTCGATCTCCAGGTGGCCGAGTTCGGCGTTAGGAACCAGCTTGCCGTCGAAGATGAAGGCCGAGCCGATGCCCGTGCCCAGGGTGATCACCAACACGGTGCCGTCGATCCCCTCGCCGGCACCGAAGCGGGCCTCGGCGAGGCCGGCGGCGTCGGCGTCGTTGATGACCTCCACGGGGCGGCCGAGACGTGCCGTGAGCATGGCATCGATGTCGGCTTCCAGCCACGACTTATCCACGTTCGCGGCCGAGTGGACCACACCGTGCTGGATGATGCCGGGGAAGGTGACTCCCACGGGGCTGCTGGCGTCGGGGGCGTCGGGACGTGCCGTGAGCTCGGCGACAACCTTTGCGACCACTTCGGCCACGGACTCGGGGGTGGAGGGCTGCGGCGTGGGGAAGCGCACGCGGTCACCGATCATCTTCCCTTTCTTCAGGTCCACAATCCCGCCCTTGATACCGGTGCCGCCGATGTCAATGCCGATCAAGGGGGCGTTCTTCTTCGACTTTTCGTCCTTCTTGGCCAATGTCGTTCCGTTCGTGGCAGGGGCGGGCTGTGGTGACCGGGCCGGGCCCGGGTGAAAGAGCGGGATGTTCGGGGAAATAGCGTGTGGAGCGGGCGGTCAGGGCAGCGTGAGGACCTCGGCACCGGACTCCGTGACGAGCAGGGTGTGCTCGAACTGGGCAGTGCGCTTGCGGTCGCGGGTCACGACGGTCCATTCATCGGCCCACATGTCCCAGTCAACGGTGCCCAGGGTCAGCATTGGCTCGATCGTGAACACCATACCGGTTTCCATGGTGGTGTTGTATGCGGGCGCGGCGTCGTAGTGCGGAATGATCAGCCCGGTGTGGAAGGCTTCCCCGACTCCGTGTCCGGTAAAGTCGCGGACCACGCCGTAGCCGAAGCGTTTTGCATAGGACTCGATGGTCCGGCCGATCACGTTGATTTCGCGTCCCGGAGCTACGGCCCGAATGGCGCGGTTCAGCGATTCCCGGGTGCGCTCGACGAGGAGGCGGGATTCCTCGTCGACATCGCCGACCAGGAACGTGTAATTGGTGTCGCCATGAACGCCGCCGACGAAGGCCGTGATGTCGATGTTCAGGATGTCGCCGTCCTGCACTACCGTGGTGTCCGGGATCCCATGGCAGATGACCTCGTTGAGGGAGGAGCAAAGGGACTTCGGAAAGCCCCGGTAGCCGAGGGTGGAGGGGTACGCGTTGTGGTCCAGCAGGAACTCGTGGCCTATCCGGTCCAGATGGTCGGTGGTGACGCCGGGCTCGATGTACTTGCCGACCTCCACGATGGCCTGGGCGGCGATTTTGGAGGCGATCCGGATCTTTTCGATGGTCTCTGCCGATTTGACCTCTGAGCCTGTGAACTTTGCAGGCGCCGGCTTGCCCACATATTCCGGACGGGGGATGGAGGGCGGTACGGGAAGCTGCGGGCTCACTGTCCCCGGGACAAGCGTGCCGATGGGTGCGGTTGAGGCTAGTGAAGGCATAGATTGATCATATAAGCAGCCGGGCTCTGCCCGGAAAATGGAGCCCGGAAAACAGAGCCCGGAAAATGGGGCCCGGAAAATACCTCCGGAAACCAGCAGGAAACAGCCGGAATAACAGTGAAGGAACCCCGATGCCCGAATACTGGTACAACGTCAATACTCACGAGATCGAGGAAGACGCGATGTCCGACTGGAGTCAGTTGATCGGACCGTACAAGACCCGTGAGGAAGCCGAACACGCCCTGGAAAAGGTCAAGGCGCGTAATGAGGCGTGGGACAAGGACGAGGACGACTAGCCCGTTCCGCCTGCCGCGCCAATGAGGGCATCCCCTGGCAATCGCAGACCGGACACCCCGCACCGGGACTGATTTTTCTCAGTCCGTCATTCTCACCCTGTGAGGGTGAGTGCCAGCCGGTTACGGCCAGCCATACTGAGAAAATGCCGACGAGCGTTACCCGCACCCGCGGCGCCCGAGTCACCGACCTGGCCAGGCTGGCCGTTGCCTGGGCTGCCTCGACGGTAGCCCTCATTATCACCGGCGCGCTGCTGCCGGGGTTCTCAGCAACCAGTTGGTGGGCTTACGCCGCCGTGGCAGCGGTGGCGGGCATCGTGGGTCTGATCCTCCGCCCCGCGCTGGTGGAGATCTCTGCCAGGGTGGGCTGGCTGGCGGTGCTTCTTACCGCTCTGATCGGGCAGGCCCTGATCATGTATGTCGCCATCCTTCTGGTGCCTGGCATCGAGTCGACGCCATGGACCGCCCTTGTCGCAACCTGGGTCAGTGCGGTCGTGGGCACGCTCATCTCGTGGGCCAGCACGGCCGGAACTGATGACGGACTCATCGCCTCGCTGGCGGGAAGGGCGCGCCGGCAGGAAACGGTGACCGATCCGGAGATTGACGGCGTTCTTTTCGTGCAGCTCGACGGTGTCCCCTTCCCGGTTTTGCAGTGGGCGGTCCAGTCCGGGGCCGTACCCCATATCCGGAACTGGCTGACCTCGGGGGATTACCAGTTCCGTGAATGGACTCCGCAGCTGCCATGCACCACGCCAGCCAGCCAGCTGGGCATTCTGCACGGTACCGTAGACGGGATCCCTGCCTTCCGGTGGTATGACCGTGAGCTCAAACGGGTCCTGGTGGCCAACCGTCCGGCAGACGCCCGGGTGATCGAGGAAAGGCACAGCACGGGCCAAGGCCTGCTCTGCGACGACGGCGTCTCCATTTCGAACCTGTTCACCGGTGACGCGCCCCGATCGCTATTGACGATGAGCCGGGTGGAGGTCCGGCGCGGGTCTACCCAAACCCGTCGTGCGTTCGCCTGGTTTTTTGCGTCGCCGAACGGATTCATGCGTAGCTTCACGCGGACAGTCGCTGAGATCCTCAAGGAGCGTTGGCAGGCCCGGAGACAGGTCAAGCGTGACCTCAATCCGCGTGTGCGTCGAGACTGGACCTTCGCCCTGCTGCGAGCAGTCACTAACGGTATCCTGCGAGACCTGAACACGGCCTTGGTGGCAGAGGAGCTGCGTCGTGGCACGAAGTGCATCTATGTCGACTACGTTGACTACGACGAGATCGCCCACCACGCAGGCATGTTCCGACCGGAATCGCTCGCGGCCCTGGATGGCCTGGACCGCACGCTCGGATCCCTGGCCCAGCTCGCCGAGTTCGCTCCCCGCCGCTATCGGCTGGTGGTGCTCTCGGACCACGGCCAGTCCCAGGGCACCCCCTTCGCCGACCAGTATGGCCAGACCCTCGGCGATCTGTGTTCCGAACTCATGAACGAACACGTTCAGAACGTCGACGCGTCCGTGGAAGGGCTCGGGCGCGCGGACTCCATCGCCGGGGACATCTCGACTGGCGGGATGACCGGGAAACTGGCCGGCCGTGCCGACGACGTGCTGACCAAGGCACAACAGACGTCGGCTCCCGGCGACGCCGAGGATCCGGTGGTCGTGTTGGGCTCAGGCAACCTGGGCCTGGTCTACGTGCGGGGTGAGCGGCGCTTGACCCTCCAAGCCCTCGAGAGTCAGTGGCCAGCCCTGATCCCCGGCCTGGCAGGCCATCCCGGCGTCGGTTTTGTCGCCGGCATCGATGAAGACGGCCGGGCGTGGGCGATCGGGAGCAGTGGGCGCCTCAACATCGAAAGCGGCGCTGTGGAGGGCACCGATCCGTTGGCCAGCTTCGGGTCCCACGCGGCGCGGGTGCTCGCCCGTGCGCTGCTGCACCCCGAGGCACCGGATCTCTACGTCAACAGTACGGTCGATCCCGTGACCGACGACGTCTCAGCGTTTGAAGGCCTCGTCGGATCCCACGGGGGCCTCGGCGGTTGGCAGGACCGCGCCGTGCTGATGGCCCCGGCCGACCTCATGGTGGGACTGCCCGAGCGGATCGAAGGTGCCGGAGAACTCCACAGGGTGTTGGTGGCGATGCTCGAGTCCTGCGGCCAGCGAGCCACGACGGCGTCCCGCGGTTAGGGAGGAGAACCCCGGGTGCGGGGCCACAGTTCGAGCCCCCTGGCTCACACGGGCGCCACCCATGACTGGCCGGGGGCGAGGACCACTGCCGTGCAGCCAGGAGCCTGCTCCGCCACGGCGTCAGCAAACCGGTGTCCGGGCTGCTCGATCCAGCGCCTGGCAAACTGTGTGACGAACGGGGGGTGCAGCGTTCCCCAGTGCACCGGCAGGGCGAATCGCGCGCCGCTCATCGCAACAGCCCGAGCCGCAGTCTCGGGCGACAGGTGTCCCGCCGAGAGCCTCGGTCCCCACCCCCAGACCGGCACCAGGGCGACATCGATAGGCCCTCCCGCCATGGCGGGGATCGCGGCCATCTCCGAATACAACCCCGTGTCGCCGGCGATCCAGACGATGCCCGATGGGCCCCGAACCAGCTGGCCATTGGCGTCGTTAGGACGGTGCGGCATGGGGCGGCTGCGATGCTCGGCCGGCACCTGGCGAATCTCGACCCCGCTGCCCACCGGGGTCCAGCCGTCCCCCAAGGGAACCGTGTGCGTCAGCTTTCGGCGACGCAGCCAGGCAACGTTCGCCGGAGCGCTCATCAGTGCTGCCCCGCGCAGCATGCGCAGGGAGCGCAGCTCGGCGTGGTCGTGGTGCAGGTGGGAGAGGAGCACCACGTCCGGCTGGCTCCACGACGCCGGATCCGGCCGCGGTGCCAGGCGCCGCAACAGCCCGGCATGGGCACGAAGCAGCGGATCGGTCAGGACCCGAACCCCGTCCAGATCCAGAACCACCGAGGAATGACCCAGCCAGGTGATTCTCATGCCGGGCGTCGCCCGTTATCGCGTCAGGCCAAGGCCTTGGCCTTAAGGGAATCAAACTCGGTCTGGTCGATGGCTCCGGAATCGAGCAACGCCTTGGCGTCGGCGATCTGGGCGGACGGACTGGACGTCGTGCCTGCGGCCTGCTTGATGTACTCCTGCTGGGCAGCCTGCTGCTGGGCTATCGCCTTCATCTGACGATCGGTCATGCTGCGGCCCCGGGCGATCAGGTAGATGAGGGCGCCGAGCCAGGGCACGAAGATCAGCAATATCACCCAGCCGGCCTTGGCCCAGCCGCTAAGCTCGCGGTCGCTGAACAAGTCCATCAGGCAGCGGAACCACACCATCAGTGCGGCGATCCAGATAAAGAACCAGAAACTCCACAGCAGGACGTCCCAGAAGCTATTCGTGTCCATCGATACTCCTCCACTCGTGTCCGCCGGAGCCTGACCCAGCGCTTCGCGCATGAATCCGTCCGGGCCGGCGGAACATCTTGAGGCCTGATGCAGACCTTAATGGCCAGCCTGCCCGGACGGGCGGGGCAATGCATCCCCCGTGAAGGATGAGGTGTCGGCCCAGTTCAGGGTCTGCACATCAGTACCGAACGCCCCGTGGCATGCCACAGTAACCCCGCCCGACGGGCTGCTTCCCCTACGTAGGAGCGGAGAGCGAAGCGTCACTTAGAAGGAGCAGCCGTCTAGAAGGAATGCTCCGGGCCCGGGAACTGGCCGGAACGCACGTCCTCGCCGTAGGCCTTCGCGGCGTCGCTGAGCGAGGTCCGCAGGTCCGCATACTGCTTGACGAATTTCGCCATCTTGCCACCGCGCAGCCCCGCCATGTCCTGCCACACCAGGACCTGTCCCGTGGTGGCGCTGCCGGCGCCGATGCCGATCGTGGGGACCTCGACGGCGGCATCCACGGCGGCCGCCGTGGCGGCCGGGACCATTTCCATGAGCACACAGAACGCGCCGGCGTCGGCCAGCGCGACGGCGTCGTCGATCAACCGCTGGGCGTCATCGCCGCGGCCCTGGACCCGGTAGCCGCCGAGGGCGTGCTCGCTCTGCGGGGTGAAGCCGATGTGCGCCATGACCGGGATGCCGGCCTGGACCATGGCGCGGACAGTCTCGGCATAGAACTTTCCGCCTTCGATCTTGACGGCGTGGGCAAGGCCCTCTTTCAAGAACCGCACGCCGGTAGCCACCGCCTGCTGGGCGGAGACCTCGTAGCTGCCGAACGGCAGGTCCGCGACTACCAGGGCCCGCCGCGCGGAGTGGGCGACGGCCCGGCACAGCGGAATGAGCTCGTCCACCGTCACGGGAAGGCTGGTCTCGTTGCCGAAGACGTTATTGGAGGCCGAATCGCCCACCAGCAGCACCTCGATGCCTGCCTGGTCAAAAATCTCGGCGGTGTACTGGTCATAGGCGGTGAGCATGGCGAAGCGCTCACCGTTGACCTTGGCCTGGTGCAGATGATGCGTGCGGATCCTGGCCGCCGGTTTCCGGGACGCCTCCGCAGCCCCGCCCGGGCCGCCGCCGGGGCCACCGCTAGTGGTTACGCCCGTGGTTCCGGAAGGGACGGCCGCTGTAGCCGCTGCCGGGCCGTTGCCGTAGGGGGCCGCAAGTTCTGCGGGCGTGCTGGAATCAGAGCTGTTACTTGTGGCCATGCCACGAGCGTAATGCGATACGAAGTGCCGCAGCTACCGGGGAACGTCTCCGTTGCCCGTGAATCACGTCACACGGACGGCCCGCTTGGGGGAGCAACGCCGCCGCACGCCGCGAAATCGTCCGCCTTTGTGTTAACGGTGTGTTACGCGGGGCTCCGGCTTCAGCAATCGATGGCAATGCTTAGTAAAGTGAAGCGTGTGCAGCCGCGGGGCCCATGAAAGGCGGGCCCGGGGCGGATGGAAGAACCGGAAAGAGGCCAGTATGGACCGCCAGCAAGAGTTTGTCCTGCGGACGATCGAAGAGCGCGATGTGCGGTTTGTGCGCCTTTGGTTCACCGACGTCGTGGGATCGCTCAAGTCCGTGGCCCTGGCCCCGGCCGAGGTGGAAGGCGCCTTCGAGGAAGGACTCGGATTCGACGGGTCATCGATCGAAGGCCTGGCCCGCGTCTTTGAATCCGACATGCTCGCCCAGCCGGATCCGGCCACGTTCCAGATCCTGCCGTGGCGCGGCGAGACCGAGGCCACCTCGCGGATGTTCTGCGACATCCTGACGCCCGACGGCGAACCCTCCGCCGCTGACCCGCGCAACGTCCTCAAGCGCACCCTGGCCAAGGCCGCGGACATGGGCTTCACCTGCTACACCCACCCCGAGATCGAGTTCTACCTGCTCAAGTCCCAGCAGCCGGGCCCCGACGGATCACCCATCCCGGTGGACGAGGGCGGATACTTTGACCACGTCCCGGGCGGCGTGGCCCAGGACTTCCGCCGGACCGCCGTGACCATGCTCGAATCGGTGGGCATCTCCGTGGAATTCAGCCACCACGAGGCCGGGCCGGGCCAGAACGAGATCGACCTGCGCTACGCGGACGCACTGCAGACCGCGGATAACATCATGACGTTCCGGACGGTCATCAAGGAAGTCGCGCTGCAGCAGGGCACGTATGCCACGTTCATGCCCAAGCCCTTCACCGCCCACCCGGGCTCCGGCATGCACACGCACTTCTCGCTCTTCGAAGGAGACACGAACGCCTTTTACGAGGCCGGTGCAGAGTTCCAGCTTTCTGAGACGGCGCGCCAGTTCATTGCCGGCATCCTCAAGCACGCACCCGAATTCACGGCGGTCACCAACCAGTTCGTGAACTCGTACAAGCGGCTCTGGGGCGGGGGAGAGGCGCCGAGCTACCTGAGCTGGGGCCACAACAACCGCTCCGCCCTGGTCCGCGTCCCGCTGTACAAGCCAGGCAAGGGCCAGTCCGCGCGGATCGAATACCGCGGCATCGACTCCGCCGCCAACCCCTACTTGGCCTACGCCGTGCTCCTCGGCGCCGGCCTGAAGGGCATCGAGGAGGGCTACCAGCTGCCCGCGGCGGCGGAGGACGACATTTGGTCGCTGAGCTCAGCGGAACGCCGGGCCATGGGACACGACCCGCTGCCGGCGAGCCTGCACGACGCGATCCGGACCATGGAGGAATCCGAACTGATGCCGCAGATCCTCGGCGAGCAGGTGTTCGAGCACTTCCTGCGCAACAAGCGTGCAGAATGGCAGGACTACCGCCTCCAGGTGACGCCCTACGAGCTGCAACGCAATCTCGGCATTCTGTAGGCTGTCCCAATGAGCCTGGCACGACGCCTCATTGCCGCCGGCTTCAGTGATCTGGACAAGGGCGAGCGGTTCCTGGCGGCCCGGGAACTGGAGGGGCTCGACCAGGATGCCCTGTTCGCCGGGCTGCAGCTGGCGGCGAACCCGGACACGGCCCTGCAGTCCCTGGTCCGGCTGATCGAGAAGCACCCGGACCTGCGCAAGCTTGCCGTCGCGGACCCGGAAAGCAGCGAACCGCTGTACCGGGTCCTGGGGGCCTCCGAGGCGCTGGGTGAGTTCCTTATCCGCCATCCCGAGCACCTCGACGCCTTCGAGGTCAGGGTCAGCCCGGAACCGCTGGCCGCGGACGCCGTGGCCCTGCGGGCCCGGCTGCTGCAGTCGGTGCGGGCCGATCCCAAGTCCGCCCGGCCGGTGGCGGCCCTTAGCGGACAGGAAGCCTACGCGGCCCTGCGGACCGCCTACCGGCGCGGGCTCGTGGAGCTCGCCGTCAAGGACCTGTGTGCAGCCGATCCGCTGGACTTCATGCCGGCTGCCGGTGCGGAACTGGCAGATCTCGCCGGCGCCGCCCTCGAGGCGGCCCTCGCCGTCTCCCGGGCCGAGGCTGCGGAGAAGTTCGACGCCGCGGAGGTGGCCGACGTCGGTCTCGCCGTGATCGGCATGGGCAAGTGCGGGGCCCGCGAACTGAACTACATTTCCGACGTCGACGTTATCTACGTGATCGATTCCGGTGCGCTGGAGGAAACCCTGGCCACCACCATCGGCACTGTCCTGGCTTCCGGGATCTCGCGGGCGATCATGTCCACGAGCCGCGAACCCGGGCTGTGGGAAGTGGACGCGAACCTCCGGCCCGAGGGCAAGTCCGGGCCGCTGGTCCGGACCCTCGCCTCGCACGAGAGCTATTACGCGCGCTGGGCCGAGAGCTGGGAATTCCAGGCCCTCCTGAAGGCCCGGACCATCGCCGGTGACAGGGCACTCGGGGCCCGCTACGAAGCTGCCGTGACGCCCTTGATCTGGTCCTCGGCCGGCCGGGAAGGCTTTGTCGAATCCGTCCGCGCCATGCGCCGCCGCGTCACCGAGCACATTCCGGCCGAGGAGGAACAGCGGCAGATCAAGCTGGGCCGCGGAGGGCTGCGCGACGTCGAATTCACCGTCCAGCTGCTCCAGCTCGTGCACGGCAAGTCCGATGAATCGTTGCGCTGCCGGGACACCACCTCGGCCATCGCCGCGCTGTCCGCCGGCGGGTACATCGGCCGGTCCGACGCCGCGGAATTCGACCGCGACTACCGCTACCTGCGGCTGCTCGAGCACCGGATCCAGTTGTTCCAGCTGCGCCGGACCCACCTCATGCCGGTCAACGATGCGTCGTTGCGCTCCCTCGCCAAGGCAGTCCTGGGACCGTTCTCCGCCGAGCGGCCCAAGCCGGACGCCCTGGTCGCCGCCTGGCGAAAGACCAAGCGCTCCGTGCGGGAACTCCACGAACGCATTTTCTACCGCCCCCTGCTCAATACCGTCGCCACCCTGAGCAGTGAAGAGGCGCGCCTGACTCCGGAAGCCGCCCAAGGCCGCCTCGCGGCCCTCGGCTACCTTGATCCCCGCGGCGCCATGCGACACATTGAGGCCCTCACCGCCGGCGTGAGCCGGCGCGCCGCACTCCAGCGCCAGCTCCTGCCCATCCTGCTGGACTGGCTCGCCGACGGCGTGGACCCCGACGCCGGGCTGCTCGCCTTCCGGCGCGTCAGCGAGGCCCTTGGCACGACGCACTGGTACCTGGGCATGCTTCGGGATTCGACGGTCGCGGCCGAGCGGCTCTGCCACGTGCTCGCCAATTCCCGGCTGATCGCGGACCTGCTGGAGGTTTCGCCCGAGTCCGTGGCCTGGCTGGGCACGGACAAGGACCTGGTGCCGCTCAGCTTCGAATCCCAATGGCTTGAAATCACCTCGAAGATGTCCCGGCACGCGGATCCGGAGAGCGCCATGCGGCTGATCCGGCTGATCCGGCGCCGGGAAATCCTGCGGATCGCCATTGCGGACAGTGAGGGGCTGCTGGACCAGGACCAGGTCGGGGCAGCCCTCGCGGATACTGACCGGGCAGCCGTCCTCGGGGCGCTGCGCGTGGCGGAGACGATAATCACCGCCGAAGAACCGCTGAAGACGCACGTGCTGGTGGTCGCGATGGGCCGTCAGGGCGGCCGGGAGATCGGCTACGGCTCGGACGCCGATGTCATGTACGTCCACCGTGGACTCCCCGGCGTGCCGGACGAGGAGGCACAGGCGCAGGCCTTGCAGATAGTGGGCAAGCTCTCCAGCCTGCTGACCCAGCCGCTCAAACCGGCGATCCTGGCCGAACGGGTGCTGGCGGTGGACGCGGACCTGCGCCCCGAGGGCAAGAGCGGTCCCATGGTGCGGTCCTTGGAGTCCTATGCCGAGTACTACCGCCGGTGGTCCCTCGTCTGGGAGGCCCAGGCGCTGCTGCGGGCGCGCCCCATGGCCGGCGACGATGCCCTGGCTGAGGATTTTGTGGCGCTGATCGATACCATCCGGTACCCGGAGTCGTTGGCGGATCAGGACGTGCGGGAGGTCCGTCGGGTCAAGGCCAGGGTCGAGGCGGAGCGCCTGCCGCGAGGAGCAGATCCCGCCCGGCACCTGAAGCTAGGCCGGGGCGGGCTGAGCGACGTCGAATGGCTCGCGCAGCTGCTCCAGCTTCAGCACGCCGGCAAACATCCGGAGCTGCGGACCACGTCCACCGTGGAGGCCCTCGAGTCGGCCGCTGCGTTGGATCTCATCGACGCGGAGGACACCGAAATCCTTCTCCGGGCCTGGCGGCTGGCGAGCCGGATCCGTTCGGCCAACGTCATCTGGACCGGCCGGTCCTCGGACCTGCTGCCGTCCTCCCGCCGCGACCTTGAGGCGGTGGCGCGCTGGTGCGGCTACGGGCAGGGCAACGCCGCGGCGCTGGAGGAGGACTACCTGCGGCTCAGCCGGCGTGCCCGGGCGGTTTTCGAGCGCGTCTTCTACGGCCAGTAGCGCCCGGCGGCTGCCAGCCGGCTACTGACACGCCTACTGACACGTGCTGCCGCGCGGTGCTACCTTGGGCGGATGGCCAGGCAACTGTTTGTGAACCTTCCCGTGAAGGACCTCGATAAGACCGTTGAGTTCTTCACGGCGCTGGGATTCTCCTTCAACCCCGACTTCACTGATGAGAACGCTACCTGCATGATCGTCAATGACGGCGCGTACGTGATGTTGCTCGTCGAGACCTACTTCAAGACCTTCACCTCGAAGTCCGTCGCCGCCACTGCGGACACCGCAGAGGCCATCATGTCCTTCTCGCTGGAGAGCCGCGAAGCCGTGGACGAGGTCATCCGCACCGCCCTGACCTCCGGGGGCACGGCCTCGGAGGAGGCCCAGGACTACGGCTTCATGTACACGCACAGCTTCCAGGACCCGGACGGCCACCTCTGGGAAGTCTTCTGGATGGATCCGGCCGGGCCGCCCAAGGACGCTGCGCTGTAGCTGCTTTACGCTTGGCGGCAGGCGCCGCCGGCGCGGGTACGCTGTCTACATGTCTGGACATGTGTGGCTCCTGCCCTTGAAGAACCTCGACGACGACGCCCGGGCCATCAAGCTTGGGGAGATCGCGCTGCTGGAGCTCGGTGAGGGGCAGCAGAAGTTCGTCGGGGACCCGTTGCGGATGATGCTGATGGGGCTCGAGGAAGAGGCCCGCCACCCGTTCGCCGTGGATGAGAACGGGACCGCCGTTGGCGTGCTGACGCTCCAGAACGGTGCCGCGACCCTGGCCGGCTGGCCCGACGACGACTCCGCCTGGCTCCTGCGGGGCTTCCTGATCGACCGGCGCCAGCAAGGCAAGGGCCTCGGCACCCTCGCCGCGGAGGCCGCAGTACGGGAGGCCGCCAAACTGACGGCGGGCCTGGGCAGCGGCCAGGCCGGCGTCGTACTCTCCGTCAACGAACTGAACCCCGGCGGGTTGGCGGCCTACCGCAAGGCCGGATTCGAGGACCGCGGCCGCTACGAAGGCGGCGACGCCGGCCCGCAACGCATCATGTACCGGGCATTCTGAACGGAAGCGCACCTTGACTCGGACACCGGGTGCGTCAGTATTGGGTCATGATCCGCCTCCAGAAAGGTTCATGATGGACCACTCGCAGATCCCGGTGGAACCGGTCATCCAGGAGCTCCGCATCCCCGCCGGAATGGCAGGGCCGGTTGAGTTGACGATGGACGTACGTTGTTTCGTAGTGCCCCACACGGCGGGAGTGCTGTTGATCGATGCGGGTCCAACTGGAAGCGCCGACGCAATTGGGGCGGCCCTGGTCCGCGTCGGAGCAGGCTGGAGTGACATCACAGACGTCGTCCTCACTCATTGGCATCCAGACCATGTGGGGGGCCTCGGCGAAGTCGTGGCCCGGAGCCCACGGGCTGCGATCTGGGCCGGCGCGGCGGACTGCCCGGAGATCCGCTCCGCCGCGCCGCCGCACCAGCTCTTGGAGGGTGACAAGGTCCGGAACCTTCGCGTTTTGCAGACCCCTGGGCATACTGCAGGACACATCAGCCTGTTGCACGACGACGGAATGCTGTTCGTGGGGGACGCCCTGGGGACTGTTGGGGGTGCCATGGGACGGGCGCCGGAGCAGTTTACGGCCGACTCCGCGCAGGCCGAGGAGTCGCTTCGGAAGCTGAGCTTGCTGGAGCCGGATCGGATGCTCTTTTCCCACGGGCCGGAGATTCCCGACCCCGTCGGGGCATTGCGCCGTCTCCTCGCCATCGTCAACGGTAGTTGACGTCGGCATTGTCTGTCAACTAGGGTTGACGCCAGGAGGTGTGGCGTGGAAACACTGATTGGCTCGATGGACGGTAAAGGCCCGGCCGAGGCGCTCTACGCCGTGGCGGAGCTGCACAAGGAACTGGCGCGAACGGAAACCGAGATGGTGCTGCGTGCCCGGGGGGCGGGACTCTCGTGGGAGGCGATCGCGGTATGCCTTGGCATCAGCAAGCAGGCGGTGCACAAGAAGTACGGAAAGCGCTGAAGCGACGGGCCTAGATTCCGGGGAACGTTCCAGCCGCGCCGGAACCCTAGCTGTCTTTGGGGAGCGGCCGTAGCAGGGCTGCGCGCAGCAGCGGACCCAACGCCTCCGCGGCGGCTGCGGTCAGGTGCCCGCCGTCGACATAGACCGGGTTTCTCCCGATGAACGGCGGGCAGCGGCCAGAGGCGCAGAACCAGTCCTGCACCGAAACGTAGCCGATTGTCTTGCTGCCCAGCGACCCTACGGCGGACCGCTCGGCTTCGGTGAACGTTTTGTACGCTTCGGGGACGGGTGCGACGCAGTCCGCCGGTTTGCTGAGCGGCGTCGCACATTCCTGGAGGTTGCGGCCGGAGGGAGTCCCTGAGACGACGACGACGCGCTTGGCAGAAGCCGAAAGCTCCTTCACGGTAGCCGTCAGTGCCGTTTTCCATTGGCTCATGGCCTCAGGACCGGTTGCTCCGGACGCGAGCCGGTTCACGACATGGCCATGCCAACTGCTCAGGATCACCAGGTCAGGTTGATACTTGGCAACCTGTGTTCTCATGAAGCCTTGGAAATCGGAACACCCGGGATATTCCGAACCATCGCCCAGCTTCACGGCAATACCCACGGCAGGGCAGGAGCTTCGTGCCAGAACCACCACCCTGTATCCCTCCGGGACAAGGGCAGCGATGACGCCGGGAGACAGCGATGCGGCGTAGGAGTCGCCCAGCAGAAACGCGGTCTTCGGTGCGGCCTTGTCCCCGTTCAGGCAGGTTTCGAGGACGTCGGCGTCGGAGGGATCCGGTTCGCTTGGGCTGACGTGGCAGGAAATGTTGTTGTACCCCCTGGCCTTCAGCTCGCCGATGTCCGGGGTCAGCCTGGGCCAACTGTCCGCGGCCAAGGCTTCCTCCAGAGCGTGGGCCCTGGCGGCCTCCGGTGTTGTCCCGGCTTCGAGCGGGGATGCTGGCGCCGCGTCCTGCACCGACGCTTCAGTGCCGGCGGTTTGGTTACTGATGAGCCCATACGCACAAGTGCCGAGGCCCAGCACAGCGAGCAGACTGACAGTAATAAGCCGCGTCCTGCGCCTCTGCCTGGACCGCCTGCGCCGGCGATCCCCACGGCTGGCCGTCGCGGCTTCGCAATTGTCGAGCCAACCGCTCTTCCGGACGCGCTCTTCAATGAAGTGGAACGACACCACGGACAGCGCCAGCGCGGCTGAGGCCGCCGCCGCATTGAACAGCAGGGTGCCCTGGGGGATGAATGAGCCCAGGAAGATAATGACCGGGAAATGCCACAGGTACAGCGAATATGAAATGTCGCCCACGTAGCCGGATACTCCGTTGGTAAGCGGCCAGAGATGCCGCTGCTCCCCGCCGGTGCCGGCAGCGACCACGAGCGCTGTCGCCAGCACCGGCAATGCGGCCCCCGGGCCCGGGAAGGGCATGTCACTGCCAATCGTAAAGATGGACCAGAAGATACCGGCGAGACCGGCCCATCCCAGGACCGGGCGAAGCATCGACGGAATGCGCCCGAGCGCTGAAGCGGACACGGCCAGCAGCGCACCCACGCCCAGTTCCCAGGTGCGCGTAAAAGTCGAGAAGTAGGCGACCGTCGGACTCCCTGCCGACTCAACGAGGGCCCAGCCAAACGACAGCACCACAATGACGAGCATTGCGACGCCCACAGCCTTGCGGGTCTTCGTCCTGCCCCACGTGCCCGCACGCCGGCCCAGCCAGAAGATCAGCAGCATAAGCCCAGGCCAGACAAAGTAGAACTGCTCTTCCACGGCCAGCGACCAGAAATGCTGCAGCGGAGAAACCGGTCCCGAGCCTTGGAAGTAGTCAGTGCCGGCGGCGGCGAAATGCCAGTTGGCCGAGAAGAAGAGGCTCCACGCGGCGTCCTCCACGGTCTGCTGTGCACGGCTGGCGTTGAACAGCAAGAAACTGAGCGCAGAGGTTAGGGCCAGAACGACGGCGGCGGTTGGCATGATCCGCCGGACGCGTCGCCGGTAAAAGCCGGAGAACGAGACCGTCCCCGTCCTGTCGTACTCCCGGAGCAGAAGCCCGGTGATGAGGAATCCCGAAATAACGAAGAACACGTCCACGCCTACAAAGCCGCCTGACGGCCAGTGCAGGAGGTGGTCGGATACGACGGCCAGGACGGCGATGGCGCGGAGCCCCTGGATGTCCCGACGTTTGCTTTTTGGGGCTGGCTGGCCAGGTCCGGCCGAGGACCTGATTTTGGCCAACGTCAGTTGCGACACGACATGCTTTCCCCACTTGAGACCTACAGGTCCTGCAATCCTACAGACCCGCACGGACCCAGCCTGCCGTTGGGGCTGAGCAGCGGCAAGCCTGACGCGTTCCGGAGTGCGCAAAAAGGCGGGCCCCCAGGTGGTCAAACCCGGGACCCGCCTTTTCTGTCTGGCGATTATTGCGGCCACTCCGCTTACTGCGGGAGATCGTGCCGCGTGATGATGCTAGACGCCGTAGTAGAGCTCGAACTCGTAGGGGTTCGGGCGCAGCGAGAGCGGACGGATCTCGTTCTCGTACTTGTACTCGATCCAGGTATCGATCAGGTCCTGGGTGAAGACGCCGCCGGCCTGCAGGAACTCGTTGTCCTCGGCCAGTGCGTCCAGGGCCTCCTCGAGGGTGCCCGGAGCCTTGGGGATGTCCTTGGCTTCTTCGGCGGGGAGCTCGTAGAGGTCCTTGTCGATCGGAGCCGGGGGTTCGATCCGGTTGCGGATGCCGTCGATTCCGGCCATCAGCTGGGCGGCGAACGCCAGGTACGGGTTGGAGGAGGGGTCCGGTGCGCGGAACTCGATGCGCTTGGCCTTCGGGTTGGAACCCGTGATCGGGATACGGATACCGGCGGAGCGGTTGCCCTGCGAGTAGACCATGTTGACCGGGGCTTCGAAGCCCTTGACCAGGCGGCGGTAGGAGTTCACCGTCGGGTTGGTGAAGGCCAGGACGGCGGAGGAGTGCTTCAGCAGGCCGCCGATGTACCAGCGGGCGGTGTCGGACAGACCAGCGTAGCCCTTCTCGTCGTAGAACAGCGGCTCGCCGCCGGTCCACAGCGACTGGTGGCAGTGCATGCCCGAGCCGTTGTCACCGAAGACCGGCTTCGGCATGAAGGTCACCGACTTGCCCCAGGCATCGGCGGTGTTCTTGATGACGTACTTGAACTTCTGCAGGTCATCAGCCGCGTGGGTCAGGGTGGTGAACTTGTAGTTGATCTCAGCCTGGCCGGCGGAGCCGACTTCGTGGTGGCTGCGCTCGACCTCAAGGCCGGCCTCGTCCAGGGCAACGCACATGGCGTCGCGCAGGTCGACCTGCTTGTCGGTGGGGGAGACCGGGAAGTAACCGCCCTTGACCGGGGTCTTGTAGCCGAGGTTTCCGCCCTCTTCCTCACGGCCGGTGTTCCAGTGCGCTTCCTCGGAGTCGATCTTGTAGAAGCTGCCCTGCGGCGAGGACTGGTACTGGACGTTGTCGAAGACGAAGAACTCGGCCTCGGGTGCGAAGAACGCGGTGTCGGCGATGCCGGTGGAAGCCAAGTAGGCCTCTGCCTTCTCGGCCACGCCGCGGGGATCGCGGTGGTACGGGTCACCGGTACGCGGGTTCACGATCGAGAAGTTCAGCGCAAGGGTCTTCTCCATGCGGAACGTGTCGAGGAACGCCGTCGTGACGTCCGGGATGAGCTGCATGTCAGACTCGGCGATGCCCTGGAAGCCGCGGATCGAAGATCCGTCGAACAGCTGGCCGTTGACGAAGAAGTCGGCGTCAACGCTCTTGGCGGGCACGTTGAAGTGCTGCTGAACGCCAGGGAGATCGGTGAAGCGGATATCGACGAATTTGATGTCTTCGTCTTTGATGAACTTGAGGACTTCGTCCGCAGTCTTGAACATCTATGCTCCTTACGCATATGAAAAATCTGGCCGTCAGGCACATTGGTCCAGCGCAGTCCAACAGCGGGGAAAGCACAAAAGTTCCCCCGCTTCGCAGTCGCTAGCAACTGTTACCACCCTAAGGACATGGGATTTCCCCGCAGTGTCCGCCTTGTTTCGGGGAGGTTACAGAATGCCCTGACACGTAAACGCTAGCCGCCGGTCCACAATGTGGCCTATACGGTCCACAGTGTGACACCCTACCGCCCACACTGTGGACATGCCAGAGCCGATAAGCTTGGAGGGTGGTAGATCGCAAAGACATCGGTTCATGGCTCACCGGGCCGGACACATCCGGCATCTCCAGGTACCCGGGGGAGCGGCTAGGACTGCCCGACGCCGGGTCAGGATCGATCGCCCGTGCCGGCCGGCGCATCCTGGCGATCTGCATTGACTGGGGCATCGCGCTGTTGATCAGCAATTTCGCCTTCGCCGGCGATTCCTGGGCCACCCTTGCCGTGTTTGCCATCGAGCAGATCCTGCTGATCGGCACCCTCGGCTACAGCATCGGCCACCGGATCGTGGGGATCCACGTGGTCCGGCTGGGCGGAGGCCCGGCGGGCCCGCTCGCGGCCCTGGTGCGCACGCTGCTGCTGTGCCTCGTTATCCCTGCCGTCATCTTCGACCCGGACCAGCGCGGCCTCCACGACAAGGCCATGAATACCGTGCTCGTCCGGTTGTAGCTTTCGGCCGTGTCCGACGGCGGTGCCAGGCTGCCAGGGCGCGGCGGCCCCTTGTCCGTTTGCCACGAATGGCCGCTAACCTCCGCGCATAGCGGCCATGTGCGTCAGATGGGCGCAGCGA
>NZ_FNGD01000016.1:97126-99155 GCF_900102895.1 Arthrobacter sp. ov407
GGTGCCGCGGCTCCGCGATTCCTTGTCCGTTTGCCACGAATGGCCGGTAAACCTTCCCGCATAGCGGCCATGTGTGTCAGATGGGCGCAGCGAGGGTGCCACGGCGCATAGAACCCGAGGTCCCGAGCGGAACTAGACCCCCGCTGGCTCCTGGGCCGGCGCCGGCGCAGCCTCTCCGGCCTGCACCGCCAGGTGACCGCGGCGCCCGGCCCAGCGTTCAAACCAGACGGTCGCGAAGGGGATGACGGCGGACAGGCCCGACAGCACGGCAACCCGGAACGGCCAGCGAAGCTTCGCCCACAGGCTCAACGCCGCGATCGCATAGCCGATGAAGAAAGCGCCGTGAATCGGGCCGGCAATCTCCACGCCGAGTTCTGTCGTCCGGGTCACCCATTTGAGCACCATGCCTACCAGCAACGCGGCCCAGCTGAACGCTTCGGCGATCGCCAGCCCCCGGAAGATACGGATCATGATGGCCGTCGGGGGGAATGTCATGCGGTTCTCCTGGTTCCTGGCATCCGTCGGGTGGATGTCCGGCGGTAATGGAAACGCCCCGGCTGGCGACCTGGAATGGCCGTGAACCGGGGCGTTTCTGCGTTACTGGCGTTTCTGGCTTGCTACTGACGGGCTGCGGGCTTCCCTAGCGTCCGCGGGCCGCCTTGCGATCCGGACGGGCCTTGTAGGGATCGATGCCCTTCGGGATGGGCAGGCGACCGCCGAGCGACGAAATGCGCTTGGACACGGCGCTGACCTCGGTCTTGGTCAGTTCGCCCTTGAGCTTGTTCATCTTCTTGGCGATCTGGCTGAGCGGCACCTGGCCCTCACCGCGGCCGCTCTCGATCACGTGGATCGTCACGTTGGGGAGGATGCGTGCAAGACGCTTGCGCTCGGCGTCGACCAGCGGCTTGACCCGGTTGCTGGGACCCTCGCTGACGAGCACGACGCCGGGACGGCCGATGGCGCGGAAGACGGCATCCTGCGTACGCGGGTTCACGGCGACTGGCTGGTCCTCGGTGATCCAGCCGCGCTTGAGCGTGCCCAGTGCGGCCCCTGAAGCGCCCGGCTGGTTCTCGATCTGCGCGAACGCGGCGCGCTCGGCACGGCGGGACAGGATCAGGGTGGCTGCAAGGGCACCCAGCGCGATGCCGATGATCAGGCCGGTGATCCAGTTGTTGAGCAGGAAACCGACCAGGAGGCTGACGGCGACAACACCCAGGAAGGCCAGCAACATCAGCCACGGAACCATGGGATCGTGGCGGCGCGTCATCTGGAAGACCTCGCCGATCTGCTTCAGCCGGCTCGGCTTCTTGGCCTTTGCTTCCTTGGGCTTGCGGGAGAAGAGTCCGCGCTTCGGAGCATCGGAAGCCGGGCTGGAGTTGCTGGGATCAGGGGAATTCGCCATAGTGCCTTAATTCTACGTGATGGACGGCCAAGGGCCGGCACCGGATGACTCCGGTGCCGGCCCTTGACTGGAGGGGTGTTAGAACAGGGTTCAGGAACGCGCTGCCAGCAGCGAGCTGGCTTCCTGGCGGGTGCTGCCCGAGCTTTCGATGTGTGCGAGCTCGGCCGGGATTTCCCAGCCCTTCTTGCGCATCGCGGTGGCCCAGAGCCGGCCGGCGCGGTAGGAGGAACGCACCAGCGGCCCGGACATGACGCCGAGGAAGCCGATCTCGTCCGCCTCATTCTGCAGGTCCACGAATTCCTGCGGCTTGACCCAGCGGTCCACCGGCAGGTGGCGCTCGGACGGGCGCAGGTACTGGGTGATGGTGATCAGGTCGCAGCCGGCCTCGTGCAGGTCCCGCAGCGCCTCGGAAATTTCCTCGCGGGTCTCGCCCATGCCGAGGATCAGGTTGGACTTGGTCACCATGCCGAGCTTGCGGCCCTGCGTGATGACGTCCAGGGAGCGCTCGTAGCGGAACGCCGGGCGGATCCGCTTGAAGATCCGGGGCACGGTTTCGACGTTGTGGGCGAAGACCTCGGGCTTGGAGTCGCAGATCGCCTCGATGTGCTCGGGCTTGCCGGAGAAATC
>NZ_FNGD01000007.1 GCF_900102895.1 Arthrobacter sp. ov407
CGCTCGACACCACGCTCTACTTCTGCGACCCGCACTCGCCCTGGCAGCGCGGGTCCAACGAGAACACCAACCGGCTCCTGAGGTTCTGGTTCGAGAAAGGCTCCGACCTCTCCGTCCACACCACGGAGGACCTCCGCCAGATCGCCGCGAAACTCAACCGCCGGCCCCGGCCCACCCTCAACCTGGAAACCCCGGCCAACCGGCTGAACCAGCTGCTGCAAGCGGCGGCTTAAACCCCGGCGTTGCTCCGACTCCTTGACTTTGCCTACTCGGCGGTACCGTTGCCGTGAGCGTCGATGTCGACCCCGTGGGCGGGTCCCGGCGGCTCGCCGTCGAGGAGGACGGTGAAGCGCACCGGTGTGTCCGTCGCCGGCGGGCCCATCACGAGGTTGAGGTCGCGGGCGAAGAACCTATACGAGATCGAACCATCGGGCTGGTCGAGCCGGACAGCTACGGAGCCGATCCGCCAGTCGCCTGACAGGGACCAGTGATTGCGCCGCAGGACGGCCGGCGCGGAGTAGAGCTGACGATCGTCGGGGACGACCGGTTCTGGCGAGGCGAGTCCGACTGCACGTCCGTAGCCGAGATACGTTTCCGGTGACCCCAGGCTGGACCAGTCGGCCGCCGCCTCGACGCCTTGGGGCTCAATGGTCATCAGGCCCTGTTCGATTTCGGTGCCGGCCTCGCGCAGGAGCATCTGGAGGACCATCTCGGATTGCTCGTATTCTCCTTCTCCAAAGTGGTGATGCCGGATCTGGCCCTTGGCGTCAGCGAAGTACACCGCCGGCCAGTAGTGGTTGTCGAACGCCTGCCAGAGGGCGTAGTCGTTGTCGACCGCGACAGGGTAGCGGACGTCCATCTCGTTGATGGCGCGGGCCACGTTGGCGAGGTCGCCCTCGAAGTCGAACTCGGGTGTCTGCACGCCGACGACCGTCAGCCCGTGGTCGGCGTAGGCGTCGGCCCATGCGCGTATCCAGGGCAGCGAGCGAATCCAGTTGATGCAGGTGTAGGTGCCGAAGCTAATGAGAACGACCCGGCTGCGGAGGTCCACCGGCGCCAGGGGCTGTGAGTTGAGCCACGTGGTGGCTCCGTCGAACGGGGGCAGTACCCCTTCGACTGGCAGATCGTTGCGGTGCCGAAACACTTTGGGCCCTCACCGCAGGGATCTGAACGCTGCGCGAAGCTCGGATGAGAACAATTGCGGTTGTTCCCATGCGGCGAAGTGGCCGCCTCGGTCGACGCGATTGTAGTAGATGAGGTTGTCTGGGTAGGCGCGCTCGGCCCAGCTCCTTGGGGCTTGGTAGAGCTCGTCGGGGAACACGCTGATGGCGAATGGGATCGTAATGGGCTTCGCGTCGAAGAACGACGCCGTGTTCTCCCAGTACAGCCGGGCGGCCGAGACGCCGGTGTTCGTCAGCCAGTAGAGCGTGATGTTGTCGAGAATGTCGTCCCGCGTCAGGTCTCCGGCCAAGCGCCCGTCCAGGATCTCCGCAATCAATCCAGGCTGGCCGGTTCCGTCGCCGTGGTCGATCGCGAACGCCGCAAGGTCGATCGGAGAGTCCGCGAACCCGTACATCGTCTGCGGGCGCGTGCCCATGATGAGGGCGTACGCGACATGCTTGGCGTAGAACGCGCTCAACTGGTCGTAGGCACGTTGCTCCTCGTCTGCGAGGCCGGAGGGCGCCGGCTCGCCGCGCAAGTAGCCGTCGAGGTCTGTTGGGGCGGTGCCCGGCATGTTCGAGTGGATTCCGAGCAGTTCCGGGGCGGCTTGCTGGCCCATCTGCTGCGTGACTGCTGCCCCCCAGTCGCCGCCCTGCGCCACGAACCGGTCGTAACCGAGCCGTTTCATCAGCACGACCCAGGCGCGGGCGATGCGGGACGGATCCCACCCGGTGTTGGTCGGTATGGCGGAAAACCCGTGGCCGGGCAATGACGGGATCACTAGATCGAACGCGTCGTCCGCACTCGCACCATATGCAGTCGGGTTCGTGAGGGGCTCGATGATCTTCAGCTGTTCGATGATCGAGCCCGGCCACCCATGCGTGATGATGAGCGGCAGCGCATCATCATGCTGAGAGCGGACGTGGATGAAGTGAATGTCCAACCCGTCGATCTCGGTGGTGAAGTTTGGGAGCGCGTTGAGGGTCGCCTCGCATGCGCGCCAGTCGTAATCGTTGGCCCAGTGGCGGGCGAGCGCTTGCATAGTCGCGAGTGGCACGCCCTGCGAGTCGTCCGTCACCGTCTCACGCTCCGGCCAGCGCGTCGCGACAATCCGGCGACGCATGTCCTCCAATGCCTCCTGTGGGAAGTCACTGCGGAAGGGTCGGATCGAGCTCTGATCGGTCGGACTACCTGTCGTGTCGGTCATGGTCTCCTCGTCTCTTCTCTCTTCTCCTAGGCGCGGTTGCATTCACACGCGCCGAACTTACTCCGTCACCTCGCAGCGTGGCGCTGTTCACGGGCCCCACGGCCTGTATTCGACGAGTTGCTGCCGCCACCGGTCTCGAACATTGAGATCACTTGCCGTACTGGTCATGCGATTGATCGCCACCAGCAGCTATGTCGGCCGGTCGACGGCTCGTTTGATCATCGGATGTTCCCCTGCGGTATCGGATGATGTGAGGGAGGTCGAGGCGTTGACCAGCTCTCATGTGCCGTCGACCACAGCAATCCCAGACTTCCGTGAACCAGCCGGGATGCTGACGAACGTCAGCGGATGACGAGACAAGCCTCGTGGTGGCATTAGCGCATACGAGGATTACTGAATGCTACTCGCGGGGGGTCGCACGGGGAAGGCCGCACCGAACGCCGCCCTGTCATGTTCTGAAGTGACCATGACCAGGGGGTGATCGCCTCTTGATGGTGCGTCACCAGATCAATCGTCACGCATCACCCCCCGGTGGGATGTCGATCCGACTAGATGGTGTCATAGGCGCTGTTATCGGGTCCTCGTGGACGCGTTGCACAGGGCCTGTAGTCGGCGTTCCGGTATCACGTCCGCCGCGGGCGAGACCGCGGCCGCGCCGGCCCGTTCCAATACCGTTCACAATCCGCGGCGAACGTCACCCGTGCAGTCCTTGCTGGAATGCGTCAACAGCGCACCCGTCACATTTTCACCATCTCCTGGGACCGCGCCGCGCTCGAGACGAATTCCGACAGGTTTCGGCATCCGCCGGCCCGGGACCCGCAGGACCGCGCCCTCCCGCGGGCGGGCCGGCCGACGTAAAGTTGGGCTTGTTCCACGCGTACCCGAGCGAGGAGGCGGCCATGGGCGATACCCCCGGCATCGATGTTTCGGTGCCGCCCAGCGGGACCGGCTGCGTTGAATGCGAAGCCGGCGGCGGCTGGTGGCTTCACCTGCGGCGGTGTGCCCAGTGCGGCCACATCGGCTGCTGCGACAATTCGCCCTCCCAGCACGCCACCGCCCACGCCCGCTCAACGGGGCACCCGGTCATCCGCAGCTTCGAACCGGGCGAGAACTGGTTCTGGGATTACCGCAGCTCCAGCTATTTTGACGGTCCGGAGCTGGCGCCCCCGGCAGATCATCCGGCGGACCAGACGGTCCCTGGACCGGCCTCACGGGTGCCTAGCGACTGGGAGGAACAGTTGCATTGACGCCTGGAGAAGCGGGGGGCATGGTCACGGAGAGGAACCGATCGACATGGCGTCCGCGCTGAGCTTCAACGTACTCGACGCGCCGGAGAAGCCTGTGGTGGGGGATAGGCCTCGGCCGTTCGGGCTGCCAATGGCCTGGGACCCGATGACTTCGACGCTAATCTACGGCGAGAACGACGCGGTCCTTGTGGACCCGCTCACCACCGTCTCCGAGGCTGAGACGCTGGCAGCCTGGGTTACGTGCCAAGGCTGTCGCTGCGCCGACGCCATCGGGATCGGGCACTGCAGCCGCCGGCGTCGGTTGGAACGATGAGTCCGATCCGGTCGCCCTCCCGGCCGACGACGGTGGCCGGCGTCGTTCCCGACCGGGACCTTCCGGAGCGAGGGCGGGATGGATCATCTTTGTGCTGTCTTGGGGTGGGTCTCGCTGGCGGTCAATTCGACCACGGGGTCAGGACAGTCACTGGCCTGAGCCGGAGTGATCGTTGGTGTGCGCGCTGTGCCGATGGTCCGCCGCCACGGCGCAATGCCCGCCGGCGGCGTCGATCCTGGTCCAGCCGGACCAGACTTGACGTGAACGAAAGGTGAATTGTTGCTCCGGGGCAACTAGGGCTGTGCGCCGACTGCTATCGTCATGCCAGAGGGCACACCCGGGCGCGGCGCATGACGTCGTAGAGGGTCGGTGGACCAGATCGTGGGCCGCCATCCGGGCACGTCTTGAGAGGTTCGGCCGGCACCGCTTCCTTGGGAGGACCCCATGACCGACGACACGACGACGCCGCCCGCGGCACCTCGGGGTGTGACCGCTGAACATGCCCGGCTGGCCGAGGCCACGGGTGCGGCGGAGGATGTCCTGTTCGAGGCGAATCCTTGGTACGAGTGGGGGCCGTACCTCTCGGAGCGGGCCTGGGGCACGGTTCGGGAGGACTACAGCGACAATGGTGACGCGTGGGAGTATTTTCCGCATGATCATGCCAGGTCCCGTGCGTTCCGATGGAACGAGGACGGCATGGCGGGGCTGTCCGATGTTCACCATGACCTGTGCTTGGGGTTGGCGCTGTGGAACGGGGCCGACCCCATCCTGAAGGAGCGGATGTTCGGGCTCACTGGTCCGCAGGGCAACCACGGGGAGGATGTCAAGGAATACTGGTGGTACCCGGATGCGTTGCCCAGCCATGCCTGGTTGCGGTGGCGGTATCACTACCCGCAGGCGGCGTTTCCGTATCAGCGGCTGATCGATGAGAACGCCCGTCGTTCCCGGGACGAACCCGAGTTCGAGTTGATGGATACCGGGGTCTTCGACGGGGGCCGGTACTGGTCCGTGGATGTCGCGTACGCGAAGGCCTCACCGACCGAGGTCCTTGCCCGGATCACCATCGAGAACCATTCGCCCGAGGAAGCGGTGCTTTCGGTGTTGCCAACCATGTGGTTCCGCAACACATGGCGCGTTTCGGGCGGTGAGGCGCCGTCGTTGTCCCTGGACGGGGACGGAGTCGCGGTCGAGCATCCACGACTGTCCGGCTACCGGCTCGACGCCGCCCCCACCCAGGAGGGAGTGCGGCCGCAGGCGTTGTTCTGCGACAACGAGACGAACACGGCACGACTGTTCGGGGCGGCTCCGGTCACCGCCTATCCGAAGGACGGAATCAACGACCACGTGGTCTCCGGCGCGGACACCGTGAATCCGCAACATCGGGGTACGAAGGCAGCCTGGTGGTATCAGGTGACCGTGCCGGGCGGGGGTCGGGTCGAGCTGCGGCTGCGGCTGCACCGGCCGGTCCCGGACCAGACCACACCCCCCGCCGGCTGGTCCGACTCCTATTTCGACGACGTCATGACAGACCGGGAGCGGGAAGCGGACGAGTTCTACGCGGCGATCGCCCCTGCTGGGATCGGTGCCGGGCCGATGCAGGTGATGCGCCAGTCCTGCGCCGGGCTGGTCTGGAGCAAGCAGATGTACCCTTATCGGGTCAACCGGTGGCTGGATGGCGACCCCGGCCAACCGGCGCCGCCGGCCGGGCATCGCAACGGCCGGAACACGGGGTGGCGGCACCTGGACTCGTTCGACGTGCTTGCCATGCCCGACCCGTGGGAGTACCCGTGGTTCGCGGCCTGGGATCTGGCGTTTCACGCCGTCACCTGGGCGCATCTGGATCCCGCGTTCGCCAAATACCAGCTGTTGGTGCTCCTTCGGGAGTGGTTCCAGCACCCGAATGGTGCGCTCCCGTCTTATGAGTGGAGCTTCGACGACGTCAATCCACCGGTCCATGCGCTGGCCGCCATCCGGGTGTTCGTCATCGACGGCGGCACCGACCTGCACTTCCTGAAACGGGTGTTCAACAAGCTGCTGCTGAATTTCACCTGGTGGCTCAACCGGCAGGACCCCGACGGGAACAACCTGTTCGGCGGCGGCTTTTTGGGTTTGGACAACATCAGCCCAATCGACCGCTCGCACCTGCCGCCCGGCTTCAAACTGGACCAGGCCGACGGTACCGCGTGGATGGCGTACTACTCCGTGGCGATGCTCACCCTCGCCACCAAACTCGCCGAACATGACGACGTCTATGAGGACATGGTGGTGAAATTCCTGGAACAGACCGTGCTGATCATGGACGCGCTGGAGGATTCCGGCTGCTACGACACTGAGGACGGCTTCTTCTACGACCGGCTCACCGACCCTTCCGGGATCAGCGTCCCGATTAAGGTGCAGACCCTCGTCGGGTTGATCCCTGCGCTGCCCGCGGTCGTGCTCCCCACCCAGGACACGGACCGGAACCGCCGGCTGCGGAAGCGGTTCGCCCTCCGGTTGGAACAGACCGATCGGCACGACATCCTCGATTGGCAGGTCCGCGGTGCCGGCGCGTCCAGGCGGACGCTGCTGTCGGTCCTCCCGATGGACAAACTCGTCCGGCTGTTCGGTACCTTGTTCGACGAGGAGGCATTCCTCTCTCCCCACGGCTTGCGATCGCTCTCCAAGCGCCACAACACGCCCTACACGGTTCCGGGGCTGCCCACCGCGGCAATCGAATACGAACCAGCCGAATCGCGGACCGCGATGTACGGCGGCAATTCCAACTGGCGAGGCCCGGTGTGGCTGCCGGTCAACTACCTCATCATCCGGGCCCTGCTGCAGTACGACCAGTTCTTCGGTCCCGACTTCACCGTCGAATACCCCACCCGCTCCGGTCACCACCTGACCCTGCGGGAGATAGCCGGTGACCTCACCGATCGACTGGTGAGTATCTGGCTCCCCGGGCCGGACGGACGCAGACCGGTCTATGGTGGCGTGGACCTGCTGCAGAACGATCCCGCGTGGAAGGACAACCTGCTCTTCTACGAGTACTTCCATGGCGACAACGGCGCCGGACTCGGCGCCATGCACCAGACGGGGTGGACCGCTCTGGTCGCGGACCTCCTCCTCGACCCACCCCGCCATAGCGACCGGATGGTGTTCCAGGACAATCCGGACCCAACCACCAAGGCAGGACCGCCGGAAACGGAAGCGGGAACCCATGTCCAACGAGGCTAAGGGACCGGCCGGCGTCCGGAGGGTCATGATCGGCGAGGGGGCTGTAACGGACGAGATGGCAGCGGCCGCCAGAGCACCTGGCCTGCCGCCACCGGTGGCCCACCCCTTTATCTACGAGATCAACACGTGGGCATGGCTCGAATCAATCAGGGTGGAAGAAGGTCAACCAACCGATCTGGGCTCCGTCCCGCAACGGTACTGGGATGAGATTGCCGGACTGGGTTTCGACTCGGTCTGGTTGATGGGGGTCTGGCGTCGCAGCCCCGCCGGAATCGCGATCGCACTGGCAAATCCAGCCCTGCGGTCCGATTTCCAGGCTGCTCTTCCCGATTGGCGTGCCGAGGATGTCGTCGGGTCGCCGTACTGCGTGAGGGACTATGTGGTCGATGACCGCCTGGGTGGCCCTGCCGGGCTTTCCGCCGCCCGGGAGGCGCTGGCGGTGCGGGGTGTCCGGTTGATCCTGGACTTCGTGCCCAACCATGTCGCACCGGATCATCCGTGGACCACGGGGGCGCCCGAGCTCTTCGTGCAGGGGACCGCCGCGGATCGGGACCTGGATCCGGAGTCCTTCGTCGAGGTAAGCGGCCGGGTGCTCGCCAACGGGCGGGACCCCTACTTCCCGGCGTGGCCGGACGTCGTCCAGCTCAACGCCTTCGACCCCGCCCTGCGATCGGCGGCGGTGGAGACGGTGAGATCGATCGCCGATCAGTGCGACGGGGTGCGTTGCGACATGGCGATGCTGGTCATGAACGACGTCTTCGCCCGCACCTGGGGTGCCCGGGTCGGCCCGGCACCGGGTACAGAGTTCTGGCCAACGGTGATTACCGCCGTCCGTGAAACCCACCCCGGTTTCGTATTCCTCGCCGAAGCCTATTGGGATCTTGAGTGGTCCCTGATGCAGCAGGGCTTCGACTACTGCTACGACAAGCGTTTGTATGACCGGCTTCATGGGGGTAGCGCTGACGAGGTGCGGCTCCACCTGCTCGCAGAACCCGCGTATCAGAACGCCCTTGTTCGGTTCGTCGAGAATCACGACGAGCCGCGGGCCGCGACGGCGTTCGGAGCCGGCCGTACACCGGCGGCGGCGGTGACGGCACTGACCCAGACCGGGGCACGGCTCATTCACCACGGCCAGCTGCTGGGGCGGAGAATACGCCTTCCGGTGTTCCTCGGCCGCTTCCCCTCCGAGCCGGTCGATGACCAGCTCGCGGCCTTCTACCGCCTGCTCCTGGCGGCTGTCGGCGACCCGGCCTTTCGGGACGGGCACTGGCAATTGTGTGAACGGTCGGGGTGGCCGGGCGATAACAGCTTCGAACACCTCGTCGCCTGGAGCTGGGACGGTGCCACCCGGTGGCTGATCGTAGTGAATCTGAGCGATGCGCCTGCAACAGGTCATGTGAGAGCACCCTGGCCGGACCTGCGTGGTCACCGGTGGCAGCTGACAGACCCGACCCGGGACATGAGTTTCGACCGCGCCGGTGACGATCTCGTCGACGGGCTGTTCGTCGGACTTGACGCATGGCAATGGCATTTGCTCCGCCTCGACCGAGCGCCAGAACGCGCTGACAACGACTGACGGGCCCCAGGGCGACCGCCGTTGTGCCGTCCGGCGGGACGGCCGACGGTCGCCGCCCCCGCACGCCAGCGATCCGCCGTCGGACGGTATCGCGACCACCTCGAAAGGAGCCCGGAATGGCCGGAAACGTCGTCACAGGCCGGACGAAACAGGAACTGCGCAGGGTGCTGGTGCCGCTCGCCCTGGCGCAGTTCATCTGCAGCTTCGCGGGCTCGAACATGAACGTGATGATCAACGATATGAGCGAGGATCTGAACACAACCGTCAGGGGAATCCAGACGGCCATCACGATCTTCTTGCTGGTCATGGCCGCGCTGATGATTCCGTGCGGCAAGCTGACCGACCTCTGGGGTCGCAAGAGACTATTTATCATCGGGCTCTCGCTGTACGGGGTCGGGGCGGTGATGAGTGCGGTGGCGCCGAACCTGTTCGTACTGATCCTCGGCAACTCGATCCTGGAAGGTGTCGGCACGGCCCTGCTGATCCCGCCCGTCTACATTCTGACGACCATGCTCTTCACGGACGTGACCTCCCGGGCGTGGGCATTCGGAGTGATCAGCGGCATGGGCGGGATCGGGGCGGCCGCGGGACCGCTGATCGGCGGGCTCATCACCACTGCGATCAGCTGGCGGGCGGCATTCATCTTCCAGGCGCTGATCATCGTGATCATCATTTTGCTCAGCCGCCGCGCGGTTCAGGACCCGGTGCCCGCGGACCCGAGCAAGCCGTTCGACTCCATGGGGGCTGTGCTCTCTGCCGCGGGGCTTGTGGTCCTCGTCACCGGCATCATGCTGGCGGACAACGACCTGCTGCTGATGGCGGTCTTCATGGCTGCCGGCACGCTGCTACTGCTCTGGTTCTTCACCCACGTGCGGACCATGGAGCGCAAGGGGGAGGAGCCGCTGCTGTCCACCGGGCTCTTCCGGAATCGAACATCGAATCTCGGCCTCATCACGCAGAACGTGCAATGGCTGATCCTGCTGGGAACTTCCTTCGTCGTGTCGGCGTACCTCCAAGTCGTGCGGGGGTACAACGCGATCGAGACCGGGGTGATCTTCACGGCGGCCACCGCCGGCATCCTGGTCTCATCCATGGCGGCAGGGCGGCTCGCGAAGGTGTACAGGCAACGCACCCTGGTCATCGTCGGCTTCATCGTCACGCTGTGCGGGATCGCCTTGCTTGTCGCCATGGTGAACGGGAATCCGTCTGCGTGGGCCTTCGCCCCCGGGCTTCTGCTGATCGGGCTGGGTGTGGGTGCGATGCTGACCCCGTCCGTCAACCTGGTCCAGTCGAGCTTCCCCGCTGAGCTGCAGGGCGAGATCTCCGGCCTGTCGCGCAGCGTGTCGAACCTGGGCTCATCGCTCGGCGTCGCCGTGGCGGGGACGATCCTCGTCACCTGGTCGTACGGTCTCGCGATGATCACCCTCGCCGTGTTGGGACTCGTCGGGCTCGTGGCAGCGTTCATGCTCCCTATCAGCCTGGTTCCTGCGAAGTCCGGCGCCCCGCCCGGCTGACCCGGCACAAAAAAACACCCTGGAATCCTTGGATTCCAGGGTGTTTCCTGTAGTGCGCGGAGGGGGACTTGAACCCCCACCCCCTTTCGAGGACTAGCACCTCAAGCTAGCGCGTCTGCCATTCCGCCACCCGCGCAGGTGGTAATTCCGAGATCATTTTCGCCTCTCAGCGTTTTGCTTTTCTCGGAAGCAGCGAGAAAGACTCTAGCACGACTTTTCCCGAAACAAATAATCGAGGCTTTGCGGGAGCCTGTGGGTAGGCTGAAGCCAGCAATCCAGCCACCGCCAAGAGGAGCCGCTATGACTGACAACCGGACTGAACCCAGGCCCGAGGATGAGGTCGTCAGGATCTGCCAGGAGCTGATCCGCATTGACACATCCAACTACGGTGACGGCTCCGGCCCCGGTGAACGCGCGGCCGCCGAATACACCGCCGGGCTCATGGCGGAGGTCGGGCTGGACGCCGAAATCTTCGAGGCCGCCCCTGGCCGCGCCAGCGTGGTGACCCGGCTGGCGGGGGAGGACCCCTCGGCCAGCGCCCTGGTGGTCCACGGCCATTTGGACGTTGTCCCGGCCCTCCGCGAGCAGTGGTCTGTCGACCCGTTCGGCGCCGAGCTGAAAGACGGCCTGATCTGGGGGCGCGGCGCCGTGGACATGAAGGACATGGACGCCATGATCCTGTCCGTGCTGCGCAATTTCGCCCGCACGGGCCGCAAGCCCAAGCGGGACCTCATCTTCGCGTTCTTTGCCGACGAGGAAGCCGGCGGCACCTACGGCGCCCGCTACGCCGTCGACAAGCGGCCCGAACTCTTTGAGGGCGCCACAGAGGCGATCTCGGAGGTCGGCGGCTTTTCCGCCACCATCGGCGGGCAGCGCACGTACTTGCTCCAGACGGCGGAGAAGGGGCTCTCCTGGCTCCGCCTCGTTGCCCATGGCCGCGCCGGCCACGGCTCCCAGATCAACACCGACAACGCCGTGACCAGGCTTGCCGGCGCGGTCTCCCGGATCGGCGCCTACAACTGGCCGATCGAGCTGACGCCGACCACCCGGCAGTTCCTCGACGGCGTCACCGAACTCACCGGGGTCGAATTCGATCCCGACGATCCCGACAAGATCCTCAAGGAACTCGGCACCGTGGCCCGCTTCGTCGGCGCCACGCTGCAGAACACCACCAATCCCACCCTGCTCAAAGGCGGCTACAAGCACAACGTCATTCCGGAATCGGCCGAGGCCCTCATCGACTGCCGGACCCTGCCAGGGCAGGAGCAGCAGGTCCTGGAGACCGTGCGTGAGCTCGCCGGCACCGGAGTGGACATCAGCTACGTGCACAACGACGTCTCGCTGGAGGTGCCGTTCGCCGGCAACCTCGTCGACTCCATGATCGATGCCCTGCATTCCGAAGATCCGGGCGCCAAGGTGTTGCCCTACACCCTTTCCGGCGGGACAGACAACAAGTCCCTGAGCCGGCTGGGCATCACAGGCTACGGCTTCGCCCCGCTGATGCTTCCGGACGAACTCGACTTCACCGGCATGTTCCACGGCGTCGACGAACGCGTCCCGGCCGATTCCCTGAAATTTGGCGCGCGGGTGCTGGACACCCTGCTCACCAACTACTGAACGGACACCCGGCCATGACGCCCGAGGACATCCTCAGCGGACCGCTGCTGGAACGGATCCGTGGCCGCGCCGCCGGCTATGACCGCGACAACGCCTTCTTCCACGAGGACCTTGCCGACCTGAAGGCGGCCGGCTACCTGAAGATCTTTGTCCCCGCGGCCGACGGCGGCCTGGGACTCGGGCTGGTGGAAGCGGCGCAACTGCAACGCCTGCTGGCGACGGCGGCGCCGGCCACGGCACTGGCGGTCAACATGCACCTGGTGTGGACCGGCGTCGCGCACGTACTTGCCGCCCGGGGTGACTCCTCGCTGGATTTCGTCCTCCAGGAAGCCGCGCAGGGGGAAGTCTTTGCCTTCGGCAATTCGGAGGCCGGCAACGACTCCGTGCTGTTCGATTCCCGCACCGAGGCCGTCCCCCTGCCCGACGGCGGCTACAGCTTTACCGGCCGCAAAATCTTCACGAGCCTCTCGCCGGCGTGGACCCGGCTGGGGATCTTCGGAAAGGACCCCTCGGGCGGGGACGGTGCCGGGGAGCTGGTCCACGGGTTTATCACCCGGGAAACGCCCGGCTACGAGATTCTGCCCGACTGGGACACGCTCGGCATGCGGGCCAGCCAGTCCAACACGACCCTCCTGGACGGCGCCGTGGTGCCGGCCGAACGGATCTTCCGGAAACTGCCCGTGGGCCCAAATGCCGACCCCCTGATCTTCGCGATCTTCGCCTGCTTCGAGACCCTGCTTGCCGCGGTGTACACGGGAATCGGCGAACGGGCCCTCACACTCGGGGTGGAAGCAGTGCAGCGCCGGACGTCGTTCAAGAACGGCGGCCGCAGCTACGCCCAGGACCCGGATATCCGCTGGAAGGTAGCCGACGCCGCGATGGCCATGGACGCGCTGTACCCTCAGCTGTCCCGCGTGGCGGCCGACGTCGACGAACTCGCCGACCACGGCAGCCAGTGGTTCCCCCGGCTGGTGGGCCTCAAGGTTCGGGCCACGGAAACGGCGCGCACCGTGGTGGACCTCGCGATCCGGGTCTCCGGAGGATCCAGCTACTTCCGCGGTTCCGAGCTGGAAAGGTTATACCGGGACGTGCTGGCCGGCATGTTCCACCCCTCAGATGACGAGTCGGCGCACAATACCGTGGCGAACGCCTGGCTGGGCCCGCTGGAAACACCCTAAAAGTGCCCCGGACTCGGCGGCGTTCAGTGCCCCGCTCCGGCCGATGTTCGTGGCATCAGTGCAGGGGAGCCCTAGACGGTGCGCTGGACCTGAATGACTTTTCGGCGCAACCAGAACCGCCGCCCGCCGCCCACGTAGAGGCGGCTGCGTTCCAGTTCCCATTTGCCGTACTCGGAGTGCTCCACGAGCCGGCGGCGGGCCTCGGGGAGGGAATCCTCAGGACTGACCGTCAGAACGAGGTACTCGTACTGCCTCACATAGTCCCGTTCCCGTCGGACCGAGCTGCTCAGAAAATGTTCTTTCATTGCTCTCCATTTTCGTCTTTTTCCGACTAACGTGAAGTCATGAGCATCGATCCGCGTGTCGCGCTTCAGTCACTGACCTCTGCATTCGAAGAACACCTGGCGGCGGCCTCCGCCCGCAGAAGTGACGGGGATCCCGCGGTCGAAGCGGCGTTCTTCGCCGTTGCTGACGCCTTTGAAGTCTACGACGACGCACTGTATGAAGCGTATGGGGAAGTGACGCCGCTCCAAGTCATCGACGAGGAAGATGACGACGACGATGACGAAGACGATATCGACGACGAAGAGGACCTCGAGATCCTGCAGAACTCAGAGAACTGACTCAGATTATTTGGGGGCTGTGCGGAACTCCCGGAACCGGCCTCAGGCTGGGTCGGACACGTCCTCGAGAGCCTGCGCGATCTCCGGCGGGAGCGGCGCGAAGGCCGAGTCCAGGATCTCCTTGAGTTGAACCGGCGTCCGAGGACCCACCACTGCGGTTGCCACACCTTGCTGGGACAAGAGCCAACTCAGCGACACATCAAGTGGCGTCCGGCCGAGCCCCTTCGCCGCCATGGCGACAGCCTCCACCACACTTGACGCCGGCGCTTCGAGATACGGTTCCACGTACGTGGCGAGCCGCTGGCTGGCGGCACGGGAATCCCCGGGGATGTGACCGCGGTATTTTCCGCTCAGGACGCCGCGTCCGATCGGACCCCAGGCCATCAGGCCGAGTCCGGCGTCCTCGATGGCCGGAATCAGCTCAATTTCCGCGCTGCGCTGCAGCAGCGAGTACTCGGACTGGTTGGCCACCAGGGGGAAGCCCGCAATGGCGGCGGCCTTGGCTGTCTGCCAGCCGTTGAAATTGGACACACCGGCATAACGCGCCCGGCCGGAGCGCACCGCGTGGTCCAGCGCGGACAGGGTCTCCTCCAGCGGCACATTTGAATCCCAGGCGTGCGCGAACCAGAGATCCACGTAGTCGGTTCCCAGCCGTGCAAGGCTCGCGTCAAGCCCGGAGAGCATGCCGTTACGGGACGTGTCGACGCTGCGGCGCCCGTCCGTCGTCGTGAGCCCGGCCTTCGTGGAGATCACCACTTCGGAACGGGCGACGACGTCGCCCAGCATTCCGCCGAGCATGGCCTCGGCCTGCCCGTCGGCGTAGGACGCCGCCGTGTCGATCAGGGTTCCGCCGGCATCGACGAAAGACCGCAGGAGGGTGGCGGCATCCTGTTCCTCGGTTTCCCGGGCCCAAGACATGGTGCCAAGGGAAAGGGCGGACACGCGCAACCCACTGTTGCCGACATAACGCTGCTGCATGCCAGCAAGCTTACGGGAGTCGCCGTGCTTCATAACGTAGGGTCTATAAACGTGAACTGGATACAAGCGGCTCTGCTGGGCCTAGTACAGGGGCTGACCGAGTTCCTCCCGATTTCCTCGAGCGCCCATCTGCGGATTGTCGGCGCCTTTCTGCCGGGGGCATCAGACCCCGGCGCGGCTTTTACGGCCATCACCCAGCTTGGCACCGAGGCGGCCGTGATTGTCTATTTCTGGCGCGACATCCTGCGGATCATCCGCGCGTGGTCCGGTTCGCTGACCGGCAAGGTGTCACGGCGGAACCCGGATGCGCGCATGGGCTGGCTGGTGATCTTGGGCAGTGTCCCGATCATCGTCCTGGGCCTGCTGTTCCAGGACCAGATCGAGTCGGTGCTCCGCAGCCTCTGGGGCGTTGCGACCATGCTGATTGTGTTCGGCATGGTCCTGGCCGTGGCCGACACCATCGGCAAGCAGGACCGCGAACTCACGCAGCTGACGTACAAGCACGGCCTCTATTACGGACTCGCACAGGCCCTGGCTCTGTTCCCCGGCGTGTCCCGCTCCGGCGGCACTATCAGCGCCGGTCTCCTGATGGGCTACACCCGCGAGGCGGCGGCCCGCTACTCGTTCCTGCTGGCCATCCCCGCCGTGTTCGGCAGCGGCCTGTACCAGCTGTACAAGGTGGTCTCCAAGGAAGGCATCACCGGCCCGTACGGGCTCCCGGAAACGGCCCTGGCCACAGTGATCGCCTTCATCGTGGGCTATGTCATCATCGGCTGGTTCCTGAAGTACGTCTCCACCCGCGGCTACCGGCTCTTTGTCTGGTACCGGATCATCTTGGGAACGTCCCTGTTCCTGCTGCTCGGTTTCAATGTCATCAGCGCCTAGCACTAGGCTTGGGCTGTGAAATCCTGGATCTCCCGCCCTGTTGCCCAACTCCCCGGCAGCATGCCCGCCCTTCGCCTCTTCGACACCGCCAAGGGCGGAATCGTCACCCTGGAGGCCACGGGTGAGCAGTCCATGTATGTCTGCGGCATCACCCCCTATGACGCCACGCACATGGGCCACGCGGCCAGCTATGTCGCCTTCGACCTCCTGAACCGCGCTTGGCGGGACGGCCGCCAGCAAGTTTCGTACGTCCAGAACGTGACCGACGTCGACGACCCCCTCCTGGAGCGCGCAACGGCCACCGGGGTCGACTGGCGCGACCTCGCCGCGAGCCAGATCGAGCTTTTCCAGACAGACATGGAAGCCCTGAACGTCCTCGCTCCGGATCACTACATCGGTGCCGTCGAAGCCGTCCCGCTGATCGTCCCCGCCATCGAGCGCCTTCTGCGCAACGGACTCGCGTACCGCGTCCCCGGCACCGGCGGCGAGCCCGACGGTGATGTCTACTACGACGTCGAAGCCGCCGGGAAGCACTCGACGGACGCCGTCGACGCCTGGACCCTGGGATCCATTTCCGGGCTCGCCGACGCCGAAATGCTGGAACTCTTCGCCGAACGCGGCGGCGACCCGGGCCGGGCCGGGAAGCGCCAGGCGCTGGACCCGCTGCTCTGGCGGGTTGCCCGCGAGGGCGAACCCAGCTGGCCCGGCGGCGAACTGGGGGAGGGCCGGCCCGGCTGGCACATCGAATGCACGGTGATCGCCCAGGAGTACCTGCCCAAGCCGTTCACCGTCCAGGGCGGAGGCTCGGACCTGATCTTCCCGCACCACGAAATGGGCGCCGGCCATGCCTACTCACTCGCAGGCGTACCCCTGGCCCGCCACTTCGCCCATGCTGGCATGGTGGGCCTCGACGGGGAAAAGATGAGCAAGTCCAAGGGCAACCTGGTCCTGGTCTCCCGGCTCCGCGCCGACGGGGAAGAACCCGCCGCGATCCGTCTCGCGATCTTGGCCCACCACTATCGCACGGACTGGTCCTGGACCAACGCCGGGTTCGACGAGGCCAAAGACCGGCTCCGCACCTGGCGCGAGGCACGGGCCGTGGCTCCTGAAGGCTCCGCCGCGGCCCTCATCGGCCGGCTGCGGACCGAGCTCGCCAATGACCTCAACGCGCCCGGCGCGCTCGTAGCAATGGACGCCTGGGCCAAGGCCGCCCTGGAAACCCCGGGGCCAGCCGCGGCCACGGACGCCGCGCTGGTCAGCGACGCCGTCAACGCCCTTCTCGGCGTCGAACTCTAACCGGGCCCGTCGCTAGGGCTTGTCCTTGCCCCGACGCTTGAGGTAGCGCTCGAATTCGCGGGCGATCGATTCGCCGCTGGCCTCCGGGAGGTCGGCGGTGTCCTTGGCCTCCTCCAGCTGGCGGACATACGCCGCAATTTCGGGATCCTCGGTGGCGAGCTCGTCCACGCCGCGCTCCCACGCGTCGGCCTCCTCGACCAGTTCCGTGGTGTCCAGCGGGACCTGGAGCAACTCCTCGATCCGGTGCAACAGGGCCAGCTGCGCTTTCGGTGACGGCGCCTGGGCCACATAGTGCGGCACGGCCGCCCAAAGCGAGACCGTCGGGAGCCCGGCAAGCAACGCCACCTCGCCGAGCACGCCCACAATCCCCACCGGGCCTTCGTACTGCGAGGCCTCCAAGTCCATCCGCTCACGCAGTGCTGCGTCGTCCGTGGACGTACTGACCGGAATCGGGCGGCTGTGCGGCACGTCAGCCAGCAGCGCACCGACCAAGATGACGTAATCGACGTGCAGGGCCTCAGCATGCACCAGCAGCTCCGCCGTGTAGGCGCGCCACTTGTAGGAGGGCTCGGTGCCCTGGACGAAAATGACGTCCACGTTCGAGTCGGGGACGCTGGCCTTGAAGATCCTCGTGGAAGGCCACTTGATCTTCCGCTCGCCGGCCGCCGTCCGGCGGATCGTGGGCCGGGTGAACTGGAAGTCGTAGTACTCGTCGGCGTCGATCGCCGCGACCTTCTTCCCGCCCCAGAGCTTGTTCAGATAGCGCAGGGCGTCGCTGGCGGCCTCCCCGGCATCGTTCCAGCCTTCAAAGGCCGCCAGCATGACGGTGATGCGCCGGCCCTCGGGGACGGGCTGCAACAGCCGCTCCGGCTCGGCGACGGCGCCTGGTTCGGTGGGGTCTGCCTCGAAGCTGTTCATGCCATCACCCTACGTCCAAGACCCCGCCCCGTGCAGGCAATACAGCACTGCGCGCGCCCCAGTTCCGCACAAGTTCCGTCCGAAATCCCGCGGCCGGGTGGGCGGAATTCGCCGTAGGCGTAGCACGGGCCCCCGGCCGTGGGCTTCGCCGTAGACTGGAAGGCATGCGATCCTCAGCTTCCCGGCCCCTCCTTAAAGCAGCACTCTGGGACATGGATGGCACCATTGTCGACACCGAGCCCTACTGGATCGAAGCCGAACGCGCACTCGTTGAAGCCCACGGCGGACAATGGTCCCAGGACCAGGCCATGCAGCTCGTGGGACAGGCCCTGACGTTTTCCGCGGGCATCCTGCAGGACGCCGGCGTGGCGATGGAACGGCGCGACATCATCGACACCCTCACCGGCCATGTGATCAGCCAAATTCGGAACTCCGTCCCCTGGCGACCCGGTGCCCGCGAACTGCTCGACGAACTGTACAACGCCGGTGTCCGCTGCGCCCTCGTCACCATGTCCGAGGGTCCGCTGGCCCGGGAGATCGTTGCGAGCCTGCCGGAGCCCTACTTTGAGTTCCTCGTCACGGGGGACACGGTCGTGCAGGGTAAGCCGCACCCGGAGGCTTACCTGAGGGCCGTTGAGCTCCTGCAGCAGCAGGACCCCGAGCTGGGCCTGCACCACTGCGTTGCCCTGGAAGATTCCGTGCCGGGTGTCGCCGCCGCCGTGGCGTCCGGCGTCGTCACGGTCGCCATCCCGCACATCCTGCCCCTGCCGGACGATCCCCGCCGCGCCACCTGGGACACCCTCGAAGGCCGCACAGTTGCGGACCTGGAAGAGCTCGTGGCCCTGCGGCACGAATTCCCGGACGCCACCTTCGGGCGCGCGGCGGACACAGCCGCCCACTCGACCGGGGGCCGTCTCCGTGGCTGACACCGGCAGCCACGGACAGCCCGGCAAGAATGCGGCTACCCTTCGGGAGGGGATTCCGCTGGGCCGCATTGCCGGCATTCCGGTATTTCTGGCGTATTCCTGGTTCATCATCGCGGCCTTCACGGTGATCGCGTACGGGCCGGTCCTGCAGAGCAACAATCCCCGCCTCGGAGTAACCGCCTTCTTCGTCGCATTCGCCTACGCGCTGCTGCTCCTGATTTCCGTGCTGGCCCACGAACTCGCGCATGCGCTGACGGCCAAGCTGTTCCACTGGCCCACGGAGAAAATTGTCCTCAACCTGTGGGGCGGCCACACCCAGTTCCAGAGCTTCACCGCCTCTCCCGGGCGCTCCGTCCTGGTCGCGATGGCAGGCCCGGCTGCGAACTTCGTCCTTGCCGGCGCAGGCTGGCTCCCGCTCGCGTACGGGGACCTGGGCGGCGTCGCCGATATCCTGGCCAACATCTTTGTCTGGGCCAACGTGCTGATCGGCATCTTCAACGTGCTTCCCGGCCTTCCGCTGGACGGAGGCCGGCTGGTCGAATCCGCTGTCTGGAAAGCCACCGGCAGCCAGGAAAAGGGCACCATTGCCGCCGGTTGGGCGGGCCGGATCATCGTGATCGGCCTGGCCCTGTGGTTCATTGTCCTGCCCCTGCTCAGTGGTGCACGACCGGATATTTCCTTCACCCTCATCACCGCCCTCGTGGGCAGCTTCCTGTGGATGGGGGCATCGGCATCGATCCAGCAGGCCCGCCTGCGGGGCCGACTGCACCTTGTCGATGCCGCGGCCCTCGCCGAACCCGCCGTCGGCCTTCCGGAAACCGCCACGGTCGCAGACCTCCTGGACCTGGCGCCGGCAGGAAAGCCCAACGTGGTGCTGTGCGACCGGGACGGCCGCCCCGTGGGCATCGTCGACGCCGCAGCCGCCGCCACCGTGCCTGCCGCCCTGGCTGCAGCGACCGCCCTGACCGCGGTCGCCTACCCCCTTGGCGCCGGCGCTTATGTCCCGGAATGGTCCAAAGGCCAGGATCTGGTCCAGTACCTGGCCCAGATTGAAGGCCAGGAGTACGCAGTGGTGGACCGCGAGGGCGCCGTCACCGGGCTGCTGCGCCAGTCCGCCGTCCTCCGTGCCATTACAGGCAAGTACCGGAACGAACGCCAGAACCAGGGGCAGAACCGGTAGAGTTACTGGGCGGTCGTGATTTTCCGGCCCCCACGCGCAAGGACCGGTGCCCGCCGGCATGTCCGCGGCCACACAGCTTTACAGGAGCGAGGAACATCTTCATGAGCAGCGACACTGCCGCAGGCACTACCCCCGCCGCAGGCACCACCACAGTCACCGCCGCCACCACCGCGAATGGTGCGACGGGCGCGGCGCGCCGCCGCGGGCCGTTCCGCGAAGGTGAGCGGGTCCAGCTCACGGACGAGCGCGGCCGCATGAACACGATCACGCTCGAAGTCGGCGGAGCCTTCCACACCCACCGGGGATTCCTGAACCATGACGAGATCATCGGCAAGCCTGACGGCTCGGTGGTCGTCAACAACGTCGGACAGCAGTACCAAACCCTGCGCCCGCTGCTCTCGGACTTCGTGCTCTCGATGCCGCGCGGCGCGGCCGTGGTCTACCCGAAGGACGCCGGCCAGATCGTGACGATGGCGGACATTTTCCCCGGCGCGCGTGTTGTCGAGGCCGGCGTCGGCTCCGGCGCCCTGTCCATCTCCCTGCTGCGCGCGGTGGGGGACAACGGATACCTGCATTCCTTTGAGCGCCGCCAGGAGTTCGCGGACATCGCCCGCGGCAACGTCGAGACCATCTTCGGCGGCCCGCACCCGGCCTGGAAGATCTCGCTCGGCGACTTCCAGGAGGAAGTGGTGCGCACCGAGGAACCCGGCTCGGTGGACCGCGTGGTCCTGGACATGCTCGCGCCGTGGGAATGCCTCGACGCCGTCGCCACGGTCCTGGCGCCCGGCGGAGTGTGGATCAATTATGTCGCGACTGTGACGCAGCTTTCGCGGACAGCCGAAGCCATCCGCGCGGATGGACGGTTCACCGAACCCGACGCGTGGGAATCCATGGTCCGCGGCTGGCATCTCGAAGGCCTGGCCGTGCGTCCGGACCACCGCATGGTTGCCCACACGGGCTTCCTGCTGGTAACCCGCCGTCTCGCCGACGGAGTCACGGGAATTTCGGTGAAGCGCCGCCCCTCCAAGACCGACTTTAACGAAGAAGACGTCAACGCCTGGACCCCGGGCGCTGTCGGCGAGCGGGCGGTCTCGGACAAGAAGCTGCGCCGCGCCGCCCGGGACGCAATCGCCGGAACAAACGTCGTCGACGCCCCGGAGATAACGAACTAGGCAGCATATTTCGGATGTCTCCAGCGGCACCCGCCTTCATAGGGCTATGGTCTTAACAGAAGAGCAGGAAGGGGCTGATGCACGATGGAGACTCCGAATACTGACCCGGGCCGCACACCGGCCGAGGACGCCGCGGATGCCGCCGCACGCCAGGACGCGGCCCGGGCCGCAGCCAGCGAGGGTGAACGGTACGCCGCCAGTGAACTGTCCGTCGCAGAGCGGCAAGTCAACATCCTCCGGGACAAGCTCCGCCACATTGACCGTCAGCTTGCCGCCGCGACACAGAACAACTCCAAGCTGGTCAGCATGCTGGAAACGGCCAAGGCCGAGATCCTGCGGCTGAAGAACGCCCTCGACCAGGAGGGACAGCCGCCGTACAGCTTCGGCACGATCCTCCAGCTCAACCCGAAGCGGCAGCCGACGGCCGGGAACAGCGGCCAGGCGGCCACGGAAGAGTCCGTGGACATCTTCAACGCCGGCCGCAAGATGCGCGTGGGGATCAGCCCGCTGGTCAACATCAGCCAGCTGGCCGTCGGGCAGGAAGTCCTGCTGAACGAGGCCCTCATGGTGGTCGCCGGGCTCGGCTACGAGCGGGCCGGGGACCTGGTCACGCTGAAGGAAATGCTGGGACCGGACCGCGCCCTGGTGGTGGGCCGCGCCGACGAGGAACGGGTCGTCCGGCTCTCCGGTGCCCTGCTGGCCCAGCGGCTCCGGGTCGGCGACGCACTGTCGATCGATTCGCGCACCGGGTACGCGCTGGAAAAAATCCCGCGCTCCGAGGTGGAGAACCTCGTGCTCGAGGAAGTTCCGGACATCACCTACCTGGATATCGGCGGTCTGGGCCCGCAGATCGAGCAGATCCGCGACGCCGTCGAACTGCCGTTCCTGCATCCTGACCTGTACCGGGAGCACGGGCTGAAGGCACCCAAGGGCATCCTGCTGTACGGCCCTCCCGGCTGCGGCAAGACCCTGATCGCCAAAGCCGTGGCCAACTCGTTGGCCGCGCGGGCCGCCGAGCGCGCCGGCAAGACGGACATGAAGAGCTATTTCCTGAACATCAAGGGACCCGAACTGCTCGACAAGTACGTCGGCGAGACCGAACGGCACATCCGCCTGATCTTCGCGCGTGCCCGGGAGAAGGCGTCCGAGGGCAGCCCGGTGGTGGTGTTCTTTGACGAAATGGATTCGCTGTTCCGCACCCGCGGCACGGGCATTTCCTCCGACGTCGAAACGACCATCGTTCCGCAGCTCCTCAGCGAGATCGACGGCGTCGAACGGCTGGACAACGTGATCGTGATCGGCGCCTCCAACCGGGAAGACATGATCGATCCGGCGATCCTGCGCCCCGGCCGCCTGGACGTCAAGGTCAAGATCCAGCGGCCCGACGCCGAGGCCGCGGCCGACATCTTCAACAAGTACATCACCACGGACCTGCCGTTCCACGAGACCGACCTGGCCGAGCACAGCGGCGACGTGCAGGCGACCGTGGACGCCATGGTCCAGCGGACCGTCGAGGCGATGTACTCCACCGACAAGTCCAACGAATATCTCGAGGTGACCTACGCCAATGGCGACACCGAAATGCTCTACTTCAAGGACTTCAATTCCGGCGCCGTGGTGCAGAACGTCGTGGACCGGGCCAAGAAGTACGCCATCAAGGACCTGTTGACCATCGGGCAGAAGGGTCTGCGGATCGACCACCTGCTCCGGGCGGTCGTGGACGAGTTCCGTGAACACGAGGACATGCCCAACACCACCAACCCGGACGACTGGGCACGGATCTCCGGCAAGAAGGGCGAACGCATCACGTATATCCGTACCATCGTCCAGGGCAAGGCCGGCCAGGAGCCCGGGAAGTCCATCGAGACGATGCCCAGCACAGGCCAGTACCTGTGACGGCTGTTGTCCCCGGCAAGCCCGCCGACACTGCGGGCGGCTTGCCGGTCGGCGGGGCAATGAGGGTGATGGGCTCGGAGACCGAATACGGCATCCACGCCCCCTCGGCCCCCGGAGCCAACGCCACGATGATGTCGGCCCGGGTCATCCAGGCGTACGCCCAGGTGACCCGGCAGCGCGCCGCCGGGGGAGCCGAAACGCGGTGGGACTACACCGATGAAGAGCCGCTGCACGACGCCCGCGGCTGGACCTTGGAGCGCAGCAGCGCGGACCCGGAACAACTCACCGACCAGCCCCCCGTCCTCGACGCCGAGGCGGTCGCCCTCGCCTACGGGCGGCAGGAACTCGAGGCCGACGGCGAGGACGAGTCCGGCACCCTGCTCATGAACATGGTGCTGGGCAACGGCGCACGGCTGTACGTGGACCACGCCCATCCGGAGTATTCCAGTCCCGAGGTGACCAACCCCCGCGCCGCCGTCACCTGGGACGCCGCTGGCGACCTCGTGGCTTTGGCCGCTGTCCGGCGCCTTGCCGCCGATCCCGACCTGCCGCCCGTCAACCTGTACAAGAACAACACGGACAACAAGTCGGTTTCCTACGGTTCGCACGAGAACTACCTGATGCCCCGCTCGGTGCCGTTCGGCGAGATCGTGCGCGGCCTCACGCCGTTTTTCGTCACCCGGCAGATCATTTGCGGTGCCGGCCGGGTGGGCCTGGGGCAGGACAGCGCCCGGGCCGGCTACCAGATCAGCCAGCGCGCTGACTTCTTCGAAACCGAAGTGGGCCTGGAAACCACCATCCGCCGCCCCATCATCAACACCCGGGACGAACCCCACGCCACCGCGGACAAATACCGCAGGCTCCACGTCATCATCGGCGATGCCAACCTCAGCCAGACGTCCAATTTCCTCAAGTTCGGCACCACCGCCATGGTCCTGAGCCTGATCGAGGCCGGGCTGGCGCCGCGGATTGAAGTCCATGAACCCGTCGCCGCGCTGCAGGCCGTCAGCCACGACACCTCGCTCACCGCGCTGCTGCGCCTGGGCGACGGCCGACGGATCACTGCCCTGGACCTGCAGTGGATCTATTTGGAGGCCGCTTCGAAGCATGCGCAGGACACCGGCGTCGCGGACGCGGTGGACGGTGACGGCCACACCCACGAGGTCCTGGAACGGTGGTCCGCCACGCTGAGCGAACTCGGCGGTGACCGGGCGTCGGCCGCTTCCTCGGTGGAGTGGCTCGCCAAACTGTCCCTGCTGGAGGGCTACCGGCAGCGTGACGGCCTGGGCTGGGACAACGCGCGGCTGGGCCTCGTGGACCTGCAGTGGGCTGACATCCGCCCCGAAAAGGGGCTCTATTATCGGCTGCTGGCCCGCGACCGGATGCAGCGCATCGTGGACGACGCCGCGATCGCCCGGGCGGTGACGGAACCGCCGTCGGACACGCGCGCGTACTTCCGCGGACGCTGCGTCAGCCGGTTCGGCGCGGATCTCGCGGGGGCCAGCTGGGACTCGGTGATCTTCGATGTCCCCGGCCGCGGCAGGCTCCAGCGGGTCCCAACCCGCGAGCCGCTGCGCGGAACAGAAGCCCTCACAGGCGCCCTGTTCGCCCGGCACCGGGAGGCCGGGACGTTCCTGGCCGAACTGCTCGGACTCAGCCCCGGTTCCTAGGAACAAAGCCCCCCGCGGGCGCCCCGGGCGTGGCACTATTGCTAAAGGATGTCCCTTAGGAGAAAAGGGACGGACATGAAGGAGAAAACAATGGCAGGCCAGGAGCAGCAGCAGCCGCAGTCGCGGGACACCGAGGTTGACGAGGACGTCCCCGCCGCGCCGCCGGCCCCAGGGGACGCCCAGGCGTCGGCAGCCACCCAGGGCGTCGACGATCTCCTCGACGAGATCGACGGCGTGCTGGAGTCCAATGCGGAGGAATTCGTCCGCGCATTCGTCCAAAAGGGCGGCCAGTAGGAGCGCCGCCGACCGCCGGATGAGGGCGGCGGGAGGGGCTAAGGGCCGGAAGAGTCGTTGATCCACCACGTTGAGGGAGAGCGATAGTGCAGGAAACAACAGCCAACCGAGTAGCAGCCAACGCGACGTCCTCATTCACCGAGCATCTGCAGCGCGAGCGGCCCGACTTAATGCCCTTCGGCCAAGTCCGTTTCAACCAGTTGCCCGCCGCCCATCCGGCAGCACCGCTGCAGGCCCCGCACGGGACCACGATCGTGGCGATGACCTACGCCGGGGGAGTGCTGATGGCCGGGGACCGCCGCGCCACCATGGGCAACGTGATCGCCAGCCGGCACATCGAGAAAGTCTTTCCCGCTGACCAGTACTCAGTGCTGGGCATTGCCGGAACCGCCGGAATCGCCCTAGACATCACCCGGCTGTTCCAGGTTGAACTCGAGCACTACGAGAAAATCGAGGGCACGCTCCTTAGCCTGGACGGCAAGGCGAACCGGCTCGGCGCCATGGTGCGCGGCAACCTGCCCATGGCCATGCAGGGCCTGGCCGTCGTTCCCTTGTTCGCGGGATTCGACCGGCCCGCAGGCTTCGGCCGGCTCTTCTCCTACGACGTCACGGGCGGCCGATACGAGGAGCAGGAGCACCATGCGGTGGGATCCGGCTCGATGTTCGCCCGCGGCGCGCTGAAAAAACTGTGGCGGCCCGGCCTCTCGGAGCAGGACGCCGTGGCGGTCGCCGTCGAGGCACTGTACGACGCCGCCGACGACGACTCCGCCACGGGCGGCCCGGACCCGGTCCGGCAATTATGGCCGGTGGTGTATATCGTGAACCGAACAGGCGCCTTCCGTGTCCCGGACCGCGATCTCGCCGCCGTGGCCGGCCGCGTCATCGAATCCCGGGCCGTCGCCCAGCGGGAGGCCTGAGATGACCCAGCAGTTCTATGTATCCCCCGAACAGCTGATGAAGGACCGTGCGGATTTCGCACGGAAGGGCATCGCCCGCGGACGCTCGGTGGTGGTCATCAGTTGCCGGGACGGGATTGCCCTCGTGGCGGAGAACGCGTCCCCGTCGCTGCACAAGATCGGCGAGATCTACGACAAAATCGCGTTTGCGGCCGTCGGAAAGTACAACGAATTTGAGAGCCTGCGACAAGCAGGGGTGCGGTACGCCGATGTCCGCGGCTACTCCTACGACCGCGAAGACGTCACGGCCCGCGGCCTCGCGAGCGTCTACGCGCAGAGCCTCGGCGCGGTGTTTACGGCCGAACAGAAACCCTTCGAGGTTGAACTGGCCGTGGCCGAAGTCGGCCAGATCCAGGAAGCGGACCATCTGTACCGGCTGACCTTTGACGGGTCCATCGCCGATGAGCACGGCTTTATCGTGATGGGCGGCCAGGCGGACAAGGTTTCCGAAGCCGTCGCGGCGGGCTGGCAGGGCGAACTCGACTTCGCGGGCGCCATCCGGCTGGCCCTAGCCGGACTCGTGGCAGACAAGGAAACCACCACCCTGCCGGTTTCCGCACTGGAAGTTGCGGTACTGGACCGGGGATCGGAAAGCGGCCGCGGCACCCGCCGGGCGTTCCGCCGGCTCGAGGACCCGGACATCGTGGCATTGCTGGCTGAGGAGAAGTGAGATGGACAAGCGCATATTCGGTATCGAAACCGAATTCGGAATTTCCTATTCAAGTCCGGAGTCCCGGCCGCTGGCGCCTGAGGAAGTGGCCCGCTACCTCTTCCGCAAGGTGGTCAGCTGGGGACGGTCCTCCAACGTCTTCCTGACCAACGGCTCGCGCCTCTACCTGGACGTCGGGTCCCACCCGGAGTACGCCACGGCCGAGTGCGACGATCTGGCCCAGCTGATCGCCCATGACCGTGCCGGGGAACTGATCCTGTGCGACCTCGTGGACGAAGCCCAGGAACGGCTGGCAGCGGAGGGATTCAACGGGACCGTGTACCTGTTCAAGAACAACACGGACTCGGCCGGGAACTCCTACGGCAGCCACGAAAACTACCTCATCCCGCGCCGCGGGGAGTTTTCCCGGCTCGCGGAGATCCTCATCCCGTTCCTCGTGACGCGTCAGTTGATCGCCGGGGCCGGCAAGATCCTCAAGACCCCGCACGGGGCCACCTTCGCCTTCTCTCAGCGGGCCGACCACATCTGGGAGGGCGTCTCCTCCGCCACCACCCGTTCCAGGCCCATCATCAACACCCGGGACGAACCGCACGCTGACGCCGAGTTCTATCGGCGCCTGCACGTGATCGTGGGCGACTCCAACATGTCCGAACCGACGGCCCTGCTCAAGATCGGCACGGTGGACCTGATCCTGCGGATGATCGAGGCCGGGGTGATCATGCGCGACATGCGGATGGAGAACCCGATCCGCAGCATCCGGGAAATCTCCCACGACCTCAGCGGCCGGGCCCTGGTCCGGCTCGCCAACGGCCGGCAGCTTACGGCGCTGGAAATCCAGCGCGAGTACCTGGGCAAGGTGACCGCGTTCGTGGCCCAACACGGCGCGCACAACGCACACGTGCCGCTGATCCTTGACCTCTGGGAGCGCACCCTCGACGCCATCGAAAGCGGCGACACGAGCACGATCGATACCGAAGTGGACTGGGCCATCAAGAAGAAGCTCATGGACAACTACCGGGAACGGCACGGACTGGGGCTCGACGCGCCCAGGATTGCGCAGCTGGACCTGACCTACCACGACATTTCCCGCGGCCGCGGCCTCTTCTACCTGCTCCAGGCCCGCGGGGCGGTGCGCCGGGTGGTGGACGACACCGCGGTCAAGGATGCTGTGGATGCCCCGCCGCAGACCACGCGTGCCAAACTCCGCGGAGACTTCGTCCGGCGTGCCCAGGAGCTCGGCCGTGACTACACCGTGGACTGGGTTCATCTGAAGCTGAACGACCGCGCCCACCAGACCATCCTGTGCAAGGATCCGTTCCGGAGCGTGGACGAACGGGTGGATGCGCTGCTGGACTCGATGGGCTGATACCCAGCTTCGCACGTTATTCTGGGGTAGGGCTGCCTTGCGGCCGCCGCTTGCCACGGGAAACCGAACGGCACAGAGTCCACCCTGCCTCGACGAAAGTTTCCAAGTGCGCCGACTACTAGCAATTCTTCTGCCCGGACTGCTGCTGCTGACCGCCTGCGGCGGCAGCGAAGCACCTCCGGCTCCGGAACCCACCAGCCAGTCCGCGGGGGAGACCGCCCAACTGGACTCGGTCAAATTGACCGAGAAGGGCGACAAGAAGGCCCCCGCTGTCGACTTCACCAAGCCGCTCGAGGTCAAGGCGCCCACTATCAAGGTGGTCACCGAAGGCAGCGGCGAGCGGGTCAAGGCCAACCAGATCGCCGACATTTCGATCGTGGCCTTCAACGGCAAGGACGGATCGACCCTCGAAGACACTTTCCCGAACGATCCCGAGCCGCTGGAGCTGAACGACGAGCTCAAGACCGGCAGCCCTGTGATCTACAACGCGTTCGTGGGCGCCAAGATTGGCTCGCACATCGCCCTGGCCGTACCCGGCCAGGCCGCCGCTGAGGGTACCGCAGCCAAGCCGACGCAGCTCCTGATCGTCAAGGTGCTCGCCGCCAAGGACGCCCCGCCGGTCCTGGACAAGCCTGAGGGCGACGCCGTCACCCCGCCGGCCGGACTGCCGACCGTCAAGGAAAACGACAAGGGCGTTCCGGAAATCTCGGTCGCCGGCGTCAAGGCGCCGACCAAGCTGATCTCCCAGGACCTCATCACCGGCAAGGGCCAAGCGCTCAAGAATTCCGACACCATCACCGTCAACTACGTCGGCGTGGCCCTCGCCACCGGCAAGGTCTTCGATTCCAGCTTTGAGAGTGGCAAGAAGGCCACCTTCCCGCTGACCGGCGTCATCAAGGGCTGGACCCAGGGCCTGACCGGCAAGACGGTCGGCTCCCGCGTCCTTTTGGTGGTCCCGAAGGACCTCGCCTACGGTGATCAGGGCCAAGGCGACGCGAAGGGCGACCTCGTCTTCGTCGTCGACATCCTCGGCGTCAAGTAATCCACCGCATCAACCGTAACCACCACACGTCACCTCAAAAGGAGTAACCATGTCATTTGGACAGCGCAACCTCGACCGCGAGAAGCCGGAAATTGACTTCCCCGAAGGAGACGTCCCCACCGAACTGGTCATCACCGACCTGATCGAAGGGGACGGCGCCGAGGCCAAGCCCGGCGACACCGTGTCCACCCACTACGTGGGCGTCGCCTGGTCCACCGGTGAAGAGTTCGACGCCTCCTGGGGCCGCGGCGCGCCGCTGGACTTCCGGGTCGGCGTCGGCCAGGTCATCCAGGGCTGGGACCAGGGCCTGCTGGGCATGAAGGTCGGCGGCCGCCGTCGCCTGGAGATCCCGTCCGAGCTCGCCTACGGCTCCCGTGGCGCCGGCGGGGCGATCGGCCCCAACGAGGCCCTGATCTTTGTCGTGGACCTCGTCGCCGTCCGCTAGCGGACGCCACCCACGCGCATACAGTAGCGCCGGCTGAATCAGCCCGCTGAATTGCCCCTGAGGGCGCAAGCGCGGTAACAATCGGAAAAGTTCTTCCGGCTGTTGCCGCGCTTTCGTCATATTCCGGGATCGGCTTTAGTACCCTTGCGAGGTGTCCGCCTCACGTACAGAACGCCTGCTGAACCTGCTCATCGCCCTACTCAACACCAAGTACGGCCTGCGCCGCGGTGATTTGCGCGAAAAGGTCTACCACGACACCACGAGCAGCGACGTCGCCTTCGGCCGCATGTTTGAGCGCGACAAAGGCGAGTTGCGCCAGATTGGCTTCGACGTCGAAACCGTGACGGACACGGGCTGGGGGTCCGACGACCCTGCAACCACCCGCTACCGGATCGGCAAGGAATCGAACCGGCTGCCCGACGTCAGCCTCACCCCCGAAGAGTGCACCGTCCTCATCCTCGCAGCGCAGCTCTGGGAGCACGCCGCCCTCGGCTCCGCCGCCGTGGACGCGGTCCGCAAGCTGCAGGCCGCCGGCGGCCTCGTCGAGGCCGAACTCCCCACCGGCGTCCAGCCGCGCATCCGACCCGCCGGCCAGGCCTTCGAAGACCTGGTGGCCGCCATGCACGCCCAACACCCCGTCAGGTTCAGCTACCTCGCCGGCAGCACGGGCCAGGAGCAGGAACGATCGGTGGAGCCCTGGGGCCTGGGCAGCCGCTTCGGCCAGTGGTACCTCGTGGGCCACGACCGGGGCCGGGGGGACAAGCGGTTCTTCCGGCTGTCCCGCCTGACGTCCGCCGTGACCGTGCTGGAGAAGGAAAGCTTCACGCCTCCCGCCGGGTTCAATGTCCGCGCCGAACTGGCGGCCCTGGCCGAGCTGCCGGTCCAGAGCGCCGTCGTCGACGTCGAGCACGGACGGCTCCTGGGGCTCCGCAAACGCGCCCATACGGTTCCTGACTCGGCTCTGGAAACTGGCCCTCTGGAAGGAGGCGTGCGGCGGCCCGCGGCCGGCACGGACCGGCTCATGGTGCCCTTCCGCGATGCAGAGACGCTGGGCGAGGAGCTGGCCTCCTACGGTCCCCGGGTCACCGTGATTTCGCCTCCCGAACTCGCCGGCGCTGTCCGCCGCCGCCTCACCGCCGCCGCGGCCTTCGCCGCCAGGCCCGTTCCGGAGGTGGCCTTCCCCGAAGCCGGACCCGCCGGCCGGACCCGCAAACGCACCTCGGAGGACCAGCTCAAGCGGATGCTGCAGCTCGTCCCCTTCCTTGTCCACCACCAGGGACTGCATATCAGCGAGGTCGCCGCCAGGTTTGGGATCACCCGGAAGGCGCTCGAGGACGACCTGCGGATCCTGATCTGCTCGGGCCTGCCGGAAGGCTACCCCGACGATCTGCTGGACATCCAGTGGGACGATGACCACGTTTTCATCACCCAGGCCCTGGACCTGACCCGCCCCGTGCGGTTCACCGTGGACGAGGCCTGCGCCCTCCTGACCGGCCTGGAGACCCTCAACGGCCTGCCCGAGCTCGCCGAAGGCGGCGCACTCGAATCGGTGACCCTCAAACTCATGGCCGCGGCGGGGGAGGAGGGGGTGAAGGCGGCCGCGCTCTCCGGCCCCGAGGTGGCCCCCGGCAACTCGGCCACCCTCGAAACCGCCCGTGCGGCGATCAGGTCCGGGGCGCAGCTGCACTTGAGGTACTTCTCGCCGCAGCGGGACGCAGTCTCCGAACGCGATGTGGACCCCTTGCGGCTCTATTCGCTGGACAACACGTGGTACCTCGAGGCGTACTGCCACTCCGCCAAGGGCCTGCGCAACTTCCGGCTGGACAGGATCGAAGCCCTTGAGCCCAACGGCCGGCCGGCGGCAGCGACGGCGAAACCGGCGGACAGCTTTCCGGTGAAACTGTTCACCCCGAACGACGACGACACGGTGGTGGTGGTCGAACTTGCGCCCCGGGGGACTGGCCTCGCTGACGACTACTACGCCGAGCGGACCGCGGCCCTGCCCGGCGGCGGCATGCTCGCCGAAATCCGGTTCGGCAGCACGGACTGGCTCCCGATGTTCGTAGCCCAGCACGGCGGGATGGTGCGGATCCTGGAACCAGACGCCCTCGCGGACGCGTCGCGGGAATGGCTCGCCGCGGCCCTGACGCAATACGAGGACCCGTCGGATCGCCCGATAGACTGATCTGCATGCCTTGGTGGTCCTGGATCCTTATTTGGATAGCGCTCGTCTCGCTTTCGCTGCTGTTCTTCGGTGTGCTCGGCCTGCGGTTATACCGGCAAGCCATGACCACGCTCGAGGAATTAGGGGAAGCCGCCGATCGGTTTTCCCGCGTGCCCTCGCCTTCTGCCCCCGAGGCAGCGCCCGCAACGGCTAACGCCGGTGCCCCGGACAGCACGGACGCGGGCCCTCGGCCGGTACCCGGCGACGCCGTTTTTGCCTCGCCTGCCCGGATGCGACATGATTACCACGCATCCAAGTTCGCACGGCAGAATGCCCGCCGGCTGCGCCGCATCCAACGCAAGAAGGAGCGCGGGCAACCCCAGGCGCTGCGCGACATCGAAACGGGTTAGACATAGGATGTATTCAAACGAAAGGACCTCTCCCAATGAGGCTTGAAGGCTGGCATCTCATCATCATCATCGTTCTGGCATTGGTGCTGTTCGCTGCGCCGAAACTGCCGGGCATGGCCCGCAGCCTGGGCCAGTCGATGCGCATTTTCAAGTCGGAAGTCCGGGAAATGAAGAAGGACGGCGCCTCCGAGGCCAAGGATGGCTCCGAGCCGGTCGAGGGCCGGGTCATCAACCACCCGCAGGCCGGCGCACCGGAAAGCCGCACGGGCGACGGAACAGACGTTCCGCCGTCGACCCGCGCCTAAGACCGTATGGCAGTAACCATGAGCCGTCGATCGAACCCTGAGGGGAGGATGGCGCTCCTCGACCACCTGAAAGAGCTTCGCAACCGTCTCTTTAAGGCGGCAATCGCCGTCGTCGTTGGGACGGTAGTGGGTTTCCTTGTCTACCAGCCAATGCTGGCGGCGCTGATCAAGCCCATCCGCGACCTGAATGAGCACGAGGGCCGTCAGGCCACCCTGAACTTTGACGGCGTTGCTAGCTCGTTCGACCTCATGATCCAGGTGTCCGTGTTCCTGGGCCTGATCATCGCGAGCCCCGTCTGGCTCTACCAGCTGTGGGCCTTCATTGTGCCCGGGCTGCACAAGAAAGAACGCCGCCTGGCCCTGTCCTTCGTGGCCGCGGCCGTGCCGCTGTTCGTGGGAGGCGTCCTGCTGGCCTGGCTTGTGCTGCCCAACGCGGTGCGCGTCCTGACCGATTTCACGCCGTCGGGCGGCTCCAACTTCATCAGCGCCCAGGTGTACCTGTCCTTTGTGCTGCGGCTGCTGCTCGCCTTCGGCATCGCCTTCCTCCTCCCGGTGGTCCTGTTCGGGCTAAACCTGGCCGGCCTCATCACGGGCAAACAGTTGGTCAAGAGCTGGCGGATCACGGTGTTCCTGGTGTGCCTGTTCGCCGCGATGGCCGCCCCGGGCGCCGATGCCATGAGCATGTTCTACCTGGCCGGACCCATGCTGGCGCTGTTCTTCGCCGCGATCGGCCTTTGCCTGCTCAACGACCGCCGGCGCGAGCGGCTCGCCGTCAAGCGCGAGGCCGAGACTGAAGCCACCGCCGACCAGGCAACCCCCAGCTCCGAGCTGGAGAATCTCTAGCCTTTCGCGCATTAGGCTGGAAGCATGTCGTCACACCCCGGGCCGGAATCACCGTCCGAACGTTACCGCGCCAGCGTCGAGCGGGCCGCCGAAGCCAAGACTTATCTGGGCGGGTTCATCAGGTCCCTCGAATTCGAACTCGATGACTTCCAACGCGAAGCATGTCTGTCCCTGCAGGCCGGCCGGGGAGTGCTGGTGGCTGCCCCCACCGGCGCCGGGAAAACAATCGTGGGGGAGTTCGCCATCTACCTGGCCCTCCAGCGCGGGCTCAAGGCGTTCTACACCACCCCCATCAAGGCCCTGAGCAACCAGAAGTACTCCGAGCTGGCCGCCAAGTACGGCGCCGCCCAGGTGGGCCTGCTCACCGGCGATACCAGCATCAACGGCGACGCCCCCGTGGTGGTGATGACCACCGAAGTGCTCCGCAACATGCTCTACGCCGATTCGGACACCCTGGATGACCTCGGCTTCGTGGTCATGGACGAGGTCCACTACTTGGCTGACCGTTTCCGCGGCGCGGTGTGGGAGGAAGTCATCATCCACCTTCCCAGCGAGGTCCAGGTGGCGTCGCTGAGTGCCACGGTGTCCAACGCCGAGGAGTTCGGCGCGTGGCTCGACACGGTCCGCGGACAGACCGACGTGATCGTCTCCGAACACCGCCCGGTGCCCCTGTGGCAGCACGTCATGGTGGGCCGGAAGATCGTGGACCTGTTTGCCGGCAACACCACCTTTGACGAGATCGCGCTGCCCGGTGGGGCAACTGCCAGTGAGGCAGCTGCCGGCGAAACAGCCGCCGGCCATGCCGCAGCAAGCACAGAGGTTGCCGGCAAGGCAGCCCCCGCCGATGGCTCGGCGGCCGACGTCACGGCAGAACTGCCCGGGCGGGCCGGCTTCGAGGTCAACCCGGAACTGCTGTCCATGGCACGGGCCGAGAGCCAGATGAATTTCCGTGGCCGCTTCGGCCATGGCGGCCGGAACCAGCGCCGAAACCAGCGCAGTCAGCGGGACGAACCGCAAAGCGCCCAGCGCAGCCCGGTGCGGAAGGCCAGCCGGCCGCAGGTTATCGCCAGCCTGGACCGGCAGGACCTCCTGCCGGCCATCACGTTCATCTTCTCGAGGGCCGGCTGCGATGCCGCCGTGGCCCAGTGCGTCGCAGCCGGACTCTGGCTGACCACAGAGCGCGAACAACAGATCATCGCCCAGCGCGTCGACGAGGCCGCCCAGGACATTCCCTCGGACGACCTCGATGTGCTCGGCTTCTGGAGCTGGCGGGACGGCCTGCTCCGCGGACTCGCCGCGCACCACGCCGGCATGCTGCCGACCTTCAAGGAGGTTGTGGAGAAGCTGTTCGTCAACGGGCTGGTCAAGGCCGTCTTCGCCACCGAAACGCTCGCCCTCGGCGTCAATATGCCGGCCCGCTGCGTCGTGCTGGAAAAACTGGACAAGTTCAACGGCGAGGCCCACGTCAACATCACGGCGGGGGAGTACACCCAGCTGACGGGCCGCGCCGGACGCCGCGGCATCGACGTCGAGGGCCACGCCGTCGTCCTGTGGCAGCCCGGCACGGATCCCGCGGCCGTCGCCGGCCTCGCCTCACGGCGGACCTACCCGCTGAACTCCAGTTTCCGGCCCACATACAACATGTCGATCAACCTTCTGGCGCAGTTCGGCCGGTCCCGCGCCCGGGAGATCCTCGAATCATCCTTTGCCCAGTTCCAGGCGGACCGTTCCGTGGTCGGCCTTGCCCGGCAGGTCAGGAGCCGGGAGGAGTCCATCGCCGGGTTCGGCAAGGCCATGACCTGCCATCTGGGGGACTTCACCGAATACGCGCGGTTGCGGCGGGCCCTGGGCGATGCCGAGACCACCGCCTCCAGGGGCACTTCCCGGGCCAGGAAATCCCTCACCGAGGACTCCCTGAGCAGGCTGCTTCCGGGCGACGTGGTGGATGTCCCGGCCGGCAAGTCGCCGGGACTGGCGGTGGTGCTCAGCTCCGACCACGAATCTCGGGAGCCCCGCCCCGCCGTCATGACGCTGGACAACCAGCTCCGCCGGATCGGCCTGCACGACGTCGAAGGTCCGTTGTCACCGATCACGCGGATCAGGATTCCCAAGTCCTTCAACGCCAAGGTCCCCAAATCCCGCCGCGATTTGGCGTCCTCGGTGCGCAACGCCATCCGCGATAACCGGCCGCCTGCGCCCCCGCGCCGCGACGACGATTTCGGCAGGGCCTCCGCAGCGCCCAACCAGGAGAAGCGGATCGCCGAGTTGCGCCGGGAGCTCCGCGCCCACCCGTGTCACGGCTGCAGCGAACGCGAGGACCATGCCCGCTGGTCCGAACGCTGGTGGAAGCTCCGCCAGGAAACTGACGGCCTCATCCGCCAGATCCAGGGCCGGACCAACACGATCGCGAAGACGTTCGACCGCGTATGTGGCGTCCTGACCGGCTACGGCTACCTGGAAACCTCGGACACCGGTGTGCTCTCCATCAGCCCGGACGGGCAACGCCTGCGGCGGATCTACGGCGAAAAGGACCTGCTGATTTCGCAGTCCCTGCGGATGGGGGCGTTCAACGACCTCGACGCCGTCGAGATCGCCGCCCTGGCCAGTGTGCTCGTCTACCAGGCCAAGCGCGAGGACCGCGGCCTGCGGCCTAAAATGCCGAGCGTGTCCCTGGAATCCGCGGTGGACACCGTGGTCCGCGAATGGTCCGCACTGGAGGACGTGGAGGAGGCCAACAAGCTCCCTCTCACCGGCGAGCCTGAACTCGGCCTCGTCTGGCCGATCTTCAAATGGGCCAAGGGTCGGCACCTCCAGGAAGTGCTGAGCGGCACCGACCTGGCTGCGGGTGACTTTGTCCGCTGGGTCAAACAGGTGATTGACCTCCTGGACCAGCTGGCCGACATCCCGAACCTCGATCCCCGGATTGCGCGGCTGTGCGAGGAGGCCATCAAGCTCATCAAACGCGGCGTCGTCGCCTATTCCTCCGTCGCGTAGGGCTGCGGGCCGTCCCGGCCCGCTCTCAAGCCTTCCAAGACTTTCGAACCCGCCGGCGCTGGGCCGGCCACCAGTTACAAGGAGTTCCCGCCCCATGACCGATTCGCCGGCCGCCCCCGCCTCCCGCAAAGTCACGCTGTACCGCAACGGCTCCGTCTACACTGCCGCCGACCCCTTTGCGACCGCGATGCTGGTCGACGGCGACACTGTCGCCTGGGTCGGTTCCGAGCAGGCCGCTACTTCCATCGCGGACTCCTCCATGGAGGTGATCGATCTGCAGGGCGCGCTCCTGGCCCCCGGCTTCGTCGACTCCCACGTCCACCTGACGGAAACAGGAATCGCCCTGGATGGGCTCCAGCTGACCGGCGTACGCTCGGCCACTGAACTGCTCGACGCCGTCGCCGCCTTCTGCCTCTCCGCCTCCGGCGCGGGAGGCCCCGTCCTGGGGCACGGCTGGGACGAGAGCACATGGGCCGATCCCACCCTGCCCACCCGGGACGAAATCGAACGCGCGGCCGGCGGCCGCCAGGTCTATCTGTCCCGCGTGGATGTCCACTCTGCCCTGGTATCCAGCTCCCTGGCCGCGTCGGCCGGTCTGGACAGGCTGGACGGGCTCGACGGCGACGCCGCCGGCAGCCAGGTCAAACGCGGGGCACACACCGCGGCCCGCCTGGCGGCCCGCCAGCTGCCGGCCGACACCCTTCGCACCTACCAGCGGCGTGCCCTCGCCGAGGCGGCCGCCAACGGTTATGTGGCTCTCGCGGAAATGGCGGCACCGCACATCGGGAGTATCGAGGACCTGCAGCTCGCGACGGCCTGGAACGGCACCGCCGGCGCCGTGAACGGCGCGGCGGTCCCTGAGATCCTGCCGTACTGGGGCGAACTGGCCACATCGCAGGAACATGCCGAGTCCATCCTTGACGGCCTGGGCGTGTCCGTCCTCGGCCTGGCCGGGGACCTGAACATTGACGGCTCGATCGGCTCACGGACCGCCTCCCTCCGCGCGGATTACGCCGACGCACCAGGAGAACGCGGCAACCTGTACCTCTCCGTGGCCGAGGCAGCCGCCCACCTCGCGGCGTGCTCGCTGCTGGGGATCCAGGCAGGTTTCCACGTGATCGGCGACGCCGGGCTGGACGCGGCCCTCGACGCCCTCGACCTCGCCGCGGCCGAAGTGGGGGAGCAGCGCGTCCGCGCCGCGGGGCACCGATTCGAGCACGTCGAGCTCGCGGATCCCGCGGCCATCAGCCGGCTGGCACGCTATTCGGTCACCGTAAGCGCGCAGCCGGTCTTCGATGCCCTGTGGGGTGGCGCGGACAGCCTGTACCAGCAGCGCCTCGGCTCCCGCCGGCTGGGGATGAACGCCTTTGGAAGCTTCTACGCGGCCGGTGTGCCGATCTGCTTCGGCAGCGACAGCCCGGTGACGCCGCTGCGGCCGTGGTCCAGCGTGCGCGCATGCCTGCAGCACACCAACCCTGCGGAACAGATCTCCGCCCGCGCCGCGTTCCTGGGCCACACGCGGGCTGGCTGGCGGGCCGCCCGCTACCCCAACCCCATGGCCGGGCAGCTGGTGCCCGGGGCACCGGCCAGCTTCGCGGTCTGGGAAGTCGAGGAACTCATGGTCCAGGTTGCAGACGGCCGGGTGCAGTCCTGGAGCACCGACCCGCGCGCCCGCACACCGCTCCTGCCGGCGCTGGACACCGGCAGCGATCCTGCCTGCCTCCTGACGGTACGGGACGGCCAGGAACTCTATGCCAGTGGAGCCCTCGGCGGCTGAATCCTTGCCGCGTGATTATGGGCCCGTCATCCGGCGGGCGGGGTCGAAACATTCACGTGCGTGACCCTGCCCTGAACTGGAACGATGGGCATAACGGCAGGTCACGGCTCGGTTGACAGATCGGTCCGCCCCCGTAGCATTGAGGGTCACCGGAGGGTTGCGTACGGCGCAGGCTCCGGCAGTCCCCGGTCCATCCCAGGTTGCCGCACCCGCGGGAGCATTACTGGTTATGACCACGGGCACCCCCAGGGGTGGGTCCACTTCGCAGCAGAAAACGGTTCCGGCGCCGCAATTCGAGGCCAGCCGGAACTGGCCCGAAGCGGGTGGACCTGCCTTGGGGATCATACGGCCCCGTCACGCGCGCGCAACTCCCTATAATGGGAAGTTGCGCCTGAATGTCCAGAACGACTTTCGGCGCACCGACCGCTCCCTTCAAGGAAAGGCCTCGCTGTGCGTGTCCTCACCATCATCCCGACCTATAACGAGCTGGAATCGCTGCCCAAGACCCTCGGTCGCCTGCGCGCAGCCGTGCCGGCTTCCGACGTGCTGGTTGTCGACGACAACAGCCCCGACGGCACGGGGCAGCTGGCGGACCGCATGGCCGCCGAAGACGGCCAAGTGCACGTCCTGCACCGCGCCGGAAAGGCGGGGCTGGGAGCGGCGTACATTGCCGGTTTCAAGTGGGGCCTGGACGCCGGCTACGACATCCTCGTGGAGATGGACGCGGACGGCTCGCACCAGCCCGAGCAGCTGCCCCAGCTGATCGAGGCCGTGGAGCAGGGCGCCGACCTCGCCATGGGCTCACGCTGGGTTCCCGGCGGCCGTGTGGTCAACTGGCCGCTCTACCGCCAGGCCATCAGCCGGGTCGGCAGCACCTATGCCCGGATCATGTTGGGCGTGAAGATCAAGGACGTCACCGGCGGCTTCCGCGCATTCCGCCGGACCACGCTCGAGAAGCTGAACCTGGATGCGGTGGACTCGGTCGGCTACGGCTTCCAGGTGGATCTGGCCTGGCGCGTGGCCAAGCTTGGCCTGACGATCGTGGAACGCCCCATTACTTTCGTTGAGCGTGAGCTCGGCGCTTCGAAGATGAGCGGCAACATCGTCGTCGAAGCCATGATCAACGTCACCAAATGGGGTCTCACCGCCCGTTGGAACAAGCTCCGGGGCAAGCAGGACGCCAAGCAGGACGCCTAGTATGGGCGCCTAGCAGCACGGACGGCTGCCGTCCCCGGATGGCAATCAGGACCAAAAAGGGCCGGGCCCGCATCAAAAGAGTGATGCGGGCCCGGCCCTTGCCGTAGCCGATGGGCTGGGGTCTAGGCCGAGCGGCGTTCGCCGCGGCGTTCGCGCAGGATCGTGAGGCGGTCTTCGAGGATCTGCTCAAGCTCCGGAAGCGAGCGGCGTTCCAGCAGCATGTCCCAGTGCGTGCGCACGGCCTTTTCGTTGCTGTTGACGGGGCGTTCGCCGTCCACCAGCAAGGCCTCCTTGCCCGTCTTCGAAACCCAGACCGGGGGGATTTCGGCTTCCGAGGAGAACGTCACGAACACCTGCTCGCCGTCCTCGCAACGGTATTCAACCCGCTGGCGCGGAGCCGGTTCGACGCCGGATTCGGTCTCCATGCTCTGTGCGCCCAGGCGCATACCCCGCAGGCTGCGATCGCTCATCTTTTCTCCCTCTATTCGGTTCGCAGGGTCCAGCCCTGCGTTGTCCGGGGACCGTCAGGCACCGGACTTCTGGTTGCACCGCGCTGTACCGTACCTGGCCCGTATGGCCCGGCCAGATGACAGTCACCAGTGGACAAAACTGTTTGGAACGTCATTGGAATCAACGCTGTGCGGAACTGTTTGGAACGTCATTGGAATCAACGCTGTGCGGAGCGTTTTTGTTCCGGACGGCTGAACCGACCGGACAAATATTCAAGTATACGGGAGTGGTGCATGCGAGGTAAAGCGAGTGCTCCCGCGCGGTGATCTGCGTAGGCTGTACCCGACTGGCCCGGCTTTAAGTTGGCTGGCCCCCGCGGCCGGGCCGAAACGGCCGGGCTGCGGGGGCCAGCAGGGGACTACGTGGGCTGCGCAATTACGCAGGCGGCGTCCTAGTGATCCAAGGCGGGCTGACGCTCAGGGCAGGTGCCCCTGGCCGTCGGCACCGGCGGGCGCTGACGGCTGAGCCACGTCCAGCGTCGGGGACACCTCCTCTTGCACGCCGTTTGCCCCCAGTACATTGCCGATCCCCTTGAGTGCCTCGCCAATCTCGCTGGGAATGATCCACAGCTTGTTTGAGCTCCCCTCGGCAATCTTCGGGAGGGTCTGGAGGTACTGGTAGGCCAGCAGTTTCTGGTCCGGGTTGCCCTTGTGGATCGCGTCGAAGACCTTCTGGATGGCCTGCGCCTCGCCGTCAGCCCGCAGGATGGCAGCCTTGGCGTCGCCTTCGGCCTTCAGGATGGAAGACTGGCGCTGGCCCTCGGCGGTAAGGATGGCGGACTGTTTCGTGCCTTCTGCGGTCAGGATGGCGGCGCGGCGGTCACGTTCGGCCCGCATCTGCTTTTCCATCGAATCCTGGATCGAGTGGGGCGGATCGATCGCCTTGAGCTCCACCCGGGAGACCCGGATGCCCCAGCGTCCGGTCGCCTCGTCCAGGACTCCGCGGAGCTGGCCGTTGATCTGGTCGCGCGACGTCAGCGCTTCCTCAAGGTTGAGGCCGCCAACCACGTTGCGCAGCGTGGTGGTGGTGAGCTGCTCCACGGCCTGGATGTAGTTGGCGATCTCATAGGTAGCGGCCCGTGCGTCAGTGACCTGGAAGTAGACCACGGTGTCGATCGAAACGACCAGGTTGTCCTCGGTGATGACGGGCTGCGGCGGGAAGGAAACCACCTGCTCACGCAGGTCGAGCAACGGCAGCAGGCGGTCCACAAACGGGATCAGCAGGGTAAGTCCGGGATTCAGCGTGCGTTGGTATTTGCCCAGCCGTTCAACGACGCCGGCCCGGGCCTGTGGAATGATCCGAACCGACCGGACCAGCACAATAATTACGAACACAATTAGTACCAGCAGCACAATTGCGACTGCGATATCCATACATCACCTATTCCCCAGTTGTTTGGTTTGTTCTCGATCCGGCGGTTCCGAGGTTTGCTGGACGGCACTGCCCGCAGAACCGCGGGCCACTATTGGATTGCCGATTCCGGCTGCGGGGCCACGATCGCGGTGGCACCGTCGATGGCGCTGACCACAGCCTGCTGCCCAGGCACGAGCACTCCCGATTCGGACCGTGCGCTCCACACGTCCCCGCCAATCTTGACGAGCCCGCCGCTTTCGTTCACTGCCTCCATGACGACGGCGGATTCGCCGATAAGTCGCTCGATGTTGGTGCGCTGATCCGCCGGGCCCCGGTGCAGATGCTTGAGGGCCACCGGCCGGACGAAGCCGATCATGAGCAGGGATACGACGCAGAAGGCGATGATCTGCAGCCAGGGATCTGCGCCGGCGAAGTCCGCCACGAGCCCGGCGAGGGCGCCGCCGCCGAGCATGATGAAGAACAGGTCCAGAGTGATCATCTCGACCACGGCAAACAGGAGAAAGAGCGTGAGCCACAGGGCCCACCAATTCTCGATCAGCCATTCAGACATCAATTCCCCCTTTAGTTCCGGGAGCTGCAGGCACAGTTCCCCAGTAACTGTCTTTCCATCCTAAGCGGCAGGGCAATAGCTGGGACAGGGAGATGGAAATTGATGGACAAAGTGGCCAAGTCGTTATTTCACGGATCGCTTCCCTGCCCCGATTGCCCGTCCCAATTCCCGTCCCAGTTCCCCTCGGGGAGTGGTTCAGGGCGTCCTGACGGCCTGCCACGGCCGGCGTCGCGGCCGGAATGGTCAGGAGATGGGTGCAAAAACGCTGATCCGGAATCGCGCCGAGACCGCGGTCCACGCCGGAAGCGCGGCCTCGAGGGCTGCGAGTGCGGCACGGTCCAGGTGGTGGCCGGCCGGTCCCATGTAGGCGAGGTTGGCGACGTCGCGCGGACTCAGGGTCAACGCCAGGTCCAGATCCCTTGCCTCGACGGGCGCGAAGTGGTTGCCCAGGGATGCCGCGAGGCGTTCGTCCTTGGCCGGTTCGATCCCCAGCATCCCGGTGAGGCCGGCAACCTCCTCCAGGTGGCCGGGCCGTGGCGTGACTACGACCAGGCGGCCGCCGGGGCGGAGCACCCGGGCGAACTCAGGCGCGTTGCGCGGCGCAAAGACCACGGTGACGACGTCGACGGCGTTCTCCGCAACCGGCAACGGCTGCCAGACGTCCCCGACCACGTTCAGGGCTTCCGGGTTCATCCTGGCGGCGCGGCGCAGCGCGAACTTGGAAATGTCCAGGCCGATGGCTGCGGCCCAAACACCGTCAGCCGGTGCACCGTCAGCCGAAAGATCGCGCGCAAGATCCGGTGCTGCGCGATCCAGTGCGACACGATCCAGCACGGCCCTGAGGTAATGGCCGGTTCCCGTTCCGGCGTCCAACACCACCGGCCGGAAAGCCGGTGCGTCCATCAGCGCCGGCGCGGCAAGATCGGCAATGGCATCGGCCAGCCGCTGGTAGTGCCCTCCCGAGAGGAAATCGAAGCGGGCCGCGACCATGTCTGCGCTGTCTGCTTCAAAAACAGTCCCTTTGCCGACCAGGAAGTTGAAGTATCCCTGTTTGGCCGCATCAAAGCTGTGGCCGGCGCCGCACACCAAGGTGCGGGCACCGCCGCCGCCGAAGCGGAGAGCGTTCCGGCACACCGGGCACAGGAGGGGAAAATCGGTGGCGGGAGGCATAACTTCATCCTAAGCGCGGATCCCCGGCCCGCCTCGCGGACAGGGCAGCGGACAGGGCAGCGCGGAAAGGGCACGTTGGGGCGTTCCTCGCCAGGGCGCCTCGAGGGGGAATGCGGCGGCCGCGGCGCACCGGCGAGAGGTGAGGTAGTTCACAGCGCGCCCACCGCGGGTTAGGCTCGCAAGCGTGAAATCTGAACATCTTCCGCTGCTCAATTCCGTCTCCGCCCCCGCCGTGCACCCTGACGGCTCCCGCGCCGTGGTGTCCGTGATCCGGCCGGACTTCGATGCCGATGCCTACGTGGGTCAGTTGTGGACCGTGCCCTTGGATCCGGACCTGAACAACCCGGACGAGCGGCCGCGCCGACTGACCCGCGGCTTCCGCGACACCGCACCGGACTTTTCGCCGGACGGCCGGACCCTTGCGTTCCTGCGTGCGGCCGCCGGCGGAAAGCCGCAGCTCCATGTGGTGGAAGCCGCCGGCGGCGAACCCCAGCTGTTGACGGCAGCACCACTGGGGGTCAGCTCCTTTGCCTGGTCACCCGATTCCCGCAGCATTGTCTTCAGTGCCAGGACTCCCGATGAGGGCCGGTACGGCAGCATCGACGGCGTGGGTGCAGGCAGCGAGGACGCCCGGCTGATCACCGATTTCCAGTACCGGATGAACGGTCTTGGTTACACGGCTGACAAGCCCCTGCAGCTGTTCCTCGTCGAGGTGCCGCAGCTTGACGCCGAACCGAAGGTGGCCCCGGCCGGACGCGCTCTAAAGGCCCTCGGCGCCGCGGCCGATCCCGCCGAGACCGGTGCCAGCCTGCTGCCGGCCGCCAAGCAACTCACCACCGCGGCGGCCGACCACAACGACGGCAGCTTCAGCGCCGACGGCGGAACCATCTATTTCACCGCGGCCCTGCATGACGGGCGGGACACCGATCTCGTCAGCGGAATCTACGCGGTTCCCGCCGCCGGTGGGCAACCGCAGGCCCTCACACCGGCCAATACCGGACGGCAGACCGTCAGCGCCGTGCGGCAGTCCGCGGACGGGAAGTGGCTGTTCTTCCTTGCCCAGGACCTGGGCGCATCAGGCCGGGACTTCGTGGCCAGAAACACCGCCCTGTATGCCATGCCGGCCGCCGGCGGAGCCGCGACAGCGCTCAGTGACGCCGAGACCCTGGACCTGTCCGGCGGCAGCCGGATCGAGCTGCGCGGTGCCGCGGGCGCCTTGGTGCTGAACAATGCGCGCGGAACCGTGGAGCTGCACGAATTCGACGCGACGGGGGGCCATTCGGTCCTCTTGGAGGGGAATCGGGTGGTGACCGGCGCCGCGGACAGCGGGGGGACCCTCGTGGTGAGTTTCAGCGATTCGACGACGGCCGGTGACCTGGCCGTGCTCGACGGCGGGCAGGTGCGCCGCCTGACGGATTTCTCCGCGCCGCTGCGGAGCGTGGCGGGGATCAGCGAGCCGCAAGAACTGACCTTGCCGTCGGCCGACGGGTACCCGGTCCATGGCTGGCTCGTGAAGCCGGCCGGCCCCGGCCCGCACCCGGTGCTGCTGAACATTCACGGCGGCCCGTTTGCCCAGTTCGGTGTGGGCTTGTTCGACGAAGCCCAGGTCTATGCCGGGGCAGGTTACGCCGTGCTTATGTGCAATCCGCGGGGCTCGGCCGGGTATGGCCAGGAGCACGGGCGGTCCATCAAGGAGCGGATGGGAACCGTCGACATGCAGGACGTCCTCGCCTTCCTGGACGGGGCCGTGGAGAAGTTTGAGGACCTGGACGCCGCCAATGTCGGCATCATGGGCGGATCCTACGGCGGCTACCTGACGGCGTGGACCATCAGCCACGACCACCGCTTCCAGGCGGCCATAGTCGAACGCGGTTTCCTGGATCCTGTGAGCTTCACGGGCTCTTCTGACATCGGCTGGTTCTTCGGCGGCGAATACACTGGCCCTGCCGCGGAGCAAATGGCGGCCCAGAGTCCCATGGCCCGCGTGGAGAACGTGCGGACGCCGTCGCTAGTGATCCACAGCGAGGAGGACCTCAGGTGTCCCGTGGAGCAGGGCCAGCGGTACTTCACCGCCCTCAAGCAGCAGGGCGTCGAGACCGGATTTCTGGTCTTCCCGGGCGAGAACCATGAGCTGTCCCGTTCCGGCACTCCGCACCACCGGAAGCAGCGGTTCGATGAAATCCTGAAGTGGTGGGCCCGCTACCTGCCTTCAGCCGGGAATCCGGCTCCGCTGGCTTAGTCCTCCGCCGGGTCCGGCAGGAACCCGAGTTCCTGCCGGGCGCGGCTGATGTCCGGCTGGGCCCAGCGGGAAGAGTATTCGGCAGTGTTGCTGATGGAGCGCAGCTCGGCCCGGTCAAGGAACAGGACCCCGTGCAGGTGGTCGGTCTCGTGCTGGACAATCCGGGCCTGCCAGCCAGTGAAAGTCCGCTGGTGTTGCGTGCCGTCCGGCGCCGTAAAGTCGAGCTGCACCGATTCCGGCCGCAACACCGCCGCCTGCAGACCTCCGATCGACAGACAGCCTTCGTAGAACGCCACGGACTCGGCACCAAGGGGCTGATAGCTCGGGTTCAGCATGGCAAAAAACGGCAGCGGTTCCCGCCCGCGGACGGCAGCGACGTCCGGGTCGACGGCGAACTGGTCCTCCAGGACGGCGAGCTGCAACGGAATCCCCAACTGCGGTGCCGCCAGGCCGACGCCCGGGGCCTTGTGCATCACGCTGCGCATAAGGTCGATGAGGTGGCCGAGTTCGGTGTCACTCAACTGGCCGTCGAACGGGGCCGCGACATGCCGGAGCACGGGATGCCCTGCCTGGACAATCGGCGGAAGGATACCCGCGCCCAGGATCTCCTGGACCACCTCGCTAATCCGGGCGGCGCTGAAGTCGGTGGGCCTGGCGTCAAAGGACATGCCCCCAGACTACTGGCGGCCACACGTCTTGGTAACAAAGTCATAGATCCGGCCCCGAAGTTGGCTGCCGGCGGCGATCTTCAAGACACCCTCCCGGCCCGCCACCCGGACCCGCAGCGGCAGGAGCGTGCCCACCTTGTCTTCGGCCACGGCATGGGGATCACAGCGGGAGGGCCGGATGCCGAGCCGCAGTTCCGCCCGGGGCCCGCCGGCGCGGACCGTCACCGAACGGGGCCAGGGGGCTTGCGGGGCCTCCGCCAGGAGGGTGGTTTCCTCGACCCGGTCAATCACCAGCTCACCGGCGCCTGCACTCGCGGCGTCTTCTGTCCGGCTGACAGTGCGCGGTTGGATCAGCAGAAGCACGACGGCGGTCCGCCCGTCCGCGGCGACCTCAAGGTTCGGCGCCAGCGAGATCGCGGCCACGGCCGAGGCTTCCCTAGTCAGACACATCTCGGAATTGTTCCGCGCCAGGACGCCGAACGGGTCTGCGGCCGGCGCCGTGGCGTCGGCTTGAGGCGGATTGGTTCCCTGTTGCCCGGTTCCTTGTTGCCCGGTCCCTTGTTGCCCGGTCCCTTGTTGCCCTGTGCCCTGCGGCACGGCCAGCCGGAGGGAGACAAACGCGTTGCCCGCGTCGGTGCCGGATGCGGTTCCCGTCCCACTCGGGGCCGGGGATCGGCTGCCGCATTCCGGTGCGGGCAGCGGCGCCGGCAGGCTCTTCGTCTGTCCTGGCGGAAGCTCTATCCGGCCAGTGTGCGCCGGCCAGGTGATCGGTGCCGCGAACAGCGGGCTGGTCAGTTCCGCGGCGAGGACGGTCAGGGCTGCGCCGGTGGTGTTGGTGAGCTGGATTTCGATGATTTGTTTGCTGTAGTTGTCGCGGAACTGGCTGATTTCCGCGGTTACAGGGCCGCCGGGGACCAGAGTCGCGGTCGCCGAGGGCGCGGTGCCGCCGGACCCGCCGACCGTACCGGCGCTGCAGGACGCCGCAACGGCCAGCACGGCCGCGGCAGCCGCTGCGCGGCACAGCGTGCTGAACACTGTGCGGCGCCGGCGCGTCACAGGAAGGCCGCTCATGCGGACAGTCTATTCCGCGCTCATCGCCTCTTGCCCGGCCGCCTAATGCATCGTGAAGCGGCGGGCGATCAATGCATTCACCGCCGGAACTGCGGCGACTCCTCCGATGGCCCGGTTCCGCACCGCCAAGAGGCCGTCCGCGAGGGGCCGGCCCAGGGCCATGTTGATTTCAGCCTGGCGCGCGGCCCTGGCCGCCGCCCGCCGTCGGGTGCGTTCAAAGGTATTCAAGGCGACCGCTACGTCCTGACCGCGCACGGCGGCCGACACAATCGGTGCCAGCGCCGCAGCATCCAGCCAGCCCAGATTCATGCCCTGCCCGCCGATGGGACTGACCTCATGGGCCGCATCCCCGATCATCGCCACCCGGCCGGTCACCATCCGGCGGGCCAGGCGAGTGCGGACGCCGAAGCGGCTGAGCATGCTGTTGGTCCCGGCGTCGATGTCGAGCCCGGTCCGCTCGCGCACGCAGCGCATGAGCCACCGGGCGTCGTCGCCCGTAGTGTCGTCGGCGCCCAGCCGGACCACCCAGCGGCGGAGTTGGCCGGGCAACGGGAACGACTCCACGATGCCGGCCCCGGCCAGGAAGAGCGCGGCGTCCGGACCGAACCCGGTGTGGTCCGCGAAGTCGCCCATGAGGTAGCTGTCCGGGTATTCTTTCGCGCGCGATGCGACGCCCTGCAGCGCCCGCACCGTGGAGCGAACGCCGTCGGCGGCAATGACCAGCGGCGCCGTATAGCGCAGGGGGCCGCACCCGGAGACGGCTTCCACGGTGACCCGGGCGCCGTCGTCGGACAGCCTGGTGAGGCGGACGCCGCGGTGGAGGGCGCCGTCGTCGAGCTCCCTGACCCGCCGTTCCAGCAGCGCCTCCGTACGGCGCTGGGGCAGGGACAGGATGAACGGAAAACGGTCCGAGACGCCGGCAAAGGACATGTGGGCGAGGCATTTCCCGTCGGCCAGGGCGACTCCGCGGCGGATCGGGATGCCTTCGGCAACCAGGTCATCGGCAACGCCGGTTCCCGCGAGCGCGGCCAGCGCCGGCGGGTGGATGCCGATGGCACGCGAATGTTGTTCCGGCGCGCTCCGCTGTTCCAGGATCTGCACATCCACGCCGTCCTGCAGCAGCAGCGCGGCCATGAACAGTCCCACCGGACCCGCACCGATGATCAGTACGTCAGTCACGGGAAGCGGGCCTCTCCGGGTAGTCGCCGTCGGAAGTGTCCAGAAGCAGCAGGTTCCGGAATGGGGCGTGGCGGGCCACTGTCCAGCCCGGCGGAGCGGCGGCGGCCAGCTCCGCGCTGGTGTAGCTTCGCCGGATCGAGGTCAGCCCGTCCTGCCGGATGTAGGAGCCGGCGAGCACCCAGGAGCCGGCAGAGAAGAGCGCGTAGGCGGCGGGGCTGCGGCGGATGTCGTTGTGGATGACGGCGTCATTGGACAACATGGCGGACTCGGCAAGGAACGCTTCCAGCCCGCCGAGGTGGTGCAGGACGTGGTTGGACACCACGAGGTGGTACCGGTGGCCCTCTTCGAGCAGTTCGGCAGAGCTCGCCTGGCGAAACGCCACGTCCGCCGTCGCGTGGCGGCCGCGGGCGAACAGGATTGCCCGCGGGTCCGGGTCGATGGCGGTGACGTCGAGGCGCAGTCCGTCCCGGGCGGCCCATCGGGCAAGCAGCACCGAAACGTCGCCCCCGCCGCACCCGATGTCCAGCAGGGACGTGGGGGAGTCAGGGGTCAGCCGCGGCCGGATCCGGGACCGATAGATGCCGCGCCAACCGGCGACCACACGGTTGACGAGCGCAAACTGGGCATAGGTGCGCTCCAGGCGGCCGGGATCGCAGCCGGGCAGGTCCATTTCCTCGACGGCGTCCGACGCGCGGTCCCGCAAAAGGGCCGCCCGGAGGCGTTCCGTGCTCTGCTTCGCGCTGAACGGTTTCAGGGTGGCCGCTTTCAGACCTGCACCGCTACTGGCTCAGCGGGCTCCGCGTCGGACTCATGGCGCGGGGCCTTCGCGGGTCGCGGGGCAGCCAGCCGGGTGAAGAGCGCCGTTTCCACCGTCAGGCCAGGGCCGAAGGCCATGGAGCAGATCCGTTCCGCGCCGGGGCCGCCCGGGGAGGCCCCGCCGTCGTCCGCGGCCGGCAGGTCCAGGATGTGCTTGATGACGAACAGGACGGTGGCGCTGCTCATGTTGCCGAAGTTCCGCAGGGTTTCGCGGGCGGGGACCAGCTGTTCGTCGCTGAGGTCCAGCCTGGACTGGACCTTGTCCAGAATGCTCCGGCCGCCCGGGTGGATGCCCCAGTGCTGGATGTCCCGGTAGGGGAGTCCCTGCAACGAACTGTCGCGGGACAGGAGAGGTTCGAGGGCGCCGATGATGTGGTCATCGATGATGTGCGGGACATAGTTGCCCAGAACCATCTCGAAGCCCTCGTCGCCGATGTTCCAGGCCATCGAGTCCTCCCCGACGGGCGTCAGAACGGTTTCGAAGTGGTCCAGCCGCAGTAGGGGCGGTTCGTCTGGAATGTCCCGGGCAGTAATGATGGCCGCCGCAGCGCCGTCGGCAAACAAGGCCGATCCCATGATGGTGTCGGGATCATTAGAGGTCCGGACGTGGAGGGAACAGAGTTCGGCGCAGACCACCAGCACCGTTGCATCCGGATCCGCCTCACAAAATGACTTCGCGGCCCGCAGCGCCGGGAACGCGGCGTAGCAGCCCATGAATCCGAGGTGGTACCGCTGGACGGCCGGGTCCAGGCCGAGGGCCCGGACAATCTTGTAGTCCGGGCCCGGATTGAAGAATCCGGTACAGGAGACGGTGATCAGGTGCGTGATGTCCGGCGCATCGACTCCCGGGCAGGCATCCAGCGCTTTTTGGGCGGCCTCAATGAAGAGCTTGGTCGCTTCCGTGGCGAAAATGCCGTTCCGGATTTTGGTGCTGGGGCTGAGCACCAAGCCGGTGGCCGGGTCGAAGAACTGGGGATTTTCAGCCTGGCTGTCCGCGGTGAGTTCTTCCACTGCCGTGTGCCGGGTGTCAATGGCTGCGGAATCAAAGCAAGTGTTGACGAGCCGGGATCCGAGCCGTGTGAGGCCCGGCTGGGCCGCGAAAACGGCCCTGGCCTCGGGCTGGACCAGGATGGTTGGCGGAACTGCAGTTTCCAAGGACCTCAGGTAGACCGTCATGGTTCATTCTCAGTGAGGCCGCCGCCAAAGACAATGGAACGGCCCTGAGATTCGGTACCAGGCCGGGCTGGACAACTTCGGCGTGAAGTAGCACGATCTCACATGTGACCAGCAAATCCGACCAGGCGCAGCACTTGCGCGACCTCGCGCGGTTGCGCCGCGTCCGTGACCGGATGGACCGGGAGTACGCACAACCGCTGGACGTCGAGGCCCTTGCCCGCGGCGCCCACATGTCGGCCGGGCACCTCAGCCGCGAGTTCCGCCTCGCGTACGGCGAGTCGCCGTACAGCTACCTGATGACGCGGCGCATCGAACGCGCGATGGCGCTGCTGCGCCGCGGCGACCTCAGCGTCACCGAGGTCTGCTTCACGGTCGGCTGCTCGTCCCTGGGCACCTTCAGCACCCGCTTCACCGAACTGGTCGGCGTGCCGCCCAGCGTCTACCGGCGCGAGGCTGCCCGCGCGACCGCGGGGATGCCGTCCTGCGTCGCGAAACAGGTCACCAGACCGGTCAGGAATCGAGAAGTGCCGGCCCCCGAACCGCAGCTAGCATGAATTTCATGGACATCAACATTCACGCGAGCTTCCTCCCACACAACGATCCCGACGCCGCCGTGGCCTTCTATCGCGACACGCTCGGCTTTGAGGTCCGCAACGACGTCGGATACGGCGGGATGCGCTGGATCACGGTCGGCCCGGCCGACCAGCCGGGCACATCAATCGTCCTGGAGCCGCCGGCCGCCGACCCCGGTGTCACCGACGACGAGCGCCGCACCATCGACGAGATGATGGCCAAGGGCACCTACGCCCGCATCCTCCTGGCCACCAAGGACGTCAACGCTACCTTCGAGCGGCTGCAGGCCAGCGGCGCCGAAGTGGTCCAAGAGCCGACAGAGCAGGCCTACGGGGTTCGCGACTGCGCCTTCCGCGATCCCGCGGGCAACCTGATCCGCATCCAGCAGCCGCTCTGAGCCATCGGCCGACGCAGGACAAGGCGGATGCAGGAGAAGGCACAGTGCCGGAAGCTGGTTAGATAGAGCACAGTGACGCTGAGGGACACCGCGCAGGCGGCCCCGCAAACAGATGGAGACACCATGAGCATGGCCACGAGAGCGGACACGCAGTCGGCTGCGCAGCATGTTGCAGACACCCACGATTTGATCAGCGTGCAGGGCGCACGCGAGAACAACCTCAAGGACGTCAGCATCGAGATCCCGAAGCGCCGGCTGACGGTGTTCACCGGCGTCTCCGGCTCCGGCAAGAGCTCCCTGGTGTTCGCCACGATCGCCGCGGAGTCGCAGCGGATGATCAACGAGACCTACAGCGCCTTCGTGCAGGGCTTCATGCCCACGCTGTCGCGGCCGGAGGTGGACCACCTCGAGGGGTTGACGACCGCGATCATCGTCGACCAGGAGCGGATGGGCGCCAACCCCCGGTCCACCGTCGGCACCGTCACCGATGCCAACGCCATGCTGCGCATCCTCTTCAGCCGGCTGGGATCGCCGCACGTGGGGCCCCCCACTGCGTTCTCGTTCAACGTCCCGACGCGGAAGGCGAGCGGGGTGATGAGCACCGAGAAGGGCGGCCGGGTCGAGAAGAATGTGGTGCACGATGCCGTGTACCTGGGCGGCATGTGTCCGCGTTGCGAGGGCATGGGCTCGGTCTCCGACTTCGACCTCACTGCGCTCTACGACGACTCCAAGTCGCTCGGCGGGGGTGCGCTCACGATCCCCGGCTACAGCATGGACGGCTGGTACGGCCGCATCTTCAGCGGCGCCGGCTTCGACATGGACAAGCCGATCGCGAAGTTCACGAAAAGGGAAATGCACGACCTCCTCTACAAGGAACCGACCAAGATCAAGGTCGAGGGCATCAACCTGACGTACGAGGGGCTGATCCCGAAGATCCAGAAGTCGATGCTGTCCAAGGACGTCGAGGCGATGCAGCCCCACGTCCGGGCGTTCGTGGAGCGCGCCATCACGTTTCAGGCCTGCCCGGAGTGCGACGGCACGCGGCTCAGCCGGGAAGCCCGGTCCTCGAAGATCCAGGGCAAGAACATCGCCGACCTCTGCGTGATGCAGATCAGCGACCTGGCCGCGTGGGTCCGCGAGCTCAACGAGCCTTCGGTCGCGCCGCTCCTGAAAGGCCTGCAGCACCTGCTCGACTCGTTCGCCGAAATCGGGCTGGGATACCTCTCCCTGGACCGGCCGGCCGGCACGCTGTCCGGGGGAGAGGCCCAGCGCACCAAGATGATCCGGCACCTGGGCTCGTCCCTCACGGACATCACCTACGTCTTTGACGAGCCGACGATCGGCCTGCACCCGCATGACATCGAGCGGATGAACCAACTGCTGCTGCAACTGCGCGACAAGGGCAACACCGTGCTCGTCGTCGAGCACAAGCCGGAGACCATCGCGATTGCCGACCACGTCGTTGACCTCGGCCCCGGCGCAGGCACCGAGGGCGGCAGCGTCTGCTTCGAGGGAAGCGTGGAGGGGCTGCGGGGGAGTGACACCATCACCGGCCGCCACCTCGACGACCGGGCCGCGGTCAAGGAATCGGTACGCCCGTCCTCGGGCGCAATGGAGGTCCGTGGCGCTTCCACGAACAATCTCCAGGGCGTGGATGTCGACATCCCGCTCGGCGTACTCTGCGTGGTCACGGGCGTCGCCGGCTCGGGGAAGAGTTCGCTGATCCACGGCTCGGTGGACGGCCGCGACGGTGTGGTGGTGATCGACCAGGGTGCCATCAAGGGGTCCCGCCGCAGCAACCCTGCGACGTACACGGGCCTTCTCGAGCCGATCCGCAAGGCGTTCGCGAAGGCCAACGGCGTGAAGCCGGCGCTGTTCAGCTCGAACTCAGAAGGAGCCTGTCCCACCTGTAACGGCGCGGGCGTCATCTTCACCGAACTCGGTGTCATGGCCACCGTCGAGTCCACCTGTGAGGACTGCGAGGGCAAGCGATTCCAGGCCTCGGTACTGGAGTACAAGCTGGGCGGCCGCAACATCGCCGAAGTGCTGGCAATGTCGATGATCGAGGCCGAGGTGTTCTTTGGCGACGGGGAAGCCCGCACGCCGGCGGCCCACAAGATCCTCGACCGGCTCGTGGACGTCGGGCTCGGCTACCTCACCCTCGGCCAGCCGCTCACCACGCTGTCCGGCGGCGAGCGGCAGCGCGTCAAACTCGCCACCCAGATGGCAGAAAAGGGTGAGGTCTACGTCCTCGACGAGCCCACCACCGGCCTGCACCTCGCCGACGTCCAAAATCTGCTGGGCCTCCTGGACCGGCTCGTCGACGCCGGCAAGTCGGTAATCGTCATCGAGCACCACCAGGCGGTCATGGCGCACGCCGACTGGATCATCGACCTCGGTCCCGGTGCCGGCCACGACGGCGGCAGGCTCGTCTTCGAGGGCACGCCCGCCGACCTCGTCGCCGCCCGGACCACGCTCACCGGCCAGCACCTCGCGGCCTACGTCGGCGCCTGAGGCTGCCGAGGAAGACGGGATCAGTCCGCCTGGTCTTCAGCCGTCTTGCGCGTGGTGAACGGCAGGACGAGCCTTGACTGGTGGGCGGCGTCGCGGTAGATCTTATGGGTGACGGGCCGGCCCACCGGCAGGTGGAAGGCATCCGGCGGCAGCAGCGCATTGTGCTCGTCGGCCAGCGGCTCGCCGTTGGACAGTTCCACGGTCAGGGTGTGACCGGGTTTGAAGGTGTTCGCGAAGGGGTAGAGGCGCAGCACGTACTCCTCAATCGTCCCCGGCTCCACCGGAACCGATCGGGTGTGCGGGTGGTGCGGGCTGCCTTCGGTGGTCCGCTCGTCGAGCTCGCGGTGCGAGGCCTTGAGGTAGCCGCTGGTGATGAGCTGGCGCTTGCCGTTGGGGGCGTAGTCCCACAGGCGCAGGATGAAGTTGGTGTCCGGCTGGTCGATCTCGGCGAAGATGTGCGCGGCGCCGGTGCCGATCAGCTCCGTGTCTTCTTCGAAGACAGGGGTGGACCAGCTGATGATCTCCACCGTGTCGGTCACCGTCAGCGGCGCCTGGTAGAAGCCGTCAGGGGCGGCGTACTCCGCACCCATCAGCTCGGGCTCGGTGGACAGCTTGTGGCGCGGGCGCAGGTAGAGCGACTTGTACTCGATGTCCTTCGGCGGCCATGCCTCGGCGGTCACGAACTCGCGGGAGCCCTCCACGAAGACGCTCACGGCCGGCTCGTCCATGACTCCGTTGTCGATGCCCTTGATCCAGTAGTCGTACCAGCGGAACATCTTGTCGTGTTCTTCGATAAAGGGACGCGACTGCATCGGCGGGTACGGGCCGATGTCCAGCTTCTTGGGCCCCTTCAGCTCGTTGAACAGCTCGATTGTGCCATCCATGGTCCAACCGCGGCCCTGGTCGATCTGCAGCCAAACCGGGATGTCGATGTTCGGGGCCAGCGTGATGGGATTGCGCTCCTCGTACCAGTCCCCATCGAGCTCGTTCATGACGATGTCGAACCAGGCTTCGTGGTTCTTCGGGTAGTTCAGGACGTGGACCAGGTTCGGCCAGGCGGCGACGTCCGGATCCTGCAGGCGCTTCTCGACGAGCCTCGTCAGCTCTTCGGGGGAGTACTTCTCGATCATGCGGGACTTGACGTTGTCGGTGAACGCCCAGCCGGAGTCGCCGCCGCGGCCCTCACGGGCGGCACGCGGCATGAACCACATGACGCCGCCGTGGTAGGTCGTCTCGTAGAAGTCGTAGTGGCCGCCGGAGACGAAGATCGCCTTCAGGTGCGGCGGGCGCTCGGCCGCGGCCAGCACCTGCATGGAGCCGAAGTAGGAGATGCCGACCATGCCAACGCTGCCGTCGCACCACGGCTGCTCGGCGACCCACTCGATGAAGTCGTACGCATCCTGGCCAAGCGAGACGCCGCCGGCGTTGTAATTGCCGATGTGCTCGCCGCCGGAGTGGCCGGAGCCACGCAGGTCGCCGATGACGTGGACGTAGTCTTCCTTGACGATGCGGGCGATGTCGCCGGCCTCGATGCAGCCGTCCCACATCGGGCTGGGCCGCCGCTGCGGCGGCGTGGTCAGGGCGAGAGCCTGCAGCTCCTTGCCGTACGGGCTCAGGGCGACCAGCGCCGGCCGCGGCTTGTCCTCAACACCCTGATAGGCGTCCGCGGCGAGCCCGACGCCGTCCCGCATGGGGACCCGGAGGTCCTTGCGAACGGCAATCTTCTCCCCACCGGCATTCAGTAGCTGGAAGTCATCCATGAGTGTTGATCTCCTCATCGTCGGTCATGTGGTCGAATGTCGTGCGGTAGCCGTTGAGCGTCGTGAAGAACGGGGACGGTTCCAAGGCGGGGTCCCCCTCGTAGCCAAGATCCTCGGCCACGCGGGCGTAGGGGGAGTACGGTGAACCTGAATCCTGCAGCCCGGCAGCCAAGCAGTCGTTGGCCGCACTATTGACGCGGGCTTCGATCTCCAGGCTCCCCTTAAGCGCTTCCTCGGCCTGTCCGGCGTCGAGCTCTACGCCGTAGGGCGTGCCGTCCGCGCGACGATACGGGTGGCCCAGGTAGAGGTGCCGCGGACGGATCTCGTCGCGGAGGTACTGCAGGCTTGCGCGGTAGCCAGCCGGGTCCACGAATCCGGGGAAGCCGTTGGCCGCACCGTGGACCTGCACGGCGTCGCCGACGAATACGTCGTTTTGTCCGTTAATGACGTACGCCACGGATCCGCGGGTGTGGCCCGGAATCGAGTGCACGGTGACGGTGAAGTCGCCGCCGAGTGAGATGGTCTCGCCTCCCCGCACCAGCAGCGTAGGCTCCATCTCGCCCGAGATGACGGCATTCGTCGCTTCGGTCAGTTTCGCCTCGCCGTCGGGGTCATCCAGGTACTGCGCCCGTCCGGCGAGGTACTCGTCCACATGCGCCCGGCGCGAGCGCAACATCGGTGCGTCGGCCTCGTGGATGACCACCTGCGCGCGCCGTCCGGTGAGCTCCCACAGGGCGTAAGCGCCACCGATGTGGTCGATATGTCCGTGGGTCAGCAGGATCCAGCGAACGTCCTCGATCCGGCGGCCGATCGCCTCCAGTGCCGGCACCATGCCTTCGGCGGGCGAGGAAGCGATTCCCGTGTCGACGATCGCGGGTTCCGGGGCGTCGATGAAGAAGCTGTATAGACCGAACCGCCCCCACGGCGAGACAAGGGGGTGAACGGCGACTGACTTAGTCATTGCGCTGTGCCCCCTTTAATCCCGGTGCTCCCGCCCAGGAAAGCGGCGGTCTCTTCGAAAGGCCCGTAGAACTCCGGAATCCAGGAGAAGTTCTGGACGAAGCCGTGGTTGGCCCCCTCGTAGCGGCTGACGGCCGAGTAGACGCCGGCCTCCCTGAGGCGCAGGCCGTAGAGCTCGCCCTCGTCACGCAGGGGGTCGTGCTCGGCGGTGATGATCAGGGCCGGCGGCAGGCCGGCGAGGTCCGGGCGCTTGATGGGGGAGACGAGTGGATCCGCCGGGTCCGCCCCGCTCTCGAGGTAGAAGGAATTGAACGGCAACAAACCCGCCGTCTCCAGTCCGTATCCTTCGGCGTTCTCCCGCAGCGACGCGTAACGGTCGACGTCGAAGTCCAGGTCCAGCGACGGGTAGAACAGGATCTGGTGCGTGATCGCAGTGAACCCGTCATCGTGGGCCCTCGCGCTGACGGCGGCCACAAAGTTGCCGCCCGAGCTGTCGCCAGCGATAGCGAGGTTCTTTCCGTCCCAGCCCAGGTTGCCGCCCTGCTCGGCGGCCCAGCGGACCACGGCGTAGCAGTCGTCAAGGCCGGCAGGGAAGGAGGCTTCGGGGGCCAGCCGATAGCCCACCGAGATGACCTTATGGCCGGTTTCCTTGGCCAGGGATCGCGCGACGTGGTCGTGCGTGTCCAGGCTGCCCAGGAAGAACGCTCCGCCGTGGAAATACACCAGCACGCCGTAAGCGTCGGCCTCGGCCGGCGTGTAGATCCGCACGGGCACCTCGCCCGATAGCGTCACTGCCGTGGCGTCCTCGACAGAGTGCAGCGGGAGACGCACTTCCAGCGGGGAAACCTGCGCGGCCTCGCCCGCACGCATGGCTTCGGGGTTCAAGGGAGAACTATCGGGTGCCGGCAAGGTTCCGAGGATTTTGGCGATTTCGGGATGGATCGTCATGGCGTTCAGCCCTTCGACTGTGCTGGTGCGGTTACGCTGGTGGGCTTCTGGGACGTCGGCATCTGCGCAGCGGGTTTCTGACCAGGGAAAACGTCGTTGACCTCTTCCTCGGACCACCCCTGCCGCGAGATGCGCTGCAGTTCGTCCGTCACCGGCTTGCGGATCGCCTGGAACAGGGCCAGAGCCTCCTTGACCGAGCCCGCCTGGGCCAGGGCGTCGGCCAGGGCTCCCGCGTCCTCAATGGCAGAGTTCGCGCCCTGGCCCTGGTGGTGCAGCATGGAGTGAGCCGCATCGCCCATGAGGACCACGGAGGCCTTGTGCCAGGTGTCGACGGGGTCGATGTCGTACACCGCGCGGATGTTCACGGTCTCCATGTCGAGGCCGCGGGTGATGTTCACCAGCCGCTCGTCGAAGCCGTCCACGGTGGCCAAGAGGCCTTCCTTGGTTACCTCGGGCGCCCAGGTGCCGTCCGGGTTCAGGGCGGTGATGTCGAAGGACATCTGGTTGCGGTGGCGCAGCGGCAGCAGGTAGACCTTGGTGCCCTTTCCGATGTACATCCGCAGGTTGTCGTCGAACACCAGGCCGTGGGCGTCGTCGGCGGAAATCACTGCACGGTAGGCGTGCTCTCCGGAGAACACCGGGCCCTTGTCGCTGAAGAGCTGCTCCCGCACCACGGACTTGATGCCGTCGGCACCGACCACCAGGTCGGCCTCAACCGTTTCTCCGTTGGTGAAGGTCAGGACGGAGCGGCCGCCCTTGTCCTCGATGGTCTCCAGCCTGTGGCCAAGCTGCACCATGCCCTCGGGGAGAACGCCAAGGAGAGCCTCGATGAAGTCGCCGCGATGGATGAGGTACGTCTGTTTCTCCTCGCCGAACTCCGGCCAGGTGTCCTTCATGATCGGCTCACCCGCGGCCGTGAGGATCTCGAAGTAGTCGCTCGGCGAGCTGACCTTCGCGACCGCATCGAAAATGCCCCACTCGCGGAACCGGGCCATGGTGGCGGGGCGCAGGCCGATCCCGGCGCCGACCTCGCCCATCTGGGGAGCCTGCTCGTAGACCTTGACGTCTGCGCCGAGCAGGCTCAGGGCCTTGGCCGCCGCGGCGCCGCCGTAGCCCGCGCCGATGATGGCGATCTTGAGGTTTTTGATGTCTTCAGCCTTCATTGGATGTGTCTCTTTCTTGACTCTTTCCTGGCCCGGGCCAGGAAAGGGGGGCGGTTAAGTTGGGGGTGGTCTGCGCGGGGTCAGTCGCTAAGCGCTAGGAAGTCGGCCGGGTTGTCCTCCAGGAGGAGTTTGAGCGTGGCGTCGTCGATGCCGGCCGCCCGCATGTCGGGGATCATGTCCTCGAAGATGTAGTTGATGGTGTGGCCCTTCACGCCCGGCCAGCCCAGTGGGCTGCAGTTCGCGTCGGCCGAGACGAGGAGCTTGTCCGCATAGCCCTTGTTAACGAGGTTGACGAAGTGCTCCATGCGTTCGGCGCGCTTGCGGCCCCAGAAAGGCGGATCCGTCAGTTCGAGGTCGTAGCCGAAGGTGTCGAACCCGATGCGGCCGCCCTGTTCGTAGATCCAATCGTGCGGGGTGACCGGAGCGTTCAGGCCGTCGTCGGCGTGGCCGAACAGCACGCGGTCCAGCGGGAGGCCCTCTTCGTTGAAGATCTTCACCGCCGGTTCGGGGTCGATGGCCAGGTGGGTCAGGATCGGCGCGCCGGTGACGACGGCGGCGCGGGCCGCGGCCCGGTAGATGCGCTTGTCCAGGTCAGTCATTCGTCCGCCGCGGCTCACGCCGACCTTGATGACGCCGGCCTTGGCGCCCGTGTTGCCGATGCCGACCGTGATCTCGTGGATGAACACCTTGGCGAGGTAGTCCACGGTCGCGCGGGAGAAGTGCGGCAGGGCGGTGTCGCCGCCGACGAAGCCGGTGCAGGCCACGATGTGCACGCCCGTCTTCTGGGACAGGGACTTGTAGTAGTCGACGTCGCGGCCGTTGCAGATGCCCGTGGCGTCCACAAAGGTACCGCCGCCGTATTCGCGGAATTGCCGCAGCTTCGGCACGGTCTCCTCGTAGGCCTGCTCCGGGGACTTCCACCATCTGGTGTCCAGTTCTGACCCGGGCATGCCGTAGCCGATGTGTTCGTGGACCGCTACGATTTCCAGTTCTTCGGCCGGGATGGTTCCCAGCACTGTGTTGACCTTGGTCATTTCGTTCACCTCAGGGGTTCGAAAGCTTGTTGTGTGAGGGCGGACGCGTGCTTAGCGCACGGTCAGCAGGTTGCGCGGGTTGTCCACGAGGATGCGCCGGGAGTCTTCTTCGCTCAGGCCGTTGGCCTTGAGGAAAGGCACGAACGTAGTCAGGACGTGGCTGTAAGGCAGGTTGTACTCCGGCAGGCCCTTGGCCACGCCGATCGAGTTGCCCGAAAGGATGATCTTGTCGGCATGGCCGGCCCTGACAAGCTCGAGCACCAGTTCGGCGCGATCGTGGTCGGTGAGGTAGTCCGAGTGGTCGTTGAGGCCCACGTGGTCGATGCCGACGAAGACTCCGCGGGCCGCCACCTCGAAGGCGGAGCCGGCGGCATCCTTGCGGTCCAGATCGCCGACGAGCACCCGGTCGGCCTCAAGCTGCTCATCCAGAACGATGTCCAGATCGTGCAGGGCATCGGCGCCGAAGCGGATGGAAACAGGGACGCCGGTGTTCTTGGCGGCGCGGGCGGAGCCGCGGAACAGGCTTTCCTCGGTCGGGGTCATGCCGGCGCGGTCGGCGATGATGGCGACGATGCCAGCGGCGGCGCGGCGCTCGACCCGGGGAACCACCATCCCCTCAGTGACCTCCTTGCCGAAGAGATCGCCGAACTTTTCGGCCGGCCAAGGGTTGGGCGGGTTGGTCTGCGGCGTCAGGAAGTATCCGCCGAGTTCTTCCTCCGGACCCAGACCCGTAGAGGCGACGATGTGGACACCTGTGGAGCGTGACAGCGCCTCGTAGAGCTTGAGGTCCCGCCCGTGGAACATGCCGGTGCTGTCGACAATCGTCTGTCCGCCGTGCTCGCGGAAGTCCGCAAGCTTCGCGGCCAGGGCCTCGAAGATCTCCGCCCTGTCCATGGAGATGTCCGGGGCGTACTGGGCACCGGGGAGCACCGACAGCAAGGCTTCATGGACCGCGACAACCCCCAGTTCGGAAGCAGGGACCGGACCCAGGACCGTATTGACGGTTTGCCCGGCCGGGGCGTGGACTGCGTCGCCGGTCTCGGCGGGTGTGGGGTGACTCACGTGGGTTCTCCCTTGAAGTTCGGGGGTCTGAATGCAGGAGCGTCGCGGAGCCTGGCCATGCCGTCGCTCCGTTGCGGTGTAGCCAGCATCACATATTTCTTTACATGGTGTCAAAGAAATAGTCAGAACGTATCTTTCGAAGTGTTCATGAAACCAACATTCCGCAAAAACTCTTGACAGCGTGTAAACCTAGACACCAAACTGTGGGGAACCCCACATCTATCTCCGGCCTACCGGCTCTTGCCCCGTAGGGCACCAGTTCTGGCGCGTCACCGGAGAGTCGACCGGAAACAAAGGAGTTTCATTGATGAGTCAGACCATTTCGGTGCCGAGCCGCGGCTCGGTACGAGCCACGTTCGTGGCCGCCTACAGCGCGGTCACCTTGGCCCAGATCACCAACGCCCTGCCAGGTGCCCTCAGCGGCACGTTTGCCGTGGAATTCCACACCTCGGGTGCTGGCCTGACATGGATTGCGGGCATGTTCCTGATGGGCATCGTGGTGTTTGAGCTCAGCTGGGGCCTCCTGGGTGACATGTTCGGACGCAAGAAGCTGCTCTACGTCGGCGCCGTGGTCAGCATTGTCGGCTCCGTCCTGGCCGCGCTGGCGCAGACCACCGAAATGATGATCTTCGCGCAGGCGGTCGGCGGCATCGGGGCGGGCATCCTGTTCCCCATCTCGCTGTCAATGATCGCGGCGATCACCCCAGACCACCGCGCACGGGCGAAGGTCATCGCCACGTGGGCAGGGTTCCTGTCCCTCGGCGCGGTGATCTCCCCGGTGCTCGCCGGCTTCACGGCGCAGTTCTTCACGGTGCCCAGTGTTGCTCCGGGCGCACCGAACGCGTTCAGCGGCTGGCGGGCGGCCTACTTGGTTGCGGCCGCCATTGCCGTGCTCGTTCTCATCGTTGCGCTCCGGGCGAAGGACTCGGCGGCGGCGGAGGGACGCAAGCTGGACCTGCCCGGCCAGATTACGCTCGCACTCGGCCTTATCGCCGTCCTCTACGCCACGGTGACAGCGGTAGATGCCGGCTTCGGCAGCGCCCAAGTGATTGCAAGCTACGTCGCCGGCGGAATCCTCCTGGTCGCCTTCGTCGTCATCGAATCACGCACCGCGCAGCCACTGATCCACCTGTCGCTGTTCAAGAACAGCGCCTACTCGATCACCGGCATTGTGGCGGTCACGGGCATGTTCGCCTTCCTCGCGATCTGCTTCAGCACGAGCGTCGCCGTCAGCGGGCTCGCCCTGGCTGAGACCTGGAAGGTCGGTGTGCTCTTCGTCTTCATCCAGGGTCCCGCGTTCGCCTTCATCCCGGTTGTGGGGTGGCTCATTCACCACGTGGCCCCGCGCTGGGTGCTCACCGCTGGCTTCGCCCTCATGGCAGTCTCCGGTTTCTGGCTCTCGACATTCGCCCTCGGCACTCAGGAGGCCTTCGGCGGCACTCCATGGACGGCCTTCATTCCGCCGCTTCTGGTGCTGGGTATCGGATTTGCCCTCACCGTCGGTTCCGTCACCGCGGTTGCCATCAACACCGTCCCGCCCCAACAGATCGGCATGGCTTCGGCGACGACGAACCTCCTGCGCGACCTCGGGTTCGCCCTTGGCCCCGTTATCGGCTCAGCCATCGCGTTCGGTATCGGAGCCACGGCCTTCGCGGGTCCCCTTGCCGGGATTCTCGGCGGGGCGGGACTGCCCGCAGAGGCGGTCAGCGGACTGGCGAACGTGCCGCCGCTGGGCTTCCTCGCCGGCTGGGACGGGGTCGTCGCCCAGTTCTCCGGCCAGGCAGTGGCCGGCGGCGCACCCGCCCCTGCCGTCGACGGCATGGTCCAGGCCCTCAACGCCGCACAGTCGAAAATCCAGGGCGTGGCAGGGACCTCGCTGGGCCAGGGGTTCCAGGCTGTGTACCTCACGGCGGGTATCGCGGCGATCCTCTCCGCCATTCTTACCCTCTTCATCTCTGCACGGTCCTCGGCGCCCACGTCCGATGCCACCGCGGAAACCTCGAAGACCACTGCGGCCAACGCCGAAGCTGCCGTTTAGTACTGGCGGCCCGGCAACCGTTCAACGATCCATCATCTATTCCGCAAGGAGAACACCGTGACTGCACCCATCGAATCAGACATCGATATCTGGGATGACGATATCCTTGTCGACCCGTACCCCACCTATGCCGCGCTCCGCGAGCAGGCTGCCGTAGTCCACCTGCCCAAGAACGACCTGTACGTCCTGACACGCTACGACGCCATCCGCGACGCACTCGGTGATCCGGAAACGTTCTCGTCCACCAGCATCGGATTCAACCCCATGGTGAACGAGGCACTGCAGGGCACCTCACTCGCCTCCGACCCACCCCTGCACACGCAGCTCCGCGCCACGCTGTCACAGAACCTCACCCCCCGCGCACTCCGCGGTCTGAAAGTGGTCATCGACGACAAAGCGGACAAGCTCGTCGCCGAACTCGCCGCCAGCGGCAGCTTCGAGGCCATCGATTCACTGGCCCGCGCCTTCCCGATCGAGATCGTTGCCGACCTCATTGGCTTCCAGGGACACGTCAAGGACAACATGCTGCGCTGGGGCCAAGCCGCGATGCAGGTCCTCGGCCCGCTGAACCAGCGCACGCAGGAGAACTTCCCGATCGCCGGCGAGCTTTACGGCTGGTGCTCATCGGTCACCGCAGAAGACCTGGCGCCCGGCTCCATCGGACGCGGAATCTTTGACGCCGAGGCGCGCGGGGACATTCCCCAGGGAACTGCCGGGCACATCATCCACCAGTACCTGGGGGCGGGTGTCGACACGACCATCGCCTCCATCGGGAACATTGTTGCGCTGTTCGGCCACCACCCGGAGCAGTTCGAGCTGGTCCGGAAGAACCCGGAACTCGTCCCCGCGGCTTTCGCCGAGGTGCTGCGCTACTGGGCACCGGTCCACATCTGGGGCCGCAAAGCCACCCGCGACGTGGAAATCGACGGAGCTACCATTCCTGCCGGCGCCCAGGTGGGCATCCTCTTTGGGGCCGGAAACCGGGACCCGCGCCACTACGAGAACCCCGACACCTTTGACATCATGCGCAACCCCGTGGACCACCTGTCCTTCGGCTACGGACCGCACGGCTGCGCCGGCCAGGGCCTGGCGAAACTCGAAGCGCATGCGATCATCGAGGCCCTTGCCCGCAGGGTGAAAACGCTGACGATCTCCGACGAGGTCCGGGAGCCGGGCAACATCACACGGAGCTTCGAGGTGCTCCAGGTCGGCAAGGTGGTGGCAGCATGAGAATTGAACTGGACCGGCCGCGCTGCGAGGGTCACGGCCTCTGCGAGGAAGCCGCACCGAGGCTGATGCATTTGGACGACGACGGGGAACTCGTCATCGACGTCCCTGACGTGGACGGGTCCGAGCTCGACGCCGCCAAAGCGGCGGTCCGGGTCTGCCCTGTCGCCGCGCTGCGGCTGGAGGCGGCATGAGCATGCGCAGAATAGTGGTGATCGGCAACGGCATCGCCGGACTCACGGCCTGCGACTCGCTGCGCTCGGCCGGCTTCGACGGTGAGCTCACTGTTGTGGGTTCCGAGCGGCACCATCCCTACAGCCGGCCCGCCCTGTCCAAGGCGCTGCTGCACAATATCGAGGAAAGCAGTGTCGATGGGAACAACGGCGATGCCCTACAGGCGCACGCGCTCCCCAAACCGACCCACGAGGCAACGGAGCTGCTCGGCGTGAGCGCCACGGGCCTGGACGTCGACGCCCGGCTGGTACACCTGGACGGGGGCGGTGAGCTGGCGTACGACGGCCTCGTCATCGCCTCCGGTTCCCGGGCGAAGCGCCTCGCCCCCGGAAAAGGAGCAGTCTGGCAAGGACCGGGAGGACCGCACCAGGACGGCTTCCCCCGGGAGTTCACCCTGCGCACCATCGAGGATGCGATCCTTCTCAAGGAGCGCGTTGCGTCGCGGCCCTCGGTCATCGTGGTCGGCGGGGGTCCGCTGGGCATGGAGGTCGCGTCCGGGTGCCTGCAGGTGGGCTGCGACGTCACGCTCGTCTCCGACGCCAAGCCACTGTCGCGCCAGCTTGGCGACCATCTGGCCGACCTCTTTACTGCCGCCGCCATCGGGCGCGGACTGCGGGTGGTTCGCGGCGGGAAGGCCCGTCTGGCCGATCACGGTGCCGGGGCCAAGGTTGTCCTGGCCGACGGCACCGAACTCGAGGCGGATCTCGTGGTCACCGCCGTCGGCGATGAGCCGAACATCGACTGGCTGTCCGGCTCAAAATTGCTCACCGATGGGTCGCTGCGCGTCGACTCGCGCGGCAGGGTCCGGCCGGACATCGTGGCGGCCGGCGACGTGGCGTTCTTCCCGACCCGTCGCGGCGTGCAACGGGTTCCCCTGTGGACGAGCGCCATCGACCAGGCCAAGGTCGCGGCCGTCGGCCTGCTCAATGGCGATGCCGCACCCGAGTTCAACTTCCAGCCCTATTTTTGGACGGAGGGATTCGGGTTGTCGCTCAAGGCGGTCGGCTTCACGCCGGTGCTGGGTGCCCCCGACCATTGCGAGCCGGGCGGGGATAGCGGGTCAGTGCTCCTGCGCTGGGACAGCCCGGACGGTTCCGGGACCGCAGCCGCGGTCAACTACCGGATCCCGATCCCCAAACTTCGCCGGCTGGCCGACGCCGGTCCGGCCGCGCTGCGTCCGGCCGCGCCCGCCCGGGTTTGACGCCACGCCACCGCTAGGATTGATCTATGTCGTCGTTGCGAGAAGCCCAGAAGAAACTCACCCGCGACATGATTGTGGAGCGCGCGCTTGAGCTCTTTACCGAGAAGGGTTATGCCCCGACCACCATCGACGAGATCGCTGCGGCGGCCGGCACCACCAGGGCCACCTTCTACGCCTACTACCCCTCACGCGTTGATCTGATGAGGGACTTCATGGCGCGGGTCAACGCGGTGCTGGACCGCGCCGACGCCCCGGGGAGCGGCTCCACCGCGCCGGACCTCGTTGATGTGGTGCGCGCGGGCGAGCTGCCGGGCATCCTGGCGTGGCTGGAGTCACGGGCGGCGCTCTGGCCGGTCTTCCGTCCCTACCTCGACGTGCTCGACGAGGCCGCCGCCGTCGATCGTGAGGTGCGCGCCATGGTCGAGAGATGGCATGAGGAGGTCATTTCCGACCTGGTCCGCGGGATGAAGCTGGCCGGGCGCTTCTCGGAGGAGACGCGCCACATCCGCGGAACCCTCGCCTTCACCTCACTGGACTACGTTGCCACGCTCTGGACACGCCGCAAGTTTGAACCCAACCGCGAGCACGCCCTCGAGGTGCTTGCCGACAACTGGTACCACCTGCTGTGCGCTGAAGGCTGAGCCGGCCGCGGATGAAGAAGGGGCCGCGCTCCCCATCGCTGACATGGGGGTACCTTTCGCCGACCTTCCCGGCCATCACGGACTCAGTACAGGAAAATCGGCAGCCAGTCGCGGTTGTGGGCGTGCACCAGCGCGAGGAACAGCACGAAGTCGAAGGTTAGGTGCACGGTCACGACGTAGGTGAGGGACTTCGTCAGCTTGAAGGTGTAGCCCTGCAGCAACGCGAACGGATACGTCAGAAGCGGCCCCCACGCCTGGTAGCCGATCTCCCATAGAAAGGACGAGAAGATCACGGCTTGAAGGATGTTGGCCAGCCAGTCTGGAAAATGCCGCCGCAGCAGTGCGAACGTGGTGCAGATGAAGAACAGCTCGTCCCAGATGCCAACGGCGTTCACTCCGAGAAAGAGCCGCCAGAAGGTCGTTGGGTCAGATGGGTCCGGCCAGTTTTGGTACACCCCAGTGCTGATCAGGTAGACGGGCAGGATGAAGTATCCGAGCAGGACCACGCCGATCAGGTACAACCTCGCGATCAACGGCCATTTACGGCCGGTGTTCACCGGAAATTTGATGATCTTCTCGCCGTAGACGAACCGCGACACAAGCCACGGAACCAGCACGGCCAAGGCGAGGGCACTGCCCATGAGGACCATGTGTTGGATGCTCAAGTCAGCGTTAAGTGCCACCATGCTGATGATGACCATTCCCGCCGCGATCAGCGCGAGGTGCCGCGTCAACTCGCGGTCGATGAAAGCCGCAGTGGCCAGGCCCATGGCAAGCCCGCCATAGCCAAGCGGGTCATTCCCGCCGCCGAATAGCACCACTCCGGACAGCGAGACCAGCACCGCTGGCAGCAGCTTCCAACTGAGCGCGGTACGTTGACTTTCCGTCGAGACCGATGTCACCCAACAAGCATGCCAGTGCCCGCACTGGCGCGAAACGGTTTAGGCGCAGTCACCTTGGGGTGCGGGCGGCTGGCTCACCGGTTCATCCAGGGAGGTACGACGGCGGCACGCACCGAAAAGGTGCGTGCCGCCGTCGATTGTTGTACCTAAGTTGCCAGTGAGCTGTGACAGGCTCAGATCCACTTCGGTGCGGCCGGAGCCGTATCGTTGGTGGCGGCAGCGCCGGGCCCGGTGGCGGTGACGCCGCCGCTTCCGCGTCCTGCTGCCCATTCGACGACGGCCGCCAACGGTCCGGAGACCACCGTTGCGGAGTCCGGCGTCGCGTCACCGAATGTGATACCGCGGTCCGTTACCTCGATCACCAGGCCGGCGTCGGTGCCGCGGGTCTTCCAGGCGCCGGTGATGTCCGCCAGGAGCCGTTCCAGCACGGGGGCCGGGATATCGGCGAAGCTGGCGCCGTTGGCCAGGTCCACGGCGTGCATCCAGACTTCCCGGGTGCGCATCCACACCGTTTCGGTGGCAGGGACTTCCCGGCCCTGGATGGTGCGGACTGTGTGGTGCCAGGCGTCCTCGGGCAGGTCCCGCCATTCGACGTTCAGGTGCACGGCGGAGTGGTCAAACAGGTGCCGCAACGCGATCGGGCTCAGCGTGGCGCCGAAGTCGATCTCGTGGTCCCGGACCGCGGTGGAGGCATACATCGGGGTTTCCACTCCGGTGGCCGCCCACTCGACCAGGCGGGCGATGGCACGGGCGTTGTAGCCGATGTGCGCGGTGATGTGGCGGCGGGTCCAGCCCGGCAGCAGCGAGGCCCCGTCGAGCTCGGCGTCGGAGAGCTCGTTGAGCTTGCGGGCGAAGAACGCCGTGCCGCGCCGGGCCTGCAGCAGTGCCGCGAGCAGCTCCGGGTCCGTGGTCTGGTCCTGGCGGGCAACCATCAGGCTTCCTTGACCACGCGGTTCTTCAGCTGGCCCAGTCCCTCGATGGTGGTGACCAGGATCTGGCCCTCCTGCAGGTAGCGCTTGGGGTCCTGGGCGTGGCCCACCCCGCCGGGGGTGCCGGTGGCGATCACGTCGCCCGGGTTCAGGGTGATGATGGTGGAGATGTAGGAGACCAGGAACTCGGGCGTGAAGACGAGGTCGCCGGTGGGGGTCTGCTGCTGGATTTCGCCGTCCACCTCGGAAGTCATCAGCGGACCTGCGCTGAATTCGTCGTTCGTGACCAGGGCAGGCCCGAACGGGGTGGACTTCTCCCAGGTTTTGCCCTGCAGCCACTGGATGGTGCGGAACTGGTAGTCGCGCATGCTGACATCGTTCAGCACGGCGTAGCCGGCGATGTGGTCCGCGGCGTCGGCCTCGCTGATCCTGCGGCCCTTTTTGCCGATCACGACGGCGAGTTCGGCTTCCCAGTCCACGGCGTCGGATTCCTGCGGCAGGGCCAGATCATCGTTCGGGCCGATCAGGGATTCCTGGTATTTCGCGAACAGGGTGGGGAACGCGGGGACTTTCCGGCCCATTTCCTTGATGTGGTTGCGGTAGTTGTGGCCCACGCAGATGATCTTGCCGGGGGAGGGGACGACGGCGTCGAGGTCCGCGCCCTCGGCCTGGTGCGTGGCGCCCTTGGCCGCCTTCGCGGTCGCTTCCCAGTCGCTTGAGCGGAGCAGCTCTCCGACGTCGGCAAAGCCGTCGATCTCGGTCAGGGTGTCGCCGTCCTGGCGGACAGCCTTGGTTCCGTTGTCAGTGCGGAGGGTGAGGAGTCTCATGCGTTCTTGCGTCCTTCGATGTAGGTGCGGTTGAAGTTCAGTCGTTCGAAAATGGGGGCGTCACTGAAGCGGAAGAGATCGAACTCGGTCTCCGCTTGCAATGACCAGGCTGCCCACGACGGGACGACGAAGAGGTCGCCCTTCGCCAGGTTCCTGGTTTCGCCGTTCAGGACCACGGAGCCGGAGCCTTCGAAGACCTGCCAGACGCTGGAACCGACCTCGCGGAGGGCCTCGGTGGCGGCGCCGGCGCGGAGGCGGTGGAACTCGGCCCGGATGGTCGGCATGACGTCCCCGCCCGTGGTGGGGTTGGTGTAGCGGACGGCGGCGTGGCCCTGGGACACGGTGGCCGGGTGGCCCTCGTCCTCGAGCAGCAGCTGCTCGGCCAGTGCGCGTTCCGTGTATTCCCAGCGGTACGCCGCGATGGGGGAACTGGTGGTGTCGTCCAGGCCGGAGAGCGGGCGCAGGCCCGGGTGCGCCCACAGCCGCTCGGAGCGGGAGATGTCCGGGGTGGCCTCGTCGGTAACGCGCTCGGTGCCGAACTCGAAGAACCCGGCGTCGGCGTAATGCACGAACGGGATGTCCAGGCCGTCGATCCAGGCCATGGGCTCATCGGTGTCGTTGTGGTGGCCGTGGAAGTTCCAGCCCGGGGTCAGCAGGAAGTCGCCGCGCGACATCCGCACCGGGTCTCCGTTCACGACAGTCCAGACGCCTTCACCCTCGACGACGAAGCGGAAGGCGTTTTGGGAGTGCCGGTGTTCCGGCGCGGTCTCCCGGGCGCCCAGGTACTGGATGGCCGCCCAGAGCGTGGGGGTGGCGTACGGGGTGCCGGGCAGGCCCGGGTTGGCCAGGGCAATGGCCCGGCGTTCCCCGCCCCGGCCCACCGGGACCAGATCGCCGGCACGTGCGGCCAGCGGGTAGAGGTCGCTCCACCGCCAGACGTGGGGGACCGCTTTGGGGGTCGGGACCATCGGCATGAGGTCCGCGATCTCGGTCCACAGCGGGATCAGGTTTTCGCGGTCAAAATCCCGGTACAGCTCTTTGAGCTGGGCAGCTTCTTCGGCCGTCGGCTCCGGAGCAGTGTGCCCCGCAGCCACTGATTCGTGAGTCGTGTTCTCGGCGCTGATGGACACGTGGGCCTCCTCGGTAGGTCAGAACAGTTTCTTGGCGTAGTTCGACTCTACGGATGCCGGTGTGTGACCCCCAACATATTCTGCTGGCCAGAATTGCTCGTCCGGGCCGCCAGGGTGTTCAGTCCGGCTCGACCGGGTTTGCCGCGATATCGATCTCCAGCTGCCGGCAGGTTTCCCGCAGGGCGGGTACGAGTCCGGCGTCAAACACGCGGCGGAAGCGGGTCGCCGGAGTGGCGACGGTGAGCGCGCCGACCACGTGCCCGCGCCGGTTGTGCAGGGCCATCCCGAGCGCGCTCACACCCTCCTCCGTGCCTTCGAAATTGGCCGCGAAGCCGTTGCTGCGGATGGACTCCAGTTCGCGGAGGAACGCCGGGTACTCGTCACCCGGGATGGTGTCCCCGCCAATCTCGGCATTATTGCTGCGGAAGAGCTGGTCGATCATCGGCGGCTCCAGTTCGGCAAGCATGGCCTTGCCCCCGGAAGTCTTGTTGGCGGGCATCACCGTCCCCTGCCGGTCACCAACCCGCAACACATTGTCCCCTTCCACCGTCGCCAGGAAGCGCACCTTCGTGCCCACCCGCACCATGAGGTTCACCGTCTCGTTGAGCCGGGCAGAGAGCAGCTCCATGTGCGGCTGGGCGAGCGAACGGAGCAGCCGGGTCCAGCTCAGCCCCGCCGGCCCGACCCCCATCGCCGGGCCGGGGACATAGCGGCGGGTTTCATCCTGCACGGCGAATCCCCGGTAGACCAGCATCGCCAATAGGCGGTGCGCGGTGGACGGCGCCACCCCCAGCTCCCCGGCCGCGTCCTTGAGACGGAGCGCGCCCCCGTCGCGGAGCAGCTGGAGAAGCTGCAGCGCGTTGTCGACCGCCTCGATGGAATAGGTGGGCCTCTTCTGCACGGGCTTGCGGGCGGACTTGGCTGACGGGTTGTTCTGCACATCAGAATTGTATTGTGGTTCACCTGCGGCGGCTAGGACAGTGAGTGGCATGAATCACACACCATCTGTTGCAGCGCCGCAACGGTCTTCGCCGGGGGCCGCTGCCCCCTCCACCGTTGATGGGCCTGCATCACGGTTCTCCAAAGGCTCGGCAGCCGCCGTCCTTGTCTGCTGGCTTCTGGTGGTCTTCGACGGCTACGACCTGATCGTCTACGGCACCGTCCAGTCCTCCCTGATCTCCGAGACCGGCTGGGGCCTGACCAAGGCCACCGCCGGAACCATCGGTTCCATGGCCTTCGTCGGCATGATGATCGGGGCGATCTTCGCCGGCCGGATGGCCGACTCCTGGGGGCGCCGCCGCACCATCCTCGGCTGTGCCATCGTCTTCTCGATATTCACCAGCCTCTGCGCCTTCGCCCCCAACGCAGCCGTGTTCGGGGGACTTCGGCTCCTCGCAGGCATCGGGCTTGGCGGCCTGGTGCCCTCGGCCAACGCCCTCGTCGCCGAACTGGTCCCCACCAAATGGCGGTCCACCATCGCCACCCTGATGATGTCCGGTGTCCCGATCGGCGGATCCATCGCCGCCCTCATCGGCATCCAGCTGATCCCTGCCTTCGGCTGGCAGTCCATGTTCCTCGTCGCCGTGCTCGCACTGATGATCGTCGTGCCGCTCGGACTGAAATACCTGCCGGAGACTCTCGCCCCGGTCAGTGCCGAGGACAGCGGAACGCGAAACATCGGGGAGCCGATCGGCTTCAAGTCCCTGCTCCGCGCCCCGTACCTGGGAGTCAGCCTGCTGTTCGCCCTGGCGACCATCGCCACCCTGTTCGCCTGGTACGGGCTGGGCACCTGGCTGCCCAACCTCATGCAGCTGGCCGGCTACAACCTGGGCTCCGCCCTGACCTTCGCCCTGGCCCTCAATCTGGGTGCGGTGGCCGGCTCGGTCATCACCGCCTGGGCCGGGACCCGCTTCGGTCCGATCCCGACGGCGATCGCCGCGGCCGCCGTCGCCGCCGTCGCGCTCGTGGTCCTGGTCACCGGACCGCCGGTCACCGTCGTGTACCTCATGCTGGTCCTCGCCGGCGTCGGCACCCACGGCACGCAGTGCCTCATCATCGCCGCCGTCGCGAGCCACTATCCCGGACACCTGCGCGGGACCGCGCTGGGCTGGGCGCTCGGGACGGGCCGCATCGGCGCCGTCGCAGCACCCCAGATAGGCGGCCTCCTGCTGGCCGCCGGACTCGGCGTCGATTCCAATTTCCTCGCCTTCGCCGGGGCAGCCGCCATCGCCGCGGTCCTGCTGGCCGCCGTCGGCCTCAAACTCAAGTCAAAATCCGCAATCCCTTACACACCAACAGGAGCAAGCAATGTCTGAGCACGACCCGTCCACCGACGCCCTGTCGACCGATGTCCTCGTAATCGGAGGGGGAATGGCCGGGCTGGCCGGAGCCCTCGCACTTCGGGAGAACGGCGCCAACGTCACCCTGGTGGAGCGGGCCCCCGAATTCGGCGAGGTCGGCGCGGGGCTGCAGATGGCCCCCAACGCCTCCCGCGTCCTGAAGCGCTGGGGCCTGCTGGAAAAGGCACTGGAAATCGGCGTCCAACCCAAGCACCTGGTCTTCCGCGACGCTGTCACCGGCGAAGAGCTCACGCGCCAGAGCCTCGGCGGGGAATTCGAGGAACGCTACGCTGCGCCGTACGTCGTGATCCACCGCAGCGACCTGCACCGGGTCCTGCTCGAAGGCTGTGAGGCCGCGGGCGTGAAGCTCGTCAACGACGTCATGGTCGAAAGTGTTGAAACCGTGAACGGCCGCGGCGTAGCCCACACGGCTGCCGGCGTGGACTACGAGGCCGACGTCGTGATCGGCGCGGACGGGCTCAAGTCCACCCTGCGTCCGCTGGTGGCCAACGACGAGCCGGTGCCCTCGGCCTACGTCGCCTACCGGGGCACCGTGCCGATCACGAAAAACACACCCAAGGCGGACCTTGAGGACGTTATCGTCTACCTTGGACCGAACTGCCACCTGGTGCAGTACCCGCTGCGCAAGGGCGAGCTCCTGAACACCGTGGCCGTTTTCAAGTCCGCCTCGTTCGAGCGCGGCGAGGAGCAGTACGGGGGAGTGGACGAGCTCGAGGCTGCGTACAAGGATTGCGTCCCGGCCGTCCAGGATGCCCTGAAGAACCTGGGCACCAGCATGCGGTGGCCCATGTACGACCGCGATCCGATCGAAAACTGGGTCGCCGGCCGGATGGTGCTGATGGGCGACGCCGCGCACCCGATGCTGCAGTACCTCGCCCAGGGCGCCTGCCAGGCGCTCGAAGACGCCGCCGTGCTGCAGGACGTCAGCAACGCCACCGTGTTCGCCGCGGACGGCGTCAACCCGGAAGCCTGGGACGACGCCATCAAGGAATTCAACAACGTCCGCGCCGGCCGCACCGCCCGGGTCCAGCGCACCGCCCGTATCTGGGGCGAATCCTGGCACGTCTCCGGGCTGGCCCGGACGCTGCGCAACCTGCTCTTCAAGAGCCGGAAGGACAACGACTTCCGGTACAACGACTGGCTGTACGGTCAGGACGCCGACGGCGTGCCGGCTGCCCACTCCAGTCTTGCGGACCGAATTTCTGCCTGACCTGCAACGGGTCCCCGGCCGGCTCATCGGCAAACACATGACGTGCTGCGGACCGGCTCCCTGCGGAGCCGGTCCGCAGCTGGCCGCTCACCTATACCAGCGGCCACGGGTAACGCATGCCGGTGCGGTCAACCGGCAGCACCCCCTCGCGCAGCAAGCGCCGCACCCGGCGCTGCAGGGCGGTGACCTCCGCATCGTCGAGAAGCTCCGCCACGTCTTGCGGCACGGTCTCGGCGAGAGGGGCGATGCCTTCGAGGAGGGTCCCGGGGATGGCAGCCCCTGCGAAGTCCCAGATCACTGTGCGCAGTTTGAAGCCTGCCGAGAAGCACAATCCATGATCGATGCCCCAGACCGTTCCGTCATGGCCGCGGAGCACGTGCCCGCTCTTGCGGTCGGTGTTGTTGGCGACGCAGTCGAACAGGGCGATCTGTAGCAGCCTGCGGTGGGTCTCGGGCGCGTCCGCATACAGGGTGAAATAGTGCTCACGGAAGTCGCACTCGATAAAGAGTTGGAGCGAGCCGATCCCCATGGGCGAGTCCTCGCGTATCACCGTCGGCGGCACGATTCCCCATCCCAAATATTCGCTGAGCAGATACGCCGCGCGTTCCCGGCGGTGGAGCCCGGGCTCGAAGTCGAACAGCGGCCGTTCTCCGGTCTCCGGCTTGTAGACCGCGTAATCCGAATCGTCCCCGCAAGAAACCTGGACGAGGAACGCCGCGTTGCTACCGCGCGGGATGCGTCCGAGCAGTTCGAGGCGGCCCTCCACGAGCAGTGTCAGCTCCCGTTCGGACACTGTCCGTCCCTTTTCACGACTCCCTCAGTCCACTCAGCGGTTCCAGGGTCGCGTTTACCATGAGCACGACGGGCGCCTGACCCTCCACATACGAGATGACCGAGACCGAGCCCGGGCTGATGACGATCCGCTGGAAGTGGTCCAGATGGGTGCCCAGGGCGTGGGCGACGGCGGCTTTGATCGGGTCGGCGTGGGAGAAGCACACGATGACGCCCCCGGCATGCGCGGCGCACAGTGCCTCGAGCGTTCCGACGATCCGCGCCTGCATCTGCGCGAAGCTCTCCCCGTTCGGGAAACGGAAGGCCGACGGGCTGTGCTGGACGGTCTGCCACTGCGGCAGGCCCGCCAGTTCGGCGAGCGCGGCTCCGGTCCACTCGCCGAAGTCACACTCGATGAGACCGGCGTTCTCCTTTACCTCGAGCCCGGTGCAGGCTGCCGTGGGCTCTGCACTCTCGCGGGTGCGCTCCAGCGGAGAGGAGTAGATGGCGCTGACAGACAAGCCCGCGAGCCGTTCCGCGACCCGTTTAGCCTGGGCCCGGCCCTGGTCGGACAGATGCAGTCCCGGGGCCCGCCCCGGCAGCACCGTGCCGGTGGTGGGCGTCTGCCCGTGACGCACCAGAAGGAGGAGGGTGGCTTGGGGTGCCGGGGGTGCCGACGGCGCTGCTGCAGTCATCAGCATCCAGCGTAAGCCGCTCCATGTGCTCATGGGCAGGAATATTGTGAATTTCCCTCGATTCGCCGGACGCTCGAGGACTACCGTGGAGGGGTGAGTGATCATCCCGATATCTTCACTGTTGGCGAATTGCGTGCAGCCGGCCATGTCTACAAGGACCTGCGCAACGAGGTCCGCGGCAACCTGCTCGCCGCCCTCGCTGCCGGCCGTGATCCCTGGCCTGGGATGTTTGGTTTCGGCCGGACTGTCCTACCCCAGCTCGAGCGTGCTTTGATCGCCGGCCACGACGTTGTCCTGCTCGGCGAGCGGGGACAGGGCAAGACACGGCTTCTGCGTACCCTGGCGGGACTCCTCGACGAGTGGTCACCGGTCATCGAGGGATCAGAGCTGAACGAACACCCATACGAACCGATCACGGAGCACTCCCGCGCACGTGTGCTCACCGAAGGTGACCGGCTGCGTGTGTCATGGCGCCATCGATCGGAGCGTTACGTCGAGAAGCTCGCCACGCCGGACACCTCCGTTGCCGATCTCATTGGCGACGTCGACCCCATGCGGGTGGCCGAGGGCCGCCGGCTTGGGGACCCGGAAACCATCCACTACGGTCTCGTCCCGCGCTCCAACCGGGGGATCATCGCCATCAACGAACTGCCCGACCTCGCCGAGCGGATCCAGGTCTCAATGCTCAACGTGATGGAGGAGCGCGATATCCAGATCCGGGGCTACGTGCTCCGGCTGCCGCTGGACGTGCTCGTCGTCGCGTCCGCCAACCCGGAGGACTACACGAACCGCGGCAGGATCATCACGCCCCTGAAGGACCGTTTCGGCGCCGAGATCCGCACGCACTATCCGATAGAGCTGGATGACGAGGTCGCGGTCATCCATCAGGAGGGGCGGCTGGTCGCCGACGTCCCGCCAGTCATCCTTGAGATCCTGGCCCGCTACACCCGCGCGCTACGGCAATCCGCGGCTATCAACCAGACCTCCGGAGTTTCGGCGCGTTTCGCCATCGCAGGCGCCGAAACCGTCGCCGCTGCGGCCCTGCGCCGGGCCAGCATGCGCGGGGAGGACGAGGCAGTCGCGCGCATCGTTGACTTGGAGACCGCGGTCGAAGTCCTCACGGGCAAGCTTGAGTTCGAATCGGGCGAGGAAGGGCGTGAACAATCCGTCCTCGATCACCTCCTGCGCATGGCTACTGCCGAAGCGGTGCGGGCGCACTTCCATGGTCTGGACCTCGGTCCACTCGTGGCGGCGCTCGACGGCCACCGGACCGTGACCACAGGGGAACACGTCACCGCGAGGGAGTTTCTCGAAAACCTCCCATCTCTTGACGGATCCGGTCTTTACGACGAGATCAGCGGGCGCCTGGCCGCCAAGAATGACGGGCAGCGCGCCGCCGCAATCGAACTTGCATTGGAGGGTCTCTACCTCGCCCGGCGGATCTCCAAGGAGTCCGACGACGAGGAAACGATCTACGGCTAGGAATGACCTCGGCGGGAAAATAGGGACAGGGATAGGCGGCATCATGGGCGTTCACAACCGCTCCTCCAGGTACGGCCGGTACCGGGGAGGACCCGATCCGCTCGCCCCGCCGGTGGACCTGGGGGAGGCGCTCGACGCGATCGCCGAGGACGTCATGGCCGGCTACTCGCCGCGGCACGCCCTGCAGGAGTTCCTGCGGGGCGGCGGCCGCAACAATGAAGGGCTCGACGACCTCGCCGCGCGCGTTCAACAGCGCCGGAGTGAACTGCTGAGCCGGCACCGGCTGGACGGCACCCTCACCGAGGTCCGGAAGCTGCTCGATACTGCCGTGCTGGAGGAGCGCAAACAGCTCGCCCGCGACGTGACGATGGACAACACCGACCGCGCATTCCGGGAAATGCAGCTGCAGAACCTGCCCTCGTCCACAGCGGCGGCGGTCAACGAACTCGCCTCCTATGACTGGCAGTCAAGCAGCGCACGGGAAGCCTATGAGCGGATCAGGGATCTGCTGGGCCGTGAGGTCCTCGACCAGAGGTTCGCCGGTATGAAACAGGCGCTCGAGAGCGCCACCGAGGAGGACCGCGCGGCAGTGAACGAGATGCTGCGCGATCTCAACGAGCTCCTCGGAAAACACCGACGCGGCGAAGACACCGACGCGGACTTTCAGGAGTTCATGGCCCGGCACGGCCACTTCTTTCCAGAGAATCCGCAATCAGTCGAGGAACTGGTCGACGCCCTCGCCCAGCGCGCCGCGGCAGCCCAGCGGCTCCTGCAGTCCATGTCCCAGGAGCAACGCGATGAGCTGATGCGCCTGTCCGCCCAGGCCTTCGGATCGCCCGAGCTCATGGCCCAGCTCGATCAACTCGACTCCAGCCTCCGCGCCTTGCGCCCCGGCGAGGACTGGACGGGCTCCGAACGCTTCGAGGGCCGCGAAGGACTCGGACTAGGCGACGGCACCGGCATGCTCCAGGACCTCGCCGAACTCGACGAGCTGGCTGAACAGCTCTCCCAGTCCTACAACGGGTCACGCCTCGACGACCTGGATCTGGATGCCCTCGCGCGCCAACTCGGGCAGAGCGCCGCCGTGACGGCCCGCACCCTCGGGGAGATCGAGCGGGCCATGCAGGACGGCGGCTACCTGCAGCGCGGTGCCGACAACGACCTCAGGTTGTCCCCGCAGGCCATGCGACGGCTCGGCAGGTCATTGTTGCGCGACACCGCCAAGCAACTGGCCGGCCGGCAAGGACGCCGCGACACGCGCGTCGCTGGGGCGGCCGGCGAGCAGACCGGCTCCAGCCGTCAGTGGGAGTTCGGCGACGCCGAACCGTGGGACGTCACCCGCACCATGACAAACGCGATCCGCCGGACGATCGCCGACGGCGGTGATCCGAGCCGCGGAGTCCGCCTCGGTGTGGGCGACATCGAGGTGACGGAGACGGAGGCCCGCACCCAGGCCGCCGTCGCCCTGCTCGTCGATGTGTCGTTCTCGATGGCCGCCGAGGGCCGGTGGGTGCCGATGAAACGCACCGCACTCGCCTTGCACCACCTCGTTTCAACCCGGTTCCGCGGGGACCGACTGCAGCTGATCACATTCGGCCGCTACGCGCAGTCCATGGACATCGGCGAGCTCACGGCCCTGCCGGCTCTGCGGGAACAGGGAACCAATCTGCATCATGGCTTGCTGCTGGCGAGTCGATTCTTCCGCCAGCACCCGTCGATGCAGCCTGTCCTCCTCGTGGTGACCGACGGCGAGCCCACCGCGCACTTGCTGGCCGCCGGCGAGTCGTGGTTCGCCTGGCCGCCCGACACGGAGACCATCCGCGTCACGGTCGCCGAGCTCGACCGCCTCGGGCGCGCCGGCACGCAGGCCACGTTTTTCCGGCTTGGCGACGACCCGGGGCTCGAGCGGTTTGTCCAGCGAATGGTCCGCCGAATCGGCGGCCGGATGGTCGCACCCGAGGCTGGGGATCTGGGGGCTGCCGTTGTGGGGGAGTACCTCCGCGCCCATTTCCGCGGCCGCCCCTACAACGACGCCGACTGGGTTTCGTAGGCGGCGAGGCCCCTCGCCGCCGGTTCGTATCGGGTGCCGCGTACCGGGGAAGCAGCGGCACGAGCGTGAGCGCGGACCTTCCTACTTATCCTGCTGTCGGCGAACCATCTCGGTGATCCAGATAGGCGCGAACGGAGACGTGCAGTTCGGGGGAGTCGGGTAGTCCTTGAGCACCTCCAGGCGCTCACCGACGTCGATCGCACGCGCGCGGTGCTCTGCGTGTTCGATCCCGATCTGAGCCAGGCAGTGGTTCATCGCCCACTGCAGGCGATCCGGGGCGTTTTTCATCTCGGCTTCGATAGCGTCGAGCAGTCCTGCGAGGTCGAGGCCCTCGGGATTCTTCGCCACACGTTCCGTCGTCAGCGCCCAGCCGGCACTAGCGACCACTGAATCCGGATCGGCGGACCACGCCAGGCGCAGTTCCTCGGAGTGCGGGTTCTTCTTCACCACGTAGTTCACGAGCCAGTCGTGCACCTTGGGGGTGCGCGCCTGGCGCATCATGACGTCCAACTCGTCACGCTCGAACGCCTTTGGTCGGCAGATCAGGATCGCCAGCAGTCTCGCCGCGGTGTCATCCGTCTCCCAGAGCTGGCGCGCGAGTTCCTGCTGCGTCTTCAGCCGCTTCGCGAGTGCGCGCAGTTTGCCGAGGTTCACACCGTGATCGTCACCGTGTTTCTCGTTCACCTCGCGCGCCCTCGGGTCCTCGAGCGCGTCCAGCTCGGCCATCACCTCGGCCACCATCGTCTCGGCCATCCCAGCCTCCTGTCCATCACGTTTGAGGTTCAGCCTACTGGGAGTGCACGCTCCACCAGGTGATCAGCAAGCGCCTCGCCAACAAAACAGCACCTGCGATGATCACCGCGCGCGAGGACCCACCGGTGTGATTGAGATTCACAAGCTACACAAGGATTCACAGGAAATGGTGTGGAGAACCCGTTCCGTCCCACAGCGGGAGCAACGCCGCCGGACCTTATCGGCCGCGGGGGAGTCCTCGACGAATTCGCCTACGGACTCCGCATAGGGTCGGGAGCCCACGGCCTCGAGAAATGATCTGGCAATCCGAAACGCTATCAAATTTGTTGTCAGGAGCGTCGCGGAGACCAAACCCCTAATTTTGTCTCAGGAAGGGAACAGGCTGGCAAGGACACTCACCGAGTACCAGCCCAAAGCCCCAAGGACCCCCAGAATGACAATTGAAACAACCCAAAATCGGGCGGAGAGTTTCGGCCGCGAGTTTTCATACATAACAACCACCCCACTTTCAATCGGTATACGTCGGAACGCATCCTGCCCGAAGCGCCTTGCAAAAAGCTTGAATCGAGACGAAGCCCGTGGTCACTCGTTGGTTGGTTGACATACGGCTGGCACACCGGTGAAGTCAACGCACCCGATGGCCCGGCTGCCGCGCACGTCGAGGAAATAATTGTCGACGTCCATCTAAATGGAGTTCGTGAATCGTTGTCCCTGCAAGGGCTGACCAAAGAAGCATCTAAAAACTGCCTGAGGAGGAATATTCCTTCCCCGACAATCAGATCAAATTTGTTGGAAGGACATGGGCCACTCTTAGCGGCAGGAGAAGGACGACCCCCATGCCCAAGAGCAGGCCTGCAAGTATGACCAGTTTTCCTAGGCGGCGCTACCTTGTTGCTTTCGGGCCTATTGAGTGCGCGCTCCGGTAGGGTCTGCGTATGGAGCCAATCAGACGTTTTTCACCTGGGAACTACGCGGCAGCGCTAGAGTCTTGGTCGTTCCTTGATCTTTCCGGCAAGCAGCCGCTGTTCACCTCGCCTTTTGGTGATCTGTTCTTTCAAAGTGAGGACGGTTTTTGGTTTCTGGACCTGCTTGCCGGCGAGCTGAGTCGGCATTGGCAGACCGAGAGCGAGTTCAGCAATTCCCTGAACTCCCCAAACGGTCAGGATGAGTACCTCATGATCGGTTTGGCCAGCGAAGCCGAAAGAACCGGCATGCGCCCGAGCGAAGATGAGGTCTACAACTTCCGGGTTCTTCCGGCGCTCGGGGGCGCGGTTGAGGTGAGCAATGTTGAGTTGTGCGACTTTATCGTTGCCGTCAACCTTGCCGCCCAAATTCACCACCAGATCAAAGACCTTCCACCGGGAACACCGATTAGCGGAATCTCACTGAACTAAGCCTTTTGCCGGGTCAGCCCGTTCGGCCGCGCAGTTCGAGCGCGGTGGCGACGTATTGGGCGTAGGCAGAGGCGGAAGCTATGGCGTGGCGTTCGATGGTGGTGGGTGAGTAGCCGAGCGTTTCGGCGATCATGGGCATGGGCACGGGTGCGAGTTTGGTGAGTTCGTGGAGGGTTCCGAATCGCGCGGCCCGCGTGCTAAACAGCTTGCTGAGGCGTGTTGTGAGGTGTCCGGGGTGGATGTGTCGCCCGGGGGAGAACCCGCGGAAGACCCAGCTGCTGTTTGGATGCAAAGCCACCACATCATGGTCCGGGTTGGCGGTGAGTTTCCGCCATGACTGGGCCAGTGGGGCCAGCAGCACGATGTGTATTGTCCGAGCTGGATGGTGACCAGTTCTTCGGCGATGGTCACATCGTTCCAAGTTAGTCGTGCGATGTTTTCAGCCTGTTGTCCGACGACGAGGATGGGTATCGCGGCAGCCCTGTCACGTGCTTTGAGGCCGTCGGCGCGGATAACTCGTTTGAGTGCTTCGTCCCGTCCTGGTTTGGCGAGTCTGACCAGCAACATCTACCGCTGTAGAGCTCGTCCTCGGCTCAGCGGAAACTCGCTCGTGAACGCCTGGAACCGCTCAAACACCTGGCAGCGGTTCTCAATCCTTCCCGTTGTCGGCCGCGTGCGAGCCTCTGTGCACGCCAGTGTCATTGACCTGCGGAAGCCCCGGGTTCTCGGCTGAACAGGAGTTTTAGCATCCACTACAGCCCTCCTATTCGTAACGCCGATAATCAACATTATGTCAACTTCGCTTTGCAGGGCACTACGGAAGGGGCTCTGATAGCGCTCCCCTCAACCTATCTCGTCGGCGAAGTCGGCAGCGCTTTGCTGATCACCAAACACGCCAAGGATCGTGTTGTGCGGAGACTCGTCATGCTGGACGATCCATACCATTGAGCAGCTTCGGAACCGATCAAGCAGCCCGCTCATCCTGCTCAGGACTGCGACCATGTGGCCCTCTCTACGCGTCTCCTGGGGCGCCCGGCCACCAGCCCGACAATCAGCCCGGCGAACGCCGCAGGTAGAGCCAGCAACGATGGTCGCTCCGGAACAGTAGCCCCGAGCGTAGGTCGCTCCCCCGAGATCGAAAGTGTCTGCAGGACGTAGGCGTCTGCAGGCTTTTTTGTTTCTTATCCCCTAAAAGGTTTATTGGCGTGAATTGGGGGCGTCAAATTCATCGGCAGAAGCTAATGACAAAACGGGTCTGGAAGATTATGTTCGGGTTCAGCGTTCATTCTCAAGGGGGAACAATGGATCGAATCTGGCGCTTGTCAATCAGAATTTCAGTTCTAGCGGCGGCATTGCTCGTGACATCATGCGCAGCCACCTCATCAGACGTGCCGGGATCAGCATCCACCACCCTCACCACTCCCGGTATCGCTGCAACCCCACCGGGTGCCCTGACCAGTTCCGGGAGCAACATTCGCGTCCCGGCCACCTCCGGCCCGCCGCAGGAATCGTGCGCAGCGTTCCTGCCAACAGCGCCTTGCGCCACCTATGGTGGCGTCGCCGCAACATCGAAGGGTAAGGCTCTGCCCTGGGCCGCCGTCGGGACCACCAAGGTGCGACTGACCTCCGTCGAAGGTACCCTGCAGTTGGTCATGAAAACGGACTGCTCCCCCATTGGCGGGCCAGTCACGATCGCTGGAAACATCATGACCATCGGGAAGATCGCCACTGGCGCCAGCGGCTGCATCGGTACTGGCGGTGAGCATCAAGCTTGGATTCATGAATTCCTGAAACGTCCCATTGCGATGACCTATACACAAGACACTTTGACCTGGTCGAGCGGGACAGACACGCTCAGCTTCAAAGCCGAGTAAAAACCTTTTTTGAACGATGCCGACCGCCCCCAGGGAAACCCGCTTCTTGAGCCCACCCATTTCCATGCAACAAATCAAGAAACAACGAACTTTCGGGGAAAATAGAGTTCGTTTCACTAGTTCTGCGCTTTTGGCGGTAAGGGTTCAACTAGGAGACAGTCTTGAGCTGTGCGCACCGCTGCCATTTGGCTGCCGGGTTTACGATCGGGCGGGCTCCAACAGTCGAGGCGCAACGACGATCTGCACATCGTCTTCATACAGCAACGATCCCGGATCATCCGAAGTCACCACCTCGTAATCAACTCGGTAGCGGCGTAGAAGATCCTCGTAAAAGTCCATGTTGATGTGGAGTAACAGGTGCGTCGCCGTGGTCTTGAACCATGCTTGGGCCGTCGGGTTGATCTCGCGATCGTAAACCGATGCATCCACGGTTGCGGGGTCCACATACGCACAGTCAGCTCGATCATTTGCACTGCGCCACGCAGCCCAATCCTCAGCGCCGAGCCTGCCGCTGGCCGCCAGACCGTTGGCGAGGCCAAAGATGCCCGGGTAAATGCCTCGGCTATTTGGAAAGACGGCCTGGTAGCGCACGTACCTATGCTGTTCGGTGGCGCCCATGACCCAAGCCTTTCACGCGAATCGACACTGGAAGGCTAAACGCGAGCGACGCGCGGCCTGCAACTTCTCGTCCTCGTGCCTGGCAACCTAATACGACCAGATCAAATACGCAGAGGTGCCAGCAGCAGAATGCGTATCTGACCTGATGAGTCATTGGGGTCCGCTCCCGTGGCCGTTCCGGGCTACGCGCCCAACTCCACACTCGGCAGCGTATGCGACGCCCGAGACCTATACTAAGTAGTCTTACTATGCATGTAATGGGTCGAGCCCCTGCCGGGAACGGCGCTTGCGGCCGCCCTCAACCTAAGGTGGGTAGCAATGGCATCAGGCTCAAAATCAGAAAAGAAACGCGGTGTCCTCTTCGATGTCGATGGGACCCTAATCGACTCCAGCTATTTCCACGCCCTTGCGTGGTGGCAGGCGTTCCGCCGGGAGGGGCTGGACGTCCAGATCTCCGCCATCCACCGCTGCGTCGGCATGGGCGGCGACAAGCTCATCGAACACTTGGTCCCCGAGTGCACCCAGGACATGCAGGAAGACCTGAAATCCGCGCACGGCGCCGTGTTCTCCACGTTCTGGCCTTCCCTGCGGCCATTCGACTCTGCCCGGGACCTTCTGGCCGCGTGCTCCGACGCCGGGCTGGCCGTGGGCTTGGCATCATCAGCGCAGGCGCGCGACCTGAACGTCACCCGGCGCCTCCTGGACGCCGCCACGTCCATCGATGCCTGGACCAGTTCCAACGACGCCGTCGAGAGCAAGCCCGCCCCCGACATTCTCCTTGCGTGCTTGGAAAAGCTTGAACTCAGCCCGGCGGACGTCGTCTTTGTTGGCGATGCCGTCTGGGACATGAAGGCCGCCGCGGCAATCGGAGTTCCCGCCATTGCCCTGACCTGCGGCGGAATCAGTGAAGCCGAACTCCGGGATGCCGGCGCCGCGGAGGTGTACGACAATCCGCGGCACCTGTTGGAGAACCTTGAGCGCAGCGCTATTGGAAAGCTGAGCGCCGAAGAATCGGGCGCCTGATCGCGGGGCCCTTGCTAGGTCATTTCTTCGGCTACGGCCCGTTCTGGGGCTCGCGCTGGCTCAGAATACGGTGCGATATTACACAGCGCCGATCCCCCGGACACTCCCCCGCCGCGCTACCGGACGGCGGGACGAAGGCGCCAGAACTCCGCGCCGCTCAGCGACCTTGGGCGTAGAAGTCGCGGAGAACGGCAGCGAATATCGGCCGCAGCCGCTTTGGATGTGTGAGGGTGCCCGCAGCTCGAAGGATTGCACTGTCAACGTCAGCCAGAAAGGCCTCGGGTGACGTGTGCCCACTCGGAACACGGATCAACCAGACATATCCCCTGGGCCGCGGCGGGACGCCGGCGTCCCGGAGGTAGGAATCGATGTCGTCATCGACTCCCTGCCGGTCAGTGGCTGTGAACGGACCCTCGAAAGGGTGCCGAACACCAGCATGCTCGATGTAGCCGGTAACGACCCTGTCCGCGTCCGAGGACGGGTGGCGGCGCAGGTTTTCCCGGCCGGCTGCCCACCCCATGAGCGCGCCCCAGCCATTCTCGGACAGCTCCACCCAGGAAGCTGAGGGCTCGGCTTCCTTTACCTCACTCCACATGGTTGCTCCCTATCGGCTGCGGTGCGTGTGCACACCTGGATGAGCAGCGCCTTAGCCTTCGCACTCGATGCAGTAGGAGCGGCCATTGCTTTCGCGCGCCAGCTGGGACCGGTGCCGGACCAGAAAGCAGGAGTAGCAGGTGAACTCGTCCTCGGCCTGCGGAATGACCTGAACGATAAGTTCCTCGGCGACGAACTCTCCGCCGGGGGTGATGGCGTCATCCAGCGCGTCGGATTCGTCCAGGTCACGGACGACGCTTTGGGCATCAGGAGCGTTCGCGGATTGCAGCGCCTCCAGCGACCTGTCCTGTGATTCCTTGACGTCGGAACGGACTTCGTCGTAATCGGTTGCCACTTCGGTGATTCTCTCTTCTCTGACGATCGTGTCGGACGATCTTGTCTGACGGAAGTGCAACACACGTCAGGGCGCCCGTATTCCCCGCTTGCCAAGGAGTAACACGCGGCTTCTGGCAGCCCGGTAACTGGTCCAAGGCCATGGCCGCTGGACCTGCGGAAACTTCCTTAGCCGTATCCCGGAGCAGCCATTGCCCGCGCGCAGACAGTTGGCCGTCCGCGGCCCGGAAGCCGCGCTCCCCCACTCCCCCAACTAACCAGGCGTTGAAGTGATCCGGGCCCTCAACCGCCGCCGTTGGCGTGCGATGTGCGCAAAGGCCTAGGAGATGTCCTCCAGGGCGCATATGCTGTCCCGATTCACGGTTCTTTGCCGGGCGTCTACTAGAAACTGCCCGGCACGACATCACCTTGGGGGACAACATGTTCGGTAGGTCCAACCGCAAAAACGACCCGCCCCGCGACGGCGCAGCGCCATCCCCGGCATCCGATCCCATTCCGGGAGCGCAACTGGCTGGCCGGATCATCTTGGAACGGCTGCTCGGAGTAATGCGCGACGAGCGGGGCGTCCATGTCGAGTCCTTGGCGACCGCCCTTGGTGCGCTGGCCGGGCGGGCGTGCCAGATCGCAGCACTGGAAGGGCTCCACTCAGGCGAGGCAGAGTATCGGGGATTGTCACTGCTGACAGTCGGTGGCGCCAACGGCGACGAATACTTCGTTGGCGATGCCATCAACCGTCCGCTCGCCGAGTCCAACTACTCCGTCTGGAGTCTGGTGGCTGGGGCAGCCCAGCACTACGGCGCCCAGGTGCCGGACCTCAACGAGCTGTTCCACCACAGCGCGAGCACCCTGGGCGGAGCGGAGTTCGGTCTGCCGCGTTTCGCTCCGGGAACGAATGCCGGTGGCACGCCTCGGAGCTACCTGACCATGTGGGAACCCCTGCAAGCACCCGTCCGGCAGGCTGCGCCCCGGCCGGAGCAGTGGCCGGTGGCCTATGGCCTTGCCGTCCAGAACCTGTTCGCGATGGCAAAGGACCAATTTGACCTTGGTGTCCTGACCCGCGTAGTCATGGACAGCGCCATCGCGACGTCGAAACTCAAGCTTCCCCAGCCAACCCCGGCACACGCCGGCCTACCGACCGGGCCGGAGGGATAGAACCCGGGCGCGATACCCGAATATCCCTGAGATCCAGTCAGGCTGGAAGCACTGTCACCTGGCCGCTTGCTTCAACGGCCACGCTGAACCCCGCCCCGGCCGCCTGGAGGCCGTCCACGCGCAAGGCGCCGAACGGCGTCGGACTGGTGGCGGAGCTTGCCGGCAAGGCTCCGCCTCCCTGCGGCGTCAGACCCAGCGTGGCCAGCACCATGGGAACTGCCGACGCCGCTGCCCAAGCTTGCGGACGGCACGACGCCGGGTACGGCAGCGGGCCGCCCTCCTCCGCGGTATCGCCGGAGAAGAGTTCCGACAAGCGGTAGTCGAAACCCTCGGCCGCGTCCAGGAGTGCTGTCGCAAGCTGCGCGGCCTCGCCCGGGTGGCCCGCCTTGGCCATGCCCTGCAGGATCACTGCAGTGTCGTGGGACCAGACGGCTCCTGCGTGGTACCGCAACGGCCAGTACCCCGCGTTGCCCGTGTCCAGGGTGCGGATCCCGAAGCCCGAGAATATGGACGGGTGCATCAGGCGCTGCACCACCACGGCGGTCTCCTCGGCGTTGAGGATTCCCGTGCCGAGCAGGTGGCCCATGTTGCTGGCCACGCCGTCCACGGCGCGCTTGTCCACATCCAGCGCAATGGCCGGGTACGGGCCGAGGTGGTCGGCTCACCAGAAGGATGCCCGGAATTTGCCGGCCAAGCCTTCGGCATAGTCCCTCCATTCGGCGCCGCCCGGACGGCCGAAGGCGTCGAGCAGATCGGCGGCGTTGACGGCGGCCTCATAGGCATAGCCCTGCACCTCGGCCAGAGCGATGGGTCCGGTGGCCAGTGAGCCGTCGTTCCACCGGATGGAGTCGCCGGAGTCCTTCCAGCCCTGGTTGGCCAGACCGTGGCCGGTCTCATCGATGTACTCCAGGAACCCGTCACCGTCGGCGTCCGCCCAGTCCTTGAGCCACTCGAGCGCCCGGTCCAGGTTACCGAGCAGGCCTTCGACTTCAGCGGCGGGCATGCCCCATTTCCAGGCGTCGTGGAGCAGGGAAACCCACAGCAGCGTGGCATCGACGGTGCCGAAGTAAACCGGCGGCAGGGCCAGCCCCTCGTAATCGCTGCCCTCGGGAAACCGCAGTTCGCCGCGGCGCACCTCGTGCAGGATCTTCCCCGGCTGCTCCGCGGTCTTGACGTCGAGCCGCGCGCCCTGCCGCGCGGCAAGCGTCCGCAGGGTGCCGGCAGCGAGCCCCACACCGTCCGGAGAAGCCGGGACCCGGCGACCGTTTCGACGAGTTGAAGCCCGTCCGGCTGCCCTGACCGGGCCGGGCCCTTCAGCGTTTGGGCGCAGGATCATGCCGGTCGGGGCTGGCGCTCGGCCCCGCAAGGCCGGCCCTCGGGCCGGCCTTGTTGACCCGCCGCTTTCGCTGGCGGCAAGAATTTCATTACTGGTCAGGCTGCTGGGCCCTTCTCAAATAGCCGGATCAGGGCCATCATTCCTGCTAAGCAAGTTCGGAATCGGCAGTGGTCTCAAGCGATGGAGAGGGGGCAATCTTCCCTCGGTGGATCGCACCGAGAGACCTAATCCGCGCCTTTCGGGCAACTTTGTCCCGCTTCTTGAGCGCAGTCCGTCAGCTTGAGCCTGAACGCACCTCCAGTCGGGGGATGGTGGCGTAGACAGGCCGCTGGAAGCCATGGAATTCCGACAGCGAAGGCCACCGAAATGTTCCAGCCACACGAGCGTCGAACACTGCTGGGTTCCGCTCTCATTCTGTTTGTCGCAGCCTCCACAGTCGTGTCGTGTTCCGGGCAGAACGCGGCTCCTGCGCCGTTCACGTCCCCAGGGACCACCGACTCAACCTCGCCGACGGCAGCGTCGGCGACTTCGTCCCCGACTCCGACAGGCCCCGCACTCTGCGGACCAGGGACGGCCATTACCTTCGACCCGACCGCCTTCCCCGAATCACCGAACATCGACAACAAGTGGTTCCCGTTGACGCCGGGCATGCAGTACACGACGACGGGAACAGTCACGAACGCCGAAGGTTCCACCAAGCGCACGGTTGTCCACTCCGTTACCGGGCTGACCAAAGTCATCAACGGCGTCAAAACCCGGGTGATGTGGGACCAAGACATCTCTGACGGTGAGCTGGTGGAATCCGAATTGGCCATGTTTGCCCAGTCGAACAGTGGAGCGGTCTGGCTCTTCGGTGAGTATCCGGAGGAGTTCGAAGGCGGCAAATTCATTGGCGCGTCGAAGGCTTTTATCAGCGGCATAGCCGGAGCCGAGGCAGGTATCGCGATGCCAGCCGAGCCGCGGATTGGCACGCCGGCCTATCCGCAGGCGCACGCGCCGGCAGTGGGTTTCCTGGACTGCGGGGCCGTTCTTAAGGAGAATCAGCGAGTGTGTGTTCCCACCGCGTGCTACGAGGACGTTCTGGTGATTGATGAACACAACCCGCTGGAACCGGCCGATGGCCACCAGCGGAAGTTCCATTCGGCCGGCACGGGGCTGGTTCAGGTGAAGGCCGTGGGCGGCGCGGACCAGGAAACCTTGAACCTGGTGAAGGCGGAACAGCTGTCCGACGCTGGCTTGAAGAAAATCAACGAGCAGGCACTTATCCTCGAACAGCACGCTTACAAGCTGGGGACGAGCGACTTCGCAAAGACGCCCGCTGCCGAACTTACAACGGAGAGCACCGGCGGCAAATGATCAACCGCGGACATTCCGGTGGTGCACTCCCGATAGGTTTTTGACTGTGCCCACGACAGTCAGTGCGCCGTTGACATCATCCTGTCCTGCGCAGTTCCTATAGGCAGCTGGGATTCTCGAAGGAGTGAACACAATGGTTTACACCGCTGAGAACTGGCCCATCACCGCCGCCCTCCTGCAGTTCCCGGGAACCGACGCGCAGGGCAACCACGTCAACGACGCCGATGCCGCCGTCTGGGCCGAGGTCTTCACCGAGGTCAAGGACACCGGCTTTACCGACGCTGACCCCTACTCCAACTACTTGCACATGAAGAACTACATCCGCGACGAGGACGTGGCCCGGGACACCTACGTCGCGATGCCGGCCCCGATGGAAAGCGGCCTCATTAACTACCGCGAGGCGTTCAAGGTGGCCCTGTCCGTGGGCTTCCAGGGCATCCTCTGCACCGAACACTACGGCGGCGACGGCCTGTCCGTCACCGCCCGCAACCAGGACTACCTCCGCCGCCAGGTCCTACCCAAGACCGACCGCTACGCCCTCGGAAAGAGCCAGGTTGCACAGGGCCGGCCGAGCGCACCCCGGAACTGATCGCCTACCGGAACAGGGCCTACGTTGGGAGTACTCAGTCTGGTGACTACTGCGTCACAGAGTGGTACACAGGAATTGTTCCGCTGAGGAACCCGGCGGGCTCGTTTCAGACATCGAGGTGCACCATGACTTCCATGAATCCCGCTAACCATCTCGACGAGCTGGGCCAGCGCACTCTGCGCAGGGCACGCCGCCGCATCATGCCGCTGGTCGTCCTGCTCTACTTCATTGCATATCTGGACCGGAACAATGTCGGCTTCGCGAAGCTGACCATGAGCGAGGACATTGGCCTGAGCGCATCGGCCTATGGCCTCGGCGCAGGCATCTTCTTCCTCGGCTACGCGCTGTTGGAAATCCCGAGCAACGCCGGCATGTACAGGTTCGGCGCCCGCAAATGGATCGCCCGGATCCTTATCTCATGGGGCATTTTCGCCACGGCGATGTGCCTGGTGAACGGCGCGACCAGCTTTTACATCGTCCGGTTCCTGCTGGGTGCGGCCGAGGCAGGGTTTTTCCCGGCCATCTTGTTCTACTTGACGCTCTGGTTCCCGTCTGCCCAGCGCGTCACGGTGCTGGGCATCTTCATCCTGGCGCAGCCCGTCTCCAACGCCCTCGGCGCACCGGTGTCGGGCCTGCTGCTGCAGATGGACGGCATCTGGGGCCTGCAGGGCTGGCAGTGGCTTTACATCATTGAGGGCGTCCCCGCTATTATTCTCGGCATTCTGACCCCGTTCCTGATGACCGACCGCCCCAGCCAGGCGCATTGGCTGGCTGACGACGAGCGCGAATGGCTGACTAGGACCATGGACGACGAGCTTGCCCGGCACCAGAAGGGCCGGTCGCATCACTTCCTGGCCGGCCTCAAGGACCCGCGGACCATTGCCTACTCAGCGCTGTACTTCGGGCTGGTCTGCGGTATCTACGGCCTCGGGCTGTGGATGCCGACGATCGTTGCCGCACTGGGCGACTTCAGCACCTCGCAGGTCGGTTTCATCGTTGCCATTCCCTACACGATTGCGGCGGTTTTCGTGTACTTCTGGGGCAAGCGCTCGGACCGTACAGGTAACCGGGTCCTTCATGCGACCGTCAGCATGGTCATGGCGGCTATTGGCCTCTTGGCTGCCGGCTACCTGGTCGAGGTGAACGCGATCCTGGCTCTGGTGGCCCTGACGCTCGCGGCCATGGGTATTTACTCCGCTATTGCTCCGTTCCTGGCCATGCCCTCGACGGCCCTGGTCGGCGCTGCGGCAGCAGCCGGGCTGGCTATGGTGAATTCGCTCGGTAATCTGGGCGGGTTCGTGGCTCCCTACGCCGTGGGGCTGTTCAATGACGCCACGGGAGACAACCGTTCCGGCCTTGTGTTCCTGTCGGCCTGCCTCGGCATCACGGCCGTCGCCACCTATCTCTACGCACGCAAGCGCCCGGAGGGACATGTGAGGCCGGGTACGCCGTCCACGGTCGCTGAGGAAGCTGTAGCTTCCGACGACTTCGACACCAAGAATTGACCATCAGGCGACGAGGGGCTGAGGGACATGACTCAGCAAGGAGCGTTTCCGTCCGGGCGGTCGGCGGTGCTTACTGGCGCCGCCTCTCCCCGCGGCATCGGACGGGCGACGGCGGAATTGCTCGCCAGCGGAGGCTGGGCGGTTGCGATTCTGGATATCGACGGCGACGCGGCGCGGAAGGCGGCGGCGGAAATCACCGACATCTATGGCGTTCAGGCGGTCGGGGTGGGCGCGGACGTGTCCGATCCGGCAGCCGTCAACGCTGCCATCGACGAGGTCGAATCAACGCTGCCGCCGATCATTGGCCTGGCCAACCTGGCCGGCATCAGCTCACCCACGGAGTTCATGGACGAGACCCTCGAGGCCTGGGAGCGGGTGTTCAGGATCAACATGACTGGCACGTTCTTAGTTACGCAGCGGGTGCTTAGGGGAATGATCGAGCGGAAGCTGGGCAGGATCGTGAGCGTCTCGTCCATCTCCGCCCAGCGTGGAGGCGGCACCTACTCCAAGGTGGCCTACAGTGCTTCGAAGGCAGCCATCATCGGCTTCACCAGGGCTCTGGCCCGGGAAATGGGCCAGCACGGAATCACGGTCAACTGTGTGGCTCCAGGTCCCGTGGACACTGACATCATGGGCGGAACACTGACGGAAGAGCGCAAGGCCGCAATGTCAGCTGACATCCTGGTGGGCCGGGTGGGAACCGTGCGCGACATCGCCGCGCTGCTGGTGTTCCTGATGGGCGAGGACGCCGGCTTCATCACGGCCGCGACGTATGACATCAACGGAGGACTGCAGATTTCCTGACCGCACCGTGGTGCTATCCGGCAGTGCCCGACTGCGCGGCGTAGGCGGCGGCCCGGTCGCGAACGTGGTCCACGTAGGAATCAGACTGGTTGTAGGAGTAGATGGCGTCCGTCCAGCCCGTGGCGGTCGTAAGGTCACCGCCGTGGGCGCACAGGTACGAGGCGGCACTTAGCGCGGCGTCGTCGATATTGAACGGGTCCGCTTTCCCGTCACCGTTCCCGTCCCGCCCTGCCAACTGCCAGGTCGAGGGAATGAACTGCATGGGTCCGACGGCGTGGTCCCACCGGGCGTCGCCGTCCAGGGCGCCGGCGTCCGTATCATGGATCGCGGCGAAGCCGTCGCCGTCGAGGCTCGGACCGACAATTGGCCTGCCCGCCTGCCCGGCATTGGTCAGGCTTCCGCCGCCGTAGGTTCCATGGCCGGATTCGACGAAGCCGACCGCCGCCACCGTATTCCAGCCGATCCCGCACGCCGGAGCGGATTCGTTGGCCGCACCGGCCGCAGCCACATAGGCCCGGAGCGCGCGTGCAGGAATGTCCGTTTGCGCGGCGGCATGCATGAGCCACTGGGCGTCCGCGCTCCGGGTAATGTTAACGGCGGAGGTGATGCCGGAGGACAGCGTTTCGAGTTTCGCCGCCGCCCGGGGCGGTGGGGGCAAAGCCGCGCGGGTCTCCGCGCCGGAGAACCGGAGTGCCCAAAACAAAAATCCGGTGATGACGCAAAATGCGAACAGGCCGAGGACTGCCAGGCGTTTCAGTCGGAGCATGGACTAGCTGGACCTGCCGTGGCCGATGCCGATCCGCTGATCCGGAACGGCCCGGAGAATCGCCCCGGTGCCGCACCCACAAGGGGCCATCGTCCTACCCTTCACAGTCGACGCAGTAGGCGTGGCCGTTCTTTTCGCGTGCCATTTGGGACCGGTGCCGGACCAGGAAACAGGAGTAGCAGGTGAATTCGTCCTGCGCCTGCGGGATGACCTGTACGACGAGCTCCTCGGCGACGAATTCCCCGCCCGGGCTGATCGCATCATCGAAAGCGTCCGTCTCATCCAGCTCACGGACAACGCTGCGGGCATCCGGGGCGTTCGCGGATTGCAGCGCCTGCAGGGAAATATCCTGCGACTCCTTGACGTCGGATCGGACTTCGTCGTAATCGGTTGCCACGGGGGTAACTCTCATTCCTATGTTTAGTTCTGACGGGAAGCCAACGTACACCATTGCACGCTTCCCTGCGTCATGTGAACGAAGTCCTTCAGGCCGAGCGGAGTCGCGGGGCCGCCTCGCGCGTGACGGGGCCGGCGCCGCGCCGCCGCCGTGCACGGCACGGCACGGGACGAAAGAATCCTCAAGGATATGGCCGAATGTTGCGTTCCCGGCGCGGTGCTGCCGGTTCGGCCCCAGGCCGGCCGGACGGAACAGCCAGGACGCACAAAAGCGTGTTCGCCGCTGCCTTGGAGCAGCGGCGAACACGCCTTGAGCATCGGGTCGAGCCGCTGCTACATTCCGGGGATCTGCTGGGCCTCGTGAACCTCGATTTCGCAGCCGCCCGGCATGTTCAGGTGCGGGTGCTGCTTGGCGAGTTCCACGGCTGCCTCAAGGTTTTCGGCCTCGATGATGCTGTATCCGGCGACCTCGCGCTGGCTCGGTGCCGTGGCTCCGCCGGCGGAGACGCGGACCCCGTTGGTCAGGGGCGTTCCGAAGTCGATCAGGCCGCTGCCGACCTTACCGGCCCACGCGTTCCACTGTTCCATGACGGCTGCCATGTCCTCCGGTGCGGGCGGCGCGGCCTCGGCGGGGGTCATGGGGGCGTGGTAGATAAAGACGAACTTGGACATATTGTTCCTGCTTTCCTGGGGTGTCTTTGACGGATATCGGGTTGGAAAAATTTCAGACGGTGACGGTCCTGCCGGTGAACGCGATCAGGCGCTCCAGGCTGCTCGCGGTCTCCGCGACCGGCTGGGCCGCGGCAAAGCTGCCGCTGGCGCGGACCTGGTCCGAGATGGTCACCAGGGCCAGGGCCTCGACGTGATCCGTGACGACGTCGGAGACGACAAGTTCCTGGCCTGTGGCCTTCGCGAAGTCCCAGGCGTGGACGAGCAGCTCGAGGTTGATGATTCCGGCGACGACGGTGGCGGGCAGTTCGGCGAAGCCCATGTCGATGGTGCCTTCGACACCGCGGCGGCTGAATGCCTCCAGGGTGGCCTGCGCGAGTCCGGCGATGCGCACCTCCGGGCCTGCCCCGGCGTCGTCTGTCACGTCAGCGCCGAGGGCGCCGCCGACATGCTTCAGCGAACCGGCCAGGTGCTCCAGCAGCTCGTGTGCCGTGAAGTCTTCGCAGGGGGTGGCCTTCTCCCGGTCTTCCGGAGTGAGCTTTCGCAGCACGCCAAGGAGTACGGCAAGCGATGCCTCGGCAGAGCTGATGTGATCGATCGAGTCCGGGGCTGCTGACCACTCGTCAGGACCGGCGCCGGCCGGGGAGGAAGTTTCGGCGATGAGGCGGTCCAGGTAGTGGTTCCAGCCCTCGGCATGTGCTGCGGCCTGTTCGGTGGTGAGGCCATCGTGGACCAAACGGAGCGTGGTGCCTTCGGAGTCGGGCTCCAGCGTGATCGACACGGTGGAAGCGCCCGGCGCCAGGTCCATTCCAGATTCCCAGCCCCAGGTGAAGACGATGCGCTTGCCCGGCTCGATCTCCTGGAAAGTGCCGGCGGCGTGGTGGCCCGGAGTGACGGTCCAGCGGTATTCGCCGCCAATCCGAAGGTCAACCCGGGCCGCCACCGTCTGCCAGCGGCGCAGACGTTCCGGCTCGGTGATGAGTGCAAAGGCCTCGTCGGCGCCGACGGGCAGGTGAATGGTCTTATCGAACGTCATGAGAGTGGTCCTTTGTCTTGAGGCGAAGTATCTGAATTGGTCGTGTGATGTTGCGGAGGCCCGTGACGCTGTGCGGCAAGTGCGGCCGCATCTGATGCCAGCAGATCCAGTTCGTAGGTCCAGAACTGCTCAACAAGTTCACGGAGCCGGCCCATTCCCCTCGGGTCGAGCCGGTAATACCTGTTCCGCCCGTCTTTGCGGGCAGACACCAGGCCGGCCTGCTCCAGTAGCAGCAGGTGCTGGGATACTGCGGAGCGGCTCACCGTGAAGTGGGCGGCCAGTTCCCCGACCGCCTGCTCGCGGCTCGCGAGAAGATGCAGCAGGCGTCGCCGGTTCGGCTCCGCAGCAATCTCCAAGGCATCCAACACAAAGAATACGTTAGTGGCCACTAACGTATTCTGCAAGTGCAAAGCGGTCAGAGGGTCAGGTGATGGGAGTGCGGTAGGTCTGTGGGTCGGCGCCGGCGCCGGGGGCACGGCGCTATGGCAACGACGGCGCGCCCGGGCCGTTAGAGGTATCGGTTTGCGTTTAGGAAGCTGCGGCGTTGCGCAGGGTCAGGGAGGAGCCGCGACCGAACGCGGAACACTCACCCGGTAAAGCGGCTATAAGCCCCGGTGGTGTTCGATGAGCCAGCGCGCCATCTGCTGGGCGCGCTTGGACGCCAGCGTGTCCCCTTCGGTGGCCGAGATGATGGAGCCCTTCATCAGGATGTGCCAGGACCGCGCAAATTCCTCGGGGCGGTCCAGCCCGGCTTCCTCGGCCAGGGCCTGGATGTGGCCCCGGATGCGGCTGAGGTAATCGATGCTTGCCTTCCCCAGCGGGTGCCCGGGCCCCATCTCCAGCAGGACGTTGATGAACGAGCACGCCTCGAAATCGTCACGCTGGAACCAGTCCCCGAAGACGTCGAAAACGGCGAGCAGCTGTTCCTCGGGGGTGTTGCCCCTCCGCCTGGCCTCGGCCACGATGAGCTCTACGGTCCACACTTGGTCGCGGAGTTCCAGAAAGGCCAGCACCAAGGCGTCCTTCGACGGAAAGTGCCGGTAGAAGGTTGCTTTGGAGACCCCTGAACTGCTGATCAGCTCATTGATCCCAACTCCGCGGATGCCGCGGCTGGAGAACAACTCGTAGGAGGTGGCGAGAATACGATCCACCGGCTCATCGCGTCCAGCCATGGCTGTGGGGGGCAACAGCGTAGGGCCCGCGGCATCGTCGACAGTCATGATAAAAAAACTTTACACCGGGCCGGGGCGTACAGACCGGTCTGCCTCGGAGTGTGCTAGTAGTCTCCGCTGGATTCCGCCGTGGGCACTCGGCAGGCTCTATGCAGGCCGGCCGGCCAAGGACCCGCTCGGCGCCTTAGGTCCCCTAGGGATGAAGAGCCCGGTCCTCACCACAGCGCGCAGAGAAGCGGCTGTCCAGTGCATGGACGAAGCTGCGGAGGGTGGCGGATTCGTGCGTGTTATTGGCCAGCCGGACGATTGCCGAGGCCGTGTGGGCTAGCTTGATGTTGTGGTGCTGACTGTAGACGGAAAGCCGTTCGAAGGCGGCGTCGGACCCGATGTGAAGAATTCCCATCAGGATGCCCTTGGCCTGTTCAATGAGGCCTCGTGTGCCGATGGCCCCGGCAATGGCCTCGCGGGCGGACCGGTCGCCTTCCAACTGCACTGTCCTGGTGAGATCGAGCATGAAGCCGTCGATGAACAGCAGTTTCCCGTCACCATCCGGCACGCCCTCCCCCGCTGTCAGGACGCGGCGTTCCCGCCGGCGCGCGTCGAAGAGACGGTGATAGTTAGCAAAAAAACCTCCGCCATGGCACACGCCCTCAAAGATTTCCCTGCACCGCCTCCGGTCCTCAGGATGCAGGTGCGACATCAGGACGCCCACGGTGGGCACCACCTCGCCCCGGTGATAGCCGTGGATCTGGTAGATCTGCTCTGACCACTCCAGATCCCCGGAGATCACATCGTAGCGAAAGGTTCCAGCGAGACAGTCCTCGGCGATCAGTGCACTGGAGTAGGCCTGCAACGCCTTCAACTGCGTCATGGCCACGCCTGCCTGCCCGGCTTGCCGGCAGGCGCCCCGCCACGCCCGGCCCGAAAGCGCGCCGGGCGGCTAACATGGCACCCGACGACGGTCAGCACGAGCTGAGCCCGGCCTGAGCGGTTCGCGGTTCCAGCGTCTGCCGCCACCGTACGATCAACTGTCGGTTCCGGGCGACGGCCCTTCCGCCCAGGAAGCGCGCGGCGGACGGGATGCGGAGGCGCGGCGGCCGGACCCGGGATCCGGACGCTCCGTCACGGCCAGATCTCGCCTGTGGGTGCGTCTCATGAGCGTGCGCCTCGTGGGCTCGACGGTTCTGCGTGCTGGCCCCCACCGGAATGTTCTCTGCCCTTGACTGGCGCAGCAGGGCGTCACCCTGCGGTGCCTCAATTTCGGTCACCAACCCCATGCCGGCGTACTCCCGTACTGCGGCGATCCCCTCCACCGCCGATGGCAGGTCCGGGAAGTGCCTCGAGAGGGCAATGACAGTCCCGTCGGGGGCAGTCAGTCGAAATCGGTAGGAAGCGTCGGAATCGGTAAACAGTTCGAACATGCCTGTCATAGAACCCTCCTGGAAGCCGGGACCCAATTGTTCCCGGTGACGCCGTTGTCACCGGGAACAGTCTGAATCCACCCGAGCGATGCCAGCCAACTCATAAAGGACCGGATCGAATTGATGAATTCATGAAAGTCTGAACTACGGCTGTCATCTGCACAAGAGGTACCACTTTGTCTTTCGGCGGCGGGACACGGCAGCGGTCCGGGGCTACGATGTATGTGCACGCTGACCAATCGCGGGAAACTGCGAGACAGACTTTTCTGTCTCGCACGTGTTAGTTTTCCTGTCGGCGGGTTCTGCACAGACGCGCGGCTCAGAATATTTGAATGTGAAGGAGGGAGGTCCCGATGCCGGATGATCTTCCCGCAAGCCTGGTCCTGACCGACGTGAAGGCCGAACTTTTCAAGTCCATGGGCCACCCTGCGCGAATCCAACTGCTGGAAATGCTCGCAGACGGGCCAGTTGCCGTGAGCAGACTGCGCGACATCACCGGCCTGGAGCCTTCGAACCTCTCCCAGCATTTGAGCCTGCTCCGCCGCCAGCGCCTGATTGTCCCCTCACGACGCGAAGGGCGGCTGTTCTATGAACTGGCCAGCCCTGAGGTGAGCGTTCTGCTCGCGGCCGCCCGATCTCTACTCGGCACCCTCCTCCACACCACCAGTTTGACCCTGAGCCCCATGCCTGAGGAACGGGAAGAGGCAATCCGCTAGGTGCCGGCACGGCGGACCGCACGACGTACAGTATGGACAACATCGATCGACCGGCCGGGAATCCGCCTGACGAAGAACCAGTAGGGGTATACATGGCTCACGCCGAGAACGAGACCACGATTAACCGTTCACCGGAGGACGTCTACGCGTTCCTCGCCGATGGGCTGAACAACCCGGCATGGCGCTCGGGCGTTCAGGACATCACACTGAAAAGTGGAAAGCCCGGTGACCTCGGTGCCGTGTACAGCCAGACTCTCACGGGTCCCGGCGGCCGGCCCATCGTCGGGGACTACGAAATCACGGCCGCGGACCCCGGAAAGCATCTGGGCTTCCAGGTCGTGGCCGGCCCTGCCCGCCCGGCCGGTGCCTACCGGCTCAGTGAAGCCCCGGGCGGAACGACTGTTCTGTTCACCTTGGATCTGCAGCCCAAGGGGCTCATGAAACTCGTGGGTCCGGTGATTGTCCGCACCATGAATGCCGAAGTCGCGCAACTGACCAAGCTCAAAAACGTCCTCGAATCCGCATAGGGAAGGCGGCCGCGTAGGTTGGCAGCTATGGAAAACCGGAATCCCGATGTGGATCTGTGGCTAGAGAACTATGACAACCCGCAACGCGAGCTGGTCGCGAAAATCAGGGCGTTCATTCTTGACTGTGACCCGGCAGTGAAGGAAGCCATCAAATGGCAAGCGCCAACCTTCATGTACAAGGGGAACATCGCGTCCTTCTTCCCCAAGGCCAAGAAAAACGTCACCTTGATGTTCCACCAAGGGGCGTCCATCCAGGATGAGGACGGGCTTCTGGAAGGCGACGGCGAAGTGTCCCGTGTCGCCCGGTTCGTCGACGGCGCCGATTTTGAGGCCAAAAAATCGGCTCTCCGGACAGTTATTCTCGCTTGGATCCACGAACGAAGCTAGGACTTGCCTCGGCTTCCAGACGACGGCGCCCGCCACCTAGCAAGAGGTGGCGGGCGCCGTCGTTCTTGTTTGTGGACTAGCCGCCGCGAACAGGAATGGCCGGGTATTGACCGGCCAGCACGCATCGGGGACGCTCGAAGCAAGAGCCTGCTAATCGAGAACCGGCCCTCCCTGGCCGGCCCTGCCCGCAGTTGCCCACACCAAACCACGTAAGGAGATCCCGATGGAATCCGCGAAATTTACCGAGCTGCTGACCCGCCAGGTTGGCAACGAATTCGCCGCCTCCCACCAATATGTCGCCGTGGCCGCGTGGTTCGACGGGCAGGACCTTCCCCAACTGGCCAAACACTTCTACCGCCAGTCACTGGAAGAACGCAACCACGCCATGATGATGGTCCGCTACATCCTGGACCGCGGACTCAAGATCACCATCCCCGGCATTGATCCGGTCCGCAACGACTTCGCGAACGTCGAGGAACCCCTCGCCCTTGCCCTCGCGCAGGAACAGGAAGTCACCGAGAACATCAAGGCAATCTTCGCCGCAGCCAGGGCTGAAAACGACGCTCTGGGCGAGCAATTCATGCTGTGGTTCCTCAAGGAGCAGGTCGAAGAGGTCGCTTCGATGACTACCCTGGTGAACATTGCCCGGCGGGCGGACAACCTCTTCGACATCGAAAACTTCCTGGCCCGTGAGCGCGTCGGAGAACAAGGAGGTGTCGGCGGGCACCGCGGACCCGGCGGGCATCACACCGGTCAGGCCGGAGGGAACCACGACTCCGGCACGCCGGAAGCTGCAGGAGGATCACTCTGACCGGATCCTCAGCCAATCCCTATCGTGAGTTCCACCTGTCGGCTTAGGCTGGTCGCATTCTATGAACTCAGTTGAGCATCGAACGCGGCCAGCGCTATGGAAGGCCGGCGACGGTTCAGCGTGGCCCGAAGGAGGCCGGGGATGACGCAGGCTGACAGAACGTGGACACCCGAGGATCAGGGGTGGCTCCGGGAAAACCTCCGGGAGGCCATCGACCATCTGGTGGAGATGGGGTACACGGTGCGCGGGGGGCAAGGCGAGGATCCGGAACTGATCCACCCCGGCGGTTCGGCCGTGCAGACGTGGCGGGAAGGCTACCCCTACGACGAGCGGATGTCCCGTGAGGAGTACGAGCTGGAGAAATACCAGCTGCAAGTTGAACTGCTGAAGTTCCAGTACTGGGGCCAGGACCAGGAGCTGAGGCACGTGATCGTGTTCGAGGGCCGGGACGCGGCTGGCAAGGGCGGGACGATCAAGCGGTTCACTGAGCACCTGAATCCGCGCTCGGCCCGGGCCGTGGCATTGAGCAAACCCTCCGACCGTGAACTTGGCCAGTGGTATTTCCAGCGCTACATCCAGCATCTGCCCACGGCCGGGGAGATCGTGATGTTCGACCGCTCCTGGTATAACCGGGCGAATGTGGAGCGGGTCATGGGCTTCTGCACGGAACAGGAGTTCGACACGTTCATGGTTCAGGCGCCGCTCTTCGAGAGGATGCTGGTGGACTCCGGGATCCACCTGACCAAGTTCTGGTTCTCGGTGACGCGCCACGAGCAGCGAACCCGCTTTGCGATCCGGCAGATAGACCCGGTGCGGCGCTGGAAGCTCTCACCCATAGATCTCGCCTCCCTGGACCGGTGGGAGGAGTACACAGCAGCCAAGGAGGAGACGTTCCTGCGGACGGACACGGACCATGCGCCGTGGATCACCATCAAATTTAACGACAAGAAGCGGGGACGGATCAACGCCATGCGCTACTTCCTCAATCAGTTCGACTACGAGGACAAGGACACGTCAGTGGTCCACGGCCCCGACCGGCTGATCGTGCGTCGCGGCCGCGACGCCGCCGGCGACTAGACGGACCGTCATGGCCGGCAGGGCAATGAGGCGTTGACGCACTAAGCTTCAGCTTGTGATCTCGAGTTCTGTCCCCGGCCACGCAGCGGCCGTACGTCGGCGCGTCGGACTGGCCGCTGTGGCGGGGATGGTGGGGTCGGTCCTTTTTGTCTCCGTTTTCACCGTTTACGGGTGGCTGTGCCCTGGTTACTCCCCGACGCGCATGTTCGTCAGCGAGCTGTCCCTTGGCCCCTACGGTTGGGTACAGATGCTGAACTTCGTGCTGACCGGTGCCTTGGTGCTGGTGTTCGGTCGCGGCCTCGCGGCTCACTTCAGCACCGGGGCGGCTTCCCGGGCCGGGCCGGTGCTTGTGCAGTGCATGGGGGTCAGCCTGATGGTGTCCGGGGTGTTCGCCACCGACCCGTCGGCGATGTTCGACCAGGCCAGTGCGCATGGTCTCGTGCATGGAATCTTCGGGGCGCTCTTCTTCACGCTAGCGCCCGTCAGTTGTTTCGTTTTCTACCGGCGCTTCCGCAGCGACCGGGCCTGGCGCCCGATGGCGGGCTGGACACTGGCCGCCGGCGTTGTCCTGACTCTCGGGGTTGGCCTGCTCAAGCTCAGCCAGCAGCCCGGGAGCGGGCTCTTCGAGTGGAAGGGCCTGGTGCAACGCGTCATCCTGGTCACGGTCATGGCCTGGATTTTCGCGGTCGCGTTCCGGTTGCGCCACCGCTATCGGGGCGGGGAACCCAGCCTCCAAGCCTAGTCGTCGTACTGATCTTGCCTCCTGCGACTTGGCGAAAGGCGCGCCCATGGCCGCCTATCGAGGCCGCCCGGAGCATCGATCGTCCCGGCAGGCGCAGTGTGCGCGGTATTGATGTGCAGCCATGCGACACTAGACCGATGTCCGGGTTCAGCATCTTCACTTCCAGCGAGTTTTCCGATGCCGAAGTTCTGTCCTTGTACGAGTCTGTGAGCTGGTCCGCCTATACCCGTGACCCGGAGCTGCTCATCAGAGCGATCCGAAGCTCCTCGTTCGTCGTCACGGCTCGGAACGATGGCGAGCTTATTGGTATCGCACGGGTAGTCTCCGACGATGCGACTATCTGCTTCTTGCAGGACATTCTGGTGAAGCCGGCATTCCAGAAAGAAGGAGTAGGCCGGGCTCTACTGACACATGTCCTTGAGAGATACCAGCATGTCCGACAGACCGTGCTCATAACTGACGATGAACCAGGGCAACGCGCTTTCTATGAAGCGATGGGTTTCACCGAGGGGTCCAACTTCAGCCCGGAACCCATCCGCGTCTTTGCGCAATTTCGTTAGTCGAAGATTCTGCGGGTGACTCTCCCAATGACGAGAGTCCGGGCGAGCTTGAACCGCGGTCTCCTGAAAACGAAACAGTCATCATCTCCGAGAGCGCTGCGGCTTCGCTATTTGAGGGATCCAGCAGCGCACTGTGTCGCGATATTGCTGAAACTTTTCACCGAACGGCACCTCGAGGTCAGATTCCTCGTGCGGCCTGACGGCGTAGTTCCACACCAGCGAGCCCACAACCGCGTAAGCGATCACAAGCCATGACTGCACGATGAGGCCGACCGCGGCGCCCTGGACAATGCCCGCGAGGGCCATCGGATTACGAATCCAGCGATACGGACCTGCGATGACCAGGCGGTTGGGCATCGCCGCTGGTAACGGCGTGCCGTCTCCCAGAGTCGACATCACCACTGCCGACCAGATGCCAAGACCGCTGGCGAGTACGAGAACCACGACTCCGACAGGACCTGCACACGATGGAAACGGGAGCGCTACCGCCCAGCGCTGTTCGACAACTGTTATGGCAAAAGGAATTACCACCAGGAAGAACCCCCAGAAGAAGACAATTTGCCCGAATGTTGAAGCCACGTGAGTTGCAGGGGTCGGGCGGTTGATGGCCGGACGGAATGCGAACGGACCGCGGGTGATCCACGCCGTCGGAACGCGCCCTAGCAAGACGAAGCAGAGCGCAATCAACGAACCGGCTGTAGCAGCACCCATGCTGAGCACGCCCCAGCCCGCTTCGGTTGTGATCGTGGCGTACACCGCCAGTGCGACGGCGACGACGCCGGTCCAGCCGGCACTCACTACCGCGGCAGCTCTAACACCAAATGCCGCCACGGCCGAGGCCATGACGAACAGTGGAATGTCGAAGCCAGCGACCGCGACCGGGTCGAGATTGCCGAGGGTCGCTTCGCACACCGCGGGCGACACGAAAACCGCAGCCCACCAGCAGAAGCCGGCAATCGCCTGCATGGCGAAATAGGCTCGACCCCACCGGACCAAGCCCGTCACCGACGCAACCCAAACATCAATAGTCCCTGTCGGCCAGTCAACGAAATTCTTCGAGCAGGCACTCCCCCGCTCCAGGACGTGGCCGTGTTTGCGCCGAAGACAATATTGGCCTCAGCCTACCAATACCGCTGCGTCTGACATCGAGTCGGCGTTTCTTGACAATTCCGGCCTATTTCGTCGTTCTCGTCCATAAACCGACAGATAGCACTGCCAAAAAAGCCCCATATATCGTTGCGATTCACAGATGTCCGCCCCAAAGGCTTGACGGTCTTTTGTCACCTAAACGAACGTATAGCTGGTGGATATTGGATGTCTGCTTGACTGAAGCTCGCCCGGACGGACATTTGACAGCCTGGCCTGGTGCGGCTGCCCCCTCTGCATTGAGGGGTTGTTCCGTCACCCCCGGGGAGGGAGGATGATCCCATGCTGCCCGAGGAGCGTTTCAAAGCGCTGGTGGAGGAACTCGCCGCCAGCCCGGGCGTGAGCATACCGGGGGAACCGGGACGGCGCGGGTTCGGGTCTTCCGCACTGAAGGTCAACGACTCGATTTTCGCAATGATCTCCGGCGGCAAGCTGGTCCTGAAGCTGCCACGCGACCGGGTCGAAACGCTGATCAGGGCCGGAGCCGGCACGCCCTTCGATCCCGGAAAGGGCCGCCCGATGAAGGAGTGGCTCACCGTCACGGGCGACGATGAGGAGTCCTGGCTGGCCCTGGCCCGTGAGGCCCTGAACTTCGTTGGATCCGCCCACCACTGACCACCGGCCACCAACGACACCGGGGCCCTGAGGGCGTAGCGGTCGGCGGCGCGTTCGACAGGCGCACGGCAACCGGCTTGATGCCGATTGCGCACCGTGTCGCTACTGTGCGATCATACCCGTGATCGTGATCCATCGGCAGGAGGTGAGACCCATGAACGCAGTATCCGCAATGGGTGCTCCCCTGCAGTCCACGATCGCGCGACTGAAGTAGTCGCAACCGGGAGCGCCCGCCAGGCAATTCGCGAAAGGCGACTCCCATGAACACAACACCTTCTTCAGCTCTGCACGTCACCTCGACGACGGCCTCCGACCGGCCGAGGTCCGACCAGGATCAGCCGCAGGTCGACGCCACAAAGCGGGTGCGCGCCACGGGCGAGCGAGCGTTGGTCCTCGGTGGCGGCGGATCGACAGGCAACGCGTGGCTGATAGGCGTCATCGCCGGCCTGTTCGATGCCGGGCTGGATGTGACCGAGGCTGATCTGGTCATCGGGACGTCGGCCGGATCGACGGCCGCGGCCCAGATAGCTGGCGCGACCCCGACCGAACTGCTTGCCGCCATCCTTGCCGCGGCGCCCCAGCAACGGACCGGTCCGGTCGGATCCGACGGTGGACGCGTTGCGGTCACGCCGGTGGCGGACCACATGGAGAGAACGAGCAAGATCATCGCCGCCGCTGAGGATGCGGCTGACATGCGCCGCAGAATGGGCGCGGCGGCACTCGACTTGGATGCGGCGTCGGACGGTTCCGGGCAAGCGCGGTGGCGCGCGACCGTCGCCGCGCGGCTGCTCAGTCAGCGTTGGCCGCAACGAACGGTGCTCGTCACGGCGGTCGATGCCCATACCGGTGAACCGGTCGTTTTCGACCGCCATAGCGGAGTCGACCTCGTGGATGCCGTCGCCGCCAGCTGTGCCAGTGGCTTCGCCTACAGGATCGGGGACAACCGATATATCGACGGCGGCTACCGACGCAACGAGAATGCCGATCTGGCAGCCGGATACAGGCGGGTGCTGGTGCTTTCGCCATTCGGCGGCAGAACACGGACGCCGTTGGAATGGGGCATGCATCTTGCAGCACAGGTCGACGAGCTACGCGCTCGGGGCAGCAGAGTCGAAACGATCTTCCCGGATAGCAACTCCGACCACATGTTCGGCGCCAATGCGATGGATCTGTCGCTGCGTCCGCCCGCCGCTCGGGCTGGTTACAACCAAGGCAGTGCCCTTGCCGAGCAGCTCAGCGAATTCTGGCGCTGACGCTCTCGAAATCAGTCGACTCGGTAGGCGTGACGAGACCTGCTGATGCCTCGGTGGCCAACCGGGCCGCGTATCGCTGCAATTGCAACGAGGCAGCCAGCACCCGGACAATGGTGCGCATGACCGCTGTAACCCTGATGGCTTTTGCGGGCCTGTGCCTGCTGCTCTCCGTCACCCCGGGCCCGGATACGTTCCTGGTGCTGCGGATCTCCCTGCAGAATGCAGTGGCCGGCCTTGCAGCGGCACTCGGCTCGGCGCTGGCATCCCTGGTCTGGGCAGCGCTGGTGGGTGTCGGACTCGCCGCAGTACTGGAGGACTCCGCCGAAGTGTTCCGCTGGCTAAAGATCGCAGGCGGGTTGTACCTGCTGTATTTGGGAATCTCGTCGCTGATCCGGGCCCGCCGCACAACAACTACATCCGCAACAACCGGACACTCTCCCCGCCGGAGCTACAGCCGAAGGACCGGCTTCGGCGCCGGTGCGCTCTCCACACTGCTCAACCCCAAAGTCGGCCTGTTTTACCTCGCCGTCGTGCCGCAATTCATTCCGCATGGCGGCAACACGCTGGACACCGCCATGGTGCTTGGTGCCATCGAAAGCGCTATCGGTTTCCTTTATCTGGCGGCCGTATCCATCGCCGCAGCGAAGGCAATGGCCTGGCTGCAGCGGCCGCGAGTGAGCAGCTGGCTCGAACGCGGCAGCAGCGGCATCATCGCTGCACTCGGCCTGGGCGTGCTGGCATCCAGCACGAACTCGTAGCCCGCGCCGGCCATCCAGGCCGAAGGTAGCCGCCGGCCGAGGCGGATGTTTAGGCGCATGCGGAACGGATCGATCAGGATCGGAGAAGCGATCCGCTGGGCCACAGCATAAAGTCAACAACACGACCTGCCCACCTCACGGAAGGACCTGCCATGACCTCCATCGAATCAGTCACCCTCGAAGTAGCCGACCCGACAGCCGCCACTGCCTTCTACGCCGCCGCCTTCGGATTGGGCGCGCAAGTCCGCGTGCGAGCCTCGGAGGCTCCGACGGCCGGGTTCCGTGGGTTCACGATGTCGCTCATAGTGTCGCAGCCCTCCACCGTCAGCAGCCTGATCGACACCGCTCTGGCGGCTGGCGCCTCAACACTGAAGCCGGTCCAAAAGTCACTGTGGGGCTACGGCGGCGTCGTACAGGCTCCGGATGGAGCGATCTGGAAGGTGGCGACGTCGGCGAGGAAGGACACCGGTCCGGCCACCCGGCAGATCGACCAGATCGTGCTCCTGGTGGCGGCCACCGACGTGGCTGCGACCAAACGGTTCTACGTCGACCACGGCCTCACCGTAGGGAAGAGTTTCGGCAAGTACGTCGAGTTCGCCATGCCGTCCAGTCCCGTCAAGCTGGGGCTCTACGGGCGCCGCGCCCTCGCCAAGGACGCCGGCGTCTCTCCCGACGGCACGGGCTCGCACCGGCTCACGATCGGCAGCGACGCCGGCCCGTTCACCGACCCGGACGGGTTCGCGTGGGAGGCCGCATCAGTGTGAGCCGGGCGGCGGCGGTCGTTTAGCCGGTCGTGTGACCCCGGGTTCCAGCCCGACTATACTCGGCGGCTCGCCGCGTAGAGGCGGAGGCTTTAGGTGGTCCGCCGACCTACTCAGACTCCTACGGCGACGAGACATCAGTGGTGCGAATGCACAGCGGCAACGGGCCGCACGAGGATATGGACCGTAGAGCGATCGGCTGCTTCGATCAGGCGCTGGCCGACGTCGGACTCGCCGACGACAACCGTCTCCGCAAGGTGCTGCACGACTACTTCGCTTGGGCGACCACCACCACGCTGTCCCGGTACTACCGCTCCGCAGATGATGTTCCAGACGGCCTGCCCATCCAGCGGTGGTCCTGGGACGGGCCCGTCAGAGGGATGGGTTCAGACGCCATCTGATCGCACCGCACACCCAGGTGTCATGGCGTTGATGGAACACGATCGGCGGGCTGTCATACTCTGACTATGGCCGTCTACTTCGAATGCACAACGCGGACAAGCATGCCCAAGCCCGAGTTATTTGATCTTGCACGCAGTATCGACGCCCACAAAGACTCGATGACGCGGTCACGGGAGGATGCCGTCGCCGGCGTCAGGTCCGGCCTGATCTCATTGGGAGAACAGGTTACCTGGCGCGCCTGGCACTTCGGGGTCCCGATCCGGATGACGAGCCGGATCACCCAGATGGAGGCACCGGACTATTTCGTGGATGAGCAGGTCACGGGCCCGTTCCGGCGGTTCCGGCACGTTCACGAGTTCAGCGAAGATTCCCATGGAACCACCATGGTTGACCGGATCGAGTTCGCGGCCCCATTCGGCCCGGTCGGGCGAGTGGTCGAGAGACTGGTCCTGGCCCGCTATCTCCAGACGCTCATCGAAACACGCAATCGGCACCTGACCGCGGACGCTAACCCCGGACAACAAGCGTCCACGGCCGACTAGCTTGGGACCCCCTAACTGCCGGCGCCGTTGATCGGCTGCTGTTCGTTGGACCCCGGGCAGCTTGCCCTCGTGGCGTCCACGTGGCGCATTACCAGCGAGGCTGAAACTAGGGCCGCTGAAAAAGGCAGACAACCGACTCCCGCGAGTTGATAAATGGCCGAAAAGATGGGCAAAAGCACCTGACTCGCCCCTGAATCCATGGCGATCAACTGCAGCTGGTTCGCGGAGATAATCGTGACAACTCCGATCATCCCCAATATCAAACCGGCCCGCAGCGTTCGCCTGTACATCGACGGTATCTCCGAATTATCCACTTTCATCCCCCATTGAATGGCCGCTGGTGCCGCGGCGGTTATTCCACCTAAACACGAGGCCAAGAGTCATACAAGCGAAAATGTCACCGGAAAATTCAAGGGGTCCGCGCCGATCGACTCAGCTACCACTTCGAAGAGATCCGGGTGGCAACCGCGGCGCGAACCCGTAAATACGGGGCAGGATGCGTATTCTGAAAAACTTCGGCGCACGAAAGCGGCGGCCGGTCCTGGGTGGGACCGGCCGCCGCCTAAGGAAGTTCAGGTTGAGCGTTAGGCCTTGGCCTTTCGCTTCATCCAGCCCCAAACAGCCGTAGCCACCAGCAGCACCAGGCCGATGATGGCCAACCAAAGCAGGCCCTTCACGGCGAAGCCAAGGATCGAAAGAACAAGCCAAATGATAAGTAGTGTGATTATTAGTCCCATACTGGAAGCTTATGCCACGCCAGTGGCCGTGGTGGCGCAGGCGTGGATCTAGCGGCGCGTCTTATACTCTCCGCCCACTCCCCCGCCGGAAAGGGCGAAAAATGGCCGCGGAGTCAAACCCAAATTGGCGCTTCCGCCATACCGTTCGCCGCACTACGGACGCTGAAAGTCAGCCTAGGCGCATCTCACGAAGTTAGGCTGGACTTATGGAGTACCAGATCCGCCAGGCCTCTGCCGACGATGCTGATGCCGTGGTTCGAATGCACACCCTGGCCCATGAGGAGTGCTATGGGCCGCTCTTGCCCTCAGGGTTCTTCGCTGCCCGTCGCGCCAGCATCCCCGCGCGGGTGGAAAGACGCGGACCATATCTGGACAGTACTCAACCGCGAATCATCGCCTTGGACGCAAGCAACGAAATCGTGGGATTCGCCGACGCGGGTCCGGGGCGTGACGAGTATCCTCCCCAGGAATTGGAGCTGTACTCCATCTACACGCTGAACCGCACCTATGGCACGGGGCTCGGCGCCGCCCTGCTGAAGGCCGCCATCGGAGCCTCATCCGCCTACCTTTGGGTGATTGAGGCCAACCCCCGAGCTCGAGCTTTTTATGCCAAGCAAGGGTTTCATCCCGATGGGGAACGTAAACTGCTTCCACCTGACTGGGACGGACTGCCCGAGATACGAATGGTCCGTTAGCGGTTGCCGGGGTGCCGTTTTCCTTGCGGACGGGGTGAAAATGGGGAGATGAGATCCGCGTTGAAACAAGATCGGGCCAACGGCGACCACTTGCTGGTACGGAACCGGGGTCCCGCCGTCGGCGTTGGGCTGGTGCTTCGGTGAGTACGTTCGTGCTGATACCGGGAGCGGGCGGCGCAGCCTGGTACTGGAGCCGAGTCGTTCCTTTGCTTCAGGGGGCCGGCCACGACGCCATGGCGGTCGAGTTGCCCGGCGACGACGAAAATGCCGGGCTGCCCGAGTACGCGGGTCTGGTTCTCGAAGCTATCGGTGGGCGCCACGACGTCGTGCTCGTTGCGCAGTCGCTGGGTGGCTTCACCGCCCCGCTCGTTTGTGAACGGGCTACCGTCCGAGAGCTTGTCCTGGTGAATGCGATGATCCCGGTACCGGGCGAAACTCCCGGCGCATGGTGGGACAACACCGGCTGGGCCGCAGCGCAGCAAAGCGCGGCGAAGGCCCACGGGTACAGTAGCGAGTTCGACACCGACACCTACTTCCTGCACGACGTTCCATCGGAAGTAGCGGCGGAAGGGGAACCGCATCAGCGCCCTGAAGCAAACGCGGTCTTCGAGTCGGTATGCAACTTCACGGACTGGCCCAGGATCCCAACCCGCGTGATTACCGGAGGGGCAGACCGGTTCTTTCCACTGGATTTCCAGCGGCGGGTCGCCCGCGAACGCCTCGGTGTGGAGCCCGACGTCGTGCCCGGCGGCCATCTCCTCGCCCTAGCAAACCCCGATGGCGTGGCTGATTACCTGCTGCGCCGCCACTGACCGATCCGAGTCGCCCACAGCAGGGATCTTGCCCGTTCCCAGCACGTCCTCTTCGCTACCGAACCGATGGATCACAACCCTGGCTGGCGGCCATGGCCTCCGAAGAACTGGTGTACGTTGGCCCAATATTGGGGGTGACCGCCACCTTCCCCCTCCCGGACTCCCCTGCGCATCCGCTCAGCCTCTCCGATCTTGAACCGTCCGCGGCGGCGTCCCAAAAGTCATGACCACGGATCGACGAGCCCTCAGCGCGGGCGTCTCTGCGAATCCTAGGCGCCGGCGCCGGCATCAATCCTGACGTTCGCGGCGGCCGCAAAGATCTGCAGCTCCCGAAGGATCTCCAGCTGTTGACTGTTGATTGCCATGAGCAGGTCGATCTCCTCCTTGGACTTCAGGTTGGTGTCGTGATCGTGCTGGGCCATCGCTGCGGCAATCGCGTCCTGCCGCTTGGCCGCGATCAGAAGAATCGCCCCCTGCAGCCCCGCCAGCATCGAGAGGAAGAGATTCAACAGAATATACGGATACGGATCCCAGGCATTGTTCGCCAGTGCCCAGCTGTTGATTATCGCCCACACAATCATGAAGCCGATGAAACCGCCGACGAACGGCCAGCTGCCCATCCCATTCCGCATGACGTCGGCAGCCCGTTGGCCCGCCGTTTAGGATTCCTTGTGGGTTTCGTGCCAGGTCTTTCTCTTATCAATCATGCCCAACCGTAACGCTGGGACTCCGATGGGTCCCCATTGTCGCCCGCGATGCTGCGGCACGCCCAGCATCGTAGGTCGGGCCCGGACGTCCCCCCACTGGGATGGCCTGCAATTGGGCGGGTGCTATGCATGATTCGTATCCAGCGGCCAGATCCGTCATCGCTCAGTCGTGAATCGGGCCGAATTGGATGCCGGTCACAATTTCTCAGCGGTAAACAGTCAGGCGGATTATTTTTTGCAACGCGGTTACACTTTCGGAGTTGCCGGACATTAACGGGGTATGAGCTTGCAAACAGTCCGGAAGGAACGTGGGGAATTGGAGCGTGAGAGGCGGTTTTTGGCCGCGCATGCGGCCGGCCATGACCGTATTTATCGCTATTTCCGCCGTCGCACAGATAACGCCGCAACCGCTGAAGATCTGTGTGCCGAGGTTTTCAGGATTGCCTGGGAAAAGTCCGGAGAAGAGTGCGCTCTTTCGGTCATGATTCTTTTCGGGATAGCGAAGAATGTGCTCCGAAATCATGGCCGGTCCGCTGTCCGGTCCGCGAGCCTCTTCGGTGCGCTGCACCGCGAACGTTCAGAGGGGCGCCACCCGGCTGAGTCCCCGGTCCAAGAGGCGCTGAGTCAGCTCCGCCCCGACGATCGCGAAGTGTTGCTCCTGACGTATTGGGATGGCTTCAGTTCCGCGGAAGTTTCCGATCTGCTCAATACCAGCGCCACGGCCGTAAGGATGCGTCTGCATCGGGCCCGCAAACAACTGAGTCAACTATTAGAGACGCAAACCGCATCAGAGGGAGCAGAAAGATGAGCCGAACCAGCATGCCAGAAGACATCAGCAACCAGCTTGCTTCCGCCGATCCGGGATCATCGGTCACCGAAACCGAGCTGGCCCGGAGCCGGGCGAGGTCCCTGGCATGGGCGACATGGCGGAGAACATCAAGATCCGGGTATGCCTGGCCAGCGATTTGCGCAGACTACAGACTCATGAGCCTCCGAACGCCAATATTGCTCTGGTCTTCCTCAACCGGCAAGATGCCGGCGACATCATCTATGCCACCGCTTGGATCGGAGACGAACCGAGAGGCGGTGCCGTCTTGGATTTCCAGACAGATCCAGACCCGGAGCTGAAACATCTCTTCGTCTACCCGGCCTATCGCGGGCAGGGCGTCGGACGAGCCCTGTGCGAGTGGATCGAAGGTCAAGCCCGGCAAGCCGGGCATCGCGCGATTCGACTGGGGGTCGACCCCGACAACCGTGCAGCGGTCGGCCTCTATGAGAGCCTTGGCTACATCCCCAATGGCGACGTCGAAACTACCAACTACAACTACATCGGCGCCCACGGCGAAACGCAATACGCCACGGAAACCACATCCATCTACCGCAAGTGCCTCACCCAGAGCTGAATGCTGCCCGGACGGTTCGGGGTGGCGGTTGGTGCGATGTGCGAATCCCTGGAATGAGCAGCATCGCCGTCGTTCGATTCTTCGAAAGTGCGGGCCCTCCGCCTATCTATTGATCTCGTAGCGCAGAATTGCCACGCCGTTTTCGAACGAGGTGGCCTCGAGCAGCAACAGGTCCTGCCAATCCTCGAAAATGCGCGTTCCCTTGCCGCGTGAAACCGGGCAAACCAGCATCCGGACTTCGTCGACCACGCCGGCGTCCAGCAGGGAGTGCATGAGTTTCAAGCTCCCCCACAGCCAGATGTCCTTGCCGCCCTGCTCCTTGAGCTCCCGGATGATGGCGACCGGGTCGCGCGTCACGGTGGCGGCGGGAAAGTCGCCCCAAGGTCCGTCATCCAGCTTCGACGACGCGACGAACTTGGTGAGGCTGTTGAGCTTCTCGCCGTACTCGCCCTGTTCGTCGGCGTGCGGCCAGTAGTCCTTGGCCTGGGCGTAGGTATTCGCGCCGAGAATCATCGTGTCGACCGAGTCGATGAACCCCATCACGCTTGCCTTGAACGCACTGGTGTCCGTCTCGGAAAAGGGCCCCCTGACACGAAGCTGAGCCCGCTGTCCTCCTCCGCGGCAATGTTGTCGACGGTAACCCACTGCTGGACTATGAGTTTTCGCATGGCGCCAATGGTAGCCCGCTGGCGCGCGGTCAACGACCCCCATCTCGTAGCGCTGGCCCGGGCCGGCGCGGTGTTCGTCAACGGCAAGAATCCCCGATCCCCTAGACTCCTGGACACTACCCATGGCGAGAAAGGTACCTCTGAGTGGTTGTATATTCTGATTAATTGAATATGCTGTTCCCGTGAGCAAACATGAGATGCGTGAACCGACGTTCCTGGTCCTTTCGGTTCTGGCCCGGGGCCCGAAACATGGTTACGCCCTGATCGCGGAGACGGAGGCCCTGTCCGAAGGACGGGTGAAGTTGAAGGCCGGCACCTTGTACGCCGTGCTTGACCGGCTCCGGGACGAAGGCCTCGTGGCCAGTGCGGGAGAGCAGATCGTTGACGGGCGGCTGCGCCGGTATTTCGAGTTGACGGATCCTGGCGCGCAGCGTTTGCAGGAGGAGGCGGCGCGCCTGGAGGCCAACGCCCGCCGGGCCATGGTCAATCTTCAGGTCCGCGCGTCCGGGGCTCCTGCATGAACGCCGCAGGGTCGGCACTCGAGAAAACCTACCGGCGGGCGCAGGCGGCTTACCCGAAGGGGTGGCGTGCAGAGCACGGCGAAGCCCTGGTGGGAACCCTCTTGGACATCGCCGACGCTGAACACCGGCAGAAGGCAAGCTTTGGGGAGCTTGTAAACATCATCAGCAATGGGCTGGGCGTCCGGGCATTGGCACTCACGGGTCGCATCGCACCGGCGGCGCGGGACCGGATCGCGGTTGCTGCGACTGTCGTCGGGAGCTCCTTCGCCACGCTGATGCTCTTTCTCGGTGAGGTGGGCCCGTGGATCCGGCCGGGCAGCCTGATCTGGCGCCCGACGGGTGCCGGCGTGTCCGAGAGGCTGGTCGAATTCGGGCCGTTCGTGACCTTAACGTCGTTGGTCTACCTCGCCTGGATCGCCGTTTTCCTCGCGACCGCGGCCCGGCGACCTCGCCTGCGCCGCGGGCTCCTGTGGGCCGTCATCGCGGTGTCGGCCCTGGCACCCCTCTATAGCTGGCTTTGGGGCGTGATGTCCGCGCCCGTTCTTGTCTCCGCAGTCGCCGCTGCCTGCGCACTACTGGCGCTGGCCGGAAACCCGAATCGCACGGGGCATCGGTTCCGGTTCGTTCTCTTTGGCGCCCCGGCGACGGCGGCGGCTGTGTTGTGCATGATGGTGCAGCAGATTCCGGGCCGGGCACTGTTTTTCTACAACGCCCGCAGCGTTTACCCTATTGACTCCCAGACGATCAGCTGGGGTCTCGGGCTCGGGTTGTTTTTAGTCTCTGCCACACTGGCGGTCCGGCCGCACCGCAGGCACTGGCCCGTCATGGCCGCCGTCGCTGCCTCTCCGATCGTGGCGAAACTGCTCCTGCCCGTCACGATTACCGGCGACGTCTACACGTCCGCAGCGGTGCTGATGGTCCTACTCTCACCGGTCGCCGGCGTCCTCACCTGGAGATGGCACCGCAAAAGCCTCCTGACCGGGGCGCAGCCCGCCTGACACGATCCAACACCGGCATCGACGGCACATCCAAAGCAACAATCCGTCGACACGCGTCGACAACATCAATCCAGCACCAACGGATATTTGGGGGAAACCATGAAATACAAGTCCCGTGCCACAACCTCGGCCGGCACCAAGACCGGCATCATTCTCAGCTGCGCCATTGCCCTGACCTTGACCGGTTGCGGAGGCATGGCGCTGGCCTCTTCCCAGGGGGTGCCCGGCGCCAACGGACGGGACAGCTCCGCGGCCGGAGGAGAACCTCTCGCCGGATACATGGCCGAGGAGTTGGACCGGATCCAGTTGGCCCAGGACACCCTCAGGCTCACGTGCATTGCCGACAACGGGTTCCCGGAGCTGCGCAGATTCATTCCCAAGGACCGGGTAACGAGCCGGACCCGGGAGCAAATCACCTACAACCCAGATGACATCTTCTTCGAATCCGAAGCCGACGCCCGGAACCGGGGGTTTGGCCGCTCAATCCCCGCCCGGCCGGACAAAGTCATCCCGCATGAAAAGACTTATGAGGGCGTCTCCGAGACGTGCGCCAAGCTCGCCTGGGAGCAGCTGGACAAGGATGCTTTTCAGACATTCCTTGAGTACCAGCAAATCGGGTACGGCATGCACTCTTCCAGCGCGGCCGTCGCGGTTCCGGCCGCCGAAAAGGTCGGACCGGCCCTCCTGAAATGTCTCCAGGACAGGGGCGCCCCGGTCACAGCGGGAAACGAGTTCTTCGGCATGAGTCTCAATGTCAAGCGCGGGTCCCTCGAACGGCCGGAAGAAGGAGGACCCTCCCCTAAGAAAACCTCGGGCATTGAAATCATCCCTGGCATCCCGGAAAACCGCTACATACCCACCCCGGAAGAATCGGACCTGGCAGCCTCGGTCTACAGTTGCTCCCGCAGCGCCGGCGTCCGCGACGAGCACAAGAGGATCATGACGGCCCCTGAACGCGACGCGTACGCCGCCAACAAGGACAAACTCAACGAACTGGAACCCGATGTGCGGCGCCTGTCCGACACCGCCACCACACTCCTCAAGCAGTAGCACCGCAACGTGACTTACCCGCCGCGAGGCGAATCCATCCACCGACAAGCCACACAAACGTCGAACCACGGGGGAACCATGACGAAAAGAATCAAAACTGCAGTCGTAGCCGCGGCCCTGGGGTCGCTGATGGCCCTGTGCGCTGCCTCCGGTGTCCAACCGGCCGGCACGGACCATGCGGGCCCATCCTCCGGACCTGACCACCCGGAGTGCTACAACACGGCCAAACTCAACGATCCGAATGACTTCTGTTACCGGACCATGGGTCCATGGAACAGCACCAGGTCATCCGATGAAGAAGTCCGGGCACTCATGCCGATCGAGCGGATGCTCGCCGCAGGCAAGACCACCGAAGAAATCCGGCGATACCACCCGGAATACTCGCCACCGGCCAGGTAGCCGCCAACCCGAACTTCGAGGAAAAACGTGGACGTTGCAACAACCGTCGCCCTCAGTCTGACCCTTCTCATGACTCTCGGCATCGGCCTCCTGCATGGCTACCAGCGGACCACCGGTCTGCGTTCGATGGTGCAAGGATGATCCAATGACGCCAAGTATGGATCTGCTTCTGCACGGGCCTCGCGGGCGCCGTCTATGTCTCGAGCTGGCGATGCAGCTGGATCCGGATGTCAAAACTGCGGCATTCTGGTTGGCGTACGAACTCGATAGTGGGAGGCGGACATCGAGGGCCCTGCTGACCGCTGAATCGTCCGGTGACATTGCGACTCCACACTCCGCTCCGTCACCAGAGGAACTCGCGGCCAGGCTCGCTTCTCTGGACTTCGCCGGCCTCTACGATGAACGGATGCAGGCGGCCCTCGAGCGGTCGGTGGACTCTGCAAGATATTGGCAGGAGCCCGATGGAGAGGACGTGCTCGCGGGACTGCCGGTCATCACCGCGGCCCTGGTCCCGGTGGCTCAACAGCTCATGGCAGCACCCGGCATCCAGTGGTACTGGCAGCCCCGCCGGGTTGAGCAGTGGGCCATCGACTGGCGATCAGCAAACGACCCGGCTCCCCTGCCGAAGAATCCCCGACAAACACTGACGGAGTGGGGCCGCAAGGAACGGGCCGCGGAAGAACGGGCTGCGCGCGATCTCCCCAATGACCCTCGCGCTAACGTCTCCGGAATCTGGTGGTCGATCCCGCACGGGCTGGTCCACACCGTTGGGCAAGTCCCGGCCGGCCTGAGCCTCGTTGAAGACTCCCTAGGGTGGGAGCATGCGACCACGGTTCCGGTTCGGGGAGCGGGCCGGACCCTTGAAATCCGTACGGCAACTGACTGGGTAACGCTGTGCCGCAGGTTCCCCCTTGAAGTCAGTGCATCCCGCCGACACGACTGGTACCGCGCGACCGGGCGCCAGGGCCGATGGCTGATCCCGGATTGGGAGCATGTCGCGAGCGACTGGGACGCCGTACACCTGACAGTCCTTGGTTACCTCAACGGCGCCACGCGAGCACTCCAGGTCGATGCCCAAACGGCAACAGTCATCGCAGGATGGGACCCAGACAGTACGATCTGGCTCACGGACGTCGCACGCGAATCCGAAGGTCCCGGGCATGCTTGGCAACGGGCCTCGCACGGCGACCGCTGGACCCGCGTGCCACACTAGCCGTATGTCGCTTTGAGCGAGTGACGTTAATTTGCGGCGGGCTCGGTGCGAGGCGGAAGCGGACCGGCAACGGCGATCAGGGCTTTCTCGTAGTCGCCGCCAAACTCGATTCGAGTGATTTGCTTCAACCGATACGAGCTCATGTCACGTTCCCAGCGAGCTTGCCCGTCGACTTCCAATAGCCAGACACGCTTCTTTTCCCAGTCCACCGGGGCTCCGATATAGCACTCGTCCGGCCACTGCTGCTCCGTGTACAAGGTGACTAGAGTCTGAAGGGCAGCTGCGCTGGTGATGATCGTCTGAGGTCCGGACAGATCGATGGGTGCGGATGGTCCGGCGGGTGGCCACTGATCCATATGCCGCAAGAACCGTGCCTCGAAGGAACTGTCTTCTCGCACCTTCGTTACGTCGGAGACGCGCAGCACCGTGAAGCCGTCCAGGTAGCCTCCGTCCCTTGTCTTGACCACGAGCATCCAGGTTTGGTCAATCGCTAGAACGTAGCCCCGGATTTGGTCCGCTTTCTTGGTGCCACGCTTGATGACGACGTGACTTTTGCCCTCCACGGCCCGGCGGAGCACATCTTCGACGGCGCTGCTTTTCTTCACAGCTGAAGCATGCCATATCCAAATCGGATCTCGTTTTCGATTGTGTAATGACCTTGGCTTGCTGTAGCAACCCCCAACGGCAGCAGCTCGCAGGCCCGTTCAGGGTAAACGTGTGAATCGCCGCGCTAAGTGAGGTGCTGCCCGCCAGTGCCCGGAACACAAATGCAAATTCAATGCCCATTTGAGCCTTGATCTCCTGCGCATAGCCTGGCCTGTGTGAAATATATTTATAGATAGTTGCTTGTGCGAGCACTCTTTGGGGTTTACGTTTCTCTCAGCAAGTCAGTGTGTTGGGGGCGACTGAACTTGCATTCTCCCCCTGGACCTGAATTCTTCTGATGAAAGTGGTCCCGTGGGGGTTGGTTCTGTCCCGATGAATCGCGCGATTTTGACGGTGGTTCTTTGCGGCGGTCTCGTCGTTTCCTCCGGCAGTTTGACGGCGGTGCCGTCAGAGGCAGCGATGCCCATCACAGGCTCGCCGACGACGGCGGCAACCACCAGTTCCGTCGACACGCCAGACATCAGCACCACTGCGGTGCCGGACGCCGTTGTCGGGCAGCAGTATCACGCTGCTCTGGCCGCGAACGGCGGTTCCGGCCCGTATTCGTGGTCCCTCGCGGGCGGCGTCCTCCCGGAGGGGGTCACACTCGATCCGAAGACTGGGGTGCTGGCTGGGATTCCGAAGGTTAATGGGACAAGCCATCCCATGATTACGCTCACTGATTCCCAAGGTGCGTCCTCGATGTTCACGACAGCCCTGGCCGTGCAGGCGGCCCCTAAAGCCGCGCTCCCGCTTTTGATGACCGGCGTGCGGTCGATAACAGAGGGGCAATACGCTGATTACGCGGTCAGAGACGACGGCACCGCCTTGGCCTGGGGCAACAACACATACGGATCCCTGGGCAACGGAACCTTCAGCCCAACACAAGTGCTCAGTCCCACCGAGATACCGGGTCTGAACGGCGTGGTGTCCATAAGCACCACGACCTATGGTGCCCAGTTGGCGCTGAAAGCGGACGGGACGGTCTGGTCGTGGGGCACTAATGCCTACGGAGAGCTTGGTATCGGAACCACGCTTCCCAGCTCTTCCCCCCGACAGGTGACCGGACTCACCGGGGTGAGAACGTTGGCGGTCGACCGCAATTCTATATTTGCGGTCAAGTCGGACGGAACAGTCCATGCTTGGGGGCAAAACGACCTTGGCCAGTTGGGCAACGCCACGTTTATCAGTTCCTCGACACCCGTGCAGGTCGCAGGGCTTGTCGGCGTGAAATCGATCGCCCCGTGCGGAGACGGCATCTTCATCGCCTACAAGATCGATGGCACACTCTGGAAATGGGGCGGTTGGTCCAGTGGCATAGATCCCCTCCCGGCCGTGGCAATCCCCCACATTTCGGGCGTTCGTACGATGGTGGCCAGCCGGTACGCCAAGACTGTGTACGCGCTCAAGTTCGACGGAACCCTGTGGTCCGCCGGATCAAACAGCAGCGGGCAGAGGGGTTACTCAGGCGGGTCTGATAACGACCCAGCGTTCCAGCATTTTGCGCCCATCGCTGGTCTTTCCGATATTCAAAGCGTCAGCACTATTGACGGCGGCTCCGGCTCCGGCACCGCGTTCGCGGTGAAGAAGGACGGCACGGCCTGGGCCTGGGGGAACAACTCCTTCGGAGTGCTCGGGACTGGAACCACGGCGGCCCGATCCTCCACACCGCAACCGATTCCGGGGCTTACAGATGTTCAGTCGATTTCGTCGAACACCTTTGGCCGTGCCATCTACGCGCTCACAGTCGACGGCACCGTCTGGGGCTGGGGCGAGGGCGGAGTGGGCGAATTCGGCACGGGCGCCGTGGGAACTGTTACCTTGCCAATCCGTATTCCCGGTCTGAGCAATGTAGTCGCCCTCTTACCAGGCGACGAATCGGCTTACGCCATTAGAGCTGACCGGTCCGTGTGGGGGTGGGGGGTCGGAGTGAGTAAGCGCCTCAGTGACGGCACGCGGGGCTATTCGGTTCCGCCGTTACAGCTCGGCTCGTCGAACTCTTTTCCGGCCGGCGTTGGCACCGGGCTGCATCCGGCCGGAGTCGCCCTTAGCCCTGACGGGACTGCCGCCTACGTCGCCAACGAAGGCAGTAACACCCTGTCTGTGGTCGATCCCGAAAACGGAACCGTCCGCACGACTCTGCCCGTGGGCAACAGTCCCCGGGGCGTGGCAATTAGCCCCGACGGCGCCCAGGCCTTCGTGACAAACAGCGGCGACAACACTGTTTCCGTCATTAACACGGCAACCGGCGCACTCGCCGCCACCATAGCGGTCGGGTCGGGCTGGGGTGCGTCGGCGGTGGCGTTCACCCCCGACGGCGCAAAGGCGTACGTGACCAACGCCGGAGAAGGAACTGTGGCTGTCATCGATGTCGGATCCGCATCCGTGGGGGCGGTCATTCCTGTTGGAGTGGAACCTGTGGCCGTCTCAATCACACCGGACGGAACGCAGGCAATCGTGACCAACTTCTCCGATGACACGGTGTCCGTGATCGAGACCGCCACAGATCGGGTGGTCAAGACCATGCCCGTCAGTGGGGGCCCGCGAAGCGTCGTCGTAACTCCGGACGGCCTGAATGCCCTCGTCAGCTGTGGGGGAACCAACAGCATCTCGGTCGTTCACCTCGCCACCACCCAGGTCAGCACCGTCCAAGTCGGCTCGCGCCCTGCAGGCGTAGCGCTCACCGCTTCTGGCACACGCGCCCTCGTAGCCAGCACAGGAAGCAACGAACTTTCGGTCGTCGACGTGGCATCCGGCAGAAGCCTGGGCACCTTTCCGACTGGAACGAGCCCGTCAGGCGTTGCCGTCGCCCCCGACGGGTCCACGGCGCTGGTGACGAATTCAGGCGGAGAGACTGTCTCAATCGTCAAACTCGGCCCGGCGATGGGCGTCGCCCTTCCGGCGGCAGCAACCGTCGGTGTCCCCTACGCCTATCACTTCAATGCAGGAATCACACCGCCACCGGCCTACAGTGTCTCCTCCGGCTCACTTCCGGCAGGGTTGACCCTGGATAGTCGCACCGGGACACTCTCGGGTAAACCAACCGTGGCTGGAACGTCGACGTTCAGTGTGACAGCCAGTACCGGGACCGCCCCGGATGCCACCGCATCGGCGCTAACCATCACCGTCGTGACGGCCTCGACCGTTCCGTCCATGACACGCGGCGCATGGCGCGATTTCAATGGCGACGGCATCTCCGACCTCCTGTTCCGCTATGACGACGGCACACTTGCCGTGCTGGGCGGAAGCACAAAAGGGACCAGCTCCTCAGTCAGCATCCTGTCCCCGGGCTGGGCCCGCATGAACGCCGTGGTCTTCCCCGGCGACTTCACCGGCGATGCGAAGACAGACATCCTTGCCCGGGACTCTACCGGCGCGCTGTGGCTATACCCCGGGAAGGGCGACGGCCCGCTGCTCCCCCGCATCAAGCTCGGTTCCGGGTGGAACACGATGACTGCAATCGTCGGTGTCGGTGATTTCAAGGGCCACGGCCGAGCAGATGTGCTCGCTCGCGACACGACCGGTGTGCTGTGGCTCTACCCCGGCAACGGAAAAGGCGGCTGGCTCCCCCGCATCAGAATCGGCGCAGGGTGGAACTCCATGACCGCACTGACGTCCCCGCGTGACTTCAACGGCGATGGAAGGTCTGACCTCCTGGCCCGCGACACGACCGGCGTGCTCTGGCTTTATCCGGGCAACGGAAAAGGCGGCTGGCTCCCCCGCATCAGACTCGGTGCCGGGTGGAACATCATGACCGCGGTCTTCGGGGCGGGTGACTTCAACGGTGACGGTAAGGCCGACGTTCTCGCTCGCGATAAGGCCAACACCCTCTGGCTTTACCCCGGCAGCGGGAAAGGCGGCTGGCTCCCGCGCGTCAACCTTGGCAAGGACTACGCCCCGCTGATGTAGACCTGCATGGCAATCCGAAGTCGGCATTTTCGAAGCAGCGGGCTCAGGCGGTGGCATTCCTTCCTACCCCTCACCATCCCCCCGCTCTTCCAACCGCGGACGCCCCGGCGAGCGGACGCTAGTGAGCCCCCTTTTGCCGTGCATCGTTCCAGGTTCGCCAGGAGATCGGGGATTCCTGGGTCGATGAGGCATCGATCATGGCATCGGCCCAGCTGGCCGCGTGTCTACCTGCAGCCACACATCAGCCGTTCCGGACTCTCTAGAGAAATGGATATTCCAGCATCCGGGCTCGTCAAGAACTAAAGCGGAACCGTATTCATCACCCGGGCGGGCGTAGTTGCTTGACGAGTGGAATTCAAGACCCCAGGCCAGACGCGATTCTTCGCCGCCGGGTCGGGTCACCTCCACGGCTGGCCGGCCAGAACCGCTGATGCGCCAAACAATCTTCTTTTCAGCTTCAGAGGCCAGAAGAAATCCTTCCGATTGGACCTGGCCGTACAGCGTGATCCCGTCCTTAGACGAACCTTCAACTTCGGTACCGTTGACGCCGCTCTCTAGGATTCGGGAGGGCGAGGCGCATTGAGCCATGGCCGTTGATGGCGCAGAGGAAGCCGTCGATGGGCTTTCTGAGGTACATGCACTGGCCGCGAGCACGAAGGAAACAACGACAGCAGCGCTGCCAACAAACTTCGGCACGGCAATATGTCGGAAACCCACGCCACTATCAGGACTTAGGCGGCAGCCCGGACTCTGGCCACGTATGGCTCAAGTGCCTCAGTCATGACCTCGGCCAGCTTGGCGTGGCCGAGATCGTTCGGGTGTATCTGATCCGGTTCCGGGTAGAAGAACGGGGTAGGATCGGCGGCGAAGACGCCGTATTGGCCCAACAGGAATGGCAGGCCCGTTTCCTCTGCACACTCGGCATGGAGATCGAAGACCCGGCGGATCCGCGGTGGCTCTTCCCGGAAGGGCCAGTAGGGTTCGACGACGAGCACCTGGGAGTCCGGGAGTGAATCGCGCAGCCTGGACATGTCCTCGACCATGGTCCGGCGGAGCTTGTCGTCGTTCTCGGGCAGCTGAATGAGGTCGTTGGCCCCGAGCGCAATCAGCGCGATGTGTGGTTCCGCGTCGATGACCATCTCCAGCGGATGCTTTTCGAACAGGTCGGTGTCCCGCTTGGTAAGAAACCCCAGGCCGTTGACGGCGAAGTTGTGCTCCTCCAGCCCGTAATTCGTGCAGACGATCGATGTCCACCGCTTGTCGACATGGGAAATCCCCCGCCAACCTGTCGAAATGCTGTCCCCGTACACCCCAAGTCGCAAAGTCATTCCAGGACCCTACCACCCCTCGCGTCCACGTCTTTGTCAAGTCCACGGTCCGCAATTCAAGCAGCGATTTAGCCACCAATTCCAAATCTCCTGGGCTATCGTGGTGCCATGCCCAGCCAATTAGCTGTCATAACCATCGACGCGATCCAGCCACAGGTGGTGGCCGACTTCTGGTGCGCCGTCCTCGGCTGGCAAGTTATCGAAGGGGACAACGACGTCATCAGCATCGCGCCGCAGGACAATTCCTGGCCTTCCATCGATGTGGTCGCGGTGCCCGAGGGCAAAACCGTCAAGAACCGGCTGCATTTCGACCTCAGGGCTGACGGCGCATCCACTACCGAGGAGCTCGAGCGCTTGCTCGCCCTTGGCGCACAGCGCAGAAACGTGGGCCAGGGGCCGGACGTCAGTTGGGTGGTACTAGGTGATCCCGAGGGCAACGAGTTCTGTCTGCTGTCCCGATCCGTCCAGGACGTCGCTCAAGAATAGGTGGAAACACCTGGACGGTGATTGCTTCGAAGCAGGCGTACTGGGACCGGAAACCTCTTCCGTCCCCCAACGCGGAACGTGTTGGGGTCGACCCAAGATTCGATTAGGAGCCCATCAACAGAGCCAGTCGTGCTCGCAGCCCGGCGGTGTGAACAGGTTCCGATGTGTCCACCGAGAGCGTTGGGCCAACCGATAAAGGAACTGCATTTTCCGTCCAGTCGGCCCAGGCCGCCGCCGCTGCCGCGGGCGCCATCGTATGAATCTCATGCCTCAGACGAATTTCATACCGCTCCCTGGCCAATTCCGGGTCGATCTCGCACCAAATCTCTACTACTTCCGGGCTTCCCGATTGAGCGATACCTTTGGCCACGTACTCCAGGTCGCGTGGCCGGTACCACCACGATTCCACGATGGCGGTTCCCGGGATCGCGGCCGCCAGTTGCCACATCGTTTCGGACGCGATCTGCCCGAGTCTGCCGCTTCCGACATTTCCCAATGCGATGTCTGCAAGTGCTTCCTTCAGCTTGTCCTTAGAAATGACGGGCAAGGACAAGGCCTGACCGAGTTGTCGACTGAGCGTGGTTTTCCCCGAACCAGGGAGACCATTTATCAAAATCAGGGATTTCGCCATGGTTCCATTGTCGGTTCGGGAACGAAGTCCGTGCAGCGGCTGGCCCCGTGTCGACGCCTCCGGGTCAGCGGAGACCGCCAAACGGCGCTCCTGAGCGGCGTACGGCTTCCGTGGATTGAGTTTGAGTGTTGCGGTCGGACGCTTTCTCGGGCGGTTTTTGAGCGATCGCGATGCGTCCGCGGGATCCGCCCTCTGGTCCCGTGCAAGGATGGGGCAATGTTGGCAGATTTTGTTAAGGCCTGGAATCAGGGCAAGAACCCTGACTTGTATGAGCTGGAAAATGCGGCCATGGACCGCGACGACATCGTTTGGGACGCACTGAACGCCGTCGCACCCTGGGCAGGGAAGACCCTACTCGACCTTGGATGTGGAACGGGATTCTGGCTTCCGCGGTACGCGACTCACGCCCGGGAAGTTCTTGGTGTTGAACCCGACGTCGACCTCTTGGACAGGGCGCGTTCACGAACGCCGGCGGCACGTGTGCTGCATGGGTCCGCTGAACATATCCCTCTCGGCGATGCATCGGTTGACGTAGTCCACGCCCGATTCGCCTATTTCTTTCCAACTCCGGATAACGACTGCTCGGCGGGGCTGTCAGAAGTCATGCGGATCCTGCGACCCGGCGGCACTTTGGTCGTTATTGACAACGACCAAGTCAACGGCGATTTCGCAGAACTCCTGGCTGCCAGTTCCGCCGCAGAAACCCAGGGCCATGAAGACTATGTTCGCGGCTGGTGGTTAGCCCAAGGAGCACGTACCTCCGCCGTAATGAGCACTTGGGAGTTCAACACACCCCAAGACCTTCGCGCTGTCGTCTCCATGGAGTTCCCGGATGGCACAGCACAGCCGTGGTTGAACGCCAATCCAGATCGTCGCCGGCTGTCCTACGGATATTTGCTCCATCACGTCAGCCGGCCTGCCGCCCAGAGTGGCATGCGATAGGCGCAGCGCCCCAAACGCATGCCCATGCTGAAGTCCCATCTACGGCCGTTTCCTGGTCCAGTGCACAGCGTCAACGACCTGTGACTGATCAGCGGAACTTCTTGGACCGGGCGCGTCGTTGCGTCAAACCCTGGAATCGCGTCTGCCCCACCGTTGGTAGTCTTTAGCCGACAATCGCCTTTCCACCAGACATCACTTGAGGTGCAATCCATGACCGCGACGACACCCCCTCCGGGCACCGTCCTTCTCGCCGGGGCCTCCGGCGATCTCGGCGGCCGGATCCTGCGGAATCTGGTCGCCCTGGGGGCCACCGTTCGGGTCCTGACACGACAAGAGACCGGAACAGCACGGATTGCACAGCTACGCGCCCAGGGCGTCGAGGTGATCCAGTCCGATTACGACGATCCGGACAGCCTCCGAAGGGCCTGCACGGATGTTGACTGCGTGGTCTCCGCGGTCAACGGTCTCGACGGCGCGATGTTAGGTGCGCAGTCGCGCTTGCTGGAGGCAGCGGTAGCGGCGGGCGTGCCGCGTTTCATCCCGTCCGATTTCTCCATCGATTACCGTGGTATCCGGCCCCGAAGCAACCGGAACTTGCAGCTCCGCAGAGACTTCGCACAGAGATTGGACGCAACCGAAGTCCGGGCCACATCGATCCTTAGCGGCGCCTTCACCGACATGCTATCCGGGCAGGCACCAATGATCCTGTTCTCCCGGCACCGTGTGCTCTTCTGGTCCGACCCCGACCAGGTGCTCGACTTCACCACTAAAGACGACACGGCCACCTACACCGCCGCCGCCGCCCTCGACGAGCGGGCGCCCCGTGTCCTCCAGGTCGCCGGGGACCAGGTCACGGCAAGGACCCTGGCATCCACGATGACCGACTTGACGGGCACACAATTCCGGCTCCTCTACGCCGGCAGCGTCGGTTCCCTGACTGCTATGAGCCGGGCAGTCAGAGTCCTCATGCCGGCGACTGACGAGCCGTTCCCGCCGTGGCAGGGCATGCAGTACTTCGCCAGCATGTTCAGCGGCGACGCGAATCTGCGTTACATCGACAACGACCGGTACGGCAGCCGGAAATGGACGACCGTCCGGGACGTCCTGGAGCAGCACCGCTAGCCGCGCTGCGCCGCCTCCTTGATCAGTGAAGCCACGGCCTGCGGCTGGGAGACGTACACGGAGTGGCTTGCGGCAACCTCGGTGACCGATGAACCGGCCCGTGCCGACATCGCCTGCTGCGCGGCCGGCGGAATCATCCGGTCCTCTGTGGTGATCAAGTACCAGCTGGGCAGGTCCCGCCAGGCGGGCCTGGTGACGGCCCCTTGGAGTGCGCCGACGCCCCAGGGGACCTGCGAGTCAGCCATGAAGGCCGCCTGCCCGGGCGGCACATCCGCCGCGAATGAAGCGGCAAACTTCTCGCGGTCCAGGAAGAGGAACCCGTCCTGGGGCGGAAGGATGGGCGGGACCGGCGCGCCGGGCGGCGGATCGGCGATGAGGGTGTTCACGGATTCGCCCGAGTCGGGGACGAACCCGGCGATGTAGACGAGGGCAGCGACCTTCTCGTCAGTGCCGGCTTCGGTGACGACCGCGCCCCCGTAGGAGTGACCGACAAGCACCACGGGGCCCTCGCAGTCAGCAATCGCCCGCTTGGTAACGGCGACGTCGTCTTCCAGGGACACCGTCGGGTTCTGGACGACCTTGACGCTGTAGCCCTCCGCGGTCAGCAGGTCGTACACGCCCTGCCAGCCTGATCCGTCGACGAAGCCGCCGTGCACGAGCACGACGTTTTTTACTGATTCTTCGGACATGGGATTCTCCTGTTTCGTAAGGGAGTAATAGCCGGATGCTAGCCCGGGCCGCTTCCCGCCGCCAGAGTCCACTGACCGGGGAATGCACCGAAGTCTCCAGCCCGGCCGGGCCGCAAACCATCACCAAATCCAACGACCGCCGCGGGCACAGCGGCCCTCATCAGCGAGCGTCCTCCTCCAAAGCGACGTGTTCCGCTGCGACGGCGTCGACGGTGCGGAGTTCTCCGAGCACGTTCACCTGATCGAACCAGGTGTACCAACCGGAACGCTCGACGCCTTGCAGGAAGGCGCCCGCGAGTTCGGCGTTCGGCGCCTGCCACACCGCGAACCAGTCGTAGTCCGCGCTGTGGTCGGCCGATCGGTCGACAGATCCCCAACCCAGCGTGACGATTCCCGCCTGAGCCATCTCGGCCATCGCCGCTTTGATCCCGGCGAAGAGTTCTTCCCTAAATTTGACCGGGGCCGCGAGGAACTCCCGCTTCGCTGTCCAGGTCTCTACTACGACGTACATAGCTTCCCTCCCAATCCGTGCGGCAGTTGACGTGCAAGGGTCACGCTAGGGGTGCGCACCCTGCTCGACAAGGGTCAAATGGTGAACTTTCCCAGGGATCTGGCCCACGGCGAACCCGAGCCGGGCGACGGCAAGCACTCAAGCAACGATGATTGACAGCCCACTGCCAACAGCCACGGCCGAACTTCCGCCGGCATGAAGTCGACGGCGTGCACCTCACCACAGGGCGCGTCCCGTGACCTGTCCCCTGGTGCTCACGGCTCCGACGGACCGGCTAGTGCGTCCGCGCGTCGGCAAGCATTGCGAGTGAGACCTCCCAGAGCTGCTCGGCGGCGGCCGGGTCCAGCGCCCATTCCCGGACACCGGCGCCGACAGTCAGGGCGCCGGGTTTGGCGTCGTTGGCAATGATCTGCGCTTCGTTGGCATCTTCGAGGTAGCGTCCGCCGATCCCTTCGAACTCGGGCGCAACGGCCGCGACAAGCGTGGTGGAGGCGCCCTGCTGCGTGGTCTTCATCCCTGGCAGTGCCTTCCACTGTTCGATTTGCTCCTGCGAGGCGTGCCGTCCCAAATTAGTCTCGATGCCCCCTGGCATGACCGAGTTGGCAAAGATGCCGTCCCCAGACCAGCGCCGGGTCGACTCCACAGCAAACAGCGCATTCGCGGTCTTCGACTGCCCGTACGCTGCCCAGGGATCGTAGGCACGACGTTCGAAGTTGATGTCATCAAAGACAACCGGGGAGGCCAGGTGGCCACTGGAGCTCAGCGAAACGATGCGAGCCTTGCCTGGCGAAGCCAGCGCATCATGCAGCCCGAGGGTGAGCGCGAAGTGCCCAAGGTGATTGGTCGCGAACTGCTCCTCCCAGCCATTGGAGGTGCGCCGCAACTCAGGGATCGCCATGACCCCGGCGTTGTTGATCAGCAGGTCCAGCGGAACAGTCCAGGAAACGGCGAACGCGTTCACGCTGCCCAGATCGAGCAAGTCGAGCGCTGCCACGTAGACGGCCGGGTTCCCGGTGGAGTCCATGATGTCCCTGGCCACCTCCACCCCCGCGTCGAGGTTCCTGACGGCGATCGTCACCTCGGCGCCGGCGCGGGCGAGCGAACGGGCCGTCTCGACACCAATTCCGGAAGCCCCGCCGGTGACGATGGCGTGCTTTCCCGAGAGATCCACGCCGGCGATGACTTCATCGGCCGTGGTGGTGGCATTGAATTTCGTGGTGATTCTAGTCATGACGGGAACCCTTTTCAGTGCGGTTCTCGGGGCATCTGTTGCCCCCCCCCCCCCCCCCCCCCCCCCCCCCCCCCCCCCCCCCCCCCCCCCCCCCCCCGGAGAGGGTCGCGAATACCCGGTGGCCCACAATCCAAGGCTACGCGCGGCAAGGACGAGAAGGGAGCCTCTGCCGGTGCCGCGCCGATGCCCCTCGCGGCCTGCTCGATGCAGTGCGGATGTTACGGATCCGCTGCCCTGGACTGTTCGGCTGCGCCGCTATCTACGCCATCATGTCGCGCACCAGCGGAGCCACGCGGGAGCCGAAGAGCTCGATGCTCGTCACTATTTGGCTCTGGGGCACTCCGGGCATGCCGTACTTCAGGTCGAAGCGGCTCGCCCCGAGTGTCTTGAGCGTCTCGGCGATCTTTCGGGCCACGGTCTCAGGCGAGCCCACATGGAGTGCTCCCCCGGGCCGACGTCCCGGAGGAAGCTCTGCATCGTCGGCGGCCTGAATCCGCGCACCCGGGCGGCTTCAGCGAACGCGGTTTCGTAGTGGGGCCAGAATTCTTCGATCGCGCGTTCATCGGTGGCGGCAACGTGCCCGGGCGAGTGCACACCGACGGGGCGCTCGGGATGGCCGAACTCAGCCAGGGCCCGATGGAACAGTCCCGCGAACGGTGCAAAGCGTGCAGTTTCGCCGCCGATGATGGCAATCATGAGGGAGAAGCCGTAGCGTGCGGCGCGCACCACCGATTCCGGGCTGCCGCCGACGCCGATCCAGGTGGAGAGGTGCCCAGATTCCGTGCGGGGATAAACGGTCTGTCCCTGCAGGGCTGCCCGGGTATTGCCGCTCCAGGTGACGGGCCTTTCCTTGAGAAGCTCGGCGAACAGGTTACCTTTTCTTCAAAAAGTTCGTCATAGTTTCGGAGGTCGTACCCGAACAGCGGGAAGGACTCGGTGCTTGATCCTCGTCCGAGGATGACCTCGGCGCGGCCGCTGGAGAGTGAGTCCAAGGTTGAATAGCGCTGGAAAACCCGGACGGGGTCATCGGAACTGATGACCGTGACTGCGGATCCAAGGTGGATGCGTGAGGTGCGGGCTGCGATCGCGGCGAGAACGACGTCGCCCGCTGAGAGGGGAAAGCTTTCGGTATGGTGTTCGCCGATCCCGAAGTAGTCCACGCCGGTCTCCTCGGCGAGCACGCCCTCGTCGACGAGGTTCCGGATGGTCTGGGCGTCCGAATGCCGCGCCCCGGAGCTGTCGGTGTGGACATCACCAAAGGTATCGAGCCCGAGGGTGACGGCCCCGGGGACCACCGCGTGTTCAGTCATTGTTGAGCCGCTCTCGGCCCAGAATAGCCAGGGTTTGCCGGGTTGCATCTCCACGTGTGGTCTTGCGGTCCAGTACGAGGGCCGCGGCGATGCCGAGCATCCAGATGTCCTTTGCCAGCCCGGTTCCCTGCGGGCTGGGCCGGATGCCGTCCTCCAAGGTCATGCCGGGCGTCCTCAGGTACATCGCGAACAGCGACCCGGAGAAGATCCCGAGACCGATCCCGGCCAGGCGACTGGGCAGGAAGGGTGTCAGCAAGGCCGCACCGAGCGTCATCTCCGCGTAGCTGAGCATTTTGCCGAACCTCTCGGCGTCGATTCTGCTGACCGGCGGAATAACCCTGGCTGCCATGGCCTGAAGCCCCGCCGCGCTGTCCTTGTCCAGCTTGCGTTTGCCCAAACCGGTATTCAGGATGAATGCTCCTGTGGTCAGGCGCAGGGGGATGTGATTGAGCCTCATGGTCGACTCCTTTCATGAAATCTGGTGATAGTTCCGGCCCGGGCCAGGCCGTCATGCGCTCCCCTCGTGCCGCGGACCTCTCGATCGCGGCAGTGAGCCAGTGGCGTGCGCCGGCGAAGCCCAGCACGGTGTGGGGGCCGGCCGAGCTGGACTTCACTCATGAGACGGTCCTCCTCACCGCTCCAGGTACTTGCGATTGCAAATACCTATGGAGTTAACTGGTAGGCATACACGAAAATTCCGGGCCCGATGAGGTGGATGCCCTGCTCAAGCGGCTTGTCGAGGACTCGCTGCCTGGTCGGCGCGGAGAGCCGGCGCTTCCTGGCCGCGCGACGACGGGCGGGGTCCCGGTGTTCCTGCTGGGTCGGGCCCGGGCCTTCGGTTCCATGAAGGTGCATGTCGCCGGAGATGGCACCCCACGCCAGGGCTAAACGGAGAGTGCGGCCAAATCCGTGCTTGGGCTAGCAGTTTCTCCGTCCCCTTCAAGGAAAGGTTCGCTGAGGCCGGAGTAGTCGGCGGGTTCCTGGTGAGTGAGGCCGGTGGCGAGGGCGACGACGTCGGCGAGCCTGCCCTTGCGCTCGAACGCTTGCCGCTGCCGGCTGGCCCCCGTGCCCTGAACAAGGATCCTCTGCAGTGACTCCGTGACGTAGGCGGCATCGCCGGTATCGTCCAGGGCCTCTCGGACATGGCCGTGGAGCGCGTCGAAGACGTTTCTGGCGGTGTCTGGCCGATGCGTTACCGGATGCAGGAGCTCCCCCTCAGTGCCCCAGCGGCTGGCGCGCCAGGCTCCCTGACGCAGGATTGCGGCGGGAACCATGTCCGGTGACTGTCCGGCTTCCCATTCCCGGGCGGCCGTCTCCACCAGTGCCCGCACCAGCGCGGCAATCAGCGCGGCGTCGCGGGCATCAAGACAAACATCGGCCACCCGGACCTCAACGGTCGGGTGACGGATGGACAGACGGGCGTCAAAATCCGGGCTGGTGACGACCCCTGTGCCCGACAGACCTTCCACCAGCGACTGGTAGGCCTGTGCCGAACCGAAGACCTCTGTGGGCCCGGCTGAGGACCACCGATTCCACGCCTGGGTTCGGAAGCTGGCGTATCCGCTGTCTGTGCCGTTCCAGAACGGGGAATTTGAGCTCAGTGCCATGAGCGGCGGCAGCCAGGCTCTGATCCGGTCCAGGACCGCGACACCTTCCTCATCGGAGCCCACGGAAACGTGGACATGGTATCCGCAGGTCAGCTGCTCGCGGGCCGTCAGAGCGAATTTCTCCATCAAGGCGTCATAACGAACGTTGCGGGTGGCCTGCGGTGTGGCTGGCAGCGGAGACGTGGCCAGGGCGGCGATCCTCGCGCCCGCCATCCGGGCCAGCGAGTCGGCATACGCCCGACCCGCCCGTATCTCGGCCGAGAGTCCGCTCAGGCTGGCATGCGGGTGCGTGATGGCTTCGAGCTGTTCCTGCTGAAGCTCGGCGGCCAGCATCTGGACGGGTGCCAGGTGGTTCACCGCCGGGAAGGCAGGATCATGCAGGCGAAGCACCTCTCCGGCCAGGGGCAGAGGGTACCCGCTGTCGGGATCCACGATCAGGAATTCTTCTTCAACACCAAAAGTACGCACGTGCTAAGTGTGACCGACGAAAGCGACAGCGAAAGACCACGGGTCACTGGCCGCGGGCAAAGGCGGCCATGGTCACGCCTGGGTGGTCAGCAGGAGCCCGACGGCGGCCTCGCCATCGAGAGGGGCCATTGCCGAGCAGAACCGGTCCAGAGTTGATTCGCTGTTGGTACTGCCGCCACCTCTCCGCAAGGTCCATCCGCGACCATGGAGGCATGAAACAACGTGCCCGGGGCACCTCAGCCTCCGTGTTGGCCTGTGAAGTGTGCGGGCAACTGCCCCATCCTCAGAAAATCCGTCTGACACTGGCCAATGTGGCCGTCATGTTGCCCATTGAGCTGGTGGTTCACGCCGCGGTGGTGAACACGGGACTGCCCTACGTCCAGAAAGTGCTGGTGCTGACTTTGACCGCGACGGCGCTGGTGATCTGGGTAGCCGAGCCCTCCGTCCGACGGGCGCTGCGGGATTGGCTACATGCCCCGGCACTGAACCACCGGCGGCGTCTGCATGCGACGGCGGCCCTGTGGCGAATCCGCGCCGTTATCGATGACGGGCCAGGTGCGCAGGGGAAGTTGGCCCGCGGTGCGGCCGGTGTGAAAGCGGACATTCTCGGTCTTCAGCGCCATCCTGCCAGGGAAGGAGTCCTGACAGAACTAATCGTTGCCGCACCGGAGCACACGACCCAGACTGAGCTGCTCACCGCCGTCGGTGCCAGCGGGGGTCGCGAAGTGAGTGCCTGGCCGACGACGGCCCTTGCCCTGGCTGATGGGCCGACAAAAGCCCTGAGTCTGGCCGTCAGGGTGGCGGAGAATCCGGACGAACTTCAACTCGCGGTCGCTGAGATGCTTGGCGCGGAACTCGTCCCCGATCACAGCGGCGCAAACCCCGCCGCCAGTGCTGCAATCGTCCTGAAAATACCGTCACCGCTACTTGGCCCTCTGGTATTTTCCCGACCGCAGGCGCCGTTTACCGAGGCCGAGTCCTCACGTGCCCACCGACTTGCCGAACTGGCTGAGTTGGCTGAGTTTTCGCGGCGACGCCTGGTCGCTTCAGTGATCGACTAAGCACCCTGCCGGGCAGCGCGCCGTGCGATTCAGCCGGTACCACGAACCATTAGTCGCGGTACCTTCATCCGGGGACGGGAAGGGTTCACCGGTGTCTCCGGACGTGTCAGGGGGATCACACGACACAAAGGAATCTTTTGGTTATGCCCTCGAGACCGCCAGTTAATCTTGAAGGCATGGAATCGTCCGAGGCGGAAGCCCTTATCCTTGCCGGCGCCGGCACGGTGTGGGACATCATTACTGACGCGGGCAACTACCCCGTCTGGGATTCTGGGGTCAGCGAAGTCAGCGGTGTGATCAGCGCCGGCGGCAGGATAAGGGTCCGGACGCGGGATGGCGGCAAGAGGACCTTCCGTCTGCTGGTCCATCAGGTCCCGGGCCGCCTTGTGACTTGGAGTGGCGGCCTGCCCCTGGGACTGCTCAAGGTAGTACGCACTTTCACCGTCAGTGACCACACGGGGTTCACGCACCTGGCTGTGCGGGAGACTGCCAGCGGCCCGCTCCGAAGCCTGGTCCGGAAGACGTTGCCCGGTGCCGAGCCGGCGCTGAACGGTTACGTCGCCGCAGTAAAATTCCGTGCCGAACTGCTCAGCTTCCACCTCGAAGGGGCGATCTTTTCCGGCGGGACATCCACTGCCGCACCAGATGCCACGACCAAGCCAATGCAGCGGACCGGGACAACCCGCTGAAGGCAGGAGTTTGGCGCGAATGCACACTACCCGGTACAGGCGACTGCATCCTGCGACTGCCGTCGCCTTAACAGGGCCGAACGGGACCGCCTCCGGTTTTGCTGCGGACAGGCTATAGCTGGATGAACTCGGCAACCGCCAGATCAGCACCGGGGGCGGGCCAGACTCCAGGGCCGCTATCTGCGCTATTCCTAATCCCACCTAACGCGAGGCGAGCCGGTCGGCGTTGTTGCTCATGCGTTCCAGGACGCTGACAGCTATGGAGTACTCATCCGCTCCGATTCCTGCCGTGAGCTCACGCCGGGCAGCTTCGACCAGCCCGGCTGCCTCCGAGCGCAGTGCCGAGCCGGCCTCGGTCAGCGCGAGGCGATCATCCAGAAGGAGCACGAGCCCGCGTCGAACCAGCGCGGCGAGGTCTCGCTCCTGCCCGCCGCCGCCGTCGGCTGCGTTGAAAGGGCGCAGAGCATCCCGTATCTCTGCCGGCGTGACGGGGGCGGCGCTCAACGTATCCAGGACCTGCCACTGCCTTCTGGACAGGTGGACACGGGCCAGCGTGGAATCGAGTTGTGCCTGCAGCGACGCATCCAGGCGCCTGACCCAGTAGCCCATGGGCATGTTCACCTTGCCATCGTCGCAGGAGCCTCATGCCCGGGCAAGGTCCGCGGCGGAGCCCGACGCTAGATTCCAGGGCTTCATCCCCAGGTATGGTCGCCTCGCGGGCGCATCGGTGCTCCCCGGATCAGCTGGGCCACGGAAACACGGGTGCCGCATCAGCGGCTCGGCCCGGGCCCGGCCTGATGGCTTTGGACTTCCGAACCTCTATCGGCCAGGTCTGAAAATCCGGTAGCTCCGCGTGCTTTGAGGGGCTTTCTGTCTTGCCCGGCCTGCCGGCCGCTTGCGCGGATTCTGGATACCGACAGCGGAAACAATGCCCCCAAAGATGAGAAGCACCGCCGTCACGGTCACCACCCGGTGAAATCCGTCGAGATCAAGTTTGCCGCCCACGACGAGGCCCACCAGCGCGATGCCGATCAGACCGGCAACCCTGCTGACGGCGTTGTTCACTGCCGAGCCGATGCCGGCCTGCTGTTCCGAAACCGAACCGAGAATGGCGGCGGTGAGCGGTGCAACGGTCGCCGAGAGCCCTACTGCGAACAGGAGAATCCCGGGCATCAGCTGGGTCCAATAGTTGACCGGGATTTCAGCCGCGAGCATCAGGAGGTAGCCACATCCGGCGAGAGCCGGCCCGAATGCCATGAACCACCTCGGCCCGAACCGCCCGGCCAATGAGCCGAACCACGACGCCAAGAGGATGTTGACGATGCTGACAGGAAGCAAGGCCAGAGCGGCCAACGTCGCCGGATAGCCGGCAACCTGCTGCAGGAAAAGCACGATGATGAATCCCCCGATCGACAGCGCGGCGTAGACGAAGGCCGTAGCCACATTGCCGACGGCAAAGTTTCGGACGGAGAAGAGGCTGAGGGGCAGGAGCGGCTGTTGCGCGGTCATTTCCCGCCAAATGAACCCGGCGAGGCACAGGATGCCGAGGACGAAGGGCATCAGAATGAGCGGGCTCCCCCAGCCATAGTTGCCTTGTTCGATCAGTGCGTACACCGGGCCCGCCAACCCGAGCACACAGAGCACGGCGCCCGGGTAGTCGATGCGCACGCCCTCCTCGCGAACATCCTTGGCCCGCAGCACGCCCAACAGGTACAAGGTCACAGCAATGGGCAGGACGTTGATTCCGAAGACCCAACGCCAGCCCACCGAATCGACGAGCACTCCGCCGAGCAGGGGGCCCGCGATGAAAGCCACGGTTGTCCCGGCTGTCCACTGGCCGATCGCCTTCGCCCGGGGGGCCTCTTCGAAATTTGACGTGATCAGGGCCAGGGAACTGGGCACCAGCAGGGCGGCCGTGACGCCTTGGAGCGCCCTCGCCAGGATCAGCACCTCCGTTGTGGGTGCCAGCGCACACATGACTGACGTCGCGCCGAACCCGATCAGTCCTGCCCGGAGAACCACAACGCGGCCCAGCAAGTCAGAGAGCGAACCGGCGACCAGGATCAGTGAACCCAGCGTGATCAGGTAAGCATCCACAACCCATTGCTGCGTCGTAAGTCCGCCGCCCAAATCACGGGAAATGGCCGGCAGCGCTACGTTGATGACGCTGCTGTCGAGAAACGAGACGAAAGACGCGAGAATCGCGATCCAGAGCACGAGCCTCTGCGTACGCGCCGACGGTAGGGAACTCACCCTCTCAGTTAACACCCGCACCCGCGGTGGCCCGACCCTATCCCGGGCTCTCTCACGCACGGCAGAACCCGGCAACCGTCCCGTCGTCAGTGCAGGTGGCGTTGCCAGTCCCTGGGCACGTGCGAGGCCGGGCCCGGGACAGTCTGATCCAGTGGGTGGTGTGCCGGCGGTTCAAGGTCCGGCCCGTCGATAAATGAGGAGCTTGGATAGTGGAAGAACCAGTTTTCGCCAGGTTCGAAGCTGCGAACGATCGGGTGACCCGTCGATTGCGCATGCGCGGTGGCGTGCTGGGCCGGCGAGGTGTCGCAGCACCCGATGTGACCGCACTGGGCGCACCGGCGCAGATGCAGCCACCACCCGCCGCCGGCCAGGCATTCAACGCAACCGGTCCCGCTCGGTGGGATCGACACTTCGATTCCAGTTATGGCGTTCATGTGGCTTCCCCTCGGATCGGAGTGCCCCTCAAGTCACCCACTACCCTACTCTTCGAGACAATCCCAGCGAAGGAAGAGGGCCCCGTGCGGATACCCCGTCGAAGTACCTGGCCCCGGCTGCTGGGGTGTCGCGTCACCGCCGCCAACGGTCAGGATCCGCCTCAAGGCTTGCGCGGTCCCAATGTCCTGTCACCGCAGCCGCCTCGTAGGTGGAGTGAAGGAACCGCAACAACTTGCTGTCGGGGTCCGGCGCCGAGCGGACGGTTTCATAGGGCAAGACGTACAGCCTGTCACTTTGGCGATATACGACGCCGTCGGCTTCGTTCACATACTCGGCGTAGCCTGGCGGCTCGGGGTACGTGTACGCATAGAAGGCCCCCTCCTCCCCCACGCCGGGCCAGAACCCGCAACTGCTCAGCTCGTGGGAGTAGCCCTCCACCATGACCCAGTCGGCGCAGTTCGGGACCCCGCCGGGGTGAGTGGGCGCCACCCGTCCGGAGAAGCGTGCGTAGGCCAGGTCCATGGACCCCCAGAAGAGATGGACCGGACTGGCCTTGCCCCTGAAGTGGGAGCTGAATACTTTCAGGACTCGGTCCGCCTGGATTAGTTGCTGCCAGAAAGTCCGGATGGCGTCCGGGTCGTAGGAGGCGTGCTGATGGTCCTCGGCGAAGGGTATGGCCGGTTCCACCTCGTTCGGGACCGCACGGATGGATGCCTGGATGCCGAGCCTGGCGAGGGTCTCAAACACTTCCGCATGGAACGCGGCCACAGACATGGGTTCGAGGACGATGCTCGAGGCGGTGCCATCGCTGGAGCGGAACTGCAACTGGTGGTCACAGAAGTCGAATTCGATGTCGAAGGCCCCGCCCCCGTAGGGGATTTTCGACGTCGACAGTCCGCGCGGCGTGACGTACAGCGTTACGTGCCACCAGTGGTTCAGCAGCGGAGTGAGCGCCATGCGGATCTTGCCGACAATCTGAGTCCACATGTGCACAGTGTCCCGGGTTTGGATCCAGTCATCGACCCAGAGTTCGGGCCACCCACTGTCAGCGCCAGCAACTTCAGCCCCGTCCATCGCAGGTCCCTCCGTGCCGTATACCGACTCAACGATTTCAGTCCGGCCGTACCCGCTTGTTCCATCCGTGGAAGGGTGCCCAGTTGCCGGCACGCAGTGGCACCGCCGCTCCTGCGGGCGAGCCTACGCCGACGCCGGGAGGCCAGCAAGGGTGACCGGAGGGGACGGCAATTTATCCTTGACTTTCGCCCCGGAGCGGACAAATGTGGGGTTCCGAGGGCAGCGTCCCCGGTCCGCAGACCGACCGGGGGGCGACCAGGAAGAGCTTGCGGCGAACCCGCTGCGCGGCCCGCAGCGTCGGCACGTTGGGCGGCGTTATGTCCGCGTTTCGGGGTCCAGGAGTCTGGTGTCGCCCTTTTCTGGCGCGCCCGACTTAGGGGAGGCCGAGATGAATAGTGTCGACACGAACAGCACAAGCGCTACCGCCAGCGCGCCCGTGAAGCCCGGGGAGTTCAGGCTCGAGGTCGTCGTCGTGCCGGTTTCGGACGTCGACCGGGCCAAGAGTTTCTACCAGTCGCTGGGCTGGCGGCTCGACGCCGAAGTCGCCGTCGAGGTCGGCTACCGGCTGATGCAACTGACGCCGCCAGGTTCCGGCTGCTCGATCATCTTTGGCGAGGGCGTTGCCTCGGCGCCGCCCGGCTCGGCGCAGGGCCTGCACCTAGCGGTGTACGACATTGACACGGCCCGAGCAGATCTCATCTCGCGCGGGGTCGAAGTCAGCGAGACATTCCACGACGTCACGGGCGTCTTCCATCACGCCGGGACCGAGGGACGCCTGGACGGCCCGGCTCCTGGACACAGGGACTACGGCTCGTTCGCCTCTTTCAGCGACCCGGACGGCAACGGCTGGATCCTCCAGGAGATCAAGACCAGGCTTCCGGGCCGCTGAAGCCCCCACGCTGAAAGGAGATTTCGATGGCCACCATTTACGAGTCCGCGGGCGACCTTGCGGAAGCGCTCAGGCGGGCCGCGAAAGCACACGGCAAGCACGAAGAGCTCACGGGCCAGGATGACCCGGACTGGCCTGACTGGTACGCGCTCTACATGGTGCGCGAGCACGCCGGGGAGGAGTTGCCGACATGAACAGCGACTACGACGTGATCGTGATCGGCGCCGGCTCGCCGGGCGAACACTGCGCGGGCGCGCTCGCCGAGGGCGGCCTGCGCGTGGCCGTCGTGGAACGTGAACTGGTCGGCGGCGAGTGCTCGTACTGGGCCTGCATCCCGTCCAAGACGCTGTTGCGGCCCGGCGAGGCGGTCCATGCGGCACGTGAGGCCGCCGCCAGCGCCCAGGTCGATGTCGAGGCGGCGCTGGCCTGGCGCGATTTCATGGTCTCGGACTACTCCGATGCCGGACAGGAACGCTGGCTGGCCGATCAAGGCATCGACCTGCTGCGCGGCACCGGACGGCTCGCCGGTCCGGGCGTCGTCGAGGTCGACGGCGTGCGCCACACCGCCCGCCATGTCGTCCTCGCCAACGGTGCCGAACCGGTCGTGCCCCCGGTGCCGGGCCTGAGCGGGCTCGAGGGTGTCTGGACGAGTCGCGAGGCGACCTCCATGAAGGCCATCCCCCGCCGGTTGCTCATCCTCGGCGGCGGCCCGGTCGGCGTCGAAATGGCCCAGGCGGTGCGCCGGCTCGGCGGCGAGGTGGCACTGGCGGATATGTCCACGCATGTCCTCGGCCGGGAGCCGGCACCGCTGGGCGAGGCCCTCGGCGAGGTCTTGCGCCGCGAAAGCATCGAGCTCGTCCTGTCCGCACGCGCGTCCGCGGCGCGGCGCGAGGGTGAGGACTTCGTGGTGGAGTTCGACGACGGGCGCGAGCTGCGAGGCGAGCGGCTGCTCGTCGCCACGGGGCGGCGCCCACGGGTCCGCGGGATCGGCCTGGAAGGTGTCGGCGTCGAGCCGGATGCCCACGGAGTACCTGTCGATGCGCGCCTGCGCGTGGCGGAGGGTCTGTGGGCGATCGGCGATGTCACCGGCATCTGGCCGCTGACCCACGTGGGGAAGTATCAGGGCGATGTCGTCGCCGCGAACATCCTCGGGGAGCCGCGGGAGGCCAACTATGAGGCCGTCCCGCGGGTCACCTATACGGACCCGCAGGCCGCGGCGGTGGGCGCTGCCGACGGCCGCTTCAGCGCGACGGTGCCGGTCTCCCAGGTGTCAAAGACTGCAACCTACACGCGCGCCTACGCCGAAAGCAACGGCTTCCTCACGCTCCTTAGCGACGGCGACCGGCTGACCGGCGCGTACGCGCTCGGTCCGGAAGCGGGCGAGTGGCTGCAGCAGGCGACACTGGCGATCCGGGCCCGTGTCCCCATCGATGTCCTGAGCGACACCATCCAACCGTTCCCGACATTCTCGGAGATTTACATCGCTGCGCTCAAAGCCCTCCGCGGACAAATCGCGGCCAAGCTCATAGAAGCGGGACCACAAACGGCGGGGCAATGATTTTTTGGCATGAAAGAAGAAAGAAGCGGGAAATGGAGTTCCTTACCCACCTAGTCACAACCGTCCCCGACGGAACACCGGACGCGACCGTGGACGAGACCAGATCGCGGGAAGCGATCAGAGCGGCAGAACTAGCAACCGAAGGTCATCTTCTCCGGCTGTGGAAGCCCCCGGCGGCGCCGGGTGAGTGGCGAAGCCTTGGCCTTTGGAGTGCAGAAAATGAGAGCGAGCTGATGGGCGTCCTCGCAAGCCTTCCTTTGCACGTATGGATGACCGTCGAAATCATTCCCCTGCGGCCGCACCCGAACGACCCAGCAAGTAAGACGTCCTGAGTGCCGACCGGAGAATGTTTGTATGTCTGGTCTCTGTCCCGCCGTTGCCATATCGTTGGGGCACCGATTACATTCGACCGGCGGAGCTCCGCATCGGAGGTACAAGATGGGAATCATTTCGTCTGGTTTTCATGGAAAACGGCGCACCGGCAATCCAGCGTTACCACCCGGCCAATACGAGACGGCAAGCTTTCCCGTGCTGACGGCGGGCCCTGCACCCTATATCGCCACGGCTGACTGGGAATTCTTCATTACAACGGAGACCGGGCAGCGCCGCGCCTGGTCTTGGGATGAGTTCCTGGCGCTGCCGCAGGTTGATATCCGGACCGATATTCACTGCGTGACCAGCTGGTCCAAGCTGGGCACCTCGTGGCGCGGGGTGTCCCTGGACACCTTGTTCGCGGACGTGGAAACAACGTCCGAGTTCACTACGGCTCACTCCTACGGCGGCTATACGACCAACGTCCCGTTGCAGGACCTGCTGGACGGCCAGGCATGGGTGGCCTGGGAATTCGACGGTGAGCCACTGGAACGGGCCCACGGCGGCCCTGCCCGCCTGCTGGTGCCCCACTTGTACTTTTGGAAGAGTGCAAAGTGGATCAATGGCATCGAGCTGATGCCACACGATGCTCCCGGCTTCTGGGAATCTAACGGGTACCACATCTACGGCGACCCGTGGCGCGAGGAGCGCTACTCATGAGGCAGGACAGATGAGCACGCTATGGCGCGTCGCCGAAGTGGTCAGCGGCGTTCCCGAAACGGAATCGTCCAGAACCATCGGGCTGCGCGTGGACGGTCTGAACGGCAACCTTGCCGGCCAGCACATCGACGTCCGGCTCACGGCGGACGACGGCTATACGGCAGTGAGGTCCTACTCCGTGGCGACAGCCGGCATGGACGAAATCCTGGAGATCACGGTCGACGAATTGGCCAACGGGGAGGTCTCCCCCTATCTGGTCAGAGATCTGATGGTCGGAGACCAGTTGGAGATCCGGGGCCCCGTCGGCGGCTGGTTCCTCTGGCGTCCGACCGATCCCAACCCGGTTCAGCTGATCGCCGGAGGATCCGGCGTCGTCCCGCTCATGTCCATGATCCGCGCCCACGAGGCATCCGAGACTCCTTCCCAGTTCCGGTTGCTGTACTCGCTCAAATCGCCCGAGACAGGGTTCTATCGGGAGGAGCTGCTCACTTTAAGCCAGGAATCTCCCAAGCTGACCGTCGACTATTTCTATACACGCAAAGTTCCGGAGGGCTGGCCAAGCGCCCCGCAGCGACTCACCGCTGAAACACTGCTGGCAAACATCCTGCCGGCGGACGTTGCCCCCGACATTTTCATCTGCGGTCAGACGATGTTTGTCGAAACGGTCGCAGAGTGGATGGTGCTGGCGGGCTATCCGACCACCTCGATCAAAACCGAACGCTTCGGCGGAACGGGAGGAATACGGTGACTGGCAACAACGGCTCCGCTTCCCCGGGTGCTGAGGACCCGCGCCTCGAGGACCAGGACGTCGCCGGAACTGCAGGCAATCCAATCCCTCATCTTGACGGGAACGCGGCAGCAGGACCGCTGTGGGAATTGTTCCGCATCGACATCATCGCAGCGATCGGTCGCTGCAAGAACTGTGGCGCTGTCCGGGTCTTCGGGGAAGCAGCGGTCTATGCCGACGCCCCGGGAATTGTTGTGCGCTGCAGTTCCTGCGGGGGCGTCCTGCTGCGTCTTGTAGAGACTCCGACCAAATTCTGGCTCGATGTCAGTGGACTCAGCTACCTTCAGATCGACCGGGAGAGCTAAGGCACGGCTCTGGCACCCGCACCGCGCCGTGCTCAAGACCGCGGGACGCGAGCTGCGAGGCGGTATTCTGCTGCGATGCTGAACACCCTCAATCCTTGCCGCCTGTTCATCATGGGCGCCAGTGGATCTGGAACGACAACCCTCGGCCGGGCGATCGCCAACCGGTGGGCAGTGCCCCACGCGGACGTCGACGATTACTTCTGGCAGCCGACATCACCGCCGTACCGGGAGAAGCGGGCGCCTGCCGAGCGCATCGCGATGATGCGCGAAGTCTTCCTGCCGCGGAGTGCGTGGGTCCTTTCGGGTTCCATTATGGGCTGGGGTGAGGAACTCACCAAGAAGATTGATGCGGTGGTGCTCCTCACGCTCGATCCGGAGCCGCGCATGTCGAGGCTGCGGGGAGGGAGAAAGTCAGGCTGCTCGAATGGGCAAGGACCGGCGGGATCGACAAGACGGCCCATGAGGAGTTCTTGTCCTGGGCGCGAGGATATGACGACCCAGATTTCGCGGGCAGAAACCTTCGTCGACACGAACAGTGGCTGGCAACGCTGTCCTGCCCCGTCCTTCGACTGGACAGCTCCCGGCCGGTGGACGACCTCGTTCACGCAGTGACCTCACGAATCATTACCGATCCGTCGTCAACAATTTGAAGGCTACCTCGCGGTTAGACTGCAGTCATGGCGATCATTCATCAGGCAGAATTGCAGCCAACGAAACTTGAACTTCTCGAAGAGTGGCTGCCCCGCCAGCCATGGTTTACGGAGCCCGGCACGGCAGGACTGCGCAAAGTAGGCTCCTATCGGTTCGACGACCCCGCAGGCGAGGTGGGCATAGAAACGATGATCGTGTCTGTGGGCAGCTCCGCCGTTCAAGTTCCCCTCACGTACAGGGCCCAGCCCTTGGCCGGCGCGGAACCATGGCTAGTCGGAACGATGCAGCACTCGGTTCTCGGCCTGAGGTGGGTTTACGATGCCTGCGCCGATCCCATCTACGTGGCGGCATTGGCGGCGAGCATCATGCTCGGCCGGCCGCAGGCAGAGCAATACCTCCAAAAAGGGGGAAATCTAGAACACCTGGCCCAGTCGGTCTTCGTGCACAGCACCGGACCGATACACGATGCAGTTCCTGACGTCTCTTCGGCCACACCACGCACCACCGACGCCGGCACGGCCATCGAGACTGCCGGCCTCCACTTACTCGTTCTCCGGCGGCTGGACCTTACTGAGCAACCAGTCGGTGCGCTCACGTTGACCGGCACCTGGGAAGGGCAAAAGGGCAACGTCAAGCTGGCCGCCATAAGGGAAGCCTGACATTTTCGTGAGTTAGGTGCGGTCCACTCCATCGGTATCACTGCGATGGTCGTTGTCCTCCTGCTGTTCGGGCTGGTCCGCGTGCTGTTCCCGCAGTTCCCGCCCGCGGCGGATGTCGTCCTCTTCGCGGGCCTGGAGCTTGTCGCTCTGTTTCGTGTCCCGTGGCGGCAGCTGGATGGTCTCTTCGGCCTCGATGCCGGCCTGGAGCTGCCGGCCACGTTCCATCTCGGCGTCGAACTCGGCGCCGAACAGCAGCGACATGTTCAGGATCCAGAGCCAGAGCAGCGAGATGATGACGCCGCCGATCGCACCATAGGTCTTCTCGTAGCTGTTGTAGTTGGCCACGTAGAAGGCGAAGGCCAGGGACGCAAGCAGGAAGATCACCAGGGCTATTGCGGATCCCAGGCTCATCCAGCGGAACTTGGGCTGTTTCACGTTCGGGGTGGCGTAGTAGAGGATGGCGATCGCCAGGATCACGAGCAACAGGATCACCGGCCATTTGAGAATGTTCCACGCCGTCAGGACGGCCCCGCCCAGGCCGATCGCGTTGCCGACGGACTCGGCCACCGGCCCGCTCAGGACGAGCATGGCTGAAAGCACGAGGACGATCAGCACGGTGGCAATCGTGACGACGAGCATAGTGCCCCGAAGTTTGATGAACGGCCGGCCCTCGTCGATTTCGTAGATCCGGTTCATTGCCCGGCCAAACGCCCCGACATAGCCGGAGGCGGACCAGAGGGCGGTGAGGATGCCGATCACGAGGGTGAGTCCGGCGGCGGAGGAACTGCTGAGCTGCTCGACGGGCTGGCGGATGGCGGTCACTGTGTCACCGGGCGCGAAGCGCTGGACAATCTCCAGGAGCGCGGAAGTGGTCTTCTGGGCCTGCCCGAAAATGCCCAGCAACGACACGAGGGCCAGCAGCGCCGGAAAGATGGAGAGGACCGAGTAGTAGGTCAGGGCTGCGGCGAGATCCGGGCACTGGTCCTTCGTGAATTCACGCAGGGTCTTCTTGACGATGTACTTCCAAGAGGGCTTGGTGACGTCGGCGGGGCTGTCCGGTTTGCGGGAGTCGTCCGGAGCGGGCGCCGTACGGGCCTTGGCGGTGCTGCTCTGGTCCGTTTCGGCATCGGTCATGGAGTCATTTTCTCCCTTGGCAAGGTTCTTGGCCATGGAAAATCCTTCTTGGGGTTAAGCGAAGTGGCCGGCCGCCCAGCGCATCGGCGAGGGCAGCCGGCCGAATTCAGATGCGGCCTCAGGCCTGCTGAACGTTGTCCTTGGCTTCGGCGGTCCGATCCTTCACATCGGCCACGGCGCCCTGGCCCTCGGCCTTGACGTGATCAGTGGCGTCCGCGGCGGTGGCCTTGACGTTCTCCATGGCCTCCTGGGCAGGCTCCTTGAGCCCCTCGGCCACGTGCTTCGCGGCGTCCGTCAGCTCCGTCGTGAGTGGCTCGGCGGCCGACTTGAGGGCATCAGCGGCTTCACGCTCCTTCTGACTGGCCGGAATCAGGGACGAGACCAGCAGGCCGGCGCCGAAAGCGATCAGCCCGGCAGCGAGCGGGTTCCCCTGGGTTTTGCTCTTGACCTGCGCGGGGGCGGCGCCGATCGCGGCACCGGCGTCGCCGAGGTGCGCGCCTGCGCTTCCGGCGGCTGAGTGGACGTTGCCGGCGGTGTGGTCGGCGGCTCCCATGACCTTCTCCTTCACTCCGAAGACGGCGTCCTTGACCTTGTCCGTCTGTCGCTGGACGACGTGCGACGGCGTAACCTTGTCCGCCACTGCATCGACGTTGGTGCCCAGGCGGGCACGGGTTGCTTCAATATCTGCTCGGATGACATCCGGGTTTTCACTCATCGTGTTACCTCGCTGGATCTAAGAGTTGGGTTTAAGTGTGGGCGGGATTTCCTGCAGGGTCTCGGCGGTCCTCGGCATGCCCTTGATCGCGTTGATCTCCTTGCGGCCCATGGCTGCCAGGACGGCGGCGACGATCGCCCAAATGACGGCGACAACAACAGCGGACCAACCCAAACCGAGCACGGTAGCCAGCGCCCACCAGAGCGCCAAAGAGAGGAACAAGAGCACGAAGTGGCCCGCGACGCCGGCCCCAGCCAGCAGGCCGGTGCCTTTGCCGGCCCTGGTGGCTGACTGCTTGAGTTCGACCTTGGCCAGCTCCACTTCCTGCCGCATCAGGGTGGACATGTCCCGTGTGACCTCACCCAGAAGGTCGCCCAAGGAAGGGGTTTCAGCCTTCGCTTGGGCCGGGGTGGGAGGAATTTCGCTGCTCATCGACGGCCGCCGTCAAAGGGATCATCGCGCAGCGGATCAACCGGCTGCAGGGGCTCGCCGACCACGGACTCTGAGGCCCTACGGCCCGGCCCGGCGTCGCGGAGTGGGTCGGCCGTGCCCAAATCGGAGTCCAGCGGATTCGGCGGGTAGGTGTCCGCGAAGCCCGCCGTCGTGGTTTGCGGCGCCGGCATCTGCACCGGCGGCGGCGGAACCGCTACCCCGGTGTCGGGGATCCGGCCGCCGGCGGACGTCCAGGTAGCGGTGGTGCCCGTCGTCTCGGGAGCCCCAGCGCTCAGGCTGCGGCTGAGACGCCCGGCCAGCACACCTGCCCCGGCCGCGAGCAAGAGGAAGGTGCCCGGGCGCTGGCGGGCAAAGGACTTTACCTCGGTCAGCAGCGAACCCGGGTCCCGCGCGTCGAGCCAGGACGCAACAGCGGAGGACCGTTCGGCGGCTTGGCGGACGAGGTCGCTGGCCACGCCAGGCTGATCGGAGGCAGCGGCCATGGAATGCAGTTCGCTGGCGACAGATCTCATGCCCTCAGCGACCTTCTGCTGCTGGGTTCCTGCCTGCTCGGTGAGATCAGACTTGGCCTGGTGCAGCAGGTCCCGGGCATTGGTCTTGACCTCGGCGGCGACGTTGGCTGCCTCCGTCTTGGCCGTTTCCGCCACGTTCTGGGCAGCGTCTGTGGCCTGGCGCTTTACGTCCGCTGCTTCCTCCTTGGCTGCCTCCTGTTTGGAGCCAGCGCCTTGAGGGGGCACCACGCCAACGCCGGCGTACTGGTCCGTGGAAGCTTGGGGTGTTGCCTGGGCCCATGGGTTTTCTGTCATCGTTGCTCTCTTTCAGGAATGGTCCGCTTGGGATCGTGGCTGGCGGTACCGGATGAAATTAGTAAGCACGGTTACTAACTAAATAGTAAGCACACTGCCTATCTGTTCCGCAAGGCCTTGGCCGAAAGTCGGACAGGGACTCATTGCGAACCGCGCGTGGGGCTGCCTCCGCGCAGGAAAATAGTAAGCATGCTTGCAAAATGGATGCACGGCATGCTTACTGTGGAGGTGGATGTCGGCCCATTTGGCGCCGTCCCTGACAACGTGATTTCGTTACCCCGCCAATCAGGAAGGTGCTCTTAGTGATCCTCGCCCCTGAGCCCCACGCCCGCGACGGATACCGGCTACTGACCGCAGCGGCCCGCCTGGTCCAACGCCTCCACGACGACGCCCTGGCGCCGTTGGGATTGACGCGTGCCGCCGTCATCGCTTTGGAAGCCGTGGCGCCCCGCCCCTTGTACCAGGAGCAGCTCGCCGCAAAGGTTCATGTTCAGAGCCAGACGCTCGGTCGCGTCCTCGCCCGCCTGGAGGACGGCGGGCTGGTCACGAGGACACGAAACCCCGCCGACCGGCGCCAATTTCAGGTCCAAATTACCGAGTCCGGAAACGCCGCACTGCAAGCGGCCTCTCAGGCTGAGCGCGCGGCCGTACCTGCAGACTTCGACGGGTGGGAGACCCTGTCAGAACAACTCGCCCGGTTTGTGGATTTCTTCCAGACTCCACGACCGGGAAGACCAAACGCCAGCGCCCGTCCGGCGCCAAGTCCTGGCCCCGCAGCTTCAATGAACTAGCCTCCCGCGGTTGGATCCCGCCCGGCCTCCATCCCTGACACGCACGGCCAGCGGCCGCTTCCATTGCAGGCAAGACCGGCGAAGGAACGGCCGCAACAGCAGGCCGCGAAACCGGGTATTGCACGACACTACGCATGCTGATTAAATCGCGTTTACGGCCGCATTCTACGACCGGTCTACCGAAAGGAAGTACAGCAATGGGAATTCTTGCGTTCCTCATTCTCGGCCTTATCGCAGGAGCTATCGCCAAGGCGGTCCTTCCCGGCCGGCAGGGAGGCGGCTGGGTGATCACACTCGTTGTTGGCGTCGTGGGCGCCATCCTCGGAGGCTGGATAGGTTCGTTGATCTTCGGCGGAGGCCTCGCCGACTTCTTCGATCTGCGGACCTGGCTTCTCTCCATCCTCGGGGCCGTCATAGTGCTCCTGATCTATGGCGCCATTGCCGGCCGCAGAACCAGGGCATAGCGAGCTCGGTGCCTTGGATGCCTGATTTTCCCGTGTGGGCGGTCTGCGATTTCTGTTAGACCGCTGCGGGCTGGTTTGGTAAGACCCCGGTAACGGGGTCTTACCAAACCGTACCCCCGGATGGCCGGCGCCAGCGCCGCCGTCGCAAGTAAACGCCGCCGACGCCGACTCTCGCACCTCGACCGGGAAGCAGAAGGGGGCGCGCCTCGCTGAGGGGCGTCCCCCGCACACCACCGAAGTTGCTGGAGTCGCCGTTCCGCGCGCGTCGGCCGCCTCGGACCAGAGACTCAAGATGAGCAAGGAGATAGACATGGAAAACTTGTTCCGCCGCTCCGGCATCGACGTGCCCGAACCAGTCCGGCGCTTCCTGCAAGGTGAAACAGATACCTGGCTCAGAGTCGAGGAATACCGGGACGGAACCACGTTGGTCGTCCGAACCGATATCCCCGGCATCGATCCCGACAAGGACATCGATATCACCGTCACCGACGACGCTCTGCACATTGCTGCCCGGCGCAGCGAACCTGCCCACAAGGATCAGCCGGGCTACCGGAGCGAAGTGCGCTACGGCGAATATTCACGAAGCGTCCCGCTGCCTCGCGGGGCAAACCCTGACACCGTCGAGGCCAGCTACATCGACGGTGTCCTCGAAATTCGCGCCCAGCTGCCGGAGCAGTCCGGAACGTCCACCACGAAAGTCCACGTCTCCCGGGGTGGAACCCAGTCACCAGAAGCACCCGAGAACTTCGTGACCTAACCCGCACGACAGAGCGGAAACAACTCGATGACAATCAAGATCAACAACGCAGCGCTACGTCATGCCCGGCAGCTGATCAAGGACGCAAGGATCGCCCGGGATACCCGGGACGACTGGAGCGAGCATGCCCCCGACGCCGACCAGGAAAACGCGTTCATCGACAAGCACGGCTACACCGAGTACGGCACGTGGCATCTGGGCGAAGACACGGCGAAAACACACGACACCAAGGGACGTTACAGCTTTCCCTTTGGGGACTTTCGGCGACTTCACCGCTGCGCGATTCTAGCCATCGAGAGCAGGGCCGCCCAGAACGACCACAACGACATCGCCAAAGCGGCTAAGTCCCTCCTCGACGAACTCGACAAGGACTAAACCCGGGCCCGTCTGACCCTTGGGCGTCTCTCACGGGGACTCCGGTCCCCCGGTGCAACTATGGCCACTTGCCTGCGGCAGTGCCAGTATGTTGGGAATCAGGCTCAGTCAAGGCACCCCGGCGCCGGGCAGAAAGGACGCACGGTCATGACCTACATCAACAACTTCGCCGATGTGGGACAAGGCGACATCGCCGTGGCCGGCGGCAAGGGCGTCGGGCTGGGCGGCCTCATCCAGGCCGGGCTGCCGGTCCCTCCGGGGTTTGTGCTGAACACCGCAGCCTATGCGGATTTTGTGGCTGCCAACCAGCTCGAGGCCGGCATCCGTGAGCTGGCCGCTCTGTCGCCGCAGGCGGCGCCACAAGACTACGAGGATGCCTCGAAGCGGATCCGCGCCCTGTTCACCGGCGGCACCATGCCGGCCGTGATCGCAACAGAACTCGGCGCTGCCTACGGGCGCCTCGGCAATGGGGATACCGCCGTGGCAGTGCGCTCCTCTGCCACAGCCGAGGACCTCGCCTCGGCCAGCTTCGCCGGGCAACAGGAAACCTACCTAAACGTCCGCGGGACGGAGGCTTTGGCCGCGGCCGTGACCGATTGCTGGGCTTCCCTTTGGACCGCGCGTGCCATGGCCTACCGGGCCCGTGAGGGCATCGGCCCGGACGGGGTACGCCTCGCGGTGGTGGTCCAGCAGATGGTCGCGGCCGAGGCAGCGGGGGTCATGTTCACCGCCAATCCGGCCAACGGGCGCCGCGACCAGACCGTGATCAGTGCCGCGTGGGGCCTGGGCGAGTCCGTGGTCAGCGGAACGGTGACCACGGATGACGTCGTCGTTGAGGCAGGCACGGGCCGGGTGCTGTCGCGCCGCACGGCTGACAAGGAGGTCATGACTGTCTATGCGGACCACGGCACGCGGGAGCAGCCGGTGCCGGCGGCGCGCCGTCGTCAGCCCGTCCTGGACAACCAGGCAGCGGCCGCGCTGGCCGGCTATGGGACACGGATTGCCGACCACTTCGGGGCGCCGCAGGACATCGAGTGGGCGCGGGCCGGCAGCGAGTTCTTCATCCTGCAGTCCCGGCCGATCACGGCACTTCCTGAACCGGCGGCTGACACCCCGGACGTCTGGACAGTGCCCTACCCGAAGGGGATGTACTTTCGGGCCAGCATCGTGGAACAGTTGCCCGACCCGCTCTCGCCGCTGTTCGCCGACCTCATTGACGGCTCGGTGTCGCGTTCGCTGCGAGCCCTGATGGCCGAGGCTGTCGGCAAGGACGTCATCCGCGCTGACGACGTGGGACTGCCCACCATTAACGGCTACGCCTATTACTACTACCGCACTTCGGGAATGTGGCGGGTAATGGGCAAGTCGCTAACCGCGGTGCGGGCGCTGGTGCGCGGCAAGGCGCATATGGGAGTGGCCGGCTGGCGGGAATATTCGCATCCCCGCTATGAGCAGGTGATCAAGGACTGGTCGGCGACGCCGGTCGAGGAGCTCTCCGGACAGAAACTCTTCGAGGGCATGCAGGCGTTGCTCGACGCCGGTACCGTTTACTACACGGCCGTGCAGTCAATCATTCCCATCGCCGCGACAAGCGAAATCTCCTTCCGGACTTATTACGACAGGTTCGTACGGCGCAACGGAGATCCCCCCGCCCAGACGTTCCTCCTCGGCTACGACAGCGAACCCATCCGGGCGGAGAAGTCGCTGTACGACCTCGCGGCCTGGGCCCGGGAGGATGCGGGGCTGGCCCCCGCGATCCTCAACGAACCCACATTGGCACTGGTCGAGTCGCAGCGCACCGGGATCCCGCCGGCCGGTGTGGACCAGGCGCTCTGGCAACAATGGCATTCCCGCTTCCAGGACCACCTCGACCGGTTCGGCCATGCGGTCTACAACCTGGACTTCGTCAGCCCGGTGCCGGCCGACGATCCCTCAACCCTGCTGGAGACATTGAAGTTTTACCTGCGGGGACAGGGCAATGACCCTCATGAGCGCCAGCGGCTGTCGGCCGAGCGCAGGGAGGACCAAACCAACCAAACGATCACCCGGCTCGGACCGAAGCGCAAGGCAGCGTTCCTTCGGGTGCTCCGGTGGGCTCAGAACGCCGCCCCGATCCGCGAGGACGCCCTGGCCGACGTCGGTCTGGCCTGGCCGCTGCTGCGGCGGATGCTGCTCGAATTGGGACGACGGCTGGTTGACTCCGCCGTCATCGCGGACCCCGCCGACGTGTTCTGGCTGCGCCGCCAGGAGTTGCAAAGCGCCGTCGAGTTCGGCCTCGCCGCGCCGGGCGCACCGGCGGCAGTGGCAATTACCGGGGCCGACCGGGCCGTCCGCGCCGACGCCGTCGAGGCGCGCAAGATGCTCTGGCGGGGGCAAGCCAGGGCCGCCGCCCCGCAACTCCTCCCGGAAAGCCGGTGGATGGAGGGGGCTTTCGGGAAAATGATGCCCGCCGGCTCACAGGACCAGCCCGGCGACATCATCAAAGGCGTCGGCGCCAGCGCGGGCCGGGTCGCCGCTCCGGCCCGCGTCCTGAGAGGGCCCCAGGATTTCGCCCTGATGGTGCCGGGCGACGTCCTGGTCGCCCGCATCACCACTCCAGCATGGACCTCGCTGTTCGCGATGGCCTCCGCCGTGGTCACCGACGTCGGCGGTCCGTTGAGCCACAGTTCGATCGTTGCCCGCGAGTACGGCATCCCGGCCGTGCTTGGTACCGGGGTGGCCACCCAGCGGCTTACCAGCGGCCAGCGGATCCGCGTGGACGGGGACGCCGGCACCGTCACGATCGAGGTCCCGTAAGCCTGTCCCGTCGTTGCTAGGGTTTCCAGATGACCGGACTGCGATACCCGCGACCCCTTGCTGCCGGAGATCGAATCGACGTGCCCGCTCCATCGATGGGCGTTCCAACTTCATTGCACGCCCGACTCGACGATGCCGTACGGGACCTGCGGGCGTCGGGGTTCATCGTCGAAGTCGGAGATTTCGCCCGGCGGGACGGACTCGTTCCTGGTCCCGCGTCCGCGCGTCAGGCTGAGCTTATGGCTACCTTCGCAGGTCCGGCTCGCGCCGTTCTCCCTCCGTGGGGAGGCGAGCTGGCGATCGAGCTCGTCGATCGGACTGACTGGGCTGCTCTCGCGGAAGATCCGAAGTGGTTCGTCGGCTGGTCGGACATTTCCACGCTCCTCCTGCCCCTGACCATCACTACAGGTGTCGCAGCCCTCCACGGCGCTAACCTCATGGACGAGCCCTGGGAACTGCCGACTGAGTTCCACCGGTGGACGGACGTGGCATCTCTGCCTGTCGGGGCGTCTTTCACCCAGACGGCAGCGCCGCATCGACGGTCGCGCCCGTGGGGTACGTGGGAAGAGGAACCACTCGGCCGGGACGCTGCCTATGAGGCACCGACCGTCTGGCGAGCTCTGAATGGCGACGACGATGTAAAAATGCGCGGTCGCCTCATCGGCGGGTGCCTGGAGACGGTTTCGCTGCTTGCCGGCTCTCGCTACGGGGACGTGTCCGGATTTGCTCAGCGGCACGCCCCGGAGGGAGTGATCGTCTATCTCGAAGTCTCCGATTCCGACGCCGCAACAGTGCTCCGCACCCTGTGGGCGCTGCGCTTGTCCGGTTGGTTTGACCGCGCATCCGGTGTGCTCATTGGGCGCACCACCGCTCCTGATGTTCCAGATCTGACCCAGAGCGAGGCTGTCGAGCGGGCCCTCGCCGACCTCGGTATTCCGGTAATTCTCGACTTCGACACCGGGCACCAGCCCCCTCAGATGCCACTCGTGAACGGAGCTTTGGCCGAGGTTGAACTGGTCAGCGGACATGGCCGCATAACTCAGCATCTGGTGCCATAACCCGGACAGGCTTTGTACTCGTCGTGTGTGCCCGGATTCGATGATGTGCTGCGATGCATCCTAGGGAATCAGCGGAGTCCGGCCGACCGTTGAGCTGGACTGCATGGCCGGCGATTAGCATCGGCGGTAGATTGTGGGCATGGGACAGACTTCCTCAGGCCGCAGGGAATTGATCACGGATCGGCTCTTAGGCGTGGCGGAGTTCAGCCATGCGCATTGGTTCTTCGGCAATCTTTACGAGGCCCTCGTCAAGGTCCCTCACCGCGTCGCGGCCGCGGAAGCAAGCCGCGAACTCCCCCGCTCGCCCTTTGGAGCGGGCAGCCCCGGCCGCTACTACGCCCCGATCGCCCCGATCAACGCGCCAGCGGCCATCGCTGCCCTCGTGGCAGGCTGGAATCGTGCCGACAGCAGGCCATGGCTGATAGTCGCTGCCGCCAGCTCGACGTCGGGTGCTGCCGCCACCGCGTATCTGCTCCGGTCCATCAACCCCGCCCTGTTCTTCAGCCCAGAACCGCTCAGTGAGGCGGACCGCAAACCGCTGCTGAAGCGGTGGTACAGGGTCCACGCCTTCAGACTCACAGCCAGCGCTGTTGCTCTGGCCACCATCCACCAGGCACGAACACTCCGGCTCAGAAGCCGCGGATAACAGCCACGCGCCACCGACCTGAAGGAGATCTTCATGGGCAAGCTCACCGTCACCGCGTTTACCACCCTGGACAACGTGGCCGAGGAGCCCCAGCTCTGGTCGGGCCCGTTCTTCAGCGACGCCACCGTGGCATTCAACGAACAAGTGCTGGCCGCGGCGGACTCGATGCTGCTCGGCCGGGTCACCTATGATGGCTTCGCGGCCTCCTGGCCGTCGCGGTCGGGCGATTTCACCGCCGACAAGTTCAACGCCATGCCGAAGTACGTCGTGTCGACCTCCATGGACCACGCGGACTGGAACAACAGCACGATCATCGCCGACGACATAGCCGGCCGGGTCCGCGCGCTTCGCGAGCGGGAGAACGTGATCGTTTGGGGAAGCCCGACGCTCGTCAAGACGCTCATGGAGGAGAACCTCGTCGACGAGTACGTTCTGCTGGTGTCCCCCATCGTGCTCGGGCAAGGCAAGAAGATGCTGCCGGAAGCCGGAACCCGGCACACGCTGCACATCGTCGAACTTGAACTCCTCGAAGGCGGGATGCTGGCACTCCGGATGACACCGGCGCCGGCCTGAGTCCTGAGCCCTTCCCGCGGCGGGGGCCTCCGCTTGTCCGTCTGCGCTAGTCTCCGGAGCCCGTCCGGTCCGGCAGGCTGGCATCGACCGGAAAGGTCATGAACGCCGGCGTCTCGTACGGATGCGCGGAGAGCGCGGCGTCGACGACGGCGTTGCGCCGGGAGCGCGGGTAAGTCGCCTCGATCCGGGTTTCCGGCACCTCCTCGGGCGAATTGACGGCGCCAATGGTCGGGTTCGCGCCCGGCAGCGGCGTAAAGCGCCCGGTGCCTTCGAGGCTGAACGAGCAGTGCGAGTAGTTGCCCAGCCTGCCTGCCCCGGCCTCGCCAATGGCCTGCCGGACCGCGTGCGCAGCTTCGGTGGGGACGTAGATGACCAGACAATCCATTGGCTCCATGGCAGAAAGTCTGCCACGCCGCACAGATGGGTATCGGGGCCATACGCCGGCGGCTGGAAAGGGGGAATGGAAGCGGCACATTCCTTCCTTACTTTCAATCTATAGGGCCCCGGGGGGCTTGCCGCAAGCCCCGGGTCGTGCCACAGAATTGGGAGGCGAACGAACCCACCGGGACCGCCGCGCCTGCTCTGCGGGAAGCGATCACCACCTGGTTCGGCACACCTCTAGAAAAGAGCTGATGACGTGCCCTTGACCACCAGTGCGTTCAACCTTCCCGACCACCTCACACCCAAAGCCGACCCGACGCTGATCGCCGGCGACGAGCAGCACTTCGCGGCCATCGCGGAGAGCCTCGAGCAGACGATCGCCGACCTGTCCGACCGTCTCGATGCCACGCGCAAGGAGTCCGGCCGCTTAGGCCAAGAGGCGCTGGAGCGGGACGTGGAGATCCGCCGGCTCACCGCCCGTCTGCGCGCCCTGCGCCGCTTCGGTTTGGACCTGTGCCTCGGACACATGGTCAGCGCAGACAACCCCGAGCCCGTGTACGTCGGACGGCTTGGCCTCACGGACAGAGAGGGCCGCCGGCTGCTCACCGACTGGCGCACCCCCGCCGCCGAGCCGTTCTTCGGAGCAACCCACGCCAACCCGATGGGTCTGGCAAGCCGCCGCAGGTATCGCTGGACCCGCGGCCGAATCACCGACTACTGGGACGAGGTGTTCACCCCGGACGGCTTGGTTGGGCACGCCGCCCTCGAGGACCTTTCCGCCTTCATCGCCAGCCTGGGCAGCAGCCGCTCAGCCCGGATGCAAGACGTGCTCGGCACCATCCAGGCTGACCAGGACGCCATTATCCGCGCGGCATCCCGTGGCGCTCTCGTCGTCGACGGCGGTCCAGGGACGGGGAAAACCGTCGTCGCCCTGCACCGCTCCGCCTACCTCCTCTACTCCGACCCCCGCCTTGGTCACCGTGGTGCCCACAGCAAAAGCGGTGTGCTGTTCATCGGACCGCACCGGCCCTACCTGGCCTACGTCGCCGACGTCCTCCCCAGCCTCGGAGAGGAGGGCGTGCGGACCTGCACCCTGCGGGACCTCGTCCCCGAGGGGGCCACCGCAGCGATCGAGACCGACCCGAACGTGGCCTTCCTGAAGTCGTCCGCGGACATGGTTAAGGCGATCGAGCCAGCCGTCAGGTTTTACGAGGAGCCGCCCACGAAGGGGATGGAGGTCGAGACGCCGTACGCCGACCTGTGGCTCAGCGTTGAGGACTGGGCCGAGGCGTTCGAAGCACCAGAACCCGGCACCACGCACAACGAGGCGCGCGACGAGGTCTGGGAGGAGTTGCGCACAATCCTTGTGGACAAACACGACGGCGACGACATCCCCGACGGCATACTCCGCAGGGCCTTGGCGCAGAACCCGGAGTTGGTCGGCGCTTTCAGCAGGGCGTGGCCGCTGCTGAACTACACCGACCTTGTCGGCGACCTCTGGTCGGTGCCCGCCTACCTGCGCATGTGCGCCCCCTTGCTCCGCCCTGACGAGGTCACGAAGCTGCAGCGCCAGGAACCCCAGGCCTGGACCGTGTCCGACCTGCCGCTCCTGGACGCGGCCCGTCAACGACTCGGCGACCCCGAGACGTCACGACGCAAGCGTCGGCAGGACGCCGCCGGTGCCTCCGAGCGAGAGCTCATGGACCGGGTGGTCGAAGACCTGATCGCGTCCGACGACTCCGAACTGATGGTGATGTCAATGCTGCGCGGGGAGGACCTGCAGGACAAGTTGGGCGACGAGGATGTTGCGCCGAGCGCCCACCCGGACGAGCTCGCCGGCCCGTTCGCCCACGTCGTCGTGGACGAGGCGCAGGAGCTGACCGACGCGGAGTGGCAGATGCTGCTCCTCCGCTGCCCGTCCCGGAGCTTCACCGTTGTCGGGGATCGTGCGCAGGCCAGGCACGGGTTCGCGGAGTCGTGGCTGGAACGGCTCGGGCGGGTCGGCCTTACCAACGTAAACCTGGCGACCCTCAGCATCAACTACCGAACGCCCGAGGAGGTCATGGCGGAAGCCGAGCCGGTCATCAGGGCGGCCCTCCCGGACGCCAACGTGCCGACGTCTATCCGCAGCAGCGGCATCCCAGTGGTCTACGGGTCGACGTCGGAGCTGGGCTCGATCCTCGACACCTGGCTCGCCGCGCATGCCGACGGGACCGCCTGCGTCATCGGCACGGGCGGCATCGACCACGACTCGGTCCGGGCGACATCCCGCGTCAGGTCGCTGACCCCGGAGCTGTCGAAGGGCCTCGAGTTCGACGTGGTTGTCCTAGTCGACCCGGAGGCGTTCGGCACGGGCATCGAGGGAGCGGTGGACCGCTATGTCGCGATGACCCGGACAACCCGGCAACTCGTCATCCTCACAACCCCCGACGCCGGCCAACGATCGTGATCGATCTTCGCTGCGCCTGATGCCCGCGACGGCGTCTTAACTCCGGTCGGGTTCCACTTCAGCGCCGAGGATTCAAGCGAATCAGAAAGTGGATCCTCCTGGCTCGGCAAGCGGGTACTCGCGCTCGATCTGGGCGACCTTCGGATCCTTCTCGTCGGCGCCGTAGTCCGAGCTGTGGGTGATGTCATTCCCACCAGGGAGCTTCATTGCGTGGAAGAGCAGAGATAGGCCGGTGGCAACCACGAGGTTTATCGCAAACGCCACAACGGCGATGTAGACCTGTATATCAGTGCCGGGGATGGCCGCGATCGAGCCGCCAAAGTAGGCTTTCGTGACCGGGTTGACCACGTTGTAAGCCGCGATGGTGCCATAGATGATTCCGGCTATCCAGCCGCCGAAAAGTGCCCACCGGTGGAACCAGCGGGTGTAGAGCCCTGCCACGATCGTCGGGAAGGTCTGCAGGATCCAGATACCGCCGAGGAGCTGCATGTTAATTGCTGCCGACTGGTCCATGGCAATGACGAAAATCAGTGCACCGAATTTCACCACAAGCGACGCGATCTTGGAGACCTTTGCTTCCTGCCGGGGTGTGGCGTCGGGCTTAATCAGGTCGCGGTAAATGTTGCGGGTGAACAGGTTCGCCGCGGCTATCGACATGATCGCGGCCGGGACCAGAGCCCCGATGGCGATGGCGGCCAGGGCGATTCCGGCAAACCAGGCCGGGAATTGATCCAGGAACAGCTGCGGCACCACCAACTGCGGGTTGACGGTTCCGTTCAGGTCGATGGGGTCGGTGCCGGCGTATATCGCCGCGTAGCCCAGCAGAGCCAGGAACCCCAGCATCAACGAGTACAGCGGCAGCACCGCGGCATTTTTCCGGATCGTATTCCTGCTCTTGGTCGCCAGGACGCCCGTGATCGAGTGCGGGTACATGAAAAGCGCCAAGGCCGAGCCCAGAGCCAGCGTCCAGTAGGCCGAGTAACTGTTCGCGCCCGGAATGAAGACTCCAGTGGGTTTACCGGTGGCAGGGTTGACCGCAGCGAGTTTCGCCTCGGCGGAGTCGAAGATGGGGCCCCAGCCGCCAAACTTGATCGGCAGGTAAATGACCGCGACGATCACCGCAAGGTAGATCAGCAGATCCTTCACAACGGCGATCAGGGCCGGAGCCCGAAGGCCCGAGGTGTACGTATAAGCGGCCAGGACCACGAACGCGATGATCAGCGGCAGGTCGGTCAGCAGTACGTTCTCCGCACTGCCCAGGCCCAGCACCGTGAGCACGGCCTTGATACCGACCAGCTGAAGTGCAATGTAAGGCATCGTCGCGACGATGCCGGTGACTGCGACGGCAAGGGTCAGCGCCCTGCTGCCGTAGCGGCCGCCAACGAAGTCGGCCGGTGTGACAAACCCATGCCGATGCGAGACGGACCACAACCGGCTCATCAGGAGGAACACGATCGGGTACAGAACGATTGTGTACGGCACCGCGAAGAATCCGCTCACGGCGCCAGTGGCCCACATTGCAGCCGGAACGGCCACGAACGTGTAGGCCGTATACAGGTCGCCGCCGAGCAGGAACCAGGTCACCCAGGTTCCAAAACCGCGGCCCCCAAGGCCCCACTCGTCAAGGCTGTGCAGCCCTGTCCCCTCTCCCCGCCGCCACCGCGCAGCTACGAACCCCAAGACCGCCACCAGGACGAAGAGAATGATCACAATGGTCAGTGGAACCCAGCTAATAGGCCGGTCCGGAGCGGCCAGCGACACGGCTGCCCCGCTCATCGCTCCTCCTGGTCACCGGTCACGCCGCGCACGGATTCGCGCCGGCGGCGATCCTCCTTACTGACCAGCCAGTAGGAGATCCCCACCAGGGCCGAGGTGATCGGAATCCACATCATCTGGTACCAGTAGAAGAACGGCATACCGGCCAAACGCGGCTCATCGACAGAATACGCCGGCACATACAACGGAATCACTATGGCGATGGCCAACAGGAATCCGGTAACGACATATGGACCGGGTCTGGCCGGCCCGCGCGTCGGCACATCGGGACTGGACATCGACGCCTCCTCATCGAGACGGGCCCCCGGAGCGGGAGGGCTTCCCGGGACGTGCCGGCGGCCTGTAGACCGTATGTCGCAACGGTCTTTTACAGAACAGAATAGACATCCGCCTTCGTCTCCGACAGGGCCATCGCACCCGTCTTTGGCGGCAGTCTTGCGCCCGGGGGTTGATCATGATGCCACCCGACGATCTCGAAGTTGGGGATCGCTGCGCGGCGCGAAGCGCGGTGCGTGAACTTGGAGCCAAGGCGCAGACACCGGCCTATCATGAGGTCACGGAACGGAACGCAAGCGGGGGCCGCTGGCATGACCAACGAACGCGAACGCAGTGAAGCGCCCACGGGCAACGTTGCGCTCGTGACCGGTGCGAGCCGAGGCGTCGGCCGGGGCATCGCGCTTGGCCTTCTGGCGGCGGGGTTCCGGGTTTACGGCTCGGGCCGCTCGATCGACCAGGCGGACCTGCCGCGGGAGCTACGGCGCGTGCGCTGCGACCATCTCAAAGACGAAGAGACGGCCCGCGTGTTTGACGTGATCCGGTCCGAGTGCGGCAGCCTCGATCTTCTCGTCAATTGCGCCTGGGGCGGCTACGAGAAGATGGTCGAAGGCGGAGCATTCACGTGGCCTGCGCCGTTTTGGGATCAGCCGGCGCATCGCTGGACCGGCATGATGGACGCCGGGGTGCGCGCGGCCTTTGTGTGTTCGGCACACGCGGCGCGCATGATGACGCCGCGGCACCGCGGCTTGATCATCAACATCAGCTTCTGGTCGGCGCAGCGTCACCTCGGCAACACGATCTACGGCATCGCAAAAGCGGCGACCGACAAGATGACATCCGACATGGCCGTCGAGCTGAAACCGTTCGCCGTTCCGGTCATCTCGCTCTACCCCGGTCTGGTTCGAACCGAGTCGGTCCTGGCAGCCGCGGAAAGTGGCGCATTCGATCTCTCAACCAGCGAAAGCCCTGAATTCATCGGCCGCGTGATCAACGCACTCTTCCACGATCCGAACCTGCTGGCGCGGACCGGCCAGGTGCTTATCGCCGCTGCGGTGGCGAAGGAATTTGGCGTACTGGACATCGACGGAAGTTCGCCGCCGGCGCTGACACTCGCGGACATCCCTTTTGAGGGGTAAGCGCCCGGCGGACTTCCTATGCGACCGGGCGGACGTTCTGATTCGATCGGAAGAGGTTCATTGGGTCGTATGTGGCTTTGACGGCGACCAGCCGATCGTAGTTGGCGCCGTAGGCTGCCCGCACCCGGGCCTCCCCTTCTTGGCCCAGATCGTTGACGTACACCCCGCCCGCGGCAAAGGGCTGCATCGCTTCGAAGAAGGCGCGGGCCCAGCCGACGTTGCGCTCCGTCTCTGCCGGGTCGGACCACTGGGCCAGGATGAGGAGCTCGCTCTGTGACCGACGATGGGGAAATGCCGTGGCCGCCGGGTCGACCCGAGCGGCCACACCGTGTATTTGCTGCATTGCGATGCCACTCGCAGCTGAAGGCATCTCGGTCGCATACTGGAGCAGGATATCGATGGCGTCGGAAGTGAAGTCGGTGAAGAAGCTCGATTTCCAATAGTGGTTCTGGCCCAACGGAAAGCCTGCGTCGCCAGCACTCTGCAGGGCGACGTAGTCGGTTGGCACCACCATGTCCACATCTGGGCCGAGATCGCGCAGCGGCCGTAGAGCCAGCTCCGCCTCATCATGCTGTCCGCTCCAGCAGACGCCGACGCCAAAAACTGGGCGGCCCGACGCGTCGCACCCCAGACTGGCCGACATCGAGAGCTCGTCGGGACAAGAGGCGGCGAATTCGGGGTAAAACCGCAGGACCTCCCTCGTCCGTTCGGCGGGGAATGAGAGCGCTCCGGCAAGAACCGGCCCGACGGGATGCAAACGATAGGTGAACGAGGTAACAACGCCGAAGTTTCCACCCCCACCCTGAATGGCCCAGTAGAGGTCTGCGTGTTGCTCGGGGCTCACCGTCAGTTGCCTGCCATCCGAAGTCACGACGTCGGCGGCGAGCACGTTGTCGCAGGCGAGCCCGTGCTTGCCGTTGAGCCAGCCAATGCCACCTCCGAGAGTCAAGCCGGCGATGCCGGTAACCGAGACGACTCCGAGCGGCGTGGCTAGGCCATATGCCTGGGTGGCGACGTCGAGATCGGTCAGGAGCGCACCCGCTCCAGCCACGGCGACCCGCCGTTCGGCATCGACCTGGACGTTCTTCATGCCAGAGCAATCCAGCATGAGCCCATGGGCGCCGACGGCGTTCCCTGCGACATTGTGACCGCCGCCCTTAATGGATACAGGAAGATCGTTTTCCCGGGCGAAGGTCACCGCACGGCGAATGTCTTCGGCGTCAGCGGGGCGGACAATCACGTCTGGACGGCGGTCAATCATAGCGTTGAAGACCTTCCGGGCTTCGTCGTAGCCGAATTCTCCAGGACGGAACAGCCGGCCCCGAAGAGCCGAACTCAAGTCATCAACGACGGATGGGTCAAGCCACGGTGAGGGGTCCTGGATAGCCACGGCAAGGCGCCTTTCTCGATCGAGACCGCCAAGAACGCCCCAGCCCTATTGATCCACTCTGGTATCGAATTCAGGTTCTGACCGTCTTGGCGCCGTGCCGGACAAAACGTGTCTCGGCACGGCGTCGTCCTCATTTGACCGTCAGTGAGCCGTGCATGCTGGAGTGGTACGTGCAGTGAAACGGGTACGTGCCCGGCTTGGAGGGTGCCTTGAATGTGGCCGTACCGCCGTTTTCCTTGACCTCGACATCAAAGAGCGTCGCATCCTGGTCTGCGGTCACCGTGTGCTCGGCAGTGTCCATGTTCGTCACCTTCACCTCGGCACCGGGAGCGACCGAGCCAGGGATCTGGTAGGCGAAGTTGCTGATCGTGATTGTCGCGGCGGCGGCGTTTGCCGCCCCGCTTCCCGACCCTGAAGCCGTGGAGCCCGCCGGGGCTGACGGCTCCATGGACATGCTGGGAGAGGTCCCGGCCGTCGTGGCCGGGGCCGATGCCGGTGTTCCGCCGCCTCCGGCACAGCCGCTCAGCCCGATCAAAACCGTCGCCAACACGAGTGCAGTCCGTGTCTTATTGCTCGTCATGATGTGCCGTCCTCGACGCTGGAGGGGGCTGCGGAATCAGCCCGGATTCCTTCCATTCTGCATCCAGCACCATCAAAAAGCACCGTCAAATTACACTGCCAAATTGCACCGTCAAATAGCACCGGCCAACAGCGCGTGCTCACTGTCGTTGCCCCTCAGCCAGCCTTACCGGCAGCGGCCAGTCGGTTGTTGAGCCGGTCCACCTCGTCGAGGACTTCGGTCGCCGCCCAGGCCCGGCTGCGCTTTGACTGGGTGACCGGGGTGATGACCCCGGCATTGGAGAGCCTCTGCAGCGCGGCGTAGACGGAACTTTCGGCGACGCCGGCAATATGGGCAGCGCTGTGGGCCTCGAACACGGGCCGCTCCAGCAGCCACGGAATGATCTTCTCGTCCGCGGATCCCCTGCGTGGCCTGGCCAGTTCCAGCCACATCGCCGGCAGGGCATCGAGTGCGGCCACGGATTCCCGGGCGGCGTCCGAGGCACGGACCGCGGAACGGGCCAGGTAGAGCACGAACGGATCGGCGTCGCCCGAGCGGTAGTTGTTGACGAGGCTGAAATACGTGTCGACGTCGGCGACCATCGCAGACGCGATCGGGGTGACCGTGTTCTTTGTGAGCCCGCGACGCCGGGAAATCGCGCCGATCAGGGCCCGGCCGATTCGGCCGTTGCCGTCGGTGAACGGGTGGATGGATTCGAAGTGGGCGTGCGCGATCGCCGCCTGCGCCATGATGGGTACGTCGCGTCGGTTGCAGAAGACCATCAGGTCCTCCATCAGGTCCGGCACGAGCTCCGGTGGGGGCGGGACGTGGATCGCGCCGCGCGGTGAATGGTCGCTGCCGCCGATCCAGTTCTGGACCTCCCTGAACTTGCCGGCGTGTGGGCCGTCCATCGGGTCGTCTTTCATGAGCGTGTGATGGGCACCCAGCATTGCCTCCAGCCGGATCTCCCCGGTTCGCCCGGCGTCGTCGATCATCCCTTGTACGGCGTCGGCTGCAGCCACCATGGAGCGGGCGTCATCACTGGCCTTGAGCCCGATCATGGCCCGCGCGTAATCGTCACGGTTGGCGTTGACGTGCTCGATTTTGGAGGAGGAGACGGCCTCGCTGCGGAGTAGGAACCCGCTGATGGCGGCCATCCGGGTTCCGGCAGTGACGTCCAGGGACGCTATGGCAACGGCGGCCTCTTCAAGGGCGACGATTGTTTCGCGGCCCGGATCGAACCAGCTCCCGGCGATCATGGGTGGTAGCGAGACCACAACCTCGGTGAATTCCCGGTCCTCGCGCGGCGGCCGCCCGGACGACTTCCACGGCATCGTCTTGCTGCCGTGCGCGGGCCAACGGGTCACGGATCCTCCTAAAGTCTAAATAGTCACTCTACTATTTAGATTTTAGGGGTTAAACATGAATAGCGCGATGCTTGGCGAGAAAAGCCTGCACCCGCGCGACAGCGGCTGCGCCTAGCGCTGAAAGGCTTCCCTGACGTCCGGCGGCGTAGCTTCCTGTATGACCCAGCGGTTGCCGTCCGGGTCCTTGAAATAGGCGAAGGCGATTCCACCGATGTCTTGGACGTCGCTGATCTCTGCGCCCCGCCGGAGTAGCTCAGCCCGTGTGGATGCCATGTCCGGGACCACGAGCTGCAGGCCTTCCAGACTGCCTGGCGGCATGCTCGTCATTCCCGTGCCGATGACAATGGACGCGGCGGAGCCGGGCGGCGTGAGCTGGACGACCCTGATGCCCGGTATGTATTCCACGTCGTGGTCCAGGACGAACCCGAGCCGGTCTGTGTAGAACGACTTGGCCTTGTCCACATCACTGACGGGTACCTGCACGACCTCGAGGCGCATCTCCATGCGCCTCAGGGTACCCCGGTTTCCTCGTGCGCACAGGCCGAGGATCAGTCGTGGATTTGGGGACGGCGTCCCTTCGATCTTCTGTTGGGGTGTTAGTTTTGCCGCAAGAGATGCTTGGGACTGGACAGGGGACTGGTTTTTGATGGCAATAGATCAGCTTTTCGCAATATTCGCCTGCGCACTGCTGGCCGGCCTGACCGTCTTCCAGGTCGCACTTATCGCCGGAGCTCCGCTCGGCAGGCTGGCGTGGGGCGGACAACACCGTGTCCTCCCTGCCAAACTCAGAATCGGAAGCGCGGTATCCATAGGCATTTATGCCCTCTTCGCTTACGCCGCGCTGGCCAAGACCGGCTTTGTCCCTCCGTTGGTCAGTGAATCCTTTACTTCAATCACTGTGTGGGTGATGACGGCATACTTCGCGCTCGGCGTCCTCATGAACGGAATCTCCCGCAGCAAGCCCGAACGCCTTGTCATGACTCCCACCACACTGGCCCTCGCAGCCACCTACCTGGTCCTTGCACTCCACTGATGCCGGTCAGGCCTGACTCAGCGCTTTGGCCTTGACAGCGTCGAACTCGCTCTGGGTCAGCGTGCCGGCGTCAAGGAGCTCCTTGGCCTTTGCGATTTCTTGGGTGGGGGATGCTGTGGCCACGGAGCGGATGTACTCGTTGGTGGCGGCTTGGGCCTGTTGTGCACTCTTGGACTGGCGCTCGGCCATGCTGCGGCCCCGCGCGATCAGGTACACAAAAACCGTGAGGAAAGGCACGAAGACCAGGAAAATAATCCACACGGCCTTGAGCCAGCCGCTGAGCTCGTGGTCCCGGAAAACGTCGGTGATAACTGCAAAAAGTGCGAACAGGTAGGCGACGAACGCGAAACTCCAAAAGAACAGCCAAATGACGTTCCAGAATTGCTCCACGGGAGCCATCCTTTCGTTCCGAGGAAGCCCTGCTGGCATCCCTTACGCGCCAAACTAGCCCTCCGGGATACCCGTCGTTAGGACCAAAGGGCCTGTATATACCGAGGTGGAGCCCCAATGCCGCCCGTGATGCGGCTGCTGCCAGAAGGGACGGGCCTAGAAGAAGTGCAGCTCACTGGCTGCGTCCGGGGAAGGATGCACCACGGGAGCTTGGCCGAGCTCGAGCAGGATGTCGTTAATGCTCAGCTGGCCGTCCAGCTGAGGATCCAGCTGCACCGGGACAACAGCCTCCGGAACGGCGTCGCTACTCATTCCACGATCATATGTGCGGACCGTCCCTGAGCCCGGGGGCCACGCCGACCGGGTCAGCGGGCGGGCCCGGCCCGTTCCACCGCGCGGGTCCCCAGGAGCGCCAGGCAACCGGCGCTGGAGCGTCACGCGCCGTCGTAAGCGGCCTGAAGGGCGGCGATGTCTAGCTTGCGCATTGCGAGCATGGCCTGCATGGCGCGCTGGGCGCCGTCGGGGTCGGGGCCACCGATCAGTTGCCCCAACACGGACGGCACAACCTGCCACGAGACCCCGTACCGGTCCTTGAGCCAACCGCACTGGCTTTCCTGGCCGCCGTCGGTCAGGGCCGACCAGTACCGGTCCACTTCTTCTTGCGACGCACAGTCGATGACAAACGACACAGCCTCCGTGAAGGTGAAGGCCGGTCCCCCGTTCAACGCCGTGAAAGTTCGCCCGTCAAGCTGGAAGCGGACGGTGATCGCCTGGCCGGCCGGCCCCGGACCGCCCTCGCCGTACCGAGCGACGTCGACGATTTTGCCGCCGTCGAAGATGGAGACGTAGTACTCGGCGGCTTCCTCGGCCTGGCTGTCGAACCACAGGCAGGTGGTGATTTTTTCGCTCACAGCGCTCCCCTTGCGTTCGCCCGTGCCACCGGCTGGCTCCGGCGGCGATCAGTGGCGTGGGACCGAGCCTAGCCCCACCGTGATTCCGCACACAACGACTTCCGCAGCCCGGCCTATCCGGACGGGACTAGGCTTGGCTATATGCCTTCCCCGACCCCCAAACTCCCCCGTCCCTCCGCCCAGGACGCTTCAAGTACCGGCTTCCGGCCCGCGCAGACCGCCGTCCTGGCCGCCGCCGCGGATGCACTCCTGATTCTGCTTTTCGCGGCGATTGGGCGCGACGCGCACCAGCGCGGGGACATTATCAGCGGCGTCTTTGCGACGGCGTGGCCGTTCCTGGCGGGCGCGGCGCTGGCATGGCTCGCCCTCCGCCTGTGGCATGGCCCCCTGCGGGTGTGGCCCGCCGGGGTCGCCGTCTGGCTCGGAACCGTCGGCGTCGGCATGATTCTGCGAGCCGTCACCGGGCAGACGGTGGTGCTGCCGTTCATCATCGTGGCCCTGCTGAGCCTGGGCGTTTTCCTCCTGGGTTATCGCCTCGTGGCCGCGGGCGTGCGGCGGGTGCGTTCACGCCGCCGCCAGGGCTGATGCACTAGGCTTGCAGAAGATGGCAGCGCCCGGGCAAGGGCCGCCGACAGGCCCGCAAACGGCGCAACCGATCCGGAAAGGCTCACACGTGGTCACCGCATTCGTCCTGATCAAGACAGACGCTTCACGCATCCCGGAGACCGCCGAGGAAATCTCGGCCATCGCCGGCATCAGCGAAGTCTATTCCGTCACGGGCGAGTGGGACCTGATCGCCATCGCCCGGGTGGCCAAGCATGAAGACCTGGCGGAAGTCATCGCGGACAAACTCTCGAAGGTCCGGGGCGTGGCCCACACCACCACGCAGATCGCCTTCCGCGCGTACTCACAGCACGACCTCGACGCGGCCTTTGCCCTCGGTTTCGAGCAGTAGCGGGCAACCAGTCACACTAGCAACATGAAGGACGGACCCGGCAGATTCTGCCGGGTCCGTCCTTCTTGGTCCGTGCGTTATGTGCCTGGTGCGCCAGTCAGGCGGCGCTTTTAGGCGGTTTGCGACAGGGCGACCCACCTGTCCAGCACCGCGGCCGCGGCACCGGATTCAATGGACTGCTCGGCGCGCTTGAACGCGCCGGCCATGCGCTCCGCCAGCGGACCCACAGCGTCGAGGTCGAACGCCACCAGCCCGGCCGCGGCGTTGAGCAACGCCGCATCGCGGGCCGGCCCCGGCGCGCCGCCAAGGACAGCCCGGACGACGGCGGCATTGGCCACCGCGTCACCGCCGCGCAGTTCCTCCAGCGTGGCCGTCCGGATGCCGAGGCCGCGCGGATCAAACATCTCTTCGGTGACCTCACCATTGCGGATCTCCCACACCCGCGACGGGCCGGTCGTGGTGAGCTCATCCAGGCCGTCATTTCCGCGGAAAACCAAGCCGCGACTGCCGCGCTTGGCCAGCACTCCGGCCACCAGGGGGGCCATCTGCTCGTTGGCGACGCCCACGGCCGAGGCCTGGACATGTGCCGGGTTGACCATGGGGCCCAGGAAGTTGAACGCCGTCGGAACGCCGAGCTCGCGGCGGGCGACGGCGGCATGCCGCATCGAGGGGTGGAACACCTGGGCGAAGCAAAACGTGATTCCCGCCTCCTCGGCGTTGAGCGCCACCCGGGGAATCGGAAGATCCAGTCTGACGCCTAGGGCCTCCAGGACATCGGCGGATCCGGAAGAGGACGACGACGCTCGGTTGCCGTGCTTGACTACCCTGGCACCCGCGCCGGCGGCGATAAGGGCGGCCATCGTGGAGATGTTGACCGTGTTCTGCTGATCGCCACCGGTGCCGACGATGTCCAGCTTCTCACCGGCAATGTCAATGGGGTTGGCGTTGGAGATCATCGCTTCCACCAGGCCAGCCAGCTCATCCACGGTCTCACCCTTGGAGCGCAGCGCCACCAGGAATCCCGCCACCTGCGCCGGCGTCGCTTCGCCGGACATGATGGAGTTCATGGCCCACTCAGTGCTCCCGGCAGTGAGGTCGGCGCCGCTGATGAGCGCGTTGATGAGCCGCGGCCAGGTGTTGCCTGCCGCCTCTGCAGATGCCTGTGAAGTCACCTCCCGATGCTATCGAGGTCGGCCCCGCAAAGACCAATGTGAACCCCTCCGGGAACTTTTCCGCGCGAATTCGCGTCTTTGTAGAAAAAGTCCTCCGAAAACGCGGTTTGCGTTGGGCAGGACGGACTTTTATAGACATAATGTCTATGTGACATCTGCGACCCATGCCCCCAGTACCCCGGCGCACCCGACGCTGAACCGCCCGAACATGGTTTCTGTTGGAACCGTTGTGTGGCTGTCCAGTGAGTTGATGTTCTTCGCCGGTCTCTTCGCCATGTACTTCACACTCCGTTCAACTTCCGGACTGATGTGGGCCGAAGAGACAGCCAAGCTCAACTTCCCCTTTGCGCTCGTTAACACGATCGTCCTCGTGGCAAGTTCCTTTACTTGCCAGATGGGCGTCTTCGCTGCCGAGCGGCTCCAACCGCGCCGGACCGGCGGAGTCTTCAGCTTCACCCAGTGGGGGATGAACGGATGGTTCATCCTGACGTTCCTCATGGGTGCCTTCTTCGTCGCCGGCCAGACGACGGAGTACTCCATGCTCGTTTCCGAGCATGTCACGCTGTCCTCCAACGCCTACGGTTCAGCCTTCTACATCACGACGGGCTTCCATGGCCTGCACGTCATCGGCGGTCTGATTGCCTTCCTGCTCATCATGGGCCGCTCCTTCGCCGCAAAGAAGTTCGGACACTTTGAGGCAACCTCGGCCATCGTCACCTCGTACTACTGGCACTTCGTGGACGTCGTCTGGATTGGCCTCTTCCTGGTCATCTACGTCCTCAAGTAGTCCAGCCTTGACTCTTTTTCTACAAGAGGCAGAATTTCAAGAAGCGGCTCCCGGAGCCACCGCAGGATCGAATAAAGGAACCACCACGTGAAGGCACTCTCGCAAAAGCGACGTCACCCACTGGCAGCAATTGCGCTGCTGCTGATGGGCCTCTTGGTCACGGGTGGGCTGTACGCCGTTGCCACCACCGTCAACCAGGCCAAGGCGGACACCACCACCTACAGCGCAAGCGACGTAGAGGAAGGCGGCAAGCTGTTCGCCGCCAACTGCGCCACCTGCCACGGCATGGGTGCCAGCGGCTCCCAGTCCGGGCCGTCCCTTGTTGGCGTCGGCGCCGCCGCTGTTGACTTCCAGGTAGCCACCGGCCGCATGCCCATGGAGATGAACGGCCCGCAGGCCCAACAGAAGCCCGCCCAGTTCAACGAGGAACAGACCAAGCAGATGGCTGCTTACGTTGCCTCGCTGGGTCCTGGCCCGGCCATTCCCGAAGCTGGCGTTCTCGGTGAGAAGGGCGACGCAGCCAAGGGTGGAGAGCTCTTCCGCACCAACTGCGCCATGTGCCACAACGCTGCCGCTGCCGGCGGCGCCCTCACCCGGGGCAAGTTCGCCCCGGCCCTCGCGGGCGTCTCCGGCCAGCACATCTACGAAGCCATGGTTACCGGCCCCCAGAACATGCCGGTCTTTAATGACGCGAACATCTCCCCCGAGGGAAAACGCGACATCATCACCTTCCTGAAGCAGATCGAGGCCAACGGTTCACCCGGCGGTGCCGATCTTGGAGCTTTGGGACCGGTTTCCGAAGGTCTCTTTGTCTGGATTGCCGGCTTGGGCGTCATCATTGCGTTCACGATCTGGCTCACATCCCGCACCTCCTAAGCGGACCTTGCACCTGTAAGAATTTTCTGCTGACCCGTCAGCAGTTTGAATTGAAACCTAACTCGGCACATGCCGAGACGAGAGAAGGATGAGGCGAATTATGGGCAACCATAGTGACGGCAGTCCGAGCCACTCGGGCACCGTAGCTACGGCTGGTCAGAATGAGGTGGAGAAGTTCCAGGATCCTGGAATTCCCCCGCACCGTTTGCGCCTGGCTGACACGGACCCGAGGGCCGCAAAGAAAGCAGAACGGCAGGTAGCCCTTCTGTTCGGTATCTCGGTCGTTGGCACCCTGATATTCCTGGTGTCGTACTTCGCGATCGATCTGGGGAATGATTCCTCGATCGCCACGATCCGCCTCCAGAACGCATTGCTCGGCACCGGCACCGCGTTTGCGATGCTCGGCATCGGCACCGGCATCGTCCACTGGGCCAAGGCCCTCATGCCGGACCACGAGGTCTCGGAAGAGCGCCACGCAATCCGCACCGAGGACGACCGCCAGGCTGCCGTCCGGATCGTCGACGACATTGTGGAAGAAACCGGCATCAAGCGCCGGCCGCTGATCCGCAACACCCTGCTCGGCGCCGTCGCCCTCGCGCCGCTGCCGGCCCTGGCCATCTTCGGTGACCTCGGTCCCCGGCCGGACAACACGCTGGCCCACACCATGTGGGCGCCGGGCCCGGACGGAAAGCTGAAGCGCCTAGCCCGCGACCCCGATGGCACCCCCATCAAGGCCGCGGACGTCACCATCGGCTCTGCTTTCCACGTCATCCCGGAAGGGCTGAACGAGCTGACCGAAGGCAAGCTGAACGAGAAGGCAAAGTCTGTTGTCCTGCTCATGCGCCTGAACCCGGAGGAGCTCCACCCCTCCCCCGAACGCGCGGACTGGGCCTACAACGGAATCGTTGCCTACTCCAAGATCTGCACCCACGTCGGTTGCCCTGTTGCCCTGTACGAGCAACAGACCCACCACCTGCTGTGCCCGTGCCACCAGTCAACCTTCGACCTGACCCAGCAATGCAAGGTTATCTTCGGTCCGGCCAGCCGTCCTCTCCCCCAGCTGCCTATCGCTGTGGACTCCGAAGGCTACTTGGTTGCCACGAGCGACTTCCATGAACCCGTTGGACCGACTTACTGGGAGCGTGAGCAGCATGTCCTCATCCCTAACTCCTGATGCCCCCGTCTTCGCCGCAAAGACTACTGGCGGCCGCATCACGGACTTCGTCGACCAGCGTGTCGGCGGCTCCGGAATCCTCCGTGAATTCGGCCGGAAGGTCTTCCCGGACCACTGGTCGTTCATGTTCGGCGAAGTGGCGCTCTACTCCTTCGTCATCCTGCTGCTCTCGGGCACGTTCCTGACCTTCTTCTTCGATCCGTCCATGGCCGAGACGCACTACGCGGGCTCCTACACGCCGCTGACGAACGTTGAAATGTCCGTGGCGTACAGCTCCTCACTGGACATCTCCTTCGATGTCCGCGGTGGCATGTTCATGCGCCAGGTGCACCACTGGTCGGCCCTGCTGTTCGTCGCCTCCGTGTCCGTGCACATGCTCCGCGTGTTCTTCACCGGCGCGTTCCGTAAGCCCCGCGAGCTGAACTGGGTGGTGGGCAGCGTCCTGCTGATCCTGTCCATGGCTGCTGGCTTCACCGGCTACTCGCTCCCCGACGACTTGCTCTCCGGTAACGGCCTGCGCATCATCGACGGCGTCATCAAGTCCATCCCGGTCGTCGGCACGTACATCTCGTTCTTCCTCTTCGGTGGCGAATTCCCGGGCACCATGATCATCAGCCGCCTCTACACGCTCCACATCCTCCTGGTTCCCGCGCTCATCCTGCTGATGATCGTGATGCACCTCTTCATGGTGGTTGTGCACAAGCACACGCAGTACCCCGGCCCCGGCCGCAATGACGGGAACGTCGTGGGCTACCCCTTGGGACCGGTCTACGCGGCGAAGGCTGGCGGCTTCTTCTTCATCGTGTTCGGTGTCGTTGCCATCATGGCGGCGTTCTTCACCATCAACCCGATCTGGAACTACGGCCCGTACGACCCCTCGCCGGTTTCGGCAGGCACTCAGCCTGACTGGTACATCGGCTTCGTTGACGGCGCCCTGCGCCTGATGCCGGGCACGATCGGTGACTGGAAGGTCGAACAGATTTGGTTCGGCCACATGTTCACGTTCAACGTGCTGCTGCCGGCCCTGGTCCCCGCGGGCATCCTTTTCACCGTCATGTTCGCCTACCCGTGGATTGAACGCTGGATCACCAAGGACAACCGCGAGCACCACGTTCTGGACCGTCCCCGCAATGCTCCTACCCGCACGGCGATCGGCATGGCCGGTTTCGTCTGGTACTGCGTTATGTGGGCCGCGGCAGGCTCCGACCTCATCGCCACCCACTTCCACGTGGCCCTGAACGATGTGACCTACTGGCTGCGCGCGCTGTTCTTCATCGGACCGGTTATCGCGTTCATCGTCACGAAGCGCGTCGCCCTGGCGCTCCAGCGCAAGGACCGCGAGATCGCCCTCCACGGCCGTGAAACCGGCCGCATCGTGCGCCTGCCGCACGGAGAGTTCATTGAGGTCCACGCCCCGCTGGACGAATACAAGCGCTACATGCTGGTCGGCTTCGAGTCGCCGGCCCCGCTGCCCGCGGTGCCGAACGACCACGGCGTCGTAGACCGCAAGGAAAAGCTCCGCGCGAAGCTGTCCCGCTGGTTCTTCGAGGACCGGGTTGCCCCGGCCTCCCCGGCAGAGCTGGAGGCCGCTCACGGCCACCACGGCGTCCACGAGGCCGTCGAAGCGGCAGAGTCTCAGAAGACGCTGAGCCACTAGGCAGCAGCAAGGAATACAGAGGAAGGCCGGTCCCCAAGGGGACCGGCCTTCCTCTGTATATGTAGCCAGACGAACAACAGCTACGGGCGGTACCCCGAGGCGTAGTTGCGCGTGGGCCGGACGCCGGGGCGCTGGAGGGGCACCCAGAGCTTGTAGCGGTCAGCCCGGTAGTAGGACACGGAGTAGTCCACCATGGCGCGGGCCACAAACGCGTGGCGCTGGATCTTCAGCAACGGAGTTCCGACCTCGACATTCAGCAGCCGGGCCGTGGACGGCGATGCGGCCGTCGCCTCGATCATGTCCTCGCCCCATTCCATCACCAGCCCGTAGCGTTCGCTCAGCACGTTGTAAAGGGATGTGGGCGGCTCGCCGTCCAGCAGGCCGGGGACCCGGTGGGCCGGGATGAAGTTCTCGTCCACGCTCATTGGCTCGTTGTCGGCCAGCAGGAGGCGCCGGAACCGGACCAGGGGTGTCCCCTCCTCCAGCTGGAGCTCACGGGCCAGGAAGGCGCTGGCGCTTATCTGCTCGAAGCTCAGGACCTTGGCGGCCGGGACCATGCCGCGGCGCTGCATCTCTTCGCTGTAGGAGGTCAGCTTGACCTGGAGATCCAGTTTGGGTTTGCGCACAAATGTGCCCAGCCCCACGACGCGCTCAATGACCTCCTCGCCCACGAGGGCGTCGATGGCCTGGCGGACGGTCATCCGGGCAAGGCCGAAGCGCTGGGCGAGCTCACGCTCGGACGGCAGCGCGGATCCCGGCGGGCAGGCGGCATTGATGTGCGCCCGAAGGATTTCCCGTAGCTGCACGTAGATCGGCACCCCGCTCTGACGGTCGATCTCGCCGGTCATCTTGGCCGCGTTAGACGACGCCATGGTTCAGTCTCCGATTGCGGCCCGGCGCGGGAAAAACACTCATATCTCAAGGGTAAGCCCGCGGCCTGGCAGGTCTAGACCACAGGCCGACTCAAGTCGTCCCGGCCCCTCCCCCGCGGCTACCCTTGAAGAACCAACACCAGCATGAGGGAGTCCCGTTGCCAGCTCGCAAGGCAATCGTCACGGCCGCCATCGGCCTCCACGCCCGGCCGGCCGCAGTATTTGTCCGGGCCGTCACCGCCACCGGCCTCCCGGTGACCATCAGCAAGGACGGCAGGCCAGGCGTCGACGCCCGTTCGCTGCTGGAGGTCATGACCGAGGACTTCGAGTGTGGCTGCGAAGTGGAGTTGACCGTCGCAGCGGAGGCCTTGCCGGCCTCCTGTAGCCTCGCGGAGGCCGAGAGTGCGCTGGAGGAACTCCGGATCCTCCTGGAGTCAGCAGCGGCCGCCTGAGGCCCTCAAGCCCGCACTAAAGGCATGCTAGGCGCGCGCAGGCGCGCCACACCCAGTCCGTAGGCACAAACGACGGCGGGCCCCACCAGTGGTGGGGCCCGCCGTCGTGCTATCTGAACTTTGTGTCCGGGTGGACGCTAGTGCGCGTGGTCACCGCGGCTGTACTCGTAGACCCAGCCGACCAGGGCGACTACTGCCATTCCGCCGGCGATGAAGACGATCCACCAGCCCACGGCCAGGCCGAGGAACCCGGTGGCGCAGGACATGCCGAGCATCAGCGGCCACCAGCTCCAGGGGCTGAAGTGTCCCTGCTCGCCGGCGCCTTCGTGGATTTCAGCGTCGTTGCGGTCCTCGGGGCGCATGCCCACGCGCCGGCCGGTGAAGCCGAGGTAGGCGCCGATCATGCCGGCCAGACCACCGACCAGCAGGATGGCCAGCGCGCCCACCCATTCGGTCCAGTTAGTCAGGTAGCCGTAGATGAACGCCACCGGTACGAAGAAGAAGACGCCGAAGCCAAAGATCCTTGATTCGATTTTCACTTGGCGGTGTCCTTCTGGTCGGCGTTACCGAGAGCCGCTGCTGCCGGAGCAGGCGAATCCGCGGTGTAGGACTGGGAGAGCTCCGGGTGGTGCAGGTCCAGGGCGGGACGCTCGGAGCGGATGCGGGGCAGGGACGTGAAGTTGTGGCGCGGCGGCGGGCAGGACGTGGCCCACTCGAGCGAGGCACCGAAGCCCCACGGGTCATCAACTTCCACACGCTCGTTGCTGCGCCAGGTGATGTAGACGTTCCAGAAGAACGGAATCAGCGAGGCGCCGAGGACGAATGAGGCGATGGTGGAGAACTGGTTCATCCAGGTGAATCCATCCTGCGGCATGTAGTCGGCGTAGCGGCGGGGCATGCCCTCGACGCCGAGCCAGTGCTGGATCAGGAAGGTGCCGTGGAAGCCGAGGAACAGCATCCAGAAGTGGATCTTGCCGAGGCGCTCGTTGAGCATCTTGCCGGTCCACTTGGGCCACCAGAAGTAGAAGCCGGCGAACATGGCGAAGACGACGGTACCGAAGACCACGTAGTGGAAGTGCGCCACCACGAAGTAGGAGTCCGAGACGTGGAAGTCCAGCGGCGGCGAGGCCAGGATGATGCCGGTGAGGCCGCCGAAGAGGAACGTCGCCAGGAAGCCGATGCTCCACAGCATGGGGGTCTCAAAGGTGATGGAACCGCGCCACATGGTGCCGATCCAGTTGAAGAACTTCACGCCGGTCGGAACAGCGATGAGCATCGTCATGAAGGAGAAGAACGGCAGCAGGACCGAGCCGGTGACGTACATGTGGTGTGCCCACACGGTCACGGACAGGGCGGCGATGGAGATCGTCGCGTAGACCAGGCCCTTGTAGCCGAAGATCGGCTTGCGGCTGAAGACCGGGAAAATCTCAGAGACGATGCCGAAGAACGGCAGCGCGATGATGTAGACCTCGGGGTGGCCGAAGAACCAGAACAGGTGCTGCCAGAGGACGGCGCCGCCGTTCTCAGGATCGAAGATGTGTGCACCAAAGCGGCGGTCGGCACCGAGGGCAAACAGCGCGGCTGCCAGCGGCGGGAAGGCCATCAGCACCAGGATGGACGTCACGAGGGCGTTCCAGGTGAAGATCGGCATCCGCCACATGGTCATGCCCGGGGCGCGCATGCAGATGATGGTGGTGATGAAGTTGACCGCGCCAAGGATGGTGCCGAAGCCGGAGAGCGCCAGGCCGAAGACCCAGAGGTCACCGCCCACGCCGGGGCTGAACGTCGTGTTGGACAGCGGCGCGTAAGCGAACCAGCCGAAGGACGCGGCACCCTGCGGGGTGATGAAGCCGGACACGGCAATCGTGGAGCCGAAGAGGAAGAACCAGAAGGCCAGTGCGTTCAGTCGCGGGAACGCGACGTCGGGGGCACCGATCTGCAGCGGCATGATGACGTTGGTGAAGCCGGCGAACAGCGGCGTCGCGAACATCAGGAGCATCACGGTGCCGTGCATGGTGAACAGCTGGTTGTACTGCTCCTTGGTCTGCAGGATCTGCATGCCGGGCTCAAAGAGCTCGGCACGGATCAGCAGCGCCATGATGCCGCCGAAGCAGAAGAAGATGAACGACGCGATCAGGTACATGTACCCGATCGTTTTGTGGTCGGTCGAGGTGATCCAGTTGACGACGATGCGTCCCTTGGACTTCGGTACTACGGGAGCCTCGAGGATCCCGGCGGATTGAGTGTAAGTTGCCACGTCGCTCGCCTTACTTGGTTTCGGCCGGGGCCGGGTTGCGGTCGTACTCTTCACCGAGCAGGCCGGTGTTCCCGTCCTGGCGCAGTTGGTTCATGTGCGCCTGGAACTCCGACTCGGAGACAACCTTCACGCGGAACAGCATTTCGGAGTGGTACTCGCCACACAGTTCGGCGCACTTGCCGTCGTAGGTGCCCTCCCTGGTGGGGGTCAACCGGATGAAGTTGGTCTTGCCGGGAATCATGTCCCGCTTCTGCAGGAAGGCAGGAACCCAGAAGGAGTGGATGACGTCGCGTGCGTTGAGCTCGAGGTCAACCGACTTATTGACCGGCAGGTACAGGGTGGGCAGCTTTTCCTTGTCCACGTCGTTACCGGTCAGGTGCGCCTGGACGCCTGCTTCGTGGACGTCCTCGGTGACGACGTCGCCCTTCTTGTAGTTGAAGTCCCATGCCCACTGCTTGCCGCGGACGTCGACGACGACGTCGGCCGGCTTGGAGCGGTCATCGATCTGCGCCGTGTCGCGGTCGGTGAAGTAGAAGAACACCAGGACCATGAACAGCGGGATCGTCAGGTAGAACACTTCAAGCGGAAGGTTGAAGCTGTTCTGGCGCGGGAAGCCCACGGTGCCCTTGCGGCGGCGGTAAGCGACGACGCACCAGATCATCAGGCCCCAGGTGATGATGCCGACGACCAGCGCGGCAATCCATGAGTTGACCCAGAGGTCCATGATGAGGTCAACGTGATTGGTGGTGCCACGCTCGGTGGGCAACCAGCCCTTCTCTACCTCTGGTGAACATCCAGTCAAAGCCAACGCGCCGGCTAGTGCCAAGCCAGTGATCGTAGTGATCTGTTTGCGTCGGCTGCCGGTTCGGTTCTGCGAACTCACAGACGGCCCTTCCTACTTGTTGCTGTTGCCCCGCAAATTACGGGCAGGGCAAACGAAAAGTTTTACTACTCGGTGTAGAGCTTACCGCTCCCCGGGAGTTTTCGCCCACATGTCCGCACCGTGCGTCGGGAGCTTTTTGCCGGTGCCGCTCGTTGAGGATCCTGCGCCACTAAGGCCGGGCAAAATGCCCGGCCTTAGTGGAAGTAACTAGTGGAAAGAATCTCCGCAGGCGCAGGACCCGCCGGCATTGGGGTTGTCGATCGTGAAGCCCTGCTTGGCGATGGTGTCCTCGAAATCGATGCTGGCACCGCTGAGGTAAGGAACACTCATCTTGTCGACGACGACTTCCACGCCGTCGTAGTCGCGCACCGCGTCCCCGTCGAGCAGCCGCTCGTCGAAGTAGAGCTGGTAGATCAGGCCGGAGCAACCGCCGGGCTGCACGGCAACGCGGAGGCGCAGATCGGTGCGGCCTTCCTGCTCCAGGAGGCTGCGGACCTTTCCTGCCGCGACGTCGGTCAACTTGACCTCGTGCGTGGCCAGCTCGCCGGCCTGGGCGGCAGTGGTGTCGGCGCTGTTTTCATTGGTTGTAGTGCTCATGGCCTACCTTCTTGCAACGGTGGTGGCGGCTCCGCTAGCACGGTGCCCGCCCCTACTTAAACGGTATGGGCTATAGCTACATGCTACTTCGCGCAGCCTTCTAGCTCTAACTTCTGACGTAACCGTGTGAGACGCCTGGATGTTCCCCGGGGCCGGAGTGGCCCGGCGGCTAGAGCGCACCTTCGTTGTTGAGGCGCGCGAGCAGCAGGGCCTCGGCGACGATCGCGTTCCGGAAGTCGCCCAGGTGCAGCGATTCGTTGGCGCTGTGGGCGCGGGAATCGGGATCCTCGACGCCGGTGACCAGGATCTGCACGTCCGGGTAGAGCTCGGTCAGGTCCGCGATGAACGGAATGGAGCCGCCGATCCCCATTTCGACGGCCGGTACGCCCCAGGCCTCGCCCAGGGCCCACATGGCCACCGACGCGGCCTTCGAGCTGGTGTCCGTCAGGAAAGAGTTGCCGCTCTCCCCCGGGGTGAACACCACCTGCGCGCCGAACGGCGCATTGTCCTCGACGTGCTTGCGGACAGCATCCATGGCGGCTGCGGGGTCCTGCCCGGGGGCCAGGCGCAGGCTGAACTTGGCCCGTGCCCGCGGCAGCAGCGTGTTGGAGGCTACGTCCACTGCCGGGGCGTCAAACCCGATGATGGACAGTGCCGGCTTGGTCCACATGCGCGAGGCAATGCTGCCGGTCCCGGCGAGCTTCACGCCGTCGAGCACGGAGGCGTCGGTGCGGTATTCCTCCTCGGTGAGGTCAACCACCACGTCATCGCGGCTCACCAGGCCCTTGATCGCGACGCTGCCCTCGTCGTCGTGGAGGGTCGCGATCAGGCGGGCCAGCAGGGTCGGCGCGTCGAGCACCGGGCCGCCGAACATGCCCGAATGCACCGCGTGGTCCAGGACCTTGACCTCGATGGTGCCGTCCACGAGGCCGCGCAGGCTGGTGGTCAGGGCCGGAATGCCCACCTTCCAGTTGCTGGAGTCGGCCACGACGATCACGTCCGCGCGGAGGAGTTCGCGGTGCGTCTCGAGGAACGACCGGAACGTTGGCGAGCCGGCCTCCTCTTCGCCCTCGAAGAAGAACGTCACGCCCAGGCCCAGTTCGTCCCCGAGCACGCGCGTCACGGCCGAATAGGCGGCGATGTGGGCGAGGATGCCGGCCTTGTCATCCGCGGCACCGCGGCCGAAGAGCCGCCCGTCGCGTTCGACGGCGGTGAAGGGGTCGGTTTCCCACAGCGCCAAGTCACCGGTGGGCTGGACATCGTGGTGGGCGTACAGCAGAACTGTCGGCTTGCCCTCGGCGGCCGGGCGGCGCGCGACGACGGCGGGCCCGCCGGGAGTCCCGTCTTCCTTGTCGCAGCGGAGGATCCGGACGTCGTCGAAACCGCTGGCGCGCACGAGCGCGGCGACGGCGTCGGCGCTGCGGTTCAGCGGGGCAGGATCAAAGCTGGGCCAGGCGATGCCCGGAATGGCAACAAGATCCGTCAGCTGGCCGATCGTTTTGTCGAATGATTCGGCAACGGCCTGGCGGAGGGCCTCGGCATCGATGGTGCCGTCGTGTTCCATGGTGGTCTGCGGGTTCCCCGCGGTTGATGAAGTCATGGCGAAAACACTACCCGTGCGCTGGATCACGACAAACAGCGTCATCGCCGGGGCGGCGCCGTGTGGGCTGGGTCTCGGGCCCGCGTCTGCGGGGTATTCTTTAGGGGTGTTTGGACGTAAAAAGGAAGCGCCATCGGCGCAGGACGTAGTTGACCAGCAGGCAGCCGAGGCAGCAGCCCGGGGCACCGTGACCGGCAAGGGCGCACCCACGCCCAAGCGCAGCGCCCAGGTGGCGGCCCGCAAGCGGCCCCTCGTGCCGGAGGACCGGAAGGCTTCCAAGGCGGCCGAGCGCGCCTCCGTCGCGGAGCAGCGGGTCAAGATGCGGCAGGCCATGGACAGCGGTGACGAGAAGTTCCTGCCCTTGCGCGACAAGGGTCCGCAGAAGCGTTTCGCCCGTGATTACGTCGATGCCCGCTTCAGCCTGGGCGAGTACCTCATGTTCGGGGCCCTGCTGTTCGTCATCATCTCGCTGCTCGTGCCGGCCTCCAGCGCACAGATGGTCTACGTCCTGGGCGGCTTCTGGGTCATGTTCCTCGCGGTCTTCGTGGACGTCTTCATCCTTTCCCGCAAACTCAGGAAGCGCCTTGGCGAAAAGTTCGGCGAGGTTGAGCGCGGCACCGTCTGGTACGGCTCCATGCGCTCCCTTCAGTTCCGCCGCCTGCGCCTGCCCAAGCCCCAGGTCAAGCGCGGCGAGTTCCCCGCCTGACATTCCCTCCTAGTCTTCTTCAACCGCGAAGCCCCCGGCAGTTCAAACTGCCGGGGGCTTCGCGCTTGCAACCGACGTTCCGGGGCATGATCGCCCCGTGATGCCTAGCGCCGGCTCGGGTGCATGGCCAGCAGCCGGTTGATGCGGGCGGCCCAGAAGGGCCCCTCGTAGAGGAAAGCCGTGTAGCCTTGGACGAGGGTGGCGCCGGCGTCCAGCCGTTCCTGCACATCCTGCGCTGTTTCGACGCCGCCCACCGAGACTAGGGTCAAGGCCCCGCCTGTCACGGACTTGAGCCGCGCCAGGACGTCCAGGGACCGTTTCTTCAGCGGCGCTCCGGAAAGACCTCCGGCCCCGCACGCTTCAACCTTGTCCGGGCTGGAGACGAGCCCGGTGCGGGCGATCGTGGTGTTTGTGGCGATAATGCCGTCCAGCTTAAGGTCCAGCGCCAGACGCGCGACGTCGTCGATGTCCTCATCGCTGAGGTCGGGCGCGATCTTGACCAGCAGGGGAACGTGGCGGCCCGCGGCCTTGTCCGCCTCCTCGCCCACTGCGGCCAGCAGCGGGCGCAGCGTCTCCACGTCCTGCAACAGCCGAAGGCCGGGTGTGTTGGGCGAGCTGACGTTCACCACCAGGTAGTCGGCGGCCGGCGCCAGGCTGCGCGCGCTGATGAGGTAATCGGACACCGCATCCTCGAGCCCAACCACCTTGCTCTTGCCGATGTTCACGCCGATCACGGGCCGCACGCCGGGCTGGTGGCGCTGCAGGGCGGCACGTGCGGACTTCAGGCGCGGGGCCACCGCCGCGGCGCCGTCGTTGTTGAACCCCATGCGGTTAATGACGGCCCTGTCTTCCACGAGGCGGAACAGCCGCGGTGCCGGGTTCCCGGGCTGGGCCTGACCGGTGATGGTGCCGACTTCCACATGGCCGAAGCCGAGCTCGGTGAGCGCTTCGATGCCGTGACCCTCCTTATCGAAGCCGGCCGCAAGCCCGAACGGTGAGGGGAAGGTCAGGCCGAACGCCTGGGTCTGCAGGGACGCCGCGGGTGCGGTGAACTTCTGCAGCAGCCGCCCGGCACCGCAGCTGTGGGCGAGCCGGATGGCCTTGAAACCGATCTTGTGGGCGCGTTCGGCGTCCATCCACGAGAAGGCCAGCCGGAAGAATGTGGGATATGCGCGCATGCCTCTAGTTTTCCGGTTCGGGCCGCGCAGACCAAACCAGCACGCGCGCCGGCTGCGGTTGTGACTGCGGCGCCGCGCGCCCTGGGCCGGGCGGCCGAAGAGCGCCGGGGCGAGTTAGCATGAAGCCATGACCAGCAATGATGGTGTCGGAACGGGCGGCCGCGGGGCGCCGGGGCGCGGGATCGAGGCCGATGTCGTGGTGGTCGGGGCGGGCCTGGCCGGGCTCGTCGCGGCAGCCCAAGCCTATGCCGCCGGCCGGCGGGTGGCGGTGCTCGATCAGGAACCCGAGGCCTCCGTCGGCGGCCAGGCGCACTGGTCCTTCGGCGGCCTGTTCCTTGTCAACTCCCCGGAACAGCGGCGGCTCGGGGTGCGGGACAGCGAAGAGCTGGCCCTCGCCGACTGGCACGCGTCCGCGGGGTTCGACAGGCCCGAGGACGCGCTGGCGAAAGAGTGGGCGGCGGCGTACGTGGACTTCGCCGCCGGCGAGAAACGTGCGTGGCTCACCTCGCTGGGCGTCCGGCTGTTTCCCTTGGTGCAGTGGGCCGAACGCGGCGGCTACGGCCCGGAGGGCCACGGCAACACTGTCCCGCGCTTCCATGTCGCATGGGGCACGGGACCGGCCCTGGTGGCTCCCTTCCTTGCCAAACTGCGCGAGGGCGAAGCCACCGGGCGCGTATCCTTCCATTTCCGCCACCGCGCCCTTGAGCTCGTCAAGACCGCGGGCCGGGTGAGCGGCGTGCGCGGCGAACTGCTCGAGGCCAGCCATGCGGGGCGGGGCGAAAGTTCGTCAAGGCGGCCGGCCGGCAGTTTCGAGGCCACGGCCGCGGCCGTGGTGGTGACCAGCGGCGGGATCGGCGGCAACCACGATTCGGTCCGCAGGCAGTGGCCCGGCGGCGTGGCGCCGGAGCGGATGTTGAGCGGCGTGCCCGCTTCCGTGGACGGGGACTTCTTGCCGGCCGTGGCACGGGCCGGCGGCAGCCTCATCAACGGCGACCGGATGTGGCATTACCCGGAGGGCATCCACAACCATGCCCCGGTCTGGCCGCGGCACGGCATCCGGATCCTGCCCGGGCCGTCGGCCCTGTGGCTGGACGCAACGGGGCGGAAGCTCCCCCCTCCCCTGTTTCCCGGCTTCGATTCCCTCGGCGCCCTCCGCCACATCCTGGCCACTGGACACGCCCATTCATGGTTCGTCCTCAACCGGACCATCGCCCTGAAGGAGTTCGCGCTCTCCGGATCGGAGCAGAACCCGGATCTCACGGGCAAGGATGTCCGCCTGCTGGCCGCCAGGCTGAAGCCCGGTAGCGACACGCCGCTGCAACGGTTCCTGGACCACGGGGTCGACTTCCTGAAGGCGGAGAACCCCGCCGGGCTGGCCGGCCAAATGAACGACCTAACGGGCGGACAGCTCATTGACCCCGCTGCCCTGGACCAGCTGGTCCGCGACCGGGACCGGCAGTTTTCCAGCGGGCTGGGCAAGGATCCGCAGCTGGCGGCCATCCGGGCCGCACGTCGTTTCGCCACCGACAAGATCATGCGCGTGGCGCCGCCCCACCGGCTGCTGGATCCGCGCCACGGTCCCCTACTTGCCGTCCGGCTCTCCGTCCTGACGCGCAAGAGCCTCGGCGGCCTGCACACGGATCTGCAGTCGCGGGTCCTCGACATCACCGGGCAGCCCGTACCTGGGCTGTTCGCCGCCGGTGAAGCCGCAGGGTTCGGCGGCGGCGGAATCCACGGCTACCGGGCACTCGAGGGGACATTCCTGGGCGGGTGCCTCTTCTCCGGACGTTCGGCGGGCCGCGCCGCGGCCTCCGCAGCATAGTCAGCAGCGCAGGAGGAAAGTCGATGCAGTGGCGGACCGACATACTGGGGGATGATTTCCAGGCGTGCGCCTTCGAGGCCGCCGGCCCTGACGGCGTGCTGCGCACCGCCACCCTGATCCGCCATACCCCGCTCGGACCGGCACCATCCGCGCTGCCGGCCCGGGCCGTGCTGTTCCTGCACGGCTGGAGTGACTACTTCTTCAACGAGGAACTCGCGGAATTCTGGGCCCGGCAGGGATTTGAGTTTTTCGCCCTCGACATGCACAACCACGGCCGCAGCCTGCGGCCGGGCACCCACGGCGGCTACGTCGCGGACCTGGACAACTACGACGCCGAAATCACCGGAGCGATCGGCATCATCGGCTCGCTCCGGCCGGCCGGCGCGGCGCCGCAGCTGATACTCATGGGCCACTCCACCGGCGGCCTGATCGCGGCGCTGTGGGCCGACCGGCATCCGGGGGTGGCATCGCAGCTGGTCCTGGACAGCCCGTGGCTGGAGGTCCACGGCAGCCCAGCCCTGCGCCGGGCCGCGCGGACCATGGTGGAGCCGTTCGCCCGGTTCTGGCCAGAGTCGGTGATCCGGCTGCCCGAGCGTGCCTTCTACTGGCGCAGCATCAGCAGTTCTGCGGAGGGCGAATGGGCCCTGGACGATGCCTATCGCCCGCCGCATGCCTTTCCGGTCCGCGCCGGCTGGCTCAGCGCCGTGTTGAGCGGGCAGTCCAAGGTGGCGCGGGGCCTCAACATCGATGTGCCCATCCTCGTGCTGATTTCGGGCGCCAGCGCCAACGGGATGTTCTGGAAGGAATCCATGCGCCGCACGGACGCGGTCCTGGACGTGAACACGATCGCCCTTCGCGCGCTCAGCCTGGGCCGGACCGTCACGCTGGAGCGGATTGACGGCGCCCTGCATGACGTCTTCCTCTCCGCGCCGAGGGTCCGTGCGGACGCCTATTCCCGGCTGTCCCGGTGGCTCAGGGCGTACGTGTTCGACTGACGCGAACCACGACGGCGGCAGTGCCCCGCCTCCGGTACGCAGTTCCCCGCCTCCGGAGGCAGGGGTCCGGCAAGCGGCTCAGGCGCCCTGGTTGCCGGCGACGGGAGCGGCGTCGACCGCGCCTCCGTAGCGGCGGTCCCGCTGGGCATAGATCTCGACGGCGTCCCACAGCGTCCGGCGGTCCACATCCGGCCACAGGGTGTCCATGAACACGAACTCGGCGTAGGCGGACTGCCACAGCATGAAGTTGGACAGCCGCTGCTCGCCGGAGCTGCGCAGGAACAGGTCAACGTCGGGCAGGTCCGGTTCGTCCAGGAACTTCTGGATGGTCCGTTCGGTGATGGCACCCGGCTTGAGCCGGCCCTGCGCCACTTCCTCCGCGATCGCGGCCACGGCGTCGGCAATCTCGGCCCGTCCGCCATAGTTGACGCACATGTTCAAGGTGCAGGTGCTGTTTCCGCGGGTGTAGTCCTCGGCCTCTTCGAGTTCGCGGATCACCGAGCCCCACAGTTTCGGACGCCGCCCGGACCAGCGGATACGGACCCCCCAGTCATCGAGCTGGTTCCGTTGACGGCGCAGCACGTCCTTGTTGAAGCCCATCAGGAAGCGCACCTCTTCGGGGGACCGCCGCCAGTTCTCGGTGGAGAAGGCGTACACGCTGACATGCTCGATCCCCAGCTCGATCGCGCCGGCCATGACGTCCAGCAGGGCGGGCTCCCCCGCCTTGTGGCCCTCGATCCTCGGCAGGCCGCGCTGGTTCGCCCAGCGCCCGTTGCCGTCCATGACGATCGCCACGTGCCTCGGAATGAACTCCGCGGGAATCGCGGGCGGAACAGCGCCGGACGGATGCGGATAGGGAGCCACCACCGGGGTAGTCCGCCGCCGGACCTTGACCTGCTTCCCCTGGCTCTTCTCCAGGTTTCTTCCCAAGCTTCTTCCCAAGGCCACTTTTACGTTCGCTCCACATGTTTGAGGGATTTCAGGACTCGCTCCAGGTGCCACTGAAGGTAGCTGGCCACCAGGCCGGCCGCTTCCCGGCGGTGAACGGACTCGGAGGCATCCGCCGTCGTCCAGTTCCCGGTGAGCAGGGCTCCAAGCAGGAGCACGGTTTCCGGGGCCGGCGCCGGGGACCCCGGCGGCCGGCACTCGGGGCAGACCATGCCGCCGAGCGGCACGGAAAAGGCCGTGTGGGGCCCGGGCGCACCGCACCGGGCGCAGTCGGTAAAGCTGGGCGCCCAGCCGCCGGTCGCGAGGGCGCGGAGGAGGTAGGAATCCAGAATGAGTTCGGAGGCATGGTCGCCCCGGCTCAGCGACGCGAGTGCACCAACCAGCAGGTTGTACTGGGCGGTTCCGGCTTCGCCGTCGACGTCCGTGAGCTTCTCCGCCGTCTCGGTCATGGCGGCCGCAACCGTGTAGCGGCCATAGTCCGCCGCGATGTTTCCGCCGTACGCGCCCTTGGCCACGGCCTGCGTGACGACGTCAAGCGTGCGCCCGGAAATCAGCTGGAGATCAGCCACCATGAACGGTTCCAGCCTGGCGCCGAACCGGCTGCTGGTGCGGCGCACGCCCTTCGCCACCGCACGGACCTGGCCGTGGTGCTTTGTCAGCAGGGTGATGATCCGGTCGGCCTCGCCCAACTTATGGGTGCGCAGTACGACGGCGTCATCACGGTAGGCGCGCGCTGCGAAGGATTGTTGGACCACAGTTAATCTTCGCATTGTCTTTGCGGAATCACGGCATGGGCAGCGCCGCCGAGGTAAAACGGTAAAACACTGCGGCAAAATACTGCGCCGCCGGAGTGTTCCGGCGGCGCAGTGTGTCGGGTCAACTGTGTTTGCCGTGCCTGTGTCTGCCGTGCCTGTGTGTGCCTTGCGGCGGACGCCGTGCCGGCGGACGAATCAGGCGCGGGCGTCCCGGATGGCGCGGTTCACTGCCGAGATGACGGCCTTGAGGGCGGACGTGCTGGTGTTGGCGTCGATCCCCACGCCCCAGAGCACCCGCTCCCCAACGGCGCATTCGACATACGCGGCGGCAAGGGCGCTGCCGCCCTCGGAGAGTGCGTGTTCGCTGTAGTCCAGGACCCGGACGTCCACGCCGTCCTCGCGCAGGATGCTCAGCAGGGCCGCGATGGGGCCGTTGCCGGTCCCGGTCCGGCGGACCTGGCTTCCGTCGATCTTCAGGGCGGCGGTCAGCGTCATGGCGCCGTCCTCGTCAGTCTCGGTGCTGATCGAGCCGAGGGCGTAGCGGCCCCACTGGGTGTCGGCCGAACCCGAGGGCAGGTATTCGTCCTGGAAGACCTGCCAGAGCTGGGGTCCGCTGACTTCTCCGCCGACCGTGTCGGTCCGCTTCTGGATGACGCCGGAGAACTCGATCTGGGCGCGGCGCGGCAGGTCCAGGCTGTGTTCGTTCTTGAGCAGGTACGCGACGCCGCCCTTGCCCGACTGCGAGTTGACCCGGATGACCGCCTCGTAGCTGCGGCCGAGGTCCTTCGGGTCGACCGGCAGGTACGGGACCTGCCAGGTGTAGTCGGCCACGTCCTTGCCCGCCGCGGCGGCGTCCTTTTCGAGGGCCTCCAGGCCCTTCTTGATCGCGTCCTGGTGCGAGCCGGAGAACGCGGTGAAGACGAGGTCTCCGCCGTAGGGGGACCGCTCGGCCACCGGCAGCTGGTTGCAGTACTCCACCGTGCGGCGGATTTCGTCGATGTCGGAGAAATCGATCATCGGGTCGATGCCCTGGACGAACAGGTTCAGGCCCAGGGTCACCAGGTCGACGTTTCCGGTCCGCTCGCCGTTGCCGAAGAGGCAGCCCTCGATCCGGTCCGCGCCCGCCAGGTAGCCGAGCTCGGCGGCGGCGACGCCGGTGCCGCGGTCATTGTGCGGGTGCAGGGAGAGGATGATGCCTCCCCGCGGGTGCAGGTTCCGGCTCATCCACTCGATGGAGTCGGCGTAGACATTGGGGGTTGCCATTTCCACCGTGGCGGGCAGGTTGATGATGACCTGCCGGTCCGCCGACGCCTCGAAGACGTCGGCGATCGCGTTGCACACGCGGATGGCGTACTCCAGCTCGGTTCCGGTGAAGGACTCGGGCGAGTATTCGTAGGTGATGTGGGTGTCGACGAGGGTTTCCTCGTACTTCTTGCACAGCCGGGCGCCCTGGAGTGCGATGTCGAGGATGCCGTCTTCGTCCTGGTTGAAGACCACGCGGCGCTGCAGGACGGACGTGGAGTTGTAGAGATGGACGATCGCCTGTTTCGCGCCGACCAGGGACTCATAGGTCCGCTCGATCAGGTGTTCACGGGCCTGGGTCAGCACCTGGATCGTCACGTCGTCGGGGATGTGGTTGCCCTCGATCAGCTGCCGGACGAAGTCGAAGTCCGTCTGCGATGCCGAGGGGAAGCCTACCTCGATCTCCTTGTAGCCCATCCGGACCAGCAGCTCGAACATCTTCAGCTTGCGGGCCGGGCTCATGGGATCGATGAGGGCCTGGTTGCCGTCGCGCAGGTCCACGGCGCACCAGCGCGGGGCCTTCGTGATGACCTTGTCGGGCCAGGTGCGGTCCGGCAGTTCAACGGTGATTTGGTCCTGGAACGGGATGTAACGGTGGACCGGCATTCCTGAGGGCTTCTGTGCGTTTCGCATTACAATCGGGGCCTTTTCTGTGGTTCTTGGTGAAAGGGTGGCCGGGCAACACTAACTCCGCAGCGAGGGTGGGCCTTGCGCTAGATCGCGTCTGAGGCCTCGCCGCGGCAGCTAAGAAGGAGCAGTTCTGCGCGCACAATTTCACAGTAACACGGGTGCGTAAGATGAAGGAGCCAGACCACCGTAACGTCCACCATGCAGACCGTGCGCCGACAAACGCTGCGGCGCCGGACTGCCTCTCAAAGGAGCATCCGTGCCACTTTCGGGGATCGACCTGTCCACCATCGACGCCGGCGTCCGTCCGCAGGATGACCTGTACCAGCACGTGAATGGCGGCTGGCTCAACAGCACGGTCATTCCGGACGACCGGCCGCTGGAGGGCACGTTTACTGCGCTGCGCGACGCTTCGGAGCTCGCCGTGAAGGAGATTATCGAGCGGGCCGCCGCGCGTGGCGCAGAGGCCACCGGCATCGAGCGGAAGATCGGGGACCTCTACAACAGCTTCATGGACGAAGCGGCGGTGGAAGCCAAGGGCCTGGACCCGCTCCGGGCCCGGCTGGCGGAGGTGTTTGCCACAACATCGGTGCCCGCACTCGTGGCGCTGGCCGGACGCCTGTTCCGCGCCGACGTCTCGGGGCTCTTCTACATCTACCCCGCCCCTGACGCCGGAAACCCGGACCGGGTGCTGCTCTACACCGGCCAAGGGGGCCTCGGCCTGCCGGATGAATCGTATTACCGGGAAGAAAAGTTCGCCCCGATGGTCCAGGCCTACCGGGAGCACGTTCAGGCGATGCTGGGCCTCGCGGATGTGGCGGACGCGGAGGGCGCGGCCGGACGCGTGACGGCGCTGGAAACTTCGCTGGCCTCGCACCACTGGGACAACGTGACTTTGCGGAATCCGCAAAAGACGTACAACCTGAAATCCGCCGGGGAGGCCGCGGAACTGTTCCCGCTGCTGGCCGACTGGTTCGACGCCGCCGGCATCGAGCCGGAGAAGCGGGCCGAGCTCGTGATGAGCACCCCCGATTTCTTCTCCGGCGCGGCCTCACTGCTGGCTACCGAACCGCTGGCGACCTGGCAGGAATGGCTCGCCATGCGCGTCGTCAGCGCTGCCGCCCCGTACCTGTCCTCTGCGTTCGTGGACGCAAACTTCGCGTTCTATGGCACCACCCTGAGCGGTACGCCGCGGATCAAGGACCGCTGGAAGCGCGGCGTCGCGGTGGTCGAGGCCGGCCTCGGTGAGGCGGTCGGCCAGATCTACGTCGCCGAACACTTCCCTGAAGGGAACAAGGCGCGCATGCAGACCCTTGTCGCCAACCTCATCGCGGCGTACCGGGACTCCATCACGGGGCTGGACTGGATGGGCGAGGAAACGAAGCTCGAGGCCCTGAAGAAACTGGACACCTTCCGCGCCAAGATCGGGTACCCGGACAAGTGGATCGACTACTCCGCCGTCCAGGTCGATCCCACCGATCTGCTCGGGAACGTGGAGCGCGCGCACAGCGCCGACGTCGACCGCCACCTCGACGAGGTCGGCAAACCCGTGGACCGCGAGAAATGGCTCATGACCCCGCAGACGGTCAACGCCTACTACCACCCGCTGCTCAACGAGATCGTGTTCCCCGCCGCGATCCTGCAGCCTCCGTTCTTCACCGCCGACGCCGACGACGCCGTCAACTACGGCGGCATCGGCGCCATAATCGGCCACGAAATCGGCCACGGCTTCGATGACCAAGGTTCGCAGTACGACGGCAACGGCCTGCTGCGCAACTGGTGGACAGAGGGCGACCGCAACGCCTTCGAGGCCCTGGCCTCGAGGCTGGTGGCGCAGTTTGATGCCCTCTCCCCCACGGCCGCCCCTGGCCACTACGTCAACGGAAAACTCACCCTGGGCGAGAACATCGGCGACCTCGGCGGCCTCACCATCGCCTATAAGGCCTACCTGATCAGCCTCGACGGTCAGGAACCCCCGGTGCTCGACGGCCTGACCGGGGTCCAGCGCTTCTTCGCTTCCTGGGCCGCAGGGTGGCGGCAGGTCATCCGGAATGAAGAAGCCATCCGCCGGCTGGCGACCGACCCGCACTCCCCCAACGAGTTCCGCACGAACGCGATCGCCAAGAACCTCGATGCCTTCCACGAGGCGTTCGGCGTCAGCGATCAGGACGGCATGTGGATGGCACCGGCGGAGCGCGTCAGCATCTGGTGACCCCGGGGCTACCGGTCACTGCGGACAGCAGTGGCCGGTACACGCTTGCGTGAATACATCCTCAGCTGTACTTTCGGTGCATGGAAACTCTCACGCATGCCCCGGTGCTGGCGCGATTCGGCTATGCCGTGTCGGACCCGACGCGGGCCGAAATCCTGCTTGCTCTGACGGATGCGCCGTCGTATCCCTCTGAGCTGGCGGATTCACTCGGCGTGTCCCGGCAGAGCATGTCGAACCACCTCACCTGCCTGCGGGGATGCGGGCTGGTGGTTGCCGTACCGGAGGGACGCAGGACCCGCTACGAGCTCGCCGATCGGCGCCTCGGCCATGCCCTGAAGGATCTCCTGGGCGTCGTCCTCGCAGTGGACCCAGCCTGCTGCGCACCGGACGGGACGTGTACGGTATGACTTCCCTCCAACTCTCGCCGACCATGGCCCGCCGTACCGTTCTCAGCCGCCGGATCCGCCTGCTCGCGGCGGGAACCATTAGCTATAACCTCATCGAGGCTGTTGTGGCCCTGTGGGCCGGGGGCGCGGCCGATTCGTCGGCGCTCATCGGCTTTGGCCTGGATTCAGTCATTGAGGTCGCTTCGGCGCTGGCGCTGTCGTGGCAGTTTTCCGCCAAGGACCCTGAGCGGCGCGAACACCTCACGCTGCGGATTATCGCTGTTTCGTTCTTCGCGCTGGCCGCCTTTGTCTCCGCCGACGCGCTCAGGTCACTTCTCGGCGCCGGCCAGGCGCAGCACTCGACCGCGGGCATCGTGATTGCCGCTCTGAGCCTGGTGATCATGCCTGTGCTCTCGTGGCTCCAGCGCCAGGCGGGCCGGGAGCTCGGATCGCGCACGGCGGTGGCCGACTCCAAGCAGACCCTGCTCTGCACTTACCTTTCGGCGGTCCTGCTGGTGGGTTTGGTGCTGAACAGCACCCTTGGCTGGTGGTGGGCCGATGCCGCCGCGGCGCTGGTTATCGCCGCTATCGCCATTCGCGAGGGCATCAACGCCTGGCGCGGAGACGTCTGCTGCACGGTTCCGATCACGGCAGCCGACAGCCTCCCGGCAGCCACCACGTCGGCGTGCTGCGATGAATGCGGTGACGAAAAGGCCCCGTCCAAAGGAATCTGAACGGGGCCTTCGACAGCCGACTTCCTACCGGGTGATCAGCGCCGGGTTCGTCTGCTGGCAGACGGTATCGCCGGCTGTCTGGTTAACGATGTCCGGGGGCAACTGCGGCGTGGGAGCTGCTGTCGGCTTCCCGTTGGCGAAGTCGCTGCCCAGATAGACCTGAACCCCGGCAACGCCGGCAGCCGGGAGCACCTGGCCCGGCGCCACCCCGAGGAGAGCCGCGACGTCAGCGGCCACGTCGGCGTAGTCCGCACCATAATAAACAGCCGTTTTCGCGACGGGCTGAGCCGTCAGTTGGCCCACCTGGGTGAAGCCGGCGCCCTTGACGGCCTGCATGATCGCCTGAGTCCGGGCCGGCGCGCCTGAGCCGTTGGCCACTGTAACGGGCTGCAGCGTCTTGTCGTAGGCCGGTGCGGGGGCGCTGGGCGTCGGCGTGGCGCTGGCACGAGCGCCCGGTGACGCGCTCGGCTTGGCGGTCGGATCCGTCAGGTCAACGTCCTTGCGCATGGCGGCGAATAGCTGGGACGCCCTGGGCTCGGCCAGCTGCAGCCGGTTGATGTCGGAATCAGCTGGGACGGTCGGCGCGGCCACAAAGGCCACCTTCTTGACGTCGATGTTCTGGAGCCGGTTGGCCACGGTCAGCAGCGTCGGCACCGAGGCCAGGCCTTCGTCGATGGTCAGGTTCTTGGTGATCGCGTCCGCGATGCCGAGCATCCTGGCCGGGTTGGTGAGGGTGCCGTCGTCCTTGATTTTCCTGGTCAGGGAGGACAGGAAGCCCTGCTGGGCCTTGATGCGGCCGAGGTCGCTGCCGTCGCCGAAGGCGTGCCGGGTGCGGACGAACGACAATGCCTGCTCGCCCTGGACGGTGGAGGTGCCCTTGGGCAGCCGCAGCTTCGAGTCGGGGTCGTAAAGGGCGTCGCTGACGCACACCTGCACGCCACCGACGGCGTTGGAAAGTTCCTTGACGGCGTTGAAGTCGGCCATCATGAAGTGGTCGATCTCGAGGCCGGTGAGCTTGTTGACGGTGTCCACGGCGCAGCCGATACCGGCCTCGGACATCGCCGAGTTGATCATGACGCCGGTCTGGGCCGGGAACTCCCGGTTGGTCTTCGGGTCCTTGCACTTGGGGACGTCGACCAGCAGGTCGCGGGGGAAGCTGATGACACTGACCCGTTTATTGTCCGCCGAGATGTCCAGGAGCATCATCACGTCCGAGTGTCCGTAGCCGGTCGCGTCATCACTGGAGCCGTACGCCGAGTTCTTCCCGTCGCGTGTGTCTGAACCGAGGATCAGGATCTGCATCCGGTCCGTCGACTCGTTCACCCCGTCCTCGGACTTGATGCTGCCGGCGCTCAGCGGGGCCTTGGTGAGGTTGCCCTGGAGCCGGATGGCCCAGTAAGCACCGAAGGCGATCACGCCTACCAGGAGCACCGCGATCACGCCCGTGGTTACTTTCAACCAAGTCGGGGTCCGCCGGACGGCTCCGAGGTGGCGGGCCGCACCAACGGCGGGATCGTCCGTGTGCCGGGCAGCGGCAGCTGCCCGGACCGGCGGGGCGGATCCGTCGGCACGGTTGTCACGGGGTCGAACCACTTGTTGAGCCTTCCTACACGAACGGGGAGTCGGCCCATTTTAGACTCCGAATCTGAGAAAACGCCGATCATCCCCCTTTTGGGGGCGGCGGGAAGGGCCAACGGCCAAAATAAGGCCTAAACAGAGCCAGGATCAGAAGCCCAGTTTGACGAGCTGCTTCGGGTCGCGCTGCCAATCCTTGGCGACCTTCACATGCAGGTCCAGGTAGATCCGGGCGCCGAGCAGCGCCTCAATCGCCTTGCGCGCATTGGTCCCGACCTCGCGGAGCCGGGCGCCGCCCTTGCCGATGATGATGGCCTTCTGGGAGGGCCGCTCAACGTAAAGATTGACGCGGACATCCAGGAACGGCCTGTCTTCCGGCCGGCCTTCCCGCGGAACGATCTCGTCGACGACGACGGCCAGGGAGTGCGGCAATTCGTCGCGGACGCCTTCGAGGGCGGCCTCCCGGATGAGTTCGGCGATCATCACGGCTTCCGGCTCGTCCGTCAGGTGCCCGTCCGGGTACAGCGGCGGGGACGCCGGCATGTGGCTGATCAGCACGTCGGCGAGGGTTTCGACTTGGAAACCGTCAGTGGCGGAGACGGGGACGATGTCCTTCCAGCCGTCCTCGCCGAGGACTTCGCGGCCGAGGGCGGCGACGGCGAGCAGCTGCTCGGTGAGGCCCTGGCGGTCCACTGTGTCGGCCTTGGTCACGATCGCGATGACCGGCTTGTTGCCGATGGCGGCGAGCTGGGCGGCGATGAACTTGTCTCCGGGGCCGATCTTCTCGTTGGCGGGCAGGCAGAAGCCGATCGCGTCGACCTCGGCGAGTGTGTCGGCGACGAGTTCGTTCAGCCGCTTCCCCAGCAGCGTGCGCGGGCGGTGCAGGCCCGGGGTGTCCACGAGGATCAGCTGGGCGTCGTCCCGGTGCACGATGCCACGAATCGTGTGCCGCGTGGTCTGCGGCTTGGCCGAGGTGATTGCCACCTTTTGCCCGACCAGGGCGTTGGTGAGGGTGGACTTGCCCGCATTGGGCCGCCCCACCAGCACCGAGAACCCGGCGCGGTAGCCGCCGTGGGCTGCTTCGCCGTCGGACTTATTCTGCTTGCTCACGTGAGACTCCCTGTTGGATTGGTGCGGCCTCGTCGAGAAGGTCTTCAAGGTCAGTTTGTTCTTTTGCTACGGCGGCCGCAATGATGTGGCTGACGCGGTTCCGCCGGCCCTCGAGCCGGTCGGCGCGGAGGGACAGCCCGTGGACCTGGACGGCGCTGCCAACAATCGGCACCCGCCCGAGGGCCTTGGCGAGCAGGCCGCCCACGGTGTCCACTTCGTCGTCGTCGAGCTCAAGGTCGAAGAGCTCCCCGAGGTCATCGATGCTCATCCGGGCGCTGACCCGGTAGCTTCCGTCGCCCAGGGCCACGGCCTCGGCGCTTTCGGTGTCGTATTCGTCCACGATCTCGCCGACGATCTCCTCGATGAGGTCCTCGAGCGTGACCAGCCCTGCCGTGCCGCCGTATTCGTCGATGACGATCGCAACGTGCGTGGATTCTTTCTGCAGTTCGCGCAGCAGGTCGCTGACAAGCTTCGAGTCCGGCACGTAGCGGACCTCACGGGCTAGCTCGTCCACGACCGGCGGTTCCTCGTCCGGGCCGAGGTTGTGGAGCGAGGCGGCGACGTCCTTGAGGTACACAATGCCCAGGATCTGGTCCGTGTTTTCGCCGATGATCGGGATGCGTGAGTACCCGGAGCGCAGGAACAGCGACATCGCACGCCGCAGGCTGGACCCGGAGTCGATCGTAAGGATGTCGGTCCGCGGCACCATGACCGAGCGGACCAGGGTGTCCCCAAAGTCGAAGACCGACTGGATCAGCTCGGCCTCGTTGTCCTCGATCACGTCGGACTCAGTGGCCCGGTCCACGAGTTCGCGGAATTCCTCTTCGCTGAAGAACGCCTCGCTGTCGGCGGGGGCGCCGGGGGCTACGACGCTGCCAAGCCGCACCAGCCAGCCCGGGATCGGTCCGAGCACAGCGTAGAGGGACCGGACCAGCGGGGCGCTGAACCGGACCAGGGCGGCGGAGTGGACCCGGCCGAGCTGCCGAGGTGACACCCCGACAATCACGAAACCGACCACCGCCATGATGCCCGTCGCCGCCAGCCCGGCGAGCCAGACGTTGTCCAGCATGCTGTAGAGAAGGACAGTCACGGCGACGGCGGCAGCCATCTCGAACCAGACCCGCCAGAACCGGAGGGCGCGCATGTGCCCCACGGGCTGCGCCAGGATGCGTTTGAGTGACGTGCCCCTGCTGTTCAGGACCGCCTGTTCGGCGTCGTGCCGGGGCAGGAAGTTGAACGCGGACTCGGCAGCGGTGAGCACCGCGGCAAAGCTAAGGAACACCAGCGCCATGCCGGCCAGGATCAGTGGGGTCACTGAACCGTCTCGGACGGGGCCGCTTTGCCGGTGAAGGAGGTCAGCAGTTCGCGCTGCAGCCCGAACATCTCTTCCTTCTCTTCCGGCTCGGCGTGGTCATAACCCAGCAGGTGCAGGATGCCGTGCGTGGTGAGCAGCAGCATCTCGTCCTGGGTGGAGTGGCCGGCGTTACGGGCCTGGACCTCGGCCACCTGGGGGCAGATGGCGATGTCGCCGAGCATGCCCTGCGGCGTCGGCTTGTCCGGCGTGCCCGGGGTGAGCTCGTCCATAGGCACGGAAAGGACATCGGTGGAGCCCGGCTCGTCCATCAGTTCGAGGTGGAGCTTTTCCATGGCCGGTTCGTCTACCAGCAGGATGGACAGTTCCGCCTGCGGGTGGATGTAGAGCTGCTCGAAGATGAAACGCGACAGAGCCACAAGCTCCGACTCGTCCACGACGACGCCGGACTCGTTGTTGACCTCAATGCTCATGCGTGTTCTCCCCGCGTTTCCCGGGCAACGGAGTGCTTGACCCGGCTCCTTTGGACTTCGTCCCAGATGCTGTAGGCGTTGACGATATCCCCGACCAAGCGGTGCCGGACGACGTCCGAGGCATCCAGGATCGTGAAGTTCACGTCCTCGATCCCCTGCAGGATCTCCTCGACGATCCTGAGCCCCGAGCGGGTGCCAAAGGGAAGGTCAACCTGGGTGACGTCGCCGGTGACCACCATCTTGGAGCCGAAGCCCAGGCGGGTCAGGAACATCTTCATCTGTTCCGGCGTGGTGTTCTGGGCCTCATCGAGGATGATGAAGGCGTCGTTGAGCGTGCGGCCGCGCATGTACGCCAGCGGCGCGACTTCGATGGTGCCGGCGGCCATGAGGCGCGGAATGGATTCGGGGTCCATCATGTCGTGCAAGGCGTCGTACAGCGGCCGCAAGTAGGGGTCGATCTTGTCGCTCAGGGTGCCCGGCAGGAAGCCGAGCCGCTCCCCCGCCTCGACGGCAGGACGGGTCAGGATGATGCGGCTGACTTCCTTCTGCTGCAGGGCCTGGACGGCCTTGGCCATCGCCAGATACGTCTTGCCGGTACCGGCCGGCCCGATCCCGAAGATCACCGTGTTCGCGTCGATCGCGTCCACATAGTTCTTTTGGTTCAGCGTCTTGGGCCGGATGGTCTTCCCGCGGGTGGAGAGGATGTTGGTGGTCAGCACTTCCACGGGGTTCTGCAGTGACTGGCTGCGGAGCAGGGAGACGAGCTGCTGCAGGACGGCCGGGGTGATGACGGTGCCCCTGGCTACCAGCCCACGCACCTCGTTGAGCAGGCGCATGATGCGCGGCACGTCAGCGGCAGGACCGCTGATGGCGAGCTCGTTCCCCCGGACATGGAAATCGACGGCGGGGAACTGGTTTTCGATGAACCGCAAGGCCTCGTCATGGCTGCCCAGCGACTGGACCATCTGTTCTGAGTCGTCGAACACGACCACCTCCGTCCGCAGCCCTGGTAGGGAGTGGGGGAATTCCCCTGCGGTGCGTTCTCGGGCGCTGAACCGGGCCTTGCCGTTCGCTGCTTCAGTCATGGTGTTGGCCCGCGGGCCTCTGGTCCCCTCCAGTATGAATATGGTCGGTCGCCGTGATCCGTACCGACGGCGGTTCGCACCGCCCGCGGCCGGGGTCAACGGGTCCTTCCATCTTACGCCAGCGCGGCGCGCCCGACGCCGTGCGGGGATCCGGCGTCGGGCGTTACAGGTAGATGTTTCCGGAGACGACCCACCCATCCAGCCAGTGGGCGCCGGTTGCCGGGAACGGCAGTTCCGCGTTCTCCGGCTCCGAAACGTCCCAGGGGCCCGGCCGTGCCGCGGTCAAGGGCAAGACTGCCCACCAGCCGGACGGCGAGTGGTCAACACCGGCGAAGTGTCCGAGAATGTGGCGGAGTGTCTTCGGGCTGACGTGAGATTGTTCCGTCATGGCGAGTCCTTTCGACGCTGGAAACCCCAATCAACCACCGCGGACACGGGTTCCCAAGCCCGGCCGCAACGCACCGTCGCGCAGAGACACGGCGCGTCACGCACCCGTTGCATGACGTAAAACTTCGGCACTGCCCTGGGGACGCCGGGGACCTGGATCGCGGACTGCCGGGGGTATGCGGGTAACTGGGGTTCCCCGGCCACGGCCGCTAGGCTCGTCCGATGGCACACTCCGAGAACCTGATGGACGTCAGGTCCGCATAAGACACAGTTGCCGAGACTTATTCAACGGTGATCCCGGATACCAGCTTCGAGGCCCCTTTGGATATGGCCATGGTGGACCACTTCATCGCCCACATGCGCGCCACCGCGGACCGGCTGGTGATCGACATCGGATGCGGTGCCGGACGAATGACCAGCTACCTGAGCCAGGCAGGGCTAAACGTCAGCGGCGTCGACCTGTCCCCCGAAATGGTCCGGGTCGCGCATCGGCTGCATCCCGAGCTGTTCTTCGGAGTCGGAGAGCTGACCGACCTGCCGGCAGCCGACGCCGCCGCAGACGGCATCCTCGCCTGGTATTCGATCATCCATTCTCCCCCGACAGCCCTGTCGGCGATTGCGCGCGAGTTCTGGCGGGTGCTCCGCCCAGGCGGCTCGGCGCTCATCGCCTTCCACGCCGGAAGCGGTCACCGCACTAGTGACCGTGCCTACGGACACGATGTCCAACTCCGTGCGGAACTGCACGCCCCCGACGACGTGGCGCTCCGGTTCACCGAGCAGGGTCTTGTGATGCGCGCCCAGCTTGTGCGTTCGCCGAGGGCCATGGAGAATCACCCGCAGGCCGCAATCCTCGTCGACAAACCCTTCGTGCCCTCATAGGCCGGCATCTTTGTCCGGGCCCTCAGCTGGCAGATGCCCGGCCTCACGCCGTCCGCGAGATGTCGGCAACCACCTGCTCGATTTGATACCGCGAAACCTGGGCCAGCGCAGGCTTGGTGTGGAGATAGTAGGGATAGGCAATGACGCCAATCGACAAGGCCCAGGCGCGGCCGCGCTCCCACGTCGACTGGTCAACGCCTACGGCGTCGCGAAATGCGGCGCGCCCTTCGTCCTCGAGCAGGTTCCAGGCGACGATGAGGTCGACTGCCGGATCGCCAATGGCGAGGCCTCCCCAGTCGAGAACACCGGCGAGCCGCGCGTGGGCCGTCAGCAGGTTCCCGGGCTGCAGGTCCGTATGAATCCAGACCGGCTTCCCTTCCCCCTCGCTCACTTGCCGGGCCGTGTCCCACGCCGCTGTCAGGAGCCGGACGTCCAGCAGGCCCTCGCAGCTGGTGATTGCCGAACGGGTCGGCGCGTCCCTGGCAGCAAGCGGGCCGCCCCGGTAGGACCGCAGTGGCCCGGCGGATGCTTCGTTCCCGACATCAGCGGCATGCAGTGCGCGGATGAAGTTTGCAAGATCAATGGCGAATTCGGTTCCATAGGCGTGCCCCGGGGAAGGGTTCTCGCCTGCCAGCCAGCCAGACACCGTCCACGGCCATGCATAGCCCCGGCCCGGTGCGCCCTGTGCAACCGGAATCGGTACCGGGGCGGGCAATTGGGGAGCGAGCATGCGCGGGTATTTCCACTCCTTGGAGAGCGAGGGAACCGCGGCGGCCGTGCGGGGAAGCCGAACGACGAGCCGGTCACCAAGCATGAGCATGACGTTGTCCGTCCCGCTGGATGACACCGGCTCCAGAGGCAGCCCGGCCCACGCCGGGAACTGATCCGCGACCATGAGACTGACCTGTTTAGTGTCGATGTCAGGCTCTGCGTTGTGCAGCTTGGTGATCAACATATGTTCAATCTATTGGGCTTTAGACGCTTTCGATGTCGCCGTGCGGACTCTGCGAAGTGATGCGGCTGCATCCCAACGTAGGGTAATTCCATGCTCATCATTCGCGAAGGACTCCCACGTGATGTGCCCGGGCTTGCGACGCTAAGGGCCATCTGGGCGGCCGAACAGGAGCCTGCGCTCAAGGACGATCCAGCCTTCGACGCCGTCTTTAGGGAATGGATGGATGCCAGTCCTCGACAGTTCTTTGTGGCCGAGGACGGTGGCGAGCTAATCGGGATGCTCAACTTGATGATTTTCGAGCGGATGCCCAAACCAGGGAAGGAATCGTCCCGGTGGGTCTATCTGGGAAACGTCTATGTGCTTCCGGAATTCCGGAACGCCGGAATCGGCGGCCGGCTCGTGGACGCATCGATCCAGTTCTCGCAAAGCATCAAAGCCGTACGGATGGTGCTTTCCCCCTCCGCCGAATCACGCGACTTTTACGCACGGCTGGGTTTCGAGCCGGCCGGGGAATTGAACATCCTCCGGTTTTGACCCGCGACGTGGTGCCATCCGCTGGGCTGATGCGCCGGCTACGGCATGATGGTGACATGGAATTGCAGACTGAACGTCTCCTGCTGCGCGACTACACTCTGGATGATTCCGCGGCAGTGCATTCGTTTGCTTCCGACGTGAGAATCGCCGAGTACGTGGAGTGGGGGCCGAATACGGCCGACGACACTCGGGAATTCCTCGAACTGTGCGTGGCGGCGCAACGCGGCGCGATCCGGACAAACTTCACTCTCGCTGTCACTTTGCCCAGTGGCGATCCATTTGGTTCTGTCGGGCTCGCCGTTGATCGTGACCGGGGCGAGCTCGGATACGTGATCGACGCTGACCACTGGGGTCGCGGGTATGCCACTGAGGCCGCAGCCTCCCTCCTCAGGTTCGGCAAAGAAACCCTCAGGCTGCGGGACATTACAGCAACCTGCAGGCCTGAAAACTCCGCTTCGGCGAGAGTGCTGGAAAAGATCGGGATGCTCCAGGTCGGATTGCGGAGGGCGGACAAGCTCATCCGGGGACAGTGGCGGGATTCTCTAGTCTTTTCCGCGGTCAGCACCTCTGATAACACAGGACCGGCGCAAAGAGATCGTGCCGGGAGTCGCGGGACCCGAAGTCATGAGCCGAGTACGAATATTCCGTCGGGCCCGCCGGCCGCACGTCGTGAGCCGTCGTTCGAATAGACACTTACTGACCAGGGTGATTCCTCGCTGAAGAGACCAAGATGCCAGTCCGAATAGCGGTGAGTCAGGGTGAGCCCAGAGCCGGTGGCCGCCAGCTCTTGGGCCGCAGGTCCGCCCCTTGAGTGCGTTGAGGTGCCGACAATGAGGAACCCGCCCGGATTCAACAGCGATGCGACATGTTTGAAGGTCTGAACCAGAGATTCAGGCGTAAGAAAGGCGGCGACGTTTCCGGACATCAGGACAAGGTCATAGGCGACGGGCAGTTTTTGCTCTCTCAGTGCAGCGGCCGAGACACCTTCAGCATTCATGGACCGAAACCATGCCGGGTCGAAGAGCTCGCAGGCCACGTCCAGGATAGATCCGGTTGGATCAACACCGTATGCGATGTGGCCCCGAATTCGGAGGGCACCAACCGCCGATCCTATTCCGCAGCCAAGGTCCAGAATGCGGGCCTTTCTCGGACTTATCATGTCCACGAACCGCGCATCAACTTCGAGGTCATGTCCGGAGGCAGCGAGGTGGCGCATCTTGGCTGCATACGCAGCATAATCGGGCCGTTCGCTCACAGGCTCATTCTGGCACGGCGGTCTCCTCTTCCTCGGACCTCAGCGCTGAAGGCGGTACAGAGTCGTCGTTGGCATTCGGGGACGCACAATTCCAACTAAAAGCCTTGCCGATTCATGGCTAGATCGCCAGGAACGCGACCACCCATGAGGACCCGGCCGCCGTCGTACTTCAATTCACCACCGATGAAAATTTGGAAATCACGGCGAACCGCCTGACGGTTGCCGGGTACGCTCCCTCCGACATTCTGGATGAAACGTTCGGACGATACTTCACCGTCGAAGACCCTGACGGGTACGTCGTCCAGGTCAACGAAAGCGACGCGGACCTGCAAAACCTCAGGTACGAGATAAATGAGTCCGCTGCGCTGAAGTAGCAGCACAGAGTTCCGCTTCGTGAACGCCGTCTCAGTGAGCACTGGGGGTATAGTCGTCGCATGCTGTCTACGCGTCGATTTATCTGCCCCCGACCGGTCTCCGGTCGCGAGGGCTCTGAGGCGCGCGCCTAGGTCCTGGCGGCGGGTCGAGTCGGGGGGAAACCCACCACTCGAATCCGAACACAAGGACCTGCAATGCTCACATATCTCAGCCCCTCCGAGCTCCACGACGCTTTGACCATCCGCGATCTTTCAGATCCGGACAGCCGGCCCCATGCGATGCAGCCGCTGTTGCAGGGCATCATCAACGCTCTCTGCCGTGACTGGGGCGTTCCAGAACGAATCGTCCGCCACAGCCCTCTGGTGAGTGTGGCGGACAATTACGATCGGTTGGGGTTCAACGAATCCGATGTCACGCGGGATCAAAGATACTCCCGCTACGTCAGCCCAACGGTGATGCTCCGCAGCCACACGTCGGCTTCCATCCCGTCGCTGCTGCGGGCACTGGACGACAACGCATCCATGGACGAGCTCTGGGCGATCCCGGGTCTGGTCTATCGACGCGACTGCATCGACCGCACCCACGTGGGGACTCCCCACCAGGTCGACCTGTGGCGGGTCAACTCGCGGAAACAAGTCGACGCAGACAACCTGCAGGAAATGATCGGATCGCTGGTGCAGGCTGTGCTTCCGGGGGCCCGATGGCGCGCAGTTCCAGCCGTTCATCCCTACACCAGGGAAGGATTGCAGGTCGATGTCCTCATGGGCGGAGAGTGGCTCGAACTAGCAGAATGCGGGCTCATGGCGCCTCATCTATTCTCCGAAGCTGGCCTGGATCCCACAAGGTGGTCTGGACTGGCTCTAGGGATGGGTTTGGACCGGGCCCTGATGCTCCGCAAAGGCATTCCCGACATCAGGTTGCTCAGGTCTACGGACGCGAGAATCGAACAGCAGATGTTGGACCTGTCCCCGTGGAAAGCGGTCTCTCAAATGCCCTCCATCCGCAGGGACATCTCCATCGTGGTGCCCGCGGACGTGGACACCGAAGTGCTCGGCGACCGAGTGCGAACAGCATTAGGCGAAGAGGCCGAGGACCTGGAAAGCGTCGTGCTCCTGGCCCTAACTTCGTATGGAGACCTTCCCGTGGCGGCGCGGGAACGACTCCGCATTGGCGATGGACAGGCTAATGCGCTGATACGTCTAGTGCTGCGTCCTCTCGCCCGGACCATGACAGATCCAGAGGCAAATCAGACCCGAGACGACGTCTATTTGGCCCTGCATGAGGGGCCGGTCAAGGAGCTCATCGCAGGATAAGAGCTGAGCCGGCCTTCCGCCCCGGTGCCAGGAACCTAAGACTCGCGCGAATTAGGTATCAACTTTGTATCGGCCTCATATCGTTCCCGTTGCAGTTCCGGCGCCGGGGCCGAAACCGGCCTTCGCGCCGCGCCCGTGTGCCATGCTGGAATCCGGCTGTCCCAGGACCGCCGGGCCGCTCTCCGGAAGATGAAGGATGGGGCGGCCACCAGCGGTCTACGACGGCCACAAACGGATCATCGCCGCGGAACGCGGGGCGCAAGAAGGGACAGCGGCATCAGGAAGCGTGGAGTTCAGCAGTCATCGGTGGGCCGCGTCCGCCGCATCGCGCTGGCGCTGTCTCTGCCCGCCGCCCTCCTCCTGTCCGGCTGCGTGGCGACGCCGCAGAGCGGCATCACGAACTCCAGCAGCCCGTCGGAGCTTATTCCTGTGCCGGCGTCGGGCGTCCCCGCCACCAGCGCTCCGCTCGAAACAGCCCAGACGTCGAACAAGGCTCCGGTGTATTGGATCGGCCGGAGCAATGACAACGCGTTTCTCTATCGCGAGTTCCTCGACGTTCCGGATCAGGACAACCCCGTCACCAGCGCCCTTCGGGTGATGATGTCGCAGAAGCCGCTGGACCCGGATTTCTTCACGCCCTGGCAAAACCCGAAAAAGCTCGCGACGTCGATTTCCGGTAAGAATGTCATCACCGTGGATGTCTCAGCGGATGCCTTCAACAGCAACGTGGATGCTGCAATGGCCGAGCGCGCCATCCAGCAGCTGGTCTACACGGCGACGGCTGCCGCGGCCAGCGCAGGCCTCATCGATGCCGGACAGCAGGCCCAGGTGGTTGTGCTGGTTGACAGTCACACAGACTACGTGGCCTTCAACCATGTCCGGCTGGGCGAGCCGACGTCCCGCAGCGCCGGGATGGTGGCACCTGTGTGGATCATTGATCCGCAGGAAGGCACGTCCGTGGCCGACGGTTCGGTCAAGATCAGCGGCCGGAGCACCGTCCAGGGCGGGAAGCTCCGCTGGGCGATCCTCAAAGTCGACGGCGACGGCGACAACGCCAAGACGTCCTATCTCAACGGCAACGCCACGGCCTCGGCCGACTCAACCCAGGCCGGGTTGTTCACCTTGTCCGTGCACCTCGGCCCGGGCAGCTACGAGGTCCGGGTGTCCCAGGTGGACGCGGCGGACAGCGCCAAGGAAGTTTTCCAGGACACCCGCGGCTTCAGCGTTAAATAGAGTGGCTGAATAGTCAGGCTAAATAGCGTGGCGCGTAAATAGGGTGGTGCGTCAAATAGTCTTGCGGGTCAAATAGCAGTCACGCCGAGACGCCACGACGCCGGCAACCGGTCACCAACGGCCGAGGATGTCGCTGGCCAGTACGGTGGCGGCTGGCCCCGCGGTGGACGAGCGCAGCACGTGGTGCCCCAACAGGGCCGTGACCGCCCCTGCATCGCACAGCCGGGTCACCTCCCGCGGGCTGATCCCGCCTTCTGGGCCCACAATCAGCAGCACTTCACGGGATTCGGCGTCGCCAGGCTGCGCGGATTCCAGCCAGGATTCCAGTACGTACCGCAGCGGTCGGACGGCGTCTTCGTGCAGGATGACCGCGAGGTCTGCGGCCGCCACGGCCGCCTGCAGCCCGGCGCCGTCGACTGCCGCCCGGACCTCCGGAATCCAAGCCCGGCGCGCCTGCTTGGCGGCTGCTGTCACCACCGACTGCCATTTGGCATGCGCCTTCGCGGCCCGTTCAGCCTTCCACCGCACAATGGACCGCTCCGCCTGCCAGGGAATGACGGCGTCGATACCCAACTCCGTGGCCGTTTCGGCCGCAAGTTCGTCGCGGTCGCCTTTGGCGAGGGCCTGGACCAGGACCAACCGGGTCTCGGGCCGCGGCTCATCTGCAACGTCGAGGCACTCGACGGTCAGCTCACCGTGCAGGGCTGCGGTCACCGTGCCGGTCAGCCGCTTGCCGGCGCCGTCGGCGATGTCCACGGCCTCGCCGACGGCGATCCGCTTGACGGTGACGGCGTGGCGGGCCTCGGCGCCCTCCAGGACGAAGGCGGAGCCGGGGACCTGCTGGTCCAGGGTGCCGGGGGCGGTGAAGAAGACGGGGTTACTCACCGCTACAGGTTACCGAGCCGGTCCCGGAGTTTGGCGAAGACGCCGCCGCTGGCCGCGAGCTTTCCGGCCGTGAAGTGTTCGCCGCGCAGCTGGGCCAGCTGGCGGAGCAGGTCCTCCTGGGCAGCATCGAGCTTGCCCGGCGTTTCGACCTGCAGGTGCACTTTCAGGTCGCCGCGCCCGTGGCCGCGCAGATGCGTGACGCCGAGCCCGCGGAGGGTGATGATCTCGCCCGACTGGGTGCCGGCCCGGACGTCGATCTCCTGCTGCCCGTCGAAGGTGTCGAGGCTAATTTCGGTGCCGAGGGCGGCGGCCGTCATGGGGATGTTGAGGCTCGCGTGAAGGTCGTCGCCGTCGCGGACGTACGTGGCGTCGTTGTTGACCCGGATCTCCACGTACAGGTCCCCGGCCGGACCGCCGGCGGGCCCTGCCTCGCCCTGGCCGGACAACTGGATGCGGGTGCCGGTTCCAACGCCGGCAGGTACCTTGACGGTCAGCGAACGGCGGCTGCGGATCCGGCCCTGGCCGCTGCATTCGTTGCAGGGGTCCTTGATGACGGTGCCAAAGCCCTCACAGGACCCGCAGGGAGCCGAGGTCATGACCTGGCCCAGGATGGAGCGCACAGCGCGCTGGACCTGGCCACTGCCGCCACAGATGTCGCAGCGAACCGGGTGGGTGCCCTCGCGGCAGCAGGAGCCATCGCACGTCGGGCAGACGACAGCCGTGTCGACCTCGAGCTTCTTGTTCACACCGAACACCGCGTCGCGGAGGTCGATTCGCACGCTGATCAGCGCGTCCTGGCCGCGGCGGACACGGGACGCCGGGCCGCCCTGGCCGCCGCCCGCCCCGAAGAAGGTCTCGAAGATGTCTTGGAAGGCGAAGCCCTGGCCCGAGTAGCTGCCGCCGCCGAAGCCGTTGTCGGTACCGTTCTCGTTGCCGGTGGTGTCATAAACCCGCCGCTTCTGTGGATCGGAGAGGACCTCATAGGCGTGGGTGACGGCCTTGAACCGGTCCGAGGCGTCTTCTCCCGGGTTCACGTCCGGGTGCAGGGTCCGGGCCAGTTTCCGGTAGGCCTTCTTGATCTCCTCCCCCGTTGCGTCGCGGGAGACTCCAAGAACGTCATAGTGGCTGCTCAAAGTGTGTATCTCTTCCTTTTCGTACTGCCGGTGGGGCACTGCCTGTGGGGCAAGAAGTCGCGTTCGGTCCCGGGCCCGTCAGGGCCCAAGGATCCTGGAAAGGTAACGGGCCACCGCGCGGACGGCGGCCATGGTGGTGGGATAGTCCATCCGGGTGGGCCCAAGGACGCCGACCTTGGCCGTGGCATCCGGCCCGTAGGCGGTGGCCACGACCGAGGCCTCGGCGAGACCGTCGTAGGGGTTTTCCCGGCCGATACTGACGGTCACACCGCGCGGGTCCTCGGCCATTTCGCTGAGCAGGCGGAGCATGACCACCTGTTCCTCGAGCGCCTCCAGCACGGGGCCGATGCTGAGCGGGAAGTCCACATTGGAGCGTGCCAGATTCGCCGTGCCGGCCATGACCATGCGCTCTTCGCGGCTGCTCGTGGCCAGGGCCTCCAGGCCGCGGGCCAGCGCCTGCGCCGCACCGCGGCGCGCCGGCGGGCCACTGGCGACGACGGCGGGCAGCAGCTGGGGCAGCAGGCTCAGCGGGGTTCCGGAGAGGCTCGCCAGGAAGCGCGTGCGCAGCTCCGCCAGGGCGTCGTCGGGAATGTCCTGCCCGACGTCGATCACGCGCTGCTCCACTTTGCCGGTGTCCGCGATGAGGACAATCAGCACCTTCCGGGGGGCCAGCAGCACGAACTCTATGTGCCGCACCCGGGCGCGGCTGCGGAGCGGATACTGCACGACGGCGACCTGGTTGGTCAGGTGGGAGAGGAGCCTCACGGTCCGGTCGAGGATGTCGTCGAGGTCCTCGGATCCTTCCAGCAATGCCTGGATGGCCCGGCGCTCGGCCTGGGACAACGGCTTCACCGCTGAGATCTGGTCGACGAAGAGCCGGTAGCCCTTGTCGGTGGGGATCCGGCCGGCGCTCGTGTGCGGTGCCGTGATCAGCCCTTCGTCTTCCAGCGCCGCCATGTCATTTCGGATCGTGGCACTGGACACGCCCAGATGGTGCCGCTCAACGAGCGCTTTGGAACCAACGGGCTCACGCGAATGGACGTAGTCCTCCACGATGGCGCGCAGCACTTCGAGTTTGCGCGGTTCGCTCACGCTCCACCTCCAATCGACTGTCCCGCAGTCGGTGCCGCCCGCGTTGTCCGGTTCGCGTCCAGAAGTAGTACCCAGAAGTAATACTGAGACGGCCCTCGGCGGGACAAGGGTTAGCACTCGACATGCCTAAGTGCTAACCAGTCTAATATGAGTCGCCGCGTTGTTAGCATTGGATTCGCTCCAGGCGTGGCCCGCGGGGTCGCGATTCCCGTCACGCCGGTGCCGAGACCGTGGCAGCCGCTGCCGTTGCCGCGCCGTCGCGGTCCGGTACCGGACCCGGGGAGTTCCACCGACCGCCGTACATTCCGAGTGCAAAGTAAGTGTGTAGAGATGTCGTACCAGAACTGGGGCCCGCAGGACCTGTCCGCCCCCGCCAAGACCCAGTTGCCGGAAGTCCCGGTGGAACGCGGGATGGTCCTCGAGGAGGTCCAGTCCGGCTGGGTGGGCGCCGTGACCCGGGTGGAGAAGTCCGGCGGCATGCATGTGGTGGCGCTGGAGGACCGGCGCGGCAAGTCCCGGTCCTTCCGCCTCGGCTTTGGCTTCCTGTTGGAGGGCCAGCCGATCCGGCTGATGCCTCCGGCCCCGAAGAAGGCGGCGCCGGCCGCCGGTGCCGGCCGCACGGCGTCGGGCTCGGTCCGGGTGGCGGGGCACCGCGCACAGGTGGCCAAGGCCAGCCGCATCTGGGTGGAAGGAAAGCACGACGCCGAGCTGGTGGAGAAGGTCTGGGGCGATGACCTCCGGGTGGAGGGCATCGTCGTCGAACCGCTGCACGGCATCGACGACCTTGCGGCCGCCGTGGCGGAGTTCGGTCCGGGCCCGGGCCGCCGTCTCGGCGTGCTCGTTGACCACCTGGTGGCCAACTCCAAGGAGTCACGGATCGCCGACGCCGTCATGGCCTCACCGGGCGCCGCAGGCAACGTCCTGATTGTTGGCCACCCCTACGTGGACGTGTGGCAGGCCATCCGGCCCGCGGTCCTGGGGATTGAGCAGTGGCCCGTGATCCCCCGCGGCGTCGACTGGAAGACAGGCATCCTGATGGCTTTCGGGTGGCCCCACTCCACGAAGGAGGACATCGGCCTCGGCTGGCAGAAACTATTGGGGGCTGTCCGCAGCTATGCCGATCTGGAGGCGTCCCTGCTGGGCCGCGTGGAAGAGGTCATTGACTTCCTCACCGTGCCCTAGTCGGCCGCCGCGGACGCTCCCCAATCTCCATTTCCGCACCCGAGCAAGTATTCTTGAAATGGCGGCCGCGCTCCCAGCGCGGTTTTGGCTATTCCAGGCACAACCCAGGCAGCAACGCATCACCGCAATCCGAAGGGCTACACCGTGGCAGATAACGCACGAGAACACACGGGCAACCAGGCCGGCCATGGCCAGCCTCCGTACCATGGCGTTCCGGCAAATGCGCTGCCGCTGACGGCCGGCGAGGACCGGCAGTGGGCCACGCTGGCGCACTTCGGCGGGATCTTGGGCTGCGTGCCGTCGCTGCTGATCTACCTCATCTTCAAGGACCGCGGCCCGTTCACGGCGCAGGAATCCAAGGAAGCCCTCAATTTCACGCTGCCGCCGACCCTCGCAGCAGTGCTCTGTAATCTGCTGGTCTTCATTCCCGTGGTGGGGAACCTCTTCGCGGTGCTCGCCACGGTGATCTGGATCGCCGTGACGTGCTTCTCGGTGGCGGCAGGCATCCACGTCAACCGTGGCCAGCCGCACCGCTACGAATTCAACCTGCGCTGGATCAAATAACCAAACCCGGACCCAAGCACGAGAGCCGGCCGCTGCCCGTCAGGGTTAGCGGCCGGCTCTCTTTGTGCGGCTGCCTCGTTGTGTGCGGCTGCCCCGTTGTGCCTTAGTCGGGCAGCCGCCCTGGTACGGCAGCTCAGTCCGGCAGGATCCTGCGGACCACGGCGTCGGCCAGCAGCCGGCCCTTGAGGGTGAGGATGAGCCGGCCCTTGAAAGCGGCCGCGGGGTCCACCAGGCCGTCCGCGATCAGCCCCGCGACGGCGTGCCGGCCGGTGTCCCCCAGGCCGCCGAGACTCGGGATGTCGAGTCCGGAGTTCAGCCGGGCCTCGAGCATGACGCGTTCCACGTTACGGGTTTCGGTATCCAGCGTTTCGCGTCCGGCCGCGGGTGAGACCCCGGCGCCGAGGCGGTTGGCGTAGGCGGTGGGGTGCTTGACGTTCCACCACCGCACCCCTCCGACGTGCGAGTGCGCCCCGGGTCCGATGCCCCACCAGTCGTCCCCCCGCCAGTAGGCGAGGTTGTGCCGGCAGGCCTGGTCGGGGGTGCGGGACCAGTTGCTGACCTCGTACCAGGCGAGCCCGGCCGCGGAAATCAGCTCGTCGGCGAGTTCATATTTGGCGGCGTGGTCGTCGTCGTCGATTTGTGGCACTTCGCCGCGGCGGATCTGCGCCGCAAGTTTGGTCCCGTCCTCAACAATCAGGGCGTAGGTGCTGATGTGGTCGGGGGCGTAGGACAGTGCCGTCTCGAGCGAGCAGCGCCAGTCCTCCAGCGACTCCCCCGGCGTCCCGTAAATGAGGTCGAGGCTGACCGCGAGCCCCGCGTCCCGCGCCCACTGCACCACTTCGGGCACCCGGCTGGGCGTGTGGGTGCGGTCCAGGACCTTCAGGACGTGGGGCACGGCCGACTGCATGCCGAAGGACACCCGGGTGAACCCGGCGTCGGCGAGCAGCTGCAGTGATTCGGGGGTGACGGAATCCGGGTTTGCCTCGGTGGTCACCTCGGCGCCGGGCTGCAGGCCCCAGGCGCCGATCGCGGCTGTGAGTATGCGCGCGAGGTCCTCGGCCGGCAGCAGCGTGGGCGTGCCGCCGCCGAAGAAGACCGTGCTGAGGGGTCGCGCGGGTAGGCCGCTGCGCTTCAGGGCCTCGGCGGCGAAATCCACTTCCGCGATCGCCGTGGCGGCGTAGGCAACCTGGGAGGCCCCGCCGCCCAACTCGGTGGCGGTGTAGGTGTTGAAGTCGCAGTACCCGCAGCGGACCGCGCAGAACGGGATGTGTACGTACAGCCCGAAGGCGCGCTGATCGGCGCCCTGGCACGCCTGGGCGGGCAGCAGCCCGTCCGGCGGCGCCGGGTCGCCGAGGGGAAGAACGCTAGGCACGGGCCCGCCCTGCCGACACTGCAGCAACAGTCATTACCAGCACCGCTACTTCTTAGCCTTGTCCTTGGACTCGTCCGTGGTGAGCGCGGCGATAAAGGCTTCCTGCGGCACTTCGACGCGGCCCACCATCTTCATGCGCTTCTTGCCTTCCTTCTGCTTTTCCAGCAGTTTGCGCTTTCGGGTGATGTCGCCGCCGTAGCACTTGGCCAGGACATCCTTGCGGATGGCGCGGATGCTTTCGCGGGCGATGATCCTGGAGCCGATGGCGGCCTGGATGGGCACCTCGAACTGCTGGCGCGGGATGAGTTCGCGCAGCTTGCCGGTCATCATCACGCCGTAGGCGTAGGCCTTGTCCCGGTGGGTGATGGCGGAGAAGGCATCAACCTGCTCGCCCTGGAGCATGATGTCCACCTTGACGAGGTCGGCCACCTGCTCGCCGTCGGCCTTCCAGTCCAGCGACCCGTAGCCGCGGGTCTTGGACTTGAGGATGTCGAAGAAGTCGAAGACGATTTCGGCCAGCGGCAGGCGGTAACGGATTTCCACCCGGTCCTCGGAGAGGTAGTCCATGCCCCCCAAGACGCCGCGCCGGCTCTGGCACAGCTCCATGATGGCGCCGACAAACTCGTTCGGGGCAAGGATGGTGGCGGACACCATCGGCTCGCGGACTTCAGCGATCTTGCCGGTGGGGTACTCGCTGGGATTCGTGACGTGGACGATTCTCTTGTCCTCCAGCGTCACCTCGTATTCCACGTTGGGGGCGGTGGAAATCAGGTCCAGGTTGTACTCGCGTTCGAGCCGCTCGCGGGTGATTTCCAGGTGCAGCAGGCCCAGGAATCCCACGCGGAAGCCGAATCCCAGCGCGGCGGACGTTTCGGGCTCGTACACCAGCGCGGCATCGTTGAGCATCAGCTTCTCCAGCGCATCGCGGAGCACCGGATAGTCGGTGCCGTCCAGCGGGTACAGGCCGGAGAAGACCATCGGCTTGGCGTCCGCATAGCCGGGGAGGGATTCGGTGGCCGGCTTGGCAAGGTTGGTGACGGTGTCGCCCACCTTGGAAAGGCGGACGTCCTTCACACCCGTGATGAGGTAGCCGACTTCGCCGACGCCGAGACCCTTGGAGGGGGTGGGTTCCGGGGAACTCACACCGATCTCGAGGAGTTCGTGCGTGGCGCGGGTCGACATCATCTGGATGCGTTCGCGGGGGTGCAGCATGCCGTCGACCACGCGGACGTAAGTGACCACACCGCGGTACGTGTCGTAGACCGAGTCGAAGATCATGGCCCGGGCGGGCGCGTTCGGGTCACCCACGGGGGCAGGCAGGTCGCGGACGATCTTGTCCAGCAGGACCTCGACGCCCATGCCCGTCTTGCCGGAGACGCGGAGCACGTCGTCGGGGTCGCCGCCGATCAGGTTGGCGAGTTCCGCCGCGTACTTCTCGGGCTGGGCTGCCGGGAGGTCGATCTTGTTCAGGACCGGGATGATCGTGAGGTTGTTTTCCATCGCCAGGTAGAGGTTGGCGAGGGTCTGGGCCTCGATGCCCTGGGCCGCGTCCACCAGCAGGATCGCGCCTTCGCAGGCCGCGAGCGAGCGGGAGACCTCGTACGTGAAGTCGACGTGCCCGGGGGTGTCGATCATGTTCAGCGCGTAGCTGGTGCCGTCGAGTTCCCAGGGCATGCGGACGGCCTGGGATTTGATGGTGATGCCGCGTTCGCGCTCAATGTCCATGCGGTCCAGGTACTGGGCCTTCATGTCACGGGACTGGACGACACCGGTGAATTGAAGCATCCGGTCGGCCAGTGTGGATTTGCCGTGGTCAATGTGCGCAATGATGCAGAAGTTCCGGATGATGGCCGGATCTGTTGCGGCGGGCACCGGGGCGGTGCGGGCCATGGGAGACACGCAGGGTCCTTACTGTTGGCATTAAGGTTGGCTTGTCCACGGATCGGCGCGGATGCTGGTTTCCCATCCTGCGACGTGGCGCATTTGTCGTTCCTATAGTCTCCCACGTCCGGGCCGGTGGCAGTGCATCCCTGCATTGCGTTCCGGACGCCGCATCGTGCCGTGGAATTTCCGCTCCCCTCCCCTTCCCTCTCCCCCACTCCCCTCTCCCCTGTGGGGGTTGCCGGTAAGGTTTCCCCATGGCTTGGAACTTACGATCAATCGGCAACGCGGTCCGCGACGCACTGCGCTACCTGGACAAACTCGGCGGCTCCGCACCGGGCACCACCCGCGGGCCGGCGGCAAAACCGGCGGGGAAGCGGCGCCCGGGCCCGGCACGGGCCGGCGCCCCGACCGCCGGACTGACCGGGACGTATCCCGGCGACTTCTTGGGGCGGGCGGCCGTCCGCTACGCCCCCGCTCCCAACGGCCTGCCCGAGCCCGGCGAAGTCGTGTGGACCTGGGTGCCCTATGAAGAGGACTATTCCCAGGGCAAGGACCGTCCGGTGCTGCTGGTGGGCACCAGTGGCCGGTATCTGCTCGGCCTGATGCTGACGAGCAAGGACCACGACGGCGACTCACGCCGGTCGGATGACTACGTGGACATCGGCACCGGGCCCTGGGACCGCCAGTGGCGGCCCAGCGAAGCGAAGCTGGACCGCGTTTTGCAGATCAACGCCAAGGACATCCGGCGCGAGGGAGCGATCCTGGACGTAGGCCGCTTCAACCTCATCGCAGCGGCCCTGCGGGAGCGCCGCGGCTGGAGCTGACCCGCCAGGGCCCGGGTGCGGCGGCGGATCACCACCCGTACTCGTGCCTGCTCGTTCATCTCTGCTATTATTTACAGCTGTGTGTCCGTGCAGGTCGACGGCCACAGATGGTTGGTCGCCATAGGTATCCCCACGCCGCTCAGTCAATGGCCAATCTGAAAGCCCTCTAGACCATTTTCCGCATTGAAAAAGAGAGTTCACACGTGGCTAATATCAAGTCCCAGAAGAAGCGCATCCTGACCAACGAAAAGGCTCGCCTGCGCAACAACGCAGTCAAGTCCGAGCTGAAGACGGCCATCCGCGCCGTCAACACCGCCGTTGAGTCCACCGACAAGGATGCTGCCGCTGCCGCACTGGTTGCCGCCGGCCGCAAGCTGGACAAGGCTGTCAGCAAGGGTGTTCTTCACAAGAACAACGCTGCAAACCGCAAGTCCGCGATCTCCAAGAAGGTCAACGCACTCTAAGGTTTCCAGTTCACTTGAACTGATGATTGTGGCCGGCACCCCATGGGTGCCGGCCACATCCATTTAAGCCGTGGGTGCCGGCCACATTCCGCTAAGCCGCAGGAACCGTCCCCATTCCCCACCGCCGCCAACTGGCCGCCGCCAACTGGCCGCCGCCAGCTGGCCGCCGCCAGCTGGCCGCGGCCGGGCCTGACCCGACACGCCGGGCGGGTGGGTGCGTCCGAACCGCTGTTGTTTCGAACCCCTGCGTCAGGACCTGCGGACCGAGGTGGCAATCACCGTTACCGCATGTTCAACGGCATAGACGGGATCGCGCGAAAGCCCCTTGACCTGGGCGTCCGCTTCGGCGGTTACCTGGATGGAGCGGACCAGCCCCTCTGGCGTCCAGCGCCGAACTTCCCGCTGGGCCTGTTCGACGAGCCAGGGCTGCATTCCCAGTTGCTTGGCGATCTGCGAGGACGACCCCTGCGCGCCGGCCACCTTGGCCAGGGAACGCAGCTTGGACGCCAGGGCCGCCACGATCGGTACCGGGTCCGCACCGGTGGCCAGGGCGTGGCGGAGCGTGGAGAGGGCCAGCGGGCCGTTGCCGGCCATCGCGGCGTCGGCGACCTTGAAGCCCGTTGCCTCGACCCGGCCGCCGTAGTACTTGTCCACCATCGCAGCGTCCACGCCGGTGGTGGCGTCAGCGATCAGCTGGCTGCAGGCGGCGGCGAGTTCCGCGAGCTGCGCGCCGACCGCATTGACGAGGGCGTGCACGGCGTCGGGTTCGATACGACGGGAGGCGGTCTTGAACTCGGACGTGACGAAGGCGATCTTCTCGGCGTCTTTCTTGAGCGGCTGGCAGTCGACAACGGGCCAGCCCGCGGCCTTGATGGCGTCCAGCAACTTCTTGCCGCGGACTCCCCCGCCGTGGCGGAGCACCAGAACGGCGTCCGGTTCCGGCTGCGCCACATATTTCAGGGCATCGGCGAGGAAGGCATCGTTCATCGCCTCGAGCCCGTCGACCTCGATGAGCTTCTGTTCGCCGAACAGTGAAGGGCTGACGTTCATGGCCAGCGACCCGGCCGCGTAGCTGCCGGCATTGAGCCGGGTAATTTCGACGTCGGGCGCCGCCTCGCGGACCTGCCCGCGGATACGGTCCATTGCACGCGAACCCAAATAGTCTTCCGGGCCGCCCACCAGGACTACGGCAGCCGGTGTCACGTCGCGCCAGGTGGCGGTGTTCGACGCCGAGGTCCTGGGCCGTTGGGTCTGGGCAGCAGCCACTCGTGATTCCTCCCGGAAGTTGGTTTGCGAACTCTAAGCGTCCCACGCCCGGACCGGTGCTCCAAGCCGCGCCGGCCGGCCTGCCGGGAGGCTGGCCGTGCCGCCGCAACCGAGCGACTTTCGAGGACGGCGACGACCCGCGCGTGTGCCGCCAGGGCGGCCCGAACAACCGGGACCGGGTGCAGGGCCAGCCACGCCGCTGCCAGCACGGTCGCGGAAAAGATGCCCATGGTGGCTGCGCCGAAGGCCCCTTCCGGCCAGGGCAGCGCGGCGCCCGGGAGTGCCGCGAAGCACCGGGCGATTCCGGCTACTGCGCCTGCGAAGAAAGCAGCAGCGATCATAAGGAGCTCCGCTGCGGCAGGGACTGCGGGCAGGAGCGCCGCAGCGGCCGTGCCGAGGAGTGTCACTGGCGCCACGAGCCCCGCAGCAGCCACGTTCGCTGGCAGGGCGTAAGCGCCGAACTGCGGCTGCAACAGCACGATCGCCGGAGCGCAGAACAGCTGGGCGGACAGGGGTACGGCAACGCCGGCTGCCGCCCAGCGCGGCACCGCGGGTGGCAGCCAGTCCATGATGCGGCGTCCGGTGACCACGATTCCCAGCGTGGCCAGCACAGAGAGCAGGAATCCGAAGCTGGTGGCAAGGATCGGCTGCGCCAACAGCAGACCAATGATGGCAACGCACAGCAGGCTGAGTCCGCGCCCTGCGCGACCAAAGGCCATGGACGCGAGCCCGACGCTGCCCATAAGCGCGGCCCGCAGCACACTGGGATCCGGTCCCACCATGAGGACGAACAGGCCGAGCCCCGCGAGACTGGCCACGGCGGCTGCCATGCGCGGAAGGCGCAGCGTGCGGGCAGCGAGCAGCAGCGTGCCCAGGATCAGGCTGCAGTTCGCACCGCTGACGGCAGTCAGGTGCGTCATCCCCACCGTCTTCATGGCGGCTTCCAATTCCGCGTCCAGGGCGCTGGTGTCGCCGGTGACCATCCCGGGCAGCAGCCCGCCGGCGTCGCCGCCGAAACGTCCCGCCGCGGTGGTGAAGGCGCGGCGCAGCTCACCGGGACCCTGTTGCCAGGGCCCGGGTCCCCGCAACACCGTTGGAGCGGACGTCGCCGTTAGGATTCCCGCGTCCGGCTCCCCCGGCGCGGCCGGCCGGAGCTTGCCCGTAGCGCGCAGGCGCTGGCCCGGAACTGGGTGTTCCCACGCCGCTCCACCCATGACGACGAGCCGGGCGTCTCCGGCGACCCTGTGGCCGCCGAAGGTCATCGCCTTCAGCATCACCGGGACTGCCCAACGGTCGGCCAGTCCGCCGGCCCCGGGAATCCTGAGCCGCCGCGGGGCACCCGCAATTTCCAGTTCCGCGACGACAGCCGCGCGCGCGGCCACGGCCTCAGCGATGGCGCCATCATGCCGCCAGGACGCCTCGACGGCGGCATGCGCGGCCGCCGCGAGGGACAGCAACAGCGCCACAGCCACCGTGGCGCGAAGGCTGCGTCCTGCCGCCAGCCGGGGACGGGGGCCATGCCTGGCGGCTTCCCGCACAACCCCGGCGCTCCGAATCCTGGCGCTCCGAACCCTTGCGCTTTTCATTGTGCCGCGACCGAACCCAGCGCGGCCGGTGTTGCCGCGGCCGGCCAAGAACAGCAAGATTCCCGCGGCCGCCGCCAGTGCCGCGCAGAGACCCGCCAGCCCTGCAGGGGACAACCAGTTTCCAGACGCCGCGGTCCCCCAGACAAGGAGGGCGGGCAGCACCAGCCGAAGGTCCGTCCGCCGTGTCCGTTCCGTGAGTCGTCGACGCAAGGCGGTGTCACGCGCGGCCCGGGACAGCAGGCTTTCGGTGACGTACCCGGTCAGGTGCCCGCGAGGGAGCCGCCCCAGGCGCCCTGGGGAGCCCGGGAGGCGCTTCGCACCCTGGCTCGCAGGCGAGCTGCCACCGGGCTGCAGACCGTGGGCTTCTGGCGCGGGCGTTCCCGATCCGCGGACACGGCCGTCGCCCGCCGGGGCATCCCGTTCCGCGTGCGCCGGGGAATGGACGGCCGCGTCGACGTAGCGCTGCCAGCGGCTCAGCGGGGCTGCCGCAGAACCCCGCAGGCCGGTCCGACCCGCGCCACGGCGTGCCACGTCGTGCGGTGCCACGGCGTGGCGTGCCACATCATGCGGTGCCATGTCCTGCCGCCCTACGTCAGCGTCCCGCCCTGCCATCTCAGATGCCCACTAACGGGAGCAGGGCCTCGAGCAACTTCGGACCGATTCCGTCAACTGCGTCGAGCTCCTGCACGGTCTTGAAGCGCCCGTGCTGTTGACGCCAGTCCACGATGCGCTGCGCCAAGACCGGGCCGACGCGCGGGAGAGTCCCCAGTTCCTCAAGGCTGGCGGTGTTGAGGTTGATCTTTCCGCCACCGCTGCCTGGCCTCGTGCCGCCTGTGGCGGAACCGGGCGCAGGTGAGCCGCCCGGGGATGCATCCGTCTGATCGGGTTCGCCGCGGATGGGCACCAGGACCTTCTGGCCGTCCTCCAGCACGGCTGCCAGGTTGAGCCGGTCCGGATCCGCCGTGTCCTTGGCCCCGCCCGCAGCCAGGATTGCTTCGTACAGCCGGCTTCCCGCCGGCAGCTGAACCACCCCCGGCCTGAGCACGGCGCCGGCAACATGAACCTCGATGCTTTCCGGCCCCGGGCTGGGATCTTCTCCCGGCGGCGCGATGCTTTGGCCGGCTGCCGGATCGGGTGCTTCCTCCGCGGCCGGGGCGGACTCACTGAGCGCGACCACCTGCGCGCCGCCGGTGCCGGCCTGCCACCAGAAGCAGCCGCCCAACACCGCGGCGAGGACGCCCAGCAGAGCCGCCGCCCGCAGACCCGTCCTGGCCCGCAACCATGCGGAGAGCGGCGCCCTTGCTACGTCCCCGCCTCCGGAGAGCTGCACGGCATCCGTTCCGGCGCCGCCGCCGGCACGGCGCCTGCCGGCGGCGCAGAGAGAAGCGCAGACGGGAGCGGCGGCCAGGGACGCGACGGGGAGGCCAGATGCCGGCACTTCCAACAGCCCCGAGGACAGATCCGCCGCCCGGTGCGCGTCCACCGACATCCCCGTACTCCCGGCCTGCGACGAATCTCCGGCGCCGCCTGCGGACGGTAAATCAACGGCGTCTCCGGCGTCTCCGGCATCTCGCAGCGTCGCCGCCAGGCGTTCCCGGGCAACCCCAACGCCCAAGGCGGATGTGGCTCCCGGGATCCGACGTGACATGGAACGACTCTAGGAAACCCTCACCCGCACCGACATCCGGCACCACTCGTATGTGGAAATACCTGAGTAATACGCGTAATTTCGCGGCACCGGGCAAGTATTCCCTACGCTGGTGCCCACCAGGACCCGGTGGTAACGTCTGCATCCAATCGAGAAGACTGCCGGCTGGGGGCAACTCTGATCGCCTGGATGTCACCATCAAGCGTCGAAAGCTGGTGTGCAATGAAGTGGTTGTTTGGGCCGGCGGCGGTCATGGCTCTTGGCGGCGCTATGCTGCCAGCCCCGCCTGCGGTGGCAGACACAACGCAAGCTACCTCAACCCAGATCGTCAACATTTCCCTTGACGGCGGTTTCTGCCCGCAGCACGGCCTCTACGGCATAGCGCATGTGACGGTTGACGGCACGGCAGGAATGAGGGCCGACCAGAATTTCATCTGGACCACGCAGACGGCCGCCACGTCGATTCACTCGGTTCCGCCGGGGGGCGCCGTCGGTAATTTCACGGTTGTCTACCACTGCAACGTCCAGGTGCTCTGGTGGCTGGAGCCTGGGGGCTCCCGTAGGGTGACTGCGGCCCTTTGGGTCAACGGCTCGAGCCCGCAGCCCAGCTACACCATCAAGCCGGGCCGGCAGTCGTCCCAGACGACGCCTCCGCTGACTCCCTCGCAGGCGCCCCAGCCGACGCCATCCCAGGCGCTCCAGCCGACAACTCTGCCGACGACTCCTCTGACGACCTCGCCCTCGCCCTCGCAGACACTCCAGCCAACGACCCCGCTGACGCTGACGCCTCCGCCGCAGGCGGTCGAGCCGACTCCCTCGCCGTCACTTCCACTGACGCTGACGCCGACGCCACCGCAGGCGCTCCAGCCGGCTCCCTCGCCGTCACTTCCACTGACGCTGACGCCGACGCCACCGCAGGCGCTCCAGCCGCCCCCCTCGCCGTCGACACCGCTGACGCCGACGCCCCAGGCGGTCGAGCCGACTCCCTCGCCGTCACTTCCACTGACGCCGACGCCGACGCCACCGCAGACACTCGAGCCAACGCTTCCGCCGACGCCGACGTCCTCGCCGACCTCCCAGGAGACATCTGCGCTAACGCAGTCGCCCACGCCTACCCCGTGAGACGCAGCGTCAGCCCGGGATTCACTGCTGGTAGGTGATGTAGGCCTCGTACTGCACCCGCCATTTGTCAGCGGCCTTGGGATCGGGCACGGTGGTGGTGAGGAATTGGACACTTGTCACTTGGCCCTTGAGGTATTTCAGCCACTTGGTCACCTCTTCGGCAACGTCGCGGTCGAACTGGGCTACGTGGTGCACCTGCATTGCCATGGCGGCCTCCGGGTTCGCTGGGGTTCGGTGCAGTGACTGTACCGCCAGCGCCCCCTCGCGACCAGCGTTTCGCCCAACGGGGAGGCCTCCGGTGCTAGTCGCCTGCCCGCGCGGTTGCCCGGCCAGCGCCAGGTTTCCCGCCGTCCAGCTCGCCGGCCGCCGATTCCCCGCGATTCGGAGTGGCGCCGCTGGCCTCGCTGGAGCTCGAGCTTGCGGGGGTGCTGCCCTCCCCCACGATCACCGCCAGCACACCGAGCCCCGCGTGGGCGGCCAGGACGGCCGGGAGTGCGCTGATCTGGGCCGGCGGACAAGACGGCAATGCCACGGCCAGGCGCCGGGCAAGCTCCTCGGCCTCGGCCTGGTTTCCGAAATGGTGCACAGCCAGCCGCGCCTGACCGGCAGGGCGGGTGGACGCATCGGCGGCAACAATTTCTTCCAGCCGTGCGATGGCCTTCGCCGCGGACCGGACCTTTTCCAGCGGGATGATCCGGCCATCATCAACTGCCAGGATGGGTTTGATGGAGAACATGGTTCCCCAGAGCGAGGCCGCGGCCCCTATCCGGCCGCCCCGGCGCAACTGCTCCAGGCTCGGAACGTAGAAATACACTTTGGTGCGGTCCAGCCGCTCCTGCGCGAAGGCCAACACGCCGGCCGCATTCCGGCCATCGGCGGCCGCGACGACGGCGCCCTGCACGCCCATCCCCTGCGCCATCCCAACCGTCCGGGAGTCGAGGACCTCTACCGGGATGCCGACCCGCTGGGCTGCCAGGCGGGCGGCGTCGGCAGTCCCGGACAGTGCGCCGGAGATGTGAATCGAGACCACGGACTGGAAGCCACGCTCGCTGGCCGCCCGGTAAGCGTGTTCAAACTGCCCAGGTGACGGACGCGAGGTCTTGACGGGCTTGCCGCTGGCGAGGGCCACGGCGATCGTCTCGGCAATGTCGTCCTCACCCTCGCCGTAGATTTCGGCGCCGACCATGACGGGCATCGGGACCACGGTCAGCCCGCCGTCGGCAGTGAAGGACCGGATCCAGTCCGCGGGCAGCGCGGCCGCAGAGTCCGTGACCACCGCCACTTGGACGACGGCGGCGGGAGCCGTATCGGGGACGCCGCCCCGGGTGCCCTGCCGAAGGCGAATAAGCCGCTCGCGCAGCCATGGCCAGCCTGACGGTTCGCGGTCTGGCACGAGGGACCTCCTGCTATCGGGACGCTGAACTTTTTCTCCGGCCAGGGCAGCCGTGCCCGACGCGTTCTCTGCACTGGCCGCCGGTATCAGCCGGCGGCCAGTGCAGGATGGTACGCCCGGCTAGGCCGGGACGATGTTGACCAGTTTAGGCGCCCGCACGATCACCGTGCGGAGGGCACGGCCGTCGAGGGCGCGCTGGACGTTTTCCGAGGCTAGCGCGAGTTCGCGCAGGTCCTCCTCAGAGATGTCCGGGGAAACCTCCAGGCGGTCCCGCACCTTGCCCTGCACCTGGACGACGGCGGTGACCGTGTCCTCCACGAGCAAGGCGTCGTCGTGCGTGGGCCAGCCGGCGTTGGCGACCGAGGCCGGGTGTCCCAGGACGTTCCACAGGTCCTCGGCGGTATACGGCGCAAACAGGCTCAGGATGACGGCAACGGCCTCCACGGCTTCGCGGACTGCGGGGTCGGCGCCGCCGGCCCCGGAGTCGATGGTTTTGCGGGTCGCGTTGACCAGCTCCATCAGCTTTGCGACAACCACGTTGAACTTGTTGTGGTCCAGCAGGGCCTGCGCATCGGCGATCGTGCGGTGGGTGACGGTGCGCAGTGCACGGTCGCCGGTGGCGAAGTCGACGCCGGGTGCGCTCGTCACATCCTGGCCGAGGCGCCAGGCACGGGCCAGGAACTTGGCGGAGCCCGACGGCGATACGTCCGCCCAATCGACGTCGTCCTCCGGCGGGGAGGCGAAGATCATGGTCAGGCGTACGGCGTCCACGCCGAACTTGTCCAGCTGCTCGCCCAGGTCCACGCCGTTGCCCAGTGACTTGCTCATCGCCTTGCCGCCGTTGAGCACCTGGCCCTGGTTCAGCAGCGCGCGGAAAGGCTCGTCGGCCTCGATCAGGCCGAGGTCGTGGATGACCTTGGTGAAGAACCGCGCATAGAGCAGGTGCAGGATGGCGTGCTCCACGCCTCCCACGTACTGGCCGACCGGCATCCAGTCGTTGATCTTCTCCGGATCGAACGGGCCCTCGGTGTATTGCGGGGAGACGAAGCGCAGGAAGTACCAGGAGGAATCCACGAACGTGTCCATGGTGTCCGTGTCCCGCTTGGCCGGGCCGTGGCAGTTGGGGCACTCGACGTTGACCCAGCTTTCGACCGCGGCCAGCGGAGACGTGCCCTTCGGGGACAGGTCCTCGCCGCGCAGGTCCGCCGGCAGGGTCACCGGCAGCTGATCGTCCGGGACCGGGACCTCGCCGCAGGCCGGGCAGTGGATGATGGGGATCGGGGTGCCCCAGAACCGCTGCCGGCTGAGCAGCCAGTCACGCAGGCGGAAGTTCACGAACTTCTCGCCGGTGCCCAGCTCACGCAGGATCTCGATGGCGGCCGGGATGGCCTCAGCCTTCGGCAGGCCGTCCAGCGCGCCGGAGTTGATCAGGGTCCCCTCGCCGGTGGTGGCGATGCCAGTGGCCGCGGGGTCCTCCTGGCCGGTGTCCAGTACTGCCCGGACGGGCAGGTCAAAGGTCTTGGCGAAGTCGAGGTCGCGCTGGTCATGGGCCGGCACGGCCATGATGGCGCCCGTGCCGTAGTCGGCCAGGACATAGTCCGCGGCCCAGACGGGCAGCTTCTCGCCATTGAGCGGGTTGGTCGCGTAGCGCCCGGTGAAGACGCCGGTCTTCTCGCGCTCCGTGGACTGGCGCTCAATCTCGGACAGCGCCTTGACCTGTTCGCGGTAGGCGTCCAGGGCCGCGGAGTGCTCGTTGGTGACCAGTTCGACGGCGAGCGGCGCGTCGGCGGCGACGACGAAGAACGTGGCGCCGTAGAGGGTGTCCGGACGCGTTGTGAAGACCGTGACTTCCTTGGCGGCCTTGCCGCCGTCGGCTTCGATCACGAAGTTGACGTGGGCGCCCTCGGAGCGGCCGATCCAGTTCTTCTGCATGGCGAGGACGCGCTCGGGCCAGTGCCCGCGCAGTTCGTCCATGTCATCGAGCAGACGGTCGGCGTAGTCGGTGATCTTGAAGTACCACTGGTTCAAGGACTTCTTGGTTACGGGCGTGCCACACCGCTCGCAGGCGCCGTTGACTACCTGTTCGTTTGCCAGCACGGTCTGGTCCTTGGGGCACCAGTTGACCGGCGAATTCTTGCGGTAGGCCAGGCCACGCTCGTAGAAACGGGTGAACAGCCACTGGGTCCAGCGGTAGTACTCCGGGTCGGAGGTGTGCAGCCGACGGGACCAGTCTGCTGAAATTGCGTAGCGCTTGAACGACGCCGCCTGGGTGTCGATGTTGGCGTACGTCCACTCGCTGGGGTGCGCGTTGCGCTTGATCGCTGCGTTCTCCGCGGGCAGGCCGAAGGAGTCCCAGCCGATCGGGTGCAGCACGTCGTAGCCCTGCTGGCGCAGGTAGCGCGCCACGACGTCGCCCATCGCGAATGCCTCGGCGTGACCCATGTGAAGGTCACCGGACGGATACGGGAACATGTCCAGCACGTAGCGGCGTTCCCTTGAGCCGTCGTCGAGCGGCGTGAAGACCTTCAGGTCTTCCCAGACCTGTGGCCATTTGGCTTCCATTGCCGCGAAGCTGTAGGCACCTTCTTCGGGCCCCTCCGCCGCGGCTGCTGGTGATCCGGTCTGTGTTTCCGGCTGAACGCTCACTGCTGGCCTCTTCTGTTCTATGCGGCCTGTTATCTCAGGCCTGTCTACCTTCAGGCCTGCCTGCCGCCAGGCCTGTTCACCATCAAGTCTGCACTGCCACGGCCGGTTGCCCGGCCCTGACTCCATACTGTCCGTACGTCGTACTCCTGCTCTTACTTCGTGCTTTGCGCCCCCGAATTTACCCCGGACACACAAAAGCCCCTCGACATGGAGGGGCCGCCGCTCGGCAATCCGGGGACTCTTCGAAATCGAGGTCTCGTCGGGATGCCGGGCGGCTATCTAAGCAGGAGCACGGCGCGCATAGGACCACTTTAGCCCCTCGGGCTGGTTCGCGCTCAACCGACAGCGCCGATGCTGCCCGGTAGTCGGAGCCGACTCGCGCTCCGGCGTCCTTCGTGGGCCGCTAGGTCCAAAATTGTTACAAATGCCATACCTATGGACTAGCGGTACTTACAGCCCGTTGCTGCACGCCCTCGGCGGGTACCGAAACGGAAATTCGGGGAGCTCCTCAAGGAAAAAACGGGTATAAGAACGATCGGCACTCGGGTAGCTGTCGGCGAGAGCCCGGGCAGTTCCACGAAGTTTGCACCGAAAATGCATTATGGGTCTTCACGCTGGGAAAAACCTGTGAAAAACCGGTGACGGAGCCAATAATTTTAATCTTGCCAAACGATTCGAATGGGAACACTATTCGATAAAGATCAGCAAATGGGATCTCTTGGGGGGATTCGCAAATGGTCTCGGGTTGAGGAGCCTGTCATGTATCACTTGCGTAATTCTTCTGCGTGCCTGCCGAAAACTCCCGCTGGACGCACTCGCGGCGCCGGCTCCCTGGAACAGGGCTAGCCATGTTCGGCTGGATCACCCGTTTCAGTATGCAGTTCCGCATCCTGGTTCTCGCCGTGGCCGCCGGGCTCATTGCCTTCGGGGTAGTGAACGTCCCCAACGTAGCCATCGACAGCATGCCCGAGTTTGCCCCCGCGCACGTCGAGATCCAGACCGAGGCCTTGGGCCTCTCAGCTGCCGAAGTCGAACAGCTCATTACCGCTCCGATGGAAGCCGACCTCCTGAACGGCGTGGCGTGGTTGGATGAAATCCGGTCCAAATCCGTTCCCGGCCTGTCCTCCATCGAGCTCGTGTTCGAACCGGGCACCGACCTTCTGCGCGCGCGCCAACTCGTGGCCGAACGTATGACCCAGGCCCACGCACTGCCGAACGTCTCCGCGCCGCCACTGATCATGCAACCGCTGTCGTCAACCAGCCGCGTCCTCATGGTCCGGATGAACTCCAAGGAGCTCTCCGGGATCGAAATGTCGGTGCTGGCCCGGTGGAAGATCAAGCCGCGGCTGATCGGCATTCCCGGTGTCGCCAACGTATCCATTTGGGGACAGCGCGAGCAGCAGCTCCAGGTCGAGGTGACCCCCACGCAGATGCGCGACAAGGGCATCACGCTCGAACAGATCATCAAGACCACAGGCAACGCAGTCTGGGTGTCGCCCCTGAGCTTCCTCGAGGCGTCTACCCCCGGCACGGGCGGCTTTGTGGAGTCGCCAAGCCAGCGTCTTGGCATCCAGCACGTCTTGCCCATCCGAACGCCCGCGGACTTGGCCAAGGTCAGTGTCGAGGACGCCCAACCTCCCATGCTCCTCGGTGACATTGCCCAGGTGAAGGAGGACCATCAGCCGCTGATCGGAGACGCCGTCGTCGGTCAGGATGCAGGCCTCCTGCTGGTCGTGGAGAAGTTCCCCGGTACCAGCGCGTTACAAGTCACCAAGGACATCGAAGCTGCCCTGAGCGACATGCAGCCCGGACTTTCCGGAGTCCAGATGGATACGTCCGTCTTCCGGCCCGCCTCGTTCCTGCAGGATGCAGTGGACGGACTCGGCGTGGCGTTGCTCGTGAGCCTCCTGATCGCCGTCCTGCTCTTCTGGGTCCTCTTCCGCTCCTGGCGTGTCGCCGTGATTGCCCTCGTGGCCATCACCACGACAGTCATGGCGGCAGGAGTCGTGCTCTACTTGCTCGATTCCACACTGAATATCTCGATCCTGGCCGGCATCGTCCTGGGTGTTTCCGTGATTGTGGGAGACATCGTGGAGGATGTGCAGGCGCAGCGGCGCCGGCCGTTGCGGACCACCGAGACCGAGACTGATGCCACCATCAGGTTCCGTATGGTCCAGCTTGTCCGCAGCGTCCGCACCCCGCTGTTCCACGGGTCCCTCATCATGGCCCTTGCGCTTGTTCCGACGCTGTTCGTTACGGGAGTCGGCGGTGCGTTCTTCCAGCCGCTCTTCTGGTCCCTGGCACTGGCGCTTACCGCGTCCATGCTGGTGGGTTTGTCCGTGACACCGGTCCTGGCATATCTCCTGCTTCCCGGTGAGAAAGCCCGCCGGGCGGACTCGCAGGCTGTTGTCCGGGCCAGGTCCTACTACAACCGGGCCCTCGAGGGCGCACGCTCCCGCACCGCGCTCGGCATCGTCGCTGTCGCCGTCGTGGGACTGCTGGGACTGGCCGCTGCATCCCAGGTGGTCGGAAACCGGGCGGTCGTTCCGACCATTCCGGACCGAACGCTCCTGGTGCAGTGGGACTCGATGGCAGGCACGTCCAACGACGAAGTCCGCAGGGTGGCGTCGAAGGCGTCCGACGAACTGCGGACCCTGCCGGGTGTTTCGGGAGTGGGCGGGCATATCGGCCGCGCCATTTCCTCCGACCAGGTTGTTGGGAACAGCTCCGCGGAACTCTGGGTGTCCGTCACACCGGATGCCAACTTCAGCGAAACGGAGCAGGCGGTCCGCGACGTCGTCCAGGGATACCCGGGCATTGCGCACAACGTGGTCAACTACTCCCAGCAAAAGATTGGTGAACAGCGCAGCAGCATGGATCCGGGATTCGCCGTCCGCGTCTACGGAACCGACCTGCCGGTCCTTCGCGAAAAGGCCGAAGAGGTCCGCAAGGCGATCGAAAAGGTCGACGGCGTGAAGAACCCGACGATCAATGCCAGCGCCTTGACGCCCATCGTCGAAGTCGAGGTCAACCTCGAGGCGGCGCAGAAGGTCGGCATCAAACCCGGCGACGCACGGCGGGCCGCTGCCTCCCTCATGCAGGGCATCGTGGTCGGCAACCTTTTCGAACAGCAGAAGGTCTTTGAAGTGGTGGTCCGCGGCGCGGTGGGTGTCAGGGATGACCTGACCAGCATTCGCGAACTACTGCTCGACACGCCAAGCGGCGGCCGGGTCCAGCTGGGCCAGATCGCCGACATCCGGCTCGTTCCGAGTGAAGCCGTGATCTTGCACGATGACACCTCGCGCCGGATCGACGTCGTGGCCGAGGTCACCGGGCGGCCGCTCGCGGATATCCAGCGCGACATCAACGCGGCGATCGAGCAGATCCAGTTCCCGCTGGAGTACCACGCCGAGATCCCCACGAAATACAGCGAACAGCTCGCCGGGGACGCCTTGGTGCTGTGGATCGGCGCGGCAGCCCTCCTGGCCATCCTGCTCCTTCTCCAGACAGCCGTGCGGAGCTGGAAGCTGGCGCTTGCCATCTTCCTTTCCCTGCCGGCCGCGCTGGCCGGTTCCGCCGTGGCAGCGTGGATCGCGGGAGGCGCCATCACTGTGCTGGCGCTCACTGCGTTTGCCGCGGTGCTGGCCGTCGCTGTCCGCAATGCGACGCTGCTCTCGGCCAAGACGGATGAGCTGTGGCGCGCTGCCCCGCACGAATCCCCTGACAAAGTCATCATGATGGCGGCCCGGGACCGGGTATCGCCCATCCTGAAGGCCGCCCTGATCACAATGGCGATCTTGATTCCGCCGGGACTCTTCGGCGGTGCCGTCGGCGGGGCTCTCCTGGGTCCGATGGCCCTGATCATTGTCAGCGGACTCATCACTACAACTCTCATCGGGATCTTCGTACTCCCCCTGCTGGCACTCTGGTTCGGACCCAGGTCCGCCCCAGAAGAGTGGGCCGAAGTCTACGAGGCCGAAGTTCCCGTCCAGCCCGTTACGCAGGAAAAGGTGGAAGCAAAATGACCAGCCAACAGCCCCTGCGGCGCCTGCCACTGGCGGCCGCCGTATGCGCAGCACTTCTGTTCGCGTTGCCCGCATGTGCCCAGACGACGGCGGCGGCCCCGGCGGCCGTATCGGCCAACGATCCCGCCAAGGTGGAAAAGAATGCGGCAACGGGCATCGCGAAGCTGACCTTGACCGAAAAGGGCGTCGAACGCCTCGACCTGAAGACCGGTACCGTCAAGGCCGGTAAGGGGACCGACGTCGTCGTGCCCTACGCAGCCCTGCTCTATGACGCCAACGGAAAGACCTGGGTGTACACCAACCCGGCCCCGCGGGTCTATCAGCGGCAGGCGGTCACAGTAGCCAAGGTGGAGGACGGAGTGGTCACGGCCTCGGCTGGCCCCGCGGCCGGCACCACAATCGTGATCGTCGGCGCGGCTGAACTCTTCGGCGCTGAATTCGATACGGCACACTGACATGCGCCGGATTGTCGCTGCAAGTCTGAGGTTCCGGTCGATCATCATTGCGATGGCGGCTGCCCTCATGATCGTGGGCGGCGCGCAACTCAGCAGGGCTTCGGTGGATGTTTTCCCTGAGTTTGCACCGCCCCGCGTCGAGGTCCAGACGGCGTGTCTGGGACTCACCGCCTCCGAGGTTGAGGAACTGGTAACGGTTCCGATGGAGGAGGCCTTCAACGGCATCGACGGCCTGGACCAGATGCGGTCGAAGTCTGTGTCGCAGCTGTCCGCCATCGTGATGGAGTTCAAGCCCGGAACCGATCTGCTTACCGCCAGGCAACTGGTGTCGGAGCGGATGGCAACGGTCATACCGACGCTGCCTACCTGGGCCGCGCCGCCGGTGATGCTCCAGCCGCTGTCCTCCACCAGCCGTGTCATGAAGATCGGGCTGTCCTCCGAGACCCGCTCCCTGATCGAGATGTCCATGGTTTCCTACTGGAATATCCGGGCACACCTCCTGCGGGTGCCGGGCGTCGCCAACGTGGCGATCTGGGGCGAACGCCTTCAGATGCTGCAGGTCCAGGTTGATCCGGCCAAGCTGGCGGCCCACAAGGTCACGCTGGAGAACGTCATGAACTCCACGTCCGACGCCTTGGATGCCGGCCTGCTCAAGTACTCTGAGGGTGCCCTGATCGGCACCGGCGGGGCGCTGGAGACGCCCAGCCAGAGCTTGACCGTCAGGCACGTACAACCCATCACGTCTCCGGCGGACCTTGCCCAAGTGCCCTTGGAAGAACGTGAGGGACGGCCTCCCCTGCGGCTCGCCGACGTGGCCAACGTCGTGGAGGACCACCAGCAACTGATCGGTGACGCGGTCATCAACGGCGGCCCCGGACTCATGCTCATTGTCGAAAAGCTGCCGTGGGGCAACACGCTCGAAGTCACGCGTGGGGTTGAGGAAGCGCTCAAGGAACTGCAACCCGGCCTGACCGGTATCGCAGTCGACACCACCTTGTTCCGGCCTGCCTCGTTCATCGAGGAGTCCCTCGGCAACCTGAGCCTCGCGCTGCTGCTGGGCTGCTTCCTGGTGGTCCTGGTGCTGAGCGTCTTCCTGTTCCAATGGCGGACGGCGCTGGTCAGCGTGACGGCGATCCCGTTGTCGCTGATGGCAGCGGCCCTGGTGCTCTATTGGACCGGAGGCACGATTAATACGATGGTGCTTGCGGGGCTGGTGATTGCCGTCGGGGTGGTGGTGGACGATGCCATCATCGACGTCGAGAACATCGTCAGACGACTCCGGCACCACCGGGCCAGCGGCGGGACCGAAAGTACCGCCCGTGTGGTCGTCAATGCCTCCCTGGAAGTTCGCGGCCCCATCGTCTACGCCACACTGATTATCGTGGCCGCCACGGTGCCGATCTTCTTCCTGGACGGGCTGACCGGCGCCTTCTTCCGCCCCCTGGCCACGTCCTACACTCTGGCCGTGATGGCGTCCATGCTGGTGGCCCTCACGGTCACGCCGGCCATGGCGTACATCTTCCTGCGCAATGCCAAGCTTGAAGATCGGGATCCGCCGGTGGTCAGGGTTCTCAAGCGCTGGTACGGCGCGGCCCTGCGGCCCATTGTGAAGCGGCCGCTCCCGGGCTACCTCGCGGTGGCGGCGCTCGGCGTCGTCGGAATCATCGCGGCCCCGCTCCTGGGTCAGTCGCTGTTGCCGTCGTTCAAGGAACGCGACTTCCTCATGCACTGGGTCACCCAACCCGGCACGTCCAATGCCGAGGAAGTGCGCGTGAGCCAGTTGGCCTGCCGGGAGCTGATGACCATTCCAGGCGTCAACAACTGCGGGTCCCACATCGGTCAGGCGTTCGCCGCCGATGAGGTGGTGGGCGTCAACTTTGGAGAGAACTGGATCAGCGTTGACCCCTCGGTCGACTACGACAAAACCCTGGCCTCTATCCAGCAGGTCGTGGACGGGTACCCCGGCATCCACCGGGACGTCCAGACCTACCTCAAGGAACGTGTCCGCGAGGTGCTTACCGGCACGGGCTACTCAATCGTCGTCCGTGTGTACGGCGATGACCTGAACACGCTGAAGAAGCAGGCGGACAAGGTCAAGACTGTCCTTGCTGGCATCGAGGGGGCCATCGGGGCCAAGGTCGCCCTGCAGGTCAATGTCCCGCAGGTGGAAGTCGAGGTGAACCTGGACGCCGCCAACCGCTATGGCCTGAAACCCGGTGACGTCCGCCGTGCCGCAGCCACCCTGGTCTCCGGTGAGGAGGTCGGTGACGTGTACCGGGACGGCAAAGCCTACGACGTCCAGGTCTGGAGTCCTCCCGCGATCAGGACCAGCGTCACAAGCATCGAGAACCTCCCGCTGGACACTCCCAGCGGACAGACGATCCGGGTGGCTGATGTCGCCAAGATCACGGTAAAGCCCACTCCCAATGTCATTGAGCGTTCGGAAGGGTCCCGCCGACTCGATGTCAGCGCCAACGTCAAGGAAGGCGATCTCGCAAAAGTCGTCGAGAAACTCGAATCCGACCTCAAGTCGGTGGAGTTCCCCAGTGGTTACAGCGCGGACATCCTGGGCGAATACGCAGAGCGGCAGGCCGCCTCACAGCGGCTTCTCCTCTTCGCGGCCGGAGCCCTGGTTGTGGTGTTCCTCCTGCTCCAAGCGGCATTCCGCAGCTGGCGGCTTGCCACCCTTGGCATCCTGACGCTGCCGGTAGCCCTGGTGGGCGGGGTGATCGCCGCGCACATGAGCGGCGGAATCCTGTCCCTCGGGTCGCTTGTCGGGTTCCTGACAGTGATGGGCATCGCCGCCCGCAACGGCATCCTGCTCATCAACCACTTCCAGCATCTGGAGCAGTTCGAGGGCATGCCGTTCGGCCGGGGCCTGGTCCTGCGGGGCGCGGCCGAACGCTTGTCACCAATCCTGATGACCACGCTCGCCACCGCACTCGCACTGGTGCCGCTGGTGATGTTGGGTAACCGGCCCGGCCATGAGATCGAGCACCCCATGGCCGTAGTGATCCTGGGCGGGCTGGTGACTTCGACACTGGTCAACTTGTTCATCGTTCCATCGCTGTACCTTCGCTTCGCCAAGAAAGGTCCGGCACGTGAACGCGGGGCCCGCGAGCCGGAACCCATACCAGCCGCCTAACACCAACCACGCAACAGAAAGGCCAGTCAGATGACACCACGATCTAAGAGACTAACGGCCTACGGCTCCGTGCTCTTGCTGGTGGTGGCGTCACTGACGGCGGCGACGGCGGTGGCGGCCGCCCCGGCGGCCGCCAGTTCCCAGGAACTGTGCGGCCCCGGCTCGGCGTTATCGTTCCACCGTTCCGCTTTCCCGGCGAAGCCTGAGATTGACAACAAGTGGCTCAGGCTCGAGCCCGGAAGGCAGTACACCACCACCGGCAAGGTAGTCTCGCCGGACGGAACGACCGCCCGCACGGTGATCAGCACCGTCACGGGACTGACCAAGGTCATCGACGGGGTCAAGACGATCGCGATTTGGGACCGCGACTACCGGGACGGTGAACTCGTGGAGTCCGAGCTCGCCTTCTTCGCCCAGACGAGGAAGGGGGCGGTGTGGCTCTTCGGCGAGTATCCGGAGGAGTACGAGAACGGCAAGCTTGTCGGCGCCCCCAGCACGTTCATCAGCGGCATCGACGAGGCCCGGGCCGGCATAGCGATGCAGGCCAAGCCGCACCGGAACACGCCGGCCTACGCCCAGGCCTACGCCCCCAGCGTGGACTTCCTGGACTGCGGTGACGTCTTCGCCAAGCACTTGCGCGTCTGTGTCCCCACGGGGTGCTACGACGACGTCATGGTGATCGATGAGTTCAACCCGCTGGAGCCGCCGAGCGCGGGCCACCAGCGCAAGTATTACGCGCCCCGGACCGGGCTCATCAAAGTGACGGCCGTGGGCGGCGAAGAGCAGGAGTTCATGGATCTGGTCAAGATCAAGAAGCTCAACAGAACGGAACTGGCCAGCGTCAATGCGCATGCGCTGGCGATTGACCGCCGCGGCTACACGGTCAGCAAGGACGTCTACGCCAAGACGCCGCGCGCTGTCGTGAAGACCCGGTAAGAGCGGCCCGTGTCCCGAGGGACACGACGGAGGCGGGACAATGAAGAGCTCCGGCCAGGTTTCCCTGGCCGGAGCTCTTCATTGTCCGCCGAAGCCGTGCCCGGTCAGCGGGTCAGGATGTGCCCCTACTGGACGTCCTCGTCAACCCAGTCCATGGACTTGGTGACGGCCTTCTTCCAGAGGCGCATCTGGCGTTCCCGCTCGGCCTGGTCCATTCGAGGCTCCCACCGCTTGTCCTCGGCCCAGTTGGCCGAGCACTCGCCCAGGTCCTTCCAGAATCCGACCGCCAAGCCGGCCGCGTAGGCTGCGCCCAGCGCTGTCGTCTCGACCACCTTCGGACGGATGACCGGCACGCCGAGGATGTCCGCCTGGAACTGCATGAGGGCGTCGTTGGCGACCATGCCGCCGTCGACCTTCAGCTCCGTCAGCGGCACGCCGGAGTCGGCGTTGACGGCGTCGAGGACCTCACGGGTCTGGAAGGCGGTGGCCTCCAGCGCCGCGCGGGCGATGTGGGCCTTGTTCACAAAGCGGGTCAGGCCCACAATGGCGCCGCGGGCGTCCGAACGCCAGTACGGCGCGAAGAGGCCGGAGAACGCCGGCACAATGTACACGCCGCCGTTGTCCTCCACCGAGGCCGCGAGGGTCTCGACCTCCGGGGCGCTGCTGATCAAGCCGAGATTGTCCCGCAGCCACTGGATCAACGAACCGGTGACGGCGATGGAGCCCTCCAGCGCGTAATGCGGCGCCGCGTCGCCGAGCTTGTAGCCAACCGTGGTCAGCAGCCCGTTCTTGGAGTGGATAATTTCCTCGGCCGTGTTGAAGATCAGGAAGCAGCCCGTGCCGTACGTGTTCTTGGCTTCGCCGGCATCAAACGCCGCCTGGCCGAACGTGGCCGCCTGCTGGTCGCCCAGGATGCCGGCCACAGGAACCTCGCGCAGCAACTGGGAGGTGTGCACCGTGCCGTAGACCTCGGAGGAGGACTTGATGGTGGGCATCATGGAGGCCGGGACGCCGAACGCGTCCAGAATCTCCTGGTCCCAGGACAGCGTCTCAAGGTCCATGAACATGGTCCGCGAGGCGTTGGTCACGTCGGTGACGTGCACTCCCCCGTCGACCCCGCCAGTCAGGTTCCAGAGCACCCAGCAGTCGGTGTTGCCGAAGACGAGATCGCCGGCTTCCGCCTTCGCCCGGGCACCCTCGACATTGTCCAGGATCCACTTGATCTTCGTGCCCGAGAAGTAGGTCGCCAGCGGCAGGCCCACCTTCTGCTTGAAGCGCTCCGGCCCTCCCTCTTTCGCGAGCTCGTCCACTATCGGCTGGGTGCGGGTGTCCTGCCACACGATGGCGTTGTAGATTGCCTCGCCGGTGGTCTTGTCCCAGACAACCGCTGTTTCGCGCTGGTTGGTGATGCCGACGGCGGCGATGTCGTGCCGGGTCAGGTTCGCCTTGGACAGGGCCGAGCCGATCACTTCGCGGGTGTTGTTCCAGATTTCGGCGGGGTTGTGCTCCACCCAGCCGGCCTGAGGGAAGATCTGCTCATGCTCCATCTGGCCGGAGGAGACGATGCTGCCGCTGTGGTCGAACACGATGGCGCGCGTGCTCGTGGTGCCCTGGTCGATGGCGACTACGTACTGGTTCATATTGACGTCCTTGTCTGGTTGGCGTGGCAGTTGAACTGGCGGTTAGTGACTGTTAGTGAGGGATTACGGGGACGATGATCGGAACGACTGCTGCCACGAGGCCGGCCAGTCCGCCGCCGATGAGGGGGCCGACAACCGGGATCCAGGAGTAGCTCCAGTCGCTGGAACCCTTGCCCTTGATGGGAAGCAATGCGTGCGCGATGCGCGGGCCGAGGTCACGGGCGGGGTTGATGGCGTAGCCGGTGGGGCCGCCGAGCGAAACACCGATGCCGACAACCAGCAGGGCCACCGACAGCGGGCCGAGTCCGGAAGGCGTGCCGCCGAAGGTCAGGATGACGAACACGAGGACAAAGGTGCCGATGATCTCGGTGATCAGGTTCCATTGGTTGGAGCGGATCGCGGGGCCGGTGGAGAAGACGGCCAGCTTGCCGGCGGGCTCGGACTCGAGATCAAAGTGTTGCTTGTGAGCCAGCCACATCACGACGGCGCCGAGGAAGGCACCGGTCAGTTCACCGCCGAAGTACGTAAGGGTCGAGGCGAAGTCAACCGGAACCCCGGGAGCGTACAACCTCTTGCCGTTGAGCAGCAGACCAAAGGTGACCGCGGGGTTCAGGTGCGCACCTGAGATGGAAGCAACATAGACACCGCAGAAGACGGCAAGGCCCCATCCCCAGGTCACCATCAGGAACCCGCCGTTGTTGCCCTTGGTGCTTTTGAGCACAACGTTGGCCACAACGCCGCAACCCAGCAGGGTCAGCATTGCGGTACCGAATACTTCGGACAGGAAAACTATTCCAAGAGACATCTTTGACTCCTCTATTTTCTGTTGTCGGCCTCCGCGAGTTTGGAAGCCGTGGGGCCGGCAGCATATTAGTGCTCCCGGCCAGCCACTGCGCCGGCCGCCGGGGCGGACCGCGCAGTGCTTGCACCCGGGCTTCCCTGCCCGGGCACGCAAGCCGTATCAGGCGACCAGGCTGTGGACCTGGACGCGGTGGAACCGTTCAAGCACCTCCTGCGTGTGGCTGATCTCCTTGGCCCGGCGAGCCGCGTCCCAGCCGAGCGGTCCCGAAAGTGTGTCGGCAACTTCATTCAGCAGTTCCCCGGTCACGAGTCCCCGGAACGCCAACGAGGTGCGGCGGATGAGGACGTCCACGAGGTGTCCGACCTGCTCGTGCGCCGCCATGAACTCCAATTCGCGCGTGCTGAGCTCGCGTGTGGAGTGCAGCAGCCTGTCGGGTGCACCGGCCGGGTCCGCATCCAGGAAGCGGATGACTTCTGCGGCGCGGGTCCCGTAGCGCGTCAGCAGCCCGGTGACGCGGGCGGCGTCGCGGCCTGCCGACATATGGGCCTTGATCCAGCGCTGGACCCCGTCCTCGCTGTCCGGGAACCCGGCGCCGCCGCCGATGGCGAGCTTCGCCGTCGAGACCTTCCGTTCCATGCCGAGTTCGGCCAGGACGTCGTTGCTCAGGTGCTCGGCGAGGGCACGGAACGTGGTCCACTTGCCGCCCACGAGGCTGAGGACGGCCCCGCCCGCCGCGGCACGGTGTTCGATCCTGTAGTCCCGGCTGACGAACCCGGGCTGGGTGGCGTCATGCTTCGGCAGCGGGCGCACACCGGAGAACGTGTAGACAATCTGTTCCCGGTCCACGGGGAGGCCCGGGAACACGTGGCCGATCAGGTCAATGAAGTAGTCGATTTCCGCCTCGGTGCAGACGGCGTCCTGGGCCATGTCGGCGTCGACGTCGGTGGTGCCGACCAGGACGCGGTCCCCCATCGGATAGATCAGCACGATCCGGCCGTCAGTGTGCTCAAAGAAGATTTCCCGGCCGTTGCACGCCGCGAGCAGCTCCGGATGGTCCAGCACGATGTGCGAACCTTTGGTTCCGCCCATGAACGACGACGCCGCCCCCATCGCCTCGTTGGTCAGGTCGACCCAGGCGCCGGTGGTGTTCACGATGACGTCGGCGGTGAAGTCGAACATTTCGCCGGTCAGCTCGTCTCGCAGCTGGACCGTGGTTCCGGCTCCGGTGGCGCCGGTTCCGCCTGTGGCGCCGCGCGCCGTACCCGTCGAGACGAGCGAGACGTAGTTGCTGGCCCGGGCCCTTTCGCCGTCCGCGCCACCGGCCTTCTCGCCGTCCTGGAGCACATCGAGGGTGAGGCGCTCGGGGTTGTGGACGGAGGCGTCGAAGTAGGTGGCCGCGTATTTGATCCCGGGGTGCAGCCGGGGCAACTCGGCCAGGGCGCGCTTGCGTCCGCGGAACTGGTGGCGCGGAACCGTGCCGCCGTCGCGGGAGAAGAAGTCGTACATGCTGAGGCCGAGCTTGATCAGGAACGCTCCGCGCTCGGTGTGCTTGCCCTGCTTGTGGGTCAGGAAACGCATCGGGGCAGCCAGGACTCCGGAGAAGGTGCCGAAGATCGGGATCGTGGTCTGCAGCGGCTTGACGTAGTGCGGTGCGATCCGCAGGAGCCGGTTGCGCTCGACCACGGACTCCTGGACGAGGCGGAACTCGCCGTTTTCGAGGTACCGGATGCCGCCGTGGATCATGTGGGAGGAGGCGCCGCTGGCGCCCTGGCAATAATCGCCACGCTCAACGAGCGCCACGTCGACGCCTTGCAGTGCCAGGTCACGGAACGTGCCCACCCCATTGATTCCGCCGCCGATGATCAAAACCTGCGCGTGCGGCCGCTTCCGCAGCTTCTGCACCGAGGCGCGATCGTTCGCCGGTGTGCCGACTGAGTACTTCTGTCCCAAAACTGCTCCCTTGGGTTTGGTTCTGTGCGGCACGCCCATGGCGCGGCGCCGTTCAACACTATTCTTTGGACTAATGGAAAATGGAGTCAAGCACTATGCACAAACGTGCAGACGGGAAATTTCATGACGCATTCACGCCAGTCCGACGCCCTTCGCGCAGCCCAGCTGTATTACCTCCAGGACCTGACCATGGACGCCATTGCCCGCGAGCTCCGGACGTCCCGGTCCACGGTTTCGCGGCTGTTGTCGGCGGCCCGCGATTCGGGTCTGGTGCAGATCCAGATCCGCAGCCCGCTGGACACCGGACCCGAACTTGAGAGCATGATCCGCGCGGAGTTCAAGGTGGATGTACACGTTGTTCCGGTGGTGGACACCCTCAATGAGGCGGAAACGCTGGACCGGGTGGCCATGCAGGCCGCCCGGACGATCGGACCGCTGGTGGACTCAAACGCCATCATCGGCGTCGCGTGGGGCTCCACCCTGAGCGCCGTGAGCCGGCACCTGACCCGCAAGATCACCCACGACAGCGTGATCGTCCAGCTCAACGGCGCCGGCAACATGCAGACCACCGGCATCACCTACGCCTCCGACATCATGCGGCGGTTCGGCAGCGCCTACGGTGCACGGGTGGAACAGTTTCCCGTGCCGGCTTTCTTCGACCACGCTGCGACCAAAACGGCCATGTGGAATGAGCGCAGTGTTCAGCGCGTCCTGGAACTGCAGGCCCGGATGAGCATCGCGATCTTTGGAGTCGGATCGGTCGACGCCGACTATCCCAGCCACGTCTACGCCGGCGGCTACCTCGATGAAGACGACTTGAACGTCCTCGCGAACTCCGATGTGGTGGGTGATGTTGCCACGGTGTTCTTCCGCGCTGACGGGTCCTCGGACGGCATCACGCTCAACGAGCGGTCCACCGGCCCGGATCTGGCTCAGCTCCGCCAGGTGCGGCGCCGCATCTGTGTCGTGTCCGGTGCCTCCAAAATCAACGGGCTCCGGGGCGCGCTGGCGGCCGGACTGGCCACCGACCTGATCCTGGACGAGGCCAGCGCCCGGAGGCTCGTCCGGTTCGACGGACTGTCCTGAGCGGCCGTGGCGCACCGTGACCGATGCGGCCGGCGGCACCGGCGATCCGTCGCTCGCCAGCGCCAGTAGGTAAAGTCATTGTCATGAAACTCTCCCCCCAGGTGACCCTGAACAACGGCGTATTGATCGACCGGCTGGGGTTCGGGCTGTACAAGGTCCCCCCGGCCGACGCCGCCGCCCTGGTGACCATGGCGGTCGAGGCCGGCTACCGGCACTTCGACACCGCCGCCATGTACGGCAACGAGACCGGCGTCGGCAAGGGAATCGGTGCCCTGTCCGGATTTGAGGGCACGGGCGGCGGCCCCGGGGAAACCGCACCCTACGTTTCCCGCCAGGACCTTTTCGTCACCACCAAGGTCTGGAATGACGACCACGGCTACGACGCCACGATGCGGGCGTTCGACACCTCGATCTCCAACCTCGGTTTGGAATACATCGACCTCTACCTCATCCATTGGCCGTGCGCGCGGCGCGGCCTGTTCCCGGAAACGTACCGCGCCCTGGAGACTCTGTACCGCGAGGGCAAGGTCCGTGCCATCGGCGTCAGCAACTTCCAGCCGGAGCATCTGGACCGGCTCCTGCAGACGGCGGAGGTGGTTCCTGCCGTGAACCAGATCGAGCTTCATCCGTGGCTGCAGCAGGATGAACTGCGGGAAAAGCACGAGGTGCTGGGCATCCGCACTGAGGCGTGGAGCCCTTTGGGCCGCGGCCAGGTCCTGCAGGATCCCGTGATCCTGGCCCTCGCCGCCGAACACGACCGCACGCCGGCGCAGATCATCCTCCGCTGGCACCTGCAACTTGGCAACATCGCCATCCCCAAGGCCAGCTCGTCCGGGCGCATCCGAGAAAACTTCGAGGTTTTCGATTTTGAGCTCACCCCGCTGGACATGTCGGAGATCGGCGGCCTCGAACGCGGCTTCCGGACCGGCTCCCACCCCGACAACGTCGCTTAGGATTCAAACCAATGGAACAAGTGGATACCGGGTCCTCACGCACGCCCCTGTTCAGCGGCGGGCTTGACGCCCGCACCCGGGCCGCGTCCGTGGAGGTTGACGGCGCCCGGATCGCGTACTGGGTCTACGAACCCGTCCGGGTCACCCCGGAGACCCGCACCATCCTGGTGGTGCACGGTTTCCGCGGCGACCACCACGGCCTGCTCCGGGTGGCGGACCAGCTGACAGACATGCGACTGATCATGCCGGACCTGCCCGGCTTCGGCAGCTCGGCCGCCTTCGAAGGGACCGAGCACAGCGTTCCCGCCTACGGCAGTTTCCTCGGCGGCTTCATGGCCGCGCTGGGCCTGGGCGCGGATACGGTCCTGCTGGGACATTCTTTCGGGTCGATCATCGCCAGCCATTTCGTGGCGGCCAACCCCGGCGCCGTGGCCGAACTGATCCTGGTCAATCCCATCGCGGCGCCCGCCCTCGAAGGGCCCAAGGGCCTGATGACGAAGCTTGCGGTGCTCTACTACGAGGCCGCGGCGCGCCTTCCCCGGCGGCTCGGCCTGGCCCTGCTGCGCAGCCAGGCGATCGTGCGGGTGATGAGCGTGACGATGGCCAAGACCGGGGACAAGGACATCCGCCGGTTCGTGCACGCCCAGCACAGCGCCTACTTCTCCTCCTTCGCGGACCGGGACAGCCTGCTTCAGGCCTTCAAGGCCTCGGTCGGCGGCAACGTCACAGAGGTGGCCGGCGAACTGACGCTGCCAGTGCTGCTGATCGCGGGTGAGAAGGACGAGATCGCCATGCTGGCGGACCAGCACAAACTCGCGGCGCGGCTTCCGAACGGGAGCTTGGAAGTTATTCCCGGCGTCGGGCACCTGATCCACTACGAGACCCCCGAACCCGCCGCCCGCTATATCCGACGCTTCCTAAAGGACCACGCCGCGTGAAGATTCTCATTGATGCCCGTTTCACCCGGCTGGACCAGCACGACGGCATCAGCCGCTACGGCGCCAGCCTGATCGCGGCGGCCGCCAAGATCGCCGACGTTTCGATGCTGATCAGCGACCCCCGCCAGCTCGCGCTCCTGCCCGAGGTTCCGTACACCGTGATCAACAGCCCGCTGTCCCCGGCCGAGCTCTTCGTGGCCGCGAGGGTCAACAAGCTGGGCGCGGACGTCGTGGTGTGCCCCATGCAGACCATGGGCAGCTGGGGCCGGAAGTACGCTCTGGTGCTGACCTTGCACGACCTCATCTATTACGAGCACCCCACCCCGCCCGGGTTCCTGCCAGCCCCGGTCAGGGTCCTGTGGCGCCTGTACCACAAGGCCTTCTGGCCCCAGCGGCTCCTGCTGAACAGGGCGGACATCGTGGCAACCATCAGCTCCACCACGGCGGCCCTGATATCGAAGTACCGGCTCACCCGTCGTCCGGTCAGAATTGTCGGCAACGCTCCCCAGCACGGCCACACACCGCGCGACCCCGGGGCGGGGGCCGACAAGACGCTGCTCTACATGGGTTCGTTCATGCCCTACAAGAACGTGGAGACCATGGTCCGCGGCATGGCGGAACTGCCGGACATGACCCTCCATCTGTTGAGTCGCATCACCCCGGAGCGGCGGGCCGAGCTCGAGGCCCTGGCTCCGCTGGGCGCAAACATCGTCTTCCACAACGGCGTGACCGACGCCGAGTACGAGACCCTCCTGGCGCGCACCACCGCCCTGATCAGCCTGTCCCGGGCCGAGGGCTACGGCCTGCCCCTGGTCGAGGCGATGTCGCACGGCACGCCTGTGATCGCCAGCGACATCCCGATCTTCCGGGAAGTCGGCGACGACGCCGTCAGCTACGTGCATCCCGACTCGCCGTCGGAGTTTGCCGAGGCCGTGCGCGAGCTCGAGGACCCGGCCCTGTGGAAGACGCGTTCCCGCCGGTCAGTGGAGCGCGCCGCCGACTTTAGCTGGGACGAGTCGGCACGGCGGCTCGTGGCCGTCGCCGAAGAGGCCGTCGCGCTCCGGGACCGGCCTCGCGGCCGGAAATAGCCGGAACGGCTGTAAGTGGCCGGCGCGGGGAACCACTCCGCGCCGCACTCGCATCGAGGCGGGCATGACGCCGGGGCCACGAGTCGCCGAGCACCGATTTGTCACAGAGGGTCGCAATAGGAGCCTCATTCCGGCCATCTGTGGCGAATGGCCGCCAGCATGCGAAGGGCTTCGGTCCATCCCTGAGTGGTGGTGCCTTCGATGAGTTTGTGGAAGGTCCTAGAGGACGTCCACGCCGTCCAGGCGCAACTGCACCGGGTCGTCGCTGCGCTTGGCTGCGGCTGCCGCCTTGACGGCCCGCATGACGGCCGTGGCCTCCGCGGCCTGGGCGTAGGGGATGAACAGCAGGGTCCGGACCTCCTCGCCGGAATCCCGCGGCGCAGAATCCCGCGGCGCAGATTCCCGAGGCGGCGTGCGGCCGGCGCCCGTGGCCGCCGGCAGTATGACGGGCGCGGGCCCGGCCGTCCGGAGGACGGTTCCCTGCGCCGCCAGCCGCTGCTGAATGGCCTCCGTGAAATGCCCAACGGCGGTCCTGCCGCCGGTGACGGAGGCGACCCGCACAGCGGGCGGCAGCTGCAGCTCCTGCCGCAGGGCCAGTTCCCGGCTGGCGTACCCGGCGGGATCCCAGCGCAGCAGGGCGCCCACCCCGGCGGCGTCGTCCGCGGTAATGACCACCAGGCCGCCGTCGTGTGCCGGCCGCACCAGGGCCGCGGCGTTGAACCAGCGGCGGACTGCGTCCTCCCCCGCCCTCAGGTTTTCCCGGCGCAGCAGCGAGTCGCCGTCGAGCAGCAGGGCTGCGGCGTACCCGCCGGTGGCCACCGGTTCGGCTCCGACGGTGGCGACCACGAGGGCGCTCGTCTCCGGCACGGTGGCCTTGATCTGGTCCCCAGAGGAGGTGACGACCGGTTTTCCCGGAAACGCCCGGCCGAGCTCCTCCGCCGTGCGGAGGGCTCCCGTGGCGCCACGCCGGAGCCTGACACCGTTGCACGTGCCGCAGCGCCACACCGGGGCCGGGGACGAGCACCAGCGGCATTGCGGCACGGCGCTGCTTCCGCCCGGTCCGGCGATCGCCAGGGGGCCGCTGCAGGCGGTGCAGCGTGCCGGTTCCCGGCAGGTTTCGCACACCAGCGAGGGAGCGTAGCCGGCTCGGGCCACCTGGACCAGCACCGGACCTCGTTCCAGGCCTTCCTTGGCAGCCCGCCAGGCCGCGCCGGGGAGGCGGGCGATGCGGGCGAGCGGGTCATGTTCGAGTTCATAGCTGTCGGCCGTGTTCAGGACGCGCGGGACTGTCCGCCGGAGGACGGTTCGCTCAGCTTCCACGGCCTGTGCCCAGCCGGAGACGACCAGCCGCTCCGTTTCGGTGCTGCGTGAATGGGCGGCAAGCAGGCACGCGGCGCCCTCCTGGCCCGCCCGGAGCAGGAGTACTTCGCGGGAGTGCGCGTATGGGGAGCGCTGCTCTATGTGGAGGTCGTCGCCGTCGTCCCAGCAGACCACGAGCCCAAGGTTCCGCACCGGCGCGTAGGCCGCGGACCGCGTGCCCACGGCGACCCCGGCCGCGCCGCTGAGGACGCGCAGGAAGCTGCGGTAGCGCGGTGTCTGGCCGTCGTCTGCGGTGAGCCGGGCGACGTCGCCGGCCGGAAGGAGTTCCAGCAGGGCAGACTCCACGCGGTCGAGGTCCCGGTAGTCGGGCACCACCACGACGGCGCCGCGACCGGAGATCCGCACAGCGGCCACAGCTTCCGCGACCATCCGCGGCCAGCCGCCGGGCCCGTACCCCTGGAGGGCGGACAGCACGGCCCGGGGCGACTCCCCCGCGACGAGGTGGGACAGGAACGCCGGACCGTTGCGGTACGTGGCCCAGACGCTGCCCGCGGCCGGTGACGGAAGCGACACGTCGGTCGCTAGACCGAACGTCTCAGTACCGAACAGCTCGGGATCGAGCCGGCCGTCCGGGGCGAATTCCTTTTCGAGTTTGGCCATGCGTGGGGGCACGGCAACCCGCAGGACATCGCTGACCGTTCCGGCGTAACGTGAGGCGATCCGGCCGGCGAGCTCGGCCACCGCAGGGGTGAGGACCGGAACGGGAGAGAGTACTTTGTGCAGTGGCACAAGGGGGTGGCCGGCGTCGGACCCGGCCGTGCGCTCGAGCAGGTAGCCGGTCAGTTCCTGCCCGTTGAACTTCACCTTGACCCGGACTCCGGGCAAGGCGTCGGCGTCGAGGGCGGCCGGCACGCTGTAATCGAAAGGCCGGTCCAGGTGTGGCAGCGAGGATTCGATCAGCACCCGCGCCACCGGCAGCTGGGCAGCAAGGGCGGGCCCGGACGCTTCCGCGGCGGAGGCGGGAAAGCCCTGGAGCAGGGACAGCTGCTGGGGTTCGCCCGGCGCGCCGCCGGCAGGACTGCGACTCACGGCTCATACCTCCCTTTGGGCTCGTTCGACAACGCCACCGGATAGACAAGAACACCGACTAAACAAGAACACCGGCTAAATGCGAACCGTTTAGAAATGTGCTGTAGCCAGGCCACCGGAGGGCGGCCTGGCTACAGCACATCACACAGGACTGACAAACTCACCGTCAAAACAAACCGACGAGACGGCTTCGGACGCTGTGGCACGGCCTCAGGCGTTGAAGAACGCCTTCAGCTCGTCCACCCGGTCCAGGCGTTCCCAGGTGAAGTCCGGGTCGTCGCGGCCGAAGTGCCCGTGGGCGGCGGTCTTGGCGTAGATCGGGCGCTTGAGGTCAAGGGCGTCGATGATGGCCCGGGGGCGCAGGTCGAAGATCTCGGCGATCGCGGCGCTGATCCGCGCAGGGTCCACGGTTTCGGTTCCGAAGGTCTCTACGTAGGTTCCCACCGGGCGGGCCTGCCCGATCGCGTAGGCGATCTGGATTTCGGCGCGCTTGGCCAGGCCGGCGGCCACCACATTCTTGGCGACCCAGCGCATGGCGTAAGCGGCCGAGCGGTCCACCTTCGACGGATCCTTGCCGGAGAACGCGCCACCGCCGTGGCGGGCCATGCCGCCGTAGGTGTCGACGATGATCTTGCGGCCGGTCAGGCCGGCGTCGCCCACCGGGCCGCCAATGACAAAGGCGCCCGCGGGATTGAGGATGTTGCGGGTCCGTGAGATGTCCAGGTTGGACAGCGCCATGACCGGTCCCACCACATGCTCGGCGAGGTCGGCCCGGAGCCGGTCGAGGCTGGTGCCCTCGGCGTGCTGGCTGGAGATGACGACAGTCTCGACCGAGACCGGACGGTCGCCGTCGTAGCCCACCGTGACCTGGGTCTTGCCGTCCGGGCGCAAGTAGGCGAGTTCGCCGTTCTTGCGGACCTCGGTCAGGCGCTCCGAGAGCCGGTGCGCGAGCCAGATCGGCACGGGCATGTACGACGGAGTCTCGTCGCTGGCGTAGCCGAACATGAGTCCCTGGTCGCCGGCGCCCTGGAGGTCGTAGTCGTCCTCCTGGCGTCCCTCGCGGGCTTCGAGCGAGTTGAACACGCCGCCGGCGATGTCGTTGGACTGCTGGCCTATGGATACCGATACGCCGCACCGGGCGCCGTCGAAGCCGTTGGCCGAGGAATCGTACCCGATGCCCAGGATGGTCTCCCGGACAATCTGGGGGATCTCGACGTAGGCGTCGGTGGTGACCTCGCCGGCCACGTGGACCAGCCCGGTGGTGGCCAGCGTCTCCACGGCAACCCGGGACTCGGGGTCTTTGTCGAGCAGGGCGTCGAGGATCGCATCGCTGATCTGGTCACAGATCTTGTCGGGGTGGCCCTCCGTCACCGACTCGGACGTGAAGAGCCGGAGCGCGGCGGGCGTGGACCCGTGGAAGGCGGGGATGTGCAGCGGTAAAGTCACTCAACTACCTTACTGGTTGGAAAACGGACGTCCGGCGGCGTGTGTCCCCGTGCTAAGGAGATGTTGGTTACGCCGGCTACGCCGGCGGTACAGCCCGGCTCAGCTCGGCGCTGATCCGGTCGATCACGGCAGCCGCGACGTCGGATTTGGAACCCGACGCCTCTTGGGGTTCGGAGCCGTCGCGGGAAAGGATGACTACGGAGTTCGTGTCTTCGCCAAAGACCAAGTCCTGGCCCACCTGGTTGACGACCAGCAGGTCACAGGCCTTCCGGTGCAGCTTGTCCCGGGCGTACTCGAGGACGTCGCCGCCGGCGTCGCCGGTCTCGGCGGCAAAGCCGACGATCAGCTGATCCCGGGACGCGGCGTCGCGGACCTCGACGAGTTCCCGCAGGATGTCGGGGTTGCGCACCAGGTTGATCACCGGGTCGGCGACGTCGTCGCGCTTCTTGATCTTCGTTCCGGAGACGTCTGCCGGGCGGAAGTCCGCGACGGCGGCGGCCATGATGACGACGTCGGAGTCGGCGGCCGCGTGCAGCGCCGCCTTCCGCAGCTCCAGGGCAGTCTCGACCTGGACGACTTCGACGCCGGCGGGGGCCGGGACCTCCATGTGGGCGGCCAGCAGCCGGACGCGGGCGCCGGCCTCGAGCGCGGCCGCGGCCAGGGCCACGCCCTGTTTGCCGGAGGAGCGGTTGCCGAGGAACCGCACGGGGTCCAGCGGTTCCCGGGTGCCGCCGGCGCTGATGGTCACAGTGAGCCCGGTCAGGGCCCGGACCGCCGCCGGTGCCGCCGACGGTGCGGCCGGCGCCCCCGCCGGTGCCGCCGACGGTGCGGCCGGCGCCCCCGCCGTAGCAACGGATGCGCCGGCGAGGGCCATGGCGGCGGAGAAGATCGCCTCGGGCTCGGGCAACCGGCCGGGACCGGAGTCGGCGCCGGTCAGGCGGCCACTCGCGGGTTCCAGCACGGTGACGCCGCGGCTGCGCAGGGTTTCGACGTTGGCTTCGGTGGCGGGGTGCTGCCACATTTCGGTGTGCATGGCCGGGGCCATGAGCACCGGGCAGTCGCCGGCCATCAGCAGGGTGTTGGTCAGGAGGTCATCGGCCTGGCCGGTGGCCGCGCGGGCCAGGAGATCGGCCGTGGCCGGGGCCACGACGATCAGTTCGGCCTCGTGGCCGAGCCGGACATGGTTGACCGTGTGGACGGCGTCGAACACGCTGTTGCTCACCGGGTGCCCGGAAAGGGCCTCCCACGTGGCGACGCCGACGAAGCGGGTGGCCGCCTCGGTGGGGATGACCGTGACGTCATGCCCGGCTTCAGTAAAAAGCCGGAGGAGCGACGCCACCTTGTAGGCGGCAATCCCTCCCCCGACTCCGAGGACTATGCGCACGTGATCTCCGTCAGCAGGCAGTCTGTTTACTTGGCTCTTCCCGCGGAGGGAATTACTCTGCGGCTTCGATCGGCGTGGAGACGAGCTTGCCTTCGTTGATCTCGCGCAGCGCGATCGACAGGGACTTCTCGTTCAGCTTGGTGTCGACCAGCGGACCAACGTACTCAAACAGGCCCTCATGCAGCTGGGCGTAGTACGCGTTGATCTGGCGTGCGCGCTTGGCACCAAAAATCACCAGTCCGTACTTCGAGTCGGCGGCCTTCAGCAGCTCGTCGATCGGCGGGTTGATGATGCCTTCAAGGTTCGTGGACACGAATTCTCCAAATTCTAACGGGCCGGTACGTCCCGGCGCCTAGCGCGGGTTCGGGGTCAGCCCCATGAGTGAAACAAGCTCGTCCGCTGCCCGACGAACGTCATCATTGATAACGGTGTGGTCGAACTCCGGTTCAGCGGCAAGTTCTAGTTTAGCGGTTTCCAGCCTCTGCTGCTGTTCTTCGGCGCTTTCCGTGCCGCGGCCGACCAGCCGGCGGACCATTTCGTCCCAGCTCGGGGGCGCCAGGAACACAAACTGGGCGTCCGGGACGGCCTGCTTGACCTGCCGGGCGCCCTGCAGATCGATCTCCAGCAACACCGAGCGGCCCTCGGCAATGGCGGCGTCAACCGTGCTGCGCAGCGTGCCGTAGCGGTTCCGGCCGTGGACGACGGCCCATTCGAGCAGTTCGCCGTTTTCGATCAGGGAATCGAATTCCTCGGCCGACTTGAAGAAGTAGTGGATCCCGTCCTGCTCCCCCGGCCGCGGTGGGCGCGTCGTGGCCGATACGGACAGCCAGACGCCGGGGTAGTTGTCCCGGATGTAGGTGGACACGGTGCCTTTGCCAACAGCCGTCGGGCCGGCGAGGACTGTCAGTCCCGGATTCTTGGTCACATATTCCTTTGGGCGGTGGTGGGGCAGCTCGGCGGGCCGAGCTATTTGTCGTCAATAAAATCTACCAGCGCGCGGCGCTGGTGGATTCCCAGGCCCCGGACCCGTCGGGATTGTGCGATGCCGAGCTGGTCCATGATGGCCGCCGCCCGGACCCGGCCGATCCCGGGCAGGGCTTCGAGCAGCTCCACGATTCTCATGCGGGCAATGGCGTCGTCGGTTTCGGCGGCACTGATGATTTTGGCGATAGTCAGTTCTCCCGACTTGAGCCGCTCTTTTGCCTCGGCCCTGGTGGCTCTTGCGGCGGCAGCCTTGCGAAGGGCGTCGGAACGCTCCTGCGGAGTGAGGGGTCTCAAACTCACTGGAAGTCCTCCCTGCATGGCGGGACGGGGCACCCTTGCCCTTGCCCCGAACCTACAGTCTGGCGGCGGCAGAAATCAATGGAAATCTGAGGGACGCCGGCATGCCAAAGAAGGCCATGGTCCGAAAGCCAGCCGGCCCGGGTCCGGGTGCTCCGGTCCCGGGCCGGCAGGGCGGCTGCCGCTAGGCTGCGAGGAGTTCGTCGAGGGTGCGCCGTGCGGCATCCCGGAGGGACTGCACCTGCGGTCCCGCGCCGAGGATGTCCCGGCTTGAGGTGCCCAGAACCTGGGGGTAGGCCGCACCGAAAGTGCGGCGCAGGTCCGCGGCCGTGGCGCCCTGCGCACCCAGCCCGGGGGCGAGGATAGGCCCGCGGACCGCTGCCAGGTCCAGATCCAGTGCGGTGAGCGCGGAGCCCACCGTGGCGCCGACCACCAGGCCCACGGAACCGAGTGGACCGTCATACCGGCGGTTCTCCGCCGCGGCCGCTTCCGTGATCCGCCGCGCGACGGAGTCCGTCCCGCCGACGTGCTGGACCGAGGCGCCTTCCGGGTTCGAGGTCAGCGCGAGGACGAACACGCCGCGCCCGGTCTCGGCCGCCAGGTCCAGGGCGGGCCGGAGCGACTCAAAGCCCAGGTACGGGCTCAGCGTGACCGAATCCGCGGCCAGCGCCGAGCCGTCCCGCAGCCAGGCGTCAGCGTAGGCGGCCATGGTGGAGCCGATGTCGCCACGTTTGGCGTCCGCAATGCTCAGCACGGAGGCTTCCGCCGCCGCGGCCAAGGTGCGTTCGAGCACGGCGATTCCAGCCGAGCCGTGCCGCTCGTACAGGGCCACCTGCGGCTTCACCGCGGCAGCGAGGGAGGCCACGGCCTCCAGGACGGTCAGCGAGAAGCGTTCCAGCCCGGCGGCGTCGTCAGTCAGCCCCCAGCACTGCATGAGCGCCGGGTGCGGGTCGATGCCGACGCACAGCGGGCCGCGGTCCGCCATGGCCCGACCCAGCCGGGAGCCGAACGACTCCCGGCCGGCCGTTGCGGCGGTGGATGCCTCAGGCATCCTGCAGGGCCTTGAGGTTGGCGGCGTGCTCCTGCAGGCTCGTGACGGACCATTCGTAGGTGCGCAGCGCCTCGATGGCCTGGACGGCGGCGTTGAACTCGGCCACGGTGGTGATGCACGGGATGCCGATCGACGTCGCGGCGGCACGCAGTTCGTAGCCGTCGCTGCGGGCCTCGCCACCGGAGGGGGTGTTGAAGACCATGTCGATCTCGCCGGCGATGATGAGGTCGGCGATGGTGCCTTCGCCTTCGGCGCTGGAGCCCTCGGCGACCTTCCGGACCGGGGTGGCCTGGATGCCGTTGCGGCGCAGCACGTCGGCCGTGCCGCCGGTGGAGACGATCTCGAAGCCGAGGTCCGAGAGCCGCTTGACGCCCATGATGACCGAGCGCTTGTCCCGGTTCGCCACCGAGACGAAGATCTTGCCCTCGGTGGGCAGCGCGTTGTTGGCGGCCGCCTGGCTCTTGGCGAAGGCCGTGTCGAAGTGCTTGTCGATGCCCATGACCTCGCCGGTGGAGCGCATTTCCGGGCCGAGCAGGGAGTCGACCACCTTGCCCTCGGGGGTGCGGAATCGGCTGAACGGCAGCACGGCTTCCTTGACCGAGACCGGTGCATCCAGCGGCAGGGAGGAGCCGTCGCCGCTCTCCGGCAGCATCTTGTACGCGCTGCGGAGCTGGTTGATGGTGACGCCGGTGCCGATCAGGGCCGCGGCCTTCGCCATCTGGACACCGGTGGCCTTGGAGACGAACGGCACGGTGCGTGAGGCACGCGGGTTGGCTTCGAGGACGTAGAGCACGTCGGAGGCCAGCGCGAACTGGATGTTGATCAGGCCGCGGACGCCCACGCCCTCGGCGATCGCCAGCGTGGCGGTCCGGACCCGTTCCAGCACGTTGCCGCCCAGCGTAATGGGCGGCAGCACGCAGGCCGAGTCGCCGGAGTGGATGCCGGCCTCCTCGATGTGTTCCATGATGCCGCCGAGGTACATTTCCGTGCCGTCGTAGAGGGCGTCGACGTCGATCTCGACGGCGTCCTCGAGGAAGCGGTCGATCAGCACCGGGTGGTCCGGGGTGATTTCGGTGGCGTTGGCGATGTAGCGGGAGAGGTTGGGCTCGTCGTAGACGATCTCCATGCCGCGTCCGCCGAGGACGTAGGAGGGGCGGACCAGGACCGGGTAGCCGATCTCGTCGGCGATCTTCTTGGCGTCCTCGAAGGACACTGCGGTGCCGTTCTTCGGCGAGACGAGCCCGGCCTTGTCGAGCACGCGGGAGAAGGCGCCACGGTGTTCTGCGAGGTCGATCGCCTCCGGCGAGGTGCCAAGGATCGGCACGCCGGCGTCGGCGAGCTGCTGGGCCAGTTTGAGCGGGGTCTGGCCGCCGAGCTGGACGAAGACGCCCATGACGCCGCCGGTGCGTTCCTCGGCCGCGATGACCTCGAGGACGTCCTCCAGGGTGAGCGGCTCGAAGTAGAGCCGGGTGGAGACGTCGTAGTCCGTGGAGACGGTTTCCGGGTTGCAGTTGACCATCACGGTCTCGTAGCCGGCCTTGCGCAGCGCCATCGAGGCGTGGACGCAGGAGTAGTCGAACTCGATGCCCTGGCCGATCCGGTTGGGGCCGGAACCGAGGATGATGATGGACGGCTTGGCGTGCAGCGCGACCTCGTCCTCCTCGTCATAGGAGGAGTAGTGGTACGGGGTGTAGGCGGCGAACTCGGCCGCGCAGGTGTCCACGGTCTTGTAGACGGGGCGGATGCCGAGGGCCTGCCGGACGCCGCGGACGACGTCCTCGGAGTTGTGGGTCAGGGCACCGATCTGCTCGTCGGAGAAGCCGTGCCGCTTGGCGCGTGTCAGCATCTCCGGCGTCAGCGCCGCGGCCTGCCGGATTTCGAGGGAGATCTCGTTCAGCAGCTGGAGCTGGTCCAGGTACCAGGGGTCGATCTTGGTGGCCTCGAAGAGCTGTTCCACGGTGGCGCCGCCGAGCAGGGCGCGCTGGACCTGGTGCAGGCGGTCGGTGGTGGGCCGCTTGGCCTTCTCGATCAGCTCCGCAACTTCCCATTCCGGGACGTGGCTGAAGTCCAGCTGGGAGCCTTTCTGCTCCAGGGAGCGCAGGGCCTTCTGCAGCGCCTCGGTGAAGTTCCGGCCCATGGCCATGGCCTCGCCCACCGATTTCATGGTGGTGGTCAGCGTGGGGTCCGCCGCCGGGAACTTCTCGAACGCGAAGCGCGGGACCTTCACCACCACGTAGTCCAGGGTCGGTTCGAAGGACGCCGGGGTCTTCTGGGTGATGTCGTTCGGGATCTCGTCCAGGGTGTAGCCGAGGGACAGCTTGGTGGCGATCTTGGCGATCGCGAAGCCGGTGGCCTTGGAGGCCAGGGCGGAGGAACGGGAGACGCGCGGGTTCATTTCGATCACGACGACGCGGCCGGTGTCCGGCTCGACGGCGAACTGGATGTTGCAGCCGCCGGTGTCGACGCCGACCTCGCGGATGACGGCGATGGAGATGTCGCGCAGCCTCTGGTACTCGCGGTCCGTCAGGGTCAGCGCCGGGGCGACGGTGATCGAGTCGCCGGTGTGCACCCCGACCGGGTCGAAGTTCTCGATGGAGCAGACCACCACGACGTTGTCGTTCTTGTCCCGCATCATCTCGAGCTCGTATTCCTTCCAGCCGAGGATGCTCTCTTCGAGCAGCACCTCGGATGTGGGGCTGTACTGCAGGCCCTGGCCGACAATCCGGCGCAGGTCGCCCTCGTCGTAGGCCAGCCCGGAGCCGAGCCCGCCCATGGTGAAGGAGGGCCTGACGACCATCGGGTAGCCGAGGTCCCCGGCCGCGGCGAGGGCCTCGTCCATGGTGTGGATGATGTGGCTGCGGGCCGACTCGGCGCCGCAGCGCTCCACGACGCCCTTGAACTTCTCGCGGTCCTCGCCGAGCTCAATCGCGGCAATGTTGGCGCCGATCAGCTCGACGTTGTACTTCTCCAGGACGCCGTTCTTGTCCAGCGCGATGGCCGTGTTGAGGGCCGTCTGGCCGCCAAGGGTCGGCAGGAGCGCGTCGGGGCGCTCCTTGGCGATGATCTTCTCCACCACTTCGGGGGTGATCGGCTCGATGTAGGTGGCGTCGGCGAACTCGGGGTCCGTCATGATGGTGGCCGGGTTGGAGTTGACGAGAATGACCCGCAGGCCTTCCTCCTTGAGGACGCGCAGTGCCTGGGTGCCGGAGTAGTCGAATTCGGCTGCCTGGCCGATCACGATCGGGCCGGACCCGATGACCATGACGCTCTTGAGGTCAGTTCTCTTGGGCATTACTTCTTGTCCTCAGTCTTGGAATCGGTGGCAGTTTTTCTGTCGGTCTCTGTCTTTGCAGAAGCGTCCGCCATCAGCTCGATGAAGCGGTCGAAGAGGTAGGCGGCGTCGTGCGGGCCGGCGGCAGCTTCGGGGTGGTACTGCACGGAGAAGGCCGGGATGTCGAGGCAGGCGAGCCCTTCGACGACGTCGTCGTTGAGGCTCACGTGGCTGACCTCGACGCGGCCGAAGCGTTCCTCGGGGGCCTGGGTGGCGCCGTTGAGCGGGGCGTCGACGGCGAACCCGTGGTTCTGCGAGGTGATTTCGACCTTGCCGGTGCGGCGGTCCATCACGGGCTGGTTGAGGCCGCGGTGGCCGTAGCGCAGCTTGTAGGTGCCGAACCCGAGGGCCCGGCCCAGGATCTGGTTGCCGAAGCAGATGCCGAAGTACGGGATCTTCTCGTCGAGCACGGCGCGCAGCAGCGCGACCTGGTTGTCGGCGGTGGCGGGGTCGCCGGGGCCGTTGGACATGAAGAAGCCGTCGGGGTTCACGGCTTGGACGTCGGCGAGGGTCGCCGTGGCGGGCAGCACGTGCACCCGGACACCGCGCTCGGCGAAGCGGACCGGGGTCATGCGCTTGATGCCTAGGTCGATGGCGGCAATGCTGAACCGCGGCTCGCCGTCCCAGCCGAAGTCCCTGGGCTCCACCGTGTACGCGGCGTCCACGCTGACTTCCTCGGCAAGACGCGAGCCTTCCATCGGCGCGCTGGCCAGGACGGCGTCGGTCAGTTCCTTGTCCGTGGCGCGGGCGGCGTCGCCGGAAAAGATGCCGGCGCGCATGGTCTTGTGTTCGCGCAGGTGGCGGGTGATGGCGCGGGTGTCGACGCCCTGGATGCCGACGATCCCCTGCTCGATGAGCTCGTCATCCAGGGAGCGTTCGGAACGCCAGTTGGAGGGCCGGCGCGCGGCGTCGCGGACGATGTAGCCGGCGACCCAAATGCGGCGGGACTCGGCGTCGTCGGTGTTGACGCCGGTGTTGCCAATGTGCGGCGCGGTCTGGACCACGAGCTGGCGTGCGTAGGAGGGGTCGGTGATGGTCTCCTGGTAGCCGGTCATGCCGGTCGCGAAGACCGCCTCGCCGAGCGCCGTTCCGGTGGCGCCGTAGCTGGTGCCGCGGAAGATCCGGCCGTCCTCGAGCACGAGGACTGCGGGGGTCGATGCTGCTGCAGCGGGTGGAGTGCGGTTTGCTGTCACTGATTTTTCTGACACTGATTCTTCTGACACTGCTGTTTCTGTCACTTCGTTGGATTCCGTCACGTCGTTACTTTCCACTATCGGCTTCTGCCTGAGGGGCTGCGGAGATCAAATCTTGGAGGGTGGTGAGGAGCACGGTCTTGTCCTCGGCACGGCGGGTCCGGTAGCCGGTGTCCAACTCGTGGGAACCGAGCATCCAGCTGAGCACCAGCAGGCCGTCTTTCTCGACGAACTTTCCGGCCATGCCGCTTTCCTGCCGCACACCGGTGAGGCGTCCGGTCGGGATGAACACCGGGCCGGCGCCCGCGCGCTCGAACAGCACGCCTTCGGGGTGCACGCTGAGCTTGGCGTTGGTGCGGATGCCCAGATTGTGCACGGCGATCCGGTCGAGCCAGTCGCCGGCGGTGGTGGATGCGACGTACTGTCCGTCAGCTGCGGCCAGCGGGGCGCCGAGCTCGGCGGGAACCGCGGGGAGGGGCTCGACGTCGGACTGGCGGCGCAGGCGGTTACGCCAGCCGACGGCGATGAGGACAAGCGCGACGACGGTCAGGACGAGCGTGAAGAGAAGGGAAAGGTCCTTGACCGTCATGCGCGGCGGCCCGCCGGTCCGGCGTCGACGGCGTCGACCGGCCACCGGTACGGTGTGTTGAGTTTGCCGTCGAGGACGGTCGGGTGGCCCTTGAAGAACGTCGCCACTACCTTCCCGGGCAGTTCCCGGCCGGCAAACGGAGAGTTACGGCCCATGGTTGCCATCTTAGAAGGGTCAACGGTCCAGCGCGCAGCCGGGTCCACGAGTATGACGTTGGCAGGCTCTCCGGCCTCGAGCGGGCGGCCCTGGTCCTGGACCCGGCCGATGGCGGCCGGAGCCGTGGACGTCACGCGGGCGAAGTCCTCCCAGCCCATCAGGCCGGTTTCGATCATCGTGTGCTGCACCACGGACAGCGCGGTTTCCAGCCCGGTCATGCCCATGGCCGCCTGCGCCCACTCGCATTCCTTGTGTTCGCTCGGGTGCGGGGCGTGGTCGGTGCCGACGACGTCGATCGTGCCGTCGGCCAAGGCGGCGCGGAGGGCCTGGACATCGGCGTCCGTGCGCAGCGGCGGGTTGACCTTGTAGACGGGGTCGTAGCTGCGGGCGAGCTCATCGGTGAGCCAGAGGTGGTGCGGGGTGACCTCGGCCGTGACGTTCACGCCGCGGGACTTGGCCCAGCGGATGATCTCCACGGACCCGGCCGTGGAGACGTGGCAAACGTGCAGGCGGGAACCGACGTGCTGGGCCAGCAGCACGTCCCGGGCGATGATGCTCTCTTCGGCCACGGCCGGCCAGCCGGCCAGGCCGAGCACTGCGGAGACCTCACCCTCGTTCATCTGGGCGCCGGCAGTGAGGCGGGGTTCTTGCGCGTGCTGCGCCACCACGCCGTCGAACGCCTTGACGTATTCGAGCGCGCGGCGCATGAGCACCGGATCGTGCACGCAGATGCCGTCGTCGGAGAACACCCGCACGTGGGCGCGGGAGTCGGCCATGGCACCGAGTTCGGCGAGCTGCTCCCCGGCGAGTCCCACGGTGACGGCGCCCACCGGGCGGACATCCACCCAGCCGGCGGTCCGGCCAAGGGTGAGGACCTGTTCGACGACGCCGGCGGTGTCCGCCACCGGGGTGCTGTTGGCCATTGCGTGGACCGCCGTGTAGCCGCCCAGCGCGGCGGCGCGGGTGCCGGTCTCAACGGTTTCGGCGTCTTCGCGGCCGGGTTCGCGCAGATGGGTGTGGATGTCCACCATGCCCGGGAGCGCAACGAGGCCTGTGGCGTCAATTACTGTTGCGTCCCTCACCCCGGCGTCGTCGGCGTCCAGCTGACGGCCGCGGGCGACGATCACGCCGTCCCGGATCAGGAGGTCCTCGACTGCTCCGCCCAGGATCGCGGCGCCCCGGATGAGGTACGCGCCGCTGTTGTCTGCGTTCTGTTGCTGTTCGGCCATCAGTGGCTCTCCTGGTGGGAATAAGTGAGGTTCGGATTGGCGGCGTGGGACGCGGCCGCAGAGGCAGAAACTGGTGCAGCGGCGGGTTCGCGGTTCTCCCCGGAAAGCAGCAGGTACAGGGCCGCCATGCGGATCGAGACGCCGTTGCGGACCTGTGCCAGCACGGTGGAGCGGGGCGAGTCGGCCGCGGCCGCGGAGATTTCCAGGCCGCGGTTCATCGGACCCGGGTGCATGATGATGGTGTCCTTGAGCCCCAGGCTGTCGAGGGCTCGGAGCCGGTTGTCGTCGAAGCCCCAGCGCCGGGAGTATTCGCGGGTGGTCGGGAAGAAGGATGCATTCATCCGTTCGCCCTGGACGCGGAGCATCATCATGGCGTCCACGCCCTGCGCGAGGGTCTCGTCGAGGTCGAAGCTGACGGCGCATGGCCATTTGTCGACGCCGATGGGCAGCAGCGTGGGCGGCGCGACGAGGGTCACTTCGGCGCCGAGGGTGCGCAGCAGCCAGACGTTGGAGCGGGCCACGCGGGAGTGCAGCACGTCCCCGGCGATGGCGACGCGCATGCCTTTGAGGTCGGCCCCGGCCGACGGCGTGCCGGCCAGCTTCGACCAGTGCCGGCGCATGGTGAACGCGTCCAGCAACGCCTGGGTGGGGTGTTCGTGGGTGCCGTCACCGGCGTTGATGATCGCGGCGTCGATCCAGTCGGTCGCGGCGAGCCGGTGCGGGGCGCCGGAGGCCCAGTGCCGGATGACCACCGCGTCGGCGCCCATCGCGGCGAGCGTCTGGGCGGTGTCCTTGAGCGACTCGCCCTTGGAGACTGAGGAGCCCTTCGCGGCGAAGTTGATGACGTCGGCGGAGAGCCGCTTGGCGGCGGCTTCGAAGGAGATCCGGGTGCGGGTGGAGTCCTCGAAGAACAGGTTGACCACGGTGCGCCCGCGCAGGGCGGGGAGCTTTTTGACCTCGCGCTCCCCCACGGCCGCCATTTCCTCGGCGGTATCCAGGATGCGGATGGCGTTGTGCAGGCTCAGGTCTTCGGTGGAGAGCAGGTGCCTCATGCGGTGGCCTCGATGACCACTTCATTGATGCGGACGCCGTCGGGGGCACCGTCCACAGAGTCGGTTTCCTCGAGCCGGACCCGGACCTTCTCGGAAGAGGAGGTGGGCAGGTTCTTGCCGACGTGGTCCGCGCGGATGGGCAGTTCCCGGTGGCCGCGGTCGATCAGCACGGCGAGCCGGACAATCCGCGGGCGGCCGAGGTCGATGATGGCATCGAGGGCTGCCCGGATGGTGCGGCCGGAGTAGAGGACGTCGTCGATCAGGACAACAACTTTGTTGTCGATCCCGGTGCGCGGCAGCTGGGTGGGGTACGGCGGCCTGGTGGGCTGGTGCGAGAGGTCATCGCGGAACATCGTGACGTCGAGCTGGCCGACAATCGCAGCGGCATCCACGGTGGGATCCGCGGCGGCGATCTTGGCGGCGAGGCGAACGGCGAGGGGATAGCCCCGGCGCGGGATGCCCAGCAGGACGAGGTCCTGGGAGCCTTTGTTGGCCTCGAGAATTTCATGGGCGATACGAGTAAGGGCGCGGTCAATGTCAGCCTGGTTGAGGACAACCCGGGTGAGCACCACCTTCGCCGGACCCGGTGCTGAGGGCACAGAAGTCAAAGCTCGTCTCCCCTTTCCCCGCCTCACGGGACGGAATTAAAAAAGGATTATTTGCTCTTTCAAATTACCACAGCGGCGCCGTCGCCCCCTCGCCGCCGGAATGCGTTTAACCTCACACGGACATAGGCTCGGTTCCATGACGATGAACGAGCCGCGGCCCGGGCAGGACCACCTCGGCGCCTCCAGCCGGCGGCCGCTGCCCCAGCAGGCCAACCCGACGTGGCTGGGGCATGTCCAACCGGCCCACTACCAGCGGGCCCCGGCCAACAACCGCGGCCAGTTCCAGCAGGCACTGCCTCCTGCTCTACCGGCGGTCCCGGGCGGCCGCCGTTCCGCCGGCGTTTTTGGCCTCGTGCTGGCCGGCGGATTCGTCGCGTTTTTCAGCCTCTTCCTGGTCCTGCCCTTCCTGCTGGACAGGACCGGAATCTCCGGCTTTGTCATTGGCTTCCTCGCCTCGCTGATTCCGCTGGGGACCGTGCTGTTGACGGTGCGCTTCATCGACCGCTGGGAGCCTGAGCCCAAGCCGCTGCTGCTTTTCGCCTTCGTCTGGGGCGCCGCCGTCTCGATCGCGGTGACGATGCTGATCCAGCCGTATTTTTCGCTGGTGGCGGGGCCGGCCTCGGGCCTGGACTATACGACGTTCGCCGTGACGGTCCAGGCGCCGGTGGTTGAGGAGTTCGCTAAATCCCTGGGGCTGCTGGTGCTCCTGCTCTTCGCCCCGAAACACTTCAACGGACCGGTGGACGGCGTGGTGTTCGCCTTCACGATCGCGGCAGGCTTCGCGTTCACCGAGAACATCCTCTACTTCGGCCGCGCCATCGCCGAATCCAGCGACCCCGGCACGGACCTCGCGGTAGTGTTCTTCCTCCGCGGGGTCATGTCACCCTTCGCCCACGCCATCTTCACCGGTACCACCGGCCTGATCATGGGCTTCGCCGCGCGCCGCGGGCGCACCGGGCTGTCCGTGCTGGCGTTCGTCGTCGGCCTCGTCCCCGCGATGCTGCTTCACAGCGCCTGGAACCGCATGGGCCAGGACTTCCTGGCCCAGTACCTGCTGGTGCAGGTGCCGATCTTCCTGGTGGCGGTCCTGGTCATCGTGCTGCTGCGGGTGGCGGAGCGCAGGCTCACCCGCCAGCGGCTTAACGAATACGCGGCCGCGGGCTGGTTCACCGCGGCCGAGGTGCAAATGCTGGCCACCGCCGCGGGCCGCCGTTCTGCGCTGCGCTGGGCCAAGTCCGTTGGGCGGGGCGCGCAAATGAAGGCCTTGTTCGATGCAGCCACCCAGCTTGCCCTCACCCGGCAAGGGATCCTCAGCGGCCGGGACGTGCCGGCGCACCAACGCGAGGAGCAGCACCAGCTCGCCGAGATCGCCGCGCTCCGGGCCGCCGTCGCCGGCTAACGAAAGAACCCCGCCCAGGCTGTCCTGGGCGGGGTTCTTCGTGGTGCGGGGGCTGATTCCGGTGCGACCTAGGCCAGCAGCGAAGGCTTCAGCTGCTGCAGCCGGCCCAGCAGGCCGTTGATGAACGACGGCGACTCGTCCGTCGAGAGCGTCTTGGCCAGGGCCACAGCTTCGCTGACTGCCACGCCGTCCGGGACGTCGTCGTTGTAGAGCAGTTCCCAGGTGCCGATCCGCAGGATGATGCGGTCCACGGAGGGCATGCGCTCCAGGGTCCAGCCCTGCGAATAGGTCTCCAGGAATTCGTCGATGGCCACCTGGTGCGAGACCACGCCTTCGACGATTTCGAGGGTGTACGGGTTGACGATCTGGTCTGTCTGCTCGCGGCGGGACTTCAGTACGTCGAACGCCGAGGCAGAGCGCTGCTCGGCCTCAAAAAGCACATCGAGGGCCCGGTTCCGGGCCTTACCGCGCGCACTCACTAGTCGTTGACCCGGCCGAGGTAGCTGCCGTCGCGGGTGTCGACCTTGACCTTCGTGTTGTTCTCGACGAACAGCGGCACCTGGATCTCATAGCCGGTTTCGAGCGTGGCGGGCTTGGTGCCAGCCGAGGAGCGGTCGCCCTGCAGGCCCGGCTCGGTGTAGGTGATCTCGAGCACGACGCTCGGGGGCAGTTCGATGTAGAGCGGGTTGCCCTCGTGGATGGCGATGTTGACCATCTGGTTTTCGAGCATGAAGTTGGTGGCGTCGCCGACGGTGGCGGCCGAAACGGTGAGCTGGTCGAAGTCCGAGGTGTCCATGAAGACGAAGTCGGTGCCGTCCTGGTACAGGTACTGGTAGTCGCGGCGGTCCACCGTGGCGGTCTCAATCTTCAGTCCGGCATTGAAGGTCTTGTCGACGACCTTGCCGGACATCACGTTGCGCATCTTGGTGCGCACGAACGCGCCACCCTTGCCGGGCTTGACGTGCTGGAACTCGATGATGTTCCAAAGCTGGCCCTCAAGCTTAAGGACGGTTCCGTTCTTGATGTCGTTAGTGGTTGCCACTGTATCCTCTTAGTTTCTCTCTGGTTCCATCAGGCCGGTGCTATCGGCCGGACGTTATGCCGGGCCGGCATGCCAAGCGGCCCGCCAGCGCGTATTTGTCAAAAATCCAAGTTCTATTCTACCGGGTCCCGCGGACAGCTGGCCGACGGAGGCTCAGGACTGCTGCTCCAGCACGTCCCGCGCGCGCTGCAGCGCCACCGCGGAGGCGTAGATCAGGGCCGCGTCGGCGGATCCGGCCACGCGCAAATCCAACGCCTTTGCGAAGGATTCGACGGCGGCGCTAACGTTCCCGCCGGCGAAGTAGGACCGGCCGAGGTGCTGGCGGACGGCCGCCTCCTCCAGGGTGCCCTGGGTCTCGGCGAGGAGCTGGCGGAACACCTCCACGGCCCGGTCGAACCGGTTCGAAACCCGGAGCACGTCCGCCTCGAAAATCCGAAGCCGGAGCGAGTCGGGGTCCTTGTAGCGGGCCTCGGCGAGGAGTTCGGCGGCTTCGGCCGCGTGCCCTTCGACGAGCCGGACAAGGATGAGGTCCCCCGGGTCCGTGGAGGCCGCCAACGCCTCGGCCATGACCTCGTCATTGACGATCTGGGGCATCAGGGACTGCGGGTTGATCCGGACTCCGGGAAAACCCGCGTCCGGCCACTCGCTCGTGCCGCCCTTGACCATGTTCATCAGGAGGCGATCTCCTGGTAGGCGGCAAACAGCAGTGACGTGTCCGGGACGTCGAGAATGCCGGGCCGGCCGACGCCGTCGAGCACCACGAACCGCAGCAGGTCACCGCGTGACTTCTTGTCCCGGCGCATGCCGTCGAGGAGGGCCTGCCAGCGGTCCCGGCGGTACGTAATGGGAAGCCCGAGGCTTTCGAGGATGCTGCGGTGCCTGTCGGCGTCGGCGTCGCTGAGCCGGCCCACGCTGCGGGCGAGCTCGGCGGCGAACATCATGCCGACGGATACGGCGGCACCGTGGCGCCAGGAGTAGCGCTCGGCGAGTTCGATCGCGTGGCCCAGGGTGTGGCCGTAGTTCAGGATCTCGCGCTGGCCGGTTTCCTTCAGGTCTTCGGAGACCACCCGGGCCTTGACGCTGATGGCACGTTCGATCAGTTCCCGCAGCAGGTCCGAGCGGGGATCGGAGACCGCTGACGGATCCTTTTCGATCAGGTCCAGGATGGCTGGGTCGGCAATGAAACCGCACTTGATGACCTCGGCCATGCCGGAAATGATCTCGTTCTTCGGCAGCGTCTCCAGCGTGTCGAGGTCCGCGAGGACGCCGGCGGGCGGGTGGAACGCGCCCACCAGGTTCTTGCCTTCGGCGGTGTTGATGCCGGTCTTGCCGCCGACCGAGGCGTCCACCATGCCCAGCAGGCTCGTGGGCATGTGGATGACCTTGACGCCGCGCAGCCAGGTCGCGGCGACAAAGCCGGCCAGGTCTGTCACGGCACCGCCACCCACCGCGACGACGGCGTCGGAGCGGGTGAAGTCGTTCTGCCCCAGCACCTGCCAGCAGAAGGAAGCGACCTCGATGTGCTTGCCCTCTTCGGCGTCGGGGATTTCTGCGGTCAGCGCGGTGAAACCGGCGGCGGCCAGCTCTTCCCGGACGGTGTCCCCGGTAAGCCGAAGCGCGCGGGGGTGGATGACCAGGACGCGCTTGACGCGCTCGCCCAGCAGGCCCGGCAGGCTTGCCAGGAGGCCACGGCCCACGACGACGTCGTAGTTCTCACCGGGCGTTTGTCCGGTGACTTTGATGACGGTTGATTCGGTACTCACTATTCAACTTCCTTTGTCGCCGCCGGAGCGGGCACGGCCGCGGTCTTCGCCGCGGCGTGCTCCCCCAGCGCATCTTCCAGCCGGTGGGCCAGTTCCGGAACGCTGCCGCTTCGGACATCGAGGACGAGGTCGGCGAGCCGTTCGTAGACCGGCTGCCGGGTGGCGAACAAGGTCCGCCACCGGCCCATGGCGTCGCCGGCCAGGAGCGGCCGGCCCGAATTTCTGGCGATGCGTTCCGCCACAGTTTCGGCGTCGCATTCGAGATACACCACGGTACAGCGGCCCAGGAGCTGCTGCGTACCGGAGTCGAGGACAGCCCCGCCGCCGAGCGAAATGACGGTGGCGCTCCCCTGTGCTTTTTCGATGGCCTGAGCCACGGCCCGCGCCTCAAGCTCACGGAAGGCGTGCTCGCCCCGGCTGGCGAAGATCTCGGCGATGGTCCCGTGCTGGGCCACCACGAGGGCGTCGGTGTCCACGAAGGCGCACCCCAGATGCTGCGCGAGCTGCTGTCCGATCGCCGACTTGCCCACGGCCATCGGTCCGATCAGGACCACCGGGCCAAGGTGCCTTGCCGCGGCGGAGAGCCTGTCGGTGTTCCCGGCCGGCACTAGTGGCCGATCGAGTCCAGGGACGCCGGAATGCTGTCCAGGTAACCCTTGATGTTGCGGGCGGTCTCCTGTACGGAGTCACCGCCGAATTTTTCTGTGACCGCTTCGGCGATCACGAGAGCCACCATGGCCTCGGCCACGACGCCGGCGGCCGGGACAGCACAGACGTCGGAGCGCTGGTGGTGGGCCTTGGCGGCCTCCCCCGTGCTGACGTCGACCGTCTTGAGGGCGCGGGGCACGGTAGCGATCGGTTTCATGGCGGCACGGACGCGCAAGACATCGCCAATGCTCATGCCGCCCTCAATCCCGCCTGCACGGTTGGACGTGCGGATGATCCTGCCGTCCGCGTCCTTGACGATCTCGTCGTGGGCGGCGGAGCCGCGGCGCGCCGCGGTACGGAAGCCGTCGCCGACCTCAACGCCCTTGATGGCCTGGATGCCCATGAGGGCCGCCGCCAGGCGCGAGTCGAGGCGCCGGTCCCAGTGGACGTAGCTGCCGAGTCCCGGCGGGAGTCCGTAGACAAGCACTTCCACGACGCCGCCGAGGGTTTCGCCTTCCTTGTGCGCGACGTCGACCTCGGCCACCATGGCGTCCGAGGTTTCGCGGTCGAAGCAGCGCAGCGGATCGGCGTCCAGGGCGATCACGTTGCCCGGGACCGGCAGCGGCCGGCCTTCCGGCACGGCAACGCTGGCGATGGACACGGTGTGGGAGACGAGTTCGATTCCGAGCTGTTTGAGGAACGCTGCGGCGACCGTGCCGAGGGCCACCCGCGTTGCCGTCTCGCGGGCGCTGGCGCGCTCCAGGACCGGGCGGGCCTCGTCGAAGCCGTATTTCTGCATGCCGGTGAAGTCGGCGTGGCCGGGCCGCGGCCGAGTCAGGGGGGCGTTCCGGGCCTGGTCGGCCAGGATTTCCGGCTCCACGGGATCGGAGGACATGATCTGTTCCCACTTGGGCCATTCGGTGTTGCCGACCTGGATGGCGACAGGGCCGCCCTGGGTCAGGCCGTGGCGGACTCCGCCGAGGATCGTGACCACGTCCTGCTCGAATTTCATCCGGGCGCCGCGGCCATAGCCGAGCCGCCGGCGGGCCAGGGCCTCGCTGATGTGGGCGCTGGTGAGTTCCACACCGGCGGGCACGCCTTCAATTATTCCGACCAGTGCCGGGCCATGGGATTCTCCGGCAGTCAACCAACGCAACATACATTCCATACTGCCATGTCGGGCGGTTAGATCACCCGTCGGGGCGCCCCGACTGCGTCACACATCACATCTATGACTCCGGCCGGGAGGGCCTCGCCGAGTCCGGTGAAATGCCGCACCTGCTCCACCGCCTGGTAGAGGAGCATCTCAAGTCCCGGAACCACCGTGCCGCCCGCTTCCTGCCAGACCGCCGCGATCCGGCTGGGCCAGGGATCGTAGGCGACGTCCAGGAGGAGGCCCGGACCTGTTGTCCGCCGTTGCAAGGATTCTGTCAGCATTCCCTCCGCGGCAAGTGCGTCCGCCGCGCGGGGCGGCAGCGTGGAGATGACGACGTCGGCCGCGGCGACAGCGGCGGCCGCACCGCTGAGGGGAAGCACCTGGACGGGGACCCCCACGGCGGCGGAAGCCGCGCGGGCGTCACCGGCACGGCTGGGATCGCGGACGAAGACCTCGGCAGACACCGCCCCCAGTTCCTTGAGCGCAGCGATGGCCGCGGCCGCGGTCCCGCCTCCGCCGAGGACCACAGCGGTGGGCGCCGTGGCGGCCCCCGCGTGCCGGAGCGCGTTGACGATCCCGGCGACGTCCGTGTTGTAGGCGACCAACTGGGTGTGGTCAGCACTGCCGCCGGCGGATTCAAACGCAACGGTGTTGACGACGCCGAGTGCGCGCCCCACGCCCCGGACTTCGTCCACTTCCGCCAGCATGGCCGATTTAAGCGGCATGGTGACCGAGAGCCCGCGCCAGGAACCGTCAGCACGCGCCTCGTCCCGGACCTGCCGCATGAAATCCGGCAGGCCGGCCTCTGTCACGTCAATGGCCGAGTAGGCGATGTCCACGCCCAGATGGGCGTAGGCGGCGCGATGCAGCGCCGGCGACTTCGAATGGCTGATGGGATGCCCAAGGACGGCAGCCCGCAGCGTCATACGCAGCGTCCCGGGTTAGCCGCGCACCAGGCGTTGTACTGCTCCACGTATCCGAGGTGTTCGGCCAGGGTCTTGGAGAACTTGGTCTCCTTGGTGTCCAGGTTGACGGTGACCCAGTACAGGTAGCTGTTGGTCTTGGGCTTGGCGGCGGCGTCAATGGCCGTCTTGCCGGGAGAACCGATGGGCCCGACGGGCAGCCCCTGGTTGGCGTAGGTGTTGTACGGATTCGACTTGTCAGCCTTCTGGACCTCGTCGATGTGGAAGCTGTGGATGCCCAGGCCATAGGTGACCGTGGCATCGGACTGGATCAGCCCGTTCGTCTCGGTGTTGTTCGGCTTGAGGCGGTTGTAGATGGCGCCGGCAACGTCACCGTATTCGGCCTGGCCGCCTTCGGCCTGCACGATGCTCGCTACCGTCACGACGTCGTACTGTTTCTTGGAATCCGTGACGCCCTTGGCCTTGAGTTCATCCTGGGTGCTGCCGACGAGCTTCTTCAAAATGTCCTTGGCGGAGGTGCCCAACGGGAAGCGGTACTCCCCCGGCGCCAGGTAGCCCTCGAGGTTCTTGGCTTTCGCCGCGACGCCGAACTGCGCGGGCGCATCGCTGAGCGCCTTCAAGTCGGAAACCGAAACCCCGGTGCCCTCGGAAATCGCCTGCAGGGATTCGTTGATCCGCAACCCGGCGCTGAGCGCAAAGTACATGACCTTGCCCTGGCCCTTGTTGAGAAGGACGGCCACGGCATCAGAGTTCTTCATTTCCTGGCGCATCGAGAACGTGCCCGGGTTCAGGGCACCGCCGGAAGCGGAGAACTCCTTGAGGAACGTGTCCGCGTTCGCCACGACCTTCTTCGACTCCAGCTCGGTGGCCACGGACCTCGGCCCAGCGCCGGGTTCGACCGTGATGGTGACGCCGCCGGTCCCCGGGCCGGGGTAATCGGCCATTTTGTCCCCGCCCAGGAGGGGCTTGAGGAACTGCGCGCCGACAGCGATCGCGACGACGAACACCGTCAGGGTCAACACGAGGGCCAGGAAGCGGCGCCGGCGGCGGACCTTCTTCGACGGAACCTTGTCGTAGCGGACCGTTCCGGCCATCAGTTCGTGGCCGGGTTCGCCGTGGTACTCGGCGTCCGGGTGCGCCTGTGCCAGCGGGTGGCCGGCGTCGTCGTAAACATGGTGGGCCTCGTCCTGTTGTCCCACATCGTGGCGCTGCAGCGCGTAACCGTCGTGAGGGCCGGTGCCGTGGGCCGCCGCGCCATGGTGGGCTTCGTAGCCATGCTCGCCTGCCGTCGCATAGACGGCGTCCTCGTGGCCCAGATCTTCGCGGACGGGCTCTTGGCCGACAGGGATCATCTGCGTGAAGTCTTCGTGGACGGGCTCTTCGGCAGCCGGAACGTCGTGCACGGGCTCGTAGTGCACGGGCTCTTCAGTAACAGCGTCTTCGTGCGCGGGCTCTGCGTGCACGGTTTCTTCGTGTACGGGCTCTTCCTGCACGGTTTCCTCGTGCACGGTTTCCTCGTGCAGGGTCGGTGCTGCGTCGGGGAGTTCCGGGGCGGCCTGCGGCAGCTCGCTTTCCGGCGCCGGTGCCGGCGTCGGAACGTCCTGTCCCGTCTCAAAAGCCTGCGGCGGGATCACGTTGTGTCCCTGCGTCGCCAGGAGCTTTTCCTGGGTCCGGATCTCTTTGCGCGTCAGCGGTCGGCCGGCACCACTAAGGGCGTCACCGGAGGAGTCATCACTGTTGACCGGGCTCACTGTAGCCTTCCATTTTCTGAAGAGTGCGTCTGTACCGCCGGGCCGGTCTGTGCGCCGCCTCCGGTGGGCCCGGGCGCAGACTCCGCGTACACGCGGTTTCCGACCTCCGTTCCCCTGGCCTTTTGCATATCAATCGCTTGTTGCAGAATACCTGCCGCCGCAACCTGATCAACTACTGTACGGTGATTCCTGCTGCTCATGCCAGCTTCGTGCAGGTTGCGGTGGGCGGTCACGGTGCTGAGCCGCTCGTCAATCAGGCGCACTGGCACGTCGGATCCGGCGCTCTGCAGGGCCCGGGCCAGCAACTGGGCGTACTCTGTGGCCATCCTGGCCGAGGCGTGCTCTTCGCCCTTCATGGTGCGCGGCAATCCCACGAAAATCTCCACGGCGCCCAGTTCCGCGGCCAACGCGGCCAGGAAGCGCACGTCGGTGTTCTTTTTCACATTCCGCTGCAGCGTGCGCAGCGGGGTCGCCAGGATTCCGTCGCGATCGCAGACGGCCACGCCCACGCGAACGGTGCCGACGTCCACCCCGAGCTTCACGCCCCGGGGATAGACGCCGGCCACAGCAGGTTCAGACACGTAGGCTCCGCTATCGCCGGGTAATGGCGTCCACGACGGCGCTGAGGGCAGCGCCGACCTTGGCTGCGTCCGTGCCGCCGCCCTGGGCGACGTCGTCCTTACCGCCACCGCCGCCGCCGAGGATGCCCGCGGCGAGGCGCACCAGAGCGCCCGCCTTCACTCCAGCAGCCCGGGCGGCTTCGTTGGTGGCGATCAGAATGACGGGACGGTCGTTGCTGACACCGGCCACCGCGACGGCGGCGGGCTCGGAACCGAGGCGCGTCCGCAGGTCGAGGGCCAGTCCCCGCAGGTCGTCCGCGCCGCTGACCTGGCCGGCGTCGTGTGCGATGACCTTGACGCCGGCGGCGTCCTTGGCGGTGCCAACCAGCTGGCCAGCGGCGGCCGTGAGCTGCTCCTTGCGCAGCCGCTCGAGTTCCTTTTCTGCCGTCTTGAGCTTGGTCAGCGTGCTGGAAATCCGGTCCGCGAGCAGCCCGGAGGGAACCTTCAGCATTTCCGTGAGCTCGGTGACAAGGGCCCGCTCTGCGGCCAGGTGCCGGAAGGCGTCCATGCCCACGAAGGCTTCGACACGGCGGTTTCCCGAGCCGACGGACTGTTCGCCGAGCAGGGACAGGCTGCCGATCCGGGAGGTGTTCTCGACGTGGGTGCCGCCGCAGAGTTCGCGGGACCAGGCGCCGTCGATTTCAACGACCCGGACCTCGTTGCCGTAGTTCTCGCCGAACAGCGCCATGGCGCCGAGCGCCTTGGCCTCGGCGAGCCCCATGATCTTGGTTTCCACCCGGAAGTTGTTGCGGATGGCGATGTTGGAGACTTCCTCGATCTCGGACCGGGTGGCGGCGCTCAGGCCCTCGCCCCAGGCGAAGTCGAAGCGCAGGTAGCCGGCCTTGTTGAAGGAGCCGCGCTGCAGGGCCTCCGGGCCGAGGATCTGGTGCAGGGCTGCGTGCACAATGTGCGTGCCGGTGTGGGCCTGCTCGGCGGCGTGGCGGCGTTCCCGGTCCACGGCGGCCTGAACCAGCGAGTCCGATCCGATTTCGCCCTCGCGGACAATCGCCTTGTGCACGCTGAGGCCCTTGACGGGGCGCTGGACGTCCAGGACCTCGACGACGAAGCCGTCGCCGGTGATCAGCCCGGTGTCGGCGGCCTGGCCGCCGGCCTCGGCGTAGAACGGCGTCTCGGCCAGGACGAGTTCGATTTCGTCGCCCGTGGAGGCCTGAGCGACCTTCCGGCCGCCGGACAGGATGCCGCGGACCTTGGACTCGCCCTGGAGCTCGGTGTAGCCGGTGAAGACGGTCTCGCCGGCGGACAGCAGCTCCTGGAACGCGCTGAGGTCCGCGTGCGAACCCTTCTTGCCCTTGGCATCGGCCTGGGCGCGCTGGCGCTGTTCGAGCATGAGCTTGCGGAACTCGGGCTCGTCGACTTTCAGCCCGGCTTCCTCGGCCATTTCCAGGGTGAGGTCGATCGGGAAGCCGTAGGTGTCGTGCAGGGCAAAGGCATCGGCGCCGGAGAGCGGCTGGTTTGCGGCCTTGGACTCCTTGACGGCGTCCTCGAGCCGGGCGGTTCCGGAGGCGATGGTGCGCAGGAACGCCTTCTCTTCGGCGTAGGCAATCCGGCTGATGCGCTCGAAGTCGGTCTCCACGATCGGGTAGACGCCCTTCATGGCGTCCCTCGAGGCCGGCAGCAGCTCAGGCAGGCAGGCCTTTTCGACGCCGAGCAGGCGCATGGAGCGCACGGCGCGGCGGATCAGGCGGCGCAGCACGTAGCCGCGGCCCTCGTTGGAGGGGGTGACGCCGTCGGCGATCAGCATGAGGGCCGAGCGGATGTGGTCGGCAACAACGCGCATCCGGACGTCGTCGGTGTGGTGCGGGTCCTCGGCGGACTCCGCGGAGGTGTACTCCCGGCCGGAGAGGGCCGCGGCGCGGTCGATCACGGGGCGGACCTGGTCGGTCTCGTACATGTTCTCGACGTCCTGGAGAATCATCGCGAGGCGCTCCATGCCGAGGCCCGTGTCGATGTTCTTCTTGGGCAGCTCGCCGGTGATGTCGAAATCCACCTTGGAGCGGACGTTGTCGATCTGGTACTGCATGAACACGAGGTTCCAGATCTCGACGTAGCGGTTTTCATCGGCGATGGGGCCGCCCTCGACGCCGTAGGACGGGCCGCGGTCGTAGTAGATTTCCGAGCAAGGGCCGGCCGGGCCCGGCTGGCCGGTGGACCAGTAGTTGTCGGCCTTGCCCATCCGCTGGATCCGCTCGGCCGGCATGCCGGTGTTCTTCAGCCACAGCTGCTCGGCCTCGTCGTCCTCTTCGTAGACGGTGACCCAGAGCTGTTCCGGCGGCAGTCCGTACCCGCCGTCGTCCACGCTGGTGGTGAGGAGCTCCCAGGCAAACTTGATGGCGTCTTCCTTGAAGTAGTCGCCAAAGGAGAAGTTGCCGCACATCTGGAAGAAGGTGCCGTGGCGGGCGGTCTTGCCGACTTCCTCGATGTCACCGGTCCGGATACATTTCTGCACGCTGGTGGCCCGCTGGTAGGGGGCCTCCTCGCGGGCCGTCAGGTACGGGATGAACGGGACCATGCCGGCCACGGTGAACAGCAGGGACGGGTCGCTGGAGACCAGGGAGGCGGAGGGCACGGCGGTGTGCCCCTTGCTGACAAAAAAGTCGATCCAGCGCTTGGTGATCTCCTGCGACTTCATGAGCTGATTTCTTACCCTTCAATATTCACTGCGTTATGTGGCCCCGCGTCTGTGCTGCGCGGGACAAGCTGAGGACCGGCACTGATCCGGGCCCCGTCTATCCGGTGCCCCTTCGGGGGTGCCGAGGCGCCCTTAACGGACACCGTACTTACTAATTCTCTCCCGGCTAGCGGTGGACCGCATCCCGGCGGGCAACGGCGCCGCCGGCAGCAATATCCGTTGCCGTCTCGATGCCCAGGGCGGAACGGAGTTCGGCCTCCCGCTCGCCCATGCCGTCACGGACGGCGTCGGCGAAGTCGAACAGGCCGTCCGCCAGCCGTCCCACGGCCCGGTTCAGGCCCTCGGGGCCGAGGGCGGACTGGGCTTCGGTGACCTTGCGGAAGGCGATGACGCCGATCGCGACGCCGATGCCCATCCAGATGATTCTGTTCATGTCAGGTTCTCCTGGAAGCTTTAGCGGCTGCGGCGGCCGGTGGCGGGCTTTTTGGGGGTGCTGAAGGCGGAGCGCACGCCGTAGCTGAAGGCTGCCACCTTGATCAGCGGCGAGCCGACAGTGGCCGCCATGAGCGAGGACAGCGCCGAGATGTTGGCGGAGGCGTCCGAGACGTTGTTGGCGATGCCGTCAACCTTCTTCAGCTGCTCGTTGGTGGTGGTCACCGTGGCGGTGACTTCGTCCATGAGCGGGGTGGCGCCGTCGCTGACGGAGCGGATGGAAGTCCGCAATTCGTCGAACACTCCCCCGAGCTTCAGGATCGGCACGGCGAGCAACACGACCAGCACTGCAAACACTCCAGCCGCGATCAGGCCGGCAATATCGCCACCAGACATAGACACTCATCTCCTTGAACTGCAGTGGATAACTGCTTGTTGCGTCGGGGTTCGACGGATTTAGCCGGCAGTTTAAACCGGCAGGCAGAGCCTGCTCCCGGGGAACTCCCCCAAGTACCTTACATACAAAGAAGCCCGCGGCGCTTGCCACGGGCTTCTTTGTAGGTGTTGCCTTTGGAATTAGCGTGCGTAGAATTCCACGACGAGCTGCTCTTCGCAGGTCACGGGGATCTCGGAACGCTTCGGGCGGCGCACCAGGCGGGCCTGCAGGGCGTCAAGCTTGACGTCCAGGTAGGCCGGAACGATCGGCAGGACGTCGCGGTGAGCGCCGGCTGCTGCAACCTGGAACGGAGGCATGGTCTCGCTGCGGCTGTGGACGTGAACCAGCTGGCCCTCGCCGACGCGGAAAGACGGGCGGTCAACGCGGATGCCGTCAACGAGGATGTGGCGGTGCACAACCAGCTGGCGGGCCTGGGCGATGGTGCGGGCGAAGCCGGCACGCAGCACGAGGGCGTCGAGACGCATTTCGAGCAGTTCGATCAGGTTTTCACCGGTCAGGCCCTTGGTGCGGCGTGCTTCTTCGAAGGCACGGGTCATCTGGGCTTCGCGGATGCCGTACTGGGCGCGCAGACGCTGCTTTTCGCGCAGACGTACGGCGTAGTCGGAGTCCTGCTTCTTGCGGGCACGGCCATGCTCACCGGGGCCGTACGGGCGGCGCTCCATGTACTTGGCGGCCTTGGGGGTCAGAGCGATGCCGAGTGCACGCGAAAGGCGTGCGGTACGGCGAGCACGAGTGTTGTTAGCCACTTGTGTCCTTCCAATATCTGCGGTGTGTCAGTGTTACTGGCCTCCACGATGGAGAGCATCGGCCAACCGCTGCCTTTTGCTACTGGGCACAGGGCAACCCTCATCGAACCGAAGTTTCCATGGATTGTGCGTCCGTGCCTTGCCAGACAACGATCCAGCCTACCAGATCCGGCCGGCGGACCGAAGTCAGATTCTGGCGTGCGCTCCCCGGACACCGCTGCGCCCGAAGGACGCCGCACCCAGGAATTCCACGGCCACGAACGGTTTCGGGCCCACCACCCATTCGTCGTGGCCCGGCGGGATCGCGTAGGTGTCGTTGGCGTGGATCGTGGAGCGCAGCCCTTCGGCCGTTTCGACTTCCATTTCTCCGGAGATGCAGAAACCGAGATGGTGGTGCAGGCAGACGTCGGTCTTCTCGTAAGGCCTGGTGTTCTCCGACCACCGCCAGCCCGGGCCCAGGATCAGCCGGGCCACCGAGTAGTCGTTCACTGTGCAGAGGTCGAATTCGGCCTTGTCCGGGCACCGCTTCTTGTCGGGCACATCGAAGGACTTCACTGCCATGGCTGTAACGAAATTGATACTCATGGGACGCTACCTGGGGACGGGGCGGGGACGCTCGCGCTGGATAACCTAGGATGGGGCGGAGCCGGCTGAAGTCCCGGGGTCCGGGTATCGAGAGCCGGCCGTGTGACCGCACTGTCCCCTGCGCCGCACGGACGGCCAGCAGATCAATGCTGACCTAATTCCACGTTAGACCTCTTGGCCCCTATGTCAACGGCAGGTTCCGGCACTGCAGGGCCGCAGCGGACCAGCCGCTGGTCAGGGGCTGATCACGTGCCGCGGATGATCTTCCGCAGCCGCTCCAGCCGGGTGGCGATGTCGCGTTCGGCCCCGTTGGCGGTTGGCACGTAGTAGTTGCGCCCGACGAGGTCGTCCGGCGGGTACTGCTGGGTGGCCACGGCATGCGGGGCATCGTGGGCGTATTTGTAACCCTTGCCGTGACCCAGCTGTTTTGAGCCCGGGTAGTGGGCATCGCGCAGGTGGGCCGGGATGCCGTTCCCGAGCCCGGCGCGGACATCGGCGATCGCCTGGTTGATCCCCATGTACGCGGCGTTGGACTTCGGCGCGGTGGCCAGATGCACCACGGCCTCGGCAAGGATGATGCGGCCTTCCGGCATGCCGATCAGCTGCACGGCCTGGGCCGCCGCGACGGCGGTCTGCAGCGCCGTCGGGTCCGCCATACCGACGTCCTCGGCCGCGGAGATCACGATCCGGCGGGCCACGAACCGCGGGTCCTCACCGGCCTCCAGCATCCGGGCGAGATAGTGCAGTGCGGCGTCGACGTCGGAGCCCCGGATCGATTTGATGAACGCGCTGGCGACGTCGTAATGCTGGTCCCCGGCCCGGTCGTAGCGAACGGAGGCGACATCCAGGGCCCGCTCAGTGTGCCGCAATTGGATCGTGACGGGCTCCGCCGTTCCTGCGCCGGCTATGTGAGTATCGGCAGCGTCAGTGTCATCCGCGTCTCCGAAGGCGACGCCGGCGGCGGCCTCCAGGGCAGTGAGGGCGCGGCGGGCATCGCCGCCGGAGAGCCGGACAAGGTGCGCCAGCGCGTCGGCGCTGAGCTCGGCCTTGCCGTTCAGTCCGCGGACATCCGAAACGGCCCGCTGCAGCAGGCCCTCGACGTCGGCGTCGGTGAGAGGTTTCAGGGTCAGCAGCAGCGAGCGGGACAACAGCGGCGACACGACGGAAAACGACGGGTTTTCGGTGGTGGCCGCCACCAGCACCACCCAGCGGTTTTCGACGCCGGGAAGCAGCGCGTCCTGCTGGGCCTTGTTGAAGCGGTGGATCTCATCGAGGAAGAGGACGGTGGTGGTCTTGAAGAGGTCGCGCGCGGTCAGGGCCTCATCCATCACGCGGCGGACGTCCTTGACGCCGGCGGTGATGGCGGAGAGCTCGACGAATTTCCGGCCGGGACCTTTGGCAATGACGTGGGCAAGGGTGGTCTTGCCGGTGCCGGGAGGACCCCAGAGAATCACCGAGCTCGGTCCCGCAGGGCCGGTCGCATCGGAGCCGGCGGCCAGCTGGCGCAGCGGGGAGCCCTGGCCGAGCAGGTGCTGCTGGCCTACGACGTCATCTAGGGTGCGCGGCCGCATCCGGACAGCGAGCGGGCTCCGCGGCGAGGCTGACCCGGCGCCAGACCTGGCTTGGCCCCGGGCGTGGCCGGAATCGTCGGCGCCGCCGTCGCCGGCAGCACCGTCGGCTACGCCGAGGTCGTCGCTTCCGTCGGCGTTGTCCCGCCCTGAGCCAAAGAGATCATCCACATAGATAGGCTACTTCTAGTTCCTCCCCGCCCTGTCACCATCACCCGCAACATCACCCCGCAACGGAGAGCCCGCCATGCCCAGCCCCGAGACCCGTGTGGCCTTCGTCTCCGGCGACCGGCTGCCGGGCTGGGTGGACCGCTTCGCCGCGAGCCATGGCGCCCTCATGGAGGAGGAGCTCGACACCGGCTTGCAGCTGCGCGCCGCCGACGGCGCCGTGGCCGTGCTTCGGGCGCCTTGGCCCGTGGACGGCCGGCCCGGGAGCGGCCACGACGCCCTCTCCCGGCTGGCCTCCCTGGCCGGGCAGCCCCGGAGCCTCGGCACCGTGCTGGTCCGGCGCGGCGGATACTCGGTGGCTGTGGTCAGCGCCGGCACCGTGCTGGCGTCAAAGACCGGCACGCGCCACGTCCAGTCCCGGACGGCTGCGGGCGGCTGGTCCCAACAGCGTTTTGCCCGGCGGCGCGCCAACCAGGCCGATGCCCTCGTGGAAGCCGTCGCCGAGCACGCCGGAAGGATCTTCGCAGGGCACCGAATCGAATACCTGGCGCCGGGCGGCGACCGGACGCTGGCAGACCAGGTGCTCGCCGAGCCCGTACTGAAGCGTTACGGCCACCTGACGCGGCTTGCGTTTTTGGACGTCCCGGATCCACGGGCCGCGGTCCTGAAGAAGGCCGCCGCGGAGCTGTGCTCGGTGCGGATCCTGGTGACCGACCCGCCGGCATAGACAAGCAACGCCGTCACCAACCGCCGCGCGTCGGCGTATGTCCCTTTCGGGCATCGTCGGGCATTGCCATTTCGGCCCGCAGGCCTAGGAGTCGGATCGGACGGCCCGCTTCGATTCCGGCTGCGAGGTCCAAGGCCCGCGCGAGGATTTCGTTTCTGTCGAATGTCTCGGGAATCTTCCTTGCGTGGGTCTTGGTGACGAACGGCGCGTACCGAACCTTGAGGGTCAGCCCAATCACGGGCCGTCCTTCGGCCACAACATCCTCGAGGACATGCGCTGTCAGCTCCCTGACGGCGTCGTCCACCTGCGCCGGCTCGGTCAGGTCCCGCTGGAAGGTGGTCTCCCGGCTGTGCCCGCGGGCAACCCACGGGGTGTCGTCCACAACGCTGGCGCCGTCCCCTCGTCCAAGCTCCGCGTACCAAGGACCCATCTTGGGGCCGAACTCCGGGACCAGGTCTTGGGGGTCGGACGCGGCGAGCTCGGCGACTGTGTTGATGCCGAGTTTGGCCAGCCGGCCCGACACTTTGGTTCCGACGCCCCACAGGTCCTTGGTGGGCCGACTGCCCATGACGTCTAGCCAGTTACCGGCAGTGAGACGGAAGACGCCGGCCGGCTTGCCGAAACCGGTGGCGACCTTGGCTCGGACCAAGGTGTCGCCGATGCCCACGCTGCAATGCAGCTGCGTTCGCTCCAGGACAGCGGCCTGCACCTGCCGGGCGTAGGCTTCCGGATTCTCTGTCTCCGTGCCTACAAAGGCTTCATCCCAACCCAGCACCTGTACGGTGGCGCCGGGCTGCGCGCGCAGGGTAGCCATCACCGTTTCAGACGCCGCGAGGTACGCCTCGTGATCGACGGGCAGGATCACAGCCTCGGGCACTTTCCGGGCCGCAATGCGTAAGGGCATTCCGGAACCCACGCCGAACGCCCTGGCTTCGTAGGATGCGGTCGACACCACAGCTCGTTCCGTGGGGTCGCCCCGACCGCCAACAATGATCGGCTTGCCCGCAAGCTCCGGCCGCCGGAGCACTTCGACCGCCGCGATGAACTGGTCGAGATCAACGTGCAGCACCCACCGGATTCCGCTCACGCCACCAGTCTGCCCTAAACATCCCTGGCAAGCATCGGCTCTCCACCGAACTTGGCCGCCGAGCCTGCGGCCCCCTGACCTTCCTTGAATTCCAGCGCCACCGACGACCTGCACCGCACCTGTGCCGAGTGTGGCGCGAACTGCGCGCCCGAGCCATTCGAGACGGACCGGGGTCGCAGGCGAGTGTGTCCCATGAGGCTCCCCCAAATCGGACGGCGGTACATGGTTCACCCGCCTTGCGGTTCTCGAAACCCGTCGAGCCTTCTCAAAGAACCTTGATTAGGAATTGCGTTGGGCGGGAGCCGACTTTGGAGCTTCCGAGACCTGGGCCAGCCTTGTCCCGAGTCCGCGGTCGTGTAGATGCTGTCGGATCAGAGCAGGCCGGGATGCGCAGCCAGCAGTTCAGGCGCATTGGAGCTGGAAGCTTTCGGGCAACGGGTCATCGAACGACGCTTCCCAGCCCGGATCGTCCATCTCTGCCGCGGGGATTTCGTGCCAGCCCAAGAATTGGTGCCAGTCCGGGAAAGGGTCCGGCGGCAGCTCCAGGTCGGGGTCCCGGCCGGGATCCGGAGGCGGGCCCAAGTGCGGTCCTGCATCTGTGGTCAGGAGGTTCTCCGGCCACTCGGATGGTTCCCAGTCCTGGTGCTCGCTGGGGTAGTGCCGCCCTGACGGTGAGGTCCAGCCCGGCGGGTGGTCCCTGCTGGCTCCGGTGGGTGTCCAGGCGGAGCCGTGTTTGAGGCGGTGGTGCTTGGGGCAGGGCTGGCCCAGGTTGGAGATCCCGGTGGTGCCGCCGTCGGCCCAGGCCAGGAGGTGGTCTGCCTCGTTGTCCAGGGAGTGGTTGCCGCAGCCCGGGAACGGGCACCTGCCGTCGCGGAGCCGAAGCCAGTGGCGCTGGGCCTTCGTGAGACGGTAGCTGGTCCGCCCGATTTCCAGCGGTGCGCCGTCGCGGGGGTCGGTCAGGACGCGGTAAAAGGAGTCGACGCCGTCAGTGACCAGGCGGCGGGCCATGGACGGCGGGATCGGCCCGTACCCGTCGAGGACGGCCGGTTCGCCCGTGGCGCCCAGCAGGGACAGGACCGGGACGGGGACCAGGACCTGCGCCCGCGGCGACGGAACACCCGCAGCCGCACCCGTGCCGGTGCCGTCGTCCGTTCCGGTGCTTTGGGTGCCGCTGGTGAGGAGCCAGGTGGCAGCGACGTCGGCGCGGAGCTGGGCGAGGGTCCGGGCCTCGTCCGGGCCTTGCAGGGCGCGGGCCGCGGCCGTGGTCCGGTCCCAGATCCCAGCGGCGGTGTCGGCCGGGAGGTGGGCCGAGAGCCAGGCCATGCCATCCCGGTCCGGGATGAACTCGACCCGCCGGTCCGCTGCGCTTCGGGTGTGGCGTTCTTCGATGCTGGCCCGGTGGTGGCGTTCGCGCCAGGCGCGGGCCTTGGCCCGAAACCGGGATGCCACGAGGTCCCCGGCCGGACACCCGCGGGCCGGGTTGGGTGCGTCGGAGTCCAGGAAGTGCGCTTCCAGGGCGGCCGCCCCGGCCGCATCCAGGGACGCGGTTTCGTCGACGATGATCCGGGCGTGCTGCCAGGAGATCGTCCCGGCCTGCAGGGCGGCCAGGGTCAGCGGCAGCGCCGTGGTCAGTGCCAGGGATTCGGACAGGAGGGCCCCGGCGGTGCGTTCGCTGACGGTCAGGACACAGG
>NZ_FNGD01000013.1 GCF_900102895.1 Arthrobacter sp. ov407
CGCCTTCCACATCCACCACCACGATGTCGCCGGCGTGCAGTTCGCCGAAGAGGATCTTCTCGGAGAGCTGGTCCTCGATCTCGCGCTGGATGGTGCGGCGCAGCGGCCGGGCACCCATGGCGGGGTCGTAGCCGCGGGTCGCCAGGAGCACCTTGGCCGCGGACGTGAGCTCGATGCCCATGTCCTTGTCCTTGAGGCGCTTCTCCAGGCGGCCGACGAACATGTCCACGATCTCGATGATCTCGTCCTGGGTCAGCTGCGGGAAGACCACAACATCGTCAACACGGTTGAGGAACTCGGGGCGGAAGTGCTGCTTGAGCTCCTCGGTGACCCGGGCGCGCATCCGGTTGTAGCCGGTCTGCGTGTCCGTGCCGGACTGGAAGCCGGTGGCAACACTCTTGGAGATGTCCCGGGTGCCGAGGTTCGTGGTCATGATGATCACGGTGTTCTTGAAGTCCACCACGCGGCCCTGGGAGTCGGTCAGGCGGCCGTCTTCCAGGATCTGCAGCAGCGAGTTGAAGAGATCGGCGTGCGCCTTCTCCACTTCATCGAACAGGACCACGGAGAACGGACGACGGCGGACCTTCTCGGTCAGCTGGCCGCCTTCCTCGTAGCCCACGTAGCCCGGAGGGGCACCGAAGAGCCGCGAGACCGTGTGCTTCTCCGAGTACTCGGACATGTCCAGGGTGATCAGCGCGTCCTCTTCGCCGAACAGGAACTCCGCGAGGGCCTTGGCCAGTTCGGTCTTGCCGACGCCGGTGGGGCCGGCGAAGATGAACGAGCCGCCCGGACGCTTGGGGTCCTTCAGACCCGCACGGGTGCGCCGGACCGACCGCGAAACCGACTTAATCGCCTCATCCTGGCCCACCACACGCTGGTGCAGCTCGTCTTCCATCTTCAGCAGGCGCGAGGACTCTTCCTCGGTCAGCTTGAAGACCGGGATGCCGGTGGAGTTCGCCAGCACCTCGGCGATGAGGTCCTCATCGACTTCGGAGATGTCGTCCATGCCGCCGGTCTTCCACTGGCGTTCCTTCTCGGCGCGCTCGGCAATGAGCTTCTGCTCTTTGTCGCGCAGCGACGCGGCGCCTTCGAAGTCCTGCGCGTCGATTGCGGATTCCTTCTCCAGCTTCATGGCGGCGATCTTCTCGTCCATGATCTTGAGCTCGGGCGGCGCGGTCATGCGGCGGATGCGCAGCCGCGCCCCGGCCTCGTCGATCAGGTCGATCGCCTTGTCCGGCAGGAACCGGTCCGAGATGTAGCGCTCGGAAAGGCTCGCCGCCGAGGCGAGGGCGCCGTCGGTGATGGTGACGCGGTGGTGTGCCTCATACCGGTCGCGGAGGCCCTTGAGGATCTCGATTGCGTGCGCAACGGAGGGTTCCTTGACCTGGATCGGCTGGAAGCGGCGCTCCAGCGCGGCATCCTTCTCGATGTGCTTGCGGTATTCGTCCAGCGTGGTGGCGCCGATGGTCTGCAGTTCGCCGCGGGCCAGCATGGGCTTCAGGATCGAGGCCGCATCGATGGCACCTTCGGCGGCTCCGGCACCCACCAGGGTGTGGATCTCATCGATGAACAGGATGATGTCCCCGCGGGTGCGGATCTCCTTGAGGACCTTCTTCAGGCGCTCTTCAAAGTCGCCGCGGTAGCGGGAGCCGGCCACGAGGGACCCGAGGTCCAGGGTGTACAGCTGCTTGTCCTTGATGGTCTCCGGGACATCCCCCCGGACGATCGCCTGGGCCAGGCCCTCGACGACGGCGGTCTTGCCGACGCCGGGCTCGCCGATCAGCACGGGGTTGTTCTTGGTGCGGCGGGAAAGGACCTGCATGACGCGTTCCATTTCCTGCTCGCGGCCGATCACGGGGTCCAGTTTGTTCTCGCGCGCCGCCTGGGTCAGGTTGCGGCCGAACTGGTCCAGGACGACGGAACCGGCGGGGGTACCCTCGGCCTGGCCGGGGCCGACGCCGGCGCCCGTGGATTCCTTGCCCTGGTAACCCGAGAGCAGCTGGATAACCTGCTGGCGGACACGGTTCAGGTCGGCGCCGAGCTTGACGAGTACCTGGGCGGCAACGCCCTCGCCCTCCCGGATGAGGCCGAGGAGGATGTGCTCGGTACCGATGTAGTTGTGGCCCAGCTGCAGGGCCTCGCGCAGCGAGAGCTCAAGGACCTTCTTGGCACGGGGGGTGAAGGGGATGTGGCCGGACGGCGCCTGCTGGCCCTGGCCGATGATCTCCTGGACCTGCTCGCGGACACCGTCGAGCGAAATGCCCAAGGATTCAAGGGCTTTGGCGGCAACACCTTCACCCTCATGGATCAGACCCAAGAGGATGTGTTCGGTACCAATGTAATTGTGGTTCAGCATGCGTGCCTCTTCTTGGGCAAGCACAACTACGCGACGGGCACGGTCCGTAAATCGCTCAAACATTTCGCCACACTCCTAGCTACGACGTACTTTGATGCTACGTGGCCGGGTTCCAGATTTGGGGCTTGTTCGCCACAGGGGAAACCCGAGGGTTGCGCATCGCTGCCCGTACCCAACCCCCGGCAGGGGCGGAACGGGGCCGGAACCCCTCCGGCCGGGCGCAGCCTGCCGGACCGGACGGGGGGCCCGGGCCTTTCCGGGCGGGCGGAACGGGCCCCTCCGGGCGGGCGGAACCGGCCTTCCCGGGCGGGCCGCCGGCCGCGGGCGCGTCCGGCGGGCGCGTCGGGCAGGGCGGGCGTACCGCCGTCGGCATGGCAATGCCCCCGTCAGATAACGGGGGCATTGGCATTTGACAGAGTCCTGATTGCGGCCTGGCGAGACTTCATTGCGACTTGATACTGGACCCTGATACTGGGGGCCCTGATACTGCGCTCTGATCCTGCGCCCTGGCGCGGGGACCCTGGCTAGGAATTTGCCTTTTGGTAGGCCTCCTGAATTTCAGCCTGGATACGTCCGCGGCTGTTTACCGCATAGCCGTTGTCCCGTGCCCACTGACGGATCTGGGCAGAGTCTTGATTCCGTCCGCTGGAAATTTTCGTGCGCGTGGCGCGTCCACTTGATGTCTTGCGTGCGTGCGTCACAAATCGCTCCACCGAAGAGCGGAGTTCTGAAGCATTGCTTGACGACAGATCTATTTCGTAGCTCACGCCGTCAAGGCCAAACCGGACAGTTTCGTCCGCGGATCCCCCATCCAGATCATCAACGAGGATGATTTTTACTTTCTGTGCCATAAAGGACTCTCTTTCCAAAGATCGAGCGTTAAGAAAAGCAGGATGTATCTGGAATAAGTATCCTCCGCGTTACAGCAGGGAGTCAAAGCGCAAAACTCTGTTCAAAGGAAAACCACAGGCGGCAATAGAGAACTATTACTTCTTCAATGGGTAATTAGCCCCACAAGGCCCCGGAATCCTACTCTTCCGCCCGGGAATCCGCTTCAGCATGGGCGCGGGCTTCTGCCTGCCGCTCTGATTTGTCGGCATTGAATATGGATTTCATGGCAAACCAGAAAAGCAGGCCCACCACGATGGGGGGCAGCAATACGGCGATATAGTCCATGCTCAGTGTCCTTCGGGCTTCAAAAGGGGGAAGAGGATCGTTTCGCGGATGCCGGCGCCGGTGAAGAGCATCACGAGGCGGTCGATGCCCAGGCCGATTCCGCCCATGGGCGGCGCCCCGTACTCGAGTGCACGGAGGAAGTCTTCGTCCAGCTGCATTGCCTCCACGTCGCCCGCGGCGGACCGGCGGGACTGTTCGGTGAGGCGTTCGCGCTGGATCACAGGGTCGATCAGTTCCGAGAACGCCGTGCCCCGCTCCATGCCGCCGATGATGAGGTCCCAGGCCTCGATCAGGCGGCCGTCTTCGCGGTGCTGGCGGGCCAGCGGCTGGGCGGACGGCGGATAGTCGTAAACGAACGTGGGGTTGAGCAATGTGGGCTCCACCAGTTCGCCGAAGAGCTCGACGACGAGCTTCTCGGCGTCCCAGCCGGCGTCGACCTTGACCTCGTGCTTGGCGGCCAGTTCCAGCAGTTCGGCAACCGGGGTGTCGGGGGTCACTTCCCGGCCCACGAACTCGGACAGCCCCGGATAGACCGACAGCCAGGTCCAGTCGCCGTCGAGGTTGATCTCCCCGGCTTCGGTCTGCAGCACGCGGCCCACACCGGCGGCGTCGGCGGCGTCCAGGATGAGTTCCTTGATCCGGTCCGCCATGACGAACTGGTCCGCCCATGCCTCGTAGGACTCCAAGGTGGTGAACTCGGGGCTGTGCGTGGAGTCCACTCCTTCGTTGCGGAAGACCCTGCCCATGTCATAGACACGGTCGATCCCGCCGACCACCGTGCGCTTGAGGTAGAGCTCGGTAGCGATGCGCAGCGTCATTTTCTGGTCGAAGGCGTTCATGTGCGTCTCGAAGGGACGGGCCGTGGCGCCGCCGTGAACGAGCTGCAGCATGGGGGTTTCGACCTCGACGTAGCCCTGGCGGTGCAGGGTTTCGCGAATCGAACGGGTGATCGCGGCGCGGGTGTAAACCATCTCGCGGGCTTCGTCGCGGACAATGAGGTCCACGTAGCGCTGGCGGACACGGGTTTCTTCATTCAGCCCTGCGTGCAGCACGGGCAGCGGGCGCAGCGCCTTCGAGGCCATGGTCCAGGAATCCGCCATGACCGACAGCTCGCCGCGGCGTGAGGAGATGACCTCGCCCTTGATGAAGACGTGATCGCCGAGGTCCACGAGGGATTTCCACTCCGCGAGCGCCTCCTCACCGATGTTGGCCAGGCTCAGCATGACCTGCAGCCGCACGGCCTTGCCGTCCACGCCGCCCTCCTGGAGGGTAGCGAAGCAGAGCTTGCCCGTATTGCGGATGAAGACAATGCGGCCGGTCACGCCGACGACGTCGCCGGTGGTTTCATCGGCCTGCAGGTAGGCGTATTTCTCGCGGATTTCCGTGAGCGAGTGTGTGCGTTCGACACCCACCGGATACGCCTCGACGCCGCGTTCGATCAGCTTGGCGCGCTTCTCCATGCGGATGCGGGTCTGTTCGCTGGCATCGTGCGGCTCGGCGGCGGTGTTCGGGGCGGGGGTGTTTTGGGAAGTCACAATCCCCAAGTTTACCGTCGATTTGCGCCCCGGCAGGTCCCGGCCTGGTTCTGCCCGGGCGCAGCCGGGCAGACGGGGGTGCGGGGGTGCAGGAATAGACTCGGGGCTGTGGAGACATGGACTGTAAGGACCGACGACGGCGAGGGGCACCTCGAGCTGCACACAATCCGTCCGGCGGCGCGTGCGCCGGGCGGGCGCGCCGCGTTCGGCGCCGCCGCGGCCCAATCTCAAAAACTGCGCGGTGAAGGATCCGGCGTCGTGATCGTGCACGGGACACTGATCACTGATGCGCTCTACCGGTCCTTTGCCCGAAAACTCGGCCGGCTGCTGGGCCAGCCGGTGCACTGCTACAACCGGCGCGGGCGCGCCGGTTCCTCGCACCAGCCGGCCGACTATTCTGCCGCCACCGAGGTGGCCGACCTGGCCACCGTGCTCCGTGAGACCGGCGCCAGCGACGTCGTGGCCCACAGCTATGGCGGCTTCGTGGCCCTCGAGGCCGCCCGGAACGTGCCAATCCGCAGGATGGTGACTTACGACGCCGCCGTGAGCCTCTCGGGGAACCTCGCCGAGCGCTGGCGGCCCGAGCTGGAAAGGTCCATGGCCGCCGGCCAGCTTGACCACGCCTGGGCGCATTTGGTGCAGGGCCTGGAGACGGCGGGGCCGGTGTCCATGCTGCCCTTGGGCGCGCTGCGCATGCTGAGCATCCTGTCGGCCCGGACCAGGCTCGGCGCCGAAATGCGGGAACTGCTGCCCACGGCCGTCGCCGAGATGCGCGCCGTTCTGGATGCCGACGCCGAACTCGAGGATTTTACCGCCATCACCACCCCCACGCTCATGCTCAGCGGCGGTTGGAGCCCTGGCTACTTCGCCGAGACGAGCCACCAGCTGGCCGACGCCGTCCCCGCGGTCAGCTTCGCCGTGGTCCCCGGGCAGCTCCACGAAGGCCCCATCCGGCCGGGAAACCGGCTGGCCCTCCGGACGGCACGGTTCCTCCTCGGCGGTCCGGGCGGCGCGTCGCCGGCGCTCGGTCGCGGGCCCGGCAGCAGGAGCGGCAGCCTAGCCTGGGGCATGCCGCGGATCACCGGGCAAGTCCCGGGCGGCAGTCGCCCACCCAAACAGGGTGGCTGACGGACCCTGAGGCGGCCGGCCGCTAGAATCGGGGGCGACCCTTTCGAAAGGACCCCCTTGGCCAAGCTCTACTTCCGCTACGGCGCCATGAACTCCGGCAAATCTACGGGGCTGCTGCAGGCGGCGTTCAACTATGAGGAACGCGGCCAGCGGGTCCTGCTGGCCAAGCCGGACGTGGACACCAAGGGCGACTCCGGCGTCGTGTCCCGCTTGGGCATGACCCGTTCGGTGGACTTCCTGATCCCCGCCGGCGCGTCGGCCCGCGCACTTTTCACCGCCCAGGCCCACGGGGACGATCCCGACGCCCTGCTGCAGCACGTGGACACCCAGCCGGTGGCCTGCCTGCTGGTGGACGAGGCCCAGTTCCTGGAACCGGAGCAGGTGGACGATCTCTTCCGCATCGCGGTCCTGGACAACGTCCCCGTACTCGCCTACGGCATCCGCACCGACTTCCGGACCCGCGCATTCCCCGGTTCCCTTCGGCTCCTGGAGATTGCCCACACCCTCGAAGAGCTCAAGACCATCTGCCGCTGCGGACGGAAAGCGATCTTCAACACCCGCCGGATCGGGGACCAGGTGGTCTTCGACGGTAACCAGGTTGCGATCGACGGCCAGGACGTCTGGTACGAGTCGCTCTGCGGCACCTGCTACCTCGAGGTCTCCGGCGGCCGGCTGGGCAACTAGCGCCAGCGGGCCAGTGCAGTGCAGGGGCTGCGGCACTGCGACCTACCGAACTGCGGCGTACTGCACTGGGCCGCGGCCTCGGCTAGGCTCGGAGCATGACCCGCGAGAACATCAGAACCCCCGACGGCGGAACAATCGAGCTTTTCAGCACGGGCGCCGAGCTCGCCTCGGCGGGTTCGGGCATCGTCGTCGTGCCGGCCTCGATGGTGACGGCCGCCGATTACACGCGTTTCGCGCAGAAACTCAGCGCGTCGCTGGGCCGGCCGGTGCACACCTTCAACCGGCGCGGCCGCGGCTCGTCCTCCCCGCAGCCGGAGGACTACACCCTGGACGTGGACATCCACGATCTCGACGCCGTCATGAAGCACACGGCCAGCACGGACGTCTTCGGCCACAGCTTCGGCGGGGCGGTGGCCCTGCACGCGGCCCGCACGCTGCCGGTGGAACGGCTGGCCGTGTACGACCCCGCCGTGTCCGTCAACCACAGCGTCACGGCGGACTGGACGCCCGAATACGAGCGGGCCACTGCAGCCGGCGACGACGACCGCGCCCTCGCCGTCCTGCTCAAAGGCCTCGAGACCGGCAGCGCCCTGTCCCGGATGCCGCTGTCCATGCTGACGCTGGCGAACAAGCTCTCGGCGGGCACCCCCATCGGCAAGCAGCTGCGCGACCTCATGCAGACCGGTGTCCGCGAGATCAAGGCGATCATCGCCGCGGACATGCCGGCCGAACCTTTCCTGGACCTGCCGCTGGAGACGCTGATCATCGTGGGCGAAAAGAGCCCGGCATACTTCGGCGTGGCCTGTGCCCAGATCCACGATGTCCTCTCGGGCTCCAGCTACACGATCCTGCCGGCCATGGGCCACGACGGTGTCAACAAGGCGCCGGACAAGTTGATCGCCGAGCTCAGCGCGTTTTACGCAGGCTGAGCTTTCGCCCCATCAAACCAACGCGGAGTCACTAAGCGCCCATCCCGGTCCTCCGGACCGGGACTAAGCGACCCCGCGTTGATTGTTGGTTGCCCCTAGTGGGCGGCCGGGTGTGCCGCGCCTTCGGTTTTGCGCATCATGGTGGACAGCACGACGGCGGCGACGGCTATGACGGCCGCCGTCAGGAATGCCGCATGCATGCCGGCGACCATGCCCGAGGCTTCGGCCACAAAGGCATAGATCGAGACCAGGAGCGCCGTGCCGGCGGCGCCGGCCACCTGCTGCAGCGTGCTCATGATGGCCGAGCCGTGGGAGTACAGGTGCGGCGGCAGCGGGTTCAGGCCGGTTGTGAACGCGGGGGTGAACACGAGTGCCAGGCCCAGGCTCAGTGCCACGTGCAGGGCGATGATCCACCCCACCGGTGAGGCGGCGTCCAGCATGGAGAACTGCCAGAGGGACAGCACCATCATGACCGAGCCCGTCACTGTCAGCGGCAGGGGCCCGACTCTGTCGAATATGCGGCCGATGAAGGGCCCCAGCAGGCCCATGGCGAGGCCGCCGGGCAGCAGCACCAGACCGGTCTCAAGTGACTTCAGGCCGCGGATCTCCTGCAGGTACAACGGCAGCAGGATCACTGCGCCGAACAACGCGATCATGGCCACGACCAGCAGCAGCACGGACACCGTGAACATCCGGAAGGTGAAGGCGCGCAGGTCCAGCAGGGGGCCGTCGGTCTTCTGCAGCTTCAGCTGCCGCAGGACGAACGCAGCCAGCGACACCACACCAACGGCCAGGGCCACCACGGCGGGAGTGCGGGAGCCGGCCTGGCCGCCGCCGATCTGGCTCAGGCCGTATACGAGGCCGCCGAAAGCGGGGACCGTGAGCACCACGGAGAGGGCGTCGAGCCGGGTTTTCTCGGTCTTGCCGATATTGGTCAAATACCTGGCCCCGATGGCCAGCGCGGCGAGGGCGATCGGCAGCACAAACACGAACATGAACCGCCAGGAAAAATTCTGGAGGATCAGGCCGGAAACCGTGGGGCCAAGTGCCGGCGCCACCGAAATGGCGATGCTCACGTTGCCCATGACGGCGCCGCGGCGCTCCAGCGGCACGAGCGTGAGGATGGTGGTCATCAGCAGCGGCAGCATGATGGCGGTGCCGCCGGCCTGGACAATGCGCGCCAGCAGCAGGACTTCGAAGCCCGGCGCGAGGGCGGCCAGCAGCGTGCCACCGGAGAAGAGTCCCATGGCCAGCATGAATACGGCACGGGTGGTCAGCCGCTGCAGGATGAACCCGGTGGTGGGAATCACGACGGCCATGGTGAGCATGAAGCCGGTGGAGAGCCACTGCACGGTGGGCGCGTCGATGTTCAGGTCGACCATCAGCCGCTGCAGCGCGACGTTCATGATGGTCTCGTTGAGGATCACGACGAACGTGGCCACCAGGAGCGTGGTGATGATGGTCACGGACTCCCGGGACATCTTCGCCGGGGCGGGAGTCGCCGTTCTTGTTGCGGCAGGCGCAGCTGGCGCGGGGATGGTGGAGGCAGCGCCCGGTGCGGGATCGCCAGAGGCGTTGGAAGAGACGTCTGTCGACATGAGAATTCCCTCAAGGAGTCTGGTGTGGGTCCGGCGAGCGTCGGCGCTTCTGCAGGTTCCAACAGTCTAAGGCCCGGGGGCATTCCCGTCCCCGGAAAGCAACGCGGGATTTGGGGGTGGGGTCAGGACTTCAGGGGCGCGTTGTCGATGAGGCGGACGGGACCGACCTTGGCGGCGATGATCGCCAGCCCCTCGCCGCGGAACGGGGTGTCCCTGCAGTTTTCCGCAAGCGGCTCGAGCGTGCGCGGATCCACCACCTCGAAATAGTCCAGTTCCACGAGCGGCTGGGACCGGACCAGGTCCTGCGCGGAATCGATGTCCAGTGGCTCATGTGCGTTGGCACGCTCCTCGATGAGCCGCAGCGCACGGGAGAGCACCAGGGCGGCCTCGCGCTGGTCCTCGGAGAGGAAGCGGTTGCGGCTGGACAGTGCCAGGCCGTCGGCCGAGCGGACAATGGGCACGGGCACGATCTCCACGGGGAAATTCAGGTCCGCCACCATGCGCTGGACCAGAGCCAGCTGCTGCGCGTCCTTCTGGCCGAAATAGGCGCGGTACGCGGGATGGCCACCGCCCGGCAGCCCGGCCCCCGGGGTGCCGTAGTGGAGCAGTTTCGCGACGACAGTCAGCGCGCCGTCGAAGTGTCCGGGCCGGGACGCGCCTTCCCACTTTTCGCCCAGGGGTCCAGCCGTGATCCGCACGAGGGGTGCCCCGCCGGGGTAGACCTCCTCAACGCTCGGCGCGAACGCCAGGTCCACGCCCTCGGCGTCGAGCAGGGCGAGGTCGGCCTCGAGCGTTCGGGGGTAGCGTTCCAGATCCGTGGCTTCGCCAAACTGCAGCGGGTTGACGAAAATGCTGGCCACCACGACGTCGTTCTGGGCGACGGCCGTCCGGGCCAGCTGGGCATGCCCCTCGTGCAGGGCGCCCATGGTGGGCACGAGCCCCTGGGACGTGCCGCCTTTCTGCGCCAGCAACCGGGCGCTGGCGGCGCGGAGCTGGGCAGCCGTGGTGACGAGTTGGATTGCCATGTCAGGGTCCTTCCGGGGCCGGCGTCCCGTTCTGGCCGGGACCGCCGAGCGCCTGTTCGATGCCGTCGAGTTGTTCCGGCTTCAGGAGCCCGCGGCTTCCTGCCCGGCGGGCTGTCGCCCGGGCCATGGCCAGGTACGCCTCAAGAATATCGCCGGCTGAGCCGCCGTCGTACTCGCGGAGGGCGCCGGCATGCGCGGCAACCGTGCCGGTGTCGCCGCGGGCTACGGGACCGGTCAGGGCCGATTCGCCGGAGGCGAGCGCGTTCTCGAGGGTGGCGCGCAGCAGCGGGCCCAGCATCCGGTCCGGGGCGTCGACGCCGACGTCGCGGAGCAGTTGCGAGGCCTGCGCCACGAGCGTGACCAGGTGGTTCGAGCTGTGCGCGAGGGCAGCGTGGTACAGGACGCGGTCGGCCTCGGCAATCGCGACGGGCTCGGCGCCCATTTCGACGACGAGTGCCTGGGCGATCGGCAGCATCGCGGCGTCGGCCGTGACGCCAAAGGTGCAGTCCAGGAGCCTCGTGAGGTCCAGGCTCATGCCCGTGAACGTCATGGCCGGGTGCAGCGCGAGCGGCACGGCGCCGGCGGCACGGACCGGGTGCAGGATCCCGACGCCGAAGCGCCCGGAGGTGTGCGCCACGAGCTGGCCGGGCTGCCAGGCGCCGAGCTTGGCCAGTCCGTTTACGAGCGGGCCCAGGGCATCGTCCGGGACGGCGAGCAGGACCAGCTCGGCGCGCTCGACGATGTCCTGCACGTCCAGGATCGGGACGCCGGGCAGGAGTGTTTCGACGCGTTCCCGGCTGGCGTCCGAGACGGCGGACGCCCCGATGACGGCGTGCTCGGCTCCGCGCAGCGCCGCCCCGAGGACGGCACCGACTTTCCCCGCGCCAATGATTCCGACGCCGAGGCGTCCTGGTTTAGCCATGATGCGGGCCTTCCTGAGGGTCGTCTGCGGGTGGTGCGGCCGGACTGGCCGCCGGCTCCATCCAGTGCTCGCTCTTCTGGCGCTTGCGCGCGGCGCGGGCACGGGCGGACTGGGCATCGAGCAGTGCCCGGGCCTCGTCGAGGCCGGCCTGGATGAGCCGCGGGGCCACCGGACCTGCCGTGGTGTGCAGGACCAGGTCCGCCAGCCGGAATCTGCGGGCGAGCGGGCCCTGTTGCAGTGCCAAGGACTGGGTGCGCTGGTGCGGCACCACCACGAAGCTCCGCCACCACCGGCCCGACCTCAGGAGCAGGGCGGTCTCCGTTGCCGTGAAACCGTTGCGCCGCCAGCCCAGCGGGGCCAGGAGCCGGGCCCGGCGCGGGCTGGTCACGAAGCCGCCGTCGGTGTCCTGCCCGCCGCCGCTTCCTTCAGCGGTGGCGTCCGCGATACCCGTGATCCCCGCGGTGAACACGCCGGCCGGATCCGGAGTTCCGGGGTCCGGGAGCACCAGGGAGAGGATTTCCAAGACGTCAGCGAGGGATCCCACCGGAAGCAGCGTGGTCCGGGCCGATCCTTCGCCGGCGCTGTCGGCCAGGCCGTAGCCGGCCACGTTGACCTGGATCCGGTACCAGCCGAACATCCGCCACAGCGGCGGCTGGCTGACCTTCAGCGCCTGGATCCTGCCCGGCGGAACGGTCTGCGCCTGCGTGTCCAGCAGTCCGTAGCGCAGCCGGATGCCGTCCGGGGAAACAGCGGCCGTAAAGTTGTAGCCCTTGTTGAACGAGGACCAATAGGAGGCGACGAGACCGATCGCGGCAGGGATCAGGAAGACCGCGAAGTTCCGGTTTTCGGTGACGGCGGAGAGCAGTACGGAAGCGATCCCGCCTGCCAAGATCACGACGCTTTGTTCGCTCAGGAGCAGCGAGCCCGCAAGACGCGGCGGCGGCACAGTCAGTACGACCTGTTCCGGGGCCTCCACGGCGGCGGTCTCCGGTTGTCCCGGCTCCGGCGCCGGCGTCCCATCAGCGGCACCGGAGGCGTGGGCCAGGATTGTGGCGCGAAGCTGCCGGGCCTCGTCCGCGCGCAGGTAGGCCAGGTGCACGGCGGACTGGCCGGCGTCGGCGACATCGAACCTTAGTTCCGCCAGTCCGAAGATCCGTGCCAGGAAAGGCTGCACGACGTCGATTGCCTGCACCCGGTCCAGCCTGGCCTGCCGCTGCTGCTTGAAGAGGAATCCGGTGTTGACGCGCACGTAGCCGCCCGCCACCTGGTAGCGGGTGAAGTACCAGCTCAGGACAAAGCCGAGAACGGTCAGCAGCAGCAGGGTGCCGCCGCCGAGCAGCAGCCACGGCGCCCGGCCGGCCAACCGCTCGTCAAAGAGCGGGCCGCCCTGCAGCAGCCGTTCGAAACTGTCGCGTCCAAAGAAGAACAACAGTGCAGCCAGCGCCACCCAGCCGCGGACAAAGGGCGAGGCCGGGTGCACGCGCAACCAGCCGGCGTCGCCGGTCCCGCCCGCACCCGGGCCGGCACCGGGGCCTCCGGCACCCTCCGGTGTCAGCGCCATCCCGTCATGGCCTTCCCGTCACAGCCCGGCCAGCCGGGCTTCGCCGCGGGCGGACAGCTGTTCGCGGAGCCGGGCCCCTTCGCTGGCGGGCAGGCCGGGAATCTCGGCGTTGGTCGCGGCGGACGCGGTGTGAAGCTTCAGGGTGCACAGGCCCAGCGAACGCTCCACCGGGCCCACCGAGATGTCCACGTACTGCATCCGCCCGTAAGGGACCACGAGGGTGCGCTGGAAGAAAATGCCCCGCCGGATCAGGAGGTCATCCTCGCGCTCGGCGTAGCCGATCGAGCGCACCTGACGGGGAATCAGCACGAGCCGCCACAACGCCAGCAGCAGCGCGGCGGCGGGAATGGCGACGCCCAGCCAGACCGGCGGCCAGGTCCACACGCCGGTCAGCACCAGGACCAGGGGAATTGAGAGCAGGGACACCACGATCAGGTTTCCCAGCGCCCACCCCGCGAGGCGCACCTTGACGTACTTCGGTGACACCCGGAGCCAGTCGATGCCCGGGGGATCAATCGCTTCGGTACGCATATTCGCCTTCCGACGAGGGCTTGGTGCGTTTTTCCTGCACGCCGGGCCGGGAATCGGCGTCGCCGTCCTCGGGCGGAATCCGGCAGAAGCGTTCGACGACGAGCCCCACGATCACCATGATCAGCCCGCCGCCGGCCATGGCCAGGGCCTGCCAGGTGATGTCCTGGTTGCTGCGCAGGTTCCACAGCCGCAGTTGCTCCAGCACGATTCCCACGTGCCAGCCCAGCAGGACCGTGCCCGTGTAGGCGCAGGCCTGGGCGAGGACCAGGGTCCACGCCGCCAGGATGGGGTTCAGGACTTTCTTCTTCTTGCCGTTGCGCCACCGGAGCACGCGGATGCCCAGCACCAGGGTGAGTGCCACGATCACGCCCATGGTCAGCAGCCCCGTCAGCGGCAGCACCGGGGTGGCCAGGCCGTAGCGGCCGGAGAGCATGGTGGCGACCCAGCCGGCCACGGCCAGGACCACGCAAATGGCCAACAGGAGCAGGGGACTGGTCAGCTTCACGGCCGCTCCGCCGCTCCGGGGACGCCGGTGTGCTCTGTGGCTGTGAGATCCGCGTGGTCGTGGTTCTGGAAGCCGTCAAACGTTGTGAGGTCGGCGAAGTCGGCGGCTTTCGCGGCGAGGTCGCCCACGCGTTCGCCGTTGAGCTCCGCCGCGGGATCGATCAGCGACCACGGATAGAGCACGAACGCCCGTTCCGCGGCCCGGGGGTGGGGCAGGGTGAGCTCGGGGTCGGCGCTCACGACGTCCCCGTAGGTGATGATGTCCACGTCCAGGGTCCGCGGCCCCCATCGGACCTCGCGCACGCGCAAATGCTTCTGCTCCACGGCGTGGCAGTGCTCCAGCAGTGCGCGCGGCGGCAGGGACGTTTCGACGGCAATCACCATGTTCAGGAAGTCAGGCTGGCCTGGCGGGCCACCCACGGCCTTCGTCTGCACGATCGGCGAGATGGCCAGCAGGCGCACCTCCGGCGGGTCGACGAGGTCTGCGACGGCGGCGGACAGGGTGTCGCTGCGCTCCCCCAGGTTGCTGCCGAGCGCGATCACGGCGCGGGTGTAGAGCGGGCTCACGGTCGCCTCCGGTGCACGCTGACGGAGACGTCGCCGAAGTCGACTTCGATTGGGGCCTTGGGCTTGTGCACGGTGATGTCCACGGCGGCCACGGGGAATTTCTGCAGCAGGTCCTCGGCAATCCGCACGGCGAGGGCCTCGATCAGGTTCAGCGGAGCACCGGTGATCCAGTCCCGGATGCAGTTGGCCACTTCCCCGTAATGCGCGGTATCCAGGACGTCGTCGGAAGCCGCGGCCTTGCTGAAGTCCAGGTGCAGCACCGCGTCAACAGCGAACGGCTGGCCGTCGCGGCGCTCGAAATCGAACACACCGTGATGGCCGACGGCGGTGACGCCGCTCAGCGTGATCTTGTCCATGGCGCCGGCCGGTTCAGTTGGTGCCGGCGTCGGCGGAAGCAGCCGTTGCCGGGCGCGTCGGGGGTACCATGCGGGCGGCGACCTTGACGGCGTCGAGGCTCGCGCCGACGTCGTGCACGCGCACAGCCCAGGCGCCGCGGAAGGCGCTGATGGCGGTCACGGCGGCGGTGGCGGCGTCGCGTTCCACCGGCTGGGCGGCCTTGCCGGCCACGGTCAGGAGGCTGCCGAGGAAGCGCTTGCGGGAGCCGGCGACGAGGACCTTGTGGCCCATGGCCTGCAGGACGTCCAGGTGCTGCAGGAGCTCCCAGTTCTGGACCTCGTTCTTGGCGAAGCCCAGTCCCGGGTCCACAATGATCTGCTCGGGCGTGACGCCGGCGGCATAGAGCTTGTTGCGGACACCGGCGAGTTCGGTCACCACTTCGCCGGCGACGTCACTGTAGTCCGTCAGGGAGTTCATGGTGCTGGCGTCGCCGCGGCGGTGCGTCAGGATGTAGGGGACCTTGGTGCGGGCGGCAAGTTCCGCCATTTCCGGCTCCATAGTCAGGCCCGAAACGTCGTTGATGATCGCGGCGCCGGCTTTCAGGGCCGCAGCAGCCGTCACGGCGTGGGTGGTGTCGATGCTGACCAGGGCGCCGGCCTTGACCAGGGCCACGATGACCGGCAAAACCCGGCGCTGTTCCTCCTCAACGCCGACTGCCGTGGCACCCGGGCGGGTGGATTCGCCGCCGACGTCGATGATGTCCGCCCCGGCGTAGAACATCCGCAGCCCCGCCGCGATCGCCGTGTCCGGGGTCGGGTGCGCTCCGCCGTCGCTGAAGGAGTCCGGGGTGACGTTGAGGATTCCCATCACGAGTGTCCGGTCCGTGGGCAGGTCCTGGAACTTCGCCGCCGGGCGCGGTTTGCGCAGGATGGGCAGGGGCGAGGTGGCGGGGCCGGTCCCCGGGGCTGCCGCTAGGGAGTCCATAGTCTGTGTTCTTACCTTCCGAGTATGAGGCTCATGGCTTCGGCACGGGTGGCCGGGTCATGCAGTTGCCCGCGCACTGCGCTGGTGACGGTCCTGGCGCCGGGCTTGCGGATTCCCCGCATGGACATGCACAGGTGTTCACATTCGACGACGACGATCGCGCCGCGCGGTTTGAGGTGCGTGACGAGCGCCTCGACGATCTGGGTGGTCAGGCGTTCCTGTACCTGGGGGCGCTTCGCGAACATGTCCACGAGCCGGGCCAGCTTGCTCAGGCCCGTGACTTTGCCGTCGTGGGAAGGGATGTAGCCCACATGCGCCACCCCGTGGAACGGCACCAGGTGGTGTTCGCAGGTGGAATAGAACGGGATGTCCTTGACCAGCACGAGTTCCTCGTGGTCGAGGTCGAAGGTGGTGGCCAGGATCTCGGCGGGATCGTGGTGCAGGCCGGCGAACATTTCCGTATACGCCTTGGCCACCCGCTTCGGGGTGTCCAGGAGACCGCCGCGATCCGGGTCCTCGCCGATAGCCAGCAGGATTTCCCGCACGGCGGCTTCGATCCTGGGGCGGTCCACCTTGGCCCGTGAATGCGGGCCTTCCCCGTCCCCCGCCGATGCAGCAGCGGTGGCGGGAACGTCGTCGTCGAAGTTAGAAGTCACAGAAGAAGCCTAGCCGGAATGACCATCAGTCCCGATATCCGTTGCACCGCCCTGGAAGGACTCCTGTCCGCCGACGCCCTGGGCATGCGGGGGCTGGGCATCCAGGGGCTCTTCGAGCCGGGCCTGGGTGGCTTCCTCGTGCGCTTCTCGCTCCGCCTTTTCGCGGCGCGACTCCACCGGACCGGCGGACTGGAGCGTGCGGGTCTCCTTGGAGAGCCAGACGTCGCGGAAGTCGCGCTTGCGGATGTTGGTGAAAACTTGCGCGATTTCGGCCTGGTTCAGCGTCTCGCGTTCGAGCAGTTCCAGCGCCAGCTCGTCCAGGACGTCCCGGTTCTCGGTCAGGATGGCGTAGGCCTCGTCATGCGCGCCGTCGATCAGGCGGCGCACCTCCTCGTCGACGATGTACGCGATCTGGTCCGAGTAGTTGCGCTCGTGGCCGGCGTCGCGGCCGAGGAACGGCTCCCCGCCGCCCTGGCCGAGGCGGACCGATCCGACCCTTTCGCTCATGCCAAACTCGGTGACCATCTTCCGGGCGATCCCGGTGGCCTTCTCGATGTCATTGGATGCACCCGTGGACGGATCGTGGAAGACGAGTTCCTCGGCGACGCGGCCGCCCATGGCGTAGGCCATCTGATCGAGCAGCTCGTTGCGGGTGATGGAGTATTTGTCGTTTTCCGGGACCACCATGGTGTAGCCGAGGGCACGGCCGCGGGGCAGGATGGTGATCTTGGTGACCGGGGCGGAGTTCCGCAGGGCAGCCGCGACGAGGGCGTGGCCGCCCTCGTGGTAGGCGGTGACTTTGCGTTCGTGTTCCTTCATGACCCGGCTGCGCTTCTGCGGGCCGGCCATGACGCGATCGATCGCCTCGTCGAGGGCGCGGTCATCGATCAGGTTGGCGTTGGAGCGGGCCGTCAGCAGGGCGGCCTCGTTCAGGACGTTGGCCAGGTCCGCGCCCGTGTAGCCGGGGGTCTTCTTGGCAACAGCCTTGAGGTCGACGCCGGCAGCCATCGGCTTGCCCTTGGCGTGCACCTGCAGGATCTGGTCGCGGCCGATCAAATCGGGGGCCTCGACCGAGATCTGCCGGTCGAAGCGGCCCGGACGCAGCAGTGCGGGGTCCAGGACGTCGGGGCGGTTGGTGGCGGCAATCAGGATGACGTTGGTCTTGACGTCGAAGCCGTCCATTTCCACCAGCAGCTGGTTCAGGGTCTGCTCGCGCTCGTCGTTGCCGCCGCCGATTCCGGCGCCGCGGTGCCGGCCGACGGCGTCGATTTCATCGACGAAGATGATCGCCGGGGCGTTGGACTTGGCCTGCTCGAAGAGGTCGCGGACGCGGGAGGCGCCCACGCCGACGAACATTTCCACGAAGTCGGAACCGGAGATGGAGAAGAAGGGAACGCCGGCCTCGCCGGCAACCGCGCGGGCCAGCAGGGTCTTGCCGGTGCCCGGAGGGCCGTAGAGCAGCACGCCCTTGGGGATCTTGGCGCCGACGGCCTGGAACTTGGCCGGCTCCTGCAGGAATTCCTTGATCTCCTCGAGTTCCTCGACGGCCTCATCGGCGCCGGCGACATCGCTGAAGGTCACCTGGGGCATGTCCTTGTTGACGAGTTTGGCCTTGGACTTGCCGAACTGCATGACCTTGGATCCGCCGCCCTGCATCCGGGAGAGCAGGAACCAGAACAGGACGCCGAGCAACAGCACGGGCACCAGCAGGGAGAAGAGCCCGGAGAACCAATTGTTTTCGATCGGCTGGTCGGTGAAACCGCCGGACGGTTTGGAGTCCGTGACCGCCTTGACGACGTCCTGGGCGCGGGCGTTGACGAAGTAGAACTGGACGTTCTTGCCCTTGTCCTGCCCGTCGACCTGCAGGTTGTCCTTCAGGACCAGGTCCACACGGTTCTCGGCGTCGAAAATCTTGGCCTGTTCGACCTTGCCGCCGGCGCTCAGCAGTTCAAGGCCCTTGTCGGTGTCGATCCGGCTCGCACCGCCCGGCGCAAGGGTGGCAAATGCCAGCAGCAGCATGGCCACCACGACGACAATCCAGATGCCGGGGCCCTTGAAGAAACTCTTAGCTTTCATCTGTTCGGGGCTGGCCCCGTCCCTCCTGGTAGTGCTGCACGGCGACCGTTCTGCGCGCGTGAGGTGCTGCGTCAGGTTCTAGCTATACACCGTCGCTCTAACTCACGCACGGCGGAGGGCAAAAGTTCCCTGTGGGCGTAGCGCTGCCGGGCCTCCCCGGCGCCCGGGTCCCGGGCGGGGGTGCCTCTGCGTGAGCGATTTACTCGTAGACGTGCGGGGCCAGGGTGCCGACGAAGTCCAGGTTGCGGTACTTCTCGGCGTAGTCCAGGCCGTAGCCTACGACGAATTCGTTGGGAATGTCATAGCCGACATACTTGACGTCGATCTTGACCTTGGCGGCCGTCGGCTTGCGGAAGGCGGTGCAGATTTCCACCGACGCGGTGCCACGGGATTCCAGGTTCGTCTTGAGCCAGGACAGCGTGAGGCCGGAATCGATGATGTCCTCGACAATCAGGACGTCCTTGCCCATGAGGTCGGTGTCGAGGTCCTTCAGGATGCGGACCACGCCTGAGGACTGCGTGCCGGAGCCGTACGAGGAGACGGCCATCCAGTCCATGGAGACGTGGCTGTGCAGTGCACGGGCCAGGTCCGCCATGACCATGACGGCGCCCTTGAGCACGCCGACAATCAGGAGGTCGCGGCCCGCGTAGTCCGCGTCGATCTGCGCCGCGAGTTCGGTGATCCGTTCCTGGATCTGTTCCTTGGTGTAGAGAACGTGTTTGAGGTCTGCCTGGACGTCGTTTGAATCCACCAATGGCTCCTGTGTAGATGCGGGGTGCGACTAATTTCGGGGCGGCTGTTGAGGCCGGAATACAAGCTTCCCACAGCGGGCGGCTTCGCGGGGAACACCGGCGGCGGCGGACGGCTCCGCAGCAAGGAGCTGCGCGAGCGAGAGCCGGTAGACGCTGACCGCGCCGGGAAGCTCCACCGGGCCGGCCGATCCCTGCCGGCGCAGCAGGGCTTCCGCCGCGAGCAGGCGCTGGTAGCTGGGCTGCTGACCTCCGACGGCGGCGGCGGCCTTGGCGATCACCCGGAACCTCACGGCCGGGGCAAGATCGCGCAGCTCAGCCTCGGGGAGGCTGATCTCCTCCCCGGCCTGCTGGCGCAGCCGGTCGAAGGTGTCATTCGCCACGTCCTCCAGGTAGTCGGCGTCCAGCTGCAGGATCGCGGCCGTGCGGGCCAGGGATTCGGCCACGCCGGGGCCGAGCTTGTCCTCAAGCAGGGGCAGCACTTCAACCCGGGTCCGGGAACGCGCGTACGCCGGATCCGTGTTGGACGGGTCGTGCCAGGGCACCAGAGCCTCCACCCGGCAGATCTCCAGGGTTTCGGCACGCCGCAGGCCCAGGAACGGGCGCAGCAGCCGGCCCCGGGAGGGCCGCATCCCTGCGAGGGACCGGGTGCCGGACCCCCGGGCCAGGCCAAGCAGCACTTGCTCGGCCTGGTCATCGAGGGTGTGGCCGAGCAGGATCGCGCCCGCACCTGCCTCGTCCGCGGCGGCCTCGAGGGCCGCATGCCGGGCGTCCCGGGCAGCCGCCTCGGGGCCCACGCCGGTGGAGGCAACGTCGACGGTCCTGATCTTCACGGGAGAGAGCCCGAGGTCCGCGAGGGTCCGGGCGGTGGTTGCGGCGACCCCGGCCGAGCCCGGCTGCAGCTGGTGGTCCACCACGACGGCGCCAACGGACACAGGGTGGCCGTCCACATGACCGCGGCGGGCGAAGTAGGCGGCGACGGCGGCGAGAGCCAGCGAGTCCGGCCCGCCGCTGCAGGCGACCAGGACGCGGTCCGGGTAGCCGGCCCCGGCAAGGGCGTCCTGCAGCATTTTTCGCGCCGTGCCGAGCACCGGCGCGAGGCGGCCCGGCCGGCGTCGTCCGCTGGAAACCGAGGTCGAACCGGCGTTGCTGGCAGTCATGGCAGCTAGAGGCCCATCCGGTCGAGCCAGAGCTTGGAGTCGTGGATCTCGGGTTCGCTGGGGAGATTCTCAGCGGACTCCCAGACCTTGTTGAAGCCCGCCATGCCGGCGGCGGCCACCACTTCACGGACGAACTTGGCACCGTCACTGTACTGGCGCATCTTGGCGTCGAGGCCCAGCAGGTTGCGGATGAATTTCTCGATCATGCCGCGCTCCTGGCCGCGGTCGTTGAAACGCTGCCGGATGGTCTTTACCGAGGGGACAATGCTGGCGTCCACGGCGTCCATGACCACATTGGCGTGGCCCTCGAGCAGGCTCATGAGGGCCGTGAGACGGGACAGGGCCGCCTTTTCCGCCGGGTCCTGGAGCAGGTCCAGGATGGCGCCGCGTCCGGGCGCCGCACCTGGTGCCGCGCGGTCCTTCAACGACTTCGCGGCCGCGGACGCCCGTTCCATCAGGGAATCGACGTTGCCGAGCAACAGCCCGCTGAGATTTTCGATCTCTTGCAGCATGTGGTGCCGCAGCCACGGGGCGGCGGCGAACTGCACCCGGTGGGTCTGTTCGTGGAGGCAAACCCAGAGCCGGAAGTCGGCGGGTTCGACGTTCAGTTCGCGTTCCACGGAGATGATGTTCGGCGCTACGAGCAGCAGGCGCCCGGATGCGGGGGCCGTGGAGTTCTCGGCCAACGCGGAGAAGGGATCGTACTGGCCGAGGACTTTGCTGGAAAGGAAGGCCAGGATGGCGCCGAGCTGGCTGCCGGTGATGGCGGCGCTGACGCCGGCAGCTCCGGGGCTGAGGGATCCGCGGCCCTCCAGCTTTTCCATGGCGGGCTTGAGCATGACGGCGAAGCTCTGCGTGTTGGCTCTGGCCCACGAGGCCCTGTCCACCACGAGGACCTCGGAGTCGCGCAGGTCCCGGGCTGCGTCAAGGCCGGTGATGTCGTGGACGTGCGGCACGGAAATGTCCGCCATGAGCCGCAGGTTTTCGACGGCGGCGCCGATCTCGGCGGCGCCCAGGACAGGGCCGGCGGGCGTCAGACGGGCTGCCGTGGACGCGGCGAGTTCCCAGTTGATGAGACTTTGGGCCTGGACCGTTGTCTCACTCGTTGTCCGACTCGGCGTCTTTGGTGATGGATTGCTTGATGTCTGGCGTGCAGAGGGCTCCATGGGATCCATCAGATCACAGGGGCCCGACAATGCGCCTTAATTTTCGCTGACCGGCGAACCAGCCGGGCCCACGTCGCAGGCGGGCGCCGGGTTCCCGGGCGGCCCGCCGACCGTCAGCGACAGCCGCAGCCGGCGAGGACGGAGGCGGAGCGGTCCAGTGCGGTCTTGTTCGCGGCGCCGGGGGTCAGTCCGTTGCCGACGAAGGAAAAGGCCAGGAGCCGGCCGTCGGCGTCGACGACGTAACCGCTGAGCGCCATGACCGTGTTCAGCGTGCCCGTCTTGGCGCGGACCAGCCCGGCGCCCGCGGCCGAAGCCGCGTCCGTGTACCGGTTTCCCAGGGTGCCGGTAAGCCCGGCGACCGGGAACCCGGCGAGGGCGGCGCGCAGCCGGGTGTCAGTCCCCGAGGTCATGGCCCGGACCACGTCCGTGAGTTGCCGGGCCGAGACCCGGTTGGCCAGGGCCAGGCCCGAGACGTCCGCGGCCCGGAGGGCGTCGGTGGGAACGCCCATGTCCCGGACCTGCGCCAGCACGGCGGCGATGGCGGCGTCGCTGCTGCCGGGCCGGCCGGCGCCGAGGGCGGTCATCCGTCCCATAATCTCGGCGAGGTAGTTGTCCGAGGTCTGCAGCATGAAGTCCACCTGCTGCCCCACCGTGGCGGACTGGACCTCGGCCAGGACCTTGGCGTGTGCGCGGTCCGGTGCACGGTCCGGTGCACGGTCCGGTGCGCTGCCGGGCTCGATCCGGACGACCCCGGGGGCCACGGACAGCCCCGCGGCCGCCGCGGCCGCCGTGAGCCGGGCGGCGAACGCCTCGGCCGCGGTCATGGCGGCGTCCTGCGGGCGGGGTCCGGTGGTCTTGGCGGGATCGAACCTGGCGGAGTTCAGCGCCAGCGGGTACAGCGGGGCCATCTCGCCGGCGGCGACGTCCTCCGGACTCCACGCCTTGCTGAGCGACGGGCCGCTGAAGAGGGAGTCATCCAGCCGGACGCTCACGGCGCCGGTCACGCCGCCGGCCTTGAGGGCGTGGACCGTGGCCTCGGCGAGCGTGGCGAGCCCGGCGCGGCCCAGCACGGCCCCGGGGGCGGATTCTCCGGCGCCCAGGAGGACGTCGCCCCCGCCGGTGAGGACCACCGAGCCGGGGGTTGGCCCGGCCACCACCCGGGTGCTGAAGCGGTGGTCCGGGCCCAGGACGCGCAGGGCCGCGCCGGCTGTGAGGAGTTTCATGTTCGACGCCGGAACGCGGGCCTCGTCGGCCTCCCGTTCAAAGAGCACCCGCCCCGTGGCGGCGTCCTGGACAATCCCGGTGAAGGTGCCGGCGCCGTCGGGCTTAAGGGTGCCATTGAGCCTCGCCGCGAGGGCGGCGCCGGCTGGGACTGGGGCGGCATCGCTGAGGGGCCCGATTCCACCGGCAGCGCTGCCGGGCACGCTCAGCGTAGCGGGGATCTGCTGCCAGGGCGGGGCTGCCAGCGAAGCGTCAGAGGGCCGGTCCGGGCCGAGGAACGCCGGGGCGACGGCGATGCAGGCAGGCAGTGCCACCGCCAACACCAGGAGGGTCTGGAGCAGCAGTGCGGCGATCCCGCGAAGCCTGCCCGGCGCCTCTTCGGTGCCCCCGCGGCTGGTTCTCGGTTTCATGTTGCTGCTGGTCCTTAGTCCTGAAATGTCCTCACTAGTTCCTGAAACCAGCGCTTCTCGCTATATCCTCAATAGTAGTCGGCGGCACCGACAGCCCTTTTGTACGTGCCGCGCACCCCCCTGAATTCGTCAAGGAGCACTCCATGAAGCATGACGTGACCATCGAGATCCCCAAGGGATCGCGCGTCAAGTACGAAGTCGACCACGAGACCGGCCGCGTCCGCCTGGACCGCGTCCTGTTCACGTCGATGCAGTACCCCACCCACTACGGTTTCTTCGAGAACACCCTGGGTGAGGACGGAGATCCGCTGGACGCGCTGGTGCTCCTGCAGGACTTCGACCTCTACCCCGGCGTGATCGTCGAGTCCCGCCCGATCGGCGTTTTCAACATGACCGACGACGGCGGCGGAGACGCCAAGGTCCTGTGCGTCCCGACCGATGCCCGGTTCGACCACATCAAAGAGATCAGCGACGTCAGCGAGTTCCTGATCAAGGAAATCGAGCACTTCTTTACCCGCTACAAGGACCTGGAGCCGGGCAAGTGGGTCAAGGCCGAGGGTTGGGGCGACCGCGCCGCCGCCGAAGCCGAACTGGCGGCTTCCATCAAGCGCTACGTTCCGGCAGCCGGCCACTGACCGTTCCTGCACTCCAACGCGGGGTCACTTACCGCCCATCCGGGCCTCCGGAACGGGCGACTAGTGGCCCCGCGTTTTTTCGATTGGCGTTTAGTCGATTGGCGGGAGCCCGACGATGAGGACCCTCGGCGTCGACCTCGCTGCGGCCGCGAAGAAGACAGCGGTGGCCGTCATCGAATGGGCCGATGGCGCGGCACGCCTGGCGCACTTGTCCCTGAACGTAGGCGACGAGGAGATCCTCCGCCTCTTCGGCGCGAGCGACATGACGGGGATCGACTGCCCCTTGGGCTGGCCAGACGCCTTTCTTCCCTTTATCGCCGGGCACCTGAACTTCGACGCCCATCCGGTGCTGGACCATGACGGGATCGAAGGCCGCCGGCTGCTGGCCTACCGGGACACGGACAGATTCGTCACCGGCCAAACCGGCCTGATCCCGCTCAGCGTCTCCGCGGACCGGCTGGCCCACCCGGCGATGCGTTGTGCCGTCATCCAGGCAAAGATCGCCCGGGAGTACGGGCCGCAGGCCAGGGACGGCAGCGGCCGGCTTACCGAGGTGTACCCGGCGGCTTCGCTGAAACTGCGGGGCCTGCCGACCCGCGGCTACAAGGGGCGGGGCGCAACGGAAACGGAGCGGCTGGCAGTGGCCCTGGACGCGCTGTCGACGGCCGCACCGTGGCTGGACCTGGCCGGACATGATGACCGCCTGGCCGCCTCCGATGACCTGTTCGACGCCCTCATCGCCTCCCTGACCGCGCGGGCAGCCGCCCTCGGCAGGACGCTGCGCCCCGATGACGGACATTCCGGGGCCGCCCTGACCGAGGGCTGGATCCATCTCCCCAGCGGCGGCCTGGAAGAGCTCTCGGGCTAGCCCCCGACGGAGGGGCTACTGAATTCGCAGCGACCAGTCACTGATCTCCGTCGGGTCTTCGCCGTGCTCACGGGCGTGGTCCCGGGCGCGCATGCGGCTGTCCTGTAGGGACTGGCGCAGCAGCGAGTGCCTCTCGGACAGCCCGGGGACCCTGTCGATCGCATCAATTGCCAGCTGGAACCGGTCGATCCCGTTCAGCATGGCCATGTCGAACGGGGTGGTGGTGGTGCCTTCCTCCTTGTAGCCGCGCACATGCAGGCCCTCCCGGTTGGTGCGCCGGTAAGTGAGCCGATGGATCAGCGCGGGATAGCCGTGGTAGGCGAAGATTACCGGTTTGTCTGCCGTGAAAATGCCGTCGAAGTCCCGGGACGTCAGACCGTGCGGGTGCTCGCTGGCGTCCTGGAGCCGCATGAGGTCCACCACGTTGACCACCCGCACTTTCAGCCCGGGCGCCCCCTGCTTCAGGAGCTCGGCCGCGGCAACGGTTTCGACCGTGGGGACATCACCGGCACAGGCCAGGACGACGTCGGGCTCCTCACCGCTGACTTCGGAGCCGGCGAACTCCCAGATACCCAGGCCGCGGCGGCAATGGTGCGAGGCCGCGGCCGGCCCGAGCCAGGTTGGCGAGGGCTGCTTTCCGCTGACCACGATGTTGATGTAGTCGCGGGAGTCCAGGCAGTGCTCCATCACCGCCAGCAGCGTGTTGGCGTCCGGGGGCAGGTAGACCCGGATGATCTCGGCCTTCTTGTTGACGGCGTGATCGATGAAGCCGGGGTCCTGGTGCGAAAAACCGTTATGGTCCTGCTGCCACACGTGGGAGGACAACAGGTAGTTCAGTGAGGCCACCGGCTGGCGCCACGGCAGCTGCCGGTGGACCTTGAGCCATTTGGCGTGCTGGTTGAACATCGAATCGACAATGTGGATGAACGCCTCATAGCAGTTGAACACCCCGTGCCGGCCGGTCAGCAGGTACCCCTCCAGCCAGCCCTGGCAGAGGTGTTCGCTGAGGACCTCCATCACCCGCCCGGCGCGGGCAATATGCTCATCCAGCGCATCAATCCTGTACTGCCAGACCTTGTCGGTGGCCTCGTAGACGTCCTGCAGCCGGTTCGATGCGGTCTCGTCGGGGCCGAAGAGCCGGAAGGTGTCCGGGTTCAGAGCAATGACGTCCCGCAGCCAGGGTCCGAGCGTCGTCATGGGACTGATCCGTTCGACGCCGGGTTCGGCGACGTCGACGGCGTGCCGGCGGTAGTCCGGCAGGGTGAGCGGGCGCAGCAGGAGCCCGCCGTTGGCGTGCGGTGTGGCGCTCATTCGCAGCTGCCCGGCCGGTGCGTTCCCGGCCGTCTCCGGCAGCAGGCGTCCGCGGCCGTCGAAGAGTTCCTCCGGCCGGTAGGACTCGAGCCACTGCTGCAGCTGATCCAGGTGCTCAGGGTTGGTGCGGACCGCGTCCAGCGGGACCTGGTGGCTGCGCCAGGTCCCCTCCACCTGCTTCCCGTCTACCGTCTTGGGCCCAGTCCAACCCTTGGGCGAACGCAGCACAATCATCGGCCATTGCGGAGCGCCGTCCTGCTCGGTCCCGCCGCTGCGGTGGCGCTGTTGGATGGTCCGGATCTGGGCCAGGCAGGTGTCCAGTGCGGCCGCGAAATCCCGGTGAGCCGCGGCTGTGTTCGCCGGGTCGGCCACCGTGACGAAATGGGGGACGTGCCCGTAGCCGCGCAGCAGCTGTTCCAGCTGGGCCTCGGGCATGCGGGCCAAAATCGTGGGGTTGGCGATCTTGTAGCCATTCAGATGCAGGATGGGCAGCACCGCGCCGTCGGCCGCCGGGTCCAGGAAGTTGTGCGAATGCCAGCTGGCGGCCAGCGGCCCGGTCTCGGCCTCGCCGTCACCGATGACGACGGCGGTGATCAGCTCCGGGTTGTCGAAGACGGACCCGTAGGCGTGGGCGAGTGAGTAGCCGAGCTCGCCGCCTTCGCTGATCGAGCCGGGGGTCTCCGGGGCGGCGTGGCTTGGAATGCCTCCCGGGTAGGAGAACTGCCGGAACAGCTCGGCCAGGCCGGCTTCGTCGTCGCCGATGTGGCCGTAAATCTCCGAATAAGTGCCTTCCAGCCAGGCGTTGGCCACCAATGCGGGGCCGCCATGGCCGGGGCCCGCGACGAACAGCATCTGCTGGTTGTCCCGGCGGATGGCCCGGTTCAGGTGGGCATAGACAAAATTCAGTCCTGGTGTGGTCCCCCAGTGGCCAAGGAGCCGGGACTTGGTGTGTTCCGCGCTGAGGGGTTCGCGCAACAGCGGATTGGACCGGAGGTAGATTTGCCCCACTGAGACATAGTTCGCCGCGCGCCACCAGCGATCCACCAGATCCATGTCTGTCCTGTTCAGGATCGGGTCGGCCAGGATCGGGCCGTCGGCCGGCATCTGAGTGCGGGTGGCTGCATTCAGGTCACTGCTCGTCACGTCACGGCTCACTTCACATCACTGCTCACTTCTTATCACTGCTCACGGGGGTCCTCGCATCCTTGGTCCTGCCTCGGCACATTTTGTCCATCGCAACACGTCCGGTGGACCGGACACAACCCCGGTCCACCGGCGCCGCCGGCAACTTGCCCCCGAAGTGCCAGCAGGTAGTGTGTCATCCAGAATGTTCACGCTGACCATCAATCAAACCGACAGCCGGCGCGACGGCGACCGCGTGCCGCAGCTCCTCAAGGACCTACGGCACATTCCGGCGCGCCTCGATTTCGACCGTTCCGTGGAGGACGAGGTCCAAGGGATCCTGGACTGCCCGCATCAGGCGGTGGAAGCGGCCATGATCGCCCTGCGCAGCGGCAGCTGGTACGTCGGCATTGGTGTGGGGCCGGTCAATGAGCCCCTCCCTAACCAGATCAAGGACGCCTCCGGGCACGGGCTGATCTATGCTAGGCGCGCCGTGGACCGTCTCCGGAATCACAAGGACCGCGTTCGGGTGGCCGTGGAGGGCCCGCTGGCCGATATTGCGGCCGAGGCCGAGGCCGTCCTGCGCCTCCTGGGCCAGATTGTGCACGACCGGAGCCACGCGGAATGGCGGGTGCTGGACCTGCTCACTCCGGGCGTGCGGGGTCAGCAGAAGGCAGTCGCCGAGGAACTCGGGATCACCACGCAGGCGGTGAGCAAAGCCGTGGCCCGGTCCCAGTGGAACGAAGAGCACGCGGCCCGGCCCGCTGCGGCACGGCTCCTGGGCCTCATCCTGGACGTCCGCTAGCGCGCCGGCCCCTCGCGGGAACGGCCCGTCGGCTGCGGCGCTTAGAGGAGGCTGCGAAGCACGTGCGCGGCGCCGTCGTCGTAGACCGATTTCGTCACTTCATCTGCGGCGGCAATCACTTCAACGGGCGCCTGGCCCATGGCCACGCCGCGGCGCGCCCAGGTCAGCATCTCGATGTCGTTGCGGCCGTCCCCGACGGCGACAGTGCGGTGGGCTTCAATGCCCAGCCGGTCCCGGAGCTGTTCCAGCGCGCTGGCCTTCGTGACACCGGCGGCGGCAATGTCCAGCCACGCCGTCCAGCCGACCGAATACGTCACACCAGCGAGACCGATGTGGCGGATCGCGGTGTTGAACTCTTCGGGCGTGTTCTCCGAGCTGAAGACCACCACGCGCACGGCGGTCGCCTCAAGCATGGTCTGGAAGTCGACGCCGACCGCTTCGACGCCGAAGCTGGCGTCCTGGAAGCGTTCGGTGGACAGGAAGTTGCCCTCCTCGTCCTCGAGCGCGTACTTGGCCGAGGGCAGCCGCTTGCGCAGGGCGCGAAGCACCGGCCCGGGGTCAAACGTTGCCTTGTGGAGGATTTCGTAGCCGTCCGGCAGCCCGGAGTCGACGCGCAGGATCACACCGCCGTTGGAGCACACGGCGTAGCCGTTGTCGATCCCGATGTGTTCGATGACGGGCAACGTGGCGTTGAGGGAGCGGCCGGTGGCGATCATGACGTGGTGGCCGGCGGCCACCACGGCCTGCGCGGCCTCGCGGACAGGAACCGACATGTGCCCGTCGTGGTCCACGAGGGTGCCGTCGACGTCCAGGGCGATCAGCATCTTTTCGCCGGCGCCGTTCCGGGCGCTTGCTGTGTTCTGGTGTGTGGTGCGCCGGTCATCGTTGCCGGCGACTGAGGATTCAGTCATGGTTGTCATCTCACAAGTAGAGCAGACACCCCCGACGGCCGCTAGGACACACGCCACAGCAGGGTGTGAACTTGCGGTAAACACGCACAGCTTGTCCCCAGGTGTGAATGTTTACCCGGCGGCCGCCGGGGGCCTGGCTGGGGGTTAGGGACCGGGTTAGAGGACCGGGAAGACCGTCATGCCGCCGAGGTACTTCTGCAGGGCGGCGGGGACGTTGACGGAGCCATCGGGGTTCTGGTGGTGCTCCAGGATGGCGACGATCCAGCGCGTGGTGGCCAGGGTGCCGTTGAGCGTGGCCACGGGCCGCGTGCCCTTGGGCGCACCGTCCTCGTTGACAACCCGTTCCCGGATGTTCAGGCGGCGAGCCTGGAACGTGGTGCAGTTCGACGTCGAGGTCAGCTCGCGGTAGGCGCCCTGGGTGGGGACCCATGCCTCACAATCGAACTTCCGGGCCGCCGAATTGCCCAGATCCCCGGCGGCGGTGTCAATGACGCGGTACGGGAGCTCGCACTTGGCCAGCATTTCCTCTTCCCACGCCAGGAGGCGGGCGTGCTCGGCAGCTGCCTCCTCAACCGTGGTGTAGATGAACATCTCCACCTTGTTGAACTGGTGGACCCGGATGATGCCGCGGGTGTCCTTGCCGTGCGAGCCTGCCTCGCGGCGGTAGCACGAGCTCTGGCCCGCGTAGCGGATGGGACCGGCCGAAAGGTCCAGGATCTCATCGGCGTGGTAGCCGGCGAGGGCCACCTCCGAGGTGCCCACCAGGTACAGGTCGTCTTCGGCGAGACGGTAGATCTCGGCGTCGTGCTTGACGTCGAAGCCGGTGCCCTGCATGGTTTCCGGGCGTACCAGCGTGGGCGTGATCATGGGGACGAATCCGGCCTCGATCGCCTGTTCCATGGCCATTTGGAGCAGCGCCATTTCCAGCCGGGCGCCGACGCCGCGCAGGAAGTAGAAGCGGGAACCGGAAACTTTCGCCCCTCGTTCCATGTCGATGGCCCCGATCAGCTCACCGATCTCCAGGTGGTCCTTCGGCTCGAAGTCGGGGAATTCGCGCGGTGTGCCCACCGTCTTGACCACAATGTAGTCGTCCTCGCCGCCGGCCGGGACGCCGTCCTCGATCAGGTTGGGGATGGCGCGGAGCAGTTCCTCCTGGGCCGTCTGGGCGACATCTGCCTCGGCCGATGCGCTCTTGACGGAGGCGGCCAGAACCTTCAGCTCGGCGAGGAGGGCCTGCTTTTCCTCGCCCTTGGCCTGAGCGACCTTCTTGCCGTAGGCGTTCTGTTCCGCCCGGAGGTTCTCGAACCGGATCAGCGCCGCGCGCCTGGCGGAGTCCGCAGCGATGATCGCGTCCACCACGGATTCGTCGGCGCCGCGGGCGCGCTGGCTGGCACGGAACTTGTCCGGATATTCGCTGAGGTCTTTTACGTCGATCACCAGACAAGAGTATCCAATCCGGCCACCGTTACCGGGCACGCCGGTCGGGGGCCCCGGCGGGATACTGTTGGATCACAATGCGCGACTGGCTGCTCTACCTCGTCATCGCTGGGGTCCTGGTCTTTGCCGCCTCCAGTTGGTGGGGGGTGCGCCGGCTGAAGGCCAAGCACACCCGCCCTGCCGTGTGGGAGGAAACCCACAGCCCTGTGGCGGGCCGCCAGAAGGTTGCCGTGGTCCTGAACCCGATCAAGGCGAAATCGGCCGAGGCCCGGGGCCTGATTGAAGCCGCGTGCGCTGAGGCGGGCTGGCCGGCGCCGCGCGTCTTTGAAACCACCGCGGAGGACCCCGGCTACTCGCAGGCGCGGGCGGCGGTGGCCTACGGGGCCGACGTCGTCCTGACCGGCGGCGGCGACGGTACGGTGCGTGTGGTGGCCGAGGTCCTCGCCGGGACGGACACCGCAATGGGCCTGATCCCGCTGGGCACCGGGAACCTTCTGGCCCGCAATGTACATCTGGAGGTGAATGACCTCTCCGGCAACGTGCAGGCTGCCTTGTTCGGGCACCAGCGGTTCATCGATACGGCGCGGCTCACCCTGGAGAATTCACGCACCGGGGAATCCGCGCAGCACACGTTCACGGTGATCGCCGGCATGGGCATGGACGCCGAAGTGGTCACTGACACCCTTGCCGGCCTGAAGAAGGCCGTGGGCTGGCTGGCGTATACGGAAGCGTGGGTCCGGCATCTTGCGGGGCGCCGCAAGAAGGTCTCGATAGCGCTGGATGAGCAGCCTGAGCAGGCCCGGAAGATCCGCAGCGTCTTGTTCGCGAATTGCGGCCTGATCCCCGGGGGAATCGACTTCATCCCGCAGGCCATGATCGATGACGGGATGCTGGACATCGTGGTGATGAGCCCGCGCAGTGCTATCGGCTGGCTGGCCATGTCCACAAAGATCGTGCTGAAGCACAAGAAGGACCTGCCGGTCATGACGTATTACCGCTCCGGCAAGATCACCATCCGGTGCCCTGAACCTATGCCCACGCAGGTCGACGGCGATCCTTCCGGCGAGGCCACGAAGGTCATTGTTGAGGTGGCCCCGGGATCCCTGCTGGTCCGGGTCAAGGGCGGCACCGAAGGCGGCTAGGCCGACGGCGACGGGAGCGAGGACTAGGCGCTGGCGGCCTTCTTCGCCTCTGCCGCCTTTTTCGCCTCTGCTGCAGCCTTGGCGGCGCGGGCTTCGGACTGCTCCCGGATCATTGCCTGCTCCTCTTCGAAGCGCAGGCGGTCCGCGCGGTCGGCGTCGTCGCCGTCCCAGTCCTGGTTCTCAGCTGTCGGCTTGGGATTGACAATCATTCCCTGGCCGTCATTTTCTGTGCTGGTGCCTGACATGACCCGCTCCCTCCCGTAGGGGACTTCCCCAATATGGATCAGGCAAGCATACGCACAGTTGGGAGGGGGTGGAAGTGCGCCATATGGCATTTGCCTACGCTGTGGGCGAAGCCCCCGGGGTATATTCCGCCTCAGCAGATGCGCCGCCCAGTATGTCTTTCACCCACGCATGCGCGGAGCGGAATGCCTGATCCGACGTATGCGGGGCAACGCTGGTCCGGTGGCCATCGGCCCGCTGGTAGGAACCGAGGAAGCGGGTGGCCGGGCTGATCCGGTGCAGACCCGCGAGCGCGTCGGCCACCCGGGCGTCGGCCACGTGGCCGTCGGCATCAATGCTGAAAAAGTAATGGCCCAGGTACTGCCCGGTCGGCCGGGACTCGATCCGGCTCAGGTTCACGCCGCGGGTGGCGAACTGGTCCAGGATTTCCATCAGCGCACCCGGCCGGTCTTCGGGCAGCGGCACCACCACGGTGGTCTTGTCCGCGCCGGTGGGGGCCGGCAGTTCGCCCGGGCGGCCCACGAGCACGAACCGGGTGACCGCGCCGGGGTTGTCACCGATGTTGTCGGCAAGCACCTTCAGTCCGGGCTGCTCGGCGGCGACTATCGGAGCGCAGATCGCGGCGTCGTAGTGTGCGCCGTCGCCGTCCAGCAGGCCCATGGCGGCAGCGGCAGTAGACGACCCGGGGATATATTCCGCGTTGGGAATATTTGCGTCCACCCAAAGCCTGCACTGGGCCCAGGCATGACCGTGGGTGGAGACACGCCGGATGTCCCCGATTGCCACGCCGGGCCTGGCCACAAGCACGAAGCTGATAGGCACCAGGGCCTCCCGGAGGATCCGGAGTTCCTGGCCGGTGGCGATGGCGTCGAGGGTAGCCGTGACCCCGCCCTCGACCGAGTTTTCGATCGGCACCATGGCCGCATCGGCGGAGCCGTCCCGCACCTTGTCCAGCGCCGTGTTCACATTCGAGGACGGAATGCGGATGGCCTCCGCCGCGCCCGGGACCTGCATCAGGGCCGCCTCGGTGAAGGTGCCCTCGGGGCCGAGGAATGTGTAGGTGACGGTTGGTGCGGGCATCAGTTCTTCCTTCTTCGGTTACAGGACGACCGGTTTGAGGCCGTTGTCGGACACCAGCGGCATGCCGGTCTCGACCCACTGGTCCATGCCGCCGGCCACATTCACCGCGGAATATCCCATTCCGACGAGCCACTGTGTGGCCCGGAAGGAACGGCCGCCGGTGCGGCATATGACATAGACGTCCTCGTCCGGGTCAAGCTCCTCGATCCGGGCCGGCAGCTGATCCATGGGAATGTGCAGGGCACCCTCGGCGTGGCCGGCAACCCATTCATAGTCCTCGCGGACGTCCACGATCTTGGCACCATCGGGGATGCCAGACACGCTTACGCTCTGGAAGTCGCTCATGTCCACCCTTTCCGCAGAAATCAAGCTCCGATCCCAGCGTATCGCCCGCCGCTTCCAGCGCGCCCCCGCTGGCGGCAGGTTACGCTTCTGGAGACCCAAAGGAGACCTCATGGCTGCCGAACACCCCGCCGAACGGTCCGTCCGCGGCCCCCGCCACGGGACATGCCCTCCCCCGGCGGCGAGCGCTGGGCATGATGCCATTGTGTCCTTCCGCAGTGCCCAAGGATGGGCATGTCCCCCGGGGATACGGCTCGCGCAGCCCAGGGAGCAGCCCAGGGAACGGCTGGAGTCCCGCCTCCTTGGCTGAGATCCACGAGCTCTCCGCCGTCCAACTCCGCGATGCACTCCGTTCCGGCGAGCTTTCCGCCCGGCAGGCCACGGATCACTTCCTGGACCGCATCGACGCCGAAAATCCGCACCTTGGGGCCTTCATCACCGTCACTGCGGAACAGGCGCAGAAGGATGCCGCGGCAGCGGACCAGCTCCACGCACTCCGGAGCCGAGACGGTGGCGCTCTGCCCCCGCTGCATGGAATGCCGGTGGCGTTCAAGGACCTGACGGATGTCGCAGGGGTCGTCACCACTCATGGAAGCGCCGCCCTGGAGCACAAACCGGCGCTGGCCGACGGCGCGCTTCCCGTCGCGCTCAAGGCTGCGGGGGTCATCTCGCTGGGCAAGACGCAGGTCCCGGAGTTCGGCCTGACGGCCTACAGCGAGAACCGGGTCGCTCCGCCGTCGCGTAATCCGCATGCGTTCAGCCGCAGTTCGGGCGGCTCCTCGGGCGGCAGCGCTGCCGCCGTGGCCGCGGAGCTGGTGCCGTTCGCCCCCGGGTCCGACGGCGGCGGCTCCGTGCGTATCCCGGCTGCGGCCTGCGGGTTGGTCGGGCTGAAGCCCGGACGTGGGCTCGTGCCGGCCGGGGAAAGCACCGGCGATCCGGCTCAGCTCGTGGTTGCCGGACCGCTCGCCCGCTCCGCCGCCGATGCCGCCCTCCTGCTCGATGCCCTGGTGCCCTGCACGGCCCCGCACAGTGCGGGCCGACAAAGTGCGGGCAGGCCGGCACCGGCGGACGCCGGCTACCTCGCACTGACCGCAAGGGAGCCGCGCCAGCTGCGGATCGGAATAAGCCTCGACAGCCCCTGGCAGGCGGTTTTCCCTTTCCTCCCGGACCGTGAGGCGCTCGACGCGCTGGCCGACGGCGTCGCACGGCTGGAGGCTGCGGGCCATGAGACTTCGGCGGCCGCGATTCGCTATGACAACCGTTACCCGGGCGCCTTCACCACAGCCTGGACCGCCGGCATTGGCAGCGCGCGAATCTCACCCCAGCGCGAGGCGCTCCTGACCCCGCTTACCAGGACGTTCCGCCGGCGCGCACAGCAGCGCAGCGCGGCCAAAGTCAACGAATCCGTCGGGTTCCTTCGCCAGTTCCAGCGGGACACGATCACGCAGTACGCCCAGTGGGACCTCATACTGACGCCGGCCCTGGCCCAGACACCCCGCCCGGTGGGCTGGTTCACGGGCGCGACCCATGGCGGGGGCTACTGGCCGGCCGCGGAATGGGCGGGCGACGCCGACGACGACTACCGCAAACAGTGCGAATACGCGCCGTGGTCGTCCATGGTGAACGTCTGCGGGCTGCCGGCAATCAGCATCCCGGTGCACTGGACCGGCGGCGTCCCCGGTTCCGGCCTGCCGATGGGCATCCAGCTCATCGGGCCGATGGGCTCCGAGGGGCTGCTGCTGCAGGTGGCCGCCCAACTGGGGTTTTAGCCTCTACGCGGCCCTCCCCAGCGGACATGCCCACCCCTCATGCCGGGCACGGCACATGGTCGGGGCACAGGTCGAACACGGGACATGCCCACCCTCCACCGCTGAGGGACATGCCCATTCCTCACTCCGCCCAAGGGACATGTCCAGCGCTCATCCGGGCCATGCCCATTCCCTGCCGCGGCCGCTGGACACAATGCCATCAAGTCCACCCGAGGCCGCCAAGAATGGGCATGTCCCCTGGGGAGCCCACCCGAACCGGGCCCGCCACGGGGATCTGCGGGCCGGGTCCACTGCCGGGGACCACCGGAGAAGCAGGAGAAGCAGGAGGAGCAGGAGGAGCAGGAGGTGATGTTCCTATAGACAAGAACTCAAGAGTGGACGGCTCCGGGTCAGGCGCCCGTACAGGTATGTGAGCGAGCCGATGCGAGCCGATCGGCGGCTTCTGCGAGACTAACGCTCATGATGCAATCGGTGAACACGACCGTCCACAATGGTGTTCCTTCGTACTGGCTGGACAGCGTGGGACTTTGCACGGGCACGCTGGTGTTCGGGGTTGGCCTTCGTGACGAACCCGCAACGCTGGCTGGGATCACGCATCTGGTCGAGCACGCTGTCCTCCGTATGGTGCAGCCTGTGACCATGGCACATGGCGGGATTGTGAAGGTGGACTCGATTGAGTTCTATGCCGCCGGAGACGCAGAAGCTGTTGCCGGGTTCCTCAACGCAGTTGCAATGGCCATCTCAACGTTCTCGGCCATCACGGAGGAAGACCTGGCGTTGGAGAAGACCATTATTGAGGCGGAGGACCCCGACAAGTTCAGCGCTGTATCCAGCGGCCTGCTCACCTATCGTTTCGGAACGAGCGGGCCGGGCGCTGCACATTTTGGAGCACCGGCCACCACAGGACTAACCACGTCTGAAGCGATCGAATGGGCAGGGCGATGGCTCACCACGGAGAACGCGGCCGTGACGTTTACCGGCCCCTTGCCAGACGCCCTGAACATTAGGCTTCCGCCTGGAGGCGCCGTAAGCCGGGAGCAGTCTCACCCGATCGTCATGACCCCGACATTGATCAGATCCCAAAAGAGCGGAGTCGCGCTCTCCTTCATCGTCCCCTCAAGAAACGCCGGCTTCCTCGGCGAGGCGCTGAGGCACGAACTGTTGTCACGGCTTCGCCACAACGGCGGCCTCATCTACTCCGTCGTCGTCTTCACTACCGAGATCGACGCCGATGAAAGCCAGCTGGACCTAATTCTTGACCCGGTCGAACGAAACATCGTCCCCACCTTGAGGGCGAGTCTCGACGCCGTCCGCGGCATTGCGCTCACAGGGTTCAGCGATGCGGCAATTCAATCCGCCTACAACGAACGCCTCATTGCCATGGGATGGGATGAGTCAGTGCCACTGGATTATTTGGATCAATTGGCCGTCGGCACTCTTCTGGGTCGCGCCACGCCAAGCAGGGAGGAATTGCTGGAAAGGGCTAAGGAGCTGTCCTCATCTGAGCTGACGGCGACACTGAAAAACAGCCTGGATTCCCTCCTTGCTGCTGTTAATAGGAACACCAGGCTTCGCAAATCCGACACTGCAGACCTCGGTATGCGTGTGGATGCTTTCGAAATTTGGCAGCGAGTAAGCGGAACCAAGGACCAACGCTCCTCAGAAGATATCCCCGACGGATACCCAATGTGGCGGAACAAGTCATCCAAGGCGGCGATCTGGATCACGCCTACCCGCTTGATGATGCGGAATACCGGCAAAACTATGTCCATCCATCTGGAGGATATCGCCGTAGTCGGTGATCGCCGCTGCGGCTGCATTTCTCTCATTGACCGAAGGGGAAGAACCGGTGAGATCGACGTGGATGAGTGGAAGGGCGGCAAGAAGCTGAGGCGCAAGTTGCTTGAAGCATTTACTGCAAGCATTGTCCGGTCGTTTCCGTCGTTCCCTCAAGAGCAATCACCAAATGCGACTGCTTTGGCCCCCATGACACTTGACCCGCGGGAGACGCACAGGCTGGGCTTTAAGGTGCGTACATCCGCCTTCACCGAGGACGGGATGGTGGTCCTTGACCCAGACGGGCACGTCCCCGTGCGGGATGCTCTGAATTTTCTGGACTGGCCAATGGACTCCGAGAGGCTGCTTCTGCAGGTGGCCGCTCAACTGGGGTTCTAGACAAGGACCCGCCACTCACCGTGGGACGTGCCCACCCCTCATGCCGAGTACGGGACATGTTCGGAACGCAGGTCGAGCACGGGACATGCCCAACCTCCACCGCGGAGGACATGCCCATTCCTCACTCCGCCCTGGGACATGTCCAGCGCTCATCCGGGACATGCCCATTCCTTGCCGCGGCCGCTGGACACAATGCCATCATGTCCACCCGAGGCCGCCAAGAATGAGCATGTCCCCCGGCTGGGCCAAGGAAGCCAACAGCCCCACCCCCTCCGCCAAACCGCCCGGGCCCTCCGCCCAACGCCAGCGGCCGCCGTCGGGAGGCCCCAAAATGGACGCTGGCTGCGGCCGGCGGCTATCGTTCACTCAAACCCGACCCGGCCGCGAAAGAGGACCAATGAAGATCACCGGTGCAGTACTCGAGGAAATCGGCCGCCCGCGTCCCTTCGCGGAGTCCAGGCCCATCAGCATCTCCGAGCTGGAACTGGCGGCTCCCGGGCCCACCGAGATCCTCGTCCGGATGGAGGCCGCCGGGATCTGCCACTCGGACCTGAGCGTTGTCGACGGCAACCGGGTCCGGCCGGTACCCATGCTGCTGGGCCACGAGGCGGCGGGCCGCGTCGTGACAGTCGGTTCCGGCGTCACGGACCTGCAGCCCGGCCAGCGCGTGGTCATGTCCTTCCTGCCCCGATGCGAGAACTGCGCGAACTGCGCCGAGGACGGCCGGCTGCCCTGCACGGCAGGCTCGCAGAGCAACAACGACGGAACGCTGCTGCACGGATCCAGGCACCTGAGCCGCGACGGCGAGCCCGTCCACCACCATCTGGGCGTCTCAGGCTTCGCCACCCACGCCGTGGTGGACCGCGCTTCCGCCGTGCCGGTGGACGACGACATCCCCGCGGACATTGCGGCGGTCCTGGGCTGCGCCGTGCTGACCGGCGGCGGCGCGGTGCTCAACGCGGCCCGGCCCCGCCCGCAGGACAGCATCATGATCGTCGGCCTCGGCGGGGTGGGCATGGCGGCGCTCATCACCGCCATCTCCCAAGGAATCTCGCGGATCATCGCCGTGGACACACTGGAGCAGAAACTCGATCACGCCCGCCGCCTCGGCGCCCACGAAACATACACTCCGCAGCAGGTCCTCGACGCCGGGATCAAAGCCAGGTTCGTGATCGAGTGCGCAGGAAATCCGCGCGCGTTCGAGACCTCGTTCGCCGCCACCGCCCCCGGCGGGACCACCGTGACGGCCGGGCTGCCCTCCCCCGATGCCCGCGCCCAGCTGGCGCCGCTCACCGTCACCGCCGAAGCCAGGACAATCGTGGGCAGCTACCTCGGCTCCGCCGTCCCGTCGCGGGACATCCCGAAATACGCCCAGCTGTGGCGGGACGGGAAACTGCCCGTCGAGGAGCTGATCTCGGACCGCATCGCCCTGGCCGACATCAACCAGGCCATGGACCAGCTGGCAGACGGCCACGCCATCCGGCAGATCATCATGTTCGACGCCGACGAGCCCGCCTAGGGCACGGCCGCCCAACCCTGCGCGCCCCTGAAAATCAGCCGAAAGAGAGGCGAAACACGGTCCGGGTTGCTTGCCTCGGGCCTGCTCGAATGTGACAATCGCGCGTCACAATGTCACCATTAAGTAAATGAGCACAACTCATTTATCCCATCCCCCCGCTACAACGCCGGGCGATCCCTCGTTCAGTCCCCCCACTAAAACGCCGGGCGACACCTCGTTTTTTGGCCACCCAAAGATGCTGGCCAGCCTTTTCTCCGTAGAGATGTGGGAGCGCTTCTCCTTCTACGGAATGCAGGGGATCCTCCTCTACTACATGTACTTCACGGCCGCCCAGGGTGGCCTTGAGATTCCACAAGCCATGGCGGCCGGCCTCGTCGGCGCCTACGGTGGCGGCGTCTACCTCTCCACCATCCTCGGCGCCTGGCTCGCGGACCGGCTCTTCGGGTCGGAGCGGGTGCTGTTCGGCGCGGCCGTCCTGATCATGGCGGGCCACATCGGGCTGGCACTCGTGCCCGGCATACCCGGCCTGATCGCCGGACTGGTGCTGGTGGGCGTCGGTTCCGGCGGCCTGAAGGCCAACGCCACCGCCCTCGTCGGCAGCCTGTACGGCGAGAAGGACGAACGCCGCGACGCCGGGTTCTCCATCTTCTACATGGGCATCAACGCCGGTGCGCTGATCGGCCCGCTGGTCACCGGCTGGCTGCAGGAAAGCCAGGGCTTCCACTGGGGCTTCGGCGCCGCCGCCGTCGGGATGGCCATAGGCCTGGTCATCTACACGCTGGGCCGCAAGAAGCTGCCCAAAGAAGCACACCGGGTACCGAACCCCCTCCCCGCCGCCCAGCGCACCCGCTACGGCCTGATCTTCGCCGGCATCGCCGTGATCATCGCCGTGCTGCTCGCGACCGGCACCGTGAACGCCGAGAACCTGGCGATGTCCATGGCCTACGCGGCCATTGGCGCGTCTGTGCTCTACTTCGCCCTGATCTTCAAGAGCAAGAAAATCACTCCCACCGAGCGCGGACGGGTGGCGGCGTTTATCCCGCTGTACATCGCCTCGGCCGCATTCTGGGCGCTGTTCCAGCAGCAGTTCACGTTCATCGCCGTGTACTCGGAGGAGAAACTGGACCGGAATCTCTTCGGCTGGGAAATGCCTGCCGCCTGGGTCCAGTCCATCAACCCGGTGTTCATCATCATCTTTGCCGGCATCATGGCCGCCCTGTGGACCCGGCTCGGCCGAAGGCAGCCCGGTTCGGCCCTGAAGTTCTCGATCGGCCTCTTCGTGATGGGCCTCGCCTTCCTGGCCTTCATCCCGCTGGCCGGCGGCGGCAAGACCCCTCTGCTGGCCCTCGTTGGAATCCTACTTCTGTTCACTCTCGCAGAGCTGTTCCTCTCCCCCATCGGCCTGTCTGTGACCACCAAGCTGGCGCCCAAGGCCTTCCACACCCAGATGGTGGCGCTGTTCTTCCTCTCCGTCTCCTTGGGCACTACCCTGGCCGGCATCCTGTCCGGTCTGTACAACCCGCAGGACGAGCTGCCCTACTTCATCGGCATCGGTGGAACCGCAATGCTCCTGGCTGTGGGCCTGGCGGTCGCCTCGCCGTCGATCAAGAAGCTCATGGGCGGCGTACGCTGACCCGATGAACCCCGCACATCGCGTCCCGGTTGCTTCGCGCGTCTACACCCCCGCCCCCGGCGAGGCGTCCGACGTCGAACATATGCCGGCGGGCGATGTCACTGACGGTGTGGTGCGGGTTGGCGGAACCATCCGCCGCCCGCACCAGCCACAATCCCTCGCCGTGGCCGAGTACCTCGACTGGCTGGATGACACCGGCTTTGAGGGCTCCCCGCGGTTCCTTGGCCGCGACACCCAGGGCCGCGACGTCCTGACCTTCGTACCAGGACAGTGCGCCGGGGCCATTCCCGAAGCCTGGGTGCAATCCGGGGACCTGTTGGTCTCCGTGGCCCGCCTGGTACGCCGCCTGCACACGGCGTCGGCAGGCTTCGCGCCGGAGGCCCACCCGTTTCCGCCGCGGCCGGTCCGGCCGAACCCCACCGACGCTGCCGGGCTCATTTGCCATCTGGACATCACACCGCAGAACGTGGTGGTCCGGGACGGCCTGGCCGCGGGGCTGGTGGATTTTGACCTCGCAGGGCCCTCCACCGCGCTGCACGATTCGCTGAACACCGCCATGCACTGGGTGCCGCTCCGCGACCCGTCAGACGCGTGGCCGGGCTGGGAGGACCAGGACCCGTTCCACCGGCTGCGCATCTTCGCCGACGCCTACGGCTGGACCGAGGATGAACGACGCCGGGTGCCCGGCGCCGGGATCGAGGCCGCGGCGCTGAGCTACGAACGGATGCGGCACAGCGCCGCGGCCCTCGGCGGCGGCTGGGCGCGGATGTGGCAGGACGGCGTGGGCGGCCAGATTAACCGGCGGCGCGCCTGGCTCGAGGCCAATGCCGAACCGCTGGTTGCGGCGCTGACACGCTGAACCGACTCAGGCCCCCGGCCGCGGGGCAGGCCTAGACGCCGTAGCCGCTGTTGCGCGCGGTGCCGATGACCAGTCCGAAAATGACCAGCACCAGGATGGTGACGGCGATGCCGACGTATCCCATCACGAGGCCGGCGATCGCCATGCCCCTGCCGGCCGGTTCGCGCCGCAGGGCCAGGTGTCCCAGGATGACGGCGGCCAGCTGCGGGAGCAGGAAGAATCCGAACCCCACCAGCGCGGCGATGCCGCAGCACATGCTGGCGATGCTTAGGCTCTTGGGCGCCGGCGGCGCACCGTAGTACGCGGGCTGGCCGTAGGCGTTGGGGCTGCCCGGCTGGGCGTACGGCGACGGTTGGCCATACGGTGGGGCCTGCTGGCTGTAGGCCGCTTGGCCATAGGCCGGCTGGCCCGCCGAATATGGCGTCCGGCCGGGCTCGCCGTAAATCGGAGGGTACGGGCTTGAGAACTGGCCGTGGTCAGGTGCAGCCTGGCCGGGCTGCTGGCCGACGGCGGGCTGCTGGCCCGTGTCTGGCTGGCGGCCCGAGGGCTGCTGCGGAGGCTCAGGCTGCGCGAACTGCTGCGTGGCCGACTGTCCCTGGTCCTGGCCGGCGGGCGGTGCCTGCTCTGGCGGAACGTCCGATTCGTGGTCCGGGAGCCGCAGGGTGGGCTGGTAACCCTCCGGGGTCTCGTCTTTGCCTTGTTTTGGCTGTTCAGTCATGGCATGTCCCCTCAAGAAGTCTCTGGATCCAGCGTACCGCCGCAGGGTTGGCTTGGGACGTGACCGATGGGCGGGTTTTCTTTCGTCATAGGAAACAGCTTTCACGCCAAACCGTGTTGCACCCCGCCCTGGTCTGGCATGCTGGTGCCATGGCTAGCCGCGCGGGCACTGTTGCCCAACCCCAAGACCTTGTTGACCTCACTGCGCTTTTGGACGCGTACTACGACGTTTCGCCGGACCTCTCGGACCCGGGCCAGCGGGTGGCCTTCGGAACCTCCGGGCACCGGGGATCGAGCCTGAAGGCGTCCTTCAACGAACCCCACATCCTCGCCATCACGCAGGCGATCGTGGAATATCGGGCAGGCCAGGGCATCACCGGCCCCCTGTACATGGCGAAGGACACCCATGGCCTGAGCGAGCCCGCACAAAACTCCGCCCTCGAGGTGCTGGCGGCCAATGGCGTGCACGTCCTCATCGACGCCCGCCACGGCTACACGCCCACCCCTGCCCTGAGCCACGCCATCCTTACGCACAACCGGAACGCCGCTCCGGGCGCGCCGCAGGCCGACGGCATCGTGGTGACCCCGAGCCACAACCCTCCGGGCGACGGCGGATTCAAATACAACCCCCCGCACGGCGGCCCCGCGGACACCGACGCCACCGGCTGGATCGCCAACCGCGCCAACGAGCTCCTCGAAAACGGCCTGCGCGGCGTCAAGCGGATCCCTGTCGCCGACGCCCTCGCCGCCGGGACCACCGGCAAGTTCGACTTCCTCAGCAGCTACGTCGACGACCTCCCCTCTGTACTGGACCTGAATGCGATCCGTGAGGCAGGCGTCCGGATCGGCGCCGACCCCATGGGCGGCGCGTCGGTGGATTACTGGGGCGAGATCGGCGAGCGCCACCATCTGAACCTCACCGTGGTCAACCCCACCGTCGACCCGCAGTGGGCCTTCATGACCCTCGACTGGGACGAGAAGATCCGGATGGATTGCTCCTCGCCGTCGGCGATGGCCTCCCTGATCAACCGCATGTCCGACGGCGCCAAGTTCGACGTCGCCACCGGCAACGACGCAGACGCCGACCGCCACGGGATCGTTACCCCGGACGGCGGGCTGATGAACCCGAACCACTACCTCGCCGTCGCCATCGATTACCTGTACCGGCACCGGACCGGCTGGAACCCGCAGTCCGTGATCGGCAAAACCCTGGTTTCCTCCTCGATCATCGACCGCGTGGCTGAAAGCCTGGGCCGCAAGCTCGTGGAGGTTCCCGTGGGCTTCAAATGGTTCGTCCCCGGGCTGCTGTCCGGAGAAGGCGCCTTCGGCGGCGAGGAATCCGCCGGTGCCTCCTTTAACAAGATGGACGGAAGCGTCTGGACCACGGACAAGGACGGCATCCTGCTGGCCCTGCTGGCCTCAGAGATTACGGCGGTAACGGGCAAGTCACCGTCGCAGCTGTACAAGGGCCTCACCGACCAGTTCGGCGACCCGGTCTACGCCCGTATCGACGCAGCGGCCACCAGGGAGCAGAAGGCGGCCCTCGGCAAGCTCTCGCCCTCGGACGTCACCGCGACCGAACTGGCCGGCGAAACGATCACGGCCAAGCTGACTGAGGCACCGGGCAACGGCGCCGCGATTGGCGGCCTCAAGGTTGTCACCGAAAACGCCTGGTTCGCGGCCCGGCCCTCCGGCACGGAGGACGTCTACAAGATCTACGCCGAGTCCTTCAAGGGTGCCGAACACCTCAAGCAGGTCCAGGCCGAGGCGAAAGCGCTGGTGGACGGGGTTATTTCGTAGTACCGCCGCCGGTGGCCAACTCGGCGCGGTCCCTGCCAAGCGTCTTTGCCTGGTAGAGGGCCGCGTCGGCCAAGACCACTGCGGCGTCGAGGCCGCCCGGTCCGGAGCCGGTGGCCGCGATGCCGTAGCTGACGGTGGGCAGTCGGGGAATGATTGGCGAGCCGGTTTGATGGAGCCGGACGCTGATGTCGGCCGCGATTTCCCTCGCCCGGTCCGGCGTGACCCCGGGCAGCAGGAGGATGAATTCCTCGCCGCCGTAGCGGCCCACGAGGTCGGTGGAGCGGACGGTACCGGCGCAGGCCCTGGCAAAAGCCTGCAGGGCGGAGTCCCCCGCCGAGTGGCCGAACTGGTCGTTGATCGCCTTGAAGTGGTCCAGATCCGCCAGAATGACCGATGCCGTGGTTCCAGTCCGGCGCAGTCGGCGCAGTTCGTTTTCCGCAAGATCCAGGAACGCCGAGCGGTTGAGCAGGCCGGTGAGGCCGTCCACGGTGGCGCGTGCGCGGAGATCCGTGGTCTGTTGTTCGTAGCTCAGCTCCGCCATCGTGAAGGACGCGACCACGAGCGTGACCATCGACAAGACCGTCATGGGGACGGAACCGAAAACTGACGTAAAGACCGCACCGTCCGGTCCCTTCGTCAGATAGGCGAAGAGACGGCCCAGGTAGAAAACGGCCAGGATGCCGGCGCCCACGGCGAGGGGACGGTGCACGCGCGAGTAATCGCGCTCAAGCAGGAACAGCTCCCTGGACGCCAGCCCGATCAGCAGGGCCATGAATCCCAGGTACACCGGGCCGCCCGCCCAGACGTTGGTGGCCGGATGGTCAAAAACTGAAGCAGCGGCGGTGGCAGCAGGGCCGGCCGCGAGTTGCCAGGGCCGGGGTGCGGGGGCCCGCAGCGATCGTCCGCCAGCCCAGATGCTGGCCGCACCGGCGACCAGCAGGACGCTGCCGGCAGGGTTGGCCCAGACCTGGTGCACCGTCCCATCCAGCAGGTACGCGGCGTTGCCGACCAGGAACAGCAAAAGGGCCATGCACCACCAGCCGCTGTAGGGCGACCGGGTGCGCCGGAAGGTGATGAAGTAGAACAGCATGAGCAGCGTGAGGTCGACCAGCGCCAAGGCAACCCGCAGTGTCGCGGTGTCAAGCATCATTTAGTGGTCCCCCCGGTCCGCCGTGATTTGCCCGAAATACGTCACTCCGTCGTCGAATAACTGTCGAACAACAGTCGAATAACCGTCGAATAACCGCCGAAGTTGACCCAAGTATGGCACCCGGACCGCAGGAATCAACCGCCGGAGTCCCGGATATGACGTGCACGCCATCCCCTGAGACCGTCCGGGCGCTTACGCCGGGGCTCCGGTCCACAATTTCAGGATCCGGCGGGTGGCGTGCCCGCCGTCGGGCGCCATATCCACCAGCGCTATCCGGTCAAGCGCGAAAGTGTCGCCCTGTTGGAGCCGTTTGGCGCCGTGGTGCGAGACGTGCGGCCGGTACCCTTCCAGGGTGTAGGTAGGCGTGGAGATCCTGCCGGGCAGCTGCTCCACGATCCGGACCAGCTCGTTGTGGAGGAGCTGCAGCTGTTCGCTGGGTTCAATCAGGTTGACCGGGATTGACCCTGCGCGCCCGAACCCGGCTTCGCCGTCCACGCTGACCCGGCAGCCCAGGGCGGCGGCCACCGTGTCCGCCATGAGGGTGGCGATCCGTTCGGCGAGCGGATCGCCTGGTGCCGGTGGTGTGCCCGGTTCGGGTTCCGCGCCGGATTCCTGGCGCGGTTCGACGACGTCGAACTTACCAACGTCGAACTTAGCCACGTCGAACTTAAGCAGGGTGAGGTGCAGCGGCCAGTCATCACGGGGAAACTCGAGCCCTTCGGCTACGGGTTCCACGAAGGCCACCGCGATCAGGTTCCGCATGGGAAAAGTGTGCCACGCCGCGGCGGCCATGGGCGGGGCGTGTGCCGCAAACGGACAGTGCCGGAGGCGAAGGCACGGACTAAAATAGGAAGTGGCCTTGGATGTGGGCCTTGCGCTGAACCGCAGAATCGCATCCCGCGTGCCTCCGGCCTGTCCCCCATGGTGCCGGAGGCACCTCCGCGGAAGGACAGTGCCGGAGGCACCTCCGCGGAAGGACAGTGCCGGAGGCACCTCCGCGGAAGGACAATGCCGGGGCCGGATGCCCTTAGACGGTACGGACGACGTCCTCGTAGGCGAATTTCGGCTTGGCTGCGCCCCATGCGTCTTCGCCGGGCTGGCCGATGTTGACCACGAGGAAGCTCTTCTGGCTCCCGTCGGGGAAGAACGCCGCGTTGATCTTGGCGAAGTCGGCACCGGTCATGGGGCCGGCCGCGAGGCCCAGGGAGCGGACCGCGAGGATGAAGTAGCCGGCCTGCAGGTGGGCGTTGTTGTTGCCCGTGGCCGCGGCAAGGTCCGGCGCGGCGTCATACATGGCCTTGGGGGCGTTGTAGCCGGGAAGGAACGTGTCCCACTGTTCCTGCCAGGCGGTGTCGTAGCTCAGGACCGCGACGAGGGGTGCTGAGGCCGTCTTCGCGCGGTTTCCCGCGGAAAGTGCGTCCACGAGCGTGGCCCGGGCTTCGTCGGAGCGCACGTAGGTGACGCGCAGCGGCTGGGAGTTGAATGCTGTGGGGCCGAACTTCGTCAGTTCGTAGATGGCGCGGGCCTGCTCGTCAGTGACGGCGCCGGTGAAGACGTTGGCGGTGCGGGCTTCGGCAAAGATGGCGTCGACGGCAGCTGCCTCGATTACTGCTTCATCGTGGGCGATTGTCATGGGCATCCCTTTCGCTGTGCCGGCGCACTTGAGGGTGGCCGGCTTCTCCTGCTGTCCATAGTTGCAACTTCAACCAGCCGCGCCTGCTTCCCACTGCGCTCTGTGACGTCCGGCACACACCACTCCAGCGCACACCCCCCCCAGCGCGCACCATCTCTCGTTTCGATCCTGCCTGCGCGAGGGGACTGCCCGAGGGGACGGCCGGTATAACCCTGCGCGGTAAAGTTGCTCGGGAAGATTCCTTCCGCGCCCCACATTCTCTGAAAGGCTCCCGGCAATGAGCATGCTCGGCACCAAATGGAAGCTCCACGGCACCGGCAAGTCCGTCCGCCCCGGTGAGGTCGTCAGGCCGGATGAGCGGCTCACCTGGCCCCTGACGGTAGGGATCGGGATGCAGCACGTCGTGGCCATGTTCGGTGCCACCTTCCTGGTCCCGATCATCACGGGCATGCCGCCAGCCACCACGTTGTTCTTCTCCGGCATCGGCACCCTGTTGTTCCTGGTCATCACCCAGGGACGCGTGCCGAGCTACCTCGGTTCCAGTTTCGCGTTCATCGCACCGATCCTGGCTTCCCAGCAACAGTTCGGCATCGCCGGGGCGCTGGGCGGGGTGGTGCTGGCCGGCGCGACCCTCGCCGTCGTTGGCGCCGTAGTGCAGAAGTTCGGAGCCGGCTGGATCAACCGGGTCATGCCGCCGATCGTAACCGGTGCGATCGTGGCTTTGATCGGGCTGAACCTGGCGCCCGCGGCGAAGGCCAACTTCGACCAGGCCCCGGTGACCGCCTTCATCACGCTGGCCGTCATCATCGTGGTCAGCGTGCTGTTCCGCGGCATGTTGGGCCGGCTGAGCATTCTGGTGGGCGTACTGGTGGGCTACCTTGTTGCGATGATCCGGGGAGAGGTGGACTTCTCCAAGATGGACAGCGCGGCGTGGGTCGGCCTGCCGCACTTCCAGACCCCCGAATTCCACCTTGGCGTCGTGGGCCTCTTCGTGCCGGTGGTGCTGGTGCTGGTGGCAGAGAACATCGGCCATGTGAAGTCCGTGTCGGCCATGACCGGGCAGAACCTCGACGGCGTGTCCGGCCGGGCGCTCCTGGCCGACGGCGCCGCCACCGTGCTTGCCGGGCTTGGCGGCGGGTCCGGGACCACCACGTATGCCGAGAACATCGGCGTCATGGCTGCCACCAAGGTGTACTCGACGGCGGCGTACTGGGTGGCCGGCGTCTTCGCCGTGATCCTGAGCTTCTCGCCGAAGTTTGGTGAACTCATCGCCACTGTCCCCGCCGGCGTCCTGGGCGGCGCGGCCACGATGCTCTACGGCATGATCGGTGTGCTGGGTGTGAAGATCTGGGTCCAGAACAAGGTGAACTTCTCCAACTCGATCAACCTGACCACGGCCGCCGTCGCCCTGATTGTCGGGATTGCCGACTACACCTGGACCATCGGCGACCTGAAGTTCACCGGGATCGCGCTGGGCTCGGCCGCGGCCCTGGTGATCTACCACGGCATGAAGGCGATCGCGAAGGTGCGCGGCACGGTGACGGAGCCGGAAACTGATGATCCCTCGCCGGCCGCGGCCTCGACGGCCGCGGTCAAGGCAGCCACCAAGCGCGCCCCCAAGAAGCGCCGCTAAAGAAGCACCGCAAGCGGGCAACTTACCGCAGACGAAGAGGCCGGACTCCGCCCACAGGCAGGAGTCCGGCCTCTTTGGCTGTCAGGGCCCTCCGTGGGGCAGCGGCGGGCGCGGGGGCGACGGCGCCGGGACTAGCCGGCGTCGAAGGCGTCCTTGTCATCGTCGCGGTCCTTCGGCGACTTGCTCTCCGGCAGGTCCGTCCCGGAGCCGTCCGGCAGACCCGCCGCGTCCTGTCCGGGCTCGGAGGAGAAAGGTCGCCCTGCGTCGGGCTTTTCCGTGTTGGCCTCGTCCATCTCCGCCTCCGAGGAGGGCACGGCGGCCGCGGGATCCTCCTGGGCGTCGGGGTCGAAGCCGGGGGTTGCGCTGGCGTTTTCTGAACTCATTTGTTCCTCCGTTCCTCCGAAGCGTCCTGCTCCGGGCTCTCCTGCACTGTCTTGGTCTTCGGCACCGAACTGGCTCAGATCCGGCGCACCGGCCGGATACGTCTCGCCGTCGGGGCTGTCCTGGTTCAGCCCCGCGGCGTCGAAGGCCTCCTCCTCGCGCGGCTGAGCGAAGTTCTTCGCATCGCCGTTCTTCGCGTCGCCGCCGGGCATTTCCTGCTCGGCGGTCGGGGTGCCGTAGCCGCCCGCTTCTTCGGTGACGCTCTTGGGATCCTGCTGGTTTTCAGTCATGTCATTTCTCCTGTTGCTGGAAATGGGACTAGCTGGAATTGGACGGGATCGAAGCGGACTCAGAGCCCTTTGCCTCCGGTGACCGGAAGCACCGCTCCGGAAATGTAGGAACCGTGGTCCGAGGCGAGCAGCACGTAGGCGGCCGCGAGCTCAGCCGGCTGGCCCGCCCGTTGCAGTGGCGTGTCCTGGCCGAAGGACGGCAGTTTCTCCGGCCACTCGGTGGCCGGAATCAGCGGCGTCCAGATGGGACCCGGGGCCACGGCGTTGACCCTGATTCCCTTGGGCCCGAGCTCCTGGGCCAGCGCCTTGGTGAAAGCCACTTGGGCTGCCTTGGTCATGGCGTAGTCGATGAGTTCCGGGGACGGGTTGAAGGCCTGGATCGACGCGGTGGTGATGATGGACGCCCCCGTTCCCAGATGCGGGACCGCGGCACGGGCGGTCCAGAGCAGGGAGTACAGATTGGTTTTGAAGACGCGGTCGAACTCTTCGGTGGGGAGCGATTCCAGGCTGTCCCGGTTCTTCTGGTAGGCCGCATTCAGTACCAGAACATCGAGGCCCCCGAATTCGGCCAGGGCCGCCTCGACGATGTGCCCGGCGAAGTCCTCACTGCGGCCGTCGCCGGGAAGCAGCAGGGCCTTGCGGCCGGCCTTCCGGACCCACTCGGCGGTGTCCTGTGCGTCTTCTTCCTCCTCCGGAAGATAGGAGATCGCGACGTCGGCTCCCTCGCGGGCGAAGGCGATCGCCACCGCCTTGCCGATTCCGGAGTCACCGCCGGTGATAAGGGCGGCTTTGCCGCTCAGAGCACCGCTGCCCCGGTAGCTTTCCTCGCCATGGTCCGGTTTGGGCTCCATGGGCGCGGTGAGGCCGGGCTGTTTCTGGACCTGTTCCGGGAACGGGCCCGAGTGGTAGCCGGCGCGGGGATCGCGCGGCTGGTCTTGCTGCTTGGGCTGGTCTTGCTGCTTGGGCTGGTCTTGCTGCTTGCCGCCGCCGCTGGAGGCGCCGGCTGCCGTGCTGCTTGCGTCACTCATAGTCCACCTAACCAATACGTCGGTTTCCAGCGATGCTCTCAGGCCGGCGCTGGCCGGGCCTTCCGAAATCATCGCCGTGAAGTAAACAGTTTCTACCCTAACCGCAAAGTGATCAGCAAACTTACTACCGACTTGTCTTTTATCAACTTTCAAGCCTAGGTTGAGGGTGGGCCACACACGCTGCGGCAGGTTCACGATGGTTTCAGGATGGCGCGGAGGAACACCAATGACAGACCCAATGACGCCGAAGGATGACGGCAGGGACGAATCGCGTGCTGAGCGGATGGACCGCAACTGGGCCGAACTGCTGCAGGAACTGCGGGTTCTCCAGACCGGGGTCCAGCTCCTCGCCGGCTTCCTCCTGACCCTGCCGTTCCAGACGCGCTTCGAGACGCTCGATGATTACCAGACCCGCCTGTACCTCGCCAACGTCGTCTTGGCCGCCCTCACCACGGCCACCATCCTGCTGCCGGTGAGCGTGCACCGCCGACTGTTCCGGCAGGGGCTGAAGTCCACGCTCGTGGCCAGCGCCGATACCATCGCCAAGTTTTCGTTGGCCGGCGTCGGGCTCCTGAGCGTGGGGACTACGTCCCTCATCTTCGACGTCACCGTAGGCCGGACGGCGGGCGTGATAGCCGGCGTCGGATTGCTGGCCATACTGGTACTGCTACTGGTTCTTGTCCCAGCCCGGATCCGTCGGCAGGCCCGCAAAGAGGAGTCACAATGACCAACGTTTCACATGATCGGCGCACCGCAGGCACAGGAGGAACCATGGGCAAGTGGGTCAAGGAGCACGGACTGCTGCTGGCCAATATCGGGCTGTTCGTCGTGTTTTTCGGCGGCATGATCCTCAGCGGAGCCAGCAGCTACAGCGACGAGCAGACGGCCCACGGTGAACCGGCCGTGACAGTGCTGCAGTACCTCGGCACCGGGGCGTTCGTGGAGGCGACATTCGAGAACTGGGAATCGGAATTCCTGCAGATGGGCATGTATGTCCTCTTGACCGTCTTCCTGTTCCAGAAGGGGTCCTCCGAGTCCAAGCCGATGGGCCGCACCGCCCCGCAGGACGAGGACCCCAGGCAGGCCAAGCTCAAGTCATCCACCCCGTGGCCCGTGCGGCGCGGCGGCTGGGTGCTCAAGCTCTACGAACACTCGCTCTCGATCATGTTCCTCCTGCTGTTCGTGGCGTCCTTCATCATGCACGCGGTTGGCGGCGCGGACGACTACAACAGTGACCAGGAGGCGCACGGACAGCCCACCGTGACGGTGCTGGGCTATCTGGCGACGAGCCGCTTCTGGTTCGAGTCCTTCCAGAACTGGCAAAGCGAGTTCCTCGCGGTGGCGGTCCTGGTGGGCGCCTCGGTCTACTTGCGCGAGAAGGGCTCCCCCGAGTCCAAACCCGTGGCCGAACCGCACTACGAGACCGGCGCCTAGCCCCACGGCGCTCGGCACGGCAGCCGGCCAGCAGGCGCGCTAGGCCCCTTCGAGGACCTGGCTGGTGACCCAGGCAAGGTACTTTGCTGCGTTGGCGACGGCGTCCTCCGGGCTTCCGGCGACGTCCAGCAGCTGCGCGGCGGCGACGACTCCGTGCCGGGCGAGGTCCTCCGGGGTGACGAGGATCCGGCCGGCCACCACGATCACCGGAATGCCGAGGGACTGGGCGGCATCGGCGAGGGCGATCGGCGCCTTGCCCGTCAGCGATTGGCTGTCCATGGAGCCTTCTCCGGTAATGACCAAATCAGCCACCGCGAGTTTCGCGGCAAGCCCGGTCAGGCCGGCCACCAGCTCGAAGCCGCCTTCCAGGGCGGCCGTGCTGAAGGCCAGGAACGACGCCGGGAAGCCGCCGGCCGCCCCCGCGCCGGGCACATTGACGTCCCGGCCCGTCGACTCGCGCAGGACCGAGGCCCAGTTGCGCAGGCCGGCGTCCAGCAGCTCCACCGCGTCAGCGTCGGCACCTTTTTGCGGACCGAACACGTGCGCCGCCCCGTCGCTGCCGTACAGCGGATTTTGGACGTCGACGGCGATCCTGAACTTCACCGCGGCCAGCCGCGGATCCAGGCCGCTGATATCCACGGACGCGACCTCGGCGAGCGATCCGCCGCCAAGTGGCACGACGTTCCCGGCGGCGTCCAACGGCTTGAGTCCGAGGGCCCGGAGGGCGCCGCTGCCGCCGTCGCTCATGGCCGAACCGCCTACGCCCAGCACGATTTCCGTGGCACCGGCGTCCAGGGCGGCGGCGATCAGCTGGCCGCAGCCGTAACTGTGGGCGCGCAGCGAGTTGGCCGGCGTGGGCTCCATGTGCGCCAGCCCGGAGGCCTGCGCCGTTTCAATCACCGCGGTGGCCCCGCCGAAAGCGTCCGCGCGGATAGCCCACGCGGCACCGATCGGGGCCAAGATGGGGCCGACGACTGCGTTGAGCCGTTCCTCGTAGCCGGCCGCGACGGCCGCCTCGAGGGTCCCTTCGCCGCCGTCGGCCACCGGAAACTGGACGGCGTCGGCGTCCGGGTAGACGCGCAGGGCGCCTTCGGCAATGGCGGCGGCGGCTTCGACGGCGGTCAGGGAGCCCTTGAACTTGTCCGGGGCGATGAGGATGCGCATGGCTCTATCCTGCCAGCCCGGCCGTCGCGGCGTGCAGCGACAGATCTGCGCCATCGGGAGTAACGTGGCTGCCACACACAATCCGGCCCGGGCCGGCACGGCAAAGGATGACGTTGGGAACCAACGGACAGGGGGATATGTGAGCCACTACGGACACGGCACCAGCGTTCCGGGCGTGACGGAGCTGCTGCTGGTACGTCACGGTGAAAGCCAGGGCAACGTTGCGGCCACGCTTGCTCAACAGGCCGGCGCGCATGTCATCGATGTTCCGGCCCGGGATGCGGATGTCGGGTTGTCGGACACCGGACGGGAGCAGTCGCTGGCCTTGGGCAGGCTCCTCGCGGGGTACCCGAACGGCCGGCGCACTCCAGTCTGGTGCTCGCCCTACCTGCGCGCACGGCAGACGGCGGAACTCGCCGTCCAGACCGGGGGCTGGCAAACGGCAATCCTGGTCGACGAGCGGCTTCGTGACCGCGAGCTCGGCATCCTGGACATGCTCACCTCAGCCGGGGTGGAAGCCCGCCTCCCCGAGGAGGCCGGCCGGCGGCGGTGGCTCGGCAAGTTCTACTACCGGCCCCCGGGCGGCGAGTCCTGGGCGGACGTGGTGCTGCGGCTTCGCTCGCTGCTCGCCGACCTCGACAACAAGCATCCCGGCGAGGGCGTCCTGCTGGTCTGCCACGACGCCCTGATCCTGCTCATCCGCTACATCCTGGAGGGGCTCTCGGAGCAGCAGCTGCTGGACATTGCTGCCACGTCCACCATCCTCAATGCCTCCGTCAGCCGCTTCGTCCGGCCCGACGGCAGGGGGGAATGGTTACTGGAGACTTTCAATATGGCCGACCACCTCATGAGCGAAGGTGTCCCGGTAACGCAGCACTCGGGGGACGCCGATGTCCACCCCCGCTAAGTCCCGGCAGGTCAAACCCCCTCAGGCGGAGGCCGTCACCCCGACCTTGCTGCGCGCCTGGCCGCTTCCTGACGGCGGCTCCGGGAAGGATGACCGCGGCTCCGTGCTGGTCATCGGCGGTGCGCGCAAGACCCCCGGAGCGGCGTTGCTCGCCGGCGTCGCTGCCCTCCGCGCGGGTGCGGGCCGGCTGACCCTGGCCGTGGCGGACTCCGTGGCGGTACCGCTCGCCGTCGTCCTGCCCGAAGCCGGCGTCCTTGGACTGCCGGAAACTACGGCCGGGACCGTGGTCGGTTCCGCCGCCGGGTCCCTGGCCGCCGAGCTGGAAGCCGCAGACGCCGTCCTGGTGGGGCCCGGCCTGGACGACCAGGACCAGACCACGGCGCTGCTGCGCGAACTCCTCAAAGCCACCCCGGGCACTCAGCCCTGCTTTGTCCTGGATGCCTTTGCCCTGGCCAGCCTGCCGGAGCTCGAAGACGAACTGGCTCCGTGGGCCGGCCGGCTGATCCTGACCCCGAACATCACGGAGGCCGGCATCCTCCTCGGCCGGGACGTCGAGGACCTGCGCCGCCAGCTTCCTGAGGTGGCCGACAAATACCAGGCGGTGGTCACCTGCCAGGGGGTGATCGCACAACCCCGCAGCAGCGGCAAGTCTGCCGCGTCCGGGTCCGACCTCTGGGAGATCACCACCGGGCACAGCGGACTGGGCACTTCGGGCAGCGGAGATGTCCTCTCCGGCGCCATCACCGGCCTCCGTGCCAGGGGAGCGGGCGACGCGCAGGCCGCCTGCTGGGGAACGCACCTGCATGCTGCGGCCGGAGACCGTCTTGCCAGCCGGCTGGGCGGCTTGGGTTATCTCGCCCGGGAGCTCAACGAGGAACTGCCGCCCCTCATGATGGAACTTTCCGCCTAAGCGCCGGGGGCGCTCCCCGTCAGACCCAGGTCCCGCGCTCCTGGAGGACCGCCTTGAGCAGGTCCGCGCGGTCCGTGACAATCCCGTCGACGCCAAGGTCCAGCAGCCGGTGCATTTCGGCGGGCTCATTGACTGTCCACACATGAACCTGCAGGCCGTGCCGGTGTGCCCGGCGGATGAAGCCGGGCGTCACCACGGGCACGGCGCCGTAGCGAACGGGGACCTGCAGGGCGTGGACTCCGCGCAGTGCCCGGCGGGCCACGAGGGACATCAGCCGCGCCGGCAGCACGGGTCCCAGCAGGACGAACACGGCATTGGACACGATGCCGGCCGAACTCGCGGCGGGACGGCTCAGCTGCTTCAGCACCGCGCGGCGCCGCCGGTCCGAGAAACTGGCCACCAGCACTCGGTCGTGCAGTCCGTGGCGTTCGATCGCCGAGGCCAGGGTGCCCACCGAATTCCAGTCCTTGACGTCGATATTGAGCCGGATGTCCGGGAAGGCCACGATCAGCTCCTCGAACCGCGGGATCGGTTCGGTTCCGCCGATCCTGGCCAGGTCCACGGTCGCGGCCGGAAGGTCCGCGATCCGGCCCCGGACCTCCGTGATTCGGTCCAGGGTTTTGTCGTGGAAGAGCACCAACACGCCGTCGGCGGTGGTGTGCACGTCCGTCTCCAGATGCCGGAACCCGAGGTCGACGGCGGCGCGGAACGCGGCCATCGAGTTCTCCAGCCCATCCAGCGAGAAGCCCCGATGGGCCATCGCCAAGGGCGCCCGGACGCCGGCGCGGGCCCGGGCAGGGGCGTCCTCCGGAGCGCCGTCCTCCGGGCCGTCGTCGCGGTTGCCGCGAGGGGCAAAGTAGGGGTGCGGGTCAGTCACTCCTGAAGCGTACCCGAGCCTCGATTGCCGGCACCGGGGCCGCGGACGGGGCTGAGCAGGACCGGGTCTTGGTGGGACCGGTCTTTGGCTGTGCTTGGCGGGACGTGGTGTCAGGAGTCGTGCTGGCGGATTTCCACGTCGTCGCTGCAGTGCAGCAGCGTGCGGCCGCGGCCGCCGTCGAGGTCCACCCAGACAACGCTGTGGTCCGCCGTGACGGCGTGCACGAGGCCGCCGGTCTCGAAGCCCGGGCCCAGCCGGACGCTGACGCGGTCGCCCTGGCGCAGCTGCCTCCAATGCCGGTCCGGCTCCGCCGGGTGCAGGGGTTGGTCGTCCGTGTTGTTGATGCGGTACTTGGCCATGATGTCCCCACTATCGGTCTAGCGATCCGTCGCGAGCTTCCAGCCTAGGAGGCCAAGGTGAACGCCAGTTGACCGTCGGCTGGGAATCCGGTGTCCGCGCGGATCTGGCCCGGTGTGCGGAGCAGGCCGGCGGGACGCGGGTGGTGCGTGGACCGGCGCGGCGGTGGCTTTAGGGGAGCCGGGCCGCCGGGTGGCTTAGGGCAGCCGGAGGCCGAGTTCGGCGAGCTTGGCCTCGAGGATCTGGGCGACGCCGTCGTCGTCGAAGTGCGGGGCCTGCTGGCCCGCGGCCCGGATCGCTTCCGGGTGGCCGCTGGCCATCGCGTAGCCGTGTCCGGCCCAGCGCAGCATTTCGATGTCGTTGGGCATGTCCCCAAAAGCCACCACGTCCGCGGCGCCGATGCCGAGGGACGCCGCATATTCCGCCAGGGTCACGGCCTTGTTCACGCCGGGCAGCGACAGCTCCAGCAGGGCCATGTTCGGTGCCGAGTGCGTCGCCGCGGCCAGATGGGCGACGGCGGGCGTCACCTCGGCCAGGAACTCGTCGGCAGTGCCCTCCCGGACAATGGCCAGGAACTTCGCAACGGAGTCCCCCGCCGTGAGGGTCGTGTGCAGCGGGGCCGGGGTGAATTCCGCGAGCAGTTTGCTCGAGCCGTTTTCGATAAAGCCCGGTTCCAGGTGGAAGCCGGTGAGGGTTTCGGCGGCAAACAGCGCGGACGGACGCAACCGCTTGATGATGCGGCGGACCTCGAACATGGCGTCGAGGTCCAGTGTCCGCGCCGAGAGCATGCGGTCCGCCTCAAGGTCCCACACGACGGCGCCGTTAGAGCAGATGACCGTTCCGGTGTGCCCCAACTGGTCCTGCAGGGGATGGAGCCAGCGCGGCGGCCGTCCCGTGACGAACACCAGTTCCAGCCCGGCGTCGCGGCAGGCGTGGAACGCGCGGACGGTCCGGTCGCTGATTTTGCCGTCATGGCCGAGGATCGTTCCGTCGATGTCACTTGCTACCAGCCGCATAGTGCCAGTCTACGTGGGCCGGGACGGCCGGCCCCCGCGGCCGTATGCGCCGAGATCGCCGGACCGCGTCGGCTTCGCCGGACAATTCCCGCGATCTGGAGAGTTTCCGGCGAACTCGACGACGGCGAGCGGCTCGGCGGCGGCGGGCTCAGTGGCGTTCGAGGATGCCGGTGAGCGTGCCACGGCCAAGGGTGTGCCGTGACAGCTTCACTTCCAAGCTGCCCGGAGCGGTGTGCTCATCCAGCCCAGACGGCGCGATGTCGAGCGCGTGGACGGTGATGACGTAGCGGTGCGGCCCGTGCCCGGGAGGCGGCGCGGCGCCCAGGTAGCCGTGGAACCCGCCGTCGTTCCTTAACTGGATGGCACCCGGGGGAAGGAGCCTGCCGCCCTCGGCACCCGCCCCTGCCGGCAGCGACGTCACGCCGGCGGGGACGTCCACCACGGCCCAGTGCCAGAAGCCGCCACGCCCCGGGGCGTCGGGGTCGAACATGGTGACCGCATAGCCCTTCGTGCCGGCCGGGGCGCCGCTCCAGCTCAGCTGCGGGGATTCGTCCTGGCCGCCGGCGCGCATCTTCCCGCTGCGCTGGGCAGGCGGGAGCGTCTGGCCCTCCGCGAAGGATTCACTGCGGACAGGAAACACCGGAAAATCATGGCGTGTCATGGCTGCCTTTCACTCACTGCAGGGGCTGGGCCCCCGTTTCCATCCGTGCCAACTCCGCGCGCGTGGGCGGGTTGGCGCCGGCGCGGGACACGGTGACCGCCGCTGCCCGGGAGGCATGGGCGAGGAGATCGCGGAGATTTTCGGCGGAGAGTTCGCGCAGGGCCTCGCGGTTTTGTGCCCCGTCCAGGCCCAGGTCCACCACGCCGGACAGGAGCGCGGCCATGAACGAATCCCCCGCCCCGACGGTGTCCGCGACGCTGATCTCGGGGGCGGGGAACTGCGCCTCACCTGCGGCGTTGATGCCCCAGGGGCCCGTGCCGCCGCGGGTCACCACCACCATGGCGGGCCCTTCGGAGCCGCCCAGCGCCAGCCAGCGGCGGGCCGAATCCAGCGGGTCTTCACCGGGATAGAGCCATTCGAGGTCCTCGTCGGAGGCTTTCACGACGTCTGCGAGAGTGACGAACTTTTCGGCCTGCCCCCGGGCGTAGTCCACGTCCGGGATGATGCTCGGGCGGCAATTGGGGTCGAAGCTGATGGTGGCGGACGGGTGGGCGCGCTCGACGGCGGCCAGCACGTCGGCGGCGCCGGGCGCCAGCATGGTGGCAATGGATCCGGTGTGCAGCAGCGTGGTTCCCTGAAGCAGGAACGGCAGGCGCGCCCCGACGCCGGGAAGCTCCCAGGCGAGGTCGAAGGTGTAGGTGGCGGCGCCGGCGTCGTCGATCAGGGCGGCCGCCACGCTGGTGGGCAGCTCGTCGGGTCCCAGCGGGAGGAGCACGGAACTCGACTTCAGGTGTGCGGCCAGGGCCTCGCCATAGGCATCGCGGCCGTAGCGGCCAATGAACTGGACGGGATGGTCCAGCCGCGCCAGCCCCACCGCCACGTTGAGGGGGCTTCCGCCGACATGGGCCTGGACGCCGGAGGACCGCTGGACTACATCAACCAGCCCCTCGCCAATAACTGTGAGCATGACCATACTCTGCCAGAGAATCCGCTCCGGCGCCGTGTGTTGAGCGCACCGCCCGCATCCGCTCGCTGCCCGCTCAGGCTGCTGTGGTGTCCAAGGCGACCCCGGCGGGCGCGGCGTCGGAGAACCTGGCGTCGATGTGGACCACCTCCCGGCCTGCCCGCTGGAGGAGGCTGGCGGCGACCCCGGCACGGTACCCGGAACCGCAGTGCACCCAGAGCTTCCCGGCAGGGACATCCCCGAGGCGCAGCAACAGCTCGTGCAGCGGCACGTTGACCGCGCCCAGCACCCGGGCGGCGGCGAATTCGTCGGCCCGGCGCACGTCCAGGACGGTGTCCTTCGGCGCCCGCCCGGCGAGCACGCCGTCCCAGCCCACGCGCGGGTAGGAGGCGAGGCCGGCCCGCGGTGCCAGGGCCTCCGGCTCGGTTCCGACGGCGGCGTCCGGGGATTCGATGCCGATCCGGGAGAGGTCGCGGATGGCGCTCTCGATATCTTCCCGCGAGCCCACCAGGGTCAGCGGTTCACCCCAGGGCAGCACCCAGCCGAGATACGTGGTGAAACTGGAGCCGGAGCCATACTCAAAACTGACGCTGCCCTTGAGGTGGCTGTTGGCGAACGCCACGCGCCGCCGCAGGTCCACCACCCACTCGCCGTCGTCCAATCGCCGGGTGAGCTCGGCGGCATCGAGTGACTCGGGAACGGCCAGCTCCGCAGGGCCCGGGCCCCTCAGGTTGGCCGGACTCATGTGGGCGTAGTACGACGGGTAGTCCGTGAGGTTGGCGATGAGCTGGCGGACGAAGTGGTCCTCGTCAGGGTCCGTCAGGGCATGGTTGGCGGCGAGCTGTTCGCCGATGGTGGAGGACCGGGCGCCGCTGGCGGGTCCGGAGGAGCAGAAGGAACCGAATCCGTGGGTCGGGAACAGCGCCGCGTCATGGCCGGCCTCGGCGGCGAGCCGCCGGACCGAGGCGTACTGGTCATGGGTCAAGCCGATCGTGTCCGCCTCGGCAACAAGGTCGGTGCGGCCCACCGAGCCGTACAGCAGGCTGCCGCCGGAGAAGACGGCCTGCTTCTCGCCGTCGTCCACGATGAACGACATGTGGGTGTGCGTGTGGCCCGGCGTGGCGACCGCCTTGACCGTCAGCGAGCCCACCCGGACCGTTTGGCCGTCCGTGACGGGCGTGCGCTCAAACGCCACAGGATCGGCGGCGTTCACGAGGTAGCTGGCGCCGTGGGCGCCGGCCAGGATCAGCCCGCCGGTGATGTAGTCATTGTGCAAGTGGGTCTCGGCCACGTGCGTGATGGCCACTCCGGCGTCGCGGGCGGCCGCCTCGATGCGGTCGGTGTCACGCTGCGGGTCGATCGCCAGCGCCACGGAGCCGTCGTGGACCAGGTAGCTGCGGTCCCCGAGCTGCGGGGTCTCGATGACGATGACTTCCATGGTCCCTCCGTTAAGGACAGCCCCTTTAAGATCAGCTTAAGGTCAGCCCCGGTTGACGGGGTGTCCCTCGTCCTGCCACTGCATGATCCCGCCGGTGACGTTGACGGCGTCGTATCCCTGGTCCTCCAGGAAGGTGGTGGCCTGGGCGCTGCGGCCTCCGGCGGCGCACATGACGTAGACGGTTCCGCTGGCCGGAACCTCGTCGAGGGACTGGACAAACCGTGAGAGCGGGATGCTCCTGGCGCCAGGAACGCGGACAGCGGCGTACTCGTCTTCCTCGCGGACATCGACGATTTCGGTAGCGTCGCCCAGGGCGACCAGGTCCTTGACGGAAATGCTCTTCATGCCTGTTCCTTTCGCGGGCACCGGACGGCCCGGCGCGCGTATTCCAGCTAGACAACGATACCCCTTGGGGTACCATCGACGCTCCAGACGGCATCTCCTGCCGCATCTCCAAATCTAGCCCGTCCACCTCGCCTGTCCACCCAGCCCGCAGGGCTCGACTCAGCCTGCTGGACGGTCCTGCTGGTAGACGTCCGGGATGCCGTCGTGGTCCGAGTCGACCTTTTCCTCTTCCTCCGCCCGCCGGTACTGCTGGTTGCGGGCCCGGAGCACCCCGGTGGCGAGGAGCGCGGCGAGCAGGGAGGCCGCGAGGATCCCCACCTTCGCGTGGTCTTCGTGCGCGGTGCCCTGACCGAAGCTCAACTCGGCCAGCAGCAGCGACACCGTGAAACCAATGCCGGCCAGGATCGAGAGGCCGAAGACGTCGATCCACTTGAAGGAGCTGTCCAGCCGGGCCCGTGTGACTTTGGTGATGAGCCATGTGGTGCCGAGGATCCCGGCCGGCTTTCCGGCCACGAGCGCCACGATGATGCCCACCGCCACGGGATCCGTCAGGGCGGCACCGAGGCCCTGCCAGCCACCAATGACCACCCCCGCGGAAAAGAACGCAAAAACCGGGACGGCGATCCCGGCCGAAATCGGGCGGAACCGGTGTTCGAAGAGCTCCGCGAGGCCCGGGCCGGCCTCAGGCCCCCCGCTGGCCCGGGAACGTTTGACGGGAACGGCAAATCCGAGCAGGACCCCGGCCACGGTGGCGTGGATGCCCGACGCGTGCACGAGCGCCCACGTCGCCGCGCCCAGCGGCAGCAGGATCACCCAGGCTGCCCACGCGTGCGTGCCGAAGAACCGGCGGTATTTGTGCGCCAGGACCGTGTAGAGGCCCAGCGGGAGCAGGGCCAGCAGGAGCGGTTCGGGGTGGAGTTCGCTCGTGTAGAAGATCGCGATAATGGCGATGGCCAGGAGGTCGTCCACGACGGCGAGGGTCAGCAGGAAGATGCGCAGCGCACTGGGAAGGTGGGAACCGATGATTGCCAGCACCGCGACTGCGAAGGCGATGTCAGTTGCGGTGGGAATCGCCCAGCCCTGCAGGGTGTCGGAGCCCGAGAAGTTGATGGCCGCGTAGATGAGCGCCGGAACGGCCACACCGCCCACGGCGGCGGCCACCGGAACCACGGATTTGCTCGGCTGGCGCAGGTCGCCGGCGACAAATTCGCGCTTGAGTTCCAGCCCGACCAGGAAGAAGAAGATGGCCAGCAGGCCGTCGGCGGACCAGGCGCCCAGGCTCAGGTCCAGATGCCAGGGCGCGTAGCCGATGGTGAAGTCGCGCAGCGCGAAGTAACTCTCCGAGGCCGGGGAGTTGGCCCAGATAAGGGCCACCACCGCCGCGGCGACCAGCAGGGCGCCGCCCACCGTTTCCTTGCGGAGGATTTCGCCGATCCGCAGGGCCTCGGCGTAGCTGCCCCGACCGAAAACGGTGAGGCGAGGGGGCGTCGGCGGAGTGGGCGTTGGCGAAGGGGGTGTTGGCGAAGGGGGCAGGGCGCTCATGGGATCCTCAAAATGGGGTCGACGGAACCATGCCGACCAGACTTCCCGGCGCACCTGCGGTCCAGTGTATTCGCTTTCACCGGCCGGCGGGACGCCTCGGGAGCGACTGGCCGGCAACCTGGCCGGCCGGATTTCAGACCAGCAGCTGCTGCACGAGTTCACGGCATTTCCGGTAGGCGGGTGCCTTTGGATCAATGAGCGCAAAGTGGTCGCCCGGCACCTTCAGCAACTGGACCGGCGCACCCGCCCCTTTGGCTGCTCCGGCGTAGGTCTCGGACTGGCTGACCGGCACGGTGTCGTCCTCCGTGCCGTGGACGGCATATACAGGCACGGCCAGCGGTACGGCGCTCATGGGGTCCGCATATTTATGCCGTTTGGGATATTTCTCCGACGAGCCGCCCAGGAAGTTGCTGACGGCGCCGTTGCTGAGGTTGAGCCGCTCGGCGGCCGCGAGGTTGAGCACCCCCGACTGACTGACGACGCCGGTAATCTGCACCGCGCCGTCGTCGTCGCCACGGCGCGTCAGCTGGCGGTCGGCGTCCGGGGCTCCGAGCCCGGCGAGCCGGCTGCGTCCTGCCGCCCAGACGGCGAGGTGGCCGCCGGCCGAGTGGCCCAGGGCCACCACCCTGTCCAGTCCGAGACCGTGCTCGTCTGCGAGCTCACCGAGCTTGTCGATTCCGGCCAGGACGTCGGCAAACGTGTTGGGCCATCCTCCGCCGTTGCCGGCGCGCCGGTACTCCAGATTCCAGGCTGCCATGCCGTGCGCGGCGAGGTCCTTGGCAAGGGGCTCCCCAAGTTCCGCGCCATACTGCGAACGCCAGTACCCGCCATGGATCACCACCACCACACCCTTGGGCGCGGCCATCTCCGGAAGGAAGAGCTCACCCCACTGGCTGGGGTCCTCGCCATATTGGTACTTGTGCCTCTTCACAGCGTCCTCCTTGGGGCCCGGTGAACAGGCGGCGGAAACTGCCCCCAGAGTCACCGCCGCTGCGCCAGCGATCATAGCCCGCCGCCGCATATCAGCCATGTGCTGAGCCTACCTTGGGCGCCAAGCGGCCCCGCGCAGGCCGGGCCCCTGCATGCCGCACTTGCACACGTCCCGATTGCTGCGGCCGGGAGAGCCTGCGGGCCGGTGTCGGCGGTGCGCCGTAAGCTGGATCCATGGCGAGCAACTGGGACCGTTTGGACCTGAGCCTGCGCGATTCCGTGCAGGAGAACGTGGAACTGTACGAGCGGCTCCGGCCTGCCCTGAAGCTGGTCACACGGGAGGTCCTGCTCACGCTGCGGACCATGCTCAAGGGCACCGAGGTCACGCCGTTGTTCGTCACCGGCCGCACCAAGACCGTTGAATCCTTCCGCGAAAAGATTTCCCGCACGGAAGAACCGCTGGAGCCAGGCGGGCCGCCTGTGCTCAAGTTTCCGGACCCGTTCCGGACCCTGAACGACATGGTGGGCATCCGCGTGATCACCAAGCTGCCGGCGGAAAACGCGGTGGTGGCCAATCTGATCAAGCGCCAGCGCCAGCTCTTTGACTGCCGGGGGGACCGCGAAAAGGACATCGGCTCGATCGAGTCCGGCACGTACGGCTACTCCAGCCGGCACCTGATCCTGCGGACCATCCAGAACGAGGCCGTCAAGGACTACCAACTGGCCTTCAACCCGGACGTGCCGCCGAATGGCAGCTACTTCTTCGAGTGCCAGATCCGCACAGTGTTCGCGCACGCCTGGAGCGAGATCGAGCACGACATCCGTTTCAAGGCCGAGGACCCGCGGGCCTGGACCCCGCACTTCGACCGCCAGTTCACCGCCACGGCCGCCATGTTGGAGACCGTGGAGAGCGCGTTCTCGGACCTGCATGAGCGCTACGAGGAGGTCCGCAGTTACTGGGATGTGGACGGCGAGGGTGGCGCGCAACTGACGCCCAACCGGATCCGCGACGTGTGGCGGACCCTGCTGCCGCACGTGGACCGGAAGGTCGACGACGACTGGGGCTGGGCCGCGGAGCTTATGGCCGCCCATGGCCTCAATCAGACCATGCAGCTCGCCGGGCTGCTCAGCGCCAACCGGATCACCGAGGTCCGCAAGGCCCTGGACCACCGCTACTCCCCCGGCCCGGACCGGCTGCTCGATGACCTGCTGCTGTGGCAGTACGGCACCGAACACATCGAGCTCACCGCCGAGCCGGCCGACGCCGTCCCGCACCCCCGGCGCGACAGCCTCCTGCGGCGGCTCAAGCAGATCGAGCGGTACCGGCTCACACAGGGCTAGCGTGTGCCTGCGTCCGCGGACGCCCGGCGTGCCTGCCTGCCTGCCTGCCTGCCTGCCTGCCTGCCTGCCTGCCTGCCTGCCTGCCTGCGCGGATTTTCCCCACCTTTGAGACGGCGACGCCGCGACTCACCGGCGGTTCGGCGCGACACGCCGGGCGCCGACTTCAAAGGTGGGGAAAGTCCGGCGTCGAAGAGGGCTACCGGCGGTGGCCCGTGTTGTCCAAGCCCACGAAATGCGAGTGACCCAGAGTCTGTCCCCGGTGAAAATCGCGAAGCTGCCGCTCTGACTCTGGGTCAGACCCGGCAGACGACCGCAGCGCCCTGCGGGAAATATCGCGCCAGATTGACACGACAATAATGACCAGTGCGCCGATGCCCAGAACAATCCATTCCATAATTCCCCCTAAGCCGGCAGTCTATGCATCCCCCGGCCGGGGCGAAAGGACCTGTGGCCTTTGTTCGATGGACGCGGACGCGTGCGGCTTATTTGTGGGCGTAGGTGAGGCAATCAGCGTTGTCGACCCCCGGGCCCACGTGAACTTCGGACGCCTTGCACATCAGATGGTCGTTGTGGGTGCATTCGGACCGCTGGCAGGCGCCGACGTCGGCCAGCACCTTGGGGAGCCCTCCGTGCACACCGATGTCGATGAAGGTCGCGCAGGAGGCATGGTCTTCAGCGCCGCCGACGGTAATGGCGGCCGCGTTGCAGTGGGAGTGATCGTTGAACGAGCAATTGCTCACGCTGCAGTCGGCTACATGCGTCGTCATTGGATATTCCTCCATGCTCCGGCCACCCCGGACGGGCGGCGCCGTGGTTCCACGGTAGGCGGCACCAGGGCGAACAAAAAGACCCAAACGTGTGACCTAATACCGGTCCGGACGGGAGTCAAAAATCTGACATATTTGTCACACGGGTGGTCACGAAGTGGTCAGTCCGCGGACGCCGGTGGCACCATTCTTGGATGCTTGAGGCAACCAAAACTCCGAATAACGCCCGGGACGCGAGCGCAGCCGCCGACGTCCCGGCCAATCCCGCCCTCGCCGCCGAGGCAAAGATCGCCCGGATCGCGGTGACGGTCTTCCCGATCCTCGTCGTGGTGGCCGGCCTCGCCGGCTTCCTGCTCCCCGGGGCGTTCAAACCCCTCGCGCCCAGCGTGCCCTTCCTGCTGGGCATCATCATGTTCTGCATGGGCCTGACGCTGACCCCGCCCGATTTCGCCTCGGTAGCCAAGCGTCCCTGGGCCGTTGCCCTGGGAATCGTGGCGCACTACGTCATCATGCCGGGGGCCGGCTGGCTGATCGCCGTCGCCCTGCACCTCGAGCCGGAGCTTGCGGTTGGCCTGATCCTGGTGGGCTGCGCGCCGTCGGGCACAGCCTCCAACGTGATGGCGTTCCTGGCCAAGGGCGACGTCGCCCTGTCCGTGGCCGTCGCCTCCGTGTCCACCCTGATCGCCCCGATCGTAACGCCGCTGCTGGTGCTGTTCCTGGCCGGCTCCTACCTGAGCATTGACGCCGGCGGCATGGTCCAGGACATCGTCAAGACCGTCCTCCTGCCCGTCATTGCCGGCCTTGTGGCCCGCCTCTTCCTCCGCAAGCTCGTGGCCAAGGTCCTCCCTGCCCTGCCGTGGGCCTCCGCCGTCGTAATTTCCCTGATCGTGGCGATCGTGGTGGCCGGCAGCGCCAGCAAGATCGTCGCCGCGGGTGGAATCGTGTTCCTCGCGGTGGTGCTGCACAACGGTTTCGGACTGGGCCTGGGCTACCTGGCCGGCAGGCTGGGGCGCCTGGATGACAAGGCGCGCAGGGCCCTGGCCTTTGAAGTCGGGATGCAGAATTCCGGCCTGGCCGCCACCCTCGCTACGGCGCACTTCGGCGCGCTGGCCGCGCTGCCCTCTGCCGTCTTCTCCCTGTGGCACAACGTCTCCGGCGCGATCGTGGCCGCGTGGCTGGCCCGGCGCCCTCTCCGGGAAACCGCAACGCAGGACACAGCACCGGAGGCCGCCGCGCTGAACGCCTAGGCGGGACCTAGCTCCGGAGCCGGGCGAGCAGCAGGGCGATGGCGCGCTCGGCCAGGACCGCGGGGGTGTCCGTTCCGGCGGGGACCACATCGTATCCGCCCTGAACAGCGAGGCTGCCGGCCCCGGCGTCGTCCGTAATGAGCACCTGGGCCATGCCGCGGCCGGCGAGCTCCGCCATCGTCCCGGCATGGTCAGCTGTCCCGGAATCGTCGCCGGCATCCGGCGCGCAGGTGTGGATCACGCCGTCGGCGCCGCCGGAGAGCATGAACTGCCGCCAGCTCCCGCCCAGCAGGATGACCGCCTGATAGCCGTGCTCCGGCAGGATCCCGGCCAGCAGTGTGGCGATGGCCCTGTCCCGTGGCTGTTCGAGGTCCGCCACGGCCACGGCCACCAGCTCCGTGCGGCCCCGGCGCATTCCCCGGGCGGCACGGTTGGCCACGTAGCCAAGTTCGCGGACCGCGGAGTGCACCCGGTCCTGGGTGGCCTGGCTGATCCGGGTGGTGCCGCCGGAACGGCCGGAGAGCACGTAGGAAACTGTGGTCAGGGACACCCCGGCCGTCTCCGCGACGTCGCGGATGGTGGGCTTGGATCCATGCCGCACGAATTGCTCCCGGGTACTTCGGCGCCGCGAATGCGCGGCGGCTGAGGCGATACTGGCACGGCGCGGAAGTCGCGCCGGCCTGTTCTGCACTCTATCGCCGGGATGGCCCCCGGCGTGACCCTGCGGGCAGGTCCTTGGTGAATGCCAGCGGTCCGATGGTTTCCGGGTCCGCGGAGAGATCGAACTGGGCCTCGAAGCCGGTGTTCAGATAGAGGTGTTTCGCCTCCGGCTGGCGGGGGCCGGTGGTCAGGTAGACCTTCCGGTAGCCGCGGCGGGCGGCCAGCGCCTCGAGTTCGGCGAGGACAAACCGGGCAAGTCCGCGGCGGCGGTGTGCCGAATGCGTCCAGATCCGCTTGAACTCGGCGGTCTTCGGGCCGTGCCGGCGGAAGGCGCCGCCCGCCACGGATTCGCCGTTCTCGCGCACAATCAACAGGGCGCCGCCTGGGGCGGCGAATTCCTGGGCCGGGTAGCGGTTGAGCTCCTCCGCGGCTGCTCCCCGGCCGAAGAGGTAGCCGTAGCGGGTGTCATATTCGAGCGCGAGCTCATCCAGGAGCGGACGGACCCTGGGATCGCTCATGGGGAGACTGAGGACCGTCAGCGTGGAGGTGTCTACGGGCCGGGTTTCCACGGGCTGGGAGTGTAGTGGTGATGGGGTCATGACGGGTCCTTTCCGCCGGCGGCCGCCTGCGGCACCGCCTGGCCGTTGTTCGCTTGGCCGATGCCGACTGGCTCGTTGTTGGCCTGGCCGTTGTTGGCTTGGCCGCTGTTGGAATCGGCCAGGAGGTTCAGGACGCGCCTTGCCAGAGCGTCGTTTTCGCGGAACGGCGCGGCGTTGGTGCCGGGCCGGGCGAAGGCGCCGGCGCCCCAGCCGGAGGTACCGGGCCCGACGGCGAACAGTCGCTCGCGCCGCTCCCCCACCGGACTGATCAGCTCGTTGTGGGCGGACACCAAGAGCCGTCCCGTCGCATGCGTACCGTCCGCGGTGAGCAACTGCTGCTCGGTGCCGAGCCCGGAGGTGTGCAGCTGGCGCAGCAACGGGTTCGCGGAGCGGGCCACCGACGGCGCGGGGAGCCGGGCCTCGATCAGGGCCGCAGCTGACACGGTGATCCCGGCCTGGGCCGAGCGGGCGACGAACCGGCCCGAGTACTCCGCGGCCTCGATCTCCAACCCCGGGCCAATGAACTGCAGCAGCCCGGCCCGGTGGATCGCCAGCATCTCCCGCAGCCTGCGCGGCGGCGGCCCGGAATCGACGAAGCTAAAGAAGCCGTGCCACCAGCCCTGGACATCGCGCTGCGACCGCGCGTTCAGCCGCTCGGACGGCACCAGCCTGCCCAGGTCCATGTAGGACTTGAGCAGGGAGGTGAACAGGGCCAGGGTCTCCGAATGGTCCGGCCCGGTGCGCAGCTCAAGGTCGCGGCCAATGTACGCTGCCACCGCAGCCTGGACGTCCGCGTGGCCGGCGAACACGCGGCCCGCGAACGGATGGTCCAGCCGTTCGAGGTCCAGGTGGAGCCCTGAGTCCGGGACGGACTCGGTGACCAGCCGCTGGCGGTCCTGGCTGTACCACTCCGCGGCGGAGAACCGCTCGGCGAATTCCTGCCAGCCGATCCGGACCCGCCCCGGGTAGCCGGTGAACAGTTCGCGGTAGTACACGTAGCCGGCATCCTTGGCGATCAGGGGCCAAAGCTGGGCGCGGAAGTCCAGCTCGCCGGGCGCGTCCAGCAGCGCCGCGACGACGTCTGCGGTGAAGAACACCGGCTCGCCCGCTGCGTCGCCGCGCAGGGTGGACGTGATCTTGGAGTGGAAGGGCACGCCGCGGCGGGACCCGGCCCACAGCCGCGGCTCGGCACCGGAGGGCAGGTAGCGCAGGCCGCCGTCGGGCAGCTCCTCGAACCTGCCGTCACGGCCCTCCATGAGCAGGACCAGCAGGTCCACGAAGGCCAGACCCATGCCGGAGACAATCACGTCCTGGCCCGCGGCGAGCGGTGAGTAGTCGACGTCGGTGGTGTAGCTGGGCGCCGCGTGGAACGCGCCGTGCCGGGCGGCAAAACCGGCCCACGCGGCAGACTCCGGCCCGGGCAGCGAATCGGTATGCCCGAGGGAGGCGATCACGACGTCGGCGCGCAGCACCGCGCCGCCAGCCAGCCGGACGCGGTAGCGTTCTGGACCCTTATCCGGCGCGCCCTGTTCCGGTTCACCCTGTTCCTGTTCGTCCTGCACGGGTTCGACGGCGGACGCCGTGTCCCGGTGCACCGTGACGGTGGTCTCCGGTCCGAGGGCGGCGGCGGAGCGGCGGAAGAACCATTCCAGGTAGACGCTCTGCAGCTGCCGGGTGGGAAAGGTGGAGCCGGTGAGGACAGCCAGCTGGCGCCGAAGTTCTTGCGGCAGCTCCGGCACATCCGCGATGGAGCCGTCCAGCACCCCGGCGGCCCAGTCCACCAGGCCGGGGCCTTCGACGGCCGGTCCCTCGCACTGGACGGAGGCGTCGGTGAACATCGTGACATCCGCCGCGGCGGAGTTGAGCATCAGCCCGGGATGCTGTTCGTAGCGCCAGATCCTGCCGGCGCCCGGGGTGTGCGGTTCCACGACGTGGATCTGGAGCGTGCCGGCGAACAGTTCCGGCCGGTTGGCGGCGAGGCGTTCCAGCAACCCGGCCGTGCGCGGGCCGCCGCCGATGAGGACCACGGATGGGGCATTCACTGGCATGACGGTCTCCTGGCTCTGGTGCGGAGCCCTCATGCTAGGCACCCGGAACGGGGCCGGTCGAGGCGCCGGTCACGGCCGTTCACCGCACGTAACGCGGCGTAAATCGAGGCAAGAAACCGTCGCGTGACGCCGTGCGAACCTGCGTGAACGTATGCAACTTGCCGCCTTGCCTGGCGTTTTCGCACGGCCCTAGATTGGCAGCCAACCGTACCCCCACAGCAACTGGAAGAAGCGAGGTGGCGCATGAGTTCAACAGCAACCCCGGTGGCGCAGTCCGCCCCGGAGCCGGCGTCCGCCGGCATCGAATCCGCACCCGACACCGCACCGGCCGGCACCGCCGGCCCGGCGGGCCCGGCAGTCGACGGCGGAACCGCCGGCGCGGAAACCGCATCGGCCGAAACGGCCGGTTCGGCGGGCCGCAAGGCGGCCACCGATTACGAGGACTACCGGCTGGTCCCGGCGCGCCACCCGTGGCGCTGGGTGGGCACCGCCGTCGTCGCCCTGGGCGTGGCCGGCATTGCCTGGTCCCTGGCCACCAACCCGCGCTGGGAATGGGGCGTGGTGGCGCAGTGGTTCACCGCGCAGTCGATTGTGAATGGCCTGCTGGAGACCCTCAAGCTGACGGCGATCTCCGGGGCGCTCGGGTTCATCCTGGGGTTCATCCTGGCCCTGATGCGGCTCTCCGCGTCCCCGCTGCTGGTCTCGGTCTCGTGGACCTTCTCCTGGATCTTCCGCTCCACGCCGCTGCTGGTGCAGATGCTGCTCTGGTACAACCTGGGCTACCTCTACGAGAAGATCAGCTTAGGGCTCCCGTTCACGGACGTGCGCTTCTTCGAGGCGCAGACCACCACCCTGATCAGCCAGTTCGCCGCGGCGGTCCTGGGCCTGACCCTGAACCAGGCCGCCTACTCCGCCGAGATCATCCGCGGCGGCATCCTCTCCGTGGACCAGGGCCAGCTCGAGGCCGCAACCGCCCTGGGCATTCCGGCGTGGCGGCGCTCCACCAGGATCGTGCTGCCTCAGGCCATGCGGGCCATCCTGCCCACCGCCTTCAACGAGGTGATCGGCCTGGTCAAGGGCACCTCGATTGTCTACGTCCTGGCCTACTCCGAGCTGTTCTACACCGTCCAGGTCATCTACAACCGGACCCAGCAGGTCCTGCCGCTGCTGCTCGTGGCCACCCTCTGGTACGTCGTGATCACCTCGGTGCTGAGCGTCTTCCAGTACTACATCGAGCGGCACTACTCCAAGGGCGCCGTCCGCACGCTGCCCCTGACCCCGCTGCAGAAGGCCCGCAAATTCCTGTCCACGCATGCGCCCGCCACCGGGAAAACCACCCAGGAAAGGGGCACCCGATGAGCACCGTTGCCAGCAGCACCCCCACGGCGCCCGCCGCCAGAGACGCCGAAACCACCCGCGGCCTCGTCGAGATCACCAAGGTCCGCAAGTCCTTCGGGGTCACGGAAGTCCTCAAGGGCATCACGCTGACGGTCGAGCCCGGCGGCGTCGCCGTGATCGTCGGCCCGTCCGGGTCCGGCAAATCCACCCTCCTGCGCACCATCAACCACCTGGAAAAGGTCGACGCCGGGTTCATCGCGATCGACGGCACGCTGGTGGGCTACGAGGTCCGGGGGCGCCGGCTCCACGAGCTGCCCGAAAAGGAAATCCTGAAGCAGCGCACCGAGATCGGCATGGTGTTCCAGAACTTCAACCTGTTCCCGCACCTGACCGCGCTGGAAAACGTCACCGAGGCGCCGGTCGTCGCGCCGCGGGCCGGGAAACCCCGGTCCTCCCGGGCCGAGGCCCGCGCACGCGGTCTGGAACTGCTGGACCGGGTGGGCCTGAAGGACCGCGCCGGCGCCTACCCGCGCCAGCTTTCCGGCGGCCAGCAGCAGCGCGTCGCGATCGCCCGGGCCCTGGCCCTGGACCCCAAGATCCTGCTCTTCGACGAGCCCACCTCGGCCCTGGACCCGGAACTGGTCAACGAGGTCCTGGACGTCATCCGCGGGCTCGCCAAGTCCGGCACCACGCTGATCATCGTCACGCATGAGATGGGCTTCGCCCGCGACGTCGCCGACACGGTCGTGTTCATGGACCAGGGCCAGATCGTCGAGCAGGGCACACCCCAGGAGATTTTCACCAACCCGCGCGAGGAACGCACCCGGAGCTTTTTCTCCAAAGTGATCGAACCCGCTTTCAACATCTAAGGAACACCCACATGGCAATCAGCTCCGCCCTCCACACCGCCCGTCCCAGTACTAGTCTCCGGCGGAAGCGTGCGGCGCTTCCCGCCGTCGTCCTCATCGGCACCCTTTCCGGCACGCTGGCACTGAGTGCTTGCGCAGATCCCGGCGCCTCCGCGGCTGCCGGTGCGCAACCGGCGACGACGGCGGCGCGCAACGGCGTCGTCTACAACACCTCGCCGGACCAGCAGCGCATCAGGGCCGAGAAGGACGCCGCCCTGGCCGCGGAGGTCCCCGCGCTGATAGGCAAGGACGGCAAGCTGACCGTGGCCACGACGGCGGGCTCGATTCCGCTGTCCTTCCATGCCACGGACGACAAGACCCCGATCGGCGTCGAGGTGGACCTGGCCCAACTGGTCGCGGACAAGCTGGGCCTGGCGCTGGATGTCCAGGTGACCTCCTGGGAGAACTGGCCCCTGAAGACCCAGTCCGGCGACTTCGAGGCCGTGTTCTCCAATGTGGGCATCAACGCCGCCCGCGTGAAGCTCTTCGACTTCTCCACCTACCGCGCCGCGTACATGGGCTTCGAGGCGAAGAAGGGCTCCAACTACAACATCAAGGGCTCCGCTGACATCTCCGGCCTGAAGATCTCCGTGGGCTCGGGCACCAACCAGGAGAAGATCCTGATCGCCTGGAACAAGGAGCTGGAGGCCAAGGGCAAGGCGCCGGCGGAGCTGCAGTACTACTCCGCCGACGCCGACACCATCCTGGCCCTGTCCTCGGGCCGCACCGACCTGAACCTCGCGCCCTACCCGTCGGTCACGTACCGGGAAAACACCCGCGACGACCTCAAGGTGGTGGGCAAGGTCAACGCCGGCTGGCCGTCCGAGACCCTGGTCGCGGCCACCACGCTCAAGGGCAACGGCCTGGCCCCGGCCATCACGGACGCACTGAACTCCGCGGTCAAGGACGGGTCCTACGCCAAGGTCCTGGACCGCTGGGGACTGTCCGAGGAAGCCCTTCCCGAGTCCACGACCGTCACCGAGGCCAACTTCGGGACCGGCAAATGAAGCAACTGGAACAACCGACCACAGCAACCACAGGAGCAACCATGTCTACACCCACTGACACCGACGGCCGCTCCCCGGACCGCCGGACCGGTCCCGACGGCCGTCCCCGCAATGAATTCCAAGCCGCCTGGGCGGATTGGCATGCCGCGCACGAACGACACCGCGCCGACCCCCACGGCTTCCTCGCCGTCACCCACCTGCACTGGCTCGATGCCTCGCCCGCCCGGCTGGACGGCGCGCCGGGCACGTGGAGCGTCGAGGACGACGTCGTCCGCCTGGGTTTGGGGGCAGGCGAACGCGTCCTTCGCGACGGGCAGGAACTGAACGCCGACGGGACCGGAGCCACCGTGTTCCTTGGCCCGATTCCCGAGCGCGAGGGCCTGAATCTGCGTGTAGAAGATGCCGGCGCCGGTCATACGGTGATCGAGCTCGCCAAACGCGGCGGCCGCTATGTCGTGCGACCGCGGCATCCCCTGAACCCCCTCCTCACCAGCTACCGCGGGACACCCGCCTACGCCCCCACTCCTGAATATGCCATTTCAGGAATATTCTTCCCGTTCGCCGAACCGCGGCCCACCACCGTGGGCGCGGCGGTCGAAGGAATCCACCATGTCTACGAGGCCCCAGGGGAAATCCGCTTCCGGCTCCGCGGCAAGGACCTGAGCCTCACCGCCTTCAACGGCCACACCCCGGGCACCCTGTCGGTGCTCTTCACGGACGCGACATCGGGCAAGAGCACCTACGCGGCCAACCGCGCACTCACTGTGCCGGCTCCGGGCGCCCACGGCACGGTCTGGCTCGACTTCAACCGCGCGGTGAACTTGCCGTGCGCCTACACGGATCTCGCCACGTGCCCGCTGCCACCGGCCGAGAACCGCCTGCCGGTGGCCATCGAAGCCGGCGAACAGATCCCCTACGAACGACAGGACGCATCATGAGCAACCCTCCCGCCAAAGACGTGTCCCTGGGACACGGCCTGCTCCTGCTGGATCTCGACGGCGCCGGCAGCCACCCCGCTGCGTGGCGGGTTTCCCGCACCGCACCCGCGTCCGTGCTGGGCCCGGAACACCTCCGCGGCGCTGTGCTGGCCGCCGAGTCCGCCGGATTCCACGCGGCGACGTTTTCCGACCCCGGCCTGCCGGACCCTGATCAGCCGGGGCCGCCAGGCGAGCCGGACCCCGGTCACCCGGGTCGGGACGCCGCGGCCCGGCTCAACGCCCTGCAGCGGGCCGCGTTCGCCGGTCCCGTGACCCGCTCCCTCGCCCTGATCCCGGAAGTGGACACCGTCTACACCGAGCCATTCCACATCTCAACCCAGCTGGCCAGCCTGGACTACGTCTCCGGCGGACGGGCCGGCTGGCTCGTGGCCGCCTCGCCAAGCGCAGCCGATGCCGCCGCCGTCGGACGGGACACCGTGCGCGGGGAGCGGCTGTCCCGGGAGGCCGCCGATTCGATCGAGGTCAGCCGAAGGCTCTGGGACTCCTGGGAGGACGACGCTGTGATCCGCGACGTCCCCACCGGGCGCTACCTCGACGTCGACAAGCTGCACTACATCGACGTCGAGAACGGCAGCTATTCCGTCAAGGGTCCGTCGATCATTCCGCGGCCGCCCCAGGGCCAGCTCCCTGTGCTGGCCCCAGCCGGGCTCCTCACCCCGGAGGCCGTCGCGGCCGGGGCGGCCGACGCGCTGCTGGTCTCGGCCCCGACACCCGAACTCCTGGCCGCCGAGCTCGCGGCGACGCGGGCAGGACTCGCCGCCGGCGGGAGTGCGCCCGCGCTGATCGCCGAGCTCGACGTCGTGCTGGACTCCCGCGGCCAGGCTGCCGCACAACGGCTGGCCGGGCTGAACCGCCACACCGCGTGGCAGAGCCCGCGGGCGCGTTTCGCCGGGCCGGCGGCGGAGCTGACCGAACTGCTCACCGAGGTGCTGGCCCGGGCCGACGGCGTCCGCCTGCACCCCGCGGTGCTGGACACGGATCTTGAGGAACTGTCGCGGCTGGTGCTGCCTGAGCTGCGCCGGCGCGGGCTCCTGGCCCCCACCACCGCGGACGTCACGTTCCGCGAGCAGCTGGGGCTGGCGCGCCCCGCCAGCCGGTACGCCGCCATAACAGCCGGAACAGCCGCCCCCGGCGCGGAAAACTAAGGAGTTCACCATGAGCCACAGCACCAACCCTGCCGAATTCACCCCTTCCGGTCAGCTCCAGCTGGGCGTGTTCTTCCAAGGCGTCAACTCCGGAACCGTCTGGAAGAGCGCCGAGTCCGGCTCCCAAACCGATTTTGAATCGTTCCGGCGCATCGCCCAAACCGCCGAGCGCGGCCTGTTCGCAGCGTTCTTCCTCGGCGAAGGCCTGCGGCTGCGCGAGCACCTCGGCCGCCCGCACGCCCTCGACATCGCCGGCCGTCCCGACGCGCAGACCGCGCTGGCAGCCCTCGCCGCCGTGACCACCCACATCGGCCTGGTCGCCACCCAGAACACCACGTACAACGACCCCGCAGACCTGGCGCACCGGCTCTCCACCTTGGATCTGCTCTCCGGTGGCCGCGCGGCCTGGAACATCGTCACCACAGACAACGCCTGGACCGGCGCCAACTTCCGTCGCGGCGGCTACCTGGACCACGCCGGCCGGTACACCCACGCCGAGGCATTCGTGGAAACCGCCAAGCGCATCTGGGACGCGTGGGACGACGGCGCGATCGCGGCCTCGGCGGCCGCTGCCCGGTGGTCGGCGGAGGGGGCGGTCCGGCGGGTGCGCCACAGCGGCCAGCACTATTCCGTCGACGTCACCCCGCGGCTGCCGCGCAGCGCACAGTACCGGCCGGTGCTGTTCCAGGCCGGGGATTCGCCCGAGGGCAGGGACTTCGCCGCACGGCAGGCGGACGTCATCTTTTCCGCGCACCCGCAGCTGGAGGACGCGCTGGAATTCCGCCGCGACATCGTGGAGCGCACGCTCCGGGCCGGCCGGGGCGCCCAGGACGTGAAGATCATGCCTGCCGGCGAGTTCATTCTCGCCGCCACACCGCGGGAGGCCCTCGAAAAGAAGGCCTGGGTCCGCAGCCTGCAGATCGGCCCGCAGCAGGCCATCGCGTACCTCGAGCAGTTCTGGGGCCGGGAGCTGCAGGGCTACGATCCCGACGGCCCGCTGCCGGACATCGACCCTGTGGTGGACGAAACCTCCGAAACCCGCGGCAGCGGCTTCCATGGCGCTAAGACCAGCCAACTGGCCGACCAGTGGCGGGCCGAGGCCAAGGAGAAGGGCCTGTCCATCCGGCAATTTGTCTCGGCCAAGACCAGCCGGGGTGACTCTACCTTCACCGGCTCGTACACCGAGGTCGCCGACCGGCTCGCCGAGTACGCGCGGACCGGCGCCGTCGACGGCTTCAACATCTCGCCGTGGCTCATCCCGTCCGGACTCGATGACATCGTCAACCACCTCGTGCCGGAACTGCAGGAGCGCGGTGTGTACCCCACGGAGTACGCGGGCAGCACGCTGCGGAAGAACCTCGGCCTGGCCACCCCAGTCCGCACAGCCGCCGGCATCGAGGCGGAGGTCGAGGCCGGTTCCGTCACGGCGCGGGCCTAGGAAATCACCATCGGTTGCTCCGTAACCGCCCTATTCGAGACCCAGAAGGGCGGTTACGGAGCAATCGATCTTCCACACATGCATCACCAGGCAGACATGAAGAATCGAAGCCACAAAGAATAGCCACAAAGAATCCCCGCCGGAGACGTTCCAGGCGGGGATTCTTTTGTGTCCGGCACCATCGATTGCTCCGTAGCCGCCCCATTCGAGGCTCAGAAGGGCGGTTACGGAGCAATCGATTGGCGGGCTACTTCTTCGGCAGGCCCGCCGGGTTCAGCTCCGACGTCGCTACGGCCTCCTCGGACAGCCCCCAGCGGTTCAGGATCTTGGCGTAGCTGCCGTCCTGGATCAGGTGATTCAGTCCGGCCTGGGCCGCGGCGGCGAAGCCGTTGTCCTTCTTGGTGGTGACGGCGATGCTGGCCTTCAGCGGCCAGCCGCCGTCGACCAGGCCCACCAGCTTGGTCTTGGCGTCCGTGGCGGTCTTGTAGGCTGCCGTGGCGTTCGGGCCGAAGGTGAGGTCCGCGCGGCCGGACTGGACGGCCAGCTGGGAGGCGGAGTCGTCGTCGAAATACTGGAACTCCACAGGCTTGAGGCCATTCTTCTTGTTCTCCTCATCCCAGCGCAGCAAGATGGCCTCCTGGTTCGTGCCCGAGCCGACGATCACGCGCTTGCCTGCGACGTCCGGGGCCGACTCGACCTTGGTGGTGTTGCTGTCCGCCTTGGCGTAGAAGCCGAGTTTGTCCTCGCGGTAGCTGGCGAAGTCGAACTTGAGCTTGCGCTCCTCCGTGACGGTGACATTGGAGAGCACTGCCTCGTACTTGCCGGAATCGACGCCGAGCGGCCAGTCGGCCCATGCCGTCGGGACAATATCCGCCTCCAGGCCCAGCGACTCGGCCAGTGCGACCGCGAGATCCACCTCGTTCCCCACCGGAGTCTTGTTGTCCGTGGCGTAAACGGCCAGCGGCGCCGCGAACGGACTCACCGCCACAGTCAGTTTCCCGTCCTTCTTGATGGCATCCGGGACGAGCGCGGCGGCCGCGCCATCCACCGTGGCCTTGGTGCGGTCCTGCTGCGGAGAGAGGTTGAACTGCTTGACGCCGGAGGAGGACGACGGCGCCGCGGACGTGTCGCCGGCAGCGGCGGCGCCGGGGTCGGAGCAGGCCGCGAGACCCAGGGCAGTAGTGGCCGCCAACGCGACGGCGACGCCTGATTTGAACGAAAGACTGGACATGTTCTCCCCTTGAGAGTAGTTGTCGGTGGTGCTGGTGGCAGCAACTATCCGGGGCGCGGGAAAGCCGGTCAAAGCGCCGCGAAACCGGGTGAAACCAAGGGATACAGGCGGTAATACCCGTTCATCCGGCGTCCGCGGACGCGGCCTGAAGACGCCCAGTGTTACCGAAGATTGCCCTGCGTGACGTGGCGGGAAGGAATTGTTCACGGCGGGCCGCAACTGGCCTAGCCTGCATAGAAGACCTGCAGGGTGACAGCACGACACAGGAGGGGTGAACTTGTCAGTGAGCACGCACCAGAGGACGCACCGGACCACGCACCGGCTCGGCATCAACGCCCCGGCAGACCTTGTCTTCAGCATGCTGCGGGACGCCTCACACTGGCCCTACCTCGACGGCTTGACGGTGTACTCGGAGCGCGTCAGCGGCGACGACGCCGGGCACGAGCTCCGTACGTCGGTGGTTTCCAACGGCTCGCTCAGTTCAAGCCACTGCTGGCGTGTCTTTGATGCCGCCAGTCACCGCGCCGAGTTCCACCAGTTGGACCTCGAACCCCCGCTCCGCGAGCTTGGCGGCGGCTGGGAGATTCGGCCGGCGGACGGGCTCTCCGTGGCCACACTGACGCACGAGTTCGAGCTCGACGACGAGCACCTCGCCGAGCGCATCAACGCGATCATCGAGGACTATAGCCGGCGTGAACTGGAAGCGCTCCGGGTCAGCTGCGAACGGTTGTCAGTCCTCCTGCAGCACCACGCCCCGCAGACGCTCCCCACACCGCACCCCACCCCGCATCCCACATCGCAGTCCACAGCAAAGGAGGCCTGAATGTCAGAGGTCAGGTTCACGACGGAACGGGACAGCTTCGGCCGGCTTCTCGCGGACCGCGAGGTCTGGCGGCAGGCGACCTCCATCGCGGCGGCCGGCGAACTGACCGCGCGCTGGCTGGAAGGCAACAGCCAGTACCAGCCGGGAGTCTTCTCCCCCGGGTTCGACGACGAGACCGCGGCCATCGCCGGAGACCTCGCCCGGCTCAACCGCAACGGGCTCTTCACCAAGGAATCCCAGCCGGGAGTCCAGGCCGGGGGCCTCGCGCAGCGCGCCTACGTGACGGCGTTCTGCAGCCCGGAGACGGCGATGGCGCTCCTGGCGGTGTCCACCCGGACCGCCCTGGTGACCGTCGCGCACGCCCCCGGTGAGACGAGCAGCGCCTCCATCCCCGTGACCGTCCAGGATGACGACGTCGTGACCGTGCTCGGAAGCAGCGAGGGGCCGGTTGGGGAAGACCAGCTCAGGGACTGGGCGGCCGAGACCAACGAGACATTAGCCCTCGTCCTGGCGGATGCCTGGTACGTAGAAATCTTCGATCCCGTCTGGGGCCAGAACGATGTCCTGCTGACTGCCGTCTTCGAGGCGCTGGAGGCCGAATAGCCTGCGGGAACGTGGGTGGCCGCGCAGGCGGCGGCAACCCGCTTCCCGGGATATTCACATATCGGTCGCGTCCCAGCCGATGCTGGCGGCCTCGTCCAGGGTGCGCGACTCGAAATGTTCCAGCATGTCTTTCATTGCATCGACGCTCTGCTTGAACAGAGCAGAGTCCCGCCACTGCTCAATCTGTTCCAGGGATTCCCAGGGACCGGTGCTGATGAACCGGTTCTTGACGTCGCGGTCGTGCATCAACACGGCTTTGGCGTTGGGAAAATCCTCCTTGGTTTTCCTGGCCAGGTCCCGCCAGGCCTGCACAAAATCGTTCTCGCGGCCGGGATGCACCAGCCAGATTCCGAGCGTGTAAACAGACACGTCGATCGCCTCCATTGTCCGTACGGGGTTGATACGGCGATTATGTTCCAGTCCTCCGGCCGGCGGTAGGGCCGGATTGCCCGGCGGGCGCGCTCGGGGCCCGCCAATAAACCGTTGTATGGGTGCAGTGGAAGGCCTAGCATGTGGGCAGGCCCCACTCTGGGACCAGCCCCGGACCTTCCATTATTGGGAGTGGGCACGCGTCGGAGGCCGATGTCCTGGGCGTCACAGGATAGGAAAAACGATGAGCAAATATCTGTTCGAAGCGAACTACGTTGGCGACGGAATCAAGGGCCTCATGCGTGAGGGCGGCACCAAGCGTCGTGATGCGGTCGTCGAGGCCCTCAAGTCGGTGGGCGGCTCACTCGATAGCTTTTACTACGCCTTCGGGGAGACCGACGTCGTCGGGGTCTTCGATATCCCCGATCAGGCCAACGCCGTTGCGCTGTCGCTGATGATCAATTCCACCGGCGCCGTGGACCTGCACCTGAAACCCCTCATGACCGCGGAGGATCTCGACGAGGCAGCCACGAAGACGCCGTCGTATCGGGCTCCGGGGCAATAGATCACGAACACCGGGCAGGGCCGGCGTGTGCCCGCGGCGTGTCAGCGCGGCGCACCAGCAGCGACGCGCATGTGACCGCATGTCTGCCAGTAGGCTCGGGGCATGTCACCGAGCAATTCATCAGTCGGGCCATTGAGCAAGTCACTCCACCGGGGAAGACGCTGGATGCGCAGTGCCGCGCTGCTGTTGGCTGTCGCTTGCACGGCTGCAGGCCTGGCCGGGTGTGAATACAAGGATGACGTAACAGATCCGACGGCGGCCCCCACCAGGGCAGGCCGGCCGACACGTTCGCTGACGCCCCCGGTGGACCCGGGTCTCGCCGAGGCCGAGCAGCGCAACCTGGGCGAGCTGGAAGCAGTCCTCGGCACCCGGCCGGCCGGCCTCGTCCTCGGCGGAACGGGCGGGATTGGCGGCAGCGGATTCCGCAACTCGGCCGCAGCAGTGCCGAAGGGAACCTACACGCTCACCGCCGCCTGCATCGGCGCACCGAACGCGCTCTTGACGGTGTCACAGGACGGCCTCCGGGGCGGGGGCAGAGCGGAGATGAACCTCGACTGCGGAGCAGCTGAGACAACGCGGGTCGAGCTGAGGGCCGGACCAGTCCAGATTCAGGGATTCCGTCCCGGCACCGACCCCGCCGCCGGCGAAGTCGCGGGTTTCTGGATAGTCCCGGCCGCGCCGGGGTCCTAGCCGGGCACCGCGCGGGGCGGTGCCCGGAGGTTTTAGCGCAGCCGTGTTACGTGGTGCCGTTGTATTCCTCGTCGGTCACGAGGTCACCCCACTCGGACTCCGCGCCCTCGGCGGGGGCTTCCCACATCGCAAGGTGGGTCATGAAATGGTCCGGCGCGGCGCCGTGCCAGTGCCATTCGCCCGGTGGCGTGTAGATCGTGTCGCCGGGCCGGATCACCGTCACCTCGCCGCCCCGGGCCCGGATCAGGCCGACGCCTTCGGTGACGTGCAGGGTCTGCCCGACGGCGTGCGAGTGCCAGGCCGTGCGGGCGCACGGGGCAAAGTGCACCGCGTTGACGCGCATGCGGGACGGTTCCGGCTGCGGGGCCGCGATGACGTCAAACCAGACGTCGCCGGTGAACATGTGCACCGGTCCCTTGACGCTTGGCTGCTTGGCTTGGATTTCCACTGTCATTTCCTCACAGGGTGTTTGTCTGGGTGTTGAGGGGCGGGCGCGACCGGAGGCCGCGACCGCCCGGGCTCAGAGGCTTGGTTTCGCGTCCTAGTTCAGGGTCGCGGCGTCGATCACGAAGCGGTAGCGGACGTCGGAGGCCAGGACGCGCTCGTAGGCGTCGTTGATCTTCGCGGCCGGGATGACCTCGATCTCGGCACCCAGGCCGTGCTCAGCGCAGAAGTTGAGCATTTCCTGGGTTTCGCGGATGCCGCCGATGGCCGAGCCTGCGAAGGAGCGGCGCCCCATGATCAGGGAGAACACGTTCACCGGGAGCGGTTCCGCGGGCGCGCCGACGTTGACCAGCGCGCCGTCGAGGGACAGCAGCTGCAGGTAGGCGCTGATGTCGATCGCGGCACTGACGGTGTTGATGATCAGGTCAAAGCTGCCGGCGAGTTCCGTGAAAGTGTTTTCATCGCTCGTGGCGTAGTAGTGGTCCGCGCCCAGGCGAAGCCCGTCTTCGTGCTTCTTCAGCGACTGGGACAGGACGGTGACGTCGGCGCCCATCGCGTGGGCGATCTTGACTGCCATGTGGCCCAGGCCGCCCAGGCCGACGATCGCGACCTTTTTGCCGGGGCCCGCGCCCCAGTGGTTCAGCGGCGAGTAGGTGGTGATGCCGGCACACAGCAGCGGCGCGGCGACGTCGAGCTCGATGCCCTCGGGGATGGTGACCACGAAGTCTTCGGCCACCACCACATGGGTGGAATAGCCGCCCTGGGTGATGGTGCCGTCACGGTCGACGGCGCCGTAGGTGCCGGTCATCCCGGCCAGGCAGTACTGCTCCTCGCCGGCCTGGCAGTTGACGCACTCGCCACAGGAGTTGACCATGCAGCCGACGCCGACGCGGTCGCCGACGGCGTGCTTGGTCACGGCGGAACCGATCTCGGTGACGATCCCGGCGATTTCATGGCCGGGGACCAGTGGATAAGTCTGCGGACCCCAATCGCCGCGGACGGTGTGGATGTCCGAATGGCAGATCCCGGCGAACTTGATCTCGATCAGGACATCGTGCGGGCCCACATCGCGGCGCTCGATGGTGGTGAGGGCGAGCGGCTCGGTCGCGGACGGTGATGCGAAAGCGTTGACGGTAAGCAATGAATCTCCTGCTTGTTGATCGTTGGGGGTTGTTCAACGGAACACCATCCATCAAACCCGTCTTTGAAATCGTGAGGGAGACCCTGCTGATAGGGGTACTGGCAGGGTCTCCCTCAGGGGGACACAAGGCCTAACGTTGATGGCATGGACAATCGAGACGCGACCCGCGAATTCCTTGCCTCGCGCCGGGCGAAGATCACCCCCGAGCAGTCGGGGCTGCCGGTCTACGGCGCCAAGCGTCGGGTGCCGGGTCTGCGCCGCGGGGAAGTCGCGATGCTGGCCGGTGTCAGCGTCGAGTATTACACCCGGCTGGAGCGGGGAAACCTGTCCGGCGTTTCGGAGGGTGTGCTGGACGCCGTGGCAAGCGCCCTCCAACTCGACGACGCCGAGCGGGCCCACCTCTTCGATCTGGCCCGGGCGGCGGCCCCGGGCAGTCGGAGCCGCCGTCGTCCCCGTCCCGCGGAGTCCGTGCGGCGAAGTGTTCAGCTGACGCTGAACGCCATCACCAACGCGCCCGCCTTTGTGCGGAACGGGCGCATGGACATCATTGCGGCCAACCCGCTGGGCTACGCCCTGTTTTCGGACATGTATGTGGGGCCGGCCCGCCCCGCAAACCATGCCCGCTTCATCTTCCTGGACGGCCGTTCGCGCAGCTTCTACCCGGACTGGGAGCGTGCGGCGAACGACACGGTCGCGATCCTGCGCACCGAAGCCGGCCGGGACCCCTACGACCGCGGGTTGACCGACTTGGTGGGCGAACTCTCGACCCGGAGCGAGGAATTCCGCACCCTGTGGGCCGCGCACAACGTGCGCCAGCACTACACCGGGCTCAAGCACCTCCACCACCCGGTGGTCGGGGAACTCCACCTGATGTTCGAGGCTTTGGACGTCTCAGCCGACGCCGGGCTGTCCCTGCTGGTCTACAACGCCGAACCCGGCTCAGCGTCGGAGGATGCGCTGCGGCTGCTGGCCAGCTGGGCCGCCACCAACCGGCAGGTCAAGGAGGCCGAGGCAGCTTCTACGGTGGACAAGGCTTAACCGCACGGAGCGGGCCGAAACCGTCATGCCAGGGCGGAAATGCCGTCCGCGTATCCATCGGGCTGGCCGCCGCTGGAGGTGAAGTTGTTCAGCCAGGCCATGGCGTCGTCCCTGGAAGTGAAGAATTCGTGGGGGTACAGGGTGTGCCGGCTCATTGCCGCCGCAATCACACGGTCCACGGTGCTGGATCCAAGCACAGCGATCGCCAGAACTCCTGTGGTCTGCGCGAACTCGTACCTGGCGGCCGCGCTGATCTCCACATCCGTCATTTCGGAGAGCATCGGCATCGGGGTTCCGCCGCTGACCTGTGCTACGGCCCGCATGGCGTCCTTGGCGTCGTGGACATCAACAAACGAGCCCGGCTGCCAGACCGATGTGATGATGCCCGCGCTGACGCTCAGCACGTTCTTTCCATCAGCAGCTGTTACATGTCCTGGCATCATCGAGACCATTCTAGGGCCGGCCTTGCCAAGCCAGGGCTTTGGGGCTCGGTGCGCGTGGCGGACCGCCAACGGTGGCTGGTTGCGCGTGCCATGGACATGTGCCCCGGCGGAGCCCAGGGATGGACACAGTGGGCCTATGTCCATCCCCGGGTCCCAAAAGAGGGCATGTCCCCCGACGAGAAGACCGGAACCGGCCCAACCTCTGGCCTGCCTCCCGGGATCAGGACTCCAGGACCAGCAACTGGGCCTTGTCCGCGTCCCAGCCCACCCACAGCTCCTCATCCGGCAGGATCCGGGTGCCCCTGTCGGAGCTCAACTCGCGGAGCTGGAGTTCGTGGCCGCCGGCCGTGAGGCGGTGGCGGACCGTGGCACCCAGATTCGTGGAAGACACCAGAGCCGCGGCGCATCCGTTGCCTGCCGTAGCCCGTGTCCTGAATTTGAGGTGCTCCGGGCGGATGGAGACGGCGTAGTTCTCGCCGCTTGCCCCGCGGTCCCGGACCCGTGCCAGGCCAAGTCCGCCGAGGTCCACAACTGCCTCCTCGCCGTTTCGCTCCACGATGGTGCACGGGATGAGGTTCGTGTCGCCGAGGAAGCTAGCCACCCAGTCGGTGATGGGGTGGTTGTACACCTCCTCCGGCGGGCCGGACTGGACGATCTTCCCGTCCTTCATCACCACGATCCGGTCCGACATGGCCATGGCCTCATCCTGGTCGTGCGTCACGAACAGGACGGTGATGCCCAGGCTCTTCTGCAGGGTTTTGATCTCCTCCTGCATCTGCTCGCGGAGGCGCTTGTCCAGGGCTGCCATCGGCTCATCCAGCAGCAGGGCCGCCGGGTTGAAGACCAGTGCCCGGGCCAGCGCCACCCGCTGCTGCTGTCCCCCGGACAGCTGGCGGGGCTTGCGGCCACCCATCTTGCCGAGCCCCACACGCTCCAGGGCGTCTGAGGCGCGCTGGCGCCGTTCCGCGCGCGGCACCTTCCTCATGCGGAGCGCAAACTCCACGTTTTCCAGCGCGCTCATGTGTGGGAACAGGGCATAGTTCTGAAACACCACACCGAGATTGCGGTCCCGGGGCGGCAGCGAGTCCACGGGCCGCCCGTCAATGAGGACGGTTCCGGCGGTGTGTTCTTCAAACCCCGCAACCATCATCATGGTGGTCGTCTTGCCCGAGCCGCTGGGGCCCAGAAGGGTCACAAACTCTCCGGGCTGGACCGTGAGGTCCAGCCCGTCCACGGCAACGACGTCGCCGTAGTGTTTGCTGACCTGGCGGAGCTCAATGGCGCCCTGGGCGGCCCTCCCCGTCCCGGGAATTGACTCCGCGGAAATCACTGATGCGGTCATCGACTTTCCTTACGTTTGTGCGGACACGGCCAGCGGCAGCATCCGGGTTGAAGAACGGCGCTTGAGGACAAACATGACCTGGAGCAGTAGCCCGATTGTGGCGACGCTGACGAGCAGGGCGGACGACACGGCGATCTTCGGGGTCAGGTTGAACTGGATATCCGTGAACATCTTGACCGGCAAGGTGGTGGCCCCCGGGGACTGCATGAACAGGGACATCACCGTCTCATCGATGGAGACCGAGAACGCGAAGAGCGCCCCTGATATCAGGCCGGGCAGGATGATGGGCAGATACACGTGCCGCAGGACGGCGAGCGGACCTGCCCCCAGGCTCTGCGCCGACCGGACGAGGGCCGGGTTGAGTCCGGCGAGGCTGGCACGGGTGGTCAGGTACACATAGGGGGTCGCGATGACTGCGTGCGCCAGGCCGATGGGAACGATACTGCCCACCATGCCGATCGAGATGAAGAACTGGTAGAACGCCAGCGCGAGCACCACGGTCGGCACGATCATCGGCGCGAGGATCAGACCCACTACTGCGGGCTGTCCCGGGAACTTGCGCCCGTGCAGGCCGATCGCCGCGGTGGCGCCCAGCAGCACACCGATCACGACGGCGATCGCGGCCGACTGCAGGCTGGCCGTCAGGGCGGAGGTCCAGGCCCGGTCGGCGAAGAACCCGGCCACGGCGGCGAAGGAGATCCCCTCCGGCGGGAAGGTGATGTAGCGGCTGTCGTTCAGCGCGACCGGCACCACAATCGCCGTCGGAATGACGAGGAAGAGGAAGGCCGGGATGGAAATAAGCGCCAGCAGGCGCTGCTGCGGATTAGTTGTCTTCATGTTGGCCTCCTGCCTTGAGGACGCGCTGGTAGACAGCCACGAGGATGCTGACCATGACTGTCAGGATGACGGCCAGCGCAGCGGCCCCGGAGAAGTCCGTGAGCTGTCGGGCGTAGTAGTCAATCTGGTTGGCGATCATCATGTCGCCGGGTCCGCCCATCACCACGGGCGTGATGAAGAAGCCCGTGCTGATGATGAAGACCAGCAGGCCGGCGGCGGAAATGCCGGGCATGCTCAGCGGCAGCGTGATCCTGCGGAAGACGGATCCTTCCCGCGCGCCAAGCGAGCGGGCCGCCAGCCCGAGCCGGTCATCGATCGATGTCAGCGACGAGAAGATTGGGAACACCGCGTACGGCAGCAGACAGTGCACCATGCCGACGATCACGGCGAACCGGTTGTGCAGCAACGGGATCGGCGCACCCGTAAGCCCGATTCCCTGCAGGAAGGCGTTCACAATGCCGTTGTCCTGGAGTAGGACCGCCCAGGCGAAGTTCTTCACCAGGATGCCGGTCCAGAACGGCAGGAGTACGACGGCGAACAGGATCACCCGGGTGACGGTACCGGCCCGCCACAGGACCATGGCGATGATGTAGCCGAGCACCACAGTGACAATGGTGCTCGCCAGGCTGATGGTCAGAGTGTTGACGAGTGCGCGCACTACCAGCGGGTCCTCGAGGACCCGCTGGTAGGCGTTGTCGGCGAAGCTTGCGCCGACCAGTTTGCCTAGCGGCGTCAGGAACAGCACGACGTCGAAGGCAAGGATCGGGGCCAGCAGCAGCCACCAGCCGCTGCGCCGCCGCCGGGGTGCTGCTTCAGCGGAGCCAGGCGCACTGCGGCCCCGCGGCCGCGGCCGTTCCAGAGTTGCGTTGCTCATCTCAGCTGGCCTGCCAGAGCTTGAACTGCTGCTCGGTCTTCTTCAGGTTCTGCGACCACCATTTGTCGTCGCGGACCAGGATCTTGTCCGCGAGCCGGGGGCTGGTGGGAAGCGTGTCCGCGATTTCCTTCGGCAGCTTGGACAGCGCCGGGGTGTTGGCCAGGGTCAGGTTGGTGACCTTGTCGAACGCGGCGCCGGCCTCGGCGTCGTTGGACATGAAGTTCATCAACTTGAAGGCCGCTTCCTTGTTCTTGGCGCCCTTCGGCACCACGAAGTAGTCGCCGGCCAGGACGGCATTTTCGGCGGAGAAGTTGAGCTTGGCGCCGTCGTGGCGGGCTGCGTTAATGCGGTTATTGAAGCTGGTGGAGAGGGAGACCTCGCCGGAGGTGAGCTGCTGGATGGGCTCCTGGTTGGCCGCGTGGTAGAGCAGCCGGTCCTTGCCCGGGTGCTGGCCCAGGACCCTCAGGGCCCGGTCGACGTCGAGCGGGTAGATCTGGTCGAACGGGACACCGTCGGCCAGCAGAGCGGCTTCCAGGACGGAGCTGTCGGACAGCTGGTTGTACACCGAGCGCTTGGTGTTGTACTTGCCCTGGTCGAAGAACTGGGCCCAGTCCTTCGGGGCCTGCGCGTCAGAAATGACCTTCTGGTCCCACGCCATTACGAACAGGAAGCTCAGGTACTTGATGCCGTATTCGGCCTTCGCGTATCCCGGCAGGCCCTTGTCGCTGATGATGTCGTAATCGAACTTCTCCAGCAGCCCCTCGGCCACGGCTACCTCATACTCCGGCGCCGTGATTTCCACGAGGTCCCACTGCACGTCGCCGGACTGGACCTGGGCCTTGAGCGCGGCCAGGCTGGTGTTGGCCAGCAGCGTCGTCTGGATGCCCGTCTTTTTGGAGAACGGGTCCAGGATCGTCTGGGTCAGCTGGTCGTTGTAGGAGCCGCCGTAGGACGTGACCGTCACCGTCTTGTTCGCGGCGGCGCTTTCGGCGGGCTTGGCCGCGCAGCCGGAGAGCGCCAGACCCGCAAACGGCGTCAGTGCCGCCGCCTTGAGGAGCTGCCTGCGGTCAAAGGGAGTGGAACGGAATGCTGTCATGGGGGACAGTGCCTCTCATGTATGCGGGCACGCCAAAAGAAGGCGCGCCGGATTGCGGGCGTGGTGGGGTGCGGTGCGTGTGATTGCGTGTAGCGCAGGGAAGAAAGAGGAAGTGACAGCGGCGGTTCGCGCACGCCATCCATTCCACCTGGAGATCTCGAGTCCGCTTTGCGGCGGCTTTTCGGTTTCGCAACTCTAACTGTGAAGTTGCTCACTAGTCAACAGTTGTATTGCTTTAAGAAACAACGGGATTTCTGCCCCGCGATGGGTCACCGAATGATGCGACCGTCGTGGATAACAGTCCTCGGCCTGTTCTTGTCCCAGAGAACTGCCGGGTCCTCAAAGGGGTCGCCGTCCAGGATCACGGCATCGCCCGCCATTCCAGTGCCGATGCTCCCGATGCTTGGGTCCTGAAGGAGCTCCGCGTTTACCGAGGTCAGCGATCTCAGGGTCTCCAGGACGCCTGCCGCCTCGATCTGCAGCCGAATGCCGAGCAGTTGATCGTCCTCAAGGTCCCCCATCAGGTCGGATCCGAAGCCCACCTTGACCCCGGCCTGCAGGGCCAGTTCAACAGCAGTCTTGCCGGCCTCAAGCACCTCGGCGTTCTTGGCCTGGGATACGGGGTTCAGCCCCAGTCCTGCACCCCTTCTGCTCATGGCGTCGTAGGCGGCAAGCGTCGGCACGAGGAAGCTTCCGTATTCGGCCATCATCTGCGCCGTGTCCCGGTCCAAGAGGTTCCCGTGTTCTATGGAACGTACGCCGTTTTCCACTGAATGCTTGATTGCCTCGGGCGAATACGCATGGGCCGCCACGTAACTCTTGCGCCGGGCGGCCTCGTCCACCACCGCCCGGACTTCTTCCGCTGAATACTGCGGCAACCGGATGGGATCTGTCAGGGAGACGACCCCTCCGGAGGTCATAATCTTGATGGCGTGGCTTCCCGTGCGGAACCGTTCCCGGACTGCCCTGCGCAGATTGTCCACCCCGTCCACGACGGAACACATGTGACCGTGATCGAAGCAGACATCCAGATCCGCGGACCGGGGATCGCCATGCCCGCCGGTCTGGCTGAGAGCCGGACCCGTGTAGTAGTACCTCGGAGCCGTGACCAGGCCGCTGCGGATGGCGCGGGCCAGCCCGCTGTCCCCGCCGGCCACATCGCGGACGGTAGTGAATCCCCGCCGCACCGCGGCGCCCAAGCGGCGCGCCCCCACCAGTGCTGTGTAGCTCAGGAGCGAGCGCTCAACCTCAAGGCCGCCCAGGCCCACGGCGTACGCGTGAAAGTGGGCATCAATGAGCCCGGGCACCACGACGCGGCCGTCCGCGTCGATCACCTCGCCTTCGGGGATGACGTCGCCGGTCTCCTGAATGATCCCATCCCGGAACAGGATGGATCCGATCGCCAACTCGGGCGAATGTCCGTCAAAGATCCGGGCATTGTGGATGGTCAGGGCATCTGCGTTGGTCATGCTGACAACTCCTCCGGTGGGATGCTCGTGGTTGGGCTCGGTCCGGTTTTCTAGGTGCTGGCCGCTTCCGTAGAACCGCGCACCATCAGTGAACCCTGGAGTATCAGCTGGGGCTGTTCCAAGCCCTTGCCCTCCATGACCCTGCGGAGCTGTTCGCCGGCCTTGGCCCCGAGGGCGTCGCCCGGAAGGTGGACGCTGGTGAGGCCCGGGTTGGACGTGGCCGAATAGGGCAGGTCATCGAAGCCTGCCACGGCCAGTTCCTGCGGAATGCGGACGCCGGCCACCCGCGCCTCCTGCAGCACCCCATAGGCATGGGTATCGGTGGCGCAGACGACGGCGGTGACACCGTCCCGCTGCCAGCCCGGCCACGCCGCGGCGAATGCTCCGGCGGCGGCTCCGACGTCGATGGTGGTGCCGATGACGTGGTCCGTGGCCACGGTGATGCCCAGCGCCGCGGACTCCTCCAGGAATGCCGCCCGCCGGATATCGAATGTCGCCGTGCCGGTCACACTGTCCACGTACGCCGCTTGTTTGTGTCCGGCGTCCGCCAGGTGCCGGGCCAGCAGGCGGGCGCCGTGTCCGACGTCGAGATTCACCGAGGGGGCGAAGGACTCCAGGCCGGGGGCGTCCAGCAGGACGAGAGGGCCTGCGACGGAAAGATCCTCCAGGAACTCCGCGCTGGGCGCATCTACGAGCAGCCCGGCCGGCCGCAAAGCCAAGAGCCTGCGGACGTCGTCGACGCGCGGGAACTCCCCGGCGTCCGTGACGGAGAGCAGCAGCTGGTATTCGGCGCCGAGCGCGCCGCGGACTCCGGCAATGACGTTGGCGAAGAAAGGGTTGGAGATGTCCGGCGCCACGAGAATGACGATCGAACTGATGCCCTTGGCCAGCGAACTGCCAATACTGTCCACCACATAGCCGAGTTCCGCAATGGCTTCCCGGACCCGCGAAATGTTGTCCTCCGAGACCCGCCCCTGGGTCTTGCCATTGGCCACAAGGGAGACCGTTGCGGTGGAGACCCCGGCCCGCGCAGCCACCATCGCCGCAGTGACGCGCGGGGTGCGCCCCCGAAGCTCGTGAACTTGTTCGCCGGATTCCATACCTCGATCGTAGCCGGGAGGGGCGCGTCGCACCTGCCGCAAGACATCAAGCGCTTGACGTCATTTACGTTAAGCGCTTGACGCTTGACGCTTGACAGTGCCAAACTCACTCTGAACGCTTTATCGCACCGCCCCGGCGGACCCCAACGACGTGGAGATATTTACGTGGATCCCATCACCCTGAAACCGGAACGCAGGAAGATCATCCTGGACTGCGACCCCGGCCATGACGACGCCGTGGCCATGCTGCTGGCTCACGGCAATCCGGACATTGAGCTGCTCGCCGTCACAACCGTCGTCGGCAACCAGACCCTCGAAAGGGTCACCCGCAACGCTCTGTCGGTGGGCACGATTGCCGGCATCACCGGCGTCCCCTTCGCCGCCGGCTGCGATCGGCCCTTGGTCCGCAGCATCGAAACCGCCCCCGACATCCACGGTGAGAGCGGCATGGACGGCCCCGCCCAGCCCGAATCCAGCATCGAACTGGACCCGCGCCACGCCGTCGACCTCATCATCGACACTGTTATGGCGCACGAGCCTGGCACCGTGACGCTGGTGCCTACGGCAGGACTGACCAACATTGCCATGGCGGCCCGCAAGGAGCCGCGCATCGTGGAACGCGTTAAAGAAGTTGTGCTCATGGGCGGCGGGTACCACGTAGGCAACTGGAGCGCCGTTTCCGAATTCAACATCATCATCGACCCCGAGGCCGCACATATCGTGTTCAACGAGCCGTGGCCCGTGGTCATGGTGGGCTTGGACCTCACGCACCAGGCCCTCGCGACCCCCGAAGTCGTGGAAAGAATCGCTGCCGTCGGTACCAAGCCCGCCCAGTTCGTGCTGGAGCTGATGGAGTTCTTCACCAAGACGTACAAGGACGCCCAAGGCTTCGATTACCCGCCCGTCCACGACCCCTGCGCGGTGGCCTACGTCATCGATCCCACAGTGATGACCACCCGCAAAGTCCCCGTGAACATCGAACTGCAGGGCCAACTGACGCTCGGCATGACCGTCGCGGATTTCCGCGCCCCGGCACCGGAGGACTGCCACACGTCCGTGGCTGTGGACCTCGACCACGCGAAGTTCTGGAACCTCGTCACAGACGCCCTGGTGCGCATCGGCGACGTGGACCCGTCCGCCGCCGTCAGCATCGGCGCACGAATCGGAGCCAACTCATGAGCACCCAGATCTACGAATCCAAGACCACGCGACGAAGCGTCGCTGCACTCACGGCAGCCCTGTTGACGGCTTGCATTGCCTTCCAGCTCAACGCATCGATGCTCAGCCCCGCCCTCGTCACGATGGGCAACGAACTCCACACCGATCAGGCCGTGATCGGCCTGTCCCAGACGTGGTTCTTCACCGCGGCAGCACTGTTTTCCCTCTTCCTGCCGCGCCTGAGCGACATTGTGGGGCGCAGGAAGATCCTGCTGGGCATGATGCTGATGATGGCTGTCGGCTCGGTGATCGCGGCCATGGCTCCCGATATCACCTGGCTCTTCGTCGGACGCATCATCCAGGGCGTCAGCGGCCCCACGGTCCCGCTGTGCCTGATCATGCTGCGCTCCGCCGTCAGCGACCCGCGGAAGTACGGCGCCCTCATGGGCCTCATCACCGCCGTCAACGGCGGGGTTGCCGGCGTCGACTCCTTTGTCGGGGGTTACTTCGCCGAGCATTTCGGGTTCCGCAGCATCTTCTGGCTCATGGTGGTGCTGGCCGTCGTGGCGGCGGGCCTGGTCGCCGTCCTGGCCGGTGAAAGCAAGCCGGCGGTGGGCACCAAGATGGACTGGCCCGGCGTCTTCTTCATCGTGATCGCGGTCGGCGCCCTGCTCACAGCCCTCAACGAGGCCTCCAAACTGGTCAGTGGCTTCTCCCCCGGCACCCTCGCACTGGCGATTGCCCTCATCGCCGTTGCAGTGATCGCCTTCTTCGGGTTCTGGACGGTGGAAAAGCGCTCCCCGCAGCCGATGGTGGAGACCGCCCACCTGCGCCAGCGCTCCACTTGGGCGCCGTTGCTGACCACAACCCTGACCATGACCGGCGTCTTCGCGGTCATCAACGGGATCGTTCCCGCCTACGTGCAGGCCACGGCTCCCGGCTTCGGCGTGGGACCGACCGAAATGTCACTCATCATCCTCACCCCATATGCCCTCCTGGGCTGGGTTGTCGGACCCATCAGCGGCCGCTTGGCCCCGGTTTTCGGCTACACCAAAGTTTTGCGGATCGGCATGGCCGGCAGCGTCGTGGCCCTGGCGATCATCGCCTTCTTCGGCCTCAGCAGCCTGCCCATGATGATTGCCGGAACAGCGTTGCTGGGCATCATGTACGCGGGTACGGTCAACATCATGCTGAACGGCCTTGGCGTTGTCCTCTCCCCCGCTGGCAACCCCGGCTTTCTCCCCGGCATGAACGCCGGCGCGTTCAACCTGGGCGCCGGCCTGAGCTTCCTGGTCCTGCCGGCGGCGCTCGTGGCCTCCTCCGCACCGGGCGATGCCCAGGCGTCCTACTTCACCGCGATCACGGTGGGCCTGATCATCACCGTGGCGGCTTTCGCCGCTTCACTGCTGATTCCCAAGCCCGTAGAAGCTGAGGCGAAATGACCCGCCCGACCCCGTCCCCGATCGTCGTCGTCGGCTCGCTGAACGCGGACCTGACCATCTACTGCGACAGGCTCCCCCTGCCCGGTGAAACGGTGCACGGGAACGGTTTTGCGGTCAACCCCGGAGGCAAGAGCGCCAACCAGGCCGTCGCCGCGAGCAAGCTCGGGGCCCGGGTCGTGCTGATCGGTGCGGTCGGCGACGACAGCAACGGTGACATGCTCTTGGCATCCACTGCCGGGGCCGGCGTGGACATTTCCCACGTCCGCCGCACGCCTGATGCCGCGACCGGCGTCGCCGTCATCTCCGTCGACGCGAACGGTGAGAACAACATCATCATCTCGGCCGGAGCCAACGGCACGCTGGCGCCCGGGGATGTTGCCGCTTCCGCCGAATTGTTCGAGGGCGCGTCCGTGGTGTGCCTGTGCCTCGAGGTTGGCCTGGACACGGTTGAGGCCGCGGCCCGGTTGGGCCACGACGCCGGGGCTACCGTTCTGCTCAATCTGTCGCCCTACGCCGAGATCCCGGCGAGCTTGGCCGCCCTCTGCGACATCCTGCTGGTGAATGCGCATGAGGCGTCGCTGTTCCTGGGCGGCGCCTCCGTGCCCGACGCCGGGGCTGACACCGCGGCGTGGGCGCCGGTCCGGGACAAGTTCGCCGATCGCGGACTGCACCGTGTTGTGGTCACTTTGGGGGCGAACGGCTCCGTTGTCCTGGACTCCGGAGCAGGCGCCGAGGGCCACATCACCCGCATTGAACCCACCAGGGTCGACGCCAAGGACACCACCGGCGCAGGCGATGCATTCACCGGGGCCGTGGCTGCGCGCCTTGCTGCCGGCGAATCGCTTCCGGCCGCTGCCGCCTTCGCGTCCGTTGCCGCGGCCTTGGCAGCGACCAGGAAGGGAACGCAAACGGCGTACCCGGAAGCGGCGGATGTGGAGGAACTGCTCGCTTAACGGCCGCACCCGCTAGTCAGGGCCGCCACGGGAGGGGCGCCGCAGAGCCTGTCTGCGGCGCCCCTCCCGGTTAGGCTCCGGACCTAAGCACCGGACGGGCCTGGCGGTCCTTGGTCGATGCAACCCAATTGCACAGCAGATTCACAGCGGGGCGCTATTGAAGTTACAGCTGCAAGGCCCACACTGATTCGACCTGATAGGAGTATTTGCCGGGCGAGGGTGGCCGCGACTTACTGGAGCGTCAGTGGCGAGCGTCTTGACCAGTCGAGCCGAAATCAAGCGACCTTGTACCGACTAGTGATGGGCTCCCAGCATGATCACTCTGCGCAAGCATGTACTTCCCTCGCTCCTCGTCCTGGTCCTGCTATCGACGTCGGCCTGTACCTCCGGGGCCGCGGCCGGCTCCCCACCCGGTGCCGCACCGAGCCAATCCGGCGGCGCGCCGAGCAAATCCGCCGACGCGCCGAGCAAATCCGCCGAGCCCGCCAAGTCCGCCAGTCCCAGTGCTGCTGTGCCGGAGCAGGCGCCGGCCAGCACGGTGGACGCGCGCACGGTGCTGGCAGCCTTCCAGCCCCGGGGCATGGTTGATCATTTGAAGGCCCTGCAGAGTATCGCTGATGCCAACGGCGGAAACCGCGCTTCGGGCACCTCCGGATATGAGGAATCGGCCCTATATGTCGAGGAGCAGCTGCGCGCGGCCGGGTATGCACCGGTCCGGCAGACCTTCACCTTCAAACAGGATGGCCGGCGCGGCAAGACGGTGGAGTCCTTCAACATCCTGGCCGACACCGGGGGCAGTGCCGGGCACACCGTGGTGGTGGGCGCGCACCTGGACTCCGTGCAGGAGGGTCCGGGCATTGAGGACAACGGCAGCGGGGTGGCGGCGGTCCTGGAGACAGCGCGGTGGATGAAGGAGGCCGGGATCAAGCCGGCCAACCGGGTCCGGTTTGCGTTCTGGGGCGGGGAGGAGGACGGCCTGTACGGGTCCCAGCACTACGTCGACCAGCTGAGCCAAGAGGAGATCGGCCAGACCGCGGCGTATCTGAACGTGGACATGGTGGCCTCGCCCAACGGCGTGCGGTCCGTGCATGACGGCGACGGCACGGATTTCGGCCACGCCGGCCCGGCCGGGTCGAAGGCGATCGAGGACATCTTCTTCCGCTACTTCGAGGAGAACTCGCTGCCCGCCGAGACCACTCCCTTTGACGGCGGGTCCGACTACGATGCCTTCCTCTCGGCCGGCATTCCCGGCGGCGGGCTGTTCACCGGCGATGAGAAAAGGAAGACCGAGGCCCAGGCCCAGAGCTATGGCGGGGTGGCCGGCGAGGACCTCGATCCCTGCTACCACCAGTCCTGTGACACCATCGCCAACAACGACCTGGAACTGCTCCAGGAAATGTCGGGGGCCCTGGCCTATGGCACCGTGGCCTACGCCATGGCGAAGACCGGCTAATCGCCTGGTTTGCCAGCGCGCTCATCGGCTTGTGAAAAGCTTGAGTCGCGAGGTGCTCCGGTTCCGCCCAGGCCGACGCGGTGGCACACTTGGTGGACTATCGAGTGACTGGGGGGATCCACGTCAGGAGATCGTCATGGGCATTCTGGTCCGCACGTGCACTTCCGGCCGCCGGACGGCGGTGGAGCCATGATGGCCGGGTGGGCCTATCTCATGGCGGGAATCATGACCGTCGACGCGCTCCTACTCGGGTTGCTCCTGCTGAACGTGAAGTGGCCGAAGCGCTGGAAAAAAAACGGCTGACGTTTCCGGAAGCCCCAATCGCACAGAAACCAGGGACCATCATCCTTACCCTCGAGGACCGCGAAGCCGCTCCCGCTCCCGCCTACGTCCTGCGGGGCGCCCTCCTGAGCGACGGTGCCGTCACTCCGGACTCCGTGGTGGCGGTGGAAGGCGGCCGGATCGCCTACGCGGGACCCAGCAGCGGCTTTGACGCCGGGCAGTTCCCCGGGGCGGAGGAGCTCCCGCTGCCGCACGGCAGTTCACTGCTTCCCGGGCTTGTTGACCTCCACTGCCATGGCGCGGCGGGCGGGGGTTTCCCGACCGGGGATGACCGGGCCTGCCGGGAGGCGGTGGACTTCCTGCACCGCAACGGGACCACCACCCTGCTGGCCAGCCTGGTCACTGCCCCGGGCGATGAGCTGGTGCGGTCCCTCGGCGTACTAAAGGTCCTGGCGGCCGAGGGACTGATCGCAGGCGTCCATTCCGAGGGGCCCTTCCTCTCCCCCGCCCGCTGCGGCGCGCAGAACCCCCGCTGGCTCCGGGACCCCGATCCCGATCTGCTCCGGGACCTGCTGGCGGCCGCCGGCGGAGCCCTGCAGACCATGACCTACGCCCCCGAGCTGCCCGGCGCCACTGAACTGCTCCGGATTCTCACGGACCACGGCGTCACCCCCTCGCTGGGCCATACCGATACCGATGCCCACCTGGCGGCCGCCTCGCTGGCGGAAGCCGCCGACCTCATCGGCAGGGCCGCGGCCGGTGGAGCCTTCGGGCCGCAGGCCCGGCCCACGGTGACCCATCTGTTCAACGGCATGCCTCCCCTGCACCACCGGAGTCCCGGACCCGTCGCCGCGTGCCTGCGGCTGGCGGCGGCGGGCACGGTTGTGGTCGAGCTCGTCGGCGACGGCGTCCACCTCGACCCGGAGACGGTCCGGATGGTGTTTGACCTGGTCGGAGCCGAGGGCATCGCGCTGGTGACGGACTCCATGGCGGCAACCGGGCTGCCCGACGGCGACTACGAACTCGGCAGCTCGGATGTTGTGGTGCACGACGGCGTGGCCACCTTAAGGAGTAACGGCGCCCTTGCCGGGGGCACGGCGACCCTGCTGGAGGTTGTCCGCGCCACCATCGCGGCGGGCGTGAGCCCTGCCGATGCCGTTATGGCGGCGACCCTGGTCCCGGCCCGTGTCCTGGGCCTGGAAACCGAGATCGGCGCCCTCCGGGCCGGAATGCGCGCCGACGTCATCGCCGTTGACCCGGGCTTCGAACTCGTGACCGTCCTGCGCGGCGGACGGATCCTGCCGGAGCATCGGCGCGTCGCGCTTTAGCCCCTGAATCCACGGGGCCGGCGGCGGTTGCGGAAGTTTCGAACCGTCCGGATTGTTGTTGTGAGTGTGGGCAGAAAAAATCTCCGGAGAGGAGCCCGCCATGATCCGCATCGCTATCGTGCTCGGGAGCACCCGGCCCGGGCGCCTCGGAAAGGCCGTCGCCGACTGGGTTAGTTCCCGGGCGTCAGAACGCGGCGATGCCACCTTTGGCGTCCTCGACGTCGCCGACTTCCGGCTCCCGCTTCTCGACGAGCCGCTGCCGCCCTCCTTCGGCCGGTACAGCCGGCCCTACACTAAGGCCTGGTCCGAGGCTGTTGACGGATTCGACGGCTACATCTTCGTCACCGGGGAGTACAACCACTCGATCCCCGGGGCACTGAAAAACGCGCTGGACTACCTGTACAAGGAGTGGAACAACAAGGCGGCCGGTTTCGTCAGCTACGGAAGCAGCGGCGGCATCCGCGCCGTCGAACACTTACGGGGCGTGGCCGCGGAGCTGCAGATGGCAGACGTCCGGGCCCAGGTTGCACTGCCATTGGCCACGGAGTTCGAGAATTACCGTACCTTCATCCCAACGGCGGCCGCGGAGTCGAGTCTGCGGACCCTGTTTGACCAGGTGATCGCCTGGGCCGGTGCGATGAAGGTCCTCCGCCCGGACCACGTCCACGGGAAAGAAGACGCCAGCGCCGCCTAACTGCTGCGCGGGCGGAGCGCGGTTTGGCGGCCGGCCGGCCGAGTGCCGCCGTCCGCCTAGGCCGGGGTCCCCGTCCTGCGCCGCCGTCGACGGACGGGAGGGGCTTCCCCGCCGTGTGGTACCGCGGCATAGGGACTGGGTAGGGGCTCTTTCTGGACCTGAACGGATTCTTTCTGGACCTGGACGTAATCGGGCACGAGGACATGGACCGTGGCGCCGGCGGATTCCCGCGAGGCTCCGCCCGCGACGCTGCGAAGATAGTCGAGGGCTCCCTCCTCACTAAGCCCGTACTCCCGCACCAGCGTCCGCAACGCCAGCCCAGCCAGCGCCCGGGAGAGCTGCGCAGAGGAGAGATCGGCGCTGCTCCCGGACCTCAGCGCCAACTGCTGGACCAAACGCAGTGCACGGGACACGTGGCGGGCCAGTTGAGCCGCTGCGGTGATGTCTGCGCTGGTGAAGACGTGCGGCCACGGCGCGTACAGGTTCACCGCGGCATTGAATACCGATTGTGGGACCAAGGGAACGGATACGAGGGACTGGACTCCGAACGCTGCGGCGGCGCTGGCGTACCCGGGCCAGCGGCGCTCCATGGAGGTGTCGCCCACGAACACAAATTCACCGCTGCGAACCGCCGTGCGGGCCGGCCCGTCGTCGAAGGATCGCTGCGCCTCATCCGCGGCACGCGCCGGTGCGCTGCCCGCGGTAAGGGTGAGGGCCTCCGCGGACCGGAGCAGTGTGATTGCCCAGCTGATCCCACGGCCGGGACCACCGATTTCTTCGACAAACTCACTCACGGCCTCGCTGAGGAAGGCACCGACATCCGGGTCGTTGAAGTGCAGCTCCCAGAAGGAGGCATGAGGTTCCTGCCGGCCGTCTCCTGGAGTTCCTTGGGTCATGTTCCACGCTCGAGATCAAAGCACGCAGCTCACTGCTGAACCTATGAAAACAGCATACGTCCGGGCAGACACCGGCGCGCCACTCATCTGGCAGAGCCAAAGATTCCGCCGAATATCGCTCGGTCCCGGGGGTTCCGGTGAGCTGTTCCGGCGAACCGCACCAGCTCCGCGGCGGCCCAGGGAAGTTCCAACGTCCCGCCCTGGACCGCCCGCCCCGGCTTCAACACCAGTCGCGGAGGACCCGTCCGCCGTGGCACAACCATTTATACCCGCGTTCGCCCGGTCCTAAAAGAGCCATTTGGCCCATGCTGGCTGGCCTTGCGTTTCCACCCATTTCACCCCCGACGGGTGAGGTCCGCGCCCGCGTCCAGGCAGACGATGGAGATGCACTCCGGTGCCCGATGCCCGGAGGCATCACCCCAGCTGGGAGAGGAATTCCAATGTCGAAACCCCACGCTAGTCTCTTGGGATTCATCGCGCTTGGGACCACCGTCGCACTGCTGACCGGATGCACCCCAACCAGCCCGCCGGCGGCCACTTCGAGCCCCACCGCTGCCATCTCGAGCCCGCCCGCAAGCGTGTCGCAGGTCTGCGCTGCTGCCGATGCCCATGCTGCGGCCCTGAAAAATTTCAAGGACACACTGAAGCCGGATGCCACAGTCGAGCAGGTTCGCGCGGCCCAAGACCAAGTCTCCAAGACCTATGAGGAGCTGGCCAAGGCAAGCGAGAACCTTGCCCAACAACGGGCGGAGGCCGTTAAGGCCGCCGAAGCCAAGTTCAATGCCGCCGTCGCCGCGGTGCCGGACAACGCCACGTTGACTCAGGCAGCCGATTCCCTACGGGACGAAGCCTCCAACGTCGAGGCCGCGGTCCGCGACCTCAGGACTGAGGTCAAGTGCTAGCTGGCATGCCTGTGACGAAGTTCGTGTTTCAGTCGGCGGTATTAAGACCTCACCAAGGACGAACTGAAGGGATTGAGCCCGGTGCAATACCGTACGCAATCCCTTCAGCTCCAACTCCTTGGGGCGCAGGTCAGGCGGTGGGCTGGGTCACTTCTTTTCCGGGAGGAACATTGCCTTTTCCAGCGGTGTCACGGTGAGTGATTTGAGCTGGGCGATCCCGCCTTCTGCGAAGAGGGCCATCTTGTCGGCTCCGTCGTTGGGGAATACCTGGTCGGTGATGGTCTTTAGACCGTCCTGGGCGAACGCCTCCACTGATGAGCGGTCGAGGTAGATCCGCATGGTGATGTTGCCCTGCTTGTCCAGCGTGACGGGGGCGTCCTCGATGGAAGCGAAGGCCGGATGGAACGCGGTGTTGCCGGAGTTGGTGCGGTCAACGAAGAGCTTCTCAGTCGTGGCGTCGTAGCCGATGACGGTGGATGATGTTCCATCGCCCAGCACGGTGATGCCGGATTTCTTGGCCGTGCCCGGAGCGAAGGTGATATCGACCCGTTGGACCTGACCGGAGGCGGCCGCGGGCAGCGGGGTTATCCCCTCCGCAATCGGGATGATCTTCTTGGTCGAGTAGCTTGGCGTTTGGGCCAGCTTGTCGACCTGCTTTACGGCGCTTTGGGTGAGTCGGGGACCTTCGGTGGTCTGAGTCAGGCTGACCTCGCGGGGAAGTGCCATGGCGCTGCGCCACGGGCTGGTGGGGATGTCGTTCGCGTAGTCCCAGTTGTTCATCCAGCCCAGCATGATCCGCTTGTTATCGGGCATGTTGCTGAAGGACACGCTGGCGTAGAGGTCGCGACCGTAGTCCAGCCAGTCATAGGACTGCAGTCGGCTTGTGGCTGCTGTGGAGCTCGCTATGAACTCGTCAGCGAGGATATGCCCCCAGCCGAATCGGTTGTTGTCGACGACTTTGATTTGTGCCTGTTGGCCGACGAATTCTTTGACATTCCATGACGCCCAATCCAGCGTTTCACTGTCGTTGCCCGTGGCCGTGCGGACCACCTTTCCGTTGACTACCAGATTCACGGTTTCTTCATCGGACCTGGTAACAGCGGCGGTGTCGGTGAGCATGACATGATCCAGAGTCAGGTGTCCCCACCCGCCGGTAGCTTGGTCGACGACCCGCAACTGTGCATTCTGTCCCGCGAATTCGGAGACGTCCCATCCCTTCCAGTTCAGGACCCCGGAATTATCTCCCGCCAGGGAGCGGACCACTTTGCCGTTGATGAGCAACTGGACGGCCAGGATCTGTCCGGAGTCCGCGGGGCGGTTGCCGCCGCCGACCAGCATGCTCATGAAATTCTTCGTGATGGGGAATTCCGGTGATGTCAGGGTGCCCTGCCGGTCATCGCCCGGTGCGGTGCCGGTGTCGAACGTGTTGACCCGCTTGGCCCCGATATAGAAGTCCCCGCCACTGGCGGAGGGCTGGAAATTGGGGGTGAGGTCGCCGGTTCCGGTCCAGCCGGCGTCGGCCAGTGTGGTCCCCGGGGGAACCTCGAAGCCGTTGAACTTGAGCTCCCCCTCGGGCGGGGCGTTGTCCAGTTTGTCGGAGACCCTCGGATGCTTGCCGCCGCCTACGAGGAAGTTCAAATAGTCATCGGACACCGTAAATGTTGGTGACTGCATGGACCCGAGCGGCCAGTCGCCGTCGTTGAAGGAATTGATGAGTCCTGCTCCAGTGAAGCCGGAGACAGTTTGTTGCCCACCGATCGCCCCGGCTGCGGGAGCGTCAGTAAAGGGGCCGTTCATCCGATTGCCGGGCTCGTTGTTCACGGTCCAGCCGTTGTAGGTTCCGTCGTTGAATCCGGCCAGGACCGTTCCGGCCGGAAGTGTAGCCACGGGCTTGGTCGTTTCGGATGTGAACGTGGTGCCGTCGAAGTTACCCACGAAGTACTGGCCGGCGGAGCCGCCGGCCACACCGCCGGGGTTGATGTTGACCACCATGACCCATTTGATGTTGTTCTTGTCGCCGTCCACGGCCAGGGGGAACAGATCAGGGCACTCCCACTGCCCGCCGGTGGCATTGGGGGGCCCGAACTCGCTCAACGCGGTCCAGTCCTTGAGGTTGGCGGATTTGTACAGAACAACCTTGTGCTCGGTGGCTTCCACAGCAGTCATCACCCAGTAACCGCCGCCGCCGGGTTTGTCGTACCAGAACACCTTGGGGTCGCGGAAGTTGGCGGAGTTCCGGTTCAGGACAGGATTGCCTGAGTACTTGGTCCAGGTTTGGCCGTCGTCGACGCTGTAGGCCAGGGACTGCGCCTGCAGGCCGCGGTGCGGAGAGGCGTCCTTGTAGGCACTGGTGTAGACGGCCACGAGGGGAGGGTTCTCTTTCGTGCCGAAACCGGTCGTGTTGTCCTTGTCGACGACGACGCTGCCGGAGAAGACGTCTTCCTGGGCCTCGGTGGAGATCGCCAGCGGCTGCTCCTGCCAGTGAACAAGGTCCTTGGACGTGGCGTGCCCCCAGGACATGTTCCCCCAGGTGTTGCCGGAGGGGTTGTGCTGGTAGTACAGGTGGTAGACGCCCTTGTAGAAGACGAGCCCATTGGGGTCGTTCATCCAGTTTTTTTCGGGCGTGTAGTGGAAGGCCGGCCGGTACGGTTCGTCCCCGAGGCTTGTGGCGGCCGACGCCGGCAGGGAACCTGCCAGTGCCGCGGCCAGCGTCAGTCCCGCGAGCGTCATTGCAGAAACGGCATGCGTCCTGCGGGTGGTCGTTCTCTTCATCTGCTTGTTTCGCCCTTCATTGCGCGCGTCGTCGATAGACAACGTTGTCAGTGCGAAGGACGCTAAGTTATGTCCATCAGACAAGTCAACGGTTTTGGCGACTCAGGTATGAATACGCCCGCTCCTCCACTGAGGCAAGCGAAGCGATGGGCGGGCAGCAGAGAGTTCCCACCAACCGACGGCTGGAAGGAAATCTTTTCCTAAACGCGGCTGAAGGCTACTCCAAGGGCAGGAGCCAGGTCAGCGCGGACCCGTCGCCTTCGATGTGGCGGGCCAGTTCTTCGTTGAATCTGGCGCCGTAGTCGGCGCCGATATGTTTCTGGAATGCCGCTTCGTCGCTGTAGACCTCGAAGACAAAGTACTCGCGGGGATTCTCTTCCCGCGTATAGGGAAGGAACAGCTCGTTGCCCGGTTCCCTGCGGACATGCTCGGTCAGTTCGAGCATCATCTCCGCGACGCGGGCTTCGCTGCCGGGCTTGACGGTGAACTCGGCGTACAGGGTTTTGGTCATCATGATCCCTTTCAGGTCAATATGTTCGGCGGACTGTTCAGGAAGTTCCCCGGCGTCAGGCCGGCGGGCGGAGTTCCCCGGAGCCCCTTTGCACCAGCTCAGACGGGACAACGTAGGTATGCGGAGGCTGCTGGTCGCCGTCAATCCTGGCCAGCAGCCGCTCCGCTGCCAGCTTCCCGATCCGCTCGGGGTGCTGGGCAATGACTGTCACGCCGGGATCCATCATGTCGGCAAGCGTGAAGTCATCGAACCCTATCAACGCCACGCGTTTGCTTAGCCCGAGCTCTCTCAGAGCACGCATGGCGCCGAAAGTGACGAGGTTCTGACTGGAGAAGATCGCAGTCGGCGGTTCGCCGGCAGTGAGAAGCTCCAACGCGGCCAACCTCGCCGATTCCTCGTCGTGAAGGTTTTCACGGACAGGAACCGTTGAGGTGGGAATGCCCTGCCGGCCGATCTCTTCCATGAACCCCCGACGGCGTTCCCGCGCGGTCTGGATGTCGGTGCGGTCCCCCAAATAGGCGAGCCTGGTGTGGCCCCGGCTCATCAGGTGAGCGGCCGCACTCGCGGCGCCTACGGCGTTGTCGGTCACCACGGCGTCTGCTTCCATCCCTACCGGCTCACGGTCGATGAAGACCAAGGGCAGGTCACGGGAATGCTCCGGGATTACATACGCTTGGCTTCGGGCGATCGGCGTGAGGATGAGCCCATCCACGCGCCGGCCAAGAAATGCCGTAACGATGGCCTGCTCCCGCCGGGGGTCATCATCGAGGCTCGCGGCAAAAACCGCTATCCCCCGGGCCCCCAGCGCATCTTCTATTGCCCGGTTGATCTCGCCGCTGAATGGGTTGGAGACACTCGGCAGCAGGAGCCCGACGGAGAGCGTTCGCCTGCCCGCGCGGCGCAGGCTGCCGGCGGCCATGTCCAGCTGGTAGTTGAGTTGTCGTGAAGCGCTGAGCACCTTTTCCCGGGTGGCGTCCGACACGCCAGGTTCGTCGTTGATCACCCGGGACACGGTCTTAATTCCGACGCCGGCAAGGGCAGCCACGTGGCGCATTGTCGGACGACTGGCGGAAAGGGCCGGCTGGCTACGATCGGACATCGTTGTCAAATAAATCGCTCCTTCTAAGTTGCATCTATTGACTCTCCGGTGTGATGCTGCTTACATCGTACATGACATCGTTGTCGAGGCCAGTGAGGCCTCAAACACCAGGAGATTCAATGTTGAGTTCCAAAGCACCCCGTTCAACGGCCACCCGCCTGTTCGCTGCGGGAGCAGTGCTGACCCTGGGAGCGCTCAGTCTTTCAGCCTGCGGCGGAAGTTCCACGTCCACCACATCAACGGGAAGCTCGTCCGCCGAAAAGGTCGGCGTCTCGCTGATCGTTAAGACCACGACCAACCCATTCTTCGTCTCCATGCAGGACGGGGCAAAGAAGGCGGCCGAGGCCGGCGGCGTGGACCTTAAGCTCGCAGCCGGCAAGGCTGACGGCGACGAGGACACCCAGATCCAGGCCATCGAGAACGCCATCTCCAAGGGCGACAAGGGCATCCTGATCACCCCCAACGGCCCGTCCGTAGTGGACGCCCTGAAGAAGGCCAAGGACGCCGGGCTCTTCGTCATCGCCCTGGACACCCCGCCGGACCCGGCCGACGCCGCCGACATCACGTTCGCGACGGACAACTTTGCCGCCGGCGAGCTGATCGGCAAATGGACCGCAGCCCAGCTGGATGGGAAAAAAGCGACCATTGCCCTCGTCGATCTTTTTGACGACAAGGTCGTCTCGGTTGACTACAACCGGGACCAGGGCTTCCTGACCGGCCTGGGTATCGACACCGCGGACAAGAAGAAGAACGGCGACGAAGCCAAAACCGGCAAGTACAACGGCGGCAAGGGCGGCGACTACGAGATCGTCGGCAGCCAGGCCTCCCAGGGCGCCGAGGACGGCGGACGCACCGCCATGGAAACCCTCCTCGCCAAGAACCCGAACATCAACGTCGTCTACACCATCAACGAACCTGCAGCAGCGGGTGCTTTCGAGGCACTGAAGGCCGCCGGCAAGGAAAAGGACGTGCTGGTGGTTTCGGTGGACGGCGGCTGCACGGGCGTGAACAACGTCAAGGCCGGCGTCATCGGTGCCACGGCCCAGCAGTACCCGGTCAAGATGGCCGAACTGGGAGTGAAGGCCATCGTTGACCTCGCCAAGACCGGCCAGAAGCCGGCCAACTCACCGGGGCTTGACTTCTACAACACCGGCGTCGAGCTCGTCACGGACAAGCCGGTCGACGGCGTCAAGAGCATCACCACCACCGCGGCCTCCGACATCTGCTGGGGAAAGTAACCCACCCAGCTTCACTGCGGGCGGGGAGGCCGGAGTCCGCTATCGGCCTCCCCGCATTTCATCTACCGAGCTAGCTCCGCCCTAGCAACCATCACCGAAGATCAGGACCAATCGTGACCCAGCAACAGACCGCCGGACCGCCCAGCGCCGGGCAGGCCGACCTGGCCGAGGAATTCCTCGACCGCCAGACACCGCTTAGCCGGATACGCAATATCCTCCACCGTTACCCCGCCGTCAGCCCCGCCCTCGTGCTTCTCATCGCGGTGGTGGTGTTCAGCCTCCTCAATGAGAGGTTCCTGCGGGTTGAAAACCTCTCCCTGATCACCCAACAAGTCTCCGTCGTCGGCACCTTGGCCATCGCCCAGACCCTCATCATCCTTACGGCAGGCATCGACCTTTCCGTCGGGGCCGTGATGATCCTGTCCTCCATGGTCATGGCCCAGCTCGCCGTCAACAACGGAGTGCCCGCCCCTCTCGCCCTGCTCGCCGGCCTGGTGGTCGGACTCGCCGCCGGAGCCCTGAACGGATTCCTGGTCACCAGGTTCCGGCTCCCGCCGTTCATCGTCACGCTCGGAACGCTGAACATCTTCATCGCCCTGACACTGCTCTACTCCAACGGAGCGACGGTGCGCGGCTCGGCGATGCCTCCCTTGCTGACCTGGACGGGAACCACCTTCCCGGTGGGCCCGGTCAGGATCTCCACCGGCGTCGTCATGATGCTCCTGCTCTACATCGCGGTCGCCTTCATCCTGGGCAAGACGGCCTGGGGCCGGCACGTCTACGCCGTCGGAGATGACAAGGAAGCCGCCCGCCTGGCCGGCATCCCGGTAAACCGTGTCCTCATGAGCGTCTACCTCGCAGCCGGCGCCGTCCTGGCCGTCGGCGCCTGGATCCAGATCGGACGCACCAACGCAGCCAGCCCCAATGGCGGCGTAGACCTGAACCTGGACTCCATCACCGCCGTCGTCATCGGCGGAACCAGCCTCTTCGGCGGCCGCGGCTCCGTCTGGGGAACCCTCCTCGGCGCCCTGATCGTCGGCGTCTTCCGCAACGGCCTCTCGCTCGCCGGGCTGGACGTGCTCTACCAGACGCTCGCCGTGGGCGTCCTGATCATTGTTGCTGTGTCCGTCGATCAGTGGATCCGAAAGGTCAAGTCATGACCATGACAGAATTTGAAGCCCCCCACGTCGCCACGCGCGAGCCCATCCTGCAGGCCCGGAACCTCGTCAAGACTTTCGGCCGTGTCGTGGGACTGGACGGCGTCAGCCTGGACCTGTACCCGGGCGAAGTCCTGGCGATCATTGGCGACAACGGTGCAGGCAAATCCACCCTGATCAAGTGCCTCACCGGCGCCGAAGTTCCCGACACAGGAGAACTCTTTGTATCGGGACAGCAGGTGCACTTCAAGCGGCCGCAGGACGCCAGGGTCCACGGCATCGAAACCGTGTACCAGAACCTGGCGGTCTCACCGGCGCTGGACGTCGCCTCCAACCTGTTCCTGGGCCGGGAGGAAAGGCGCGCGGGACTCCTCGGAAGCGTGTTCCGGATGCTCGACACCAAAGGCATGCGCACCAAGGCCAAGGATGAGCTGACCCGGCTGGGCATCTCCACCCTGCAGGACGTGACAGTGCCGGTGGAGAACCTGTCCGGCGGCCAGCGCCAGGCTGTCGCCGTGGCCCGCGCCGCGGCGTTCGGTTCAAAGGTGGTCGTGCTGGACGAGCCAACGGCGGCACTCGGCGTCCGGGAATCGAACCAGGTCCTGCAGCTGGTCCGGGACCTCCGGGACCGCGGACTGCCAGTCATCCTGATCAGCCACAACATGCCCCACGTATTTGACGTGGCGGACAGGATCCACATCCAACGCCTCGGTAAGTGCGCTGCCACCATCACCCCGCAGTCACATAACATGACCGATGCTGTAGCGATCATGACCGGTGCAGCCACCGCCTGACCACCTGGTGCCCCTGTTTTCAGTCCGCGGACCCGGCTGCCGGTCCGCGGACTGAAGCGGTTCTGAACAAGCCCCGCCATCAGCTTCCCACGAGAGACACACCATGGATTACCTCAAAACAGCCCGGCCCGGCGCTCACCGTTCCCTCGACGTCATCGTCGTAGGCGAAGCGCTGATCGACGTGGTCACAACGTCAAACGACAAAGTGGAACACCCCGGCGGCTCACCGGCCAACGTCGCCTACGGACTTGGCCGCCTCGGCGTAACAACAGGTCTGCTCACGGCGATTGCCCCGGACGCGCGGGGAGACTCTATCGAAAACCATCTCCGCAGCGCGGGAGTCATACTTCTGCCCGGATCAAAATCGCTCACCCGGACAGCATCGGCAACAGCAACCCTTGAACCGGACGGATCCGCCAGGTACGACTTCGACATCACCTGGGACCTTGCCCCAGCAGCCCCCGCCTACGTCCCCAAAATACTGCACACCGGTTCCATCGCCACTTTCCTCAAACCCGGCGCCGGCGCCGTGAGATCGCTGCTCGAACAGGCACACAGAGACTGCATGATCACCTACGATCCCAACATCAGGCCAGCCCTGCTCGGCAGCCATGCAGAAGCGAAGGCCACCTTCGAAGAGCTCGTGCCACTAACCGACGTCGTCAAACTCAGCGACGAAGACGCCCAATGGCTGTACCCCCAAAAAAGCCTGGACGAAACCGCAGCCCACATCCTCGGTTTGGGCACCGGACTTACGGTCATCACCAAGGGCGCCGAAGGCTCACAATTCTCCACTTCCGCCGCTAACATCAGCATTCCTGCAGTGAAGTCCAAAGTTGCCGACACGATCGGCGCCGGGGACTCCTACATGTCCGCCCTGATCCTGGGCTTTCTAACCCGAGGAACCGAAGGCTTCGCCCCAGCTGTCTTGGAGCAGCTTGGACACACCGCAGCTGCAGCCGCGGCCATTACCGTTCAGCGCCCGGGAGCGAACCCCCCGACCCTGGAAGAACTCGACATCGCCGTCGAAGCCCATCCCCTAGCCCAATACGCCGGCTCCCGAAGCGCGTCGTCAAGATAACGGTTGCCATACGCGTGGAATCAACCCGAATCAGATCGGCCAGTTCTGCACGGGTCAGAACCAGTTCGCGGCGAGCTGGCGGGCTGTGGCCGCGCCGATGCCGCTGCTGGTGCCGGTGACGAGGGCGACGGTCCCGTTCAAATGCGATGTCATGGCTGTGTTGTCCTCATGAACGATGGCCGGTTTTGGGCCGCGGAAAGCCCGCGGGGTCCGGCTGATCTGTGGTGGTGGGGCTTGGTGGACGACGGCGGGACATCCCGCCGTCGTCCGCTCGCGTCTTGTCAGGCGTCGTCGTGCGCGAGGTTGCTGGAGAGCTCGCGGTGCGCCCCTGCCTGGTCCTGGAGCGCCTTGGCCCGAGTTTCGAAGACACCGACGGCGTCTGCGCCGGCGGCAAAGCGCAGCGGCGGCTCGTCCAGTTCGGCGAGCTGGATCAGCGCGGCGGCGAGCTTGGCGGGGTCCCCGCCCTGCTGTCCGTCCATGCTTTGCCAGGCGGCGACGGTCTGGCGGGTGCGGTCGGTGTAGTCGTTGATCGTGGATTCGGCGTAGCTGGTGGATTCCGGGGTGAGCAGTTCCGTGCGGAAGAACCCCGGTTCCACGATCATGGTGCGGATCCCGAACGGGGCGACTTCGGGGGCCAGGGACTCGGCCCAGCCCTCGACGCCGAACTTCGACGCGGCGTAGGCAGACAGGAACTCACCGCCTACGATCCCCGCGGTCGAGGAGATCGTGAGCACCAGCCCAGATCGCTGGGCGCGCAGGACCGGCAGGGCCGCACGGGTGACGTTCATGGGCCCGAACATGGTGGTTTCGATCTGCGCACGGAAGTCCTCCGGGGTGATTTCCTCGAAGAACCCGGCATAGAAGTTGCCGGCGTTGTTCACAAGCACGTCGATCCGGCCAAACCGGTCGACGGCGGCCTGCACGGCCGCTTCCGCCGCGGCGGGGTCGGTGACGTCGAGCGTCACAGCCAGCAGGTTCTCGCTCTGGCCCACGGCCTGGGCGACCTTTTCGGGGTCTCGGCCGGTGGCGACCACGGCGTGGCCGGCGGCCAGGGCCGCCTTCGCGATGTCAGTCCCCATGCCGCGGCCGGCGCCGGTGATGAACCAGACCTTCTTCCCGGGCATGCTTTCCTTGTGTTCGCTCAGGTGGTGCTGGTCACTGGTTTTCTGGTCACTCATGTGATGGTTCTGTCTTTCCTGGGTTCGGTGATCCCGGCTGCGCATGGGAGCGCATCTCAGGGACGGTGGGTCCACCGGTAGGACCGCCGGTGGTGGTTGTTTCGGGAGGTGATGCCGCCCAGCTGGCGAGGAACGTCAGCGCGTTTTCGGACGCGGACCCCGGCTCGGCCGTGAAGGTGAACAGGGTCTGTCCCTCATCGCCGGGAAGGTGAAGAGTCTCGAACTGCAGCGACAATTCCCCGACGACCGGATGGTGAAATCGTTTGGTTCCCGTGGTGTGGATCCGCACGTCATGGCCAGCCCACAATGCGGCGAACAGCCCGCTACGTGTAGTCAGCTCCCCAACCAGCTCGTTCAACGCCCTGTCGTGCGGGTTCCGTCCTGCTTCCAGGCGCAGCATCGCCACCGTGGTGGCCGCGATCGCGCGCCAATCGGGGTAGAGGTCACCCGCGCGCGGATCGAGGAAGAGGTAGCGCGCCTGGTTCGGCAGCCGCTCCGCGCTGTCCGGCCCCGGCTGTGCGGCGGAGTTGAACACCTCCGCGTACAGCGCGCGGCCCAGCAGGTTGGCTGCCAGCACGTCCGAACGGCCGTTCTGCACCAGAGCCGCCACTCCGGTCATGCCATCCAGAAGACGCAGGACCCCGGGCCGGACCCGCTGCTGCGGTGGCCGGCGCGGCACCCGACGCGACGGCGTGTTGACCGTCCTCGCCAGGTCCATCAGGTGCGCCCGCTGGGCGTCGTCAAGCTGAAGGGCCGAGGCGACAGCCTCGAGCACCGAGTCTGAAACGCCGCGTAGGCTGCCGCGTTCAAGCCGGGTGTAGTAGTCCGTGCTCACCCCGGCGAGCTGCGCCACTTCCTCACGGCGCAGGCCTGGCACGCGGCGCAGCTCCCCGTAGCTGGCGATGCCGGCCTGTTCCGGGCTGATCTTCGCTCGCCGCGAGATCAGGAACTCACGGATTTCCTCTTTGCTGTCCACATCCACCACGCTACGCACGCCGGGCGGCCGGTGGCAGTGTCTATCAGACACCCCCAATCACTCCAACGTGGCCGAAGGCGCGGAACCGTCCTCCGTTGACCATCTAAGAGCGTTCAACCCTCGACCACGGCCCTGCACATCGGTAGAGTTCCCGCATCTGTTCCGAACACTTCTTGGGGGCCATCGTGCTTAAAGGAATCAGCAGGATGACAGGGGCTGTGGCGGGGCTGGTGCTTTCGCTCGGCATGATCGCACCATCGGTGACGGCAGTGGCCGCGGTGGGCTACGACTTCGATTCTGCCTCCAGCCTGCAGGTGGTGGTCAACAAGCACCGGCAGCTGAACCCGGCCGCTTATGTGCCGGGGCAGTTGGTCAGGGTCCAAGGGGAACGGTTGCGGGCGCAGGCCGCGGACGCCTACAAGCAGTTTGCCAAAGCCGCCAAGGCGGCCGGCGTGAACGTCATGCCGATCAGCGGCTACCGTTCGTTCAGCGAGCAGGCCAGCCTCTATGACAGCTACGTGCGCCAGTACGGACAGGCGACGGCGGATACGCTTGCCGCCCGGCCCGGCTACAGCGAACACCAGACCGGCCTGGCAATGGACATCGGCAATGCCAGCGGAATCTGCGCCCTGCAAGCGTGCTTCGCAAATACCCCGGCGGGGCGATGGGCGGCTGAGCACGGCTGGGAATACGGATTCATCATCCGATATCCGGCCGGGGCCGGGGCCACTACCGGCTACACCTACGAGCCATGGCATCTGCGCTATGTGGGACGGGCCATCGCCGAGGATATGCAAAGCACCGGGATTACCACCCTGGAGAAGTACTTCGGTCTGGAAGCGGCGCCGGATTATGTTTAAGGAGAGATTCTCTTCCCCGCCGTGGGGTGTGCCGTGGACCGGCCGCAAGTCACTGGTCAGTGTGTGGAGGCCAACCGCCTGTAGCTGAAGGACTTCAGCGTCAGGGTGCCGCCCGCCGTGACGGCTTTGATGCTCGGCGTCCCCGCGGTGGGGAAAACGAGTGACGTCATGGTCTTTTTCCCGCCGTTGATGAAAACCTCCACCGAGCTATAGTCGACGAAAATCGATAACTCCACTTTCCCGTCTCGCGCTGGGCTGACTGCGCGTCGCGATGCCCGATAGTCCGGACTGAGTTCGGCCTTGCCCGTGGCGGCAGCATCGGCATCGCGGGAGATGAATGCCGATTCGTCGGCAAAGTCATATCCGACCGTCGCGAACGTTCCCCCGTCGCTTCCGAGCTCGATCCTCGCTTCGGATCCGTCGTCGTCCGCCGTCCGTTCAAGAGTCACATCGAGCCGGTACGCCCCGCCTTCCGGAGCCGGCAGCCGTCCTGCGCCGTCCTGTGTCATTCGGCGTTCCCGAGTTGTTGCCACCGGGCCTTCAATGGACTTCAGGGCGGCGGAGGGGTTGGACACAAGGGTCGGCTTTCCCGCGATTGTGTCCAGCCGTATGTCGCGCACGATGGAGTCGGCGCCACCGTGCCAGTCTTCGGTGGGCAGCTGCCGGGCGTACGCCCAGTTGTTCATCCACCCGATGGCGTGCCGGGAGGACATCCGCTGGCTTTCGGTGAGTCTCGGGTCATCCCACGTCACGGCGGCGTAGAAGTCGGAGCCGGCGTCGAGCCACTGATGCGGCTCGCCGGACGGGGTGAATCGGGTTCCGTCCCACTCGCCAGTCCAGTAGGCGACGCCCGTGGTGAATCCCTCTTCGCTCCCGTTGGCGCTGGCGGCCAGGACCCAGGTCCGTTTGGATGGATCGCCGTCCAGATCCAGCTGGAAGAGTTCAGGGCATTCGAGGAAGCCCAGGCCGGTGCGTTCGACGCCCGAGGCGTAGCGCCAGTTCTTCAGGTCCGGCGAGGTATACATGCCGATTTTGTCGCCTTCGGCCAGGGCCATAACCCATTGGCCGTGGGCTTCATCGCGGATGATCTTAGGATCCCGCCAGTTCGGTTCGCCGGGGTTATCCATCACCGGATTCTGCGCATACGCGGTGAAGGAGTATCCGTTGTCGGTGGAATAGAACAGGGATTGCCGCTGGATGCCCTGGTCCTGTTGCGTCATCACCGCGAGGACGGCGTCTTTGCCAAAGCCGGCCGAGTTGTCGTGGTCCACCACGGCGCTTCCGGTCTCGATGTCGCCCAGCCCGTTTTTGTACTTGGCGATCGCCACCCCTTCGTCCTTCCAGTGCACCAGGTCTGTGCTGGTCAGGTGGTACCACTCGGTGCCGTTCTCCTTCGGGTACCCGGCGTTGTAGAGGTAGTAGTAGTGCCACACGCCGTCCAGCAAGATCGGACGCTGCGGATCATTCATCCAGTTCTTCCCGGGCGTGATGTGATAGCTCGGCCGGAACTCGGATGCCCCCTCGGGCCGGTCGAAAGCCGAAATCGCGGGCGCCGGCGTCTGCCGTGACACGCCCAGATCGGCGAGCATGGACTCGACTGCTTCGGGGCTCACGCACTCCGGGCGAACCACCCCACCTGAGCCTGCACGGACCACCCGGTCCTCCACGCTGGACATGACCTCGACGTCATTTCCGATCCGTGCGGCTGCCACCCACCCGCCGGGGCATTCGATGCTCCGCAGGTCCGCCACACCTTCGGTCCGGATCGGATGCGCCAGCTTTTCAAGAGTGCGGTCGCCACTGCTGAGCCAATAGGAGCCGTAACGCCCGTAGGATTCCTTGGCTTCGGACTGGGCGTCGGCGATGCCCCGGAGCGCCTGCTCGGCCTGGCTCTGGGCGGCCTGGCTCTGGGCGCCCGGACGGGATCCCGTCGCGGGGACCAGCGCCAGCGCGACAAGAACGGCCGCGGCCGCTGCTGCCACCACAATCCAGATCGTCCGAAGGTTTTTCATGATTCAACATTCCTGGTTCTGGTGGAAGCCATCCGACCCCATCTATGGCCCGTATATGCGAAGGACGGAAGCGCCCGGAATTCCGGGCGCTTCCGCCTCATGACTGCCTACTGCACTACTTGGAGAGGCCGGCACCGCCGACGTTGAGGTTCGTGGGCAGGTACCCGAACGGGCCCAGACCGTTCTGGCCGAAGGTGCGGTCAACTGCCGAAACTCCGTTGCGGAAGTTGATCTTCACAGTGGGCGAGAGTGAACCGCCGCGGACACCGTTCACGTTGTCGATGAAGGACTGCACCAGTCCGCCCGGCTGCACGTAGTGCGAGTAAGCCTGGAACTGGCGGCCGTTCTGAAGAGGATTCGGTCCTTCGGGCGCGTTGGCCGGCATGTTCAGGTCCGTGGGGGAAGCCAGAGCCAGGCCGCTGTTGTTCATCGGCTGGTAGTCGGAACGGACACCGTTGCCCACGAAGCCGTAGACGCCGTCGGGGCCGCGCATTCCGTCAGCGTAGGTGAACTGGTGGCTGATGGTGAACAGGTAGTACTTGTTCTTGCCGCCCTCGTCCTGGATGAAGATCTGCGGGCGCTCGGTCTGGTCGTTGACGCAGTTGGCGGACAGGATCGGCGGCAGGAAGTGCCACTTGGTCAGGTCCTTGTTGTCCGCGACGGCCAGGCCCACGTTGGCGGTCTGGAACCATGAACCGGTGGTGGTGTTCACGGTGTTCGTCGATTCAGCGTAGGCATCGCCGGGCTGGTAGCCCAGGTCCGCGTCCGTGCACTTGTAGTCGCCGCGCTTGCCGCCGGTGTTGCCTTCGAAGACCATGTAGGTCTTACCCGGGTGCGCCGGGTCCGCAAACGTGTACGGGTCCCGGAAGGCAAAGCCCGGGTTCTGCGCCTTGTTCTGGTACATGACGCCGTCGGGCTCGAGGAGCTTGGTGTGCTCGAAGCCGTCGAAGCTCACGCCGTTCTTGTCAGCGTGGATGTTGCCCAGGGCCTTGGCAATCACGGCATCCGGGGCGATTCCGCCGCCGCCGGCGTTGCGCTCGGCAACGTCGTAGAACGTGGTTGCCGTGTAGAAGACGTTGACGTGGTTCCCCTGCATGAGACGGGTGGAACCGGACCATTCGGTGTTGCCGATGGAGGTGTTGTCCAGGAACAGGTGTCCACCGTAGTTCCACTTATCCTTGGCCGGGTCGGCATTGGTCTTGCGGAAGAAATAGCCAATCCGGGCGTTCCAGTGCCGCTGGTCGAAGCCGTAGCCAGCGTGGCGGTCGGCAACGAGTGAGAAGATGACGTCCCAGCCCTTGTAGCTGATCTGGTTTGCGTTCTCGTCGGTCAGGGACCAGGTGTCCCAAACCCACACGTCGTCGTTCATGGCCGGGAAGTCCTGCGGGATTTCCGGCATGGTGACGTTCGGGCTCATGGAGTTCTGGCCCGGGGACACGGCGGTGCTGCTTTGGGCCATGATCTGCTTGGCATCCGCACGCGTCCACTTGGAGGTGAAGGCCGCGGCCGGATCGAAGGCCTGCTGGGTGTGCTTCGTGGGCAGGGGGAAGCCGGGCGTCGGAGCCGGCATCTGCCCGCCGCTCGGCGGATCCGAGGGCGTGTTTGCCTGCGCCGACGGAACGGAAAGGAAGACGGAGGCCGCCACGGCCGCCGCCAGTGCTGCGGCGACAGAACGCCACCGCAGCTTCCGGGGTGTATTGGGGTGCTCGTGCATTTTTGCTCTTCTCGCGGAGTGAGACCATTCGTGGAAGACGGGCGTATGCCCTCATTCCCCGAAACTCCGGCAGCCCCGATGACACCGCAGGCGTCATCGAGGACGCCATTGTGTCGAGGAGGCGGGACGTCGGTAGGGCCCCGCCTGATGGCCCGGGAGGGTGCTGATTTCCCGGACGTTCATCACCGTAGACAGTGCTGGCGAGGATTCAAAACCACATTTCCGGTGCTAAAGAGGCTCAGAACGCATCGAATGTAAGCGCTTGCACAACACACTACGCGCGCGTGCCATGACTCAAATTTTGAGTCAAATGTGTCCTAAAAAATATGCTTTATTTTCCAAGTCGCAGGCTGTTCACCCGTTTGTTGCGCCGCAGTCGCCCTCCATTCAGCCCACCACGGCGGATTGGCCATCGCGAACCAGAGCCCTCGGCCTAGGCCGAGGGCTCTGGTTGGAAGTCACGTCCAGGCGGTCAGTGTTCTGCTACCACCCGTTTCCGGCTCCGGGATGGCGCCGCTGCGATCAGCAGGGCTGCAACCGCCACAGCTGCGCTCAGGATCAGGCCCGGGCGATACTGTTCCAGCATGGCCGCCGCATCCAGGCCAGCGCCGCCGTCGGACGCGTTGCCGTGACCGCTGACCATGGCAGTGGTGACGGCAAGAACCAGGGCGGCCCCCACCTGGGTGCTGGTCTGGATCAGGCCGGCCGCCAGGCCCTGTTCAGCATTCCGGATACCCGCGGTGGCCTGGACGTTGATTGACGGGAAGGCCAGGGCGAAGCCGACGCCCAGCAGCAGGACCGAGGGCAGAATGTCCGTCACGTAGTTCGGCGAGGTGCCCACCCGAAGGAACAGCAGATAGCCGAGCGCCAGCGAGGCCAAACCGGTCCGGATCAGCCGCGGGGCGCCAAACTTGTCGATGAGCCGATCCGCGAAAGGTGCGCTCGAGGCCACCAGCAGGCCCGTGGGAAGAAGCGCCAGGGCCATGCCGAGGGGGCTCCAGCCCAGCACGGACTGCAGGTAGAGCGTGAGGATGAACTGGAAACTCAAATATGAGCCGAACAATCCCACGGCGCTGAGGTTCGCCCGCGCCACCCAACCTTCCCTGAGGATGCTGAACCTGATCAAGGGGTGCCTGACCCGGTTCTCGATCACGGCGAAGGCTGTCAGCACCGCTGCGGAGGCCACGAATCCGGCGATAGTTGCCACAGATCCCCAACCATTCCCGGGTGCCGCAACGAGTGTGTACACGAGCCCCAGCATGCCGGCGGCGAGTGTGACGGCGCCCCAGAGGTCATGCCCGCTGTCGTTATTGCTGCCTTCGGCCCTGCCGGCGGCGTTGTCCCGGGGGATGTATTTCAGGCCAAGAATCACGACGGCGACCGCCACCGGTACCGAGACCAGGAACGTCCAGCGCCAGCTCATCGCAGTCATCAGGCCTCCGACGACCAGACCGAGCGAGAAGCCGCTTGCGCCGAAGGTGGTGAAGATAGACACAGCCCGGTTGCGTTCGCGACCTTCCGCGAAGTTGGTAGTGATGATCGAGAACCCGGCAGGAGCGGTGAACGCGGCGGCAAGGCCCTTGAGGAAGCGGGTGCCGATCAGCAGGGCGGGGTCATCCACCAGGCCGCCGAGCAAGGAAGCTGCGGCAAAGACGCTGAGCGCGATCAGGAAGATGCGCCGCCGGCCGAGCAGATCGGCCATCCGGCCGCCCAGCAGAAGGAGACTTCCGTAACCGAGCACGTAGGCGGAGACAATCCACTGGAGCGACTCGGTTCCAAGGTGGAGTTCGGTTCCGATTGAAGGCAGTGCCACACCGACCATGGATACGTCCAGCGCATCGAGCGCCAAAACGGTGCACAGGACCAGGAGAAGCATCCACTGCGCACGGCTCCAGCGGACGGGAGCAAGCCGTTCTCCGGCAGGTCTTTCAAGAGTGGAAGTTGAGGTCATGTCACCAATTTATATGACGCGTCATTGAATGACAAGGAATATTATGACGTGGACTTTTATTTCGTCATGAACTAGAATTTGGGCATGGCAACACCGCAGGACCGCCAGTTGGTAGAGCAATGGCGCAGCATCCAGACCACGTACTTTCGCACCGCGGGGGCGATCGACCGCGCCCTGGAATCGCGGTTCAACATCGGCCTGACTGAGTTTGAAATCCTGGATCTCGTGGCCGAAAGCGCAGACGCAGCGTGCCGGATGAAACAGCTGGGTGAGCGCACCCCCATGACCCAGAGCGCCATGTCCAAGGTGGTGGATCGGCTCGACAAGGCCGGGCTCATTTCCCGCCACTCCTGCGAAGATGACCGGCGTTCACTCTTTCTGGAACTCACCGACGCCGGCCGTGCACTCCACCGGGCAGCCGCGATCGAACACCGCGCCCTGCTCAAGGAAAACCTGGCCTGAGACACAGCGCCAAGATTGCCGCGGCGCACCCTCGCTTAGCCTCCCCATGAGGCCTTGTCATAAACCGTCCCCCTTGATGGACGGCCGCTGCCGCGGTGGCTAGACATGGGAGGATCGGGGTATGGAAAACACCCCCGAGGTCCTCCGTTATGCGGCTTTTTCCACGACACCAAACGGCGGCAATCCTGCCGGCCTGGTCCTGGATGCCCGCCATCTGGATGATGCCGGGATGCTGGCAGTGGCGGCCGCCGTCGGGTACGCCGAAACGGCCTTCGTGACGGAGCCGGGTGTCGACGGGGACCCGCGCCGGAGCCGGGTTCGGTACTTCTCGCCGATCGCCGAGGTGCCATTCTGTGGCCATGCGACCATTGCGCTGGCCGTTGCGCTGAGCGCACGCGACGGGGCGGGATCGTTCACCTTCGACACCCCTGTCGGCCCGGTCCTCATCGAAACAGCGGGTGACGGCGACGACATCACCGCATCGTTCACGGGCGTTGAGCCGCAGCTGGCCGCATTCGACGACGACGTCCTGGCCGACCTCCTGGGCTTGCTCGGCGTCGGGCTGACCGATATCGATCCCGCCTATCCGCCGCGGATCGCGTATTCGGGGAACTGGCATCCGGTGCTGGTCTTCGCCGACAGCAACCTTTTCGACTCCTTTGCCTTCGATCCGGAGGCGGTGCGCCAGCTCATGGACGCACAGGGTTGGGCCGCAACGGTTGCCGTCCTGCACCGGATTGCGGATGGCGAATTCGAGGCTCGGAATCTGTTCCCGGTGGGAGCCATCACGGAGGACCCCGCAACAGGGGCCGCCGCGGCAGCGGTCGGCGCCTACCTGCGCATTCTGGGCCTGGTCGAGCCCCCGTCGAGAGTCTTGATCCACCAGGGACGGCACGTCGGCCGCCCTAGCCTACTGACAGCGGACATTCCCGCTGCCGGCGGAATAGTGGTCAGCGGCAGGGCCGTCCGGATCCCCGCCGCTGCGGGCAACAGCTGACTTGTTTAGCTGTTGCCGGTGTAGACGAGGCTGTCGGAGTCGATTTCGCTCGCCGGGGCATCTGCAAGTCCCTGCGGGGACAGATCCATGTCCATAAGCCCGGACTGTTGATTGCGGGCCGCGGAGTGCCCGGTGGTGGGTGTGCTGTGGTTGGTCACGGTGTGCCCCTAATACTTTGTTGGATTCAGACCCGGGAGGATGCTGCCTGTCATGGGTGGGGTATTTCCATCTGGAACCCGCACCGGCACCGCAGAACACGCGTCCGGAGATAGTCGCCCAGAAAATCCTGGGTCCCGGTGTGAGTGGAAACCGGCCGGTGCGCGCTGCGCCGCTCGGGGTCCACCGCGGACATCGGCTCCTGGCAGTGGCGGTAGGTGTCGTCCCGGTGAACGGCGCCGCTGCTGTTCCCAGTCCGCCCCGCGATGGTTGCGAGAAAGGCCGCAGTTGTAGCCACCACGTGCGAGCTACCGCACATGGTGCAGCTGATGGCGGCCGCGAGGGTTTCCTGCTGCGGATTCATCATGGCGACGGAATCCACGAGGAGGTGCCGGTCGGTTTCGCATGTCGCGCACCAAGGCCGGCGGCCTCGGGGCTGGTGGGCATCCCGGGGCACGTACGTGCTTGACGTGATTGTCATCCGGGTCAGACCAGGCCCGGGTAGCTGGCCAGGATGTAGTCCGCTGCGGCCGGTCCTTTCATGCGGAGGCCGTTGCGCCTGGGATGGATCTGCTTCTCTTTCATTGCCGCCCAGAAGGCATCTTCGGAGCGGGGCGTGGCCTGGCTAAGGAAGCACCAGCTGGTGTACAGGCCGTAGAGGCAGTCACGGCCCAGGGCGTGGTCGGATGCAGGGTCCCGCGTAGTGGCTTCCTGCAGGAATTGGTCGTACTGAGAAGTTGCCATGAGTGGCTCTTTTCCTCGCGGTGCATTTTGTGCCGCCATGTGGCTACAGCAGCTAAGCCTCAATGCCGTGCACGCGGCACTGAAGCCTGATCCCGGATTGCTGTCTCACAGAAGTTCCGGGAATAAAGCGCTGTTGGACTGGAGATCCACATGCCGCGGAAACCGGTCAAAACAACTTCTCTACACTGTAGACTGTAGGCGTAGACTACACATTAAGCAATCGGCTTAGTTCCTTGGAACTGTGACTTGTCCGCACCGACCCGAACGGAACACCATGTCGCCCGAAGAGCATCCGGCGCCCCCAGCGGCTTCCAGCAAGAAGACGCGACTCAACCGGGAGCTTGTTCTGTCCGCGGCGCTGGCACTGGTGGACGCCGAAGGACTCGACGCCCTCACCATGCGCAGGCTCGGACAGGAACTCGGGCGGGATCCCATGAGCCTGTACCGCTACGCCGCCAACCGCGCGGCATTGCTGGACGGCGTCTCAGAACTCGTCCTAGATGAACTGGCCATCATTCCCGATGACCCCAACTGGCAGGCGCAGCTCCGGCGCATTGCCCACGATTTGCGACTCCTGGCGCTCCGGCACCCCAACGTCGTGCCCCTCCTCGTGACCCGGCCCCTGTCAACACCCCTGGGCCTCCGGCCACTGGGGACGCTGCGGCCGCTGGAGCAGATCCTGTCCCTGCTGATCGACGCCGGGTTCGCTCCCGAAGACGCACTGCACGTCTACCGCGCCTACTACGGATACCTCTACGGGCACATCCTCAACGAACTGCAGGAATTCGTCGTAGACCCGGACGAAAACGAGGCCCTTCTCCGCCTGGGTCTGCACCGTTTGCCGCCGAAAGACTTTCCCCGCCTCCGGGCCCTCGCTCCCGTCCTCGCCGATTACGACGGGATGACCGAACTGGATGAAGGAATCACCATCCTGCTTTCGGGGCTCGCAGCCCGCCACCCGCTACCGGGAGCCCCGACCAAACCCTAATCCGGAGCTTCCCTCGCTAGGAAGCTAGGACTCGTCTGGCGCCCCTGACTGCCCTTCCTTCGTGCCGGTTTCAAAGGGCTTGCCTGTGGCCGGAGGTTCGCCCGCCGCGAGACGGTCCGACTCTCGAGCCCCAACAACGGACTGGGCTCCGCCGGATCCGGCTTCGGCAGGTGATGGGCCAGGCGGCACGGCCCCTGCGGGCGGAGCAGCGCCGGTCGCGGTCCGCTGCCCCCCGGTCATGGCGGGGTCGTTGAACACCTGCTCGACGGGCGACTCGCCTGTCTTGGCCCGTTCCGGACTTGAATGATCCCCCTCCGCGTTGGTGCCCGCCTCAGCGACGTCGATCGCCTCGCCCACATCTGCACCGCTGCGGGAGTGATGGGCCGGGACACCGGCACCCGACGAAGAGTGCCCGGCCTGCGACGCAGTGGCTTGGCCGCCCTGCGGGTCCCCGGTCATCGGCTGATCGTTACGCGTACCTGCTTCGGCCCTGCGCAGGGGGTCCACAGTACCGTCCGCACCGTAGTCACCCTCGGCGTACTGACCGATTTCCGACCCGGCCGTACGTCCCGGAGCCGGACCGGCGTCGCCATAGTCGCCCGCCACGTAGCGCCCGGACTCTTTGGCCCGGCCACCCAAGGGTTCGGGCAGACCGCCCTCGCTGCCGGCGGCACCGAAGTCACCTCCGATGTATTGGCCTTCCTCGTCCTCCGCGTGGCGACCTCGCTGCACGCCGGCCTTGCCATAGCTGCCTTCGACGTACCGGCCCCGAAGCTCCCGTTCTTCCGGTTTCTCTTCCGTGGCCGGCTTATCCGCGGGCAATTCAGAGTCTCTGCGGTCTGTCATGATCCGGCCCTCCTGAGACGAGCTCATGCGTCTACTCCGGCGCAATTCAAGTCTAGCCAGAGCCGCTGCACCCCGACAGGGGCGCCTTCCAAAAGCGATGGACAGACTCTCGCCGGGGAACTATGTGGCGTAGGCAAGGGCGCCGTCGACCCAGGTCTCAAGGACGGGGATACTGGGCCGCCACCGACTCGCCAAGCGCTCCGGAGGCCCTGTGGCCCTACTCCAAGGGGACGCAAATAAATATCATCGCGTCATGGAACAGCTGCAGGACACGAGCGCTGAAGAACCGGCGTTGTCTGCCACCACGGTTTTCGCCAGTCTGGCGGAATTGAGGGACGCCCCTGGCTATAGTCCAGCGGCAATAGCCGAACGGCTAATAAACTCGCTGGGCATGGATGCTGCGGCACCTCTGCTGGGCGTCGATGTGGAACTCCTGGACCGCTGGGCATCGGGCCAGGATGCGCCGAACGCGGCTGGCCGGCTCCGGCTCGCGGACCTGGACGCCCTTGTCGGGCACCTCCACTGTGCTTTCACTCCAGCCCAGGCCATGCTCTGGATGTGCAGTCCCAACGTGCAGCTGGGCTCCAGACCAATCGATGTTTACCGCACTCAGGGGTCGGCGCCGGTGATCGGCGCCATCCGGGCCCACGTGCAGGAGGCCCTCGGCTGACGGTGAGCGCGTCCGGACTGCCGCGGCATCAGCGGGGCTTAGACAGCCGGTCCTTCGCATGATGGCTCCCGGGCCCGACAGGCACAAGCTCGGTGGCCTGAGCGAGACCTTGGGTAGGCATCGAGACATACATGCTCTCGGCCCGGCTTACTTGGAATGTCTCATGCCAGATGCCGACCGCCCTGGGGGCCTTCCTCGCCTGGCGGTTGAAGGCAGTCCAAGCCGGCCTGTGCTCGGAATCCGGCGCACTCGCGTAGGCATACAGCTTGTCCAGCGAGTCCCAGTACTGCACGATGACCGGCCCGCCGGCTCCAAGGGCAAAGCGAAAACCACGGAGACCGGAATCCGGCTCCCGGAACAGTTCGGTCAGCATCCGGGGCATCGCAAAGAAGACCGGCAGCCACAGATCCGGACGCCAGGGACTGTTGATGCGCATACCGATGAGGAAGACCACCAAATCACCGGAATGGCTGTGCGTGAAACGTCCAGCATTGATGCGTGCCATACTTTTCTCCTAACTAGATACCGTTACTCACCAATGTTGGGGAGTAACACTATCTAAGTCAAGGAGAAACTTTGCGCATCTCAGAGCTGGCCGCGGCCACGCAGGTTCCGGTGGCCACCATCAAGTACTACCTTCGGGAGAAATTGCTTCACGACGGCGTGCTGACTTCCGCGACCCAGGCACGCTACGACGACTCGCATGTGCGGCGCTTGAAGCTCATCCGCTCACTCATTGGCACCGCCGGGCTCAGCGTCAGCGCCACCCGCGAGGTACTGCTTGGCCTGGAGAGCCCGCCGGAGTCCGGCCACGATCTGCTCGGAATCGCGCACCACGCGGTCACCCGGACCGCACCGGACGACGTCGACCTCTCCTCGGCACAGAAGCTGCTGGACCGTTGGGGCTGGGGCGCAGCGACATGCGACCGCGATACCCAGGCTGCCTTGGTGGCGGCGCTGCACGGGCTCTCGGAGGCGGGATTCGACGCGCCGGCGGCGCTCTTGGACCGTTACGCCGCGGCAATGCAGGACATCGCGGAGGCCGACGTCGACACTGTCCCCACGGATTCGGCCGAGGCCGCGATGCGGCACGTGGTCCTCGGAACACTCCTCATGGAACCCGTACTCCTGGCCATGCGCCGGCTTGCCCAGCAAAGCGCATCCTTCCAGCGGTTTGGCGGGACGGGGTCCTAGATGGCTGGGGAGCGGCGCTCGATCAGCACCGTATCCCGCCACTGCCCTTCGCTGGGCCCGTAGCTCATGCGGGCAATACGGTTCCGCCGGCCGACGACGGCGAATCCGTTCGCGAGGTGGAGCTTTAGGCTTGCTTCGTTTTCGGGGAAGACACTGGCCTGGATCGTCCAGATCCCGCCCTGCTCGGTCGATGCGGCCAGGGCCTGAAGCAGTGCGGCCCCCACTCCCCTGCCGCGGGCGTCCGCGGCGACGTAGACGGAGTGTTCGACCACGCCGGCATACACCGGCCGGACGGACGCGGCGGAGACAGCCGCCCAGCCAAGGATCCCGCCCTCGGGCGTCTCGGCCACCAGACGGTGGCCGGGCAGCCGGGAACTGGTGAAGCGTTCCCAGTCCGGCACCTCTGCTTCAAAGGTGGCGTGTCCGGTGGAGATTCCTTCGCGGTAGATCCCTTGGACGGCCGGCCAGTCGTCCTCGCGCATCGAGCGGATCGTGACCGCGGACTGTTCTGTCGCGGTCACAGGGTTGCCAGGAGCCCGGCGGTCTGTTCGAGCGCCCCGGGCACCAGGGAGTAGTAGGCCCATGTGCCGCGCTTTTCACGGTGCAGCAGCCCGGCATCGACCAAGATCTTCAGGTGGTGGGAGACCGTGGGCTGGCCCAGGTCCAGGGGCTCGGTGAGGTCGCAGACGCAGGATTCACCGGCGGGATCGGCCTTGACGATGGAGAGCAGCCTTAGCCGGTTCGGATCGGCCAGCGCCTTGAAGATCAGGGCTTTCTCCTTCGCCTCCTCAGCGCCGATGGCAGGCATTCCTGCCGGGGCACAGCAGGCTTCATCCGTGGCCGGTTCGAGGATAGGCAGCGAGGTCATGTATCCATTATGCCCGGATATTGACAATCATCAATGTATGAGCGAAGGCTATGCGCGGGCCGTTTCGGCACTGCGCGCGAGAACGACGTCGTCCGCGGTGCGGGCGGCGGAGGGGAACAGAATGAGGAGGAGGCCCAGGCCTACTGCCGCGCCGATCAACTGCGCCACGACGAAGCCGGGAACGGAGGCCGGTGCGATCCCGGCGAAGGTGTCACTGAAGATGCGGCCCACCGTCACGGCCGGGTTCGCGAACGACGTCGAGGACGTGAACCAGTACGCGGCCCCGATGTAAGCGCCCACCGCCGGCGCTGCGAGGACGCCACGCTTGGTGGCAGCCAGGGCGAAGATCAGCAGGACCAGTCCAGCGGTGGCGACAACCTCGCTCAGCAGATGACCCGGGGTTGTGCGCTCCTTGGCGGAGATGGAGGTGCCCACCTCAAACATGGCGTTCGCGACCACGCTGCCGCTGACTGCACCCACGGTCTGGGCAACCACATAGGTGCCCAGCTCCGGCAGGGTCAAGCCGGTACCGCTGCGTCGTCCCAGGATCCAGTCGGCGAGGGAAACCACAGGGTTGAAATGCGCGCCGCTCACGGACCCCAGCACCAGAATCAGCACCGTCAGGCCCAGCACCGTGGCGGTGCTGTTCTGGAGCAGTTGCAGGCCAACGTCATTGGGGGAGAGTTGCTGTGCGGCGATCCCGGACCCGACGACGATGGTCACGAGCAAGCTGGTGCCGAGTAGCTCGGCGACGGCGCGCCGCCACAGCGGCGGCTGGTTGGAAGTCATGGCAACAGCTTGATAGAAAGAATTAACTCAGTCAAAATTGAACCAATGAATATTGAGACAGCAGACGGTTTTCGGACGCGGGTGGCCAAGCACGCGGCCCTCGCCGATCCTGCGCGGCTGCGCATCGTTGATCTGCTGACCCTGGGGGACTTGTCCCCGACGGAACTGCAGGCAGAGCTGGCGATGCCGTCCAATCTGCTCTCCCACCATCTGCGCGCACTGGAAGAGGCCGGGCTGGCAACCCGCCACCGCTCCGAAGCCGACAGGCGCCGCAGCTACATCCGGCTTGCCGCCGGCGCCCTGGAGGGCCTTGTTCCGGGAGCCGAACACGGGGCCCGCCGCGTCCTGTTCGTCTGCACACGAAACAGCGCCAGGTCCCAACTGGCCGCCGCACTCTGGCAGCGGGTCAGCGAAATCCCCTCGACGTCGGCGGGAACACATCCCGCGGACCGCATCGCCCGGGGCGCCGTCGAGGTCGCCCGCCGTCACGGCGTGGACCTCGCAGACCTTCCTCCGCGCAGGCTGGAGCAGGTGGCCGGGGAGGGTGACTTCGTGGTGACCGTGTGCGATAACGCCCACGAGGAACTAACCGGCCTGGGCGGCGTGCACTGGTCAGTGCCGGATCCGCTGCGCCTGGGCACGGAGGATGCCTTCGAGAAGGCTTTCGATGACATCGCCCATCGGATCAATGACCTCGCACCCCGCGTGCTCGCAGCCTAACTCGCTCCGACAATGCCCCGCCCACTCCTTCCGCTGCGGGCAAGGGGCAATTTTCCGCAGGCTCATCCAGGGCCGTCCGGCATGCCCGAGGAGGAGGTGAAGCCGCCACCACGTAAATATTGACAATCATCAATCTACGGTCCAATACTTTGTACATCGACTCTTATCAATGTTCCGCCCGAGCGCTGCACGTGCAGGCGCAGGACCTTGACCGGCCCGACACCCAACTGATTCCAGGAGAAACCCCGTGAGCACCGAAGCCGCCAAGAAGCCCTCCGTCCTGTTCGTCTGCGTCCACAACGCCGGCCGCTCCCAGATGGCAGCCGCCTTCCTCACCACCCTCGGCGAGGGCCGGATCGAGGTCCGCTCCGCCGGTTCCCAGCCCGCGGACAAGGTCAACCCCGCAGCCGTGGAGGCCATGGCGGAACTCGGCATCGACATGTCGGCCGAGATTCCCAAAATCCTCACCACCGAGGCTGTGAAGGAATCCGACGTCGTGATCACCATGGGCTGCGGCGACGAATGCCCCTACTTCCCCGGCAAGCGCTACGAGGACTGGGTCCTGGAGGACCCCGCCGGGCAGGGCGTGGACTCCGTCCGCCCGATCCGCGATGAGATCAGGACCCGCATCGAGGCCTTGATCGCATCACTCACCCCCGTCGCCAAGTAACGGGCAGCAAGAAAGAGGAAACCATGGATTCAGCGAAGAACCTTCCCGTTGCAGTGATCGGCGCCGGCCCCGTGGGCCTGGCCGCCGCGGCCCACCTGATCGAACGCGGACTCGAACCGCTAATCCTCGAGGCCGGCCCCTCCGCTGGCGCCGCCATCGAGCAGTGGCGCCACATCCGGCTGTTCTCTCCCTGGCAGTACAACATCGACGCCGCCGCCGTCCGCCTGCTCGAAGCCTCCGGCTGGGAATCGCCCCGGCCCACGGCCCTTCCCTACGGCGGGGAACTCATCGACCAGTACCTGACACCGCTGGCTGCCCTTCCCGAGATCGCCTCCCGCCTGCAGACGGGCGCCAGCGTCCTCGCGATCACCCGCCGGGGCCTGGACAAGACACACACCCGTGACCGCGAGAGCACACCGTTCGTCGTCCGGGTCGAGCACGAGGACGGCGAAACCCGCGACTACACCGTGGCCGGGGTCATTGACGCCTCCGGCACCTGGTCCACCCGCAACCCGCTGGGGATCTCCGGGCTTCCTGCCATCGGCGAAGACTCCGCTGCGGACCGGATCTCCTCGCCGCTCCCGGACGTCACCGGCCATGACCGGGCCTCGTTCGCAGGCCGGCGCGTCTTGGTGGTCGGCGCCGGCCACTCCGCCGCCAACACCCTGATCAGCCTCGCGGACCTGGCCAAGGACGAACCGGACACCCGGATCCTCTGGGCGGTCCGCGGCGCCTCTGCCGAGAAGGTCTACGGCGGCGGCGACGCCGACGGGCTGCCCGCCCGCGGCCAGCTCGGTGCCCGCCTGCGCCGCCTCGTCGAGGCCGGGACTATCGAGCTACACACCGGCTTCGGCATTGCTTCCCTCAAGGCACTGGGTTCCGGTGTGACTGTGGGAGCTGTTGACGGCCGGACCCTGGAGGCCGACGTCGTGGTTCCGTGCACCGGATTCCGCCCGTACCTGGACATTCTGCGTGAACTCCGGCTGAACCTAGACCCGGCCGTCGAAGCGCCCGTGGAGCTCGGCCCGCTCATCGACCCGGAATTCCACTCCTGCGGGACCGTCCCCCCGCACGGCGCAGCACTGCTGGCGCACCCGGACAAGGACTTTTACATCGTCGGCATGAAGTCCTACGGCCGGGCGCCGACCTTTTTGCTCGCCACCGGCTACGAACAGGTCCGCTCCGTCGCCGCCGCCCTGGCCGGTGACCGCGAAGCGGCCGATACCGTCCAGCTCGAACTCCCCGAAACCGGCGTCTGCTCGTCTGACGCCGGCACCAGCTGCGACGTTCCGGTGGCCGCCGCCGTCGGCTCCAAATCCTCGTGCTGCGCGGCGCCGGAGCCGGTGCTCGTCGGTTTCCCCACCGGCCTGTCCCACGGACGCTCCGGCGAAGACACACTGGCCGCATCACTGCTCAGCGGCCCCGGCTCCGATAAGGAAGAATCGAACGCATGACCGAGACCACGAAAACACCCAGTGTCCTGTTCGTCTGCAGCAAGAACGGCGGAAAATCCCAGCTCGCCGCGGGGCTTATGAACCAGCTCGCCAACGGGACCGTCACGGTGCACTCCGCCGGGACCAAGCCCGCCGAATCGCTGAACCCCCAGTCCGTGGACTCCCTGGCAGAGCTCGGCATCGACATCACCGGCGAACACCCGAAACCGATCAGCGACGAAGTCATGGACGCGGCCGACGTCGTCATCGTCCTGGGCAACGAAGCTAAAGTCGAACCCCGCGAGGGCCAGCGGCTCGAGTTCTGGGATACGGACGAGCCCTCCGAACGTGGCATCGAAGGCATGGAGCGCATGAGCCTGGTTCGGGACGACATCAAGGCCCGCGTCCGGAAGCTGTATGCGGAGCTGACCGGAAACTGACCGAATCCCTGTCCGCCGCCACCCGGATCCTCGCCACGGGGCCATCGGCCGCGGCCGGCTGAAGACCTGAGACTACGAAAGGCACATCGTGGACCCGACAAGGGACGAGATCCTGGCCGGGTACAGCCGCGCCCGCCGCGACCTCCTCGCTCTGCTGCAGACCGCTGCGCCCAAGGATCTCGACCGCAGGAGCGACGGCACCCGCTGGACCAACGAGGAACTGCTCTTCCACATGGTCTTCGGCTACATGGTGGTCCGCGCCCTGCTCCCGCTGGTCCACGTTGTCAGCCGGCTCCCCCGGCCGGTTGGCAGGGCATTCGCTGCTATCCTCAACGCGGGCACCGGTCCTTTTGATGTGGTGAACTACTGGGGTTCCCGGGCCGCCGCCCGCGTCTACAACAGGCGCAGGATGAGCCAGAAACTGGACAAGACCATCGCCGCACTCTCCCGCCGGCTCGAACGCGAAACCTCCCAGTCCCTCGCCAGGTCGATGCCGTTCCCCGACAGGTGGGACCCCTTCTTCACACCGCTGATGACACTCAATGATGTGTACGCCTACCCGACACTTCATTTCGACTTCCACGCCAGGCAGCTGAGCCTTCGGCATCCGGACGCACCGGGAACGTTCTGAAACAAGCTCAAGGGACTCATCCACTAGTTCCGCTTCTCGGCAACCGAGGAACATAGATTGCTCGCCAGGCGACTTGATAGAGACAAGGCGCAACGTCCCGGCTGCGCTGGTCCGGCCATCGGCTTCACGTCGAGGTGTCCATCCCACTGACCGCGATCACCGCTTAGGCGAACTTGCCACTATCCACGATGAAATCGACCATGCCACCCGCCACGCACTCCCGAACGTGGGATCCGTGACGACGGTGCCCACGTTCGCCCCGGCAGGGCCGGCCGGAGGACATCACCCCCCGAGCCACTGATAACGGGGGCCGTCACGAACTGTCGGACCACCGAGGAATCAGTTTCTGCGCGGGGCACCCGCTGGCGTCCCGGTCCCTCTGCTGGCGAGTTGAGGAACACTGGCCGCTGCGACCAGGACTGCAAGGGCTCCGAGGCCGGCGGGCAGGCCGATGACTGTGGCGATGCCTCCCACCAGCAGCGGGCCGCCGGCGTCCCCCAGTTCGCGTCCGAGTTCGGCGGAGCCCATGGTGCGGCCCATGCGTTCAGGCGGGGTGGTATCCGCAAGATGGGCGAAGCCGAGTGGAGTGGCCACGCCGACGCCGATACCGATCGCCGCGGCGGCAAGGTAAATAGTGACCGGCCCGGGCACCAGGGCCAGGAGTGCGATGCCGCTCGCGGTCAGCAGGAGGCCTGATGTCATGCCCCGCGCGTCGCTGATGCTGCCGTTGTCACGCATCTTGCCTATCCGGGGCTGCGTGAGCAGGGAGGCGATTGCCAGGATGCTGACTGCTGCCGTTCCGGCCAGGGCGTCGAGGCCGTGCCTCGTGGCCAGGGCGGGAAGAAACCCGATCGCCACGCCGAGTGCAGCGGTCGAGGCTGCCAGGACCAGGGTGGGGATCAAGAACCGCCGTTCCGTAATCTGCCGCGCCAGGTCCAGAACGGTGTAGCGCTGGCGCGGGAGGGGCTTCAGATGCGGTACGGAAACAAGCACCCACACTGCTGCCGCTGCCGCCAGCACCGAGAGGGCGGCGAACAGCAGCGGAAAGCCGCCCGCGAAAATCAGGCCGGCCCCGAGCATCGGCCCGATGACGTATCCGAGACTCTTCCAGGAGCCGTACCGCCCGAAGTAGGTGCCGGCGTTTCTCCCCCGGGCAAGGCGCGCAACCATGGCCGAGGACGCCGGGGAGAAGGCAGAGGCCGCGGCACCCTGCCCAAGCCGGGCCAGACCCAGCATGAGCGGATCGGCTCCCCATAGACCTATGAGGGAAAGCACGGCAAAGGCCAAAAGGCCTCCGACGATGACGGGCTTGGTGCCGATGCGGTCGCTGAGGGCACCGAAGACCGGTTTGAGGAACACCTCAGAGATGTCATACAAGGCGAGCAGAATGCCCAGGTTGAGCAGTGTCAGCCCGATGTTTTCGCTCTGGGCACCCATGCCAGCGGCAATACTGTGCGCGCCGAAGGCGGTCACGAACCCTGCGGCGTACAACGGGGCAGAAGAGAACCGGGCGGCGAGCACCGGCGGAGACTGGCTCACGAGTGCAGCTCCTGGTAGACCAGCCCGGCAAATTCCTCCAGCGCAACAACGCAGCCCGCAAGGCTCCCTTCGGCGCCGGAAGCCGACGGGGTGCCGAAGACGTCCTTGCCCCGGATTGAGCGGAACCACCTCCGCAGCCGATCCAGGCTTTGCTCTTCTTCCTCGAGCTCGGCAAGCGTGAACTTCTGCTTCGTAATCTCGCGGGCAATCTCCTCCCGAAATTTGCCGCAGTCCGCGACGAACTCGGCCCATTCATCGCCCCGGGCCGCATCAAAAAGTGCACGCAGTTTGGCGGCATCAGCATCGGCGGAACCCGTCGTCAGCAGAAGCAGGTCGCCGTGGCCCGCGCGGGCCAGTTCCCGGGCCTTTTCTGCACCCTCCCGGCAGGCAGGAACATCAGGCGCGGTCCAGGCGCCCTGACCAATGGGAACGGCACCGAATCGACGCAGTTCCCGCCAGACAGCCACGCGGTACCGGGACGGATCCGACGGCACCTGCACCAGCAAAACAAGCCAGGAAACTTCAGCATTTTGGGTCACATACAAAATTGTAACGGTTGTTACAACCAGGGTTGATACGACGGCGGCTGGCAACCTGCCTGAATCAACGACTATCCAGTTGGATCGACTATTGACCGGCGATACTCACCGATATATCGTTAATTATCGCCGATTGATCGGCGACCATCAGGGAAATTCAACTGACATGGAAGGACGATGCCGTTATGAAAGGCATTCACGACGACAAATTCACGGGCGGCGGCCCCGCGCTGGGACGCTTCGGGCGCGGCAGGAGCCGCCGCGGACCCCACGGTCACGGCGGTTTCGGGCCGGGCCGCGGGTTTGGGCCGGGTTTCGGACCAGGCTTTGGTCCCGGGTTTGGTCCGGGCTTCGGTCCCGGCGGTTCGCGGCGGGCCAACAGGGGCGATGTTCGCTCGGCGATTCTCTCCCTCCTGGCCGAATCACCGTCCAACGGCTACGGCCTGATCAAGACAATTGCCGATAAGACGTCTGGGGCCTGGCGTCCGAGCCCGGGCTCCGTCTACCCGACGCTCCAGCAGCTCGTCGATGAGGAGCTGATCGCGCCCGTAGGCGACGGCCGGCGCACCGAGTTCACCCTCACCGACGCCGGCAAGGCTTATGTGGCCGATCATGCCGAAGAGCTGGGGAACGCGTGGAACACCGATCCTGAAGGATCCGGGCCGGCGTTTCACCAGAGCGTGGGAAAGCTCATGGGAGTCATCCACCAGTTCCGCTTCTCGGCAACCGAGGAACAACGCAATGCCGCGATGGAAGTAATCGACGACACCCGCCGCGCGCTCTACCGCATCCTCGCCGACTAACACCGCCGCTTAAAGACAGCCCCCTTTCGGGCGCTGATCCCTGCCAATGGTCCCTCCCGGAAATGACCCCGGCAACACTATTGTTAGAACCACACCCCGCAGCGGGAAAAGAGCGATGATGCGCGGAATAGGCAGGCGCCAAACTGGCGGACGCGGAATAGGTCTGATCGGGACCGTATACCTGGTCATCGGCGTTGTGGTCGCCGCCACCCACGGCTATCTCGTGGCATGGAACATTCCCGGCAATATTCTGGAAGGCCTGGCGGCAATTATCCTCTGGCCCCTCGTGGCCATCTTCGGAGTGAATCTGCATACGTTGATCGCCTGATTTTGGTAGTTGCCCCATAGCCGCACGGTGGCCCGGACCACCGCAAATGGTGATGGACCATCGCCCCCACTTTCGGCACATCTGTCCCTACAATTAATTGTGGCCTCCATGGCATTCACGTCGCGGGGGCGACCAAATAAGGAGGATCATCATGGGCCTGGGTGACAAGATCCACAATGCCGCCGAGAAACTACACGGCAAAGGCAAAGAGACAGCCGGCAAAGCCACGGGCGACGACAAGATGAAGGCCGAAGGCAAGAGCCACCAAGTCAAAGCAGACCTGAAGCAGGCTGGCGAAAAAGTCAAGGACGCCTTCAAGAAGCACTGAAACAGGCCGCCGGAGGGCGGAGGTGCGGTCCAGATCGCACCTCCGCCCTCGCCCCAAGTCCACGCAATCCAAGGACTCTCCGCTAACGACGCAGGTCGAGCGCCTCGAGGAGCCGCGTGACCGAGCCGCCGAGGTTCCATTCCGTGGCGAGACGCTCAAGGTCGGCCCGCGAACCGCCAAGGACCGGGTGCAACTGCGCGCCCGCCTCCTCGAGCGTCGGCAGCTCCAGGTCCCGCACGATCTTCACGACGGCGGGCGCGACCGTGAGGTAGTCCGCCGCCGCGGCGAGTTTCGACCGTACGGAGGCGGACAGCCCGCTTCCTGCGTCCGAGGCAGCCGCGAGCAGGCCGTCGAGCGTGCCGTACTCTCCGAGCAGCGACGCCGCGGTTTTCTCGCCAATGCCAGCAACGCCCGGCAGCCCGTCGGAAGCGTCACCGCGCAGGGTCGCGTAGTCGGCATACTGCACGGGCAGCACGCGGTACTTGCCGACGACGACCGCGTCGGTCAGGACTTCGAGGTTCCTCATGCCGCGCGCGGTGTAGATCACCCGTACCCGACGGGCGTCGTCGACGACCTGGAAGAGGTCGCGGTCGCCCGTCACGACGTCGACCGGAAGCTCGGCGTGGCTGGCGTAGGTGCCGATGACGTCGTCGGCCTCGTGTTCGGCAGCCCCGACGACGGCGATGCCGGCTAGCTTGAGCACCCGTCGGATCATTGGAATCTGCGCCTCGAGCGGGTCGGGCACGACCTCCACATCCGGGGCGCCGGCCACCACTTCGGCGACTCGATGCGACTTGTAGCTCGGGATGAGGTCCACCCGCCACTGCGGACGCCAATCGTCGTCCCAGCAGGCAACGAGATGCGTGGCGTCGTAGTCGGTGGTGAGCCGCGCGATCATGTCGAGCAGCCCGCGAACGGCGTTCACCGGGGTGCCGTCGGCGCGGCGGATCGTGTCGGGCACGCCGTAGAACGCGCGAAAGTACAGCGACGCGGTGTCAAGGAGCATCAGACGGTCGGTCATAACTGATCCTGACACGGATGCGCCCGCCCGGCGTGGAACGCGTTCCCGGATCAGGAGCGGAGCCGCAGGCCGCGAAGCCTTTTCCCTGCCTTGCGGGCCCTCTTGTCCGTCTTCCGGGCAATGCGTTCTTCCATCTTCAGCAAACTTTGCAAGCCGAGGTCAGCGTCGGCGGGCAGGTCCGGGATGGCCGCCAGTCCCCGCAGCAGGGTGGTCGCCATGACGCTGTCTTGATGGTCGCCGAGTACTGTCTGGAGCCGTCCAGCGGCTTTTGTCAGCTTGACGGCACGTTTGCCGTGGATCTCCGTGACCGATTCGCCCGCGTGGCGCAGGCGTTTGGCGTCTTTTCGGACCTCGTGCAACGCCGTATCGCGGGCGGTCCGGCCGGCGGAGCGTTTGACGGCTTTCCGGGAACGCTCCACCCGTGTTGCTGCCTTGTTCACCAGCTTGGCCGTCACTTTGCGCGCGGGGCGGGAGGCGCGAGGCTTGGCAGGCGGGTGGTCCCGGAAGTCCTCAAGGGAGCCAAGAAGACGGAAATAGCGGTCGGTCTGGAGCGTCTTGAGGACGTTTCTATAACCTGCGTTGTGGGTTGCGACCAGTTCCAGTTCGATCATCTGGTTCAAAGAGCCAGACCTTTGTTCTTCGGGGAGTTCCAGCAGATGCTGGCGAAGCCGCTCCAGCATGACTTCGGCGTCGCGGGCCGGCCCCAGGCTCTGGCCGAGCCACTTCAGTTCGGCCTGGAGTTCCCGGACCGCTGAGCGGTTGAAGAGTTTGCGATAGGTGGCCAGGACGGAGCGCGCCCGGCGGGTCGCGGACCGCATCTTGTGGACGGAATCCGGTGTCCCCAGCCGGACGCCCGGATCATGGGTGATGAAGTCTTCGATCCGCGCGCCCAGATAGGCCGTCACGACGTCGGCTGCCGGTCCTTTCTTCCGGGGCTTACCGCTCCGGGGACTGAGCTCAGCTGGCCACGTTTCGCCAAACGTACGGGCAAGTTTGGAAGGATAGGCGGAGTGGCTCCCTCCCGTGGACGTCAGGGTTTCGGCGGCGGCATCGAGGAACTCCTTGGTTCCGTGGACGAGTTCGAGCTCCCATTCACGCCAGTCGAGGGCCGGCCTTGGCGGCTGCAGAGCCTCGGCATGGACCTGGTCGTCGGCGAAGTCGGCCAGGTGCTCACCGATAGGCCCGTAGAGCCGGTAGGTGGTGCGCCGCGTACTCAGCCGGGCGATGGGCACCAGTTCGTCGCCCCGGGTGAATACCTGCAGACGATCGGACAGTTCTTCCGGAACGGTTTCCGGCTGGCCCAGCGGGGCATGGATTTCCTCCCGCTGGTCGGTTCCGGCGGGAAGCTTGAGGTGCCACCCGGCGTCCGTGCCGCCGGTGCGCCGCCGCAGGGTCAGGCGCCGTGCGGCGAGGGCCAGCGACGGGGTGTCGAAGTAAACAGCCTCAAGGTGATCCGTCACCGGCTCCGCGACGTCGTCCACACCCTCGATTTCCCGCAGGTCCGGAAGCGCTGAGGATGTCTCGGCGTCGTACTTTTGTTCCGTTTCAAGTTTTCCGGTGGTCTCCATGGCGGCCTTCCCCCTACTGGCACCGCTGGAACCTGGACTTCATCCTCCGGTGGGCGTGTCCGGCCGGCGCCTTGGCCCGTTCCGCCCAGCCCGATTCTAGGCCCGGGGGTTACAGCCAGACCAGACCGTCAGCGGGCGACCAGGTCACGGTGAGCCGCCGCCTCCTTGGGCAGGCCTGAACCGGGTGGCCGGTTCGCTGAGTTGACGATCACGGAACACTACCCGTATCGTAGTTATTAGACGTCTGACGACTTACGCAGGCGGTGAGGGGTTCGGGGGACGGCCGCTGGGATACAAAGGAGTATTTCATTGGGATATGTAATTGGCTGTGACCTCGGGTCGCAGAGCGCGAAGGCGGTGCTGATGTCGCCGGAGGGCGGGATCGTCGCGACGGCCAGTGCGGGGTATGCGATGGCGCACCCGCACAGCGGCTGGGCGGAGCAGGATCCGGCGGACTACCGGAACGGCATCGCGTCCAGTGTGCGTGCGGTGCTGGCCTCCTCCGGGGTGGATCCGGCGGCGGTGACCCATATCGGGCTTTCGAGCCAGGTGGACGGGGTGGTTCCGCTGGACCGGAACATGCGGCCGCTGCGGCCGGCCATCATCTGGCTGGACCGGCGCGCGACGGAGCAGGTGGCCCGGCTGGGCCGGGCGATCGATCCGGAGCGTTTGTTCGCCCGGACCGGGCTGAACCTGGACGCCTCGCATACCGGGCCGAAGCTGATGTGGCTGGCCGACAACGAGCCGGAGGTTTACGCGCGGGCCGCGTCGCTGCCCTCGGTGGGCGGCTACGCGGTGGCGTGGATGACCGGCCGGTCGATCCAGGACCACGCCAATTCCTCCTCCTCGCTGCTCTATGACGTGGTGGCCCGGGACTGGAGCGATGAACTCATCGACGCGGCCGGGCTGGACCGGGCCAAGCTGCCCGAGATCGGCCGGGCCACCGACGTGGCCGGCACGCTGACCGCGGAGGCCGCCGCGGCGCTCGGCCTGACCACGCGGTGCGCCGTGGTGGTCAGCACCGGTGATGACCACGCCGCGTGCCTGGGCGCCGGGGGCGTCCGGCCCGGGGTGGTCGTCGACATCCTCGGCACGGCCGAGCCGGTCGGGGTCTCCAGCGCCGTCCCGGTCTTCGACGAGACCAAACTCGTCGAGACCCACGCCCACGCGGTCGACGGCAGCTACCTGATCGAGAATCCCGGCTTCGTCTCGGGCGGGAACACGCTCTGGTTCGCCAAGAACGTGCTGGGCATCAGCCAGCAGGAATTCTTCGACCGCGCCGCCTTCTCCCGGCCCGGCGCCCGCGGGGTC
>NZ_FNGD01000017.1 GCF_900102895.1 Arthrobacter sp. ov407
ACAGCAGCCGCTGGTGCATTCGGATCAGGGCTTCCAGTACCGGCACGTCTCCTGGCGCGTTCTTCTGGAGGGCGCCGGCGCGGTTCAATCGATGTCCCGCAGGGGCAACTGCTACGACAACGCGGTGATGGAGAACTTCTTCGGCCACCTCAAGGAAGAGCTCTTCCACCATGTCCGGTTCCTCAGCACCGACGCACTGGCAGCGGCACTGCACGAATACATCCGCTGGTACAACACCGAAAGAATCTCAACAAAGCTCAAGGGCCTGAGCCCGGCGCAATACCGGGCCCAGGCCCTCGCGGCCTAGGATCTTATTTGGCCAGTCCAACTTTCGGGGACCAGTTCACCATGAACGGTGGGCATGCCCATTTGGCGTCTCCGGCGGGCGCCTGCAACGGCGCTTAACAGCGGGAGCCATTGGCCGCCGTGCCCCTAGACTGGATCAATGACCGAGCAGAACCTCAATCTCCCTGAAACCGATTCCTACGACCCGGCGGCAAGCTCCCTGGCCGGTTCCGTGGATCCCACGGTTATGGCGGAGCTGTTGTCGATCCGCTCCAGCATCGACAACATCGATGCCACCCTCGTCTTCCTCCTCGCCGAACGCTTCAAAGCCACCCAGAAGGTCGGCTTCCTCAAGGCCGCGCACAAGCTTCCGGCCGGGGACCCGGGCCGCGAAACGGCGCAGATCGCCCGGCTGCGGCACCTCGCGGCCGAGGCCCACCTGGACCCGGCCTTCGCGGAGAAATTCCTGAACTTCATCATCGGCGAGGTCATCCGCCACCACGAGGCCATCGCCGAAGACCACCAGGCCGCCCAGGCCTCCGGCTCCGCGGACGCCGCCCGCGCCGCAGAGGCCTAGCCATGACCGGAACAGACTCGTCCGCACCGGGCCAAGTGACCGCGACTGGGCTTGGCCCGTGGCCCGGCGAGGACCCGGCCGAGGCCGCCCGCATCATCCGGGGTGAACTGGGCAGCCCGCACCTGCCGTTCCTTGCCGAACTTCCCGACCGCGGCGTCGGCTCCGATGCCGTGGGCCGGACCGCCTCTTTGCTCGTGGAACTCGCCGTCGACGTCCAGCCGCATGGCTGGAGGTTCGTGGACCGTCCCGGCAAGGACCTGCAGCGGGCCAGATCGGCCCTGTCCACCGACATCAACATCCTGGCGGATGTGATCGGCGTCGAGGAAGCGCCGTCGGAGGATATCAAGATCCAGCTGCGCGGGCCGCTCAGCCTTGCCGCGGGCCTGCACCTGCACAACGGGGAGCGGGCACTGCTCGACTACGGCGCCCGCCGCGAGATTGCGGCCTCGCTGGCAGCGGGCGTGGCAGGCTACCTCAAGCGGGTGGCAGAGGCTGCCCCCGGTGTCCGGATCGTGGTCCAGATCGACGAACCTGAAATTGCCTCGGTGCTGGCCGGCACCATTCCCACCGCCAGTGGTTACCGGACCCTGCGCTCGGTGCCTGGCCGGGAAGTCACCGAGTCCTGGCAATTGGTAATCGATTCGCTGAGGGCAGCGGGCGCCGTCGAAACCGTCGTGGCCGTCTCCGAGGTCGAGGCGCCCTTCGAGCGGATCCTGGCGGCAGGCGCAGACGGAATCGCCGTGCCGCTTCGGGCCCTGACCTCGCGCCAGTGGGAACAACTCGCGGGCGCGGTGGAGGCCGGCAAGCGGCTCTGGGCCGGCGCGCTGGACGTGGCTGATCCCGCCGCGAGGCTGCCACGGGTTGGCGACGTCGTGGAAAACGTGTGGCGCCCGTGGCGGCAACTGGGTCTTCCGGCGTCCACGCTGGGGGCGCTGCGGGTCACACCGTCGGAGGGTCTGGCGCGGCACTCACCGGCCGCGGCGACGGCGGTCCTGACCCGGCTGACCCAGGTGGCGGACGGCCTCAACCAGCTGGCCCTCGGCTAGCGCAGCCGCCAGGACGGCCGGGACTGCCGCGGTGGCCGGCGTCCCGACTCAGACCCTGCTCTCCCAGCTGTCCGGACGGGCGTGCCCGGGAAGGTAACCCGGCGTCGCAACACCGCCGGGGTAGGGCTCGAGCCGGTAGTCGAAATGGCCGGCGTACACCAGCACCAGGCCGAGCTGGGGCTGGATCACCTTGACCTGGATCCGGTGCCGTCCGCCGTCCTGCGGCTCCCACCACTGCTCGGCATAGGCCTTGGCGTCGACGGCTGCCGGCAGTGGTATCCGAAGAGGTCCCAGGAACAGCCGGGACGCCTCGGACACTCCGCGGAGCCGGCCCTCCGGCGTGACGCTGAGATTGAGGTCGGTGACGAGTCGACGGAAGCGGCCCACGTAATCCACCAGCCCCTGCCTGCGCCCGGAGTCGTCGAAACTGGTGGTGTCGTGGAAAAGCCGGGTGGTTCCGGGGAAGAAGATTTCCCGTCGAGCCGTCAGGCTTGACCGGCCGAACGGGTCCAGGTGGGCGTGGTTCTCGATCCGGAAGCGAATGCCCTCGCCGTACTCGGGGAAGAAGGCCTGCTCGCCGGTGGTGAGGCGGAGCAGGGGACGCAGCCACGCCTGCCGGCAACCGACGACGTCGAACACCCCCTCGCCAACACCGTAGTGGCCGGACCCCGGTGCCAAGGCGAAGTATTCTTGGAGCTCCGGCTGCAGTCGTTCAAAGTCGCTGCCCAGGGCGCGCTCGTAGATGGGGGTGTTCACGGGTTCCTCCTGCGGTCCGGGCCGGTTCACTGGGCCTGTCCACAGCATGCAGGACAACGCGGCAATTGTCACAGCGTCCAGCGCATCGGCGGGGTTCCGGCGGCGGTGGCCGGACCGTCTGCGCCATGCCGGGGGCCGCCCGATACGACAAAGCCAATTCCATAGGGGAATATATAACTATGAAGGCACGCATTCTGGTAGTGGATGATGACGAGGCGCTCGCCGAGATGATCGGTATTGTGCTGCGCAATGACGGCTTTGAACCCGTCTTCTGCGCGGACGGCGGACAGGCGCTGGACGTGTTCCGCGCCTCCAAGCCGGACCTCGTCCTGCTCGACCTTATGCTTCCGGGAATGGACGGCATTGAGGTCTGCCGCCAGGTCCGTGCCGAGTCTGACGTTCCGATCGTGATGCTGACCGCCAAAGCGGACACTTCGGACGTGGTCCGCGGCCTCGAGTCCGGGGCAGATGACTATGTGCCCAAGCCCTTCAAACCCGCCGAGCTCGTCGCCCGGGTCCGGGCCCGGCTCCGTCCGGGTGACCAGAAGGCCCCGGAAACCCTGCGGATCGCCGACGTCACGATCGACGTGGCCGGCCACCTGGTCAGCCGCGGCAACGACCGGATCTCCTTGACACCGCTGGAATTCGACCTCCTCGTCGCACTGGCCCGCAAGCCGTGGCAGGTGTTCACTCGTGAACTGCTCCTGGAGCAGGTCTGGGGCTACCGGCACGCCGCCGACACCCGGTTGGTCAATGTCCATGTCCAGCGGCTGAGGTCCAAGATCGAACGTGACCCCGAAGCCCCCGAAGTTGTATTGACGGTTCGTGGTGTGGGCTATAAAGCAGGTTCCTGAGCCTGCGGACCGCGGTGTCCGCCAGGCCACTGCAACGGACACTGCGACAGACACTGCGCCGGACATGCCGGACATGACGAACACGGCGCCGGACTCGGCGCAGGCAGAGTCATCCGCAGCGTCAACCCAGGCGTCCACCGCAGAGTCATCCGCCAAGCCGTCCACACCGCGCGGGCCCAAAACGCCGCCTGCCGGCGGCGGCCCGGGCCTTTGGCGCGGATTCGCTTTCCGGACCCGGTTGTGGGCAAAACGCGCGAGGATCGTTGGCGTCCGGGTCGCGCGGCTGGTCCGCACCGGGATGCAGCGTCTCTGGCCCGGCATCCGGTACCTTCTCAGGGAGGTGCAGCGGAAATGGCGGCGTTCGCTGCAGTTCCGGACCGTCCTCACCACCCTGATGCTGGCCATCGGCTCGTTCGCGGTGGTGGGCGCTTACCTGTCCAACCAGATCGCCAACAACCTGTTTCAGGAACGGCTCGCCCAGGCCGAATCGGAGACGCGCTACAACGTCAAGCAGGTCCAGGACACGTTCGACGGTGCCCAGGTCACGGACCAGTCCAGCGTCATCACCCTGGTCTATGACACCCTGAACGCCGTCGAAGGCCGCGGATCCGTGATCCAGCGGCGCTACGTCTTCGAGGCAATGCCGGAGCAGACCAAGCCGCGCAACCGTTGGGTTGAATCCCGGGCCTCGGACCAGCTCACCATCGGTGTTATCCCCCCGGACCTGCGCAAAGCCGTGCAGGACTCGGGCAAGGACCAGTACTGGGCGTCCACCCAGTTCCCCGTGGGCACTGAAGACCGGCCCGGCATCGCCGTCGGCAACAAGGTGACCTTTAACGGCACCGTCTACGAGCTCTACCTCATCTATGACCTCAACACGGCGCAGAAGACGCTGGATGAGATCCAGAACGTCCTGCTGGCCGGCGGGGCCCTGCTGGTGCTCATGATTGGCGGCGTCGCCTGGTATGTCACCCGCAACGTGGTCAGCCCGGTCAGCCATGCCGCCGTCGTCTCCGAGAAGCTCGCGGCCGGCCAGCTGCAGGAGCGCATGGTGGTCAAAGGCGAGGACGAGGTGGCCCGGCTTGGCGCCTCGTTCAACCACATGGCCGCAAGCCTCCAGGAGCAAATCACGCAGCTGGCCATGCTCTCGCAAATGCAGCAGCGGTTCGTCTCCGATGTGTCCCACGAGCTCCGCACGCCGCTCACCACGGTGCGCATGGCCGCGGAAGTCCTCTATGACGCCCGCGAGGATTTCGACCCCATCAACAAGCGGTCCGCGGAGCTGCTCTACAACCAGGTGGAACGCTTCCAGTCGCTCCTGGCGGACCTGCTGGAAATCTCCCGCTTTGACGCCGGGGCTGCCACCCTCGATGCCGAACCCACGGACATCGTGCAGCTCGTGGCACACGTCATTGAGGCGGTGGCGCCCGTCGCCGCCGAATACGGCTCCGCCGTCACCCTCAACGCCCCGGACGGCAGCGTCATTGTCGACATGGACGACCGCAGGATCGACCGGATCCTGCGCAACCTGATCCTGAACGCACTCGAACACGGCGAAGGCCGGCCGGTGAACGTCTCTGTGGCCGCCAGCGACACGGCCGTGGCCGTGGCCGTACGGGATCACGGAATCGGCATGACTCCGGCCGAGGCTGCCCGCGTCTTCGACCGCTTCTGGCGCGCCGATCCAGCCCGTGCCCGCACCACCGGCGGCAGCGGGCTGGGACTGTCCATCGCTGCCGAGGACACCAAGCTCCACGACGGCTGGCTGCAGGCCTGGGGGAGCAAGGGCCGCGGATCGAACTTCCGGCTGACCCTTCCGCTGCGCCGGGACGAGCCGGTCACCAAGTCCCCGCTCCAGCTGGAACCGGTCAACGTCGGGCTCCCGGTAACGGGCAGCCAGCGGACCGTGGTGGTGCTGGATCCGCCGCGGTCAGCAGAGACGCCGGCCAGGACACCCGGGGGAACCGAAACGGAGGACAGGGCATGAGTGGGGTTTCGGGCAAGTTCACCCGCGTGGGGGCTGCGCTGCTGGCCCTCGTCCTGCTCTTGTTGACCTCGTGCGCCCAGATTCCGCGCTCGGGTCCGGTGGGCAAGAGCACGGACGAGAGCGCGGGAAACCCCAACGCCCCGGTCTTCTTTCCGGCCGCGCCGCGTTCCGGCGCCGGACCCGAAGCAGTGATCGAAGACTTCTACCTCGCCGGTACCGGCTACGAGGACGACTACGCCGTGGCCCGGCAGTACCTCACCCAGGCTTCGTCGGTGACATGGAAGCCGGACCAGCGGACGCTCGTGTTCCGGAAGGCCGCAGTGGTGGCCACCGGCGTCGAAAACGTCTTCAACTACCGGCTCGACGTCGCCTATTCGGTGGACGCCGACGGCGTGGCCACGCAGCTTCCCGCGGGCACTACCGAAAACATTCCCGTCACCCTGACGCAGGTGGACGGCGAGTGGCGGATCTCCGATCTCCCGGACGGCACGGCCATTCCGGAACAGACCTTCAAGGTCATCTACGGCGCCTACCCGATCTACTTCTACGACCCCACCTTCAAGTACGCCGTGCCCGATGTCCGGTGGTTCATCCGGAAGAAGACCGTCAAGGCCATGACGAGCGCCCTCCTGGGCGGCCCCGCCCCCTACCTCAAGGGCGCCGTCGTCAGCGCGTTCCCCTCAGGCATCAAGCTGGCCCGCGAGTCCGTGCCCGTGGTCTCCGGAGCCGCCCAGGTGGATCTCACCGCCAAGGACCTCGTCGAGGCCTCCAACGAGGACCGCCTGCGGATGCAGACGCAGCTGGCCCTGACGTTCCGCAGCCAGCCGGATGTCATCAATGTTGAGCTTCGGGCCAATCAGGATCTGGTGCGCGTCGAGGACAACGGCACGGTCCTGCCCCCGGTCCGGGACGAAAGCGTCCCCGCCTACCAAATCGCCGTCAGCAACCATGACCTGGTCCGGTACGAGAACAATAGGCTTTCACCGCTCCCGGACATCCAATCTGTCGCGGCCCTGTCACCGCATGCGCCGGCGGAGTCCACCGAGTCACAAGCCGCCGCGTTCCTCAACGCCGCCCGCACCACGATGTACTCGATAGTTCCGGGCCAGCCCGCCAGGGCACTGACCACGCGGGCTACGCTGTCCCGGCCTTCGTTCGGCCGCTACGACTGGGTCTGGACCGCCGGGCCGGGTGCTGCCGGTGCCACCGAGGTGATGGCCTACCGGCCGGTCGGTGTGGCGGAGAACGCTAGGGTACCCACCGTGACCCTGTCGCCGGGATGGCTGGCCGGCCGGACCGTCAAGGAATTCCGGATTTCCCGGGACGGCACGCGCGCACTTGTCATTTCGGAGCACAACGGAAAGAGCAAGGTCCAGATCACCGGGATCATCCGGAACGCGGACGGCACCCCGAGGGACCTGACCGCGCCCCTGACCCTCCTGACTCCCCGGAATCCGGACCGAGGGGTCTGGGTGGATGACACCACGGTCGCGGTCATGAAAGCGTCCGCCAGCGATGCCGTCACGCCCGAGTTGTTGTCCCTGACCTCGGCGCAACCGCAGCAACTGGCGCCGTGGCCCGGGCTGACAGCGCTCAGCGCAGGCAACGGGACATCCGAGATCTACGGCCAGTCCGCCGAAGGGATCTTCCAGCAGCTGGGCAACGGCTGGTCACCGCTGCTCAAGGGCCCCACCGACCCGTCCTTCCCAGGCTGACCCACGCGCCTTCCGGCGACGGCAGTGGACCGGTATCGGCGGCGCGCGAGGCGCGGCCGGCCTGTTGTCCACATAGCGGCCCGCAGGGCTACAACGGAGTGCGCCCACGGTCCAGGATCGGAGGATGAGCAGCCACACGGATCAGGACCCCAGCCGGGTGCGGCCCGCCGTGGATCCGGACCTTGCCCCGGCCGCAGCGACAGCGGCGCGTCACCGCGGGAGCTACGCGCGGCCGCTGGCGAGGCTGTGCGACCGGACGGCCGAGGCAGCGGCAGAGGTCCTCGCCCTGGCCCTTCCAGTGGACTGCGTCTGCTGCGGGGCGGAGGACTCGGTACTCTGCGGCGCGTGCTCCCGGAAGCTCCGCCTCCTGACGCTGAGACCGTTCCGGGCGGAGGCCCAGGCTCCGGCCCTGATGGACGTGGACGGGTCGGTGCTGCTGCCCGTGGTGGCGGCCGGGTCATACCGGGCAGAGCTGGCGCAGTGCCTGCTGTCCTTCAAAAGCCACGGGCAAGCCCGACTCGACGCCGAGCTGGGCCGCGGCCTCGCGCGGGCCCTCCACGCCGCGGCCGGGCCGGCGCAGGGACTCGTCCTCGTCCCGGTGCCCACGAGCACCGCCGCGTTCCGCACGCGGGGTTTCAGTCCCGTCCATCTCCTGCTCCGTCGGCTCGTCCGCGGCAAAGATATCCCAGAGTTCACCGTCGCGGACGCGCTGCGGAAAACCGTGCCGCCCGCGCGGAGCCGGATGCCACCGGCCTTGCCCCTGTTGGACAGGTGGCGGGCCGGCCGGGCAGGGGACCGCTCCCTGCCCGGCGGTCAGAAAGGGCTGGGCCGGGGTGCCCGCACCCGGCGCGTACGCGGATCCATGCGGGCCAGGTCCGGCCTGTGGTCTGCCCGAGTCGAAGGACGTCCCTGCATCATCGTCGATGACGTGCTGACCACCGGTGCCACCCTGGCGGAGGCAGCGCGTGCGCTACGGGCCGCAGGGGCCATTGTCAGCGGCGCCGTGGTGGTGGCCGCGACACGCCCGCCGGCCACCTCCGACGTCGACGCCGCCAGCCCCGCGGTGGCGCGGATGATCGGCGGGACGTAAAAAAATAAACCGTAAAAGGATGAATAACAGGTGTCTATGAACTAACGTCGAAGATGGGTACCAAGAACAGATGTACCTGTCGATAGCGGCTCGGAAAGGGGCTCGACTGTCATTCAGATCGGCCCCCGGAAGTACCGCCGTCGTGTCACCGAAGTCATTTGGAGGGCACCATGGAGTTCATGATCAGCGGACGCAACTTGACGGTCTCAGACCGGTTCCGCGAATATGCCGACGACAAGATCTCAAAGATCGCGTCGTTGGGAGACAAGGTCCAGAGGGTGGACGCGAAGGTCACCAAAGAGACCAAAGCCCGCCAGACCGCCGAATCGCTCACGGTTGAGTTGACAGTCTTGGGGCGCGGCCCAGTAATCCGCGCAGAAGCGAGTGCCGCCGACAAGTTTGCTGCGTTCGATCTCGCTTACAACAAGCTTCTTGAACGCCTGCGCAGGGCCAGGGACCGCAGGAAGGTCCACCACGGCCGGCACACGCCGAAGTCCGTCACCGAGGCGACGGCAGCCCTGGAGCCGGCCAGCCCCAGCGAACCCCTCTACGTGGAGGCGGCGCACCAGCAGGAGACCCAAGCGACGGCGGCAGAGAAGTCGCCATACGATGTCGAGAACGATATTCCGGCCGGCGATTCACCCGTGCTGATCCGCCGGAAGGTATTCCCCGCGGCCCAGCTCACCCTCGATGACGCCGTCGACAACATGGAGCTTGTGGGTCACGACTTCTACCTTTTCGTGGACAAGGAGACCAAGGCGCCGTCGGTCGTGTACCGCCGTGACGGCTGGACCTACGGGGTCATCTCCCTTGACCAGACGTGCGAGCCCGGACATTCGAGTCTGGAAGAGAAAATCCTGGCCTACCGTTCAGAGGATGAGCCCGCCAGCGCATAAGCTGGTGCAGACTTTTCCGACGAAGGGACTAACGTGCAAGCATCGCTGAGCCTGGCACAGGCACGGCGGATCGCGTTGACAGCCCAGGGATTGGACAAGGAACGGCCCGCCGGACCCGTGAGCGCACGGGCGGTGGGCCGGACCTTTGCCCGGCTGCACCTGGTTCAGATCGACTCCGTCAACGTGGTGTCCCGCAGCCACTTCCTGCCGTTCTTCTCGCGGCTCGGCAACTACGACCGCGCCATCCTGGCACGGATGGCGGGAACCCACCCGCGCCGGATGATGGAGTATTGGGCCCACGAGGCCTGCTTCATCCGACCCGACCACTTCCACGATCTCGTGCAATGGCAGAACCGCAAATGGGTGGGCGCGCACAGCATGGACCCCGAACTGCGCAACGGGGTGGCGGCCAAGGTGCTGGAAACCCTGGCCGCCGGGAAGCCGATGACCGCCGCCGAACTGACAGCCCGGCTCGGCCACGTGGAGGATCAGCAGCGGGACAACTGGGGCTGGAACTGGAACGCCGTCAAAAGGGTGCTGGAACATCTCTTCGAAGAGGGCCTTGTCTCCGCATCCTCGCGGACTGAATCCTTCGAACGGCGCTACACCCTCACCTCCAAGGTGCTCCCCGGACCGGGCGGGGAAGCGGCATGGCCCGAACCGGACGCGGCCGCCGCGATGGACCGGCTGATCGACGCAGCGGCCCGGGCCCACGGTATTGGGACCGTGCGGTGCTTCGCGGACTATTTCCGGACACCGCAGAAAGCAGCCGCCGTGGCAGTCCGGAACCTCGTGGACAGCGGCCGGCTGCAACCGGTCACGGTAGCCGGCTGGGACCGGCCCCTGTACCGTCACGCGGAGGCGAAACTTCCGCGCTCAGCCACCGGCCGGGCGCTCCTCAGCCCCTTCGACTCCCTGGTGTTCGAACGCCGGCGGCTCGAGGAGCTGTTCGGATTCCACTACCGGATCGAGATCTACACGCCCGAGCCGAAGCGCAGGTACGGCTACTACGTCCTGCCGTTCCTGCTCCGCGACGCGATCGTCGCCCGGGTGGACCTCAAAGCGGACCGGGCCGGCGGCCGGCTCCTGGTCAGGACCGCCCATGCGGAAGCCGGCGCGCCGGCGGACACCGCCGTCGAACTGGCCGCGGAACTGCAGCTCATGGCAGAGTGGCTGGGACTGGACGGGGTAGTTGTCTCGCCAACGGGGAACCTTGCGCCGGCGCTCGCCGAAGCCGTGGCTGCCCGGTAGATCGCACTATCCGCTGTGAGGGAACAGGCGCCACCGGCCCTGCGTCTCTCCCGTAGACTAAACACGCCAGAATTCGGCAGCTTGAGACTGGGAGCAACTTCACGTGGCATCACTTATCGAAAAACTTCTCCGCACGGGTGACAAGAAAACCCTGCGGCAACTGCGGAACTATGCCGATTCCATTAATGCCCTGGAGAGCTCCTTCCAGACCTTCACGGATGCCGAGCTCCGTGAAGAAACCGACCGTCTGCGCGAACGCCACCAGGCCGGCGAGAAGCTGGACGATCTGCTGCCCGAAGCCTTCGCGGCCGTCCGCGAAGCCTCCTCCCGTACCCTCGGCATGCGCCACTTCGATGTCCAGCTCATGGGCGGCGCCGCCCTGCACCTGGGCAACATCGCCGAAATGAAGACCGGTGAAGGCAAGACCCTGGTCGCCACCGCTCCGGCGTACCTCAATGCCCTCGCCGGTAAGGGCGTCCACGTCATCACCGTGAACGACTACCTCGCCGAATACCAGTCCGACCTCATGGGCCGCGTCTACCGCTTCCTCGGCCTGAGCAGCGGCTGCATCCTGTCCAACCAGGACCCGGCGCTGCGCCGCGAGCAGTACGCCGCGGACATCACCTACGGCACCAACAACGAATTCGGCTTCGACTACCTGCGCGACAACATGGCGTGGGACAGCTCGGAACTCGTCCAGCGCGGCCACCACTTCGCCATCGTCGACGAAGTGGACTCGATCCTCATTGACGAGGCCCGCACCCCGCTCATCATCTCCGGTCCGGCCCAGGGCGACACCAACCGCTGGTACAGCGAATTCGCCAAGGTCGTCACGCGCCTGCACGCCGAAACCGACTACGAGGTCGACGAGAAGAAGCGCACCGTCGGTGTCCTCGAGGCCGGCATTGAAAAAGTCGAGGACTACCTCGGCATCCACAACCTCTACGAGTCCGCCAACACCCCCCTGATCGGATTCCTGAACAACGCCATCAAGGCCAAGGAACTGTTCAAGCGCGACAAGGACTACGTCATCCTCGACGGCGAGGTGCTGATCGTCGACGAGCACACCGGCCGCATCCTCGCCGGCCGCCGCTACAACGAGGGCATGCACCAGGCCATCGAAGCCAAGGAAGGCGTCGAGATCAAGGCCGAGAACCAGACGCTCGCCACCGTCACGCTGCAGAACTACTTCCGCATGTACGGCAAGCTCGCGGGCATGACCGGCACGGCCGAGACTGAGGCCGCCGAGTTCATGAGCACCTACAAGCTCGGCGTCGTGGCCATCCCCACCAACCGCGACATGACGCGGATCGACCAGGCCGACCTCGTCTACAAGAACGAGACCGTCAAGTTCGACGCCGTCGTCAATGACATCGCCGAACGCCACGAAAAGGGCCAGCCGGTCCTCGTCGGCACCACCAGCGTCGAGAAGAGCGAATACCTCTCCCGGCTGCTGGCCAAGGAAGGCGTCCGGCACGAGGTCCTTAACGCCAAGAACCATGCCCGGGAAGCGTCCATCGTGGCCCAGGCCGGCCGCAAGGGCGCCGTCACCGTCGCGACCAACATGGCCGGCCGCGGTACCGACATCATGCTCGGCGGCAACGCCGAGTTCACCGCCGTCGCCGAACTGGCCAAGCGGGGCCTGGACCCGGAGGAAAACTCCGAGGAATACGAAGCCGCATGGCCCGAGGCGCTCGAATCCTCCAAGCAGGCCGTCAAGGACGAGCACGAGGAAGTCCTGAACCTGGGCGGACTCTACGTGCTCGGCACCGAACGGCACGAGTCCCGCCGCATCGACAACCAGCTCCGCGGCCGTTCCGGACGCCAGGGCGACCCAGGCGAGTCCCGGTTCTACCTCTCGCTGACAGATGACCTGATGCGCCTGTTCAACTCCGGCGCGGCTGAACGGCTCATGAACAGCTCGGTGCCGGACGACGTCGCCCTCGAATCCAAGCTCGTCTCGCGCGCCATCGCCTCGGCCCAGGGCCAGGTGGAAGGCCGCAACGCCGAACAGCGCAAGAACGTGCTGAAATACGACGACGTCCTGAACCGCCAGCGCGAGGCAATCTACGGTGACCGGCGCCGCATCCTCGAAGGCGATGACCTCCACGAGAAGGTCCAGTACTTCCTGGAAGACACCATCAACGCGTTCATCGACGAGGCCACGGCCGAGGGCACCGGCGATGACTGGGACTTCAACCTCCTGTGGTCCAATCTCAAGACCCTCTACCCCGTAAGCTTCACCCCGCGCGACGTCATTGACGAGGCCGGCGGCAAGTCCCGCGTCACGGTCGACTTCCTCCGGGAAGAGATCCTCTCCGATGCCCGTCTGGTCTACCAGGCCAGGGAGCAGGCGATCGGCTCCGAGAGCATGCGCGAACTGGAGCGCCGGGTGGTCCTGTCCGTCATCGGGCGGAAGTGGCAGGAACACCTCTACGAGATGGACTACCTCAAGGAGGGCATCGGGCTGCGCGCCATGGCCCAGCGCGACCCCCTGGTGGAGTACCAGCGCGAGGGCTTCATCATGTTCCAGGCCATGATGGAGGCCATCCGCGAGGAGAGCGTCGGCTTCCTGTTCAACCTCGACGTCGAAGTGACACCGGCCGAGGACGTTGTGGTGGCGGACGCCGAGGGCCAGCACACCGAACACCACGAGCCGCAGATCCATGCCTCCGGACTTGAGGCCCCCGAGAAGCCCGCACAGTTGCAGTACACCGCGCCTGGCGAAGACGGTGCCGCCCAGACCCGGATCGAGGCGAAGGGCACTGGACGCTCGGGAAACCCGGCCAAGGCCGCGGCGCAGGACATCGGCCGCCGCACTGCGAAGAAGAAGCGCCGCTAGGCACGACGCCAACACACGGGAGGACCGGAGCGATCGCTCCGGTCCTCCCGTGTGTTTGCGCCTCCTTTCTCCCCGGCAGGCCAGGCCAGGTTCCTGCCTGCGGCGTGCTCTTGGCTCCTGCCTGCTTCTGCCGGCGCCTGTTTCTGCCCTTTTCTGCCTGCTTCTGCCGGCGGCCCCGGCCGTTCAGCCGATCTCCAGCACGGTGACGCGCCAGGCCGATGTGCCGCGCTCCAGCCGCAGGGCGACCGCGCGGACCCGTGATTCCTCGACCACCACCGCGCTGGCCTCGTAGACGTCATCCGATACGCGGCAGGCCCGGACGGACCGGACGGACGGGTTGCGGTGCAGCCGGCCGGCCGTCGGCGAGCTGCCGGAGGCAACGCGGCGGGTCAGTGCCGCACGGTGCTGCAGGGCCGCCAGGCAGCGGGGGTCCAGGCGGCGGGAGAGCTGCTGCGCGGGCCGCGTACCAGCCAGCACTTCGATGGCCGCCTGCACGGTGTTGCGTGAAATCGTACAAATCTCGCCGGCTTCGTCAACAACACGCAGCGGCGGCGGGGCCGCAGCGGCGGGCATGGCTGGCGCCGCCGTGCCGGACACAACCCGGAGAGCGGGGACATGCGGGGCTGGGGTCGCCGCGGCTGAGCGGATCCCGGTGACTGCGTTCATGACGGTTCCTTTGCTGATCGCTGATGGCTGATGACTGATGGCTGATGCTTGTCGGGGTAGGGGCGGGTCCTTAATTTGGCGGCGGGAGGACGAGGACTTGTCCGGGCCGCAGGAAGTGCGGGTTGGGTCCGATAGCCTCGCGGTTCCGCGCATACAGCCGGGGCCACTCTCTGGCGATGTCGGCGTCGGACGCGAGCGGCCCCAGCGCCGCCGCCGCAATACTCCACAGCGAATCACCGGACCGGACCGTGACCTCCCTGCGGGCGCCGGGGGTGTCCTGCGCGCGTGCGTGGCGTGCGGCCAGGGGGCCGGCATCCACGATCGGACTCGCTGGCTTCCAGCGCGGATCCACTGCGGATCCGGCGGCCGGATCTTGCGGCCCCGGCGCCGGGGCCTGCCCGGGTTGCGGTGTCCACGATGCCGACACCGCTGCCTGGCCGGGCAGGCCCGGACCGGGTCCGTCAGGCGCAGTCGCCGCGGTGGCCAGCGGCGCTGTCAGCAGCTGCAGGCCGACGGCGGCGAGAACGAGGCGTCGCATGAACGCCGGGCTGAACCGGCCCGTGGCAGCCGCCGCGCGGGTCCTGCCAAGACGGTCAAGCAGCGCTGCCGCGACGGCGATGGCCAGGGACATCACCCACCAGGTGATGACGATCAGCCCGGCGGTATTTGCCACGATGCCCAGCTGGTCCTCGAAGGAAAGTGACTGCCGGCGGGCCGAGCCTGACTGCCAGCGCTGGACGAGGAAGCCTCCGGTAGCCGCGAGGAAGATCCCGAGCAGCAGGATGGCAGTGGCCATGGCCGCGTCGGCCCGAACCGTCTGCCTGGGCGGGGACAAGGGCGAGGGCCGGGTCCCGGGTTGCGGCGCTGCTGTCCGGTCCATGGCTGCTTCCTCCATTCGATCCAAATGCTGTTTGATGCTGTTTGATGCTGTTTGATGTCACTTGATGATGTTTGAGGCTCTTGAATCGAGTCTGGGCCTGTACGCACCAGTTTGTCTAGATGCAGTTCGGCGCCTGTGGATTGAGCGGCGCCTATGGCTTGTCCGTGCCTGTGGATTGACCGGGGCGGGAGGCGAGCCTACGCTGGCGCCATGCGGTGGGACGCCCTGTTTGACGACATGGAGGCGCAGCTGGCGGCGCGCCAGCGGCTGGATTTTGAGGCTGAAATAGCGGAGCGTGCACTGGTGGACTCTGCGGGCGTGGAGCTCGCGGACAGGCTCCGCGGGTCCCTTGGGCTCAGCATCCGCGTGCACCTGTTTTCAGGGCCGGTGTTCGAGGGGGTGCTGAGCCATGCGGGCAGCGAAGCCCTGGTCCTTGATGAGCCCCAACACCAGGTGTTGATTCCCTATGCCGCGGCCGCACAGTATGGGGGTCTTTCGCGGGTGGCGGTTTCCGAACCGTCAACCGTGCGCCGGCGGCTCGGTTTGGGCAGCGCCCTCCGGGGACTCGCCAGCAAACGGGCGCGGGTGACCATATTTCTCTCGCACGGGCGGGCAGAGGCCGCTCTCCACGGCGTCATTGACACGGTCGGCCGGGATTTCCTGGATCTGGCCTTGACGCGGGAGGGCGAAGACCGGCGTCCGGCGAACGCCCGGCAGGTGGTGGCCATTCCTTTCGGCGCCCTGGCGAGCGTCAGATCCGTTGGTGCCGCGGGCGGCTAGTCAGAACGCCAAGTTCAACTTCCGGCAGACTTCGACTTGGCCTCTTCGATCATGCGGCTGGCCTCGGCGTAGCGTTCCTGGATGTACTGCTCGAGCATCTTCTCCTCGACACGCCACTGGCCGCGGCCGCCCACCTGGATCGCCTTGAGCTCGCCGCTGCGAACGAGCGCGTAGGCGGCCGGAGAGTTGATCTGGAGCTGCTCGGCAACGTCAGCGAGAGTCAGGAATCGGGGCATGAGTCCATTTTGCCACCGTTGATGCCTACTGGTGCGGTTATCCACAGTTTGCGCCTGTTTGGCCCTGGATCTTCCACCCGGGCGGAACGGGCGCAACAATGGGGGTGCCCGGCATCCCGGGAATGGGCGGCGACGACAGGGGGAGCGGACGCATGAGTGGAAGCGCGGCAGCCGAAGGGGCCCGTTTGAAAAAGCCGTCCTGGAAAGACCCCCGGCTCCTCGTCGGAATCCTGCTGGTCCTGGCATCCGTGGTGGGCGTGGTCTCGCTGGTCGGCGCCGCGGACCAGACCACCGAAGCCTACGCGGCGCGGGAGCCGATCGCCGTCGGCGAGACGCTGACCGTCGACAAGCTGCACCGGGTCAAGGTACGGCTCGGCGAGGTGGAACAGCACTACCTGACCCCGGAGTCCGGCCTGGATGCGGGCCTCGTGGCCGTGCAGAGGATCGGCAAGGACCAGCTGCTGCCCCGCGAGAGTGTCGGCCAGCTCGATGGGCTGGACCGCAAGCCTGTCGCCGTCACCGTCGAGGAAAACCTTCCCGCGCAGGCCGTCGCGGGCTCCCGCGTGGACGTCTGGGTGGCCTTGCCGGATACCCGCAACGGCTTCAGCGAGCCCAAGCTGCTCCTCTCCGGCGCCGAAATTGCGCAGATCACCTCGGGCAGTACGGCCCTGGGGTCGTCCCGGTCGATGGTGGTCATGGTTCTGGTCCCGGACGCCCAGATGCCGAAGCTGCTGGGAGCCCAGGCCAACAAGGCAAAGATCGCCGTCGTGTGGAATCCGGGCGGTACGGCGCGATGAGCATTCCCGTGGTGACTGTGGGGGACTCCCGCGACGACCTGGTGGGTGGCCTGGAGCGTCTGCACGGACCTGTGTCCGTTGTCCGGCGGTGCGGCGAGCTAGCGGAACTGCTGGCCGCCTGCCAGAGCGGGCTGGCCCGCGCCGCTGTGATCGCGTCGGGCAGCGAAGAGCTGACGGCCTCGCTGGTGGACCGGCTGGCCGCCGTCGGCGTCGTCGTCATCGCCCTGACTGACAATCCGGAAGAAGCGGCCCGCCTGCGGACCATTGGCGTGGCAGCGGAAGCCCCCTCTGCTGATGCCGCTGACCTTGCGGCGCGGATTTCCGCAGCGGTTGCGCAGCTCAGTGGCCCCGGACACCGGCCGGGGCCCGCTGCGTCCGAGGACGCCTCCTCCGTCGCCGTCACGGCCGTTGGGCAGGTTCCGCGGTCGTCCGGGGTGCACGCAGTCACCCCAGGCACTGCCGCGAAGGGCCGGATCATTGCGGTCTGGGGCCCGGCCGGCGCGCCGGGCCGGACCCTGGTGGCCGCCAACATTGCGGGGGAGTTGGCCGCGGAAGGGCAATCGGTGCTCCTGGTCGACGCCGACAGTTACGGGGCCAGCGTGGCCGCCCTCCTGGGTCTGCTGGACGAGGCTGCCGGGCTGGCCCAGGCCTGCCGGCTGGCAGACCAGGGCGTGCTCGACGCCGATGCCCTGCTCAGGATCGCCACGACGGTGGCGACCAAGGCCGGGACGTTTCGTGTACTCACCGGGATCACGCGGGCGGACCGCTGGACGGAACTGCGCGCCGCGGCGCTCACACTGGTGCTGGAGCGGGCCCGGGAGATCGCGGATGTCACGGTGGTGGACACCGGCTTCTGCCTCGAAGCCGATGGCGAGCTGGGCTTTGACAGCGGCGCGCCGCGCCGCAACGCCGCGACCCTGAGGAGCCTGGAGTTGGCCGACACGGTCTTGGCCGTCGGGGCGGCCGACTCCATCGGCGTGCCGAGACTTGTCCGCGGCCTTGCCGAGCTTCAGGCGGCTGTCCCGCAGGCAGCGCCCCAAGTGGTCATGAACAAAGTCAGGACCTCCGCCGTCGGGCGCTCGCCCGAACGCCAACTCCGGGCTGCGTGGGAGCGGTACGGCCCCTCGGCGCCGTTGACGGCGTTCCTGCCATCCGACCCCGCGGCCTGCGACGACGCCCTGCTGTCCGGGGCACTTTTGCTCGAATCCGCCCCCGAATCTGAGCTGCGGCGGGCGGTCGCCGCATTGGTTTGTGCACCTGCCCAGCGAAACAAGAAATCCTTTGTCTTTTCTTCCACAGCAGAGCGCCGGGCAAAGCGTTAGGGTCAACATAAGGGCCGCAAAGAGGCGGCTGTGAACTTCTTTTATGGAGGCGTTTCGATGTCGTCTGGGTCCAGCGTGGAGGATCAGCCCGTTTCGATCGGTAGTAGCGAAGGCTACCTCGGTGATTACTACGAGCACCTCGCGGAGGAGGATTTCCGGGCCTATCCCCAGGAAGTCCTGACGGCAAGGGCCGATACCCACGGCCAGATCGCGGCGACGCGGATGCCAGGCATCGCGAACATCGCCCTCCGTGACGAAGCCGACTGCAGCGTCCTGTACATCGTCACCGATGACATGCCGTTCCTCGTGGACTCCGTCAACGCCGAACTGGTCCGCCAGAACGCACCCATCCACCTCGTACTGCACCCGCTTTTCGTGGTGACCCGCAACCGCGAGACCGGCGACCTGGTCAAGGTGGCACGCGTACCCTCCCACCTGGGCATCTCCAGCGGTGACACGGCGGCCATGCCGAACCTCTCCCACCTGATCGCCGAGGGTGACAACGCCTCGCACATGGAATCCTGGATCGCTGTCGAAATCGATCTCGTGGGCGAGGACAAGCGCGCGGAACTGGTCAAGGGAATCACCCGGGTGCTCGGCGACGTCCGCGCCGCCGTCGAAGACTGGCAGAAGATGCGCACGAAGGCCCTTGAGATCTCCGCGGATTTGGACAGGGTGGCCAACCGGGCCCAGATTGCCGAGCTGCGCCAGGCCCAGGACCTGCTCCGCTGGCTCGATGACGGAAACTTCACTTTCCTGGGGTACCGCGAATACGACCTCGTGAACGTGTCCGGCGAGGATGTGCTGGAGCTGCGCGAGGAAAGCGGCCTCGGCCTGCTCCGCGCCGGCTCGGACAGCCGCCAGGTCCAGCACCTCACCGAGGCCGGCAGGAAGAAGGCACGCGAGAAGCGCGCCCTCGTGATCACGAAGGCGAACTCGCGCTCCACCGTGCACCGCTCGGCGTACCTGGACTACATCGGCGTCAAGAGCTTCGACGCCGCCGGCAACGTCAACGGGGAACGCCGCTTCATCGGCCTCTTCGCCACCACCGCCTACGCCGGATCCGTCCGTGATATCCCCGTGGTCCGGGAAAAAGTGGCCGCTGTCCTCCACGACGCCGGCTTCCCGCCGGACTCGCACTCGGGCAAGGACCTGCTGGGCATCCTCGAGACCTACCCGCGCGATGAGCTCTTCCAGATCGAAATCCCAGACCTCGCCGCCATCGCCACCGGCATCCAGAGGCTGCAGGAACGCCGCCGGACGAGGCTCTTCCTGCGCCCGGACATCTATGGCCGGTTCATGTCCGCCGTCGTCTACCTGCCGCGCGACCGCTACACCACCAACGTCCGCCTGCGCATTGAGCAAGAACTGCGGGAGACCTTCAACGCCGTGTCCATCGACTACGAGGCGCGCATGACAGAGTCCGCTCTGGCCCGCCTCTTCTTCCGGATCCGGCTGCCAAAGGACGCCGACGTCAGCAACGTCAACAGCGACGAGCTGGAGAAGCGCCTGGTCCGGGCCGCCCGCTCGTGGAGCGAAGGCATATCCGAAGTCCTGCACGCCCGCGGCGACAGCAGGGGCCCCGGTCTCAGGGAGGACGGCGCCAAGGAACTGGCAGCCGTCTGGGCGGAAGCATTCCCAGCCGGCTACCGGGTGGACTACGAGATCGAAGACGCGCTGCAGGACATTGACCGCTTCGAAGAGTACGGTGCCGCGGCCGAACGGGCCGGCGAGGCCGTCAAGGAGCAGCCCGGCGTTCACGTGTATCTGCCCGACGGCGCCGGAGCCACGCTGGAAGAGGACGCCCGCGTCAAGCTCTACATGCTGGAGCCGAAGAGCCTGAGCCAGATCCTGCCGTACTTCCATAACCTCGGCCTCGAGGTCCTGGACGAACGCCCGTTCGAGATCGAGACCGCGGATCACCGCGACTTCTTCCTCTACGACCTCGGCCTCAAGTACCCCGCCGGCGTGGATCCCCAGGCCACCGGCCAGCTGCTGGGCGAGTCCTTCGGCGCAGCCGTGACCGGCCTCGTGGAGTCCGACAGCTTCGACCGGCTGGTGCTGCGGGAGGGCATGCACTGGCGCCAGGTGGTCGTACTGCGCGCTTACGCCAAGTACATGCGGCAAATGGGCAACACCAACTCCTTCGGATTCCTGGCCGACACCCTGCTGGCGAACGCGGATGTCACGCGGGGACTCAGCGCCCTGTTCGCGGCACGCTTTGACCCCGCGCTCAGCGACGCCGAGCGCGTGCTCAGGGAGGTCGAGGTCCTCGCCGGACTGGATGCAGCGATCGAGGAGGTCGCGACCCTCGACGCCGACCGTGTGCTGCGCACGTTCAAGAACCTGATCGTGGCCACGCTCCGGACGAACTACTACCAGAACAAGCCCCACCTGAGCTTCAAACTGGATCCGTCCCTCATCGGGGGCCTGCCGTTCCCGCGGCCCATGTTCGAGATCTGGGTCTACTCGCCCCGCGTCGAGGGCGTGCACCTGCGCTTCGGCAAGGTGGCCCGCGGCGGCCTGCGCTGGTCGGACCGGCGCGAGGACTTCCGCACCGAAATCCTGGGCCTGGTTAAGGCGCAGACCGTCAAAAACGCCGTCATCGTCCCGACGGGCGCCAAGGGCGGCTTCTACGCCAAGCAGCTCCCGGACCCCGCGGCCGACCGCAGCGCCTGGATGGCCGAGGGCGTCGAGAGCTACAAGACGTTCATCCGCGGGCTCCTGGACATCACGGACAACCTGATCGTGACGGCCGAGGGCGAAACCGTCAGGCCGCCGGCCGACGTCGTCCGCCATGACTACGACGACTCCTACCTCGTGGTCGCGGCCGACAAGGGCACGGCGTCCTTCTCCGACATCGCCAACGGGCTGGCCGGCGAATACGGCTTCTGGCTCGGCGACGCCTTCGCCTCCGGCGGCTCCGTCGGCTACGACCACAAGGCCATGGGCATCACCGCCCGCGGCGCCTGGGAATCGGTCAAGCGCCACTTCAGCGAGCTGGACCTGGACACCCAGGCGGAGCCCTTCACCGTGGTGGGCGTCGGCGACATGTCGGGCGACGTGTTCGGCAACGGCATGCTGCTCTCCAAGCACATCCGACTGCTGGCCGCCTTCGACCACCGGCACATCTTCCTCGACCCCACCCCGGACGAGGCAACTTCCTACGCGGAGCGCCAGCGGCTCTTCGAGCTGCCCCGGTCCTCCTGGGATGACTACAACAAGTCGCTCATCAGTGAAGGCGGCGGCGTCTTTGCCCGGCAGGCCAAGTCGATCCCCGTGTCCGCACAGGTCCGGACCGCCCTCGGCCTCCCGGAGGGCACCACGGAGCTGAGTCCGCCGGACCTCCTGCGCGCCATCCTCCTCGCCCCGGCGGACCTGCTCTACAACGGCGGCATCGGCACTTACGTCAAGGCCAGCACCGAAACGAATGCCGAGGTTGGCGACAAGGCCAACGACGCCATCCGCGTGGACGGCCGCGAACTGCGGGTCAAGGTTGTCGGTGAAGGCGGAAACCTGGGGATGACCCAGCGCGGACGCATCGAGGCCGCGCTGCAGGGCGTCATCCTCAACACGGATGCGATCGACAACTCGGCCGGTGTGGACTGCTCGGACCACGAGGTCAACATCAAGATCTTCGTGGACCGGATGGTCGCGGCGGGCAAGCTTGAGCCCGCCGAACGTGCGGACTTCCTGGCCTCGATGACCGACGAGGTCGGCCGGCTGGTGCTCGAGGACAACATCGACCAGAACATCCTGCTCCTCAACGACCGGATGCGGGTCTCCGAATGGAGCCCCAGCTACGAACGGCTCATGGACTGGCTGGAAAAGTCGGCGGACCTCAAGCGGGACCTGGAGGCGTTGCCCACCACGGACACGCTGCGCGAACGCCTGGAACAGGGCCAGGGGCTGACCTCCCCGGAGCTTTCGGTTCTGGCCGCCTACGCCAAGATCGAACTTGCCACCGCGCTGCGCGACAGCGACCTCGCCGATGACCCGTGGTTCCGCACGACGCTGCGGTCCTACTTCCCGGAGCAGTTGCGGGAGAGGTTCGACGCCGAACTGGACACCCACCCGCTGCGCCGCGAGATCATCGCGACCGTGGTTGCCAACGACATGATCAACCTCGGCGGTATCACGTTCGCGTTCCGCGCCATTGAGGAAACCTCGGCCACGGAAGCGGCCGTCGCCAAGGCGTTCGTGGCCCTCCGCGAGGTCTACGAGCTGGACATCATGGTCAAGGAGCTCAACGAACTGCCGGCCTCGTTCCCGACCGAACACTGGAGCACCGTCCACCTGGACATCCGGCGGCTGCTGGACCGCGCCGTCCGGTGGCTCCTCGGCCAGGGCTCCGCGTCCCGTCCCATCGCCGAAATCGTGGCCGAATTCAAGCCGCTGATGGATCCCATGCGGGCCCGGCTGCTGGACTACCTTCGGGGCGACGACCGCGCCCGAGTGGCCGAATGGCTGGAGAAGGCGCGCAGCTGGGACCTTCCCGAAGACCTGGCGCACCGCTGGGCGGAACTTTTCGAGAGCTTCGTGCTCCTGGATATCGCCAAGATCGTCCATGTCAGCAAGGAATCCGTGGCCGATATTGCCCACGTCTACTACACGGTCTTCGACCGCTTCCATGCAGATTCCCTCCTCGAACGCATCACCAAGCTGCCGAGGGAGGACCGTTGGCAGGCACTGGCCCGTGCGGCCCTGCGCGATGACCTCTACTCCACCGTCTCGGACATGACGACGGCGGTGCTGGAGTGCACTCCGGCCGGGACTCCGGCGGAAGAGCGGCTTCTGGCCTGGGAGGGCCAGAATGCGGAGCAGCTGGGCCGGGCGAAGTCCATGTTTGACGAGGTCAATGCGCTCGAGGCCGATGACATGGCCTCACTGTCGGTAGCATTGAGGCTCTTGAGGTCAATCGTCCGACGCTAAGGGCTGCTGTCCCTGGTGTCGCAAATGGAGGTGCTGTGGCAATCTTTACGGACCCAATCAGGGAACATGCTGATTTTGGCCCGGGGGACGCCGAATGGCTGCACCTCCTGGTCGGCGACTGGCAGATGGTCGCCGACCTCGCGTTCGCCGACCTCGCCCTGTGGTTTCCGCATCCTGAGCTCGGATACGTGGCACTCGCCCACGTCCGCCCCTCCACCACGCACACGGTGTTCCACGCCGACTTCGTGGGGGAGGGGATCAGGTCGGACCTGCAGCCGCTGGTGGACAAAGCGTGGGAGAGCCGCGCGATCGAGCGCTCCAACGAGACCAACTGGAGCAGCGATATGGCGCTGCGGGTCGAGGCGGTCCCGATGGTCCGCAACGGCCGCACCTTGGCGATCGTGACCTCCCACATGGACCTCTCCAGTTCACGGATGCCCTCCCGGCTCGAGCTCACCTACCGGCAATGCGCCTACGATCTGCTGCGCATGGGAACCCTGGGGCTGTGGCCGGACTTCGCGTCGCCGACAGGCTCGCGCCGCGGCGCTCCGCGTGTGGGTGACGGCCTGATCAGGCTCGACGCCGAGGGGATCGTGCAGTACGCCAGCCCCAACGGGGTCTCCGCGTTCCGCCGCCTCGGCGACGGCGAGTCCCTTGAGGGCCGGTCCCTCGCCGAGGTGACGGCCGGGCTCCTGAGGGACCGGCGCATGGTCGATGAAACCCTGCCGCTCGTCGTCACGGGCCGCATGCCGTGGCGCAGTGAAATCGAGTCACGCGGAGTGAGTCTTTCGTTGCGCGCGATCCCGCTGCGCGACGAGCAGCAGCGGTTCGGCGCCTTGGTCCTGTGCCGGGACGTCTCGGAGCTGCGTCGCCGGGAGATGGAGCTGGTCACCAAGGACGCCACCATCCGCGAGATCCATCACCGGGTGAAGAACAACCTGCAGACCGTCGCGGCCCTTTTGCGGATGCAGTCACGGCGCATGGTCAGCGACGAGGCCAAGCAGGGGCTCGAGCAGGCCATGCGGCGGGTGGCGACCATTGCCCTGGTGCATGAGACGCTGTCGCAGGGCCTGACCCAGAGCGTTGATTTTGACGAACTCATCGGCCGCCAGTTCCGCCTCTCGGCCGAGGTTGCCTCGCCCTCGCAGCAGGTCAAGACGCAGCGTTCGGGCCTCTTCGGGGAACTGCCGAGCGACTTCGCCACCCCGTTGGCCCTCGTCATCAACGAACTGGTCACGAACGCCGTCGAGCACGGGCTGGAGGGGCGTACCGGTACTGTCTGGCTGCTCGCCGACCGGTCGGAGACCGAGGACGGGGATGAACTTCTCACCGTGAAGGTGGAGGACGACGGCGTCGGGCTGCCGGACACTCCGTATGTCGAGGGCCTTGGCCTGCAGATTGTCCGAACGCTGGTCATGAGTGAACTTGGCGGCACCATCCACTGGCAGGCGAGGGACGGCGGGGGAACCGCCGTCCAGATTGTCCTGAGCCTCGCGACGCGCTGACGTCTCATGCAGTGCTGATGCGTCGGTTTGACTGGCCAGTTATCACTGCCTGGTGCGCCCGGCGGCCCGGGCGGCTAATGCGCCCGGCGGCTTAAACAGGCAATGGCCGCGGACCTGTGGGTCCGCGGCCATTGCTGCAGGGCCGTGCGGTGGCTGCCGGCACTGTAGCTGTCAGTGTTTGGGCAGCGGAATCAGGAAGCGCGCCGTGCCCGTGCGGCGCGGCGCTTCAGGGCGCGGCGCTCGTCCTCGCTCATGCCACCCCATACCCCGGCGTCCTGGCCGGACTCCAAAGCCCATTGCAGGCAGGTGTCCACAACCGGGCAGCGCCGGCAAACACTTTTCGCTTCCTCGATCTGCAGGAGGGCAGGGCCCGTGTTTCCAACGGGGAAGAACAGCTCCGGGTCCTTGTCAAGGCAGGCTGCGCGGTTACGCCAATCCATGCTGATCAGTCACTCCATTCCTGGGAACTCGTTAAATGCCTTTGTGAAATTATTCACTAGAGGCTTCATAAGAAAAGGGCCCATTTGGGGCCCCCTCGGTCATCTGGATTAAGCGTGTCATGTTAACGCTGTGTAAACAAGGGGTAATAGAGGTCGAGATGCCTCGAGACCGTGAGCGATGCATCACATTCAGTGGCGGCGTCCTCACATCTAGACGACTATGTCCGGTAGTGTGCCAGTGTGTCAAGGCCCCCTGTGAACCCTGAAGACCCCCGTGACCCCAATGATGACGCCCGTGAAGAACCCGGTGAAAATCACGACGAGAGCCCCGGTGAATATCCCGGAGAAATTGGCCGCGACAGGGCCGGCGAGCATTCCGGCGAAAATTCGCTCCGGAATCCGGACGGAACCCCTGCCGGAGCCGCGGCCGCAGGCACGGTGCGACCAAAAGGAATTGCTGTCATCGCCGTCGTCGTCGCGCTGGAGGCCGCGGCGCTGCTCGTGGCCGCCGGCTGGTACGGCACCCAGCTCCTGACCGGGGCGCCGGTGCTCTCCTTCTGGGGCGCCGTCTTCACGCTGTGCCTGCTGCTGGCGTTCTCCGCATGGCTCTTTGCCGTGGCACGCTTCCTGCTCCGAGGTTTCCGTTGGCCGCGGGCCGGTGCCCTGGTGGCCCAGCTCTTCGTTCTGACCATCGGCTTCCCGACCCTGACAGGCGGCTATCCCGTGGCCGGACTGGCCATGCTGATCCCCGCCGTGACCGCGATCGTGCTCCTCTTCGACAAGCGGGTCATAGCGTTCGCCTCACGGGCAGCCGGAGCCCCGCCCGCCCTGTAACGGGCCGTCCCGGGCGGCGTGCTGCCCGGGGGAGAGCTGAGCAGGAGAACGCTGAACAGGAGAACTGGGGGCAGCGAGCTGGACCGGAGTCGCACGGCCGTCGGAAATGACGACGGCGCGTCCCGGGGGAGGACTGTTCTCCGTTTCGAACCGGACCCCGAATGGCTCGCCGTCCATGAGCCCCCGTGGGCGAATCAGGACCGCCCGTCCCTGGCTGCGCGCGGTGGCGGCCAGATCCACCCGTTGCCCAAAGGCCAGGCCAAAGCCCGCAGTGAGGATAACCCTCCAGCCAAGAGTGTTCAGGTCCGCCAGGGCGCTGTTGGCTTCGTGTGCCAGCAGGTCAGCGTCATCTGCGAGCGCAATCGCTGTCCGGTCCAGGGTGCCCGCGAGCGCACTGGCGTAGAGCCCGGACCAGTACTGGCCGGCATCAGCCCCCGGCCGCGGCGCGAGCCAAGTGCGGGTCGGGTTCATTCCCGGGAGCGCGGCCAGCAGCGTGCTTTTGCCGGAACCAGGGCCGCCGAGGACCGCGAGGACGCCACCGGCCGGCAACCGAATCTCGTGCGGCCGGAGTTCGTCTCCGCCGACCCCGAGGAGCAATGCGGCCGCCGGGACAGGGAAGTGCGCGGCGGCAGGCATGACTGCGAGCAAGGCAGCGCGTGGCGGAATCCCTTGCCCCGGTCCGGGGTTGCCGCATTGGGCCAGCACCTCGTCCACGGTCACCAACACAGGTAGCGCCTCCACCCGGAAGGGCCTCATCGAGACGGCTCCACCCGCGGGGTGCCGCCCCCCGACGGCCGTTGGTTCGAACAGTTGGGCCGCGTGCCCGGTCGCCAAAGTTGCCGGCACAAAGGCGCCGAACACGGCCACGCGGCCGGGAACGGGCTCCAACGCCGGAAGCCGCGGCCACGCAAGGCGGCCCTCGTCGGTAGAGCCTGCGGGAAAAAAGATCCGGTTGGGCAGGCCAGCGAAAAACCTCGCGGTCACGAGCTCACGCTCGCCAGAGACGATGACCGTAATCCCCGCCCGGGAACCGTCACGCACAATGTCTTGAACCAGGTCTTCAGCCCATGCCAGCGGCCCGGAACGGAATGCCGAAACCCAGGCGCCCCAGCCGCTGAGCACCAGGACCAGCCGGGGCCGCGACCGGGCCGCGGGCGCACTGAGCCGTGATGTGACTTCTTCGGCGACGCGCCGCAGCACCCTGGCGGCCCGGCGCACTTCATGCGGGCCTGCCACCGCGCCGACCCGGGGCGCCGCCGCGGCCGCGCTGAATGCACCGGCGGCGTCGAGTATGTAGAGGTGCGACTCCACGCTGCCGGCCAGGAGCTGATGGACAGCGAGGGCCAAGGCGGCATCGCCGGCCCCGGCCTCAGCGCCGACAAGGCCCAGATGCCCGTGCCGGGCAGGACTCCAACCCAACTCCGCGACGCGTTGGAGTTCCGGCAGATCCACCCGCCCGAGCCGGACCGTGTCCCGGTCGGTGTGCCCGGAACCCGGATGGGGCAGCAGGGCCGGCAGGGGATCTGCCACCGGTTGGCGGGGCGGCCGGCCGCCGAGTTCCTGCCACAGGCGCACAATGGCGTCGATGAGCGGGGCCGCCCCCTGTGCCGGAGTCAGGGCCGCGCCGCCGCTGTGAGGTTCACGGTTGGGGGAGCCCTCGGCCCGAAGAGTGGCTATTGTCGGCGGCCGCGTCATATCGTCCGAGACCGTGCGCACCGTGACTATTCCGTCTGTCCGTGCGGCGGTCCGTGGCGTGAGGGTGGCCGTCTGGAACTCCTCCGGGGGCTGTGCGCCGCGGATCAGGAACGCCCGCCCCGGACGTGCGATGGGGATGGCGGCCGCGAGCCCGGACCCCATGATGTCAAACGATTCCGGGCCGGACTGGACCCGGAGGGCGATGCAGGTGGTGACGTTGGCCCGGATATCGGCGTTCAGGGCTCCCTGCGGGCGCTGCGTGGCCATGACGAGATGGATCCCCAGTGACCGGCCGATCGCGGCAATCCGCATGAGCTCGGAGAGAGCAGCCGGCGCTTCGTCCACAAGGATCCTGAACTCGTCAACGACGATGACCAGATACGGGACGGGCGGTCCGGCCGCCGGCGAGGACTCGTAGGCCGCGAGATCAGGGGCATTCACCCGGGCGAGCAGTTCCTCCCTCCGCCGGACCTCGGCCCGCAAGGAAACGAGCGTACGCTCCACCTGCGCAGCGCCCAGATCCGTCAGCATGCCGACGCAGTGCGGGAGCCCGGTCAGCGGGCCCAAACCCGAGCCGCCCTTGAAGTCTATGAAGAGCAGGTTGATCCGGTCCGGCGGATGGCTGGCTGCGAGGCCGGCGGCAAGAGTCCGCAAGAACTCCGATTTCCCGGAACCGGTGGTCCCTGCGACCAGGAAGTGCGGACCGTCCGTCTTCAGATCGATCTCCAGGGTCCCCAGGCTCCCTGTGCCGACTGCTGTACCCAGTCCGGCCTCCGCGCCGGTCCGGGACCAGCGCCGGGAGATGTCCGGCGCCGCGAGGGGAAGGACGTCCGCCAGGCTGCAGTGCTGTGGAATGGCCGGCGGGGGAGCCATCGGAGTGTGCAGTGTGGCATTGAAACCCCGGCAAAAGCGGTCAAAGACCACGGCCGGGACCAGATCCGGGACGAAGTCCAAGGGCGGAGCCCCGGCGATGACGAGCGCGCCGCGCCGGCCAAGGACAATGCCGGGGTGTTCTGCGGGACCCTGCTCCGGCGAGCACTCGATCACCCTCCACCCGTGTGCCGCGGCCAGAGTCCGGAACGTCGGCCCTGCACCGGTGGTGTCCGGCCCGGGCGCGGCCCCTGACTGCCCGGGAGTGTCCCAGAGGATGAGGACGCCGCGGTCGAATCCCTCGCCCGGCTCGCCGGACCTGCCCGGACCGCCGGGACGGGCAACCAGCAGGGCCGCGGTGGTGGCGTCATGTGCGGACAACGTGACGCCGGGCAGGAAGCGCGCTGGCAACGGCACCGTATCCGCCGGGCCATGCAGCAGCAGGCGGGTGCTGCCGCCGAGGGGATAGGCGGCCAGTTGCAGGATGAACGAGCGCATCAGCCCGGCCACGGCGGCCGCGGAGCCGTGGATGGTCACCACCGACGGCGCCGGGTCCAAAGTCAGGGGCACCTGGCCGAGCGACGGCGGCCGGAAGCCGGAGTGGGGTGGTTCCAGCCGGATATTCGCCGCCTGGTCCGCCAGCCCGAGCCGCAGGCAGATCTCCGGCGTTTCCCCGTGGGGTGCACGGGCCGCCGGGGGCGCCCCGGCCGCGCAACCGATGGCCAGGTCCGCCACGGAAGGAGCGGCCTGCCGGCGTCGTTCCCTGTCCTGCAGGGCGGCCTCCGCCACAGCGGCCTTGAGCTCGCGGCGCTGGCGGCGGCCCGAAAGGAACGGGACGAGGGCGGACACCGCAGAGATTGCGGTAAAGGCCAGGAACATCCACATGCCGGTGAGAAGTGCCAAGCCGATCCCGATCAGGAGCGGCAGCACCGCGGCCACCGCCACGGCGGCTCGGTGGCTTGGGGCGGCGGTGCCGCGGACAACCAGCGGCGTGGCAACGCTGGCGCCGGCAAACGTCGTCACGGAATCCGCGGCAGCATGAGGCGCCGACGGCGGCCCGAGCCGGAGCGAGATGATGGAGTCGCCGCAGCGGATCGAGGACGCCGTGGTCAGCGGGGCCATTCGCACTTTCCGGCCGTCGACGCTGGTTCCGTTCGCGCTGCCGAGGTCCACGATCCTGACATCCGAGTCCGAGACGACCAGACGCGCGTGCTGCCGGGAAAGCGCTGCATCCGGGATCACGATCTCGGCACCGCTGCGTCCGATCCGCAACCGCCCCCTCCGCAACGCGACAAGCATGCCCGCGCCGGGGCCGCTGTCCACGGCGAGCAGCAACGTGGCAGTCTCCGGCTGGCCGGGCCCGGAGCGGGATGTTGCGACCGCCCCGTTAACTCGCCCAGCACCGGCAACCAGCACAGCACCGTCAACCAGCACAGCACCAGGGACCAGGGGAGGCACGCCAACGGTCATGGCGGCGAGCGGAACTCCCCGGACCGACAGCCCACCGGTCCCGTAGCGCCGGGCGATGGCGGCCTCCAGGTCCGCGCCCGGGCACGGTTCGGGGACCTCGACGGACAGCTCAATGAGCTGCCCGTCCGGCCTCGAACCTGATATGGGGGTGCTCTGCATGAGGGTGCTGGGTACCAGGGTGCTGGGTACGAGAGTGCAGTGGAAAATCATCCGTGGCATCCTTTCCTCCGTGGCGGTCCGGTTTCCACCATAGGGAGGCCTCGGCCCGGCTTCGCCCGGGAAATTGAGCCATGTGGACAACGCTTCGGAGCGAGGCGGAAACCCCCGCCAGGCGTGGCTGCCGGGCCGGTGCCTGGGGGTGGCGTCGGGTCGTGGGCGAGCCGCGATTCGCGGGTACCCGCCGCGTCTCAGGTAGGCTAGACCAGCAGACAATGCACAACATTGCGCTGCCCGCATTCGAACCAGGAGAGTTTGTGACCGCTGACCTCGTCATCGTAGGGTCGGGCTTTTTCGGCCTGACAATCGCAGAACAGGCCGCCACTGAGCTGGGCTTGAAGGTAGTCGTCATCGACCGCCGGCACCACATTGGCGGCAACGCCTACAGCGAAAAGGAAGAGCAGACCGGGATTGAGGTCCACCGCTACGGTGCCCACCTCTTCCACACGTCCAACGACCGCGTGTGGGAGTACGTGAACCGCTTCACGACGTTCACGAACTACGTCCACAAGGTCTACGGCGTGCACAAGGGCGAGGTCTACTCCCTGCCCATCAACCTGGCCACGATCAACCAGTTCTTCCGGGCCAACCTCACCCCCGGGCAGGCGCAGGAACTGATCAAGGAACAGGCCGGCGAACTGGCCGGCACCGATCCGCAGAACCTGAACGACAAGGGCATCCAGCTGATCGGCCGCCCGCTCTACGAGGCGTTCATCAAGCACTACACAGGCAAGCAGTGGCAGACGGATCCGAAGGACCTGCCCGCGGGCATCATCTCCCGCCTTCCGGTGCGTTACAACTACGACAACCGGTACTTCAATGACAAGTACGAGGGCCTTCCGACCAACGGCTACACCGCGTGGATCGAGAAGATGGCCGAACACCCCAACATCGAGGTCCGGCTCAACACGGACTTCTTCGATGAGTCCCACGAGTACAGCAAGGGCAAGGTAGTCGGCAACATCCCGGTCGTTTACACCGGACCCGTCGACCGCTACTTCGACTACGCCGAAGGCGATCTGTCCTGGCGCACCATCGACTTCGAAGAAGAGGTGCTCGACGTCGGGGACTTCCAGGGGACGTCGGTGGTGAACTACAACGACGAAGACGTCGCGTACACCCGGATTATCGAGCCGCGCCACTTCCACCCGGAGCGCGACTACCAGACGGAGAAGACCGTCGTCATGCGCGAGTTCTCCCGTGCCGCGGAGAAGGGCGACGAGCCCTACTACCCGATCAACACCCCCGCCGACCGCGACCGCCTGCTCAAGTACCGCGACCTCGCGGCCGCCGAGCGGGACGTGCTCTTCGGCGGGCGCCTCGGCACCTACAAGTACCTGGACATGCACATGGCCATCGGTTCGGCCCTGACCATGTTCGACAACAAGATCCGCCCGCACTTCGAGGCCGGCGCCAAGATTGAAAGCGGAGGAGTGGACGCATGAGCGTAGCCGTGGACGCATCGACCCGGGCTGAACAGCAGCGCGCCTTCCGGACTGTCCACCGCGTCGTGCTGCCGGTCGACGGCGACACGGACGTCCTTCCGCTGTACGTCGATTTCAACCCGGTCCAGCGCGTGGTGCAACTGTCCAAGCGCGCACTCCGCCGCGGCCGCATTTCGGCGCCGCCGACCGTTCCGGCCACCTCGCACCAGCACTCCGGCTTCATCACCGGCCGCAACAGCATGTCGCTGCCGGCGTTCCGGCGGGTCTCGCTGGGAACCTACTTCAACGCTTTCCCCGCCAGCTACTGGCGGAACCATACCGCGGTGGAGACGGTGCGGCTGACAGTCGACGTCGACGCCGAAGCAACGGTCATTGTGTACCGCTCCAGCCCCCGCGGCACGGCGAACCGGGTGGAAAGCACCCACGCCTCGCAAGGCGGCGAAGTCACCTTCGACCTGCCGCTGAAGTCGTTCGTCGACGGCGGCTGGTACTGGTTCGATCTCGTGGCCCACGGCACCCCGGTAAACCTCAGGAGTGCAGGGTGGTCCGTCCGGGAGCCCGAAGGATTCGTGCCCGGCACGCTTTCCATCGCCGTGACCACCTTCAATCGGCCAGACTACGCGCTGCGCCACATCGGAACGCTCGCCGGGGACGCCGACGTCGTCAAGATCCTAGACCGCTTCATCCTGGTGGACCAGGGGACTGACAAGGTCAGGGCCCAGCCGCAGTTCGAGGAGCAGGCGGCCGTGCTTGGTGACCGACTCAAGGTCATCGAGCAGGGCAACATCGGCGGTTCCGGCGGCTTCTCGCGCGGAATGGACGAGACCTTGAATGACGGGCGCAGCAAGTACGTCATGCTGCTTGATGACGATGTCAGCATCGAAACCGAAGGCATCCTGCGCGCCGTCAACTTCGCGGATTTCACGAGGACTCCCACCATCGTGGGCGGACACATGTTCAACCTGTACGAGCGCTCGGTGCTGCACACCTACGGCGAGCAGGTGGACGACGAACGGTACTTCTGGCGTCCCGCCGTGAACACCAAAGAGGCACACGACTTCGGCGCCAGCAACCTGCGCACCACGCCCTGGATGCACCGCCGGATCGACGTTGACTACAACGGCTGGTGGATGTGCATGATCCCCACCTCGATCGTCCGCGAGGTCGGCTACGCCCTCCCGGTCTTCATCAAGTGGGATGACGCCGAATACGGGATCCGCGCCAAGGAGCACGGCATCACCACGGTGACCCTGCCCGGCGCTGCCGTGTGGCACATGCCCTGGAGCGAAAAAGACGACACCATCGACTGGCAGGCCTACTACCACCAGCGCAACCGGTGGGTGGCCGCGCTGAGCCACTCGCCGCGGAAAAAGGGCGGCCGGATGCCGTTCGAAAGCATCGCGGTGGATGTCAGGCATCTGATCTCGATGCAGTATTCGGCTGTGGAAGTCCGGCTCAAGGCGCTCGAGGACGTGCTCAGCGGACCCGACCACCTACACTCCACGATCGCGGACAGGCTCGACTGGGTGCGAAAAACCCGCGCCGATTTCGCCGACGCCCGAATCACCGCGGACCTGCACTCGTTCCCCAGAGTCCTCAGCTCCGGCGAAGTGGATGCGGACCACGAACCGAACTACGTGGTTGAATCGCTGGTCCGGGCCGCTACCGGGCTGCTGCGCCAGCTGCGTCCCGTTCGCGAGGACGCAATGTCCAACCCCCAAGTGGCGGTCCCGGCAGTGGAGGCCCGCTGGTGGAGGCTCGCGGCACTCGACTCCGCCCTCGTTTCTTCATCGGACGGCAGCGGCGCATCCTGGTACAAGCGTGACCGGAAGCAGTTCGGAAGCATGCTCCTCCGCACGGTCCGGCTGCATATGAAGCTGATGGCCGAGTGGGACAACAACGCCCGCCGGTACAAAGACGCGCTGCCCGCCTTCACCGGCCAGGAGGCCTGGCGGGAAACCTTCGCGGCCGTCGCGGTCAAGGATCACGAGAGGGGAGAGGCGAAGATATGACCGCCACTCCATCCGGTGGCGGAACAGTGGTTTCCCCGCTGTCCACCCCCGGCGAAGGGGGAGGGCTGCGGGACGTGTTCCGCGACTGGTTCCTGCTTAAGCTCCTGGTACGCAAGGAAATCAAGGTCCGCTACCGTGGATCGGTCCTCGGACTGCTGTGGTCCTATGTGAAGCCGCTGATGCAGTTCCTTGTCTACTTTGTGGCGCTGGGCATCTTCCTGAACCTTCAGGGCAGCACCCCGAACTACGCGATCTATCTTTTCTCCGGAATCATCCTGGTGAATTTCTTCGTCGAGGTCCTCGGCAATTCGACGCGTTCGATCGTCGACAACCGGGACCTGATCCGGAAGATCTACCTGCCGCGTGAATTGTTTCCGGTCTCGACGCTCCTGGTATCGGCTATCCACTTCCTGCCCCAGACGCTGGTGCTCATCGGCGCCTGCCTGATGGCGGGCTGGGCCCCGAGCATCCTGCAGCTCGCGGCCGTGGTCCTTGCCTTCATCATCGTCGGCGTGCTGGCCACCGGATTGGGACTCCTGTTCGGAGCCGCCAACGTCTACTTCCGGGACTCCGAAAACATCGTCGACATGATCCTAATGATCGTGACCTGGGCCTCGCCGGTCCTGTACACCTGGACCATGGTGGAGCAGGCCCTCGGCCCGTACTTCTTCCTGTACCAGCTGAACCCGATGACCGTCGCGGTGGAGATCTTCCACTGGGGCTTCTGGTACCCGACGCTGAACGCCGACCAGATAGCGGCGGCTCCGGTCATGAACGGGCTCGCCTCGGTCTGGGCGCCGGTGGCGCTCGGCATCTCGCTGGTGATCCTGTTTGTCGGCCAGCTGGTCTTCCGCAAACTTTCCGTCCGTTTTGCCCAGGAGCTGTGAAAGTCATGCAGGAAAAAATGCTGGCGATAACGTGCAGGGACGTACGCAAGAAGTTCGTGCTGCGGCACACCAGATCCCTGAAGGAAGCGCTGGTCTGGTTTGTCCGCGGGCGCAAGGGCGACATGTACAAGGTCTTCGACGCGCTGCGGGACGTCTCCCTGGACGTCCACCAGGGTGAGACGGTGGCACTGCTTGGCCTCAACGGCTCGGGCAAATCGACGCTTCTCAAGCTCATCTCCGGCGTGCTGCAGCCCGACGCCGGCACCGTCCGTACGCGGGGGAGGGTCGCCGGCCTGATCGAGGTAGGCGCAGGCTTCCACCACGACCTCAGCGGCCGGGACAACGTTTACCTGAACGGTGCCATCCTTGGGATGTCGGAAAAGCAGATCAACGAAATGTTCGACTCGATCGTTGAATTCGCCGAAATCGGCGAATTCATCGACACCGAGGTGAAGTTCTACTCCTCGGGAATGTACCTGCGCCTCGCCTTTTCGATTGCGGTGCATACAGACCCGGAAATCTTCCTGATCGACGAAATCCTTGCGGTCGGTGACGAACCGTTCCAGCGCAAGTGCATCGCGAAGATCAAGGAGTTGGCGGAAGCAGGGAAGACGCTCTTTGTTGTGAGCCATGACCTCGATCTGGTATCCACCGTCTGCGAGCGGGGAGTCCTCCTCGAGCACGGCAACGTGGTCCTGGACGGGCCGGTCGACGAAGTCGTGTCGGAACTGCGACGCCGGTCGGCCGCGGCGACCTAGTCCGCCGTCCGCCGCCCCATCTCTTGAGGAGTTGCCACAGATGTCCTGGTTTGCGAGCCTGCCCGCGGTGCTGACGGCCATCCTGGTGCTGTTGGTGCCCGGCCTGGCCCTCGGCCGCGCCCTCGGCCTCAGGGCATTTGCCGTTGCCGCGCTGTCACCGGTCCTGTCGATTGCGCTGGTGTCAGTTGCGGGCCTGCTGGCCCCGTTCCTGAAAATCCCGTGGTCGCCGTTGCCGGTTGCCGCCTTGACCGCCGTCGCTGTCCTCGCGGCACTGGGCCTCCGGCGCGCGCTGCCGGCAAAGTGGCGCGGGCTTCAAACGGAGAGGCGGATCGACCCGCGGTTCTGGTGGGCCCTCGGCGGCGCCGCCCTCGGCGGCGTCATTATTTGCGCGCGGATGGTTGACGTAATCGGTTCGCCGGACCACATTTCGCAGACTTTTGACAACATCTTCCATCTGAATGCCATCCGTTTTATTGAGGACACCGGCCAGGCCTCGTCGCTGACTCTCGGTGCCATGACAGGCGGGTCGTTCTATCCGGCGGGTTGGCACGCGTTCATCTCGCTGATCGCCCAGATCTCGACGTCTTCTGTCCCGGTTGCCGTCAACGCCGGCAATATCGCCATTGCCTCCATCGCGTGGCCCCTGGGCTGCGTCTACCTCTGCCAGCAGGCCCTGGGCCAGCGCAGGGACGCGGCCGTCATCGCGGGAATCCTGTCCGCCGGGTTCGCCGCGTTTCCCCTGCTGATGATCCACTTTGGTGTCCTCTATCCCAACCTGCTGTCGCTCTCCCTGCTGCCGGCCTTGCTGGCGCTCGGCGTCCAGGCCCTGGGGCTTTCCGCGGTTCCGGAGCTCCGGGGACCCATGCCTCTGGTGGTGCTGGTGCTCGCCTCGGCCGGCGTGGCCCAGGCGCATCCCAGCACCTTCCTGGCCTGCCTGGCGTTTTTGTCGCCTGCAGTGCTGTACGTCTACGTTGATTCGGTCTTGAACTGGCGGCGGGACTGGGCCGCGAACAGGGTCAAGGCCGCTGCCTGGACCGCTGTCCTGGTCGTCGGTGCCGCGGCGGCCCTGGGGCTCTGGGTCGTCGCCCGGCCGTCGTTCGCGGCAGCGTTCTGGCCGCCGGTGCAGTCCGTTCCGAGGGCGCTGCTGCAAGTGGCGGGCAACGCGCCGTTGGGCACGTCGCCCGCCGTCGCGATGTCGGTGTTGGCCGTGCTCGGCGTCGTGCTGGCCGCCCGCCGGCGGCGCACCTGGTGGCTGATCGGCGTCCTGCTGATCGCGGCGCTGCTCTTTGTAGCCGTATCCAGCTTCCCCGCCGGGCGGCTGCGGTACCTGCTCTCCGGCACTTGGTACAGCGACAGTTACCGGCTGGCGGCCCTGCTGCCGGTGGCGGTGATAGTGCCGGCGGCCGTGGGGACAATCGCCGCCTGGACCTGGCTCCGTTCGCGGCTCGCCGCGGCGGGCAACGGCGCGGGGGATGCCGGACCGTCCCGGTCTCCGCTGCTGTCCCGGAAGCCCGTGAAGGCAACCGTGTCGGCAGCCGGCGCCGTGGCGCTGGTGGTCCTCACCCAGTTGGGTAGCGTTCCGGACATGGTCTCCCTGGCCCGCGGCAGCTATGCGCTGACGCCGGAGTCGCCGTTGCTGACATCTGACGAAGCCGCCGTCCTGTCGGAACTGGACAAGTTCGTTCCGGCGGATTCAGTCATCGCCTCGAACCCTGGGAACGGCAGTGCCCTGGGCTACGCTCTGGCGGGCAGGCGCACCATGCAACTGCACATCCTGACCAGCAATGAGAGCCCTGACGACAAAACCATCCTGGCCAGGCTGCGGGACGCTAAGACGGACCCGGAAGTCTGCCCGGCGGTGTCGCGGCTCGGCATCGGCTATGTCCTGGATTTCGGGACGCAGGAAGTCAACAACGAGCACCACCCCGCGCCCGGCCTGGCCGACCTCGAGAAGGCCGGGGTGGCCAGCGTGGTCGACGAACACGGCGAGGCCAAACTCCTGAAATTGACCGCATGCCGGTAAACAGGCTGCTCTTTTTGCACGCGATAAACTTGGACCTGTCCAGCGGGCCCGCACCATTGTTCACCACCGAAATACTGAGGATTCAAATATGGCCATGACGCCGCCGAATGGACCAACGACCGGTAGGGCGATCGGCCGGCGCGGATTCCTCGCCGCTATCGTTGCCTTGCCCCTGGCGTTGTCCGCATGCAGCGCGACCAAGGGGGGCGATGCCGTCGACGTCTCAGCCAATGCTTTCCCCTTGAGCCTCACCAACAGCTACGGGACGACGACGGTTGAGGCGCCGCCCAAGCGCGTCGTGGCGCTGAGCAGCGCCGACGCCGATGCCAGCGCCGCGCTGGGCCTGGCCCCGGTGGGGATTTCCGGCTCCGCCTCCTCGCCGTGGTTCACCGACGCGATGCGGGACATCGACGGGGCCCCTCCGTTCCTTCTCAATGACAAGGTCGCGATGCCGCTCGATGACATCCGCAACCTTGATCCGGATGTCATTTTGGCTGTCGGCGGCACTATCACCCGCGCGGACTACGACAAGCTTTCCGAGATCGCGCCGGTCGTGCTGTCCGAGTCGACGGATTCGGGCCGTGAATGGCGCCAGAGGTCGGCGCTCATCGGGAAGGTCCTTGGCCGTAGCGACGCCGCCGCGGAGCTGCAGGCCAAGACCGAGGGTGCGGTCAGGGATTCCGTCCGTGACTACGCCGGACTCAAAGGAACCACCATTCTCTTCGCTGCGGCATCGTCCGTCGACGGGGCCGACATCCAGGTCTATCCGGAAGACTCCGTGGTCTTGGGCGCGCTGAAGGATTTCGGTCTCGTTCCGGCACCGGCAATGGCCAAGGTCAAGAAAGAGGGTCGTGCCACCGGCGGCCAGAAATCGCCGGTCTCCTATGTGTGGCCGCACGAACGCGCCGACGAGCTCTCCGCGGATATCCTCGTGGCGTCCGTTAGCCAGGACGATATGGCCGATCTGCGTGTGGGCGGCAAGATCCCGGCATTGTCGACGGCCAAGCAGCCCTCCCTGTTTTACGCCGCGGGGATCGAGGATCAAGCCCTGCGGTCCGGTTCCGCGCTAGGGGTCGCCTGGGCAGGCCGGAACATTGTTCCGGAGCTGGCGAAGGCTGCGTACTACGAGGGGCAGCGCAGCGCGGGCAAGTAGCACGCAGGAAACCGAAGAGCCAGGCCGGGACAGTGTCCCGGCCTGGCTCTTTTTTGGATCGTAACCAGCCTTGCTGCTCCTCTTACCGGGGGCAGGACGGGCCGGGTGCTACCCGCAGGCGGTCACCCGGAAGAGCCGGGCGCTGCCCGCGGCCTTGACGAGCTTCACGCCTGGGGCGGTGTTGTCCGCCAGGTCGCGGACGCCCAAGAGGGGCTCGGCCCGCGGGGTGATCTCGGTGTTCCCGAAGTCGAGGGCCCAGTAGGCCTTGAGCGACTTGACCGCCGGGCATACTGCAGTGTTGTAGGCGGCTTCGTCCCAGTGGTCGAGCAGGAGCTGTTCCTCCGGGGTCCGGATGCCGAAAATATGCGGGGCCAGGGCGCGGCGGCCGGAGATGGCATAAACCAGCGAGGCGCCGGTGCGGGGGTTGCCCACCACGACGTCGCCCTCGGGCACGATGGCCGCCACCTCCTTGAGCAGTGAGACCTCGTCGGTGGACAGCAGCGAGGCCGTCGGCGTCGTGGTGAAGATGGTGCTGATCCGGTTCTGGACCCCGGAGAGGGTTCCGCCCTGGGCGCCGAGGCCAAGGGCCAGCAGCACGACGCAGCCCATGGCGATCCCGGAAGACGCCGGCAGGCGGCCAATCACACCCGACGCCGCCCGGGGGAGGGCAGCCGGCCGCTCCTTCGCCGTGGCGATCAGGGCACCCGTCAGGGCGCGGACGCGCCAGGTCACCCATTCGGCCCCGAGCACGACGACGGGGAGTGTCACCACCGGGAGCAGTGCGGCGAGCCTGAAGCTGTCTGTGTACCAGACTCCGGTGAGGAAATTGCGGAAGAAGCCATTGCTCCAGCTGGAAACCACCAGGTAAAGCACGGCGCCGACGGCGTACATGCCGGCGACCCACCAGTAGCGGCGCAGCTGGCGTGCGACGACGTACAGCCCCACGATGGTCAGGACCAGCATGACCCAGGCGGTCGTGGTCCCCATCGGCGCGCTGCCCAGGATTTCACCGATGGCCCGTGCGTTGGTCTGGAACGGGGTCCAGCCGGCGGAGCTGAGGCTGGGGCGCGCGACCACCCAGACGGCAGTGGTGGCCAGCAGGTACGCGACCGTGAACGCCAGCCACAGGCGCGGCTGCCGCCGTGAGACCAAGCCTTCCCTCGCGGCGCTCCACGAGCGGATTAGACGGCCGATTACAACGGGCGTGGCAAATCCGAGCAGGGCTACCAAAGTGCTGGGGTGCGAAAGGGCGAGGCCCGGAACGGTGGCAGCAAGAGCCAGTACGGGTGCCAGCGGTGACCCCGGGGGCGTGCGCGACATTCCAAGCGCCTCAATGGCCAATCCAAGCACTGCCGGGAGAAGGGCGATGGCTGCGTGGTTCGGGTAGAGGACGCCGAAGCCCACCATGAGATACGGGAACCCGCTGAACCCGGCCGAGAGGATTCCCGCCGCGAGCAGCGGGAACGGCCGGTAGCCCACGATCCGGCTGATCATGAACACGCAGGCGAGCGGCCACACGATGGCGCCGGTGACGATGGTTCCAACGTTAACAGCGGCCATGACGGACGGGGCGCCGAGCATCAGGACCAGCGCCATGGAGTCATGCATGGCCGCCGGGTACAGGCCCTGGGACGCGGCCGTGAGGTTGCCCAAGGTCAGCGTCGAGCCGTTCTGGGTATCGGCGATGTAGCGGATGGCATTGAGGTGGTAAATGTTGTCGAACGTCTCGGAGAAGCTGTCCGGGGATCCGAAGCCCCCGATGTAGCGAAGGCTGATGATCGCGGCCGGAATGACGACGGCGGCAGGAATCGCCAGGCGCGCCAGCCAGACACCCGTGTCAGCGGAGGAAAGCGGGAAGTTCGCTCCCAGGAACCCGGTAAACCGGGTACCGGTCGCTTCGGAACCGGCCGCTGAACGGCGTCGGCGGCGGATCAGCCTGAACACTGCCACGGCGGCCGCCGCGAGGACGCTGACCGTGAAATAGGTCACTGGGTTAAAAGGGAGCTTCAGGTACGGCAAGATGATGGCTGTCATGCCGGAGACGGACGCCGATACGGGAGCGGCCAAGGCCGCCAGGTTCAACCGGCGAAGACCGGCAGCTGCCAGGATCATCAAACCGGGAAGGAAGTAAACCAGCGCAGTCGCTGCCAGCGTAGGAAGTGTTTCCCACCAAGTCATTGATCCAGTCTCCTAAGTTTCAGGACCAACCCTACAAGTATGCGGACGACGTCACGAATCCGACCGTGGGCGCCGCGGCGCGCCACGGGGCGGTAGCGGAGGGCCGGGAGGGGGCGGCAGTTGCACGTTGCTATACTTTCAAACCATGGGTAACTCACAGCGTTCCGGCGTTTTAATTGTCATGCCGGCTTGGAACGAGGCCGAGGCCATCGGCAACACCATCCGGAATGTCCTGGCTGTAGTCCCCCAGCACGATGTCCTCGTCGTCGACGACGGCTCAAGGGACGATACTCCGAGGATTGCCCGGGAAGCCGGTGCAACGGTCCTGCGTCTGCCTTTCAACCTGGGTGTCGGAGGGGCGATGCGGGCAGGATTCAAGTACGCCCTCCGCAACGGCTATAACTCGGTCATCCAGGTGGACGCGGACGGCCAGCACGATCCGCACGACATCGACCGCGTTCTGGCGGGGCTGGAGTACGCTGACATCTCGATCGGCGCCCGCTTCGCTGGTAAGGGAAATTACGGCGCCAAGGGCCCCCGCCGCTGGGCCATGTTCTTCCTCGCCAAGGTCATCTCGGCGGTCGCCGGGACGCAGTTGACGGACGTCACCTCGGGGTTCCGCGCCGCAAACGAAACCGCGCTACAGCAGTACATTTCGCATTTCCCGGCCGAATACCTGGGGGACACCATCGATTCGCTGGTCGTGGCGGTCAAGTCCGGCTGCCGCGTGACCCAGGTGCCCGTCGAAATGAAAGAACGGCAGGCCGGCACCCCCAGCCAGGGGCCCATCAAAGCATCCATTTATCTTGCGCGCTCGGGCCTGGTCCTGTGTTTCGCACTGGCCCGACGCCGGACTCCGCGCGCGGCCGAACTATATGCGCCGCTGTCCGGCGACATTGCCGGAGAGGGAAGTGCCTAAGGCATGAACGTTGCAGGTTCCTTGATTTTTTCCATCGTGATGGTGGCAGTAGTCCTCATAATGCTTCGCAACGGCCGGTTGCGGGAGAAGTACGCCATCCTGTGGCTGGTCATCGGCACGCTGACCATCATTCTGGGCATCTTCCCCAGACTCCTCAACTGGGCAGCCGCGCTAGTCGGCGTGGTCGTTCCGTCCAACCTGCTGTTCGCCCTGGCGATCCTGCTGCTCGTGGGCGTCAGCCTGCACGTTTCGCGCGAACTCACCATTCTTGAGGATGAGACCCGCATTCTTGCCGAAGAAGTTGCCATCCTGCGATCCTCCGTGGAACGACTCCAGCAGGAATCCAAACCAATCCAGCCGACGGCAGGCGAGGCCGCGACGGCTTCCGCCGTGCCGCCAACCGAGAGAAGAAAATAGTGACAATTGACGTAATGTTCCCGTACTACGGGGACGTAGCCATGATGAAGGCTGCTGTTTCCTCCGTACTCGCACAGGACGACAAGGACTTCCGCTTCACGATTGTGGACGATGGCTATCCGGATGACACCCTGCCGGACTACTTTGCCGGCCTCGTAGCTGCCGACGGCCGGGTCCGGTACCACCGCAACGAGGTCAACCTCGGGGCCAACGGCAACTACAAGAAGTGCGTAGGTCTGGTTGAGCACGACATTGTTGTCATCATGGGCGCCGATGACCTGATGCTGCCGAACTACCTGAGCACGGTGCGCAAGGCCTTCCAGGACCCGGAAGTCAGCATTGTCCAGCCGGGCGTCGAGGTCATCGACGAGAACGGCTCCGTGTACCAGCCGCTGGGTGACTCAGTTAAGCAGTTCCTCCGCCACAAGCTGGTGGGCAAGACGTCGGAAGCGATCGTCGCCGGCGAAGCCATCGCGCAAAGCCTTATGGTGGGCGACTGGCTGTACTTCCCCTCGGTCGCCTGGCGCGCCGACGCCATCAAGAAGCATGACTTCCGCCCCCAGTACGACGTCGTCCAGGACCTTGCGCTGGCCGTCGACATCATCCTCAGCGGCGGCAAGATGGCCGTCGTGGACACGGTCTGCTTCCAGTACCGCCGCCACCGGGAGTCCGACTCATCGGTCCGGGCGCTGGACGGCCGGCGGTTCGCCGAAGAGCGTGCCTTCTTTGACGAGTGCGTCCGGGACTTTGCCGCCAAGGGCTGGAACGCGGCAGCCCGCGCCGCGCGCTTGCACCTGACGTCCCGGCTGAACGCCGTGTCCCTGACGCCGAAGGTGGTCTCGAAGGGAATGTGGCCGGGCCTGCGCAAGCTGGCCACGCACGCCGTCAGGCCCTGACCATCCGAGCCCGCCGCCTGGAGCGGCGGTGGTGATCCCGATCGACAACTTAAGGTGCCGCTCAGTCCCATGGACATCCAGAACCACTACTACGGCCACTCTGCCGTCTTTGCCCTGTACTGCGGATCGCGCAGGCTTCGCCACGTTTCCGGCCTCATCCAGCACGGATGGACCGTCAGCAGCCCGGTAACGGCCCAGTTCGGCGATTTCGCCAGTTGGGGCCCGGCCCGGCGCCGCCTTTCCTGGACCAGCTCATCACGTGGCTGGAGCCCGGATGATGCCGGCAACTTCTTCAGCGACGGCACGCCCATGCTGGACGCCATCGGCGCCCCGTACCTCTACCTCCTTGACGCCGCCCGCGCCAACGGAGTCGTTCCTGAACGCACCGACCGCACCCTGGTGCTTCCGCTGCACGGGACGGCGCTGCTCAAGGTGGACGGTGACCACGTCGCCTACGCGCAGATGGTCCGCGACAAGGAGGGCCCGGCAACCGTATGCCTCCACATTGATGATCTCCACAACGACGAAATCCTCGATGCATGGCGGTCTGCCGGCCACGACGTGGTCAGTGCCGGGGACCGCCGCGACCCGCAGTTCATTGGCCGGATTCTCTGGATGATGTCCGTGGCGAAGAGGGTGGTGTCCAACCGGCTGTCGACGTCCATCATGTACGCAGCGGTGAGCGGGGCCGACGTGGCCATCTACGGTCCAGACTTCCGGCTGGGCGCCAACGCCGCCGCGGATCCGGGCCTGGTCATGCGGGATCTGTGGCCGGAGTTCTATGAGGAGTCCACGCCCCAGGACGTGTTGACGAAGATCGCGGAAGCAGAGCTGGGCCGTGGAGACATGCGCACGCCGCAGGAATTGTCCCGGCTGCTCGGCTGGGAATCACACACGGTGGTTCCCTTCCTGGAGTACTGGGCCAGTGGCCCCCTGACCAAAGCGCAAACGGTCCTCGGTCTCAAGAAGATCCCCGAAGGCGCGCACGCAACCGAGGCGGGGCTGTCGCCCTGGCACTGGATCCGCCATCCGCTGCAGCATCTGCCCTCGCCGTTGCCGAAGCTGCCGGCAATGGCGGCCGTGGAGCCGTTGAGGCCGTAAGGCCCGGGGCGGCGGGCGCCTGGGCTACCAGGCGCTCCAGCCGCCGTCGACGGCGATGGTCTGCCCGGTCACGTAACGCGAGGCGTCCGAGGCCAGCCAGGCCACGACGCCGCGGAAATCGTCTTCGGTGGCCATCCGGCCCAGCGGTGTGAGCTTCTCGTACCGTTCCGTGAAGGCGCTGTCCTGTCCGCGGGCGATGCCGCCCGGGGCGAAGGCGTTGACCCGGATGCGGGGTGCGAGCACGGTGGAGAGATAGCGCGTCAGCTGGACGATGCCGCCCTTGGTGGCGCCATACGCGGCCGGGTTGCCCATCCGGGTTCCCTCGTAAAGTCCCATGTTCGGGGCGACGATGCCGTAGATCGATGAGACATTGATGATCGATGCCCCGGCGCTTGCAGCGAGCTTGGGCGCCAGCTGCCGGGCAAGTGAGAACGGTGCCCGCAGGTTCAGGGAGGACGCCAGCTCGAACGCCTCGTCGGTTTGTTCCTCGAACGGCACGGCGTAGCCCGGGACTCCGGAGGTTCCGGTGAAGGCGGCATTGTTTACCAGGATGTCCAGGGGACCGTCAATCGCCTCGACGAGTTTCAGGGTGCCGTCCGGTTCGAGCAGGTTGGAGCTGATGCCGCGGGCGGCCACCCCGTGGCGGTCGTGCAGGCCCGCGGCGACCTCCTGGCACGCCTGTTCGCTGATGTCGGAGATGATGACGTCCGCGCCCTGTGCGGCCAGCGCATCAGCCAGCACGCTCCCCAGCGGACCGGCGCCGCCAGTGACGAGCGCGGTCCGGCCGGTCAGGGAAAAGAGATTCTGCGGGCTGCTCATGCTGAGTGGTCCTTGTCCAGGGTTTCACGGGAGTTCTTATGGATGCCGTCGAAGCCGGGAAGCGGAGCCAGGCCGGCGGATACGACGGCCTCAACCAGCAGGAACTCGTTCTCGTCATCGATGCTGAACGCATGGGTTTCCGGAATTTCGGCGTACCCGTGGCGGCCTTCGTCGAACCAGCTCTTCTCCAGCCGCCGGATGAATTCAGCCCGCCACACGTAGAAACTGCCGTTGATGCGCAGGAACCGGGACACATCCTGGCGCCGCACCACGCCGGTACCCTCGGCGAAGTAGCGCTGGAGCTCGATGCCCCCTTCGGTCTGCGGCTTGACCCCCACCCAGGTTGGGTTGAAGAACGGTTCGGAGACCGCGACGACGCCGTCCAGCTCGGGGCTGCCGCTAAGCGTCGCGATGGCTTCGTTCACGCTTTCCGGCGTGCGGGTGGGGCTGGTGGGATCAAGCAGCAGCACCATGTCGTACGTCGTGCCGTCGAGCGACTCCATCGCCTCAAGGGCGTGCCGGAGGACAACGCTCATCGGGGCAGTGTCGCTGGCGAGGTCCGCGGGGCGCATGAAGGGGACCTCCGCGCCGGCAGCGCGGGCGGCTTCGGCAATGTCGGGGTCGTCGGTGGACACGATGCAGCGGACGTTCTCTCCCAGCAGCGCCGCGAGCGCCACACTGTGGGCCAGCAGGGGTTTGCCCATCAGCGGCCGGATATTCTTACCGGGCAATCCCTTGGAGCCTCCCCGGGCGGGAATGACTGCAAGAACCCGGGGCGCGGACGGTTTTTCGTTCATTGTTATTTCTCAACCTCGTCGTGTGATCGCAATGGTGCGTGGCCGGATTGCGGTATCACCACAGTACCTTTTCAGTTCCGCCGGTCGCCGAGGCCAGCCTGGCCGCGTCGCAGATAGCCACCGCCAGCAGCCCCTCGGCCAGGCCCGCCGGGGAGAAAATATCCATGGCACGGCTGGGGACTGTCCCTGCCCTTTCAAGCACCGCAAGGGACTGGCGCGCCAGCACGACGTCGACGTCGGCGTCGGCCGGAAACGCGGCGCGGACCGAACCGGCCGAGCCCGGTTCCGCCCCGGATGCGGGCCAGTCCAGGGTCACCTCATTCCGGACGGCGTCCCAGCCGATTGCCCCCTGCTCGGTCGCAATCCGGATGCTGCGCGTTTTTACCGGTGTCACATAGTCCAGGCGCAGGTGCACGCAGGGCGCGTCGCCCCACAGGACATCGGCGGCCTCTTCGGCCTCGATGCCGAGGATCCCGTGCCCGAGCGTGGCCTTGAGGGAGGCCGGGGCGCCAAGAAGCATGGCGGGGTAGTCGATATCGTGGACCAAGTCCCGCAGGACACCGCCGTCGTCTTTCCGGGCCGAATAGCTGCTGCGGAAGTCCCGGCCCGGCCGCCACGAGGGCAGCCACGACTGGGACACCACCTGTGCACTGGTCACGCGGCCGAGTCGCGGCAGAACATCCGCCGTCAGAGCCAGCCCCTGGTGGAAGCGCAGTGGGGCGCTAACCGTGATGGTGTTGGCCCGCGGATGATCCAGCAGGATGCGCGCGTCTTCCGCGGAAGGTGCGACCGGTTTTTCCAGCAGGATTGATGTGGGGGAGTGCTCCAGTGCCTCGAGGGCATCGGCGACGTGCCGGTTGGTGTCGGTGGCGATGATGACCAGGTCGAGGGGTTCGTCCGGGTAGCCCTGGACAACCTGGACGGAGGCAGGGTAGTCAGCCGCGCGGGCAGCCGGGGCCGACGACGCTGGCCGGACCGGCCACGCAAAGAGTTGTTCGACCCCCAGGCTGCGCAGCACACGCAGATGCCGCGCCCCAATGGAGCCCGTCCCGCGGACAAGGGCACGCAGCGGGCGGCCCGCTTGGGTCAGGGCGGCAGGCGTGGCGACGCTCGCCATCACCTTAGAATCGTCCAAGTATGATGAAAAGGTCATCTGGCAACTCTATTCTCAAAGGCGCTGCGACTATAAATGGATGGGCAATCCCCGAAGGAAACGGCATGGCTCATCATCGGCGCCTCCGGGCATGGCCGCAGCCTGGCCGCCATCATCCGTGGACGCGGCGAACGAATCGCCGCCCTCAGTGACCGGGCCTTCGGCACTGTGGGTGCGCGCCCGGATGATCCCGCTCCCGACCTCGCCGCTTTCGCGGGCCGCGACGGCGAGCTTCCTGACTGTTTCGGGGACGACGGCGAGGCCCTGGACTACGCCGCCCGCCATTCCCTCGCGATCGCCGTCGGGATCGGCGACAATCCCATCCGCTCGAAGATTGCGGACGGGATCCTGGCCGAGCCCCGCTTGGCGGCACTGGCCCTTCCGCTGGTGGCCCGCAGCGCGACCGTGGACAGCACGGCGGTCCTCGGCGCCCTTAGCCAAGTCTGCGAGCACGCGCATGTGGGTCCGCAGGCCCGGATCGGCGACGCAGCGGTCATCAACACCAGCGCCGTGGTCGAACACGACGCCGTCGTTGGAGCCGGTACCCACATCGCCCCGGGGGCCGTCCTGCTGGGGGCCGCCGTAACGGGAATCCAGGTGTTTCTGGGCTCCGGCGCCCGTATCCTGCCCGGCATCTCCGTGGGGGACTTCGCGGTGCTGGGGGCAGGGGCGGTGGCGACGCGGCCGCTGGCCGGTATGACAACATATGTGGGAGTGCCCGCACAGCGACTTGTATCTACGAAAGGTCCAGCCAATTGACTCATGACCCGATTTCCACCTCCGTAACTTTTGGCAGCCACCGCATCGGCCCTGCCGAAGAGATCTTCATCATCGCGGAGGCCGGCGTGAACCACGACGGTGACGTGGCCGTGGCCCATGAACTCATCGATCTGGCCGCCGATACGGGTGCAAACGCGGTCAAGTTCCAGACCTTCAAGCCGGAAACCCTGGTCACCGGGTCGGCCGACACCACCCCGTACCAGAAGGCCGCAGGGTTCTCGGAGTCCCAGTCGGAGATGCTGGCCCGGCTCACGCTGCCCGAGTCCGCTTGGGCCGAGTTGCGGGACCACAGTAACGAACGCGGCATCACGTTCCTCTCCACACCGTTCGACTATGACAGTGCCCTGATGCTCGCGGAACTCGGTGTCCCCGGGCTCAAGATCGGATCCGGAGAGCTCACCAACACCCCCTACCTCGCCGCGATCGCCGAGTTCGGCATCCCGATGATCGTCTCAACCGGCATGGGCACCCGCGAGGAAATCGCCGCGGCACTCGAGGCGACGGCCAAGGCGCCGGCCACCGTGCTGCTGCACTGCGTATCCGCGTATCCCGCCCCCCTGGAGGAGGCCAACCTCCGGGCCATTCCCGCGCTGCGCCAGGAATTCGGCGTCGAGGTCGGATGGTCGGATCACACCCCCGGATCCGTGACGGCCATCGCCGCCACCGCCCTCGGATCCACCCTGCTCGAAAAGCACATCACCACGGACAAAACACGCAACGGCCCGGACCACTCCGCATCCCTGGAACGGGCGGAATTCGCGGACTACGTGCGCTTTGTCCGGGAGGCACACCTCGCCTTGGGAGACGGCCACAAACGGCGGATGCCCAGTGAGGAAGCCAACGCCGCACTGGTACGCCGCTCCTTCCACGCCGTCCGCGACATCCCGGCAGGTGCCGTTATCACGGCCGACGACGTTGCCATCCTGCGTCCCGAGGGCGGACTGTCCCCGTCCGCCATAGTTGTGGGCCAGCAGGCCAAGCGCGCCGTCGCCGCCGGTTCTCCCGTGACCGGCGGGGACCTCGCCTGACATGAAGGTTCTTGCATTCGCCGGCACGCGGGCGGATCTTTTCCCGCTGGGACCGGTGCTGGTCGCCCTGGCCGCCGATTCCACAGTCGAGCTGCATGTCGCGACGGCCATCGGCTTCCCTGAAGGCTCGGCGCCGGACAGGCTCATCGAAGCAGGGCTGTCGCCCGGCTCTTTCGTCCACCACGAACTGGGGCTGTACCTGGCAGAACCGTCGGCAGAGCGGCAGTCGCTGACGGGTGCCGCACTGTCCGCCGGCATGGCGAAGCTGCTGCCCGAAGTGCAGCCGGACGCCGTCGTCGTTCTCGGGGACCGGTGGGAACTGCTCTACGTGCTGCCGCCCGTGGTGATCAGCGGCATCCGCCTGATCCACCTGCACGGCGGCGAGGTCACCGAGGGCGCACTCGATGAGCGGGTCCGCCACGCGGTGACCAAACTGGCGGACCAACACTGCGTCAGCACGGCACAGGCCGCGCGCCGGGTTGCCCAGCTGGGCGAATCCGCCGAGCGGATCCACCAGACCGGTGCGCCCGGGCTGGACCGTTTCGCCCATCCCGTGCCGTTGAGCGGCGAGGAATTCCAGGCCGAGTTCGGCGTTCCCCTGGTGCAGCCGCTGGTGATGGCCACGTACCATCCGCCGACCGCCGAAATGGGGACCAACGCCGGCGAACTGGCCCGGGAAGTCTTCGAGGAAACCCTCGCCCAGGCTGGCACGGCCATCCTCACCTACCCGGGTTTCGACGCCGGCCGGGAGGACATCATTGCCGTCCTCGAGGAGATCCGGGACCGGAACCTGCCGGGCGTGATCGTGCGCGAAAGCCTCGGCCCGCTCTACCCCCGCGTCATGGCCACCGTGCGGGCACTGGTGGGAAATTCGTCCTCGGGGATCCTGGAAGCGGCATCGTTCCATGTTCCCGTGGTGAACGTCGGTGACCGGCAGCGGGGGCGCGAGTACGGCGCCAACGTGCTGCACTGCCGGGACGAGCGGAACGAGATTCACGCTAGTATTGAGAAGGCCCTGAGCCCGCAGTTCCAACTGACGTGCCGTAGCGTGGTCAACCCGTACGGGGATTCCCACTCCGCAGAGCCAATCGAACGCGTGATCGTGGGTAGCCTTGCCACGGGCCTGACCAAGGCTTTTGTTGACTTACCGCTGGAGAGTTGAATCTATGACTATTGACGGACCGTTGAGCAACGTCTGCATAGGCCCTGAGGCCAGCGTGCGCCAGGCATTGGAAGCAATCGACCGTGGCGCATCAGCAATTGCGCTGGTCACGGACGACGGCCGCCTCCGCGGTGTCATCACCGACGGCGATATCCGCCGCGGTCTACTCAGTGGGGCACAACTGGACTCCCCGGCGCTCAAATTCGCCAACGTCGAGCCGCACGTGGTCAGGCCCGAGGCAACCCGCGCCTCGGTGCTGGACTTGATGCGCAGCCTGCGGATCAGCGAGGTGCCGGTCGTGGACGACTCCGGCACGCTCGTCGGGCTGCATACCCTGAACGACATCGTCGGACGCAAGCCGCTGAGCAACATCGCGGTGATCATGGCCGGAGGCAAGGGAACCCGGCTGGGTGCCCTGACGAAAGACACCCCGAAACCGCTGATGACCGTGGCCGACCGCACCATCATCGAGTGGATCATCCTCGGCCTGGTTGAGTCCGGAATCACCAACATCTACGTTTCCGTCGCGTACCTGGCGGAGAAGATCAAGGACCACCTCGGTGACGGCTCCCAGCTCGGCTGCAAGATCAGCTACCTCTACGAGGACCCCGCGACCCCGCTGAACACCGCAGGTGCACTCGGCCTCCTGCACCACGAGGTGCCGGACATTTCCGAGCCCGTCATCGTGACCAACGCGGACCTGATGGTCCGGTACTCCGCGGCGGACCTGCTGGCCTTCCACAGTTCCAAGAACGCCGCGGTAACCGTCGCGGCCCGGCCCTACACGCACCAGGTGCCCTTCGGCGTGCTCGAGATCGGCGAAGGCCGGTCCATCAGCTCGGTGGTGGAGAAACCGACCATCGAATTCGAAATCAGCACCGGAATCTACGCCGTCTCGCCCGAGGCCCTGGCGATGGTGCCATACATGAAACCCTTCTCTATGCCCGATCTCGTCAAAGCCTGCATCGACGACACCAAAAACGTGGCCGCATGGCCCATTGAGTCCGACTGGATCGATGTCGGAACTCCCAAAGACCTAGCAACAGCGAAAGGCCAGTGATAGCCGTGAACTACCAGGACATTAAAGGCAAGACAGTGGTCGTCACCGGCGCCGATGGCTTCATCGGCAGCCACGTCACCCAGCGCCTCATCGCGGAGGGCGCCAACGTCCGCGCCCTCTGCGTGTACAACTCCAACGGCTCCTACGGCTGGCTAGACGACCTGAGCCCGGCCGAGCGCGACGCCGTGGACCTGCAGCTCGGCGACATCCGCGATTCGGAATTCGTCTCGGACCTGGTCAAGGGCTCCGACGTCGTCCTCCACCTTGCCGCCCTGATCGCCATCCCGTACTCCTACCAGGCGCCCCGCTCCTACGTGGAGACGAACGTCGTCGGAACGCTGAACGTGCTCGAAGGCGTGCGGCGCCACGGCGTCGGCCGGCTGGTCAACACCTCCACGTCCGAGGTCTACGGCACCCCCAAGACCGTCCCGATCACGGTCGACAACGAACTCCGCGGCCAGTCGCCGTACAGCGCAACGAAGATCGCCGCGGACAAGCTCTGCGAGGCCTGGGCCAGCTCCTTCGAGACGCCGGTCGTCGTCCTGCGCCCGTTCAACACCTACGGCCCCCGGCAGTCAGCCCGTGCGGTCATCCCCACCGTGCTCCAGCAGATGGTTGCCGGCGCCGAGAAGATCCACCTCGGATCCCTGACCCCGCGCCGCGACTTCACGTTTGTCTCCGACACCGCGGACGGCTTCTTCAAGGCCGCGACGGCGGACATCCCCCTTCAGGGCCAGGTCATCCAACTCGGCACCGGCTACGACGTCACCATCGGTGAACTCGTGGAAATGTCCGCGAAGGTCACCGGCTCAACGGCCGAAATCATCACGCAGGACGAGCGCGTCCGGCCCGAGGCCAGCGAGGTCATGCGCCTGCTCTCGGACCCCTCCCAGGCACTCGCGGAACTCGGCTGGGCACCCCAGGTCAGCCTCGAAGAGGGTCTGCGCCAGACGGCCGAGTGGATCCAGGCCCGGGGCGTCGACGCGTCCGCAGCCGCGAAATACTCCCGCTAAACACCCGCCAGAAAGGCACACCGTGACGCGAGTCCCCTTAGCCATTCCCAACATCGGTGCCCGCGAAGCGGAACTGATGAACGAAGCCATCAGCTCCGGTTTCGTCTCCTCCGTGGGACGGTTCGTGAGCGAGTTCGAAACGCGCTTCGCCGAATACGTTGGCGCCAAGTACGCCGTCGCCTGCGCCTCGGGCACGGCCGCGCTGCATATCGCCATGCGGCTGGCTGACATCCAGCCGGGGGACATGGTGGCCGTCTCGGATTTCACCTTCATGGCCAGCTCGAACGCCGCGTCGTACCAGTTCGCGGAACTGCTCCTGGTCGACTCCGACGCCGAGTCCTGGTGCATGGACGTCGACCTGCTCCGCAAGGAAATGGAGCGCCGGACGGCCGCGGGGGAGAAGCTCCCGAAGGCTATCGAGATCGTCCACATCCTGGGCCAACCTGCCGACGTCGCCGCTGTGGTGGAACTTGCCCGCGAATACGGCATCATCGTGATCGAGGACGCCGCCGAGGCTCTCGGGGCCACCTGGACGTCCGGCCCGCTGGCCGGCCGGCATGTAGGAACCATCGGCGACATGGGCGCGTTCTCGTTCAACGGCAACAAGATCATGACCACCGGCGGCGGCGGCATGTTCACCACCGACGACGAGGAACTGGCCCGCCGTGCCAAGCACCTCTCGACCCAGGCCCGCACGCCGGACCGCGGGTACCTGCACGATGAGATCGGCTTCAACTACCGGCTGACCAACATCGCTGCCGCGCTCGGCGTCGCCCAGCTTGAACGCCTCGACGATTTCGTTGCCGCCAAGCGCGCCGTCGCCAAGCGGTACAACGACGCATTCGCCGGAACGGCCATCCAGACGCCTCCGACCCTCCCCGGACAGGAGTCGACCTATTGGCTGTACTCGATCCAGGTTCCGGCGGAGCGGGGACCTAGTGCCCGCGATGAGCTCCAGGACTTCCTGGCAGAGGCCGGGATTGAGTCCCGGTCGCTGTGGCGTCCCCTGCACATGCAGCCGCCGCTGAAGAACGAGGCCGTGGTGGGCGGAGCCGTCGGCGAAGAGATCTTCGCCCGCGGGCTGTCCCTGCCGTGTTCCACCGAGCTCACGGAAGCTGACCAGAAGCGCGTGATTGACCGGGTCCATGAATGGCTTCAGCTCAACGGTGAATAGTGTAGCCAGCGGCGCAGACCGCCCCGGGACGGCCGAGCCGGCGTCCCGGTCGGGGCGCAACTCGGTGCTTTACCTGGCTGGAGCCCTGATGCAGGGCCTCGGCGTGTTCCTCGTGCAGCCCTTTGCGCTCCACGTGCTCAACAGCGACGCCAAATGGCAGGAGCTGTTCCTGTCGGTGTCGCTGATCCAGGTGGGCGTGGTCCTGGCTGCGGCAGGCCTGCCCCTGGCCATCACCAAGGCATGGTTCGATCCCGATGGGCCCTCCAAGGCCCGTGCCACCAGCGGACTGCTGACCGTGGGCGGGATCCTGGTCGGTTGCCTGGCCGCGGCCATCTACTGGGTTGCGGCAGGCGCCGGTCATTCCACGAGCTTCGTCGTCGCCCTGGTGGCGATGGGACTGCTGTCCGCTGTCCTCGCTGCCCAGGCCATTCTCCGGGCCCAGGGGCGGGCGATCATGTTTGTCGTGCTGAGCCTGTGCTCGTCGATGGCTGCCTACGTTTGCGGCCTCGTGGCCATGCTGGTGTTCGGTGCGGAGCCGGAAATCTTCATGGCGGGCTACGGTCTGCTCGTATTGCTCAGCGCCGTGCTCTCCGTCGCCGTAGCCAGGCCCGCGTGGCCCCTTGCCCACCGGGGAGCCGTCAAAGAGGCCCTCGCGATCGGCCTGCCCGTGCTTCCCCATACCGGCGCCCTCATGCTGCTGACCCAGGGCGCGGCGTTCCTGCTGGCCGTCACGGCCGCGAACGGTGTCTCCGGAGACTACGGCAAAGTGCAGATCTTCATTCTGGGAACTGTGACGCTGCTCGGTGCCCTGAACAACGCCTGGGTGCCTGCCCTCATGTCCGTGCGCGGCGAAGCACGGATCGCCAGAATGCGCGCCACGATGACGACGGCGAGCCTGGCCGGCCTGGCGATTATCGTCGTGGCCGCCGCCGGAGCCAACCTTGTCACCCACGTGATGGCCGGCGGCAAGGAAAGCCTGATCCCGGTGGCACAGATCATGCCCCTGATCGGGCTCGGCTACCTCCTGTACCTCAATGCCTCCACGCTCCTGTTCGCCGACAACGTCACCTGGTGGCTGTCCGTCGTCACTCCCACCGTGCTCGGCGTCGGCGTCCTGCTGGCACTGTGGCCGGCAACGCACGGCGACCTCATCGGCATGGCCGTGGCGTCGGTCGCAACGTTCTTCCTGCTGGGCTGCGCGTACTACCTCGTCGCGCGGCGGCGCGCAGCCGGGGGCTGGGCCCCGAAGGTCTATGGCGCCTGCTGCCTGGCCGCGGTGGCCTATGTGGCTGTCCTCCTGCTCCTGCCCCGCGATATCCTAACGGGCGTGGTTACCGTCGCCGTAGTGGGCGCGTTAATGGCCGCGGTCGCCGTCACATGGCGCGTCCGTGCCCGCAGCGTCGCTGCGGCATCCCAGAACGGAAGGGAACAGATTCTTGACTGACGCAACGCCGGTGGTCGAACGGACCGGAGCGCTGTCGGCCAAGCCCTCAGGCGGTCCCATCATCTTCTTCGACGTCGCCCGCGGGGTTTCCGCGCAGGCGGTCGTCCTGGGCCATGCGCTCAACATCTTCGTGCCCGGGATATTTATGGTCCCCGGGCAAAGGGTGTTCTACATGCAATCCTTCGCTGTCATCATCTTTTTTGTGCTGTCCGGTTTCCTTATCACCAGTGCCGTTCTCAAGAAGAAGTCCCAGCCCGGTTTCACGTTCGGCTCCTACCTCATTGACCGGATAGCGCGGGTTATCTATCCGCTGATCCCGGCGCTGGTCCTGATCACCGTGTTCGACTTTCTGGTCATCCACGGCTCGACCAAGCTGCCGTTTATCAGGATCGACCTGAGCCCGCAGACAATTGCCGGCAACTTCCTGCTGCTGTTCAACCACCCGTTCTTCCAGGAACTGGCGCCGAGGCTGCACATGCCCTGGATGAACGTGGGACCGGTCGGTTCGGGAGCCCCGCTCTGGTCAGTGGTGGCGGAGTGGTGGATCTACGTGGCCTTCGGACTGTTGGCGTTCGTGGCCATCCGCCGGATGAAGCTGGGCGTCGGCGGCGTCATCTTGCTGGTGTTCTCCATCGCAGTTCCCGTTGGCTACATGGTGAAGGGCGGCTACGAATCACTCGCCTGGATCATCGGAATGCTCTACGCCCTTTCCGCCGCGCAAATGCGGAAACTGCCGGTTGCACTCCACGGTCTGATTGCGTTGCTGGCGACGGCCGGCTTCCTGGCTTCGTTGTACTACGGCGGCCAAAACCTGCACGCTGCAAGTTCCATCGGAACGGCCTCGGTGGCATTTTGCCACCTGTATTTTTGGCTTTCCGGCCGCAAGGACGGCGACGGGACTGCATCGGTGCCTGGCGGGACCGTGCCGCGGCTGGCAACGCCGTGGTTCAACCGGTTCAGCGTGTTCCTCTCCAGCTTCAGCTATTCCCTCTACCTGATCCATTTCTCAGTGATCACTTACCTGTGGGTCTACCTGCACGACCAGCTCAGTGCCTGGCAGTTGATTCCGCTGGCGCTGGTGGTCAGCAATGTGCTGGCCTACGGCTACTTCCTCCTGGTGGAACGTCATTTCCATAAGGTGGGCAAGTTCCTGAAAGCACGCATGCTGCGGTAGGGACCCCGCCGGGCGGCAAGGTTGGAGCTTCAACGACGGTATTATTCTTGTGGGGTACTTCCGGGATCAGCCCGGAGACTGTTATCGGGCTGCTAGTTGTTTGGGGATCATGATCGTGACCGACCGCGCCAGCGTGTGGAAATTCCGGCTGCAACGGGGCTCGGCGCACGGCGGGCTCGCCCTGCTCTTTGTCCTGGCTGTCACTTTGATGGGTCCCGGCGTCGTGTGGGGCGACACCATCCAGTACATCAGAATCGCCGACGAGTTACAGGGCATCCCCTCGAACCAGGCGTGGCTGCACGCCTTCACAGAATTCTGCAAGAACCCCTCGATGCCGTACCAGGGGACGCTAGAGAACTGCATCACAAAGACCGTTGCCGGCCGCGGCCCGGTGGTCGGCTGGGTTGATCGAAACCCCCAGTACCAGGCCATTTTCACCCCGAGGGTGGGATTCCCGCTCCTGTCGATTCCCTTCATGCGGCTCCTTGGCGAGCGGGAGGGAATGTGGGTGGTCGCGGTCGCCGGGACGGCCATCGCAGGCTTGCTCATCGCCCGGCTGGCCCGGCTGGCCGGGCTCAGCCTGGTGCCGTCCCTGCTGGTCCAGCTCGCCTTCTACGTGCTGCCCGCCAGCATCCCGCACGGTATTGCGCTGCTGGCAGAGGGCCCGACGCTGGCCTCCGCCCTGGTCATGGCCATCGGCTTGGCCCATGTGTTGCGGGGCTCGCGGGTACGAGGGACAGTACTGCTGATACTCGGTCTGGGATTGGTGTTCTTCTTCAAGTACTCCTCTGCGGTGCTGCTGTGCGTAAGCTTCCTGCTCGTCTGCGTCGGGCTGTTGATTTTCAAGACCTATCGCCGCTACAGCCAGATACGGTTGGCCATTGTTGTCTCGACGGTGCTGGTTGTGGCCTCGCTTGCCATCAATGCGCTGTTTGGCTTTCCGGGCCTCAACGAAAGCCTGCAGGACACCTTCACCGACCACTTCCGGCACCCGCCCGTGGACGATCCGTTCAACCTGCTGATGGTGCTGGAAGTGGACTTCCTCTGGAGGTTCCTGGTGGACCTTCCCGCCAACGCGGCGTATCTCCTCGTTTTCGTGGCGGGCGTGTGGGGGTACGTCCGCGCAATGCGGGAGAGACTATTGCCCCCTGCCGGCTGGGCGGGTGTGGCGCTGTCCCTCTACGGGATCCTCAGCGTCGTCGGACACCCGGTGTACACGCAGGCAGACCGTCTGGGCTCCAGCCTCTGGGTCGGCGTCGCCATTGGCGTGGGACTCGGGGCCAGATCCGTGGCTGCCCGCATCAGGCTTCGCAAGAGGTCACCGCGGCACCTGGCAGCCAGCGGGACTGCCGCGTAGCCTGCGGCGCACCCGTGGGATAGCAATGGCCGGTGGGAAGTCCTGGACTTCCCACCGGCCACTGCTTCCGGCCCGGGATTTCGACCCCGGACATCTTCGCCTAGAAGTAGGCCACCTTGACTCCGGACGCGGTCCACGTCATGGTGCCGCCCTGGAAACGCACTGTCTTGTACCCGGCATAGGAGACTGCGGCCTGCGTGGGGTAGCCGAGCTTGCCCTTTTGCCAGCCGGCCAGGCGCCACTGGCTCATGTACGGCTCGTTCACCGCGTGGGCACCCGTCGCAGCCGTCCAGTAAATGTTGCCCCCGCTGAAGGGCTGGTAGCAGCCGCTTCCGTACAGGCCGCAGACGACGGAGCCCTTCGGGTATCCGATGCCGCGCTGCCAGCCGGCTTCACCCCAGCCGGTCCAGTAGGCGCCGGTCACGGCGTGTGCCCCCGTGGCTGTGCTCCAGTAGATGTTGCCGCGGGCGAAGGGCTGGTAGCAGCCGCCGTCGTAGAGGCCGCAGGTGACCGGCCCCGTCGGGTAGCCGATCTTCGGCTGGAACCCGGCGCTCCGCCAGCCCTTCCAGTATTCACCCGTGACGGCGTGGGCTCCGGTGGCGGAGCTCCAGTAGATGGTGCCGCCGGAGAACGTCTGGTAGCAGCCGCCGCCGTATTGCCCGCAAATTGCCTCGTTGGTGGGGTAGCCGATAGTCGTTTGGAATTTGACCTCTTTCCATCCATTCCAGAAGGCGCCGGTGACGGCGTGGGCTCCGGTGGCGGCCGACTGGTAGATGTTGCCGTTGCTGAAGGCCTGGTAGCAGCCGCCGCCGTAGAGCCCGCAGGTCACGTCGTTGGTGGGGTACCCGATTTTCGTCTGCCAGCCGGCCCGTCCCCACGCGGCCCAGAAGTCGCCGGTCACGGCATGGGCGCCGGTAGAGGGGGACCAGTAGATGTTGCCGCGCGTGAATTCCTGGTAGCAGCCGCCGCCGTAGAGCCCACAACTCTCCATCGCCTTCGGATACCCGATGCCGTCCTGCCATCCGGCGGCCTTCCAGGCGGCCATGTAGGAATTCTTCACGACAAACGTCCCCACGCCGGGGGTGCTGTAGGCGTTGCCGCCCTGGAACGTCTGGTGGCACGTGGTCGTGGTGGTGGGGCAAATGGCGTCGCTGGTGGCGTACCCGATTCCTGTCTGCCACCCGGCCTTGCCCCAGGCGGTCCAGTAGGCGCCGGTGACCGGGTGCGCGCCCGTCGCCGAGGTCCAGTAGATGTTTCCGTTGGTGAACGCGCGGTAGCAGCCGTTGCCTACGAGCCCGCAGATCTCGGAGGTCGTCTTGGCTGCGCCCAGCGGCCCCGTTGCGCCGCCCGTGGCCAGCCATTTGGCGTCGATTGCACCGTTGGAGCCGACTGTTCCCCGGGAGAACGCCTGCAGCTGGGCCGTGGAGCCGTTCCAGACGTTTGAGTCCCCACCGTTGGCGAAGGGGCCGGTGCTGCTGAACTGCCAGATGCTGTAGGTGGACCAACTGGCGGGGATCGGACCGGCGTTGTTAGAGGCCGAGAGCGGATAGGAAGCCAGCCAGAGCGGGTTGTCGCCAAATCCGAGGGGGTTTCCGACGCAGTCCTTCCACCAGTAGTAGCCGGTGTAGATCACCGGGAGCCGCCCCGTTAGCGCCTTCATGGTGTTGCTGAAGTCCTTTGCCCAGGCGGTCAAGGCCGCGCGGGACATGTCGTAGCAGGCGTTGCCCTGGTTGAACCCGTTGATGATCTGGCCCGCGTACGGGTTGCCCTCGAAGTCGAGCACCGGCGGCATGGTGTAACCGTCGTTGGACCAGCCCCCGCCCTTTTGCACGAAGATCCTTGCCTGGTCGGCCCCGGACGACGCCGCCGGGTTGGCGAAGTGGTAGGCGCCCCGGATCATGCCGACGCCGCGGGAACCGGTGTACTGCGCGCCGAAGATCGAATTCGTGTAATAGTTCCCCTCGGTTGCCTTGACGTAGGCAAAGCGGGCGCCCAGGTTCCACTGTTGCTGCCAGTTAATCGAGGGCTGATGCTGGCTGACATCCATGCCCTTGACGCCGAACGTCGGCGTCCAGGTACCCTCCGTTGCCAGCGCCTCGGTGGTGGCTTTGAGTCCGGTGGCCGCGGCGGTGGCAGCCCGTCCGGCCTCGCCCATTTCCGCCCCGCCGGAGCGGGTGGCCGCCGCCATGGCAGCGCGGTACGCCTCGGATGACCGGTCGACAGTCGCCGGGTCGGTGCTCGGGGACGGCGTAGCGGTGGCCGGGGACGGCGCCGGAGCGACGGCGGCCGGGGCCGGTGTGGGAGAGACCGAGGGGGCCGGCGTCGCCGTCGTGGCCGCCTCGGGTGTGGGTTCGACGGCGCCCGCGGGTGTCACCAGTCCCGGACCGGCAATGAGGGCCGCGGCCAGAAGGACTGCTCCGGCCCGGCTGCCGAGAAGACTCAGATGTGGAATTTGGGTCCGTTTCATTTGCCGCTCCGGAACAACACGCTCATGGCAGTGTCATAGTGATCCCACACCCGGGTGCCATACAAGAGGCAACTGTCCGGGGTGTGAGAATGTCTGACTTGTCGCGCCCACCCTAACACCGCCTACTGGGGTGATCCAGAGTTTCTGGTGTTACTAGTGTGGCAATTGTTATGGATCGTGGTTCAGGTTTTCCACATACCGGCGGCTGCGCCCTTGTCCGGCAGGCCGGCCACCCTTAGCTTTAACCCAGTTGCACTGCCCCAGGGGGAGGGGTAGCGGTCATGTTGGGGGCACCGTGGAAGCTGTGCGCATCGTCGAAGACGAAGTCCGTGAGTTGATCCGTCGCCGCGGGCTGGATCCACTGCGGCAGAGCGGTGAAGTCCGCCGCCTCGTGGAGGAGGCGATCAGCGACTACGACGAGCGGGCGCTGCTCGCACCGCTTCCGCCCATCGGCCCGCTGGACCATGCCCGGAGATTCGTCTTCGACGCCGTGGCGGGGTTTGGCGCGCTTCAGCCGCTCCTGGACGATCCGGGCATCGAGGAAATCTGGCTAAATTCGCCGAATGAGATCTACGTGGCGCGCAACGGCGAATCGGAACTGACCTCCGTGTCGCTGACGGATCAGCAGGTCCGGGACCTCGTGGAACGGATGCTGAAGAGCTCCGGCCGGCGGCTGGACATGTCCTCCCCTTTCGTGGACGCGGCGCTCCCGGACGGCTCACGCCTCCACGTGGTGATCCCGGATGTCACCCGGCGTCACTGGGCCATCAACATCCGCAAGTTCGTGGTGAAGGCGAGCCGGCTGGAACACCTGGTGGAGCTGGGAACGCTGACCCCGCAGGCGGCCAGGTTCCTCGGCGCGGCCGTCGCGAGCGGCCTGAACATCCTGGTCTCGGGCGCCACCCAGGCCGGCAAGACCACCATGCTCAACTGCCTGGCGGCGAGCATCGGCACCCGCGAGCGCGTCATTACGGTGGAAGAGATCTTCGAACTTCAGTTCCCGCTTCGCGACGTCGTGGGACTCCAGTGCCGGCAACCCAATCTGGAGGGGCAGGGGGAGATTCCGCTGCGGCGGCTCGTCAAGGAGGCGTTGCGGATGCGACCGGATCGGCTGGTGGTCGGCGAGGTCAGGGAGGCTGAGAGCCTGGACATGCTCATCGCCTTGAATTCCGGTCTGCCCGATAGTCCTCAGGCACACTGCAAAATAGCGGCGGTTCGCTTTCAGCCTTCATGGAACTGACCTACCGTGATTGGGCGATCGGCAGGACCGCCGAACCATATTCCAACCCAAGCCGACATGGTCACGTCTGCGATGCCCGGTTGGGTGCGTGAGGTGCTGGACGCCCGCTATCGGCGGCCTGCCGCCACGCCAGGGCCTGAAGCCACTGATTTTGCTGGCAGGCGTTCAGCGCGGCCGTCTCAACGCAAGCAGGGGGCCGAAAGGCGGGCGTAAGCGTCACCGCCGCCCAGGCTGTGATCACTCGGCGCGTCGGAACGATGGCGAGGCTAGGGGTTGCTTGATTTCCCCCATGACCCAGCCAGTGCCCAACCCGACGGTTAGGTCCGTCCCGCACCGGGGTGGACCTAACTACGTGCCGGCGGCAACAGTTACGAGCTCGCTCTCTATTCGCCCGTTGAAAGGCTTGCTGAAAGGCTGCCTGAGCCGCTGAGGTTCACGTTCATCGTGCGGGCACTTTCAAGTCGCTGATACAACCTTTGCTGCAGTGGTTGAGCGACGTTGGTCCTCCAGTTGTGTTCTGGCTCCGGCTTAACTATTAGCCGGGACCCATCACGGCTGAACAACCTCAGATCAGAGTTGAACTTGTAAGTATCACACACGTTCATTCCAAGGTCGCGAACCCAAAGCGTGAGGTCAAAAAGCCAATTTTTGGGATCATTAATTTCGTCCTCCGTGGCCAACATGCCAGGCGTGATAACCCGAGTCCAGGTGAAGCCATTTTTTTCGTGCGGTGGGATTATTAGCGGAGTACCGGAGGGGACATCTACCTCTCCTCGCGCGGAATCAGTTATCTCTACTCGCGCGATCCTGTCGGACTTATTTTCAATCAACACTCTCAGCCGTACGCGGAATACAACCGTAGCAAGTTCGATTTCCTCAAAGTTCCTCGGAACGTCGAATGACGACCACGATGTAGGCCATTCACCCCTTGCCGAAACTTCCTTCGTCTCGAGAAAGGAGCGGGGTTTCCCGACGGTGGCAAGTACAACAGGGATGAGGGCATCCAGCTTAGATTCCTCATATCTCCTATAAGTTGCCTTCGCTTCCTCAACTTGGCGGTCCGCCGCCGCCTGGGCTGATTGGGCTTCTTTGCGAGCCACTTCCAGTGTTTCCCGAGCTATCTCAACCTGATGGTTCCCGTGGTCTTCCGCCGCCGCGGCCTGACCTCGTGTAACTTCCAGGGCATCAGCGGCTATCTCGACCTGCCGGTGGGACGCCTGGGCTTGGTTCTTGGTGTAAATAGCCGCCCGCCGCGCGTAAAAGCCCGCCGCGAGGGCAGCCAAAACAGTCAGGATCGAGGTAACGGCTTGTATCCCCTCCGGTGTCACGCTTTATCCTCTCGTCCGAGGTCCGTCGGCATCTCATCGCAGGTGATTACTGGATGCAGATGGCCCCCGACAATTGGCGGTAAAATTGCAGTTATCGAGATTGGTGTAAATGCCGATTTAATATGGTCCCCCCATTGTGGTGATTCACTGCAGCAATCCGGCCAAGCGGCCCCGCTGACCGCAACCCGACCATATCGGGTCGGGAGCCGGCACCAAAAGCCTAATCGGTGTCGGCCTACTAGGCGGGCAGGAATAGCGACCCGACACTGGCAACTCCGCCCAAGATCAGACCGCAAAGCAGAAGCAGGTACGGAAGCGCCACTTTTCAGGGCCGGGCCATCGCTCATGCACACTTCGGGATGACGAGTCATGTGTCAGGCTGAATCCGCCAAATCTTGTTGTCGCGGATCATGATGATTGTGGCCCTGGAGACCTCGAACTGCAGAGCCAGTCGCTTTACAGCTCCCCTCGGTGCAGGAAATTGGTCTCGTATTGCTCTGACCTCTGGCCAGGAGAGCTTGGCATTGAAGTGCTCTCCGGTGGCTGTTCTCGTCTTGCCATGCCGGACAGTGTCTTCACTGTTCTCAGCGGGGGTGACCCATCGGAGATTCGTGGGGATGTTGTTCTTGGGGTCACCGTCGATGTGGCCCACCCACATGCCGTCGCGCCGGAGTCCATGCCACGCTTCGCAAACCAAAAAGTGAACGCTGTACTTGCCGTGCCTTCCGCATTCAACAGCCAAATGTCCAAATTGGGTCGACCACGGCTTAAGGATAGTTCCCCGCATTCCCCGGACCCTTCCGAGCGAGCTAACCCAGTAGCCTTCGAACCTGGTCTTCCGCCACTCTTCATTGGGGATCTCGTCATCGGGGTGAACGACGTTGGTGATCGCTGCACGCCGCGCCTGATGAAATGCAGATCGCGCAAGGCTGTCGTGAAGTGTAGTCATGGCGGAGGTTATTACTGACGGTTGAGTGGGTTTCGTTCGGCATCTTCCGTTCACGATGTCGGAGATATACCCGTAGCTGCTCCCAATCTCAGCGGCAATGAGCTTTCGAGGCACTCCATCGGCCACCATCTGCCGGACTTGAGCTACGTCCTCGTCGGTGAATCTCGTTCGGTGGTGCGCTTCGCCGGTGGCGGCGTTGACCCGGTGTCGGGCAACCCTGTCTGCGGCGTTGTCAGCGAAGGTCCCCACCCGTAGGTGCGCCACATCAACGCAGATGGGGTTGTCGCAGGAATGAAGTATTTGCTGTTCTGGCGTCAAGACGCAGCCATACTCAATCATCCAAGCGGCGCGGTGGGCGCCGATCACCTTTCCATTGAAGCTGAAACCACCATATCCACCCCGACCAACTTTGCTTGCGGTCCATTCCAAGCACCCGTTGTCAGACCGTTTAGTCTTGGAGTAGAACCGCTCACGGACGGTGGCGAAGGGATTCGGAACGGTCTGCGCCTGAACGAAGGCCCCGTCAGGCCTGGTCGCGGGCCAGTATGAGTCGATAGTTGCGCTGGCCTCTACGGCGTCGTTGCCGTCATCAGTTCCGTGTCGGCCGCGGAGGAGGTGTGACCCGATCGGAGGCGTCGTGTCTTCGAATGCTTCCTCCTTTTCGCTCGGAGGAAGCTCGAAAAGCGCCTCATCTTGGGGCATGAGAGCAAGGTACCACGCTTCTGAGAAAAAATCATGCAAGGTAATTTACTTATTTACGTAAAGTGTGTAGACTCCACCCTCTTTTGAACTGCTTGAGGCAGTTCGAAAACAGTTTAGCCACTAGGCCGATGTGTCAGTTTCACACGTTGTGCCCGCATCGGTGGCCTTCCCGATAGACGCTCATGCACAGCCCGGATAATATGCGGCCATGGAGAGCGTGGCCTTCATCTACTGCAGGATCAGCCAGGACCGCACGGGAGCAGAGCTCGGTGTGGCGCGCCAAGAGGAAGACTGCCGCAAGCTGGCGGCAGAGCGAGGGCTCAGCGTCGCGCGGGTGTTTGTTGACAATGACATCAGCGCGTACTCAGGAAAGAAGAGACCCGGCTACTCAGCAATGCTTGCCGCGCTCAGGCGCGGCGAAGCATCCGTAGTTCTGTTTTGGCATACAGACCGACTGCATCGCAGCCCGACAGAGCTTGAAGAATACATTGCCATCTGCCGGGAATGTTCCGTCCAGAACTACGCAGTCAAAGGCGGAGAGGTTGATCTCAGCACGCCGGAAGGCATACTCCGCGCTGGCCTGCTCGGACAGGTAGCACGTTATGAATCCGCCCATAAGGCGGACCGTGTTCGCCGCGCAATGGAGCAGAAAGCCATGAAGGGTGAATGGCTTGGGGGTCCCCGCCCTTTCGGCTGGCATTTCGTGGACGGGGTTCCAGAGCCTCACCCCGTTGAAGCGGCGGTGGTCGCTGACGTCTGCAACGCCGTCCTTCAGGGCCAAAGTCTAGGCGCGATAGTGGCCGCACTCAACGCATCAGGCGTTACGACAAGCGTCGGCAAGCCCTGGGGCTATGCTCAGCTTCGGCAGATGCTTGTGAGGCCACGTAACGCCGGGCTTGCGGACTGGAAGGGCGAGATCGTAGGGCCTTCCACATTCCCCGCCCTCGTCTCTGAAGACGTGTGGAGGGCCGTGGTGTCCATCCTCACAGACCCGCGTCGCCGGCGGTCCCAGTCCAACAAGGCGAGGCACTTGTTGGCAGGAATCGCGCAGTGCCACTGCGGGGCGCCGGTACGCTCTGCGAGCGTTAGCGGCCGCAGCGGTGAAAAATACACCATCTACCGTTGCCCTGAGAAAGGAACTGGGCATGTGGGCAAACGCGTTTCCCTCGTTGACAGCGTCGTTGACCGGCATATGGTTGCCTACCGGATTATCGCGGCACGGCATAGAAAATATGAGAATCCCTCAAGAGAGGCCGAGCAGTTAGAGACTGAGGCTGCCGCCCTGCGGGAGCGCTTGAATGAGATGGCGCTCCTGGCTGCTGACGGGAGGATAACTACGAGTCAACTAGTCGCATCAACTACCCGCATCCGCGAAAGCCTGGAGGAAAATGAGAGCCGCCAGGAGCTTCTGGCAGTGTCGGCGTATCTTCCGCAGGAAAGCTATCAGTTCTCCCAACCGGACATGACGACTCCTGAGGCCATGGAGTGGTTCAGCAGTTCCGTTGACACGCGGCGCGACTATGTTCGGCAGGTCTGCAACGTCATCCTGTTGCCGCACGGCAAAGGATCGGCAAGGGTGTTCGACGCTGACACGGTTCAGGTGATTCTGAAGACGAAGTGGGACGCACGGGGACCGCTTGCTAAGGAAGAGATTCCTGGACTCGTGGCCGCATGGCGGGAAGCGGGGATAGCGGTTGCCGAGGGCGCGGGCCGATGGGACTGAGCCCTCGGGGCCTCTGAATTGGGCGGGAGGTGAAGAGATGACTCAAAGCAGTGGTGATTTCGAGGTATTGGTCGACATCCCCGGATTGACGCTGGTGCGCGTCGACGGAGGGATGCGGTTCGACGTTGTCCCTGGCTTCAGGACTCGCCAGGAAGCGATAGCAATTCTGAGCGAGTTTGGCGACGTGAACTGGCCGGATGAGAACGAGGGGGCGGACGGCGGCTCTGTAGCCGCGTCCTCCTAGGCACCGGTCAGTTGGGCGATACGGCGGTACAGGGTCGCCCGAGACATTCCCAGGTCGCGCGCAACTTGGGCCGCTGGCTTACCGCCTTCGATCAGGTTCTTTGCGTTCTCGATCTGGCCGTCGGTGAACTGCGCCCTGCGGCCCCCGAGGTCCAACCCCTTCGCGCGGCGCTTGCTCACGCTGTCGTTGATGCGCTCGCGCTTGATGGCAAGCTCCATCTCAGCCAGCCCCGCCATGACTGTGAACATCATTTGTCCCATGGGAGTGGCGGTGTCGACGTTCCCGCCGCCAAGGTTCAAGACGCGGAGATTGATTCCCCTGTCCTTCAAGTCTGTTGCGAGGTTAAGCATGTTCTGCGTAGACCGCCCTAAGCGGTCGAGCGTGGCGACTACGAGGGTGTCACCCTCCTGAAGCGCGGCAAGAGCCTGATCCAGCCCGGCGCGGTTGGCCTTGGCCCCGCTGACGCCCCGATCCATATACAGGTCGTCGCGGCGGACGCCGGCCGCGAGGATGTCTGCTTCCTGGCGGTCGGTGTCCTGACCCTTCGTGGATACCCTGGCGTACCCGATTAGTTTCCCCATGACTTCCTCCCGAAAGTGTCTCGCAAGGATGTTTGAATACAGTCAGATTAACAGGTACTTGTGAGACATGGTAGCGAGACAGTAGGGCCCTTTAATTCTCGTGGGACCGAAGGTGTCTCATCGAACTGTCTCGTAACCGATCGGTTGAGAGACGGCCCCTCGTCCCCTTTGTGTCACAATCGCCTCATGACTGAACTGCTTGCCGTCTTGTCCACTCTAGGAATTGGGGCTGTATTAGGCGCCTTCCTAACCTTCATGGTCGCCACGCGACAGCTCCGGCTCAAGCGCCGAATGGATGCCACCGAATCGTTTCTGGATATTTGCGCTCACGCTCACGGGCGGCCGCGAAACGATCGCTCGCAGCATGTTGGGATAGCTGAGCAGCTTGCGGCCTTGAAGCTCATGCTCGGGTTGGCAAACGACTTCCGGTTCCTCCGCGCACCGGCGCGGGAGGCGTTCGAAGCGATGTCTCGTCACTACGGTCCAGTAGCCGACAGTTATTCCCAAGAAATTGCCGCCGCAGCCGAGCGGGCGCTTAGGTCGCTGAAGCCTGCCAGGAGGGTAACCCCTGAAGTGCAAAAGGCTCTACCAGAAAATACCTCTCTGCCCGCCGCGTGATGCCGTCAGGAAGTCACTAGGACCGTCAGCAGTTTTCTGCGTATCCCTTCGTTCTTGGGTGCTGACAAGAGCCAGGATGCGCTTGAGAAGCCATTCAGGGCCGCCTCAGGGACTATTACATGCACTTCGGCCAATCCACTAGGGAACGCACCTAGAGCCGCTAGGGGCTTACTGAGGGGCCGGGTAGCCTCCATGGAACTGGACGTAGAGGGGTGGGGGGTGACCCCCGAAGTCGGGGGCCGAGCGCCCGGCGGTGATAGCAGCTACGTTTCTGTACGGGTTTGGAAGTCGGTGAGTGAAACGGGCGGGAGGTCTCGCCTCCCGCCCGTTAATCAGTCCGTCAGTTCTTGTCCGGGTCGTCCAAGCGCCCGGTGTTGCCCCGGCCACGCTTGTATTCTTCCCACAACTCCGCTCCCGACTTGGTCGGCGCGACGTAGTTAGCGCGGATTTCGGGGAACTGGTCCCATTCGGCTTCGGAAATACCTTCGCGGAGAGCCTGCTGCTTCCCAGTCCTCATTGCTTCGGCCTTTTCCTGACCCGGCGTCGGCTTCGTCTCCAGGTCCTTCTTGAAGTGCCACTCGTTGTAGTACCTCAACGCTTCGCCATAGGCAAGATTCCCAGCCCGCTTCGCGTTGTCTTCAGACCGGAAGAAGGCCTCGTTGCCATCGCCAAGGGCAGGCACATGGTACAGGCCGTCGCCGCCCAGGCGCGGCGAGTAGTCATCCCTCCTGGGTTCCAAGGGTTCGGGTCCCCAACTGGAGACGTATTCGTCAGTTGACATTCAGATTTCCTTTCGTTGTTAGTTGTTACTCATGTCCGCCGTCGGGAGGCCCCAAGCCTTTCGACGGAAGTTCCAAGCCAAGGACAGCGCGGGTGTCTGTAGATGTGGGTCTTGTTCGCCAGTGACTCGGGGCGGCGGGGAGCCCATGGTTACCCGCCCACAGAAGCAACGGGAACGTGGTTGTGCACAGGTAGTCATCCGTCCAAAACGCTGCTTCCGGGTGACGAGCGCGACGGACCTCGCGGGCCAAATTAATTCGCCGGGAAACTGGCTGGAGATGATTCGGCCGAATGCAGGGCGGGTTCGCGCAGATGTGCTCCAGTTCCTTGTTGGGAGCGTGGCCCCCAATGAACCAGACGTACATGAGCCGATGACCAAGCCACTCATTCCCGCCCACGACTATCGCGGCGTACTTCCGGTTCTTGCTGCCGGTCCATTCCCAACACCCAGTGACAGGGTTAACGTGGATCGATTCGGCTATCCGGTCAAGCTCGGCGTCCATTACTGGCGAACCTTCGTGTCCTTCGTCCAGCAGTTCGAGCGTCCGACGCTCGTGACGGCGGCAGTATCCGAGCTTGTCGGATTTGGTCGGGCAACCCGGTTCCTGGCATTTGGGGCGGGTACGGCGGAGCTGTTCATAGTGCATCTTGCAGAGATGGTTGGCGTAGTGAGTGCGCGTGCATCCCTCTGTTTTGCAGCCGGATCGTGCTGTCTTCGCCAGTCGATTGCCTCCTTCAGGTTGAGGTGTTTATTGCACTTTTCGGAGAGAGTGATTTCGCCGAAGTCGCCTACTCTCGCTTGCGAAGTACGGCCCTCGGGCTTATGTGGTTTGGTATGGAGGGTATTACTACTAAGCGCCTTGGTCTCTCGCTCTCGGCGGGGACAGCCCTCACGGCTGGCCCGGCCCATCGCTTTATCTCGTCTTGGAAACCATTCTGGGGACTTTCGCACCGGTTCCGGTTCCGGTTCCAAACCGTTCGCTGACGGCGCACGGGAGCTTCATTCGGTGTGTTCGGGATTAGTGCCCTCGATGAGTCAGACCAAACACAGCAAGCCCCCGCCCTCAGGGGCAGGGGCTTGCAGGGGGACCGCCTAGAGCTTACGGTTCCAGGTTCGGGACATGCTGTCGAAGACTGCTGCGTATCCGCTCGGGTTCACCCGAGACGGTTCAAGCCGCAGGAGTTCGCCGTGGCGGGCGGTCTCGGGCGAATTCTGTTTCGCCCGCACTACTTGCGACCACCCGACTTGTTATTGGTCCGGTCCACCAGTTTGTACGTTTCGCCGGGTGACGCCGTGGGCGGAAGGGGCTTGCCTTTTACGGAGGTGACTTCCGTAGAGCGGGCACCGCCTCGTGGGCCAACCACTTGGTACTGGCCCGAAAACGGGGTGGCCTGGCCGGGTTTGAAGTTGGGTGTCAATTCGATCTTCCAATCTGCTGTTGTTGATGCAGACGGACCCGACATATCTAACGGACACGCCGACGATTTACCGTCGAGAGTGCCACTAGGGGTAGGCTTTCGTAATCCGCTGGAATGGATACGAAAAGCCTCAGCCGAGCCACCTGCAAGTCCCCCCACGAGCAGGATGCTCCTGGGGCTTTTTCATGCTCAGAACGAGCCTGCGCTCGAACTGTATGTCGATACTACATGTAGTGCAAGAGCCTCACGCGGACCCCAAGATGATGTATTACAAGTATGTCATTTAACCCACCGCCAATCCACAGGAGAGGGCCCTCCAAATGTCCGGATTTCAGCCATTTTCGCGGACGAAATCCACACCCTGTGCAGTAGTTACCCACATTAATCACCCCCGCGTGTCCCGTTGATATGGGCGTGCCGGACACATGTGGAGTGGAACTAACGGACAGATTCCTCGCGCACGGAAATCGATGGCTACTAGCTCATGGGAGGACACGCGCCACCGGTAAGTTGCAGCCGGGTACGTTCCGATCAATAATCCAAGAACGCACATCAGCCCGGAGCGGCAAGCCGCCTTTCACCTGTTCGGGCTGTCACATTGGGGGACGCATTGGCTACTTACACACTGCCCGGATCAAACAACTTTCCAAACACCGAGGTAGTTGGGGAAAGTTGGCGCGAGAAGCAGATTGCCGCCGCCATCGGCGGCAAACCTAGGCTCGACAAAGAGGTCGAGCAGACCCTCCCGGCATTGTTGGTCCCCGAGCCTGACAATCCCTATGATCCGAATGCCATATCAGTTCGAGTGCGGGGTCACGTCGTCGGTTACCTATCGAAGGAAGACGCGGCCCGGTACCGGGATCCGATTCACCGGATTGCGGCCAGCGGTCACGAAGCCACCACTACGGCCCGCATCTGGGCAGTGGTACGGAAAAGCTATGACAATCAGGGGAAAGCCCGTTTCTTCTCCAGCGTCCGCGTAGCCCTGGGCGAGCCGCATTTGCTCGTCCCGAGCAACGGCAGGCCGCCGTCGGCCCACAGTGTCCTTCCGTGGGGCGGTGCGGTCCAGGTTCTCGGCGAGGAAGACCATTTCGACGTCCTGTTCAATCACGTCCCCAAAGAGGGACACGGGCTGGCCATTGTCACACTTCACAAGGACGTGCAGAGGCTCAAGAACGGCACCGAGAAACCCTTCATTGAAGTTCGCATTGATGGTGAGCGCATCGGACAGTTGAGCCCGACAACCTCGGCGCACCTTCTTCCGGTCGTTGAGCACCTTGAGGCGGCGGGTCTGCACCCCGCCGCTTGGGCCACCGTCAAAGGCTCAAGCCTCGCAGCCCAGGTCACAGTTCAGGCGGCTAAGGCAACCGAGGTATCCGATGAATGGCTCCACGGTTCCCCGTCGGAGTTCCCTGCATTGGTGGCTGAAGCCGCGCGCTATAGCGTGCCGCCTGCCTACGTCGAAGAAGAGACCCCGGACCGGAACGCCAGCTCGACATCCCCATCGAAGGGGACAACACCCGGTACCCGCGGTTCCGCGGCGGGCGGCAGCGGGTGCTTGGGACTAATCGCGCTCATTCCCGGAATCCTGACAGTGGCTCTCGTCAGGCGCGCTGTGCCCAAGCACCGCGCCCGCAAACCGAGCGAGTAGCAGCGCAGATCGAGAGTCCGGCGGTCCCACTCTGCCCAAGGAGCGAAGGTCCGCCGTGTCGAGAAGCTGGTTCAGAACGGTGTCGAGAAGCTGGTTCAGAACGCGCGCCGTGGCGCCGACGACGAGTGGCACGGGCACTACGTGCCCCGCTAACGCCTGCTCAGCAGGCCCGAACTGCGGTACTTCAACAGCTCGTTCTGGAGGGCCGCGCGAGTCTTGTCGCGGTTGTCTTCGAGCATCCCTAGATCGTGCCGAGCCAGGATGACGAAGTCGGTAGTCGCCCTGGTGAGAGCACGGGACGCCGTGTCCCATGCATCTTCCGCCTCGCTTTCGCCCTCCCTCATAACCCACAGAAGTGCCTTCATGCACTCGTCGGTCCTGGTCTTGATCTCTGACGAGGCCACGATCAACCGGGGCGGGGCCAGCATGTGAAGCCCGGAGTTTGCGAGGTAATAGGCGTTGATTGTGTCGGAGATCGCCTTGGCGGACTCCTCGCCTTCTATCACGAAGTCTCTCGTGCGCCCCATAGCGGACTCGAATTCAGCCAGGGCACGGAGAAAGTCCGTGTAGCCGGTCTGGCGCTGGTTGCGCCGCCACTGCTCCTGCTCAAGAGCGGCCTCCCTGCCGTGCTTGAAGAAGCCAAATGCGCTGTTGACAATCGCTGCGCCGACCGCGCCGCCAAGCAGGGGCCAGAGAAAGTTCAGATCCATTTGGCCCAACTTACACAACAAGAAGGGAGGCGGGTCATTTTGCTGTCGACAAGATGATCGGCCACGCCGTGCATCAGGGACGCCTAGCCGGAGAACTCTCACTGCGGGCCCCAATAGTCTGTTAGGACTCCTTAGGCCTTGTTGGCGTCGGCTCCACACCTTCTTCATATAGTGCTGTCACACGGCTGCGCCCGAGGGTCGCGAGGGTTTAGCCAAGTTCGAAAACTACATTCTGCCGTGCGCGTTTTGCATTGCGTTTAGCAACTGCAGATCTGCCGACGTCGACTGACGAGGATGAGGATTTCCGACGTTCGAGCGTTGAACGTCGGCTTGCTAGCAAGCCTCTTCTCCGGAGTAGCAACCTCGACTGGCTTGGTGGCGACGGCGAGGAAGAGTAAAAAGAAGACTGATTGGGCTCGCTGTGTTGGGCCGTTTCGGTGCCAGTTTGACCACGGACACTCCCGGCATCGAACTAGCCGGAGACGATTCAACATCCTCCTGAGGAAGCATCCTTGCTGTGCCTGAAAAAATTCCGGGCTGCCGGGGATGTGCACCGTGCATGCGAACTCCGCACACGATGCGGTGACAAAAATTTGTACGCTGCCGTTGCTCGCCGGAGACAATATCTCCAGCGCGTTCGTAGTTCCCACCGTAGCCTCTTGTATCGATTTGGTGGTCCATTGCAGCAGGCACGCCAACGGGCGCAGGCAGGTCACGGAGATCCTGTCACTGGGCCGCCGCGTGGAAAACGGGATCATCGAGTCTTCCATGGTGTTCACGATGTCGGACGGGCAGCTACTGCCCAAGGCCAACTCCATGCCCGCCGCGGAAAAGTTTGCCCGCTCCGGGTTCGACGTCGCGGCGCTGCTGGAGCAGCGCTGATGGCGCCGCTCCTCGGGATGCTGGGCGGGGCTGGTCTCCTGCTGATTTGGTGGTCCGCGTGGGAGAAGCCTGTGAGCGCGCGGCGGGCGTCCCGGACCAGTCGGCTTGAGGACCTCCTGCGGTCAGCGGGCATCGAAAAGGTCAGCGCGGCGGGGCTGCTCGCCTCGTGCCTTGGGGTCGGGGTATTCACAACTCTCGCGTTCTTCGCAATTACCGGGTCGTGGCCGATCTCAGGATGCTTTGGCCTGTTTGGCGGCTGGCTGCCGATGGCGATGGTCCGGTGGCGTGCGAGAAAGCGCACGGCTGTCCTCCGCCAGCTCTGGCCCGACGTCGTTGATCATCTGCGTTCAGCCATCAGGGCCGGCCTGTCATTGCCTGAGGCCCTTATCCAGCTTGGCGACAAGGGCCCCGCGGAGCTTCGCCATGTGTTTGTGGACTTCGGCTCCGACTACCGTTCGGGAGGCCAATTCGATCCCTCGCTCACCCGGCTCAAGGACCGTCTGGCCGATCCCGTGGCAGATCGGATCGTCGAGGCCCTCCGGCTCACCCGGGACGTGGGCGGCACGGACCTCGGGCGGCTGTTGGGCACCCTCGCCGAGTTCCTGCGGGAGAGTGCCCGGACCAGGAGTGAGCTGGAGGCGAGGCAATCCTGGACCGTCAACGCCGCCCGCCTGGCCGTCGCTGCGCCCTGGATTGTCCTGGTGTTGCTGGCCAGCCGTCCTGAGGCCGTGATGGCCTACAACACCCCGCTCGGTGCCGCGGTTCTTCTGGGCGGCCTCGCCGTCTCCCTGGTGTCCTACGCCATCATGCTGCGCATCGGTGCGCTGCCGGACGAACAGCGGGTCCTGCGATGACCGGGCTGATGGCGGCGGCCACGGTGTGCGGGGCAGTGCTCGGGGCCGGTCTCTGGCTGTTCCTCGTGCGGCTTCCCTTTATGCGCCCGACGACGTTCGTCGAACGTATCGGCCCGCAATTGAGAACCCACAACCTGGAATCCCGGCTCCTGCGGACCGCCCCGAGGAATCTCACGCCGTTTGGGCCGCTGGAACGAATCCTCCGCCCGGCGATCCGGGACAGTGGCAGAGCCCTGGGCCGGATCAACCTTGGCGCCACGGCGTTGAACCGCAGGCTGGCGCGCGCCGGCAGCGCCAAGACAGCAGTGGACTTCCGGGCTGAGCAGCTCCTGTGGGCGGCGGGCGGCTTTGTCCTCGCCGTCGGTGTTGTGGCGCTCGCCGGCTCGATCGGCCGCTTTAGCCCGTTCGTGGCCGTCGTGGCCGTCGTGGGGAGCGCGGTTGGCGGGTTCCTGCTCCGGGACTACCTGTTGGGCGCGCACATCAAGAAGCGGGAGACGCGGATGATGGCGGAGTTTCCCAGCATCGCCGAACTCATGGCCCTGGCTGTTAGCGCCGGCGAAAGCGCCACCGGTGCGTTGGACAGGGTCTGCCGCAGTGCCCGGGGTGAGCTCTCGCAGGAATTTGCTCGCGTCCTCGCCGAGACCAGGTCTGGAAAGCCCCTCGTGGAAGCCCTCCACGAGTTCTCGGCCAGGACTGATCAGGGGCCGCTGGTCCGTTTCGTTGACGGAATGATCGTGGCCGTCGAGCGCGGAACACCCCTCGCCGACGTCCTCCGGGCGCAGGCACAGGATGTAAGGGACACAGCCAAGAGGGAGCTCATGGAGTCCGCCGGCAAGAAGGAAATCGGAATGATGGTGCCGCTTGTCTTCGGGGTCCTTCCGCTTACGGTCATCTTCGCCGTCTTCCCTGGCCTGGTCGCAATCAGTCTCGGACTCTAGGAACCGCCAGCGAAGCATCGCGAACCAACAGAATCGAAAAATCAGGACTCCAGAAAAACAGTAAAACCATGAAACCAAAAACCAGGAAAGAGGACACGGTGAAGAACTTCGGAACTCGCGTGGCGTTGGTGGCCTGTGCGCTCAGCACGTTGACTTGGTGGTCTGATGCGTCGCGACCGCGGTTGGGCGACCGCCATGAAGCGGGAGCCGACCACGCCCAGCGCGGGGACGTCCCCGGCTGGGTCATGATTACCCTCATGTCGGCAGTCCTCGTGGCAGCCCTGCTCGCGCTCGCCGGTCCTGCACTTGAGGGACTCTTCAACCAGGCCATGGACAAGGTCGGACAGTAGCCAGTGGCAGCCCAGGTCGAGGGGAGCGGGCGCCACGGCAAAAACCTCCAGCGCAGCAAGGACGCTGAGCGCGGTGCCGCCGTCGTGGACTTCGTGCTGATCGGCGCGTTGCTCACCTTACTCTTCCTCGCGATCGTCCAGCTCACCCTGGTTCTTCACATCCGGAACACGCTGATCGACGCCGCCGCGTCGGGCGCCCGATACGGCACGTTGGCCGACCGCAACGACGGGGATGCCAAGGAACGGACGGTCCAGCTGATCACGGCGGCGCTCAACTCCGAGTTCGCGGGGGACGTTGCCACGAGCGAATCGACGTATCAGGGCATCCGCACGCTGGAGGTGACAGTCCGCGCACCGTTGCCGGTCATTGGCTTCATCGGTCCCCGGGCGCTCTTGGAGGTGAAGGGCCATGCGGCCATCCAGCCCTGAATGGTCACAGTCAGGGCTACCGTCGCCGGAACAGGGAAGTGCCGTGGTCGAGTTCGTCTTCTTGTCCTTGCTGCTGATGGTGCCGCTGGTGTACTTCATCATCACCGTGGGCCAGATCCAGGGCGGCTCGTTCGCAGTTGTCGGCGCCGCTGACCAGGCCGCCAAGGTCTACGTTGCCCAACCGGACGCGGCGAGCGGCCGGGCCGCTGCCGAGCAAGCCGTGGTGCTGGCGCTCGCCGACTACGGCCAACCGGCGGAAAATGCCAGCTTCGACACCCGCTGCGAGCCGGCCGACTGCCTGGCTCCCGGCTCGGCGGTGACGGTCACCGTCCACCTCACCGTGCCCTTGCCGTTTGTGCCGTTCAGCGATGCACTTCATCTGAACGCGAGCCAGCTCAGCGCATCGGCAACCCAGTTGGTGGGCAGGTTCCGGTGAGGAAACCTGCCGGCGCATCCCGGCACGCAGGGACCTGGCGCCCAAGGCCCCGGCGCCCCGGACACGAGCCCCGTGCCCGCCGGCAGGAGGGACAGGTGCTGGTGCTGAGCATCGGCTTCATTCTGATTGCGCTACTGGTCGCGACCGTCGTGGTGGCCGCGTCCAGCGTGTACCTCGAACACAAGAAGCTGCTCTCCCTCGCGGACGGTGCCTCGGTGGCCGCCGCGGACAGCTTCACCCTCGGCCAGCTCGGCAACGCCGGCGGGACACCGTCCGCCGTCCTGAGCGGAGCCCGGGTGCGCAGCGCCGCCGTCGACTATCTGGGCCGCCACGGCGCATTCGACCACTTCAGCGGCCTGACCGTGGCACCGTCCACGGGCAGTCCGGACGGTGCCACCGCCGTCGTGGTGCTGAGCGCGGCCGTGCACCCGCCGGTGGTGAACTTCCTGGTGCCGGACGGCATCCGGATCGAGGCGACGTCGACGGCGCGGTCCCGCCTCAGCCGCTGAGCTGTACCCATCACTCCTGTTGCCCTATCAGTAGATGCTGCCAACCCGGCCTCCAGACAACTATTGAGTCTCATGACTTAATGGACATTTCTGTCTCAAGACATCGTGGACAGTGTGTCTCAGGACATCGTGGACACTCGGACCGGTTTTGCTCGGGTCATGAGCAAAATGCACCCCGATATCAAGATCCGGCATTTGGTGGCGACATGGCCTGACGACGCCGAGAGGGGTGCGGTTTCACGGTTCTGCCGGCGTCATAAGGTGTCCCGGGCCTGGTTTTACAAGGTCCGGGCCGCGGCTGCCGCCGTGGGGCCGATCAGAGCCATGGGAACGGCCTCGACCAGGCCGGCGGCCAGCCCGGCTAAGGTCGATGCCTCGATGGCGGAACTGGCTCTCGCGACCCGGGAGTCCCTGAAGAGCCTCGGCTATGACCACGGACCGCTGAGCGTCGCCGCAAAACTGCGACGCCAGGGGGTCCGTCCGCCATCACGTGCCACCTTGGCCCGGATCTTTACCCGGGCGGGAGTCGTGGTCCCGGAACCGGGGAAGAAACCCCGCAGCGCCTACCAAAGATTCGTCTATCCGGAACCCAACGGGTGCTGGCAGATCGACTCCACGCAGTGGCTGCTGGCCGGCGGAGCCACGGTGGCCATTTTCCAGCTCATCGATGATCATTCCCGCCTGGCACTGGCATCTCTGGTCGCAGACGCAGAGACATCCGAGGCGGCCCTCCGGGTGGTGCGAATAGCTATCGATCGCCACGGAGTGCCCCAAAAGTTCCTGTCGGACAACGGGGCAGCGTTCAATCCCACGCGGAGGGGCCGCACCGGGGCCCTGGTGGAATACCTCAAAACCCTCGGCGTCGTGCCGATCACCGGCAAACCCTACAAACCCACCACCCAGGGCAAGAACGAACGCTTCCACCGGACCCTGCACACCTACCTGAACCGCCATCCCCGGGCCGGGACCATCGCCGAGCTACAGGCCCGTGTCGATGTCTTCGACACGTACTACAACACCGAGCGTGAACACCAGGCGCTGCCGCCCGGCACGACCCCGGCCGAGGCCTGGAACGCCACCGCGACAGCCCTGCCGCCAGAGCCCCCGACCCCCGAAACCCGCAAACCCGCACCCCGCCAGAGCGTGCAACGGAAGGTGGGGCGTCAGGGCGAAGTCACCGTCATCGGAATGCACTTCTACATCGGAACGAACCACGCAGGAGAACAGATCCACATCCTCTACGACGACGAAACCATCATGTTCTTCGACGCCCGCGGAACGGAAATCATCCAACACCCGCGCCCGCCCAAGGGAACCGTCTACATCAGCCGCAACGGCCCCACCAAGCAGCCGTCCACGAAGTCCTGAGACATGAACTGTCCACGATCAGTTGAGACATGAAGTGTCAACGATGAGGTGAGACATCACA
>NZ_FNGD01000018.1 GCF_900102895.1 Arthrobacter sp. ov407
ATCACCTGCGCCGCTCGATCACCTGGGACCGCGGAACCGAACTCGCCGAGTATGACCGGATCCAGACCGCCCTGGACACCACGCTCTACTTCTGCGACCCGCACTCGCCCTGGCAGCGCGGGTCCAACGAGAACACCAACCGGCTCCTGAGGTTCTGGTTCGAGAAAGGCTCCGACCTCTCCGTCCACACCACGGAGGACCTCCGCCAGATCGCCGCGAAACTCAACCGCCGGCCCCGGCCCACCCTCAACCTGCAGACCCCGGCCAACCGGCTGAACCAGCTGCTGCAAGCGGCGGCTTAAACCCCGGCGTTGCTCCGACTCCTTGACTTTGCCCCGGTTTTGGCAACCCAGAGTGATAGGGCAACGCGCCTTCCTTGACCATTAGGTAGCCTAACTGTTAGGCTACCTAACTATGAACGCCAGTGAACCGGCTGACTCCGGCCTCCTCGCTCTCGCGCAGGACTTCCGCGAAGCCCTCCGCCACAGCATCTATCTCGTCCGCCGCCTCGACGCCGACGGCGAACTCAGTGCCGCCCAGCTCAGCATGCTCAAGATGCTGATGGACGCCGGCCCCGCAGCAGGTGGCGGTGCTTCCTCCGCCAGCGGCGTGCGGGTGGGCGAAATCGCCCGGAACCTCGGCGTCAAGGTGCCCAGCGCCACCGAGCAGATCATCAAGCTCGAGCGTGCCGGCCTCGCCCGCCGGGAGCCGGACCCCAGCGACTCCCGCGCCGTCCGCGTGACCCTCACGGAAGCCGGCCTCGCCGCCGTCGCAACCGCCAATGAGCGCCGCAACGCCGTCATGGCAGGCGTCCTCTCGTCCCTTTCGGACGATGACCGCGCCGCCCTCGCCGCCGCACTTCCGGTCATCGGCAGGATCAACGCGACGCTCCAGGCCTGATATCCAACCAAAATTCCCATCATTTAGGAGTGCCCCCATGCACGGCCACCCCGCCGACACCCTGCCGGCCGCCGAAGCTACCCTCGAGGCCGAGAAGGCCTCACTACTCAAACAGCCCAAGGCGGTGTGGGCCACGGCCCTCGCAGCGGTGTTCGCCTTCATGGGCATTGGGCTGGTGGATCCCATCCTGCCGGCAATCGCCAAGAACCTGGACGCCTCCCCGAGCCAGGTGTCGCTGCTCTTCACGAGCTATTTCCTGGTGACCGCCGTCGCCATGCTGATCACCGGCTACGTCTCCTCCCGGATCGGCGGGAAGCGGACGTTGCTGATCGGACTGGCCGTGATCGTGGTGTTCGCCTCGCTATCCGGCACGTCGGGCAGTGTGGATGAGCTCATCGGCTTCCGGGCCGGCTGGGGACTGGGCAACGCCCTGTTCGTGGCCACGGCGTTGGCCGTGATTGTCGGCGTCGCAAGCGGCGGGGCCGGCACGGCGATCATCCTGTACGAGGCCGCCCTCGGCCTGGGAATTTCCCTCGGCCCGCTCCTGGGTGCAGTGCTTGGCGGCTGGCAATGGCGCGCCCCGTTCTTCGGTACCGCCGTGCTGATGGCCTCCGCCTTCATCGCGCTCATTGCCCTCCTGCCCAAGACTCCGTTGCCTGCGCGGAAAGTCCGGCTCCGGGATCCGCTGCTTGCCCTGGGGCACAAGGGACTGCGGACGACGGCGGCCAGCGGCCTGTTCTACAACTACGGCTTCTTCACCGTCCTCGCCTTCACACCCTTCATCCTCGGCATGGACGCCTACGGGATCGGCGGGGTGTTCTTCGGCTGGGGCGTCGCCGTCGCCGTCTTCTCCGTGTTTGCCGCCCCGGTGCTGCAGAACCGCTTCGGAGCGGTGCGGGTCCTCACCGGCACCCTGGCCCTGCTGATGCTGGACCTTGTGGGACTGGGCCTGGCCGCCGGGCACTCGGTGCCCGCCGTCGTCGTCCTCGTGGTCATTTCCGGGGCGCTCCTGGGCGTCAACAACACCATCTACACGGAGCTGGCCATGGGCGTTTCAGATTCGCCGCGGCCGGTGGCCTCCGCCGGCTACAACTTCGTGCGCTGGATGGGCGGCGCCCTGGCACCGTTTGCCGCCGCGCAGCTGGGCGAGCACTTCGGCCCGCAGGTGCCCTTCTTCGCCGGCGCGCTGGCCATGGTGGCCGCGATTGCCGTGGTCTTCGGCGGACGCCGTTACCTCACGGCGCACGAGCCGCACGTGGTGTAGCAACGCCCGGCTTCGTGCAGAACCCGCTGCGGTGACAGAGAACGCCCATGCTTCCGAGGAAGCATGGGCGTTCTTTGTCATGCCGCTGAGTAAAGCCGGCGTCCTCAAGCGGTGCCGGATCAGACTTTCGCGGACTCCTTGGCGGAACCCTTCGCGGAACCCTTGGGCACGAACAGGGTTTCGGCCTGTTCCAGCGACATGCCGTTGGTCTCCGGCACCTTGAACATGACGAAGAAGAACGACGCCGCCGCGAACAGCGCGTACATGGCGTACGTCAACGGCAGCGAGGTCGCGGCCATGACGGGGAAGCTCAGGGTGATGGCGAAGTTGGCGATCCACTGTGCGGCCGCGGCCAGGCCCAGGGCGCGGGCGCGGATGCGGGACGGGAAGATCTCGCCCAGCAGCACCCACACCAGCGGGCCCCAGGAGGCGCCGAAGCTAATGACAAAGACGTTGGCGGCGACCAGCGCGGCCGGACCCCACGCGCCGGGCAGCGAGATCGCGTCCCCGGACCCGGTGGCCGAGCTGAAGGCCAGGGCCATGGTGCCGAGCGAGAGGGCCATGCCGATGGAGCCGGCCAGCATGATGGGACGGCGGCCGATCCGGTCCACCAGGGCAATCGCCACGAGCGTCACCACGATGTTGGTGATGGCGGTGGCCACGGAGATGGTGAGCGAATCCTTTTCCTGGAAGCCCACGGCCTTCCACAGGGTGGTGGAGTAGTAGAAGATCACGTTGATGCCGACGAACTGCTGCAGCACGGACAGGATGATGCCGATCCAGACCACCGGCTGCAGGCCCAGGGCTTTGCCGCGGAGGGATCCCTTCTGGCCGGCGACCTTGTCCTCGTCGATGGCCTTCTTGATGTCGCGCAGGTGCCGGTCCGTGTCCTCGTCCGGGGCGATCGACTTGAAGACCTTGAGGGCTTCCTCATCCTTGCCCTGGAACACCAGGAACCGCGGCGATTCGGGCAGGGTGTAGGCGATCCAGCCGTAGACGACCGCGGGAACGGCGGCGGCCATGAACATCCAGCGCCACGCTTCCAATCCAAACCACAGGGCCTGGTCGGCGCCGCCGGCCGCAGTCGCGAACAGCGCGTCGGAGAGGAGGGCGGCGAAGATGCCGGTGGTGATGGCCAGCTGCTGCAGCGAGGCCAGGCGGCCACGGACGTGGCGGGGGGAGATCTCGGAAATGTAGGCCGGAGCTATCACCGATGCCAGGCCGATGCCGAGCCCGCCCACCAGACGCCAGAAAATCAGGTCCCAGACACCGAACGCGAACCCGGTGCCGATGGCGCTGACGAGGAACAGCAGTGCGCCCAGCTTCATGGCCGGGATCCGGCCGTAGCGATCGGCGATCTTGCCGGCCAGGTAGGCGCCTGCCGCGCAGCCGAGGAGGGCCACAGCGACGGCGAAGCCGGTCACGGCCTCGCTGAGCGCGAACTCGTCCTTGATCGCGTCCACGGCGCCGTTGACGACGGAGGAGTCAAAGCCGAAGAGGAAGCCGCCGACGGCGCCCGCCACGGCCAGCCAAATGACCCGTTTAGGGATCTTGGCGGCGGTCTGGTCCTGGGTGATGGTCATACGGCTCCCTTGGCAGTTCGCGGTCCACGGCCTTCGCCGCAACTACCCAGTCTTACACCCGACGCGGCGTGCCGCCTGTCACAACCACCGGAAAGTGAGACGAAACATACACTTTGCCCGTGTCATCGTCCGTGCTTGCCGGGCCGGGAACCGAAGGCATCACGCAGAGCAGGTTTTCGGCGTCGGGCCCCTTCCCGGGACCCGGTTTTGCGGGCAGACGACGACGGCAGGCAGTCCAAAGATTGCCTGCCGTGACGTGACCTAACTGTCGGAGCGGCCCTAGTGGGCTGCGGCCGTGGCGACTTCCCTGGCGGCCACCTTCGGGTCCGTGAGTTTCTTGTTCGGCAGGGCGAAGGTGATCAGGAAGGCGATGCCGGTGAGCACGGCGGCCGTGAGCATGACGGCGTCGATCGACTGCGCGAAGCCCTCGATGATCGGGCGGGTAAGCGTCGGGTTGGCGGTGTGCAGCCAGCTGGTGTCGTTCAGCGAATCGTTGCTGGCACCGTTTTTGAAGAACTCGTAGAGGTTGGCGTTGGCAGGGTCGGCAGCCACGGCCGGGTCCTTGAGTACCTTGAGGTAGTCCGCATTCTGCGCGGCGTCCTTCATGCCCGTGGCGATCTTGTCCGCCGCGAGGCTGAAAAGCATCGAGATGAACACGGCCGTGCCCACCGCGCCGCCCATGGAGCGGAAGAACGCGGCGGAGGAGGTGCCCACGCCCATGTCCTTCGACGGAACGGAAACCTGCATGGCCAGCGTCAGCGGCTGCATGCAGAAGCCCAGGCCCAGGCCGAAGAACACGGCGATGGCGCCCGGAACCCACAGCGGCGTGTCGACGCCAAGGGAAAGTCCCATCACGACGGCGGCCACCGTCAGCGTTGCGGTGCCGAGGATCGGGAAGATCCGGTATGTGCCCGATGCGGAGATGGTCCGGCCGGCCGTGATGGAACCGGTGAGGATGCCCACCGTGAAGGTGATCATCATGAGGCCGGCCTCAGTGGGCGTAAGGCCCTTGACCAGCTGCAGGTACATGGGAAGCATCGCGATCGCGCCGAACATGCCGATGCCGATGATGAAGTTCAGCAGCGAGGACAGGCCGAACGTCATGTTCCGGAACAGCCGGAGCGGGATCAGGGCGTAGTCGGCGGCATGCCGTTCGGCCAGCAGGAACGCGATGATGCCCACAACGCCGAGTCCGTAGCAGAGGTAGGAGTTCGCGGAGCTCCAGCCCCAGCTGCGTCCCTGTTCGGCCACGAGGAGGAGCGGAACGATCGCCAGGGTGATGGCGGCGGCGCCCCAGTAGTCGATCTTCTGCTTCACGTGCTTGGCCGGGAGGTGGAGGTACATGAACACCACCGTGAGGGCCGCGAGGCCGATCGGGATGTTGATGAGGAACACCCAGCGCCACCCGTCGATTCCGAGGATGGTTTCGGTGCCTGCGAAGGCACCGCCGATCACCGGACCCAGGACCGAGGAGACGCCGAAGACCGACATGAAGTAGCCCTGGTACTTGGCGCGGTCCTTGAGCGCCACGATGTCGCCGATGATGGTCAGGGCGAGGGCCAAGAGGCCGCCGGCGCCCATGCCCTGGATGCCGCGGGCAATGGCGAGCTCGGTCATGGAGTGGACCGAGCCGGCGTAGAGCGAGCCGGCGAGGAAGATCAGGATGGCAATGAGGTACAGCGGGCGGCGTCCGAAGATGTCGCTGAGCTTGCCATAGAGCGGCGTGCTCACCGTGGAGGTGATGAGGTACGCGGTGGTGGCCCAGGCCTGCAGGGAAAGGCCGTCGAGGTCGTTGGCGATCGTGTAGATCGAGGTGGACACGATCGTCTGGTCCAGCGAGGACAGGAACATGCCGAGCATGAGTCCCACCATGACGGTGATGGTCTGACGGTGGGTCAGGACCTCTCCCGCGGCGCGCGCGGAGGTGGTTTTGGACATGACTGCTCCAGGGTGAATTGTGGGGATCGGTGAAGTGTGGGGAAACAAGCGGATAGTTGCTTTCAGTAACTATGTTACTGGCTCAAATGTTCCCGCCCTTACCTCCCGGCGAAAAATGTCCCCGGCGAAGAAAGTGCCCAGCGAAGAAAGTCCTCAGCGTTCGACCAGGATCCCGTCCGGATCGCACCAGATCATCGCACCGGGCCGGATGGCCACGCCGTCGATCTCCAGCGGCACGTCGATTGCCCCCGCGCCTTCCTTGGCGGTCTTGCGCGGGTTGCTGCCCAGCGCCTTGACCCCCAGCGGCAGCCCCGCGATAGCGAGCCGGTCCCGGATGGCGCCGTTTATTACGACGCCGGCCCAGCCGTTCGCGACGGCGCTCGCCGCGATCATGTCCCCCATCAGCGCCGTGCGGAGGGAACCGGCGCCGTCGACCACCAGCACAGAGCCGTTGCCGGCAGTGGCCAGCAACGACTTGACCAGCGCGTTGTCCTCGAAGCACCGAACGGTCCGGACCGGCCCGCTGAAGTGCGACTGGCCGCCGAGGGACTGGAACTGCACGGCCAGGGAGCTGAGCTCCTCGCCGCGCTCGTCGTAAAGGTCGGCGGTGCTGACGGCGGAAGCGTTCACAGTGACTCCTTATAGGGTGGCGGCGGGCTCAACCCCGAGACTCGCACATGCCGAACGGATCTGCCGAGTCTCGGGGGTTGGGGCTACCTTTTGCTACAAGGTGTCCAAGTCCTACCGCCCGGGGCATAACAGCGGGGGCCGGTGTATCCCGGATACGGGTTGGGCGCCGGGGCGGGGGGAACATAAACAGGTGGTACATAGGCGGGCGGGACGTAGGGGGCAGGTGCCGGGGGCACGTAGGGCGCCGGCGCGGGCGGCAGGTTGCGGATCCGTTCGGCCTCAGCGGCAGCAGCCGCTGCTGCGGCTTTAGCGGCTTGGCGGACGGCGGCAGCAGCAGCTGCGTCCCCAAGTTCCTTCTTCTTCGCGCCTATCGCGGTCTGCTTGGCTGCCCCGGCCGTAGCCGCCGAATCCAATCGGTTCATCATCGCCGCCAGCTGCGCCGGCTTGTACGCGGCCCAGTGGATGCTTTCCTTGGCTTTGGCCACTGCTTTCAGCGCGGCAAGCGTTGCGAGGGCCGTGACCAGTCCGGCGTGGCCCTTGTCCAGCCCGGACACGGAATCGGAAAGGGGTGCGGCGGCGAGGGCTTCGACAGCGTGGGACGCCTTTTCGACCTGCTGGGCCGGCAGGCATGCGAGGTCTGAGGAGTTCAAACCCACACCCCGAGTGCGAGCCTCGTCAAAGGCCGCAACAACCGGCGGATAAAACTTCTTGTTGAGCTCGAACAGGACTGGAACGCCGAGTCCCAGACGAGCGACCTCAGCATTGACCAGCTTCCCTGCTGAGTCGAAGACCCCCGCCAGGGTGCGTCCGTACTTGTCCAACGGCTCGACGTCCAGTTCGAGCCTGACCGTGGCTCCGACGGGCAGAAGTTGTTCGAGGCCTTTGGTCGCCTCGGGACCCATGCATTCGACGGGTGCGTTGGGGTCCTTGGTCTCTGGAGTGTCGACGTTCAGGAGCCGGACAGTCTTTTCTTCGCCGTCTATTGAGGCCTTGAATGTGTCGCCGTCGATGACACGTACCACTGTGGCCTGAGCTGCGCCGGAGCCGGCTTCTTCGCTCGGGGCAGAGTTCCTCTCTGCTGCCGGGCTGGAGTTACAGCCACTGAGCGCCATAAGTGCTGCCATGGCGATCCCCACGGCCTTCGTTCGGGCATGACTGCCCGTCATTGGTGAAAACAAAAGGTATTCCCCCACGGAATGAGTGATGATGATCTTCTCCATAGTTGGAGGTTCAACGATGACCTTACTGTGCCGGAATGCAAATGCGTGGATCGGGCACATTGCTTCCAGATTTGCCGAGTCCCGATAGTCTGGCCCCACAGAGATCATCAGCTTGAGCCGCCAGTTCCGGGGGGAACCACATGAGCTTGTCCGACCTACCGAGCGCAGCTCCGACGTCGGCGGCGCTCGCCGAGCCGGAGCGGCGTGTCCGTCCGGTCTGGACCGCGGGCGTGGTCCTGGTCAACCTCGGCATCAATGCGGCGTTCTTCGGCCCGATCCAGGTGCTGCTCGGACAACAGGCGGCGGCGTTCAGCGAAGGGGACAAGGAGGCCATCCTCGCCCTCGTGACGGGCGCCGGTGCCGCGGTATCGCTCGTGGCCAACCCCCTGTTCGGCGCCTTCAGCGACCGCACCACCTCGCGGCTGGGCCGCCGCGTGCCGTGGGTGTTGTTCGGCGCGGTCCTTGGCGCCGCAGCCCTTATCGCGCTCGCCGGGGCGCCGAACGTGGCCGTCATGACGCTGCTCTGGTGCCTCGTGCAGGCCGGCTGCAACGGCGCCTACGCCGCCATCACTGCCGCCATCCCGGACCGCGTGCCGGTCCCGCAACGCGGCACGGTGGGCGGACTGGCCGCCACGGGCCAGACGGTCGGGATCCTCGCCGGCGCGGTGATCGCCGCCGCCGTCACGGGAAACTTCGCCGCCGGATACCTGGTGTGCGCGGTGGCGCTGCTGGCCGGCGTCGTGCTCTATTACTTCAAGAACGACGACGTGCCGCTGCCCGCGCAGGTCCGTCCCCCGTTCAGCCTGGGCGGCTTTGTGCGGGGCTTTTGGATTTCCCCGGCCCGCCACCCGGATTTTGCCTGGGCCTGGCTGACGCGGCTCCTGGTGAACATCGGCAACCACATGGTCACCCTCTACCTGCTGTTCTTCCTCCACGACGCCGTCCGGGTCCGCGAAACCCAGGGCATCGAGCCCGAGTTTGGTGTCCTGATCCTCACGGGCCTGTATGCGGTCATGGTGATCATCACCAGTGTGATCGGCGGCCGGGTGAGCGACCGGATGGGCCGGCGGAAGCCACTTGTCATCATCTCCTCCGCCGTGATCGCCGCGGCCTCCCTCATTCTTGCGTTCGCCCCCACGTGGCCGGGTGCGCTGATCGGGGCGTCGGTGTTAGGCATCGGCTTCGGCTGCTACCTGGCGGTGGACTTCGCCCTCATCACCCAGGTGCTTCCCACGGCCCTGAACCGGGGCAAGGACCTCGGCGTCATCAACATCGCCAACTCGCTGCCCCAAGTGCTCGCCCCGCTCATCGCGTATCCGTTTGTGACCCTCTGGGGCGGCTATGTTGCGCTGTATGTCGCGGCCGCCGTGATCGGGCTTCTCGGCGCCGTGTTCGTGGTCAAGATCAAGGGCGTGGACTGACCCGCGAGCGTCCCGTGGCGGGGCTTCCTGCGCCCCCGTTTGACTGGCGGGAGGCCCGGGTTCGTGGCGTATAGTGGACCGCAATTGCCGCGGCAGCGCTGTGGGGGATCACTCCCGGCTGCCGAGAAAAACGACTCCCGGAACGCTGCTGATGCCTGACTTTTACTCAGATCTTCCACCGATGGCCCCGCCTCCCACTCTGCCCCGGCAGCGGCTCCGCTACGTGCGGATCCTGGACGTCGCCGCGGGTTTTGCCCGCAAGGGCCTGGACTCTGTGGTCCTTTCCGAGGTGGCGGCCAAGGCGGATGTTCCTCTGGGGACGCTGTACCGCTATTTCCCGTCCTCCACCCAGCTGGTCCTGGCCCTGTACCGCAAGCAACTGGGCGAACTGCTGGCGGGCAGCGGTCCGGCGGCGGGGAAGGCTGCGGCCCAGGGCCTCGTGGGGGTGGTGATGGAGATCTTCCACATGCGCCTCATGCAGCCTGCGGTGGAGCAAAGCCTCAACCGGGCCGTTTACGCCAAGGACACCGACACCACCAGGCTGCTGCGCGAGATCGATGCGACGGCCGAGAAGGCAGTGACGGCCGCGTGCGACGACGCCGCCGTCGCCCGGGTCCTGCTGCTGACGGTTACGGGCCTGGTCCAGGCCGTCCGCTGCCGCCGGCTGTCCCTCTTCGAAGCGGAGGAGGACCTGAAGAAGGCCTGTTCGCTGCTCCAGGGCGCCCGGCAGGCCGCGTAACCGGTCTAGACCAATGACCCGGAAAAGCCGCGCTTGCACGTGATCCGGGTCACTTAATCATGCAGGGAAACGTTTCACCACAGTGCGCTACCCCTCCCGCCCGGCGTAACCGGCGGGAGTCGTTGCTTACCATTGCTGGACCGGATAGACGGCTGACGCCAGCAAATCGGGGGCTCCACCGGCGACCGCCACCTCTGGTCGCCACGGCCCCCGCCAGACCAACTCGAGCATCCGTGCTTGAGCTTCCATGAGCCGTGCGCCCACGGTGAGTCCCAGGAGACAACGACGTGTCCACTGAAACGATCATTCCCGCCGATTCCACTTCCCCCGCTGAGGCAGCAGCCGTGCTCAGCGACGAGGAAATCTTCGCATCCCACGAGGGCGGCAAGCTTTCGATTTCCAGCACCGTCCCGCTCGCCAGCAAGCGCGACCTCTCCATTGCCTACACGCCCGGCGTAGCCCAGGTCAGCCGCGCCATCCACGCCAACCCGGAGCTCGCCAAGACGCTCACGTGGGCCCAGCGCCTTGTGGTGGTGGTCAGTGACGGCACCGCCGTGCTGGGTCTGGGCAACATCGGCGCCAGCGCCTCGCTGCCCGTGATGGAGGGCAAGTCCGCGCTTTTCAAGGCCTTCGGAGAACTTGACTCCATCCCGCTGGTCCTCAACACCACCGACGTCGACGAAATCGTCGAGACACTTGTCCGGCTCCGCCCCAGCTTCGGCGCCGTCAACCTCGAGGACATCGCCGCGCCCCGCTGCTTCGAACTCGAGGAGAAAGTCATCGAGGCACTGGACTGCCCGGTCATGCACGATGACCAGCACGGCACCGCCGTCGTGGTCCTTGCCGCCCTGACCAATGCCGCCAAGGTGACCGGCCGGACGCTCGACAGCCTGCGCGTGGTGGTCTCCGGGGCCGGGGCGGCCGGGATCGCCGTCGCCGAAATCCTGCTGACGGCCGGGATCGGCGACGTCGTTCTCCTGGACTCCCGCGGCACCATCAGCAAGGACCGCGCGGACATCGCCGCCGATCCGGCAAGCAAGAAGGCCCAGCTCGCCGCCCGCAGCAACCCCCGCGGCGTGGCCGGCGGCCCGGGCGAAGCGCTGCTCGGCGCCGACGTGTTCGTCGGTGTCTCCTCCGCCAAGCTGGACGAGGAGCACTTGAAGCTGATGAACCACAGCTCGATCGTGTTCGCCCTGTCCAACCCGGACCCGGAAGTCCTGCCGGAGGTCGCGAGCAAGTACGCGGCTGTGGTCGCCACCGGGCGCAGCGACTTCCCGAACCAGATCAACAACGTGCTGGCGTTCCCCGGCATCTTCCGTGGCGCCCTCGACGCCGGCGCCCGCCGGATCACGCCGGCCATGAAGCTCGCTGCAGCCCGGGCCATCGCGGAACTGGCCGAGGACGATCTTTCAGCGGACTACATCGTGCCCAGCCCGCTGGATCCGCGCGTGGCCCCGGCCGTCTCCGCTGCCGTCGCGGCGGCGGTGGAAGCCGAGTAGATCCGCGCACACTGCGGCCCACACGGCGGCGCTGCCTTCGGGGCGCCGCCGCTGGCGGGCCCGGTGGGGTCCGTTCCCCGCCTAGACTAGGCCCATGAACCCCGAGATTCTGGTGACTGTGCTCTGCGGCCTCGCCATCCTGGTCGGCGTGGCCGGGACCATCATTCCCGTCCTGCCCGGCAGCATCCTGATCGGGTCGAGCCTGCTTGCCTGGGCACTGTGGGGCGGCGCCGGAACCACCGGCTGGGTGGTCTTTGGGATCGGACTGGTGTTCGTCCTGGCCGGCATGGCCGCCAGCGCGGTCCTGACGGGCCGGAAGCTTAAAGAGCACAGCATCCCCAGCCGGTCCGTGGTGGTGGGCCTGGTGCTGGGCGTGGCCGGCATGTTCATCATCCCCGTGGTGGGGCTCGTCGTGGGCTTCGCCGCTGGGCTCCTGCTCAGCGAGCTGCAGCGCACCCGCGCGTTCGGCACGGCGGTGGCCTCGAGTTGGGCCGCCCTGAAGGCCACAGGCTTTGGCATGATCGTGGAATTCGGCCTCGCATGCCTCGCCGCGAGCACCTGGGTGATCGGCCTCTGGGTGGCCTCGGCCGCCTAGCATCGGCGTGCCGGAGCCTACTACGATGGGGGCATGAGCGCCGGACCTGGCGAATCCGCCCCCCGCATTTCCGACGACCAGCGCAGCCCGTACACGGACACCCGCGACCTGACGCCGTTCCGCAAGGCTGTGGTCCGGACACCCGTCCGCGGCCTGGCCGGGAACGTGGGCTCCGTGGTGACCGGCCTCATGGCGGGCCGGGCCCCCGGGACGCTGGCCGCCGAGGGCGGGGTGCCCCGCCTGGGCAGGGTGGGAATCCGGGCGTCCGCCAAGAGGACGAAATCCGTGCACGCCGCCATCTTCGGCAGCACCGATCCGGACCGCCTGATCACCCTGGCCCGCGCCTACCCCGGCTGGGCCGGAGTCTGCTACCTCATGGCCGGGCTGCTGGCTTACGCCCACGACGGGCATTTGCGCGCATCCGAACTCCTGCAGCACGGCCTGAGCCTGCGCAACGACGAGGAAGCCAACCGCTACGCCGCCATGTACCTGGCCGGCGTCGTCACGAGGGTGGAGGTGGCCGAGCGGATCGAGGTTCCGGTGCTGTTCAGTGAGGAGGCCGTGTTCCTGGCCTTGTCGCATTCCCTGCGCGAGACCGGCCAGGCGGAGGCGGCGCTTGCGGCGCTTGCCGGCCTGCCCCCGTCGCTGCCGCTGGCCCTGGCCCGCTGTTCGCTTGAGGCCGAGCTGGGACGCGACGCTGAGGTAGTGGCGGAGACGGAGGGGCTGCTGAACGCGGACGACCTGGCCGCCGCGCTGTTGCTGATCCGGGCCCGGTCCCTGCGCAGGCTCGGAGCCTACAGCGCTTCGCGTTCTGCCCTGCAGGAAGTCCTGCGGCGCAGGAAGACAGACTTCACCCTCCGCAGCGACGCGCTGACGGACACCGCCCTGCTCCTCCTGGACGCGGGCCGCAAAACCCTCGGGGCCCGGGAATGGCCGCGCCATAAACCGGCACAGCTGGAGGCCGTGAAGGCCATCCGCAAGGACGCGGAAATGCACGAACTCTGGGACCGCGAATACGGGCGCACTGACGACGACTGACAGGTTTCCGCGCACGATCAGGGCCAAATACACGTATCCACTACTCTTGCGGGCCCCTGTGGCGGGGAGTACAAACGAGGCATGAGAGATGCGGTGGAGCGCTGGATGCAGCACTACCTCACGGCGTGGACCACGAATGATCCGGGGGACATCCGGGCGCTGTTTACCGAGGACGCCATCTATGCCACCAGCCCGCAGGAAGCCGAACCGTGGTGGGGCCGGGACGATATCGTCGAGCACTGGATTGCCGGGCGCGACGAGCCGGATGACTGGACGTTTGAGTGGAAGCTGCTGGGGGTCGACGGCGGCCGAGCCTTCGTGCAGGGCCTGACGACCTACCGCGGCAACAGCAGAAGCTATGACAACCTGTGGATCATCCAGTTGACCGCGGACGGCCGCGCGTCGTCTTTTACCGAGTGGTACATGCAGCGCAAGTAGCCGGGATTCGCGCCCTCACCCGCGGTTCATGGCCGCGCTGACGGCGGGCACAATCTGTTCGGCGAGGAGCACGGCGCCCAGGATTAGCATGATGATCCCGCTGGCCAGCGTCACTTGGCGTGCTGCGCCCGGCCTGGCCTGCAGCAGTTTCCGCGCCAGAAGTGCCACGCAGCTGTAGATGACGCCCACGAGCAGGACGAAAGTCAGCCCGAGCAGTCCCGACTGGACCGGAACCGGCAACGCGGCGTCAGGGCTGACGAACTGCGGCACCAGGGCCACGAAGAACAGCAGGCCCTTGGGGTTGATCCCGCTGATGCCCATGCCCTGGAGGAAGATTCGGAACTGGCTCGCGGGCGCAGCCGCACCGGGGGCAGCCGTACCGGTGCCGAAGCCGGGGCCGTTGAAGCTGGCGCCCCGCCAGGAGCGTAGGGTGCTGAAGCCCAGCCAGAGCAGGTAGAGGGCGCCCGCGGCCGTCAGCCAGCCGAGCACGCCGGGCATCCCGGCCAGCAGTGCCGCCAGTCCCAGCACTAGGAGCGCAGTGTGGAGGGCGTAGCCGCCGCAGAGCCCGGCGACGGCGGGCGCGAAGCTGCGCTGCCTGAGCCCGGCCGCGATCGAATAGGCCCAGTCGACGCCCGGGGTGCATGCCAGTGCGACGGCAACAACTAGGAAGGCGAGGAAAAGCTGGGGGTTCATGGCGGGCTCCAGGGGGTGCGGCACCTCGTAGTGGGTACAAGGAAAACTCTAGGCAAAAACGGCCCCAAGGTGTTCGCCTATTTACTGTAGAATCGCCGCTTTTGGGTAAGATAATTGCGTGATGGACAACATTGACAGAAGTATTTTGCGTTACCTCCAAGCGGACGGCCGAATGACTGCCACGGCCCTGGCGGCCAAGGTCGGGCTGACCGTGGCGCCGTGCCATCGCCGGCTGCGGGATCTGGAGGTCGCCGGGATCATCCGGGGCTACCGGGCGGACATTGATCCGGCCGCCGTGGGGCTCGGTTTCGAGGCGATCGTCTTCGTGACCCTGCGGCAGGTGGACCGTTCCACCATGGAGATCTTCGAGAACCGGGTGGCCGAGAATCCCAACATCGTGGAGGCGCAGCGGCTCTTCGGGTCGCCGGACTATCTGCTCAAGGTCATCGCTGAGGACCTTCCGTCCTACCAGCGTTTCTATGACAGCGAACTGACCTCGCTGCCCGGCGTCGAGCGCCTGACGTCAACGCTGGTCATGAAGAACCTGAAAGCCAACGCCGGGCCGCCGGTCTAAACCAAGGCTGGAAGGCCCGGGCGCCGGCCTTGACGAAGAGTTCAGGCGCCGAGCAGTCCCGTGGTCCGGTAGGGAATGACCTCGCGCAGGAACATGCTCGTTGAGGTCCGGACGATGCCGGGGCACAGCCGGATTTCCTCGGATACGCGGTAGAGATCGTCCGGGCTTTTGGCCACCACCCGGATCAGGAGATCGGTGTCGCCGGCCGGGGCGTGGCATTCGAGGACTTCCGGGATGTTGCGCAGGGCAGCGATCGCCTCGTTGAGGTGGCTCTGATCCAGTTCCGCGCTCACCGCGGCCGCCACGCCCCGGCCCAGGGCGGACGGCAGCACCCGGCTGCTGTTCGGGCGGAGCGCGCCCGACGCCGACATCCGCTCCAGGCGGGACTGGACGGTGCCGCGGGCCAAGCCCAGCTTTTGCGCCAGCACCATGACCGGGACGCGGGGATCTTCGTCCAGCGCGGCGAGGATCCGCCGGTCCGTCGCGTCGAGCTCCTGCAAAATGACCACTTCCTGTTCACTGTCCCGGCTGTAGTTGATCAGATTGACCACTCCAGCGCCGGTCCGTTGCACCAACTGTAGGGCTTCTGCTCAAATGGTGACAACAAGGGAACGAGACCACCGCCACGATCCCGAAGGCTACGGACATCCCGGCACACCACCCGGACCCCGGATGAGGCTCCCGCAAGGAACCCGCCGCTGATTGACTCTTGTTCACGCATCGTCATTCCGCACATCGCACCATCACGCGGCAAGAGCCCCTGAGCCACCGACGTCGGATTTCCCGAAGTCATCGGTAGCTGAGGGGCTCTTGTGCTGCTCCGCATAGGCTTGTCCCATGACCTCAGCTGGCCGCTTCGCTCCCAGTCCCTCCGGCGAACTGCACGTGGGCAACCTCCGGACGGCCATTCTGGCGTGGCTCTTCGCCCGGTCCGAGGGGCGGCGGTTCCTGATGCGGGTGGAGGACCTGGACCGTGCCCGGGCCGGCGCCGAGGCTGAGCAGCTTCGCGACCTTGCGGCGATCGGCGTGAGCTGGGACGGAGGCGTCGTGCGCCAGACGGACCGTGAGCACCTGTATGCCGAGGCGATCGCCCAGCTGACGGCCGCGGGCCTGACCTACGAGTGCTTTTGTACCCGTCGGGAAATACAGGAGGCCCCCTCCGCGCCGCATGCTCCGCTGGGCGCCTACCCGGGGACGTGCCGGAACCTCACCGTCGCCGAGCGCGAGGCCAAACGGGCCGCCCGGCCGCCTGCTGTCCGGCTCCGTTCCACCGTGGCTGAGGTGACGGTGCGGGACGTGCTCCACGGCAACTACACGGGGGTGGTTGACGACTTTGTGCTCCGGCGCAACGACGGCGTGACGGCCTACAACCTGGCCGTCGTGGTGGACGACGCCGCGCAGGGCGTCGACCAGGTGGTCCGCGGCGACGATCTGCTGCCGTCCACGCCGCGGCAGGCATATTTGGCGTCACTCCTCAATATGCCTGTTCCGGAATATGCGCATGTGCCGCTGGTCCTGAACGCCGACGGCGCCCGGCTGGCCAAACGCGACGGCGCCGTGACGCTCGCCGACCTGGCGCTGGCCGGCGTGACCGCGGACCAGGTCCGGGACACATTGCTGGCATCCGTGGGCCTCCCGCCCGGCCGCCTGGAACACGCACTTTCTGCCTTCGACCCGGCCGCCCTGCCGCGCGAGCCCTGGGTGTGGCCCGGCATGCCGGAAGCGCACCCGGGAACCGGCAGCCGGGCCCGGACGGACAGCCGCGGCGCGTAGGCTGGATTCATGACCGAGCCCGCACACCCCCAGCCCCGCTTCACTGTCGAGACAGCCAAGGTCCTGGCCGAGGTGGCCCACAACCGGCAGAAGGACAAGCTCAAGCGGCCCTACCGGGAACATGTACTCGCCGTCGGGGATGCCCTGGCGGACTTCGACGACGACATCCAGATCGCAGGGTACCTCCACGACATCGCCGAGGACACCCCGATGACACGGCAGGCCCTTTTGGACATGGGTGTCTCCGAGCGCGCCGCGGACATCATCGAACGGGTCACGAAGCGCCTGCATGAGAACCCGGACGACTACCAAGCCGGCATCCGGTACATCGCCGAGGACCACGACGCCACGCTAGTAAAGATCGCCGACAACGCGCACAATTCGCTGCCCGAACGGGTGAAGGCGCTGGCCGAAAAGTGGCCGGACAAGCCCCCGGTCACCCGCTACGACGACGCCCGGCCGGTGCTCTACGCCGCCGTCCCGGTCGAGGAAACCCGGAAAATCCTGGCCCGGATCAATCCGTGGCTGCTGAACGAACTCGACGACATGCTCGACGAGGCGGACGACACCGACTACGAGAACCTCTCCTACGACGCCCCTGCAGCGGTCACGGCGGCAGGAGTCACGGCGGCTGCGCCGGGCGAGACTCCCTCCGGCGAATCCGAGTCTGCCCGGAATTAAGCGTGCGTGCCTATGTCCTCACGCGCTACGGCGGCCCGGACGCCATGGAATTCCGGGATGTTCCGGCTCCCCAGCCGGGCCCCGGTGATATCCGGATCAAGGTCGCAGCGGCCGGGCTGAATCCGGTGGACTTCAAGTTCCGCCGGGGCGCGCTCCGTCCCATCAGCCACGTCCGCCTGCCGATCGTCGCCGGCTGTGAAGTGGCCGGGACGGTAGAGGCCGTCGGACCCGGGCCCAACCGCTTCGCCATCGGGGACAGCGTCTACGCCCGGGTGGACAAGCGGAGGCTGGGAGCGTTCGCCGAGCTGGTGTGCGTGCAGCAGGAATTCGTGGCCGCCATGCCGTCCTCGCTCGGGTTCGCCGATGCCGCAGGACTGCCGCTGGCCGGACTCACGGCGCTGCAGGCCCTCCGCGATGAACTCGGCGTGGGCCGTGGCACCAGACTCTTCATCTCCGGCGGCGCAGGCGGCGTGGGAACGCTGGCCATCCAGCTCGCAAAGTATTTCGGGGCCGAGGTCACCACCACGGCATCGGCCCGCGGCGAGGCGCTGGTGCGGCGGCTGGGGGCGGACCGCGTCATCGACTACAACCGGGAGAACTTCGCCGAGGTACTGCACGGCTACGACGCGGTGTTGGACCTGGTGGGCGGCAAGACTCTCAGGGATTCTTTCCGCATTCTCAAGTCCGGCGGTCGGGTGGTATCCATCGCCGGCGTTCCGGAGCCCCTCACCGCGACCAAAGACCTGGGCGCTCCGCCGTTGATCACCGCCGTGTTCCGGCTGATGAGCATGGGCATCCGCCGCCGCGCCCGCAAGGCGAAAGCCAGCTACCGCTACCTGTTCATGCACCCCAGCGGGGATGATTTGCGGACCCTGGCCGCAATCGTCGACGGCGGCCACGTGCGGCCGGTCGTGGACAGCACCTATCCGTTCGCGGAGATTGCGGAGGCCTTCGCTGCGCTCGAACAGGGCCATGCCAAGGGCAAGATCGTCGTCACCCTCTAGGGCTCCCGGCTTCCGGTGGCGGCCGCCAGGCCCCCGCGCCCGCGGGGACCGACCGGAGCCATCTGCCGACGGTGCCGCGACCCCCACAGCAGCCCGATGTACGCCAGATCAAAGATGCTGCAGAGAATCCCCACGCCCAGGATCAGCGGAGAGTTGCCGTACCAGCCGAGGGCGATGGTGGGCGCGAGGGTGCCGATCCACTTGGCCACGGCGATCAGCAGGGTCTGGCCCCGGGGCCCGCCGCGGGCGACGAACATCGCGATGAACAGCCCGGACATCAGCAGGTTCTGCAGGAAGGCCGCATAGCGGGCCGCCTGGCCCCAGCCGAACTCGGCGATGAACAGCAGCTGCACGGCGAAGGACGTGACGCCCAACAGGACGGCCCAGCCGATGAACAGCCGCCGCGTCACCCAGGCCGGCAGTTCGGAGCGGCCGAACTTCAGGAAGGTGAACACGATCACGACGTCGGCCAGTCCCCACGCAATGTTGAAGACCCCCTGGACGGTAATTCCGGTCGCGATGGAGCGGGCTGCGTAGATGGCCTCCCAGGCGAAGTTGAGCCCGAGCGCGGCGGCCGGAATCGCGTAGCTCCTGTCCCTGAAACCGATCCGGATGGCATCGACGTAGACCGCGGTCCAGGCCAGGCCGCTCGCGATCGTCAGAAACAGGATCACGCTTCGCCTACACCCGGCCCAGGGCGTCGATGTCCTCGAGGAAGTCCTGGTGCACCTCGTCGCTGACCGTCGTCCGGGTGTCCCGGATGGCATCGAGGTAGTCCTGGGTCGAGGGGCCCTTCCGGACAGCCGCGCGGGAGGCGGGGTCGCCCCCGGATGCCGCGCCGCCGTCGTCGTACACCGCCTTCTCCAGCGCCCGCTGGGAGGCGCTGCGGGCGGCATACTCGATGTCCGCGGGGGAGAAGCCCTCGGTGCGGTCGACCAGAAGCTCGACGTCGACGTCGTCCACCACGGCAACGGGGATGAAGCGCTGCCACATGGCCTCGCGGGCCTGCCGGTCCGGCAGGCCGATCGGGATGACGTAATCGAACCGGCCGTGGCGCAGGAACGCCGAATCCAGGGCGCGGATGAAGTTGGTGGCGCAGACCAGGAGCCGGCCGGGCTGTTCCCGGAAGGCGGGGATGATCTTGAGGAGCTCATTGGTGACGCCCTGCAGGGGAGAGGGCGGTTCGCCCGAGCGCTGCGCGGCGATCTCCTCGACCTCGTCGATGAAGACCACGGCGTGCTCCAGTTCGGCGATTTCCAGGAAGGTCTCGCGCAGCGCCCCGGCCAGTCCCTTGGGGTCGGAGGCCAGCCGGGAGGGGAAGACCTCCACGAACGGCCATTCGAGCCGGGACGCGATCGCCTTGGCAAACGTCGTCTTGCCGGTACCGGGCGGCCCAAAGAGGACCACGGCCCGCGGCGGCACCACGCCATATTCGTCGGCGAGGTCGGCCTCGGCCAGCGGAAGGACCAACCGGCGTTCCAGCAGTTCCTTCTCGTTGCGCATGCCGGCCACGTTCTCCCACAGGTCGCGGGCCAGGATCCGGCCGCCAAGCAGGCTGAGGGGTTCCAGCTCCTGGCGCTGGACCGGGATTTTCCGTTCGAAGTAGCGCAGGTTCTTCTTCAGCGCGAAGCCGCGGCCCAGGAACGCCTCCACCCGGGTTTCGGATTCGGGCATCAGGGCCGAGAGCTTGTTGAGCCCGTGCGGGGCCATCCGGTTCTCGACCGCGGCCAGCAGCGAGGTGCCGATCCCGCGGCCCCGGAACTCGGGCAGCGTGGCCAGGAAAACGATCCAGCCCTGGTCATGGGCGGCCCGTCCGACGGCGGCGCCCACCACCTGCTCGCCCTGCACCGCGACGACCGCGTGGTCCTTTTCGCACGAGGCCAGGACCTCGGAGAGCGCGTAGACGGGCTCCACGTTCGATTCCTTGAGGGATTCCCAGAGGTGCAGGATGCCGTCGAGGTCGGCCGAGTGGAAGTCCCTGATCCGCCAATTGGTCATGAAGTGTCTCCCGGTTGGTTCGTCGCTGAGCCAGTGGGCGCCAGTGTGGGCTCCTCTGCTGAGCATATGCGAACCATCCGGGCCGGGACGCTGCGCGGCGTTCCGTTACGGGGTGGTGGAATGCCGGGTGTTATTCCGAATTGCCGCCGGCGTTGCCCGTGGGGCGGCTGGCCACCAGCGGGTACGGGCCGGTGAAGCCGTCGCGGACGGCGGCGATTTCCAGGATGCGGTGCCGGCAGAGCCGCCAGCCGAGCATCAGGAGCGGGACGATGACCACGAGGGAGGCGATGGTCCACGTTCCCACGGGCGAGTCGAAGGCCATGAGGACCAGCACCGCCAGGAGGAAGGCCAAGGTGATCCAGCCGGTGACGGGTGCGCCCGGCATGCGGAACGCGGGCCGGAGCAGTTCTCCGCGGGCTGCGAGCCGGGCAAGCTGCATCTGGCACAGCACGATCATGGCCCAAGTGCTGATGATGCCCAGCGATGCGACGTTCAGGACGATCTCGAAGGCCTCGGTCGGGACCGCGGCGTTCAGGATCACGCCCAGGACAGCCACGCCGGCTGTGAGGGCGATGCCGCCGTAGGGGACGCCGGACTTGTTCATCCGGGCGGCAAATTTCGGCGCGGAACCCGAAACGGACATCGAACGCATGATCCGGCCGGTGGAGTAGAGGCCCGCGTTGAGCGAGGACAGCGCCGCGGTAAGGACCACGAGGTTCATGATGGCGTCCACGCCGTCCACCCCGATGGAGCCGAAGAACGTCACGAAGGGGCTTTCGCCGGCCTTGTAGGAGCTGTATGGCAGTAGCAGGGAAAGCAGCACGAGCGAGCCGACGTAGAACACCGCGATGCGCACGATCACCGTGTTGATGGCCCGCGGCATGATCTTCTCCGGGTTTTCGGTCTCGCCGGCGGCGGTGCCGATCAGTTCGATCGAGGCGTAGGCGAACACGACGCCTTGCATCACCACGATGGCCGGCAGCAGGCCGTTGGGGAACATGCCGCCGTTGTCCGCGATCAGGCTGAAGCCTACCTCCTGCCCGGCCACGGGCGTGCCGAAGATGACGAAGTAGATGCCTACGAGCAGGAAGGACACGAGCGCCACGACCTTGATGAGCGCGAACCAGAATTCAAGCTCGCCGAACACCTTGACGCTGATGAGGTTCAGGCCCAGGACCAGAATCAGGGCCGCCAAGGCCCAGGCCCACTGCGGCACGTCAGCGATGGGCGCCCAGTACTTCTTGAAGAAGTTCATGTATAGCGCGACGGCGGTGATGTCCACAATCGCTGTCATGGCCCAGTTCAGCCAGTACAGCCAGCCGGTGACAAACGCGGCCTTTTCACCGAAGAATTCCCGGGCGTAGGAGACGAAGGAGCCCGACGACGGCCGGTGCATCACGAGTTCGCCGAGCGCGCGCAGGATCATGAAGGCGAAGAACCCGCAGACGGCATAGCTGATGATCAGGGCCGGTCCGGCGGTGGCGAGACGGCCGCCTGCGCCCATGAACAGACCGGTGCCGATAGCGCCGCCGATCGCGATCATCTGGACCTGCCGGGGTTTCAGGCCCTTGTGGTAGCCCTGGTCCTCGGCATGGAGCGCGGCCCCGGAGGCATGGGCATGCGCCGGAATGGTGTGGTCGGAGACGGCCCCTTGTTGGGCCGGCAGTTCTTGGGTCGGCTGTTTTTGGGCGCGGGCAGTGTCGGGATGAGTCATGGGGGTCCTTCGGGGTTCGGAGGTGCGCTACTTGCTCAGGTTGGCCAGGCGCTGCGGGCTGAGGAGCTCGGTGAGCTGCTCTGCGGTGAGCAGCCCGTGTTCGAGCACGAGCTCCGCGACCCCCTTGCCGGTGGCGAGGGCTTCCTGCGCGATGGCCGTGGCCGTGGCGTAGCCCAGTTGCGGGTTGAGGGCGGTGACGAGGCCGATTGACTGTTCCACGGTGAGGCGGAGGTGTTCGGTGTTGGCGGTGATGCCCCGGACGCAGCGGGCCGTGAGGGTGCGGCAGGCGGCTTCGAGGTGGGAGATGCTCTTGTGGAGGCTGTGGACGATGATGGGTTCGAAGGCGTTGAGCTGGAGCTGGCCGGCCTCGGCGGCCATGGTGATGGTAACGTCGTTGCCGATCACCTCGTAGGCGACCTGGCTGACCACTTCCGGGATGACCGGGTTGATCTTGCCGGGCATGATCGAGGAGCCGGACTGCACGGCGGGCAGGTTGATCTCGCCGAAGCCGGCGCGCGGGCCGGAGGAGAGCAGCCGGAGGTCGTTGCAGATCTTGGACAGTTTCACGGCGACGCGCTTGAGTACCCCGGAGAGGTGCACGAAGGCGCCGACGTCCTGGGTGGCCTCGATCAGGTCCACCGCCGTCACCAGCGGCAGGCCGGTGATCTCGGCGAGGTGCCGGCAGGCGGCCTCGGCGTAACCGGCCGGTGCGTTCAGGCCCGTGCCGATCGCCGTGGCGCCGAGGTTGATTTCGTGGATCAGCAGGTCGGCTTCGGCCAGGCGGAGCCGGTCCTCGCCGATCGTGACGGCATAGGTGCCGAACTCCTGGCCGAGCGTCATGGGGACGGCGTCCTGGAGCTGGGTGCGGCCCATCTTCACCACTGTGCGGAACTCGAGGGCTTTGGCGGCGAAGGCGTCCTCGAGCTCGGTGAGGGCTTCGAGCAGTTCCCGGGCCGCGAAGATCGTGCCGAGTTTAACCGCGGTGGGGTAGACATCGTTGGTGGACTGGCTGAGGTTGACGTGGTCGTTGGGGTGCAGCCGGGTGTAGTCGCCCTTCAGGTGTCCGAGGATTTCCAGGGCCCGGTTGGCGATCACCTCATTGGCGTTCATGTTCGACGACGTCCCGGCACCGCCCTGGATGACGTCCACCACGAACTGCTCGCTGAGCTTACCGTTCATGACGTCGGTGCAGGCTTCCCCGATGGCCGCGGCACGCTCGGCGTCGAGGAGCCCGAGCTCGTGGTTGGTGCGTGCGGCGGCGAGTTTCACGGCGGCCAGCCCGCGGACCAGGTACATGTTGGAGGACAGCGGCTGGCCTGTAATGGGGAAGTTCTCCACGGCGCGGAGGGTGTGGACGCCCCAGTAGGCGTCGGCGGGAACATCCCGGTCGCCCAAGAGGTCGTGTTCGGAGCGGAATTCTGCGCGTTCGTCGAGCGAGGTCATGGCGGTCCTTACAGGTCTTCGGGGGCGTTGGAGGTCTTGGTGGCGGCGAGGAAATCGGTGGCCTGCAGCATCCCGACGGGGCGGCCGCCGCCCAGCACAGGGGTAGCGGCGAGGCGCGCCAAGGGTGAGGTGTCGACGTCGAGCGCGGCAAGGACCCGCACGGTGACGGGCATCCGGGCGCGGTCGCCGCCGTCGGAGACCTTCACGGCGACGGCGCGGCCGTCCGGAAGCCCCACCAGCTGGACGCCCTCGAAGCCGTCCTTCGCCAACAGGCCGGGAACCAGGCGCATCAGCGCGGTGACGTCCCGGTCCTCGCCCGCAACCATTTCGGGGTGGCGGCGCATGGCGCGGGCGACGGCGGCTTCCGCGCCGCCGCCGCCCTCCTCGCCGTCGCCGGATCCGGCGGAGGCGGCCAGACGGCCGAAGGCGCGGGCCATGCCGCGCAGCGTGAGGGCGAACAGCGGGGTGCCGCAGCCATCGGTGGTGGTGGCCTGCGGGTCCTCGCCGGTCAGGTCCACCACGGTTTGGGCGATGAGTTGCTGCAGCGCGTGCGCCGGGTCAAGGTAACCCTGGACCGGCCAGCCGTTGATGACGCAGGTGGCAGCCATCGCGGCATGCTTTCCGGAGCAGTTCTGCGCCAGCTGGGTGGCCTGGCCGCCGCCACCGAGCCAGTCCCCGCGCTCGCGGGCGCCGTAGGGAAGGTCGGTGCTGTTCTCGAGGTCGCCGGGCGTCAGGCCATGCAGGTCCAGGATGCGGCGCGCGCCGTCGCGGTGGGTGGCGGCTCCGGAATGGCTGGCGGCGGCGAGGGCGAGGAGATCATCCGGGACATCCAGGCCGGCACGGACCATGGCGACGGCCTGCAGGGGCTTCAGGGCGGACCGCGGGTAGAACGGGGCGAGGGGCTCGCCGGCGGCCAGGAGAATCTGGCCGTCCGCTGCGGTGGCGATGACCGAGCCGTAGTGGACGCTTTCGACGATGCCGTCCCGGGTCTGGACCGCAAGCGGGGCGTGCTGCGGGAGCCGCTCCGGGGCAAGCGGGGTCGGGGTGTGTGCGAGAGCAGAAGAAATCATTGCGTCCTTTGGAGGATTGAGTCGAGGGCAATGCCAACGGCATGGAGGTGTTGGCTCATGGCGATGCGCGCCGTCGCCGCGTCGCCTGCTTCGATCGCGGCCAGGATGCGCCGGTGTTCCTCGTCGGAAGCGAGCTGGCGGTCGGCCACCATGTTCAGGGTCTCGGACTGGTGGGCGAGGGCATCGCGGATGTCCGCGACGACGTTTTCGAACACCTTGTTCCGGCTGGCCCGCGCGATCAATGCGTGGAAGCTGGAGTCCAGGCCCACCCACACTTCGGGGTCGTCCTCGCCGCTCATCGCGGCAACAATGTCCCGCATGGTGTCCAGTTCCTCGGGCGAACGGCGTTCCGCAGCCAGCCCGGCGGCAGGTACCTCGATATGGGGACGGGCCTCGGTGAGGTCGCGTGCGGAGTATTGGCCCAGGACCAGGTCCTTGGCCACGTGGTTGGCGACGACGAACGTGCCCCGCCCGGTTTTGGTGACAGTCAGGCCCAGGGCGGTGCAGGAGCGCAAGGCCTCGCGGACCACGGAGCGGCTCACACCGTACTGCTGGGCGAGGCTGGCCTCGGAGCTCAGCTTGGCGCCGATGTCGAGCTTGCCGGATTCGATTTCGGAGCGGAGGACGTTGAACACGGCTTCGGCGGCGCTGAGGCGGGCCAAAGGCTGTCCTGCTGTCCGGCTGTCTGACAGGTTCACGCTTCAAATATGGCAGGGATCACAACGGGGTGTCAATTGTGACGGCGGCCCCGGGTGTCCGGGGCCGCCGTCGTGTCTCGCGCCGGAGGTCCGGCGGCGCGTTACTTGTTACTTGATCGGGTTATCTGCCTGGGTTACTTATTTCGGGACGGGCGGGTGCGGGCCAAGGCGGTCAGGCCCGCGGCGAGTCCGATCAAGCCCGCGGCCAGCCCGATCCAGCCGGCCACGGAGCCGGCATCACTTGATGTGCTCGCTGCCGCGGCGGGGGCGTCGGACGGCGAGGGGGCCGTTGTTCCGGTGGATCCTGCGTGGGCTGCGGTCTCGGCGTCCTTGGCCGTGGTCACGAACGAGGGAGCCGGGTGCTCGGGTTCCGCCTGGCCCTCGACCGTCTTCTCGTCCCACTTCACAACCGTCCCGTCGGTGTAGGTCTGGGCCGTCGGCAGCGTCACCGTGGTTCCGGCGTCCGGCAGGACTCCCACGGAGAGGGAGAACGCCTGGTATTCGTTCTGGCCGATCTGGTGGGCGGCGTCGGCGGTCCAGACCACGGAGCTGGGGGCCTTGGTGACGGTGGCGCCGGCGATGGTGATCGGCTTCGGCAGGTCGCTCGTGGTGATTTCGGCCTTCCAGCCCTCGACAGGCTTCACCGACACTGAGGTGAACGGGGTGTCCGTGGGCAGCGTGACCTCAAGTTTGCTGGTCTTGGCCGAGGCGGACTCGGTGGGGACATTGAACGTCAGGTGGCTGTAGCCGCCCGCGGCCGGGTCATCGGAGTCGACGTGGACGTGAGCCGAAGCGGCCGCCGCGCCGGCGGCGAGCAGGCCAGCGGTCATCGTGGCGGCCGCGGCGATCTTGAGGGTACGGCGGAAGAAGGATTTCATGGCAAAGGTGCCTTTCACTAACGAAATAAACGGTGGGGAGCCGGCCGGTGCGGTGTCCGTCCGGCGGTAGCAGCGGGTGGCCGCCTGCTGTCCCCGTCCGTTTGTGAAAGGGGTTGGTATCAGGCGGCGGCCAGCAGCTGCGGAGGTCCGCGCCGGCTCGGCAAGCGACGGCCAACCCGGACCTTGGGGCGGGCCACGCTGACCGTGCAAGGGCCGGGGACACGCATCGGTACGACGGCGCAGGGCCGGGGCACCTGCACGAGGGGTCGCAGCCAGGAGGCCAGTGCGGACAGGGCCCGCTCGCCGCGGGCGAGCAGCAATGCCGTGCCGAGGGTCGTCACCGCGTGGGCGGCGAACATGGCCCCGTCCATGGCGGCCGCGGAAGCCCCCATGGACGGGTCGACCATCTCCGGAGCAATCGCAGCCGCCGCATGGCCCGGATGGTTGGTGGCCATGCGTGCGGGCCCGTTCACGGGCGCCGAGATGGACAGTGCGCCGAACGACCAGTGAAGCCACATTTGCCCCACGCCGAGGAGGCCGGCCAGGGCGGGAAAGGACAGGCGGAAGCGGGTCAGGACCGCCACCGGGATCATTGCCACGGCACACAGCGCCGTCACGATCGCGGGCTCGGGCAGCCGTCCGCCGCCGGCCAGGTGGCCGCCGGCCGCCAGCGCCACGATGATGGATCCAATCAACCCGGTGCGGAACAGCCGGAAGGAAGCGCGCGTCATCGTGAGCTGTCCTTTCCGGATTCCCTGGGCGGGCGGGGCGGTTTTCTTGGGTTCCTTAAATCCTACGGGCCATTGCGCACCGCCGCGCGCCACCTGACAGAAGCCGTCCGCTCTGTGACGGCGGCATAGATCCCCAATCAGGGGTGCGGCGCAGCAGCCCATGCCAGCTGCGCCGCACCCCTCGCCGCCGGTACGAACGTGCCGGAATGACGCTGTGCAGACGCGTTTGTTCGTTCTATACTGAAAATGCCGGCAAAACGGCACGTTCGTACCTACGAGGCCAGGTCTATTGGACGTATCTTGATCGACGGGGAGGCGGCCATGGGGAACTCGTTTCCGGACGAACTCGCTGACGAGGCCCGGGCCCGGCGCGGGTCGCTCCGGCTGAGCCAGCGTGAGCTGGCCGAACTGGCCGGAGTCTCGGAGCGCTTCGTCCGGTTCGTCGAGCAGGGCAAACGCACGGTGCAGCTGGATTCCCTGCTGGCGCTCCTGGACACGCTGGGGCTGGAGCTCCGCGTCCAGACCCGGACCAGCGCCGCAGCCCGAGCCCTCGCCGGCCCGCGGGCCGGCAGCGAACTGCGGGACGGCCCGGAAGCCCGGCCATGAGGCACCGCATCGCGGATATCTACAAGGCTGGCGTGCTGGCGGCGCGGCTGGAACGGCACGACGGCGGCACCAGGTTCAGTTACTTGCCGGCTTATCTAGCATCCGGGGGCCCCGCCGTCGCGAGCTCCCTGCCGCTGACTCCGGACCCCGTGCTGTCCGCGGCGGGGGCAGCCCCGCCGTACTTCACCGGGCTCCTGCCGGAGGGAAGGCGGCTGAATGCATTGCGCCGCTCCATCAAGACCAGCGTGGACGATGAGCTGTCCTTGCTCATCGCGGCCGGCGCCAACCCCGTGGGTGACGTCCAAATCGTTGGCCATGGCGAGAAGCTGGACCCGGACGAGCACGCCGTCGAGCTTGACCCCGGCACGCCCCTGGATTTCGAGGCCCTGCTGGGAGACTCCGGGCTGATCGACCCGGTGGCGCTAGCCGGCGTGCAGGACAAGCTGTCCGCAGGCATGATCTCCATGCCGGTGGCCAGCGCCGGCCGGAGGTACATCCTCAAACTCAACGCGCCCGAGTTCCCGCACGTCGTCGAAAACGAATTCCTGATGTTCCGGTATGCGGAGCGGCTGCGGATTCCCTTGAGCCGGGTCCAGCTGATCCGCGATGTCGTCGGCCGGCCGGGGTTGCTCGTGGAGCGCTTCGACCGGGTGCCTGTTTCCGGGGTGCCTGTTTCCGGTATGTCCGGGCCCGAGGCGGCGGCCGCGTCGCCGCGGGCGGTGCAGCGGCTGGCCGTCGAGGACGGGGCACAGGTGCTGGGGCTCTACCCTGCGGACAAGTACAACGTGGGATACGGGCAGGTGTGCCATGCGCTTGCGGCGTATTGCGCGGCGCCGCTACCCGCCCTGCGGAATTTGGCTCTCCAGGCGGCATTTGCGTGGCTGACGGGCAACGGTGACCTGCACGCGAAGAACGTTTCCATGGTGCAGCAGCCCGCCGGGGAGTGGTCCATCGCGCCGGTCTACGACATTCCCTCAACTGTGGTCTACGGGGACAAGACGCTGGCCCTGACCCTGGACGGCAAGCGGACTGGTATCTCCCGGAAGCACTTCCTGGGCTGGGCCGCGGGGATGGGACTGTCTGAGCGTGCCGCCGTCCAGGTGCTGGAGCTGGCGCTGAGGGCGTCGGCGCCGCTGCTGACGGACCTTCAGGCGGGCACGGCGTTCCGCTCCATGACCGACGACGGCGACTCGCCGTTTTCGGCGCTTGTCACCCGCGACTGGGCCAAGGAACTCAAGCACCGGCGCAGGCTGCTGATGGGGTGAGGCCGCCGGCGTCGGATAGTGCTGGCGTTGGCTGCTGCTGCGTGAAGCCTCAGAGGTGTTGGATGCCGGCCCGCTGCATAGCGTCTTTGTAGACTTCAACGTTCTTGGCGAGGAGCTCTTCTTGCTTGGCCGGAGAGATAGCGAAGGCCCGGCCGCCGAGCGCGGTGGCCTTGTAGATCTTGACGCCATGGTTCTTCAGCGAGGAATGGTAGGTCTTCTCGAAGAGCGTCAGGAAGGAGTGGGCGTCCGCGCCGTGGGCAATAACGGCCGAGACGCGCTTGTTGATCTTGAGGAACTGGCGGAAGGGCCGCAGGCCGTCCGTCTTTTCCTGGACGTTCAGGGCCGAGGAAGCGTCAGGATCGCGGATCCACGGATAGGCGTTCCACGGCATCACATAGCGGGGATCCAGCTCTGCGGCCTCGTAGATAGAGGTGGCGCGGCGGGCGGCCTCGTCGTCGTTGAAGTGCGAAACAAAGCCCGATTCCGTGCCCTTGCCGGGGCTGATATGCAGGCTGACGATCCGGCATTCGTCCTCATCATGGATGGGGTCGATGTACGGGACCACGGATCCAGGCTTCTTTTCCATGAGTTCGTCGCACAGCTGCGTCACGGCGGCGATGTTCGGCTCCTGCAGCAGGGTCTTTTTTTCGTCCCAGTCAATCGTCACGATTTCTCCCTCAGCACTTGGCGTCCAGAATCAGGCGGCTTCCTCCACTCTACGCTTTCGCGGCAGGGGGTGTTTCGGCCGGGGCCCTTGTGGCCGGGTCTTCATGGTGGGGGTCGTCACGATGGGCCTTCATAACGGAGCCGGTGGCTCTCGGCCTCTGGTGATGGCCATGAGGCGGGCGTAGGCTTAAATCGCCTGCAGGTAACCATCTGATGACGCCGGGTTGTTCGGGACATTGAAGTGTCCGAGCCATCTCATAGCGAGATCGCGAAGGTACCTGCAGGCCTGACGTCAGGCTCCCACCCGAGGTGGGGGAGGTCATTCTGTGACGTCCGCTGGCGGCGTCACCCAGCAGTCGGTCCACCTGTTGGCCGGCGACCCAAACGCCGCCCTACGCTCCACTGCTTCGGCTCAGTCGACGATGTACGGTCCTTCTTTGCCAACCCGGACTTGCTGGACGCCATGAAGCGTGGCGGGGTCCAGGGCGAGCCGCGGATCGACTTCTTCGAATAGCGGCCGGGCCCCGGCAGGCGCGCACGGCAGCCACCTGCTCCCTAGGCTGCAGTCGTCTCTTTGAGCCTGCTCTCTTTGAGCCTGCTGCGTTTGAGCGTTTTGGCGTGGCGCCGGAGCTGGCGCCGTTGGCGGGAGCCGGGCTGGGAGCCCGTTTGGTCCGTGGCTGATGAGCGAAGCGACGACGTGCCGGGCAACACTGTCCCGGGTAGGGGTGGTGCGGTGGAGTGGTAGGTGTGGCCGGTGGGGGTGGTGAGTTCGATGGTGTGCCGGGGACCGGGCCGGGGATGGGCTGCCCAGCCGGGGGTTTCTTTGGTGTGGTTGCAGGCCTCGCAGAGTCCGGCGCCGTTGGCCTGAGTGGTTTCTCCTCCGTGGTGCCAGGGGATGATGTGGTCCAGATGCCGGATCGGGGCGTCGCAGTAGGGGGTGCGGCAGGTGTCGTCCCGGGCCTGGATGAAGCGGCGCAGCCCGGTGGGGAAGATCCGGGTGCGGGAGTCCAGGCCGATGAGGTCGCCGGTGCGCGGGTGGGTGTAGAGCCGTCGGAGCCAGACACCGAACGCGGTGTCATCCGCTGTCCCGGCTATGCCGCCAAGTTCAGGGGGACCGCCGGTCGCGTCGCCCGATTCCGGGAATCGGGCGGTGTCTTTAGCCTTGGTGCCGTTGATGAGGGTGCGGGCCCAGCCGGCGGGGACGGTGCCGTAGCCGGGCAGCCGGGCCGGTTCGGAGTCTCCCTGGAAGAGGGTGCGATCCGTCATGACGAGCTGGATCTCGACCCCGCTGATCCCGGCCGGGGTGCCGGTGGCGCGTTCGACCAGGGTGTCGGCCATCAGCTGCCCGCGGGAGCGGGGGTCTCCGGTGTTGCGGAGGGTGTCGGCGTGCCGGGTCAGGGCGGTGTAGACGCCCACGCCGGCGCTCATCGGGAGCAGCGCGGTCAGATAGCACATGGTGTCCGGGGCCGGGCGGAGGCTGATGTGCCGCTCGTTTGCGGCGTGCGCGGCGCGTTCGGTGACGGTGCGCGGGTCGAGCCGGTATGCGGCGGCCCGGGCCCGGGCGGTGAGTGAACGGTCACCCACGCCCTGGAGTGTGCCGGTGTCGGCGGCGAGTTCCTCATCGACCGCGCACCGGTCCGCGGCGGTCAGGCACGCGGTTTCGCGCACGAGCAGGGTGGCGCGCCATTCGTTCAGCTGCCCTGTCTCGAGCGCGGCGAGGGTGTGTGGCATTTCGGTAACGAGGGCTTTGGCCAGGCCCAGGAGCCGGCCGCCTTTGGCCGGGGATTCGTGCCGGGCGAGGGCGATCTGCGCGCCGACCCCGGCGCCGAGTTTCTCGGCCGGGACGCCTGCGGCACGCTGCTCGTGGCGCTGGATCAGGTCGAAGGCGACGGCGAGGCAGGCCTGCTCCGCGGCCAGAGCGGATTTCCGGTCTTCCAGTTCCCGGATCCGATCAATGATCTCGGCGGAGGTCGTTGCCGGCGGGAGGGCGGCCAGCAGGCCCGCCGCGTCCGAGACGGCCGTCTCCACGGTTCCCAGGCCGGCGGCCGCACCACGCCCGGCGCGACTGAGGCCAGCCTCGCCGTGTCCTGCCGGAGCCATTTCGGGCCCCTGATTGCCGTCCATGAATCAAGTCTCCCTTGGGGGTCAGACATTAAAAGGAACAGCCAGAGGAGGCAAAAGGAACAGCCAGAGGAGGCCGGGAGGTTAGCGGAGTTAGTGAGTTTCGTTGACGTATGGGCGGTGCGGACAGTGCGGGCGGCGCGGAGACCGGGATGCCGTGCGGACGCCAGGATGTGCTGGGTTCCAGACGCAGAGCTGGCGAGGGTGAAAATGTCGGAGTTCCCCACCGGCTGACAGACCAGAACTCCCTGTCTCAAACACCGGCGCGGGTCCATCATGGGAGAGGGCGTCAGCTCGGCGCCCCAGGCGGTATCGGGTGGAGGATTGTCTATGAACCAAAGGGAATATATCGCGATGAAGATCGGCTCGCTGCCCTCGGACCGCCGTTCACTACTCAAGGCGGTCGGTGTCGGGGCTGTGGGCATAGCGGGGATGCCGATGCTGGCCGCCTGCACGACCCAAAGTGCCCCCGCCGGTGCCGGAAGCAGTGACCCTGGCGCCTCCGGTACGCCGTCGGCGTCGCTGCTTCCGGCGCCTGAACCGCAGGTCAAACCGCTCCTGGACCAACAGAAGGTCAACGATGCCCTGGCCAAGCTCGACGGAATGGTCCAGAGCGCGATGGAGAGTACCGGCGTGCCCGGCGTCGCCGTGGCTGTGGTCTACAGAGACCAGATGCTGTACGCCAAGGGCTTCGGCGTGCGGGAGTCGGGCAAGCCCGAAACAGTGGACGCGGACACCGTCTTTCAGTTGGCCTCGGTGTCCAAACCCTTGGCCTCCACGGTGGCGGCCGTGGCGGTGGGCCGCAAGGCCATCTCCTGGACGGAGCCGGTGATCAACCACAGCCCCGGCTTCGCCCTGAAAGACCCCTACGTCACGCGAAACGCCACGGCTGCCGACCTGTTGTCACATCAGGGCGGTCTAAAGACAGGGGCGGGGGATCTGCTGGAGGATCTCGGATTCGACCAGTCCTACATTCTCAGCCACCTCAACCAGCAGCCGCTGGACTTCTTCCGCTCGAGCTACAACTACAGCAACTTCGGCTACACAGCCGGCGCGCTGGCTGTGGCCGACGCCATGAAATTGCCCTGGGCAGACCTCGCCGAAGAAGTCTTGTTCAAGCCCCTCGGCATGACATCCACGAGCTATCGCCACGCGGACTACCAAAAGGCGTCGAACAGGGCACTGATCCACGTGCCTGCTGGGAACAAGACCTGGGTGGCCAAATACAGCCGGGACGCCGACGCCGAAGCACCCGCCGGCGGGGCCAGCTCCTCCGTGCACGACCTGGCCCGCTGGATCCGCCTGCAGCTCGCCAACGGCAGCTTTGAGGGCAAGGAGGTCATCGACCCGGACGCGCTAGGTGTCACGCATGTCCCGCACGCGGTATCGGGCCCTCCCCCGACACCTGCCGCCCGCACCCGCTTCTACGGCCTGGGCTGGAATGTCTCCTACGACGACCACGCCCGGCTCTCGCTCGGGCACTCTGGAGCCTTCAACCTGGGCGCCGCGACCGCCGTCTCGCTACTGCCCGGCGAACAGTTGGGCATTGTGGCCCTGACCAACGGCCGGCCGCAGGGCATCCCCGAAGCCATCTGCGCCGCATTCCTTGACACGGCCCAGAACGGCGCCCCGACAGTGGACTGGTTGGGATTCACCGCGGGCGTTTTCCAGAAGATCGATGAGGCGGAGAAGCCAAAGGTCGATTACTCCAAGACGCCGCCGCGGGTCGAACCGGCGCGCGGCAACGATTTCTACGTCGGCAGTTATGCGAACTCCTACTACGGCCCGCTCAGCGTCGCGGTGGAGAGCGGCGTGCTGTCCCTGGAGCTGGGGCCGGCCGGCAGGACCACCAAGTTCGCGCTCAAGCACTTCGACGGCAACACCTTCAGCTTTGAATCCATCGGCGAGAACGCCAACGGACTAGCCGGGGCAATCTTCGCGCCCGGCGCGGACGGCGCCGGCGGCACGGCGTCGAGTGTGAGGCTCGATTTCTACGATCAGACCGGACTGGGCACCTTCACCCGCGGCTGAGCCCGGACTTCCGTGAGCTTCTTCCGTAAGCTTCTAGGGCGAACACCCCCGAGCCAAGGAACCTATGCCGATCAACAAACAGTCACTCAAGGAAGACGGGTTTACGGGGTTTAGGACTCTCGCCGCACTGGACATCAACCGGATCCCGCAGCGGACCGGGATCTTCGCCGTGCTGCAGCCTGCAGGCTATGAGCCGCGGTTTCTGCCCAAGAGCACGGCAGGGGTCTTCAAGAAGAAGGACCCGTCCGTCCCGGAGCCAGCGCTGACTGCCGAGTGGGTTGACGGCGCCGACGTCGTATATCTCGGGAAAGCGGGTGCCGGCAGCAAGGGCAACCGCGGCCTTCGCCGGCAAATTCAGGAGTTCATCGATTTCGGCAAGGGCAAGCCGCCGGGCCACTGGGACGGCAGACTCGTCTGGCAGCTCGCCGATCCCGGATCCCTCCTGATTGCCTGGAAGGAGCTGCCAGCGGAGGCAGTCAACGAGGCGGAGGCCGGATACCACGCACGATTCCGCGATGACTACGGCCGGCTGCCGTTCGCCAACCTCGTCCAGGCCCGCGTGAAGGGCAAATAAGTGAAGGACAAATAGGTCAAAGGCAAATCGCAGGCAGCTATTGACTGCCGTGCGTGAACCGACCCGCCACCAACGTGGCGGCCACCGGCATCGCGGCAAACTCCGCGTCGGAAACCGTCAACGGGTCGCCGTCGAGCACTGCAAGATCGGCGGGGTCCCCGACCCGGATCAGGCCCCGACCGCGGGTCGACGCCGTGAGGGCCTCCTGCCGCGTGAGCGCCTGCTCGGCATGCCATGGTCCGCGGCCATCCTGCCGGGCTCGCGCCGTGGCGGCGGACATGGCAATCCACGGGTCCAGTGGGGCCACCGGAGCGTCGGAGCCAAGGGCCAGCGTCGCACCGGCAGCTACCAACGAACGGAGCGGGAAGGACCGGTCTGTGCGCCCTGGCCAGTTCGCCTCGGCGGCGTCCCGGTCGTCGAGGGCCTGCGCAGGCTGGATGCTCGCAGTCACACCCAACCGGCCGAAGCGGGCGAAATCCTCGCTCCGGACAAATTGCGCATGTTCCACCCGCCCGGCAATGCCCGCCGCCTCGAACGCATCCAACGCGACCCGGTTGGCGGCGTCGCCAATCGCGTGGACCGCCGGCACAAAACCCGCCTGCCGCGCCCGGACCAGCAGGGCGAGCAATTCCGGCTCGCTCACCGTCAGCAGGCCGTGGCCGCCGTTCGGATAGGGGTCAACGCAGTACGCTGTACGGGTATTGAGCGAGCCGTCGATCAGCACCTTCAATGGGCCCACGGTCAGGAGCCCGCCGCCGCCGGCCACCGTCAAACCTGTCCGCAGCCCCTCGGCCTCGGCCCGGTCCAGATCCTGCGGATAGACCCCCGCCTCAACCCGCAGGGCCGCGAAGCCGCCGGAGATCCTCCGGAGCCAGGCGTCGCGGTTCCAGGTCATCTCGAAGTCCACGATCCCGACCACGCCCCGCGTCGCAGCAGCCCGCCCCGCCTGCTGCACCCACGGATCCACCACCGTGTCCGGAAGCTGGCCGAGCTCGCGGGTCAGGGCGAACGCCGGATCTTCCCGGAGCAGTCCGTCCGCGTCCACCCGCACTCCGTACCGTTGGGCCGCTGCGGAGTTGAGCCAGACACAGTGGAGGTCGTGGCTGATCAGCGCCGTCGGCCGGCCGCGCGTCACGCCGTCGAGGAGGGCCAAGCTGGGCAGGTCCGGCCAGACGGCATCGCGGAAACCGACACCCACTAACGTCTGGACAGCTCCCGGAGCCGCAGTGCCGCCGCTGACCCCGCTGCCGCCGCCCTCGGCGACATGGGACTCGGCGACATGGGACCCGACGACGGCGGCCGCCTCGCGCGCCGAGCCGGCGTCGGAGAGGTCAAGACGGTTGGAGGCCAGCGCCCACTGCGTCATGTGGACATGCTCATCCCACAGCCCTGGTATGACGTAGCGGCCGTCCAGGTCCACCACACGGGTCGCGGCGGGGAGCGCAGGCGCGTACTGGCGCGACGGGATGATCGCAGACACGGCACCGCCGCGGAGATGAACGTCGAAGCATATGTCGACGCCGGGTTGCCGCACCGAGGCCAGCACGAGGTCCGGCACGAGGTCCGGCGCGAGGCAGGGATCGAGCGGATCAGACATAGAAACAGGCTAGGCGTGCAACGCCGAAGGACCTAAAACATACACAAGGGACTTTTGCCCCTTACCCCTGCCATGCGTGCCCACCAAGCTGAATTTGGGGAGGTTCCTGCACGGCCAGTTGGGGTCGTAGTTGAGGGAGGAACCGCTTCATGGAATGCAGCACTGGTCTCATCGCGAATTGGGGAAGGAAATGGCGTTTGCACTTTCCGGCTTCAGCAGGAAAAGGCAGGAGACCACGGCCACATGACTATGCGCCACCATTCGGGGGACCCCAAACTGAAGGTTTTCATCCGCCTGAACGCCGACGCCGAAACAGCTCGGATCGAAGTGCACGGCGTGGTGACCGTAGCCAACGTGCGGGCACTGTACGTTGTTTGCCGCCGGGTCACGAGCAAGCTACCCACTTTTGAACTCGTGCTCGACCTCGCCCATGCCCGCGTCTCGGCCGCCGCAATCGAGGAACTCCGTGAGCGCGCCCGCGCCTCGCTGATGTCTTCGGGGATCGATGGCACCGAGACGCCCTGCCGTCTGCGGCTCGTTGACCCGCTGGTCATCCTCAAAGCTAAGGAACACGTATGAAAGCCCTCGTCTACGGCGGGCCCGGGGAGAAGTCCTGGACCGACGTCCCTGATCCCACAATTCAGAGCCCCAGCGATGTGATCGTCAAAGTCGACACGACCACCATCTGCGGCACCGATCTGCACATCCTCAAAGGTGACGTCCCGGCCGTGGCCAAGGGCCGCATCCTCGGGCACGAGGGGGTCGGCACCATCACGGAGATCGGCGCGTCCGTCACCAGCCTCAAGGTCGGGGACCGCGTCATCATTTCCTGCATCAAGTCCTGCGGGCACTGCGCCAACTGCAAGACAGGCCTGTATTCGCACTGCTTGGGGGAGGAAGGCACCTCCGGCATCGGCTGGGTTTTCGGGCATCTGATCGACGGCACCCAGGCCGAGTTCGTCCGCGTCCCGTACGCCGAGAACTCCCTGCACCTCCTGCCTGACGGAGTCAGCGACCAACAGGCCGTCATGCTGTCCGACATCCTGCCCACCGGCTTTGAGATCGGCGTGCAGTACGGCCGGGTCAAGCCCGGCGACACGGTCGCCGTGATCGGCGCCGGGCCGGTCGGACTCGCCGCGATCTGTACCGCCGGACTATACGGCGCCGCGACGATCATCGCCGTCGACCTCGACGCGAACCGGCTCGAAAAATCCCGCGAATTCGGCGCCACGGATATCGTCCTCTCCAGCGATGCCGACTGGAAAGAACAGGTGATGGTCCTGACCGACGGGCAGGGCGTGGACGTCGCGATCGAGGCCGTCGGCGTCCCGGCGACGTTCACGATGTGTACAAACATCGTGCGGCCCGGCGGCAACGTGGCCAACGTGGGCGTGCACGGCAAAGCCGTGGAACTGCACGTCGAAGACCTTTGGATCCGGAACATCAACATCAGCATGGGCCTGGTGAACACCAACACCACACCCATGCTGCTCAAGCTCGTGGCACAGCAAAAAATCCCCGCGGACAGCTTCGCCACCCACCACTTCATCTTTGACGAATTCATGGAGGCGTACGACACTTTCGCCCGCGCCGCGGAGACGAAGGCCCTCAAAGTGGTGATCACGGCATGAAAGCGTTCTTCGTCCACAGCCCTGACTTCGGGCGGCGCCGGCCAACGGCAGTCCAGGGGGCCGCCCGCGACACACGCCTGCGCACCTTCAGCCACGGCGACGCCGTCACGAAGATTGCGCGTGTCCTTCGTGCCGGCGGTGCCGACATCATCGCCGAAGCCAAGCCCTTCCTGGCTTCCCTCGGGCGGTAGCGGCCCCGGCCGCCAGTTTCCGGAAGCCCCGCCCAGCCGGGCGTGGCAAACGGACCATCTGAAAGGACGGCGGCCATGAAAGCAGGCCGGATTGTCATGCTGGTGATCGGCTCGCTGTGCGCGCTGGTCGGGCTGGGACTGCTGGCGGGTGCCGGCGTAGCGGGCTGGGTCAATTACCAGCAGCGCGACGGCAGGTACTTCATTACGCCGGCGGAGCAGTTCTCAGGCAATTCTTACGCGCTGACGACCCCACGGCTGGACCTCATGACCGGAGGCGGCGTGAACGACGACGCCCCAGTGGACTTTGCGGGCAGCGTACTGCTCCGCGGTTCCACCACGGATCCCGGCAAGGAAATCTTCATCGGAATAGCCCCGCGGGCCGACGTCGCGGCGTACCTGGCCGATGTCCAGCGCACCGAAATCGTCGACGTCAGATTCGACCCCTTCCGCGCCCTGTACCGCGAAGTCAACGGTGCCAAAATCCCGTCCGATCCGGCACAGCAGAACTTCTGGGCCGCGACTGCCACGGGCCCGGGGGAACAGGAACTGACATGGGACCTTCGCTCCGGGGCCTGGGCCGTGGTGGTCATGAACGCCGACGCGAGTTCCCCGGTGAGCGTGAATCTGCAGGCAGGGGCACGCACCGATCTGCTCTTGCCGGTGTCCATTGGCCTGCTGATCGGCGGCCTAGTGATGCTGCTGATCGGAGTGCCGCTGATAGTGCTGGGCGCCGCAGGACTCGGCCGTGGCGGGCCGGGCCAAGGCGGTACGGGCAGCGGCGTTCCTCCCGGCTACCTGCCGGCCCAGCCCGGCCAGCCGTATCCGGCGGGCCCCCATCCGCCCGGGGCCGCCCCCGGCCAGCAGAACACTGCTGCCCCGCCCGGTGCTGTAGCGGCCTACGCTGCCGCGCCGGGAGCTCCGTATCCGGTAACGCCAGGAGCGACTCCACCGTACGTTTACCCCGCACGCCTCCACGGCTACCTCGACCCGAACCTGTCACGGTGGATGTGGCTCGTGAAGTGGTTCCTGGCCATCCCGCACTGCATCATCCTGTTCATCCTCTGGTTCGCCTTCGGTGTGGTCACGATCGTGGCATGGTTCGCAATCCTGTTCACGGCGCGCTACCCCCGCTCGCTGTTCAACTTCAACGTCGGCGTGATCCGCTGGAACTGGCGCGTGGCCTTCTACGCCTTCAGCGCGATCGGCACAGACGCCTATCCGCCCTTCACGCTCGCCCGTACCGATTACCCGGCAGACTTCGACGTCGACTATCCCGAACGGCTGTCCCGCGGCCTGGTGCTGGTGAAATCGTGGCTGCTGGCCATTCCGCATCTGCTGATTATCGGCGTGCTGACGGGGACCGCGAGGACGTGGGAGTTCCAGGGCGGCGAGTGGGAACTGCAAGGAGTGGGCATCTCCCTCCTGGGGCTGCTGGTCCTCATTGCCGGCGTGATTCTGTTGTTCACGGGCCAATACTGGCGGGGGATCTTCGACCTCCTGCTCGGCCTGAACCGCTGGATCTACCGCGTCATCGCCTACGTTGCCCTCATGCGGGACGAGTATCCGCCGTTCCACCTCGACATGGGTCCCGTCGATCCGGGTGAGCTGCCGGTACCGGCCGACGCAGGACCTGCAGGGGGTCCGGCCGTCGGACCGGCAGCAGGACCCGGCCCCGGACCCGCCGTCGGACCGGCAACAGGTGGGTGAAGCGGGCCCGGATGGCCGCCGCGGGACCTGTCACGAGAGCCGGTTCAGATCGAGCTGTTCCTCGGCAGCAAGGAGGAATGTGCGCTCTTGCGCAGTCAAGGTCCCGCCGGACGCGAGCTCGGCGTCCCAGACCTCGACGATCATCCGGTGAAGCCGTTCCCGGGCCGGCGCGGCGGGGTCGGTTTCGAGGAGGCGATCGGGGTCGACGTTCTGCAGGATCCGTTTCCGGATTGGTTCGACGCCGGCGAGGGTGTCGGCCTCCCAGCGGGCCCGGCGTCTGCGTCCGGTCCGGCCCGCCAGGGCTGGCAGCATCAGGCCCGCCCCGACCAGAATGAGGGCGAGCATCTCCACGACTCGGATAACTGAGTCGGAGGGGAGCGGAACGGCCGCGAACGCCGGCAAGGGGATCGAGAGCAGCCCGATCGTGAACTTGATCGTGACGAACAGGCCGAGGACGCAACCGGCGCCGGCCATGGTGAAGCCGGCTTTGAAAGACCGGCGCATCCGCGGGACATACCGGAAACACGCGACGGCGCCGCCGCCGCAGATCCAGCCTAAGAATCCGACGAGCACGGCGGAAAACAGGGCGGCGGGCAGACGGTCGTGGTACAGGCCCCAGCTGTCCGTGGTGGTAGTGGGCCCCGTCAGGACGAACAGCATGAACTCCAGCGCTAACGTGAGCGTTAGCGGCAGCGTGGGGATCACGGCCCGGCGGGTGTCGGCCGGCATGATCGCCTCAAGGACGGCCCGCCGGAGGTACCAGAGACTGAGGATAACTGAGGAATGCAGGGCAAGCTTTGAGAGATTGATGCCGCCGATGTACTGATCAACCGTGGCGTACACCTCAGGCGACATCAGCACCGAGCCGGCACCAGCGAACACCGCTGCAAGGAACACCGTGTCCCGGCGGTTCCGAACCATGGCCGGGACGCGGACCGCGGCCAGAACAAAAAGAACAGCGGCCGTCAGGAGCTGGATCATCCGAACACTGAGCTGAAGTTGCCCGGCTGGCCGCCGGAGCGGTCCCGGGAGTTGCGGATACGCGCGGCGAGACGGTCGGCCAGGAGCTCCGCGGTGACCTCGACGTCATTGAGGAAATCAGTCCTCTTGAGGGCCCTGACGACCCGCTCGGGATCTAGGTCCGGGAAGAAAGTGCCGGCATAATCTGCGGATACGATGTCCTGCTCGTGGTGCAGGACCATGTGGGCGAACTCGTGGAGGACTATTTGCTGCCGGTGGACTTCGGAGGCTGCCCGGGCGTGCATGATGAGGTCCATGTGGTCAAGGCCGAACCACAGCCCGCAGACTTTATCGGTTGCCCCTTCGATCGGCTTGATGACGATCTTGCGGCCCCGCTGGAGTTCAAGGTGCTTCTGGATTGAAGCCAGCGAGACCGGCTCGCTGAGACGGAGGCTGGCCTCTGCTTCCCGTGCCCGCGACCGGGCGGCGTCGTAATCCATGTACCGAGTCCTTGGCTGTTGATAGAGCGTCAGCCTGGATACGCCACTTCCTAACGGCCAGACCTCGCCAGAATCCTATCAGTGCAGGCCGAAGCCTGATTTAGGGGCTCAGGGGAACACAGGCGTCAGGGCTGGTCAGAATCCCCGCGGGAGAGCTGCTCGTCGATCAGGTCCCGGATCTGGAGCAAGGTTTCCGGGGAGAGTCCATCCAGCTGGCGGGCGGCGAAGTTGCGCACCTTGTTGGCCCGCATGGAGGCGAGTAATTCAAGCTGGGCCTCCACCCGGGGCGGAAGTTCGTCCTCGCCGTCGATCAGGTAGTTCTCGTTTACGCCGAAGAACCTGGCCAGATTCTGCAGGAGTTCGACTTTCTTGACGGCCGGACCCGAGCCCGATCGCATGTAGTGCCACCTGGCCCGCGAGAGCGGCGTCCCCGCCGCGGACATGGCGTCGCGGACGTCATTGAACGTGATTTTCCGGCCCTCGGCTTCGGCGGTGTCCAAGAGGACGTTCAGCTTGCGGGCCAGGGCTAGACCTGGCGCGGAGGTCGGCTGGTCGTCGCTCACAGTGGCTTCTTTCATCAGACAAATGTCATCAGGCACGGGTTGTCACAAAACGTCAGGTCGCCTGCGAGTCTAGCAGATTGGACATGTCTAATCTGTTCCGTGTACGCTCAGGGCGGAGAATTGGACGTGTCCAATTCTCCGTGTGCAGGGGCGGCAACGGCCCGCCCGGCACGTCGTGGTTCGGTCAGGAGTGTGCATTGGGGGGACGCCTGGCCGGGTCCCGGCGTGGCCATCATCCCTGTCACGCCTCTGGCCGCGACTGTCTGCGCGGCTCCCGGTACTCTTGCCACCTGCCCTCCGCAAGAACATAGTTGAGGGAATTCACGAACTCCGCGGCACTAGGCAGGCGAACATGCTGAATATCGGGATTCCGGACAACGGCTTGCTACACGGCAAGACCGCCCTGATCTACGGTGGCGGAGGGGCGGTCGGCGGGGCGGTGGCGAGGGCTTTCGCGGCCGACGGCGCCACGGTCCACATCGCCGGGAGGACCGAATCGCGGCTGGAAAAAGTAGCCCATGACATTCGCGCGGCCGGCGGCACAGCCGAAACCGCCGTCGTCGACGCCCTCGACGAAGAGCAGGTGGATGCGTTCGTAAGCCGGGTGGCGAAGAAGAGCAAGAGGATCGACATCTCCTTCAATGTGATCTCGTTCGGCGACGTCCAGGAGCCACTCATGGAGATTGATGTGGATGACTTCACCCGGCCCATCACCCTGGCCGCGCGCACGCACTTCCTTACCACCCGCGCGGCCGCCACCTACATGGTCAAGCAACGCTCCGGCGTCGTGCTCATGTTCGGCGGCTCTGGCCCGCAGACCATCCCCGGCCTGGGCGGTTTCAAAGTGGCGCTCGACGCTATGGAGGGGCTGCGCCGGCAGTGGGCCCTCGAGCTGGGAAAACACGGCATCAGGGTGGTCACCATGGTCACCGGTGGCATTATCGAAACCATCCCGTGGCAGACCGAGGGCCGCGAGGAGATCGTGGTGGAGATTGCCAGGACCGCACACCTGAACAGAACGGCCACGCTGGCGGACGTCGGAAACGTGGCTTCCTTCATCGCCTCGGACAAGGCGGCGGCCATCACCGACGCGACCGTCAACATCTCCGCCGGCGCGATCGTGGACTACTGACGCGGGCTAGGCAACCAGGTTGGCTGCGGCGACATCCATGTGTTCGAGGACCGTTGTGCGGGCCAGGGTCGCGTTACCGGTCTCGATCGCGGCGACGATGTCGTGGTGCCGGTCCACGCTCATGTTCTTAACGGCCCGCTCGATGCCGGCAAACATGATGGACATCCGAATGGAGCCCTCAAGCGACTCCCAGGAGTGCAGCAGGGTCTCGTTTCCGCTGAGACGGCACAGTGTTCGGTGGAACTCTAGATCTGATTCAATCCGTTCCTCCAGGCTCGCCTCGGCGGCCGCGGCCATGGCATCGACGGCCAAGCGCAGGGATGCAATCACCGAGGTCCGGTCCGGCAATTCACAAAGCGTCCGGACCGCGAGCGATTCGAGCGCCGCCCGGACGGCGAAGATGTCCCGGATTTCCTTGTCGTCCAGGTGCCGCACGGACAGCCGGCCGCGCGGTCCTGCCGACAGCAGTCCTTCCTGTTCCAGCTGGCGCAGGGCCTCGCGCAGTGTTCCCCGGCTGATCTGGAGCATGTCGGACAGCTCGGTCTCCACCAGATGCCGTCCGGGCTCCAGTTCACCGCTCGTGATGGCCGTGCGCAGCGCGGATAGCGCCTGCTCGCGGAGGCTCTTCTTTTCCAGTCCGAGAAGCGGGGCTGTTGCTCCGGCCATGGGTTGTCCTCACTGTCAGTGGTCAACTGTCTACAGTTGGTGTGTTAACAGTTGATGGTACGGCACGGACGCGGGACCGGCAGCTGCCGGCCCCGCGCATCATCAGGCAAGCTCGGCGAGGACCTTGGCAACGATCCGCTGAACCGAAAGCCCGTACCGTTCGTGCAGGGTGGGCAGTGCGCCCGCGTCGAGGAACTCATCGGGCAGCGCCACCGGCACCACCCGTTTGCCGAGTCCCGCCGTGACCACGGCCGAGGCCACTGTCTCGAACAGGCCGCCCACCACGCTGTGGTTCTCCAGCGTCACCGCGAGGCGGTCGGTGTTCAGCTCGGCGAGGACCGTTGCGGTGTCGAACGGCTTGATGGTGGGGGCATGGACGACGGCGACATCCACGTGGTGCGCCGCCAGTGCCTCTGCCACCTGAAGAGCCCGCATGGTCATCAGCCCGCTGGAGATGAAGACGACGTCGCGGCCCCCGCGGAGGACTTTGGCCTTGCCGAGCTCGAAGCTGTAGTCGTACTCGTCCAGCACGGTCGGAACGTTGCCGCGCAGCAGGCGCAGGTACGTGGGCCCTTCGCTGGCCGCCAGCTGCGGGACGGCCTGCTCGATGTCCATCGAGTCGCAGGGATCCACGATGGTCAGGTTGGGCATGCCGCGGAAGATCGCCATATCCTCGGTCGCCTGGTGGCTGGGCCCATACCCGGTGGTCAGCCCGGGGAGCCCGCCGACGATATTGACGTTGAGGTTCGGCTCGGCGGCGTCCAGGCACAGGAAGTCATAGGCGCGGCGGGCGGCGAACACCGAGTACGTGGACGCGAACGGGACCAGCCCTGTCTCAGCCAGACCGGCCGCGGCGCCGAAGAGCAACTGCTCGGCCATGCCCATCTGGAAGAAGCGTTCCGGGAAGGCCTGGGCGAAGATGTGCATGTCCGTGTATTTGCCTAGGTCCGCGGTCAGTCCCACGATCTTGTCGTTCTCCTGCGCGGCCTTGACCAGGGCGTGCCCGAACGGCGCGGATGCGGTTTTCTGGCCCGGATCCGCGAAGGACGCGATCATGGCCGACGTCTTTAGCTTCGGTGTGGTGGCGGTGCTCATCGTGCGGCCTTTCCTTCGTATCCTGCGGTCAGTTGCTCGCGGCAGAGCTGCCATTCGTGTTCTTCGATGCGCATGAAGTGGGCTTTTTCGCGGTCCTCGAGCAGCGGAACGCCGCGGCCAACTTTGGTGTCGCAAAGGATCACGGAGGGACGTCCGACGGCGGCTGCCTGGGTGGCAGCGTTGTCGAACGCGGCCAGCAGCGCGCTGACGTCGTTCCCGTCCACACGCTGGGCGTACCAGCCGAACGCCTGCCATTTTTCGGTGATGGGTTCGGTGCGGAGCACGGTGTCGGTCTTGCCGTCGGCCTGCAGGGCGTTGATGTCCACCATGGCGGTGAGGTTGCCGAGCTGGTGGTGATGGGCGCCCATGGCTGCCTCCCACGTGGAGCCCTCATCGAGTTCGCCGTCGGAGAGGAAGTTGTAGACCCGGGAGTCCGAACCCTGGTACCGCAGGCCCAGTGCGGCGCCGACGGCGATCGAGAGGCCGTGGCCGAGGGAGCCGCCGGAGATCTCCATGCCGGGGGTGTAGGTGGACATTCCGGACATCGGCAGCCGGGAGTTGTCCGAGCCGTAGGTCTCCAGTTCTTTCACGGGGATGATCCCGGCCTCGGCGAGCGCCGCGTAGTGGCCGATCGCGTAGTGGCCGGTGGAGAGCAGGAACCTGTCCCGCCCGTCCCATTCTGGGTCATCGGCGCGGAAGCGGAGCTGGTCCGCATAGACAACCGCCAGCATGTCGGCCGCGCCGAGGGCCTGCCCGACATAGCCCTGGCCCTGGACCTCGCCCATGTTCAGGGCGTGGTGCCGGATCCGGAACGCGGCCCCCTCGACCCGGTCAACCCGTTCTTTCCCGACGCCGGAGGCTTTGCCTCGGGCTGCTTTTTCCTGTGTGAGAACCACAATTCTGCCTTTCAAAAGTGATGTGACGAGCTTGCGGGAGGCCGTCGACGGCGTCCCGGGGGGTGCGCCCCTACGCGCTCACGTGGGCGGGGGTGCTTTTGGTGGCCTCGTCCGCGAGCTGGCGTTCGCGCTTGCCCCAGGTTTCCCGGGTGGCGAGGGCTGCCCAGAGGCCGATGGCGGCGTAGGTGCCGAAGAGCAGCGCCGGGCCCATCCAGCCGAAGCTGACGAACAGCAGGGTGGTGATGAACGGGGTGAAGCCGGAGACCATGGCGGAGATCTGGTAGGCCAGCGAGGCGCCGGAGGCGCGGGTCTTGGCCTGGAAGAGCTCCGGGAACCAGGCGCCCTGAGCGCCGGCGAGCGAGTTCTGGCAGACGGCGTAGGAGATCACCAGGGTGGCGATGATGAAGATGAACAGGCCGGTGTTGACCAGGAGGAACATCGGTACGGCGAACGCTACCGCGAAGGCGCAGGACCAGATGTAGAGCGGGCGCCGGCCGATCCTGTCGGTCAGTCGTGCCCAAGCCTGCGTGGCGAAGATGCCGATTGCGGAGGCGATGCACAGTGCTACGAGCGTCTGGGTCTTGTCGGCCAGGTGCTGGCTGTTCAGATAGGAAATCATGTAGGTGATGGACACGGCGTAGCCCGCGGTCTCGGCAATGCGCAGGCCGATGCCCTTGACGATGTTGCGCCAGTCCGTTTTAAGGACCTCCGTGATGGGCGACTTCACGATGTCGCCGCTGTCCTTGACCTCGTCGAAGACGGGGGACTCGGGGACTTTGGAGCGGATGATCAGGCCGACGATCACCAGCACGATGCTGGCGAGGAACGGAATGCGCCAGGCGAGTTCGCCGCCGAGCTGGACGCTGAAGAGGAAAACCATGTTGGCCAGCAGCAGCCCGACCGGGAAGCCGGCCTGGACCATGCCGGTGTACTTGCCCTTGGACTTCCACGGGGCGTGTTCGTAGCTCATGAGGATGGCGCCGCCCCACTCCGCGCCGAAGGCCAGGCCCTGGACGATGCGGACGAACACCAGCAAAGCAGGGGCCATCAGGCCGACCTGGCCGTAGGTGGGAAGCAGGCCGATCACGAAAGTGGCGACGCCCATGAGGATCAGGGAGGCCACCAGGACGGGTTTGCGGCCGACCTTGTCGCCCAGGTGGCCGCCGATGATGCCGCCGATCGGGCGGGCCGCAAAACCCACACCGAGGGTGGCGAAGGCGGCCAGGGTTCCGGTCACCGGGTCGCCGGTGGGGAAGAAGGCCGTACCGAAGTACAGGGCGGCCGCGGTGCCAAAGCCGATGAAGTCATAGGTTTCGATGACTGCGCCGACGCTGGAGCCGATCGCGACGCGCCGGGCCGCATTCGTGCCATGCACAGGGCCCCGCATGCTGAGAGCTTCGTTGCTCATGTCAATCCCTTTCGAAGAGAGCTGCCGACGCTTCCGCATCGACACTGTCGACTGTTAACAGATGATATGCCCAGTGTGACCCGCGTCATAGGCAATGTCAACAGTCAACTTCAAAGGTTGACTGTTGACAGTTGAATTTTGTAATGTGGTCCATATCACCACCGCCCGAGGGCGCAACCAGAGGATCAACGACGATGTTCAATTCCCGACTCGGCTGCTCGTCCATCAGCTTCCGCCACCAGGACCTGTCCGAGGCCCTGCGTACCATCGCGGGCCTCGGCTTCGAGGAAATAGATCTCGGCGCCCTCCCCGGTGTGTGCGACCACGTTCCCTACGACCTCGATGCCGAGGCCGTAGCCGCCGTGACGGCCGAGGTCCTTGCGTCCGGGCTGCGGGTCCGGTCGGTCAACGGGGACATCGGGGACCTCAACGCCGTGCTCGACGCCGCCGCACAGTCCGCCCGGAACCGGCACCTTGATGCCCTCCTCACCTTGGCGGCCGGCACCGGCGCCAAGGCCCTGGTCCTGCCCTGCGGCGCCCTCGGCCACGACCCTGTCCGCAGCCTCGACGAGGACCTGGACACCATTGCCGCGCAACTTATCAGGGCCAAGCGGCGGGCGGACGAGTTCGGCGTCGAACTCTGGACCGAGTCACTGCACTTCCTTCGGTTCTGCTGGAACCTGGAGCGCGCGGAACTGCTGGCCCGGCGGCTGGCCGGTTCCGGCGTAGGGATCGTCATGGACTTCAGCCATATCGTGGCCGCAGGCGAGGACCCGCTGGACTACCTCACGCGCCATCAGGGCCGGATCGCCCATGTCCACCTACGCGATGCCGTGCCGGGGAACATCAACCTCAGCATTGGCAACGGCCAGGCCGATTTCGCCGCGGGCCTGGGCGCCCTCGCAGCCGTTGGCTACACGGGGCACTTTTCCCTGGAACTGGAGACCCGGGACGTCACACACGGGGAACGCCCCGCCGCGGCCGCCAAGGCCGCCAGCTGCATCACTGACCTCATCTGACTTTCCACACCAACGAACAACCCAAGGAGCATCATGAGCACCATCCAGCGCACCGCCGTCCTCACCGGGGCAACCTCGGACCGGGGGATCGGCATCACCACCGCACGCCGCTACGCCAGCCAAGGCTGGGCCGTGGTGATCCTGGACCTCGACGGCGAGAAGTCCGCCAAGGTCGCAGCGGAGATCGGCAACGAGTTCAACGTGCCCGCGTTTGGCTACGAGGTCGACGTCGCCAGCGAGGACTCCGTCAACGCCGCTTACCAGGCCGTGGCCGCCGAGGTCCGCTCCGGCAGCCTCCCCGCCGTCGGCGCCTTGGCGAATATCGCCGGCATCACCTCGCCGGTGCCGTTCCTCGAGACCACGCTGGAGCTGTGGAACAAGGTCATGGCCGTGAACGCCACGGGTACCTACCTGGTCACCAAGGCGTTCCTGCCCGACATGATCGCAAGCGGCTGGGGCCGGATCGTGAACATGTCCTCCGTCTCCGCCCAGCGCGGCGGCGGCGTCTTTGGCAAGGTCCCGTACTCCGCAGCCAAGGCCGCGATCCTGGGTTTCACCAAGGCCCTGGCCCGTGAGCTCGGAAGCACCGGCGTGACCGTCAATGCCATCACCCCCGGCGCCGTGGACACCAACATCCGCGTGGGCAGCACCGAGGAACAGGAAGCGGCCATCAACGCCGGCATCCCGCTCGGACGCAACGCCAGCACCGAAGAAATCGCCGCCGTCATCACGTTCCTGTCCTCCGAGGAATCCGCCTACCTCACCGGAACCACCATCGACATCAACGGCGGAAGCCACATCCACTAGCAGCCACACTGTTCAGTTGATCGAGCGTCAGACGACCGAGCGCAGCCGAGAGAGCCCACGATGACCAGAATATTTAACAACCCGTCAGATTTCGCCGAGGAGGCCCTCGCCGGCTTCTGCGACGTCCACGCGAACCAGGTGCGCCAGGTGCCCGGCGGCGCTGTCCGCCGGCACCGGCCCCGCCAGCCGAAGGTGGCCGTGCTGGCCGGCGGCGGCTCGGGGCACTACCCGGCGTTCGCCGGGCTCATCGGCACCGGACTGGCCGACGGCGCGGTCGTCGGGAACATCTTCACCTCGCCGTCGGCCCAGCAGGCTTACTCTGTGGCCAAGGCAGCGGATTCCGGCGCCGGAGTGGTGTTCGCCTACGGCAACTACGCCGGCGACGTCATGAACTTCGGCATGGCCAGCGAACGGCTCGCCGCCGAAGGGATCCAGGTGGCGAATGTCTTGGTGACCGACGACGTCGCCAGCGCACCGCCGTCCGAATCGGAAAAACGCCGCGGCATCGCCGGCGACTTCACGGTCTTTAAGATCATGGGTGCGGCGGCCGAAGCGGGCGCCAACCTGGCCGACGTCGTTCGTCTCGGCCGGAAGGCCAACGGCCTGACCCGCACCATCGGCAGCGCCTTCCACGGCTGCACCTTCCCCGGTGCCGAGGCTCCGCTGTTCACCCTCAAGGACCGGCAGATGGGGCTCGGCCTGGGCATTCACGGCGAACCCGGCCTGTTCGACACCGATCTGCCGCCCGCCAAGGAGCTGGGCCAGGAGTTCGTGTCCCGGCTGCTGGCCGAGACGCCGCACAGTGCGGGCGACCGCATAGCCGTCATTCTCAACGGGCTCGGTTCCACCAAGCACGAAGAACTTTTTGTCCTCTGGCTTAGCGTCGCATCGCTGCTTCGCGCCGCCGGTTACACGCTGGTGATGCCGGAGGTCGGCGAACTCGTCACGAGTCTGGACATGGCCGGCGTTTCACTGACCGTGACCTGGCTGGATGACGAACTCGAGTCGCTCTGGACCGCTCCCGCCGAGACCCCTGCGTACCGGCGCGGGAATGCCGCCCTCCCCGGCGGGGAGGCCGACGAGTCGACGCCGGCCGAGGATGCGGCGGTACCGGAAGCCTTCGCCGCGGCCGAAGCTTCTCGTGACTATGCACAGCAGTGCGTCGCTGCCTTGGCGGCAGCCCGCGCAGCCATCCACGACGCCGAGAAGTTCCTGGGCGACCTCGATGCCATTGCCGGTGACGGAGACCACGGGCGGGGCATGGTCCGCGGGATTGATACGGCCTGTGCCGCCGCCACAGGGGCTGCGTCCCGCGGGGCCGGGGCCGGGGCCGTCCTGGCTACCGCTGGCGACGCCTGGGCGGATAACGCCGGTGGCACCTCTGGCGTGCTGTGGGGCGCCGGCCTTCGGGCCTTCGGCGAGTCCCTCGGCAACGACCACGCGCCCAGTGCGGCCGAACTGGCGGCAGCGGTGACTGCCTTTGCCGCCCGGATCACGGAGCTCGGCAAGGCCGACGTCGGCGACAAGACCATGGTGGACGCGCTAGTCCCGTTCACCGAGACGTTCAGCCGGCTCGCCAGCGACGGAGCCGGAGCGGACGCCGCCTGGGCGGAAGCGGCGCGCGAGGCTGCCTCCGCGGCGCAGGCCACCGCGGCCCTGCGACCGCTGAAGGGACGGGCGCGGCCCCTTGCGGAAAAGAGCGTGGGTACACCCGACCCGGGCGCCACGTCCCTGGCGATGGTATTCACTGTGTTAGGTCCGCACCTTGCCGGTTTGAATATTGCCGGTGTGGGGCAGCCGGCAGGAGCACGCCCGTGAGCCCGGGAGCAGGGATCCGGCTAATTGTGGGCGCGGACGAGGCCGGGGTGGATTACAAGGACCAGATCCTGGCGGACCTCCGGACAGACCCGCGTGTGGCGGAAGTCATCGATATCGGCGTCAACCGCGGCGACGTCCCGGAGCTGTTCACCAAGCCCTACCCGTATGTCGGCATTGCAGCGGGGGAGCTGATCCGGGACGGGCAGGCGGACCGGGCCATCCTGTTCTGCGGCACGGGGATCGGCGTCGCCATTGCCGCCAACAAGGTGGACGGCATCCGGGCCGCAACCGCCCATGACTCCTTCAGCGTGGAGCGGTCCGTGCTTTCCAACGACTGCCAGATCCTCACGATGGGCCAGCGCGTGGTGGGGCTGGAACTGGCACGGCGGCTCGCCCGGGAATGGATCGGCTACACCTTCGATCCCGACTCCGCCTCGGCGGACAAGGTGAAGGTGCTCACCGACTTCGAGGGCTGCTGAGGCCCGGCTACTCCACGCTGACTTTGATCCGCTGCACCACGTTGTTGCCCATGCCCTGGTAGTTCCATGCCTGTTCCAGCGGTTGTACCGCGCCGCTGGCGTCGGTGGCACGGCAGGAGAGTTCGTGTTCGCCGGGATCGGCCACCCAGGGCATCGACCAGGCGCACCAGGCGAACGGCGCGGCCGGGTGCTCCAGATGGGCCGGTGCCCACTTTCCGTCGATCCCGACATCGACGCGCTGCACGGCGTCCTGCCCGGACCAAGCCCGGCCGGTCAGCACCACCGGTCCGCGGGGCAGGATCCGGCTCCGGGTGAAGAAATCCGGGACGCCCGGCGGAACCATGAGCGAGCGGACCTTTATCCACGTGACCGGGGTGCCGGGATCGTCAGCATCCTGCTGGTATTTGTAGGCCACGGCCTGCTGGAAACCGTCATAGGGCTTGGTCAGGACCTTGATCGTGGACAGCCACTTCACGCTCGCCATGCCGTACCAGCCGGGCACCACGAGCCGGAGCGGATAGCCGTGCTGCGGTGGCAGGTCTGCGTTGTTCATCCGGTAGGCGAGCACGACGTCGGGCCGCAGGGCCTCGCCGATCGGCAGGCTCCGGGCAAACTGCTGGGCGACGCCACCCTGGACGCCGGAGTCCGCCCCGGTGAACAGCACCTCCACGGCGTCGTCCTCCACTCCGGCCTGGGTCAGCAGGTAGGCGAGCGGGACGCCGGTCCATACGGCGGTGCCCACTCCCTCCAGGACCCAGGGCTGGCTCAAAGGACGGGGCCGCAGCAGGGAACGGCCGTTGCCGGCGCACTCCAGAGTGACCGGGAGGGTGATGCTCGGTGCCCGGCGCAGGGCACGCAGGCTCAGCTCCAGGGACCGCTGCACGGCGCCGCCGATCTGCAGATGCCAGTGCTCGGCGTCGATGAATGGGATGTCGAAGTGGGTGAGCACATAGTGCAGCCCGGGTGGCGTGGTATCGATCCGTAGAGCCTCGAGCGGCATGGAATGATTCCGCACGGCGAGCTGGAGCTCGTCCGCTGTCAGCGGGCCGTGGCTCGGTTCGCCGGAATGCGCTGCGAGTTTCCGGGCCTGTCGGCGCGGACTCTTCAGGACGGCGGAGTGTCTGGACATTTGCTTCGGCATGGCGCGCTGCGATTCTTCTCCGCACCGGCCCGTTTCTGGCCGATGTCACCTGAAATCAGGTCTACGCCGCAGCCCGGAAACCGTCAACACCGGGCCGGGCCTGTCCTGTCAGGTGCCGGGGCCGGTCCCGGCCGGTCCCGCGAGACAGCCGGTGCGGGAGCTACAGCGTGTGCGCCTCGGCCAGGAACTGCTCCAGGCTCAAGGGTTCGCGGCCCGTCAGCTCGTGCACCGCCGACGTCGGACCGGCCAGTTCGCCGGCCGCGATGGCCGTGTACGTGCTCACCCAGGCGTCCACCTGCCACGGCGGGGCACCATAGGAGGCGCGGGACGCGTAGGCCTCCGCCAGGGTCTCGTTGTGGAAGGTGATGGTCCGACCGGTTCCGGCCGTCAGGAGTTCCGCGCCGCGGACCAGCGAGATGTCCTCCGGGCCCGTCAGATTGTAGATCCGTCCCACGTGCATGGCAGGGTCCCGCAGCACGGTGACGGACGAGCGGGCAATGTCCGCCCGCGCCACGGCCGCCATGACGCCATCCCCGGCGGGGCCGCGGATGACGCCGTCTTCCCCGGCCAGCAGCGGCAGGAAGTCCAGGTAGAAGTTGTCCCGCAGGAACGTGTAGTCCATGCCGGAGGCCTTGATGCGCTCCTCCGTCGCGAAGTGGTCCCTGCCCAGGGTGAACGTGGAGTCCGGCGCCGCGCCGAAGAACGAGGTGTAAACGATGTGTTGGACGCCCGCTGCGGCCGCCGCGTCGACGAAGGCGTAGTGCTGCTGCAGCCGGTTCTCGGCCTCGGCGGCAGAGACCATGAACAGCGTTTTCGCCCCGACCAGCGCCGCCGTCGTCTGCTCTTGATCGGCGTATGTGGTTACGACGGGGACGGCACCTTCGAGAGCAGGAGCCCGGGCGGCGTCCCGCACCAGGAGCCGTTGTTGGCTTCCGGCCCCGGCCAGCAGCCTGGCCACCAGGCCGCCCAGGTGGCCGGTGGATCCGGTGACGGCGAGCTCGGGCGCGTTGGGCATGGGCCTAGGCCTCGCGGGAGGCGGGCGACTTGGTCTGCGCGGGGTCGCGTTCTGCCAGCGAGCCGATGACGGCGTCGATCTTGTCCATGATCACCGCGTCCAGCTTCACGCCCGCGGCTGCCACGTTTTTCTCGATCTGCTCCGGCCGGGACGCGCCCATGATCGCCGAGGCCACGTTCTTGTTCTGCAGCACCCAGGCGATGCTGAGCTGCGCCATGGTCAGCCCGGCCTCGTCCGCGATCGGCTTGAGCTGCTGGACACCGGTAAGGACCTCGTTGGACATCCAACGCTCGATCATCCGCGAACCGCCCTTGGAATCCGTGGCGCGGCTGCCCTCGGGGGCCGGCTTGCCGGGGTGGTATTTGCCGCTCAGCACGCCCTGCGCGATCGGGGACCAGACGATCTGGGACAGGCCCAGCTCTTCCGACGCCGGAATCACCTCGGCCTCGATCACCCGCCACAGCATGGAGTACTGCGGCTGGTTGGAGATCAGCTGGAAGCCCAGTTCGTTGGCGAGGGCATGGCCATCGCGGATCTGGTTGGCCGTCCACTCGCTGACCCCGATGTACAGGGCCTTGCCCTGCCGCACGATGTCCGCGAACGCCTGCATGGTCTCTTCCAGCGGCGTCTCGTAGTCGTAGCGGTGGGCCTGGTAGAGATCCACGTAGTCGGTCTGCAACCGCCTGAGGGAGCCGTTGATGGACTCCATGATGTGCTTGCGGGACAGTCCAAGATCGTTGTGGCCCTTGGGCCCGGTGGGGCCGAATACCTTGGTGAAGACTTCGAGCGACTCCCGGCGCTCGTCCTTCAAGGCGGCGCCGAGGACCGTCTCCGCCGCGGTGTTGGCGTAGACGTCGGCCGTGTCGAAGGTGCTGATACCGGCGTCGAGCGCGGCCCGCACGCACTGGGTGGCAACGTCGTTCTCCACCTGGGAGCCATGGGTCAGCCAGTTGCCGAACGTAATTTCTGAAATCTTGAAGCCGCTGTGCCCGAGGTATCTGAATTCCATGGGTTCCAACGTATCGGACTTGCCTGCCCGGGGTAAGGGCTCAGCCCGCTTTGCGCTCTTGGGCTGGCGGTTTGGCCTTCCCGGCCGGAAGACTGCCGCGCAGCGACACGAGCGAGCCGGTATCCAGCAGGGACTTCGCCGCGGGCATGGGCGGCTTTTTGAACGCCCGCGGGACGACGCCAAGTGTTCCATTGGTGTCCATGGCCGACTGCACGAGGGCTGAGACTTCCTTGATGTCCCCTGCCGGTGCCGTGGGGTTGGGCAGGTCCCGGACGGTGACACGGACGGCCGGGCCGGCTTCGGCCTTGGCCCTTGCGGCGGCGCGGGCATCTGCCCGGGCCACGGCGGCCGCCCACTCCGGCGACAGCGTCGGCTCCTTCTTGGCTGCATTTCGGGCGGGGCGGCGCGGTTTCATCGCCGCGGCCGGGCGCACGGGCTTTGCGGCCTTCGCCGGCGCGTTCCGCGTCCGATCATCCCCTGCTGCATCTTCCCCTGCTGCAGCTTCGCGTGCTGCACCTTCCCGTATAACGGGGTTTCCGCGGAGGAGCCCGGCGACGGCCAGGACGACGACTGCCGCCAGTCGGCCGATCCCTGCGAGCACGAGTGTGGCGGCGAAGACCATGAAGAGACCGAGGAACATCAAGAACGCCAGGCCGAGGGTCCCGAAAAAAGTCAGGTTCAGCGCAATGGTCGTTGGATCTTCCATGTCACCTCTCCTTGCCGGCCTGCTGCAGCGTGGTCCCTGTCGCAAGCACGTGGCGGGCAGGAGCCCCCTTAACAATACGTACTTTTTGCAGGCCCCGTGCCGCACCCGTTCGGTCGCGGTGAAGATGCGTCAAAGCCGTTATCCGGGAGCAGGGCGCGGCCCAGCCGCCCCGGCGTCTATAGTCAAAGACAGCCCCGCCGGCGTCGTCCGGCCCGCCGGAAGGACACCTTATGACGTACGCCGCAGTAGCCGATTCCTGCCCGTGCCTGTCCGGCGAAGAGTATGCCCACTGCTGCGGCCGGTTCCACCGCGGAGAGGCCGAGGCGCCGACGGCGGAGCAGCTCATGCGCTCCCGGTACAGTGCCTTCGTGGTCCGGGACGCAGATTACTTGCTCCGGACCTGGCATCCGGACACGCGGCCAGCTGAATTGGAGTTTGATGCCGGCACGCAGTGGCGCCGCTTGGACATCCTCTCCACCAGCCGGGGCGGCCCGCTGGACAGTGAAGGCGTGGTGGAATTCGCGGCGCACTGCCGGCACGACGGCGAACGCGCTGTGCAACGTGAAACCAGCCGCTTTGTCCGGGTGGACCGGCGCTGGTACTACGTGTCCGGAGTCGTGTCCGGCTGACGCCTCCGAGCCAGGGGTGCCCGGGCTAGCGGCGCCCGAGTGAGGAGTCCCCGGCTGAGGAGTCCCTGACTGCGTTGTCCCCGGAGGGGTGGTTCTCGACCGTTGCCGCCGGGCTGAAGCCGGCCCGATCCACCTTGCGGTGGAAACGCATGCCCGCGAGGCCGCCCAGCACCGCGCCCACCAAAGCCACCAAGGCCACGACAATCGCCGCGACGATGCTTAGGGTGTTCAACTGGCCCTCGTTAATCGGGATACGCGGGAAGCTGTTCAGGTTTGCCAGAATGTTGAAGCGCTGCCCGGCGACCGTTCCCAGCACAGCGACCACGACCGCGGCGATCAGGGCCCAGATCCAGACCATGAAGCCCTGCTTGGCACCGTTAAAACGGGCCATCCGCCCGGCCACATACCCGCCGCAGTAGTAAGCGATCAGGAGGATCACCAGCAGCACGATGATGCCGGCCAGCCCGACCGTCTGGTTGTTGGAGGCCTGGTCTACGGCATCGTTCACATCGGTGTTGGTGGCCAGCCCGACGGCGGTGCCGCCGGCCGCGACCAGCGCGGTGAGCAAAACGGCAGTACCCGTGGCCGTCAGCCAACCGAAGAAGGCTGAGCCGACTTTGATGCCGCCGAACTGTTCCTTCTCGCGGGCCACGACTGTTTCGCGCGTGGGGATCTCTTCGACGACTGTCTCGTGGCGGGGTGCGTCGCGGACGGTGTCGTCGTGGTGGACCGCTGTAACCGGTGCGTCGCGGACGGCGTCGTCATGGCGGACCGCCGTAACCGGTGCGTCGTGGCGGGGTGCGTCGCGGACGGCGTCGGGCTGGCGGACCGCCGTCACCGGGGCAGTCGTGCCGTCTTCCTGCGTGGTGCGGCGTGTCGTCTTGTCGTCGGGACCTGTCGTGCTGCTCATGAGGGCTGCTCACTTTCGCTGAATGACCGGGGACCGTAGGGGTGAGGGTCTGGCGTCCACCTAACCACGGCGTAATCCAGTTAGCAAGGATGCTTACCATCCGTGGCGGCGGCCCGTCAGCGGTACTTACGGTGCAGATCTTCCCGGGCCGAGGCGCGCCGGCTGGCGTCCGCGATCCACGGACCGGTCCCTTCTGACTGGTCAAGGACCCCTGCCTCCAGCCAGGCGTAGTCGCCGGCAAGGGTCTTGCGGGCCAGGGCGTGGTCGGCGTCGTCGGTGTTCCGCCACAGCCGGTCGAAATATTCGTCGACGCGAACGCGGGCCTGTTCGCAGTAGGCCTCGGCGAGTTCGTACGCGGAGGCGCCGCGTTCCGGCTGCGTCCGAAGCAGCATCTCGGCGCGGGAACAGCAGGCCGCCATGGCAAAGAGCTCGGCACCGATGTCCACGATCCGGCCCAGGAACGCCTGCTTGTGCTCAAGCTTCGCCTGCCAGCGGCCCATTCCGTAGAAGGTCTGCCGTGCCAGGCGCCGGGAGGAGCGCTCCACGTAGCGCAGCTGTTTGGCGAGCCGGCCGAAGTCGCTGTAGGACCGCGGATCCATGCCGGCGCCGGCCACGAGTTTGGGCAGCCACTTCGCGTAGAAGCCGGAGGCGCCGACGGCGGCCTTCGCCTTGTCCGACAGGCGGGCGTCCTCCGAGGCGAGATCTCCCGCGGCCGCCAGGTGCGCGTCCACGGCCTCGCGGGCGATCAGCAATTTCATGATTTCCGAGGACCCCTCGAAGATCCGGTTGATCCTCATGTCGCGGAGCTGCTGTTCCGCGGCGACGGCGCGCTCTCCCCGGGCTTCGAGCGAGTCAGCCGTTTCAAAGCCCCGGCCGCCGCGGATTTGCACCAGTTCGTCAGCGATGAGGCAGCTGATCTCTGTGGACCACAGCTTGGCTAGGGCCGCCTCGATCCGGATGTCCTTTTGCCCGGCGTCGGCCATTTCCGCGGAGAGTTCAAACACCGCATCCAAGGCGAAGGCGCTGGCCGCGATGAACGCGATTTTCTTGCCCACGGCCTCATGCTGGCCGATCGGCCGACCCCACTGCGTGCGGGCGTTGGACCATTCGCGGGCGATCTTCAGACTCCACCGGCCCGTGGCGACGCACAGCGCGGGGATCGAGAGCCGGCCCGTGTTGAGCGTGGTGAGGGCGATCTTCAGGCCCTGGCCTTCCCGGCCCAGCCGATTGGCGGCGGGGACCCTGACCTGATCGAAGCGGGTGACGCCGTTTTCGATCCCGCGGAGGCCCATAAAGGTGTTGCGGTTTTCCACGGTGATGCCGGGGGAGTCCATTTCCACCACGAACGCGCTGATGCCGCCTTTGTGGGCGGTCCCGTCCGCATCGGTGTGCGGCGGCACGAGGGCCATGACCACGACGAGTTCGGCGATGACCCCGTTGGTGGTCCACAGCTTGACGCCGTCCAGGACGTACGACGCGCCGTCGTCGGAGAGGATGGCGGTGCTGCCCATCCGGGCGGGGTCGCTGCCGACGTCGGGCTCGGTCAGCAAGAAAGCGGTGATGGCTCCGGCGGCGCAGCGGGGCAGGTATTCCCGCTTCTGGGCCGGGGTGCCGAAGACCTTGACCGGCTCCGGAACGCCGATCGACTGGTGCGCGGACAGCAGGGCGCCGAGGCTTGGGTGTACCGAGCCAAGCAGGGCCAGAGCGCGGCCGTAGTACACGAGGGTGAGGCCCAGTCCGCCGTACTCGCGGGGAATCTTCATTCCGAACGCGCCGAGCTCGGCGAGCCCCTTGAGATAGTCGTCCGGGATCCGGTCCTCGCGCTCGATGGCGCGTCCGGACATCGTGCGGCAGTAGTCGGTCAGCCGGGACATGAACGCCTCGCCGCGTTCGACGTCGTCGGCGGGGGCCTCGGGCCATGGGTGGATCAGGCTCAAATCGAAGCTGCCAAGGTAGAGACCCTTGGCGAAGCTGGGCTGGTTCCAGCTGGGCTCGCGGGCGGCCTCGGCAATGGCCCGGGCGTCGGCGGCCGTCGCGTCGGGGCCAATGTGGTCCGACGCACCGGCTGTCTCCGGCGCTGGGGTGCCCGGTGTCGCGGTGTCTGGTGTTGGAGTGTCGGGTGCGGTGGCGGGGTCTTCAATGGCGGAGCTCACTGGGCATCTCCTCTAACCGGGTGGCCGGTTTGAGCCCTGGATCCGCCGCGGGTGGAGGACCCTTCAGCTGTCCCGCAATACTACTCGCGGGTAAGTGCCTGTGCTAGGGGAGGCCTGACCCGAATGGTCGGCCCGGAAGTCCGTGCCGAAGTCCACCTGGAAATCGGCGGGTAACTCCACGGTTGAGGCGTGGTGAACCAGACGGTCCCAGCCGTTGTTGATGCCGTGGACCAGCCCAACCACCGCGCCGGCCACGAGGTACCAGGCGAGCCGGCCCGCTCCAACCAGAACCATGGCCGCGAACGCGGACGCCATCATGAAGGCGCCGATCATCACGGCGAACACGAGGGTTCCAATAACCACCAACGTGCCGGTTTCCACTGCGCTTAGGTCGAACTGCATTCTGCCCCCTGCACCATTGCTCCGGTTGAACCAGTAGCCCGAGCGTAGGGTGCCGGAGACGTGCTGAACTAGGGCCCTTTGGACGTTCCAGGCCTCTTGGTACGGGATCGAAATGCTACCGGGGCGTAGGTCACGGCACGGTTGCGGCACCCTCACCAATCCCGGGGGTTGCACCGGACGTCAGTGCCCGGAACGCTGTTCCTGTGTCAGTCCTCGTCGTGGTCAGGGGCGCTCTGGCTCACGACCTGGAAATCCGCTCCGAGGGAGACATCGACCTGGGTCCCGTCGTTGAGGCGCACCTCGACCTCGTAGGCGGCGCCGGAGTCGTCATCGCGCTCCACTTCGGTGACGCTGCCCTGGCCTACCTTCGCCAGAGCGGCACTTGTTGCCCTGGCGCGATCGGCGTCAGTAAGCGCCGGTCCGTCGGAATCGTCACCAAGTGCAAGTTTTCCGATGCTGGCCGTCAGGTCGTCCGGACTCAGGGACCCAAGATCCCGGGCCTGCTGGGTTGCCGCGACCGCAACCGACGCTCCCCCCAGCACCACTGCTGCAGAGGCTGCCCCCGTGATCCACATCGTTCTCTTCCGCATGGTCGACTCCTTTCGGCTGGTCATTAAAGTGTGCGCCGACACAGGGGAGCACACAACGATGAATGCGGCCGGAGCCCTGCGTTAACCTTGTAGCTGGCAGTTTTTCGAATTCGCTGCCCGCAACACCACCTCAAATCATCCTCTGGCAGCCGAAGGAGAGTGCGTGTCCCGCTCCGCCGTGTCATCAGCCGACGCCATAAGCGCCCGGCTCCGGGACCTCGAGCTCCTCACCAAAGGACCTGCCTGGGCCCTGACGCGCTCGGCGCCGTGGGTGATCGCCGTGCTCCAGGCCTCCTTCACCCGCACCCGCGCCCAGCTGCCGCTGGAACAGTTCCACGCCGACGTCGACGCCTTCCTCGAGCAGCTCCGCCGGCAGGCCCCGGGCACGGGAGAGCAGCACAGCGGCTCGGCCAACGGCGCACTTTCCGGAAAGAAATATGCGGACGAATGGACCCGCAAAAACTTCCTGACCCGCCGGAACCAGTCGGGCCAGATCGTCTACGAAGTCACCGAGCCTGCTGCCCGCGTCCTGGCTTTCCTGGACAGCCTGTCGAGCGAGCGGTCCACGCTGAATGGCTCCCGGCTCGGCACACTGCTCGGCGATGTGGAGAAGCTCGCCAACGAGACCAACCCGGACCAGAGCGCACGAATTGAATCCCTCGAAGAGGAGATCGACGAGCGCCGTCAGCTGATGGAGGACATCAGCTCCGGGGACTTCGACGGACTGCTCGACGACGACGAGGCCGTGGAGGCCGCCGGCAACATCCTCGATCTCGCCGCGAGCCTGCCCGCGGACTACAAGAAGATGCGTGACCGGATCGAAGAGCTCGTGGGGGAGCTGCGCAACCAGATCATCGAGGAATCCCTCAGCAAGGGCGCCACCATGGCCCAAGTGCTCGAGGCCGACAAGCGGCTGCGGCAGAGCCCCGAAGGCCGGACGTTCCGCTCCTTCACCGCGTTCCTGGAGGACCCGCAACAGCAGCTGAGGTTCCGGTCGGCGATTGGCGAAGTGCTGAGCCGGCAGTTCGCGGACGAGCTCAGCCACGACGAACGCGAGACCCTCAAAAATCTCGTGGCCGAACTCCGCACCCAGCACAGCCAGATCCAGAGGATCTACGGCAAGCTCAGCGAGAGCCTCAACACGTACGTCCAAAGTGACGACTTCCGGCAGTCGGTCCGGCTCCGCAAGGTCCTGCGGGAGGCAGAGCAGGCCATCCGCTCCCTGCCGTACGAGCGCGAACGGCCCGGCCTGGTCCGCGGTCCGGTGTTGTTCAGTGCCGGCTTCGAGTCCCTGGCCATGGTCAAGCTCTTCGACCCGGACGAATTCGCGGCTCCGCCCAGGCTGGCGGACCCGATCGCGTTCTCCGACTCGGACCGTGCGCGCTCGCCCCGGACCGCCAAGGCCAAGCCGGAAGCCATCCGCGCCGCGCTCGCGGGGGCCTCGACCCTTACCGAGGCATGGGCGCAGCTGCCGGCCGGGGAACGCCACATCAACTCCATCCGGGCCCTGCTTTCGCAGACCCTCCACGAGGGCGCCGGCTTCGACCGCGGGGCCTGGGGGCCCATCGAATTCGAACAAATCGACGGCACCACCCGCACCGCCTACCTGCCTGTCGTCACGCTCGCGAAGGATTGACCATGACTGAAGAGATTGCGACTGAGACCGCGACAGAGACCGCGACAGAGACCGCGACTGAGACGGCGACAGCGGACCTGCAGTCCGCGCCCGCGCCTGCGGACAACGACGGCGCCCACGTCCGCAGCGACCCCTTCACCGTCACGCCCCGGGACACGTTCGTCGACGGCGCCGCCCTCTTCCCGGGCGACACCGGCGTGCTCCCGATGAAAGTCCGGCAGGCGCTCGTGAAGCTGCTCAAGGGCCCGTACATCGACGGCGGGCGCGATGAAAAACTCTGGACCACGCTCCTGGACAACCAGCTGATCCTGCGCAGCCGACTCTCCGAGCTCTTCCTCACGCTGCAACTGGACCACGAGCGCAAGGTCGCCGTCCTGCGCCCCGTGGACCCCGAGGCGATCGGCGGCAGCACCCGTTCGAGCATCCTGCGGCAGCAGCGCGCGCTGAGCCGGGTCGAAACGATCGTCCTGCTGCGCCTGCGCCTGCTCCTGGACCGCCACGTCACCGCCCAGACAGACCCCACAATCACGCGCGAGGAAATTGCCGAACTCGTCGCCCACTACCAGCCCACCGGCCAGCAGGACGCCCTGCGCGATGCCGACGTCGTCAATCGCGCCATCACCAAGCTCCTGGCCCGCCAACTCCTCCTCACCACGGGCCTGGACGAGGTCTACACCATCTCCAACGCCCTCCCCCTGGCCCTCCCGTTCGAAAACATCGGCGACATCCCGGCCCAAATCGAAGCCCTGGTAGCGGCCAGCACCGACCAGTCAGGAACTGAGCCACTCCTAGAGCTCGATGACACTCCTTTGGCTGGCTCTGCCGCCGAGGATGAGGGAGACGAAACAGACGACGACGCCGAGGCCGCCCCCGAAGGTGACACGGCCAGCGACGACGACGGCGATGCCGCCGCCGGTGACGATGACGACGGCGCAGCAGCCGATGCCGCCCAGGAAGTGGCATCGGGCCTGTCGGAGCCGCGCGGTGAGCTGATCGAAGATCAGCGGCGCGGCGAAGGGGCGGGGGCGGCATCGGCTGCGGAGTCAAAGGCAACCACGACTGACCTCACCACCGGAGACGCAACCACTGACACGAACGGAGAAGCCAAGTGAGCATCGCAACCATGCTGCCGATGGGCGAGCTCACCAACCCCGGCCAGATGCGCCTGGCCCTCGTCCAGGTGGTCAACTGGGGCACCTTCCACGGCGCCCACACGATGCACGTGGACCGCAACGGCACACTGCTGACCGGAAATTCGGGCGTCGGCAAGTCCACGCTGTTCGATGCCATGCTTAGGGTTTTCGACGCCCGCCCGCGCTCCAACGAAGCTGCGGCGCAGCGGGCCGGAGGCGCTGTCGAGGACAAGCGCACCACGTTCACGTACATGCGCGGCAAGGTGGGCGACAAGGCGGTGGGCGAAGGCTCGGCGAGTGCGTTCCAGCGCCCCGGCGCCACGTGGTCCGCCGTCGCGCTCACGTTCGACAACGCAGCCGGCACCCGGGTGACGGTATCGGCGCTGTTCGACCTGCCCAAGAACGGCACGGAGTCCAGCGTCGGCCGGTATTACGTGATCGACAACAAGCCGCTGGACCTCGCGGCGATCGAGGGCATCGCGGAGAAGCGGTTCACCAAGTCCGCGCTCGACGCGATCTTCCCGGACGCCCAGATCTTCGACGTCCACAAGGCCTTCGCCGAACGCTTCCGCCGCCTCCTCGGCATCAACTCGGATCAAGCCCTCCCGCTGCTGCGCGTCATCCAGGCAGGCAAGGGACTCGGTGGCAGCGTCAACACCTTCTTCCGCGACCAGGTCCTCGATGCCCCCGCCACACTGGCCGCCGCGGACGACGTCGTCGAAGAATTTAGCAACCTCATGTCCATCCGGCAGCGCCTCGAGGACGTCCGGCAACAGCGCGACCAGCTGGCTCCCGTCCCCGGGCTGAACAAGGAATACGCGCAGGCGCTGCTGGACGCGAACCGGCTCCGGGACCTTTCCGGCGAGGAATTCGTGGCCTACAAGCAGCAGCTCGCTGTCACGGTCCATGAGAAGACCCTGGCCCGGTTGAAGGGACTCGCCCAGGCGAAGGCCAGTGACCTTGCCGCCGAACGCGCTGTCCGCGACGGCTTCGCCAAGGAACTGAGGCAGTTGGAGGGGGAGTACAACAACCAGGGCGGCAACGCGATTTCCGCGATCGAGCAGTCCCTGGAGAACGCCCGGGTGGGGCTCAAGCTCCGGCAGGAAGTGGAGGAATCGACCCGTAAGGCGCTGTCCGACGCCGGGCTGGAACTCCAGTGGTCGGCCGCCGGATGGGAACAGGCCCACGAGCACGCCGCGGCACGCTCGGCCGAGCTCCAGAACGATTCCGAAGCGCTCAAGGAACTGCGCTTCGAGGCCTTTGACGGCCACGCCACCAGGAAGCGCGAACTCGCCGCGGCCCAGCAGGAGCTCGTCTCGCTGAAGACGCGCAAGTCGCTGCTGCCGCCGTCGAGCATTGAAAACCGCAGCGCCATAGCGGCCGCCACGGGCGTGCCCGAGGAGCAGATGCCCTTCGGCGGCGAGCTGGTCGACCTCGCCGAGGGCCAGGAACAGTGGCGCCCGGCCGCCGAGCGCGCGCTGCGGAGCCTGGCCACCACGCTGCTAGTCCCGGGGGAGCACTTCGCGGCCGTCACCCGGTACCTCAACGACCATTCCGTGCGCGGAGCGCTGCGCGCCGTGGACGTCTCCCGGCCCCTGGCCGGCGGCGCGCTGGCCGTTGAGGACGTGGCCGATGGCGATCTGCTGACTAAGCTCAGTTTCCTCACCGACGCCGGCCCCCACTCGGAGGCGCTTGCCCAGGCCAGCGCCTGGCTCCGCGAACGGATTGCCCTCGACTTCGCCTACCCGTGCGTGGAAGACCCGGACGAGCTCGCCGGCCTGGACAAGGGCCTGAGCCTGGGCGGCGTGGTCAAGCGAAACCGCCACACGGTGGAAAAAGATGACCGCTTCACGTCCCGCCAGGACTACGTCCTCGGGTTCGACAACGCCGTCAAGCTTGAACTTGTGGCGGCCCAGGTTGAGGACCTGCAGCAGGAGCTGGCCAAGGCGGCCGAACTGGCGCAAACCCGGGAAGAGTCTCACCAAGGCATGACCCGGCAGCTCGATGCCCTGCGCCGTGTGGCAGACGACCACCGGCCCTGGGAGCAGGTCTCGGCCACAGTGGCCGCGGAGGAGCTGGCCCGGATCGAGCAGCGCCTCAAGGACGCCCTCGCCGCGCAGGCGGACCTCGAACCGCTGCGCGCCAGCATCGAAGCCACGCGGCACAAGCACCAGTCCAGCACCGAGGCCGCGGCCGTTCTGCAGAGCGAGTACAAGGCCCTCGATGCGCGCATGACCGCCGCTGATTCCCTGCTCGACGCGGCACGGAACCGGCTGGCGCAGGCGCCGCCGTCGGACGCCGGCATCGCCGCACTGGAACCGTATTTCACCGGCTTCGGCGACGTCCTGGAGATGCACGAGCTCGACAACCTCGCCAACCATGTCCGCACCCGACTCCTTGCAGAACTGCATGGGGCCGAGTCCCGCGGGCAGGCCACCTCGGAGCGCCTCACCCGGATTTTCGAGGGCTTCGTCCGCGAATGGGGCACGGCGATTTCCGCGGACCACGGCACCTCGATCGGCGCCGCGGGGGAGTTCGAATCCCGTTACCACGCGATTGTCAGCGACGGGCTGCCCGCACAGGAAGCCGAGTTCCGGCAGTTCTTCAACCAGCGGACACACGAATCCTTCAGCACCCTGCTGCACCTGCTGGACGAGGAGCGCCGCGCCATCACGAGCCGCATCCTGCCGCTGAACGGGATCCTGTCCGAGGTCAACTTCCACGAGGGCAGCTTCCTGGAACTCGACATCAAGCAGACGCTGCCCGCGACGGCGAAGCAGTTCAAAGACGCCATCCAGAACGCGCTCAAGGTCCGGCATGCCCGGCCAGGCAAGACGGTCACTGCGGCGTCCGCCGCGGCGTCCGCTCCTGCATCCGGGGTGGAGACGGACGACGACGCCGAGCTCACCACCCGCTACAAGTCGCTCGAAACGCTCGTGAAAAGGCTGGGCTCGCAGACCCCCGAGGACCGGCGCTGGCGCGCCGAGGTGCTGGACGTCCGCGGCCACCTGTTCATCCATTGCAAGGAGCACCGCGAGGTGCCGGGGACCGGTGTCCAGGGGGCCAGTCCCAAGGGGTCAGGGAAGGGTGCGAAGAAGACCGAGGTCTACATGCACGCGGACACCGGCTCCATGTCCGGCGGCGAGCGGCAGCGCTTCACCGCGTTCATCATGGCCGCGGCGCTGAGTTACCAGCTGGGCATCGCCGAGCAGGGCTTCACCACCTACGGCACCGTGATGATGGACGAGGCGTTCGTGCTCGCCTCGGAGGAGTTCGCCGGCGCGGGCATCAAGGCGCTGCACGAGTTCGGTTTCCAGCTGCTGCTGGCCGCGCCGGAGAACGTGATCGACCTCTCCCGGCACCTGGGTTCGGTGACGGAGATCCTGCGGGACAAGCGCACCAACCGCTCCGGCGTCCTGACCGCCCCGGTGATTGCCCCGCGTGCGGGGACCGAGGGTACGTGGCGGTCCGAGGCCAACCCCGTGGACATCGTCCTGCGCTGACCTCGCTCGTGCGCCTCCGCAGGTCCTGCGGTTCTTGCTCGGACGCGGGTGTGCGGCTCGCGGGGCCGGTCACCTTGGGTTAACCTTCTCTTTCCCTGGCCGCTTTTTGCGGTGGTTAGTTTGGTTGGGTGGGTTCATTTCCTTTGCTTCCGGATCGGGGCGGGCGGCGGGTCTTTGTTGCCTTGGGGGATTCCTTCACCGAGGGCGTGGGGGACTACGATTCCCGCCTTCCCAATGGGGTGCGGGGCTGGGCGGACCGGGTGGCGGAGAAGCTGGCCAAAGCGCAGCCGGGGTGGGAATACGCCAATCTGGCCATCCGCAGCAAACGGCTGCGCCACATCATCGGCGAACAACTCGGGCCTGCCCTGGCCATGGAGCCGACGCTGGTGACCCTGTACGCAGGCGGCAACGACATCCTGGATTTCGGCACGGACATCGGCGCCCTCATGCAGGACTACGAGGCCCTGGTGGCTGCGCTCGCCGGCACGGGGGCAACGCTGGTGCTCTTCACCGGCTTCGACGTCAAGGTCTCCGCGCTGCTGGAGCCGCTGAAGAAACGCAACGCCTTCTACAACCGGCGCGTCCGGGAGATCGCCAGCCGCTACGGCGCGGTGCTGGTGGACTACTGGTGCTTCGACGCATTCCATGACCCGCGGATGTGGGATTCGGACCGGCTGCATATGTCCAAGGCAGGCCACAAATACCTTGCCTCACAGGTCCTGGACCACCTCGGCGTGCCCCACAAGATCAAGCCCAAGAAGTGGGAGCCGCTGGTGAAACCGGGCCTGCGGGAGTGGGAACGCCGGCAGCGCCGCTGGGTCCACGACTGGGTGCTGCCCTTGTTCGGACGCAAGCTCCGCGGCGTCACTCTCGGCGACCAGCTCCGGCCGCGCTGGCCCGAACCCGTGAGGGTCCCGCGGAAAGGCGGCCTGAAGAAACTGCTGCAGAATCAGCGCGCCGGCGGCCAGCTCGGCGGCGGGTAGCCGCCAGGACTCAGCTATCGAGCAGGTTTTCGTAGCCTGGAGCCACCCTGTTGGCATGGAACTCCATGACCTCGAAATCAGCCACACCATTGACGTAGAACGGGTCCTTGGCCAGGGCAGCGTCAAGGCTGTCCCGGTCCGCGTTGGAGAGCAGCAGGCCGCCGGTGCGGGGGATTTTGCGCCCCGCGACCATGAAGACGCCCTCGTCGAAGGCCGCCTGCAGCCACGTCACGTGCGCCGAAAGATGGAACTCCACGATGTCGTCGGGGACCTTGTATGTCAGGGAGACTACGTACATGCGGCCAGCCTACCGGTAGCAGGCCGCGGACAGGCGGGAACTTTTCCGGAATTCCCCAGGCTGAAGTTGAATCGTCAAGCTTCCAATCTCCTAGAATGTAGCCATGACCGAACCCCGCTGGCTCACTGCCGACGAACGCCGGGCCTGGCTTGCCCAGCTCAGCATCAACACCATGCTGCCGGCCGCCTTGGACACCCAGCTCCATGCCGCGGGCAAGCTTTCCCTGTTCGACTACAACGTGCTGGCGATGCTTTCCGAGACCGACGGGCGCTTCCTGCCCATGAGTGAGCTCGCCGCCCGCACCAGCGCCTCCCTGTCCAGGCTCTCCCATGTGGTCACCAAGCTGCAGAACCGCGGCTGGCTTGAGCGCCGGCCGCACCCCGGCGACGCCCGCGTCACCACGGCGCACCTGACCGATGCCGGCATGGAGACGATCGTGAAGCTCGCCCCCGGCCATGTGGAGGCCGTCCGGTCACTGTTCCTCGACGCACTGACCCCCGGGGACGTCGCGGACCTGGCCCGGATCGGCGAAAAAATCGTGGCCCGCCTCGACGACGACCACTGGATCCTGCGCGAGCGCTAACCGCGACAGGTGAGTGAGCCGCCGTCGGGCATCCCCGTCTTTGTTGCTCGCGGCAACTGCTGGCAGACTTGACCCATGGATTTCACGTCCCGGTATGTAGCCCTTGGAGACTCCTTTACGGAAGGCGTCGGCGACGACGACCCCACCCGACCCAACGGCGTCCGGGGCTGGGCGGACCGGGTAGCAGAGGGGCTCGGCGCCGCCGACCCGGGCTTCGGGTACGCGAACCTTGCCATCCGCGGGAGGAAACTCCGCCAGATCATGGCCGAACAGGTCGATGCCGCCGTCGCACTCAAACCCACCCTGGTCAGCATCTACGCCGGAGCCAACGACATCCTCCGGCCCAAGGTCGACATCGATGACTTGCTGGCTGAATACGACGCCGGGATCCGCAAGCTCACGGCCACCGGCGCCACTGTGGTGATGTTCACCGGCTTCGACGCGCGGGGCTCCAAGATTTTCGGCACCATGCGCGGCCGTACGGCCATCTACAACGAACTGGTCCGCGGCATCGCCGGGGACCACGGTGCCCTGCTGGTCGACTACTGGCGTTTCAGCGAGTACTACGACTGGGGCATGTGGGCGACGGACCGGATGCACATGTCCCCCGCCGGCCACACGAACATGGCCAAGCGCGTCCTCACCGTCCTGGCGCACGAGCACTCGATAGACGTCCCGCCCATGACTCCGGTACCTGAGCTGAGCCGCGTGGACGCCATCCGTGCGAATGCCCGATGGGTCCGCGAATTCGCCGGCCCGTGGGTTGTCCGGCGCGTCACCGGCAAGTCGTCCGGCGACGGCTTGGAGCCGAAGTACGGCCAGCTAACCCACCTCTAGAACGGCACCCTAGGCGCGAAATCCCGGCGTCGCGAGCAGTTCCCCGGTGCGGCGGACGGCGAGCACATCGATGTCCCAACCTTCAGTGGCCCGGTGCAGCATCGCGGTCCCGCCCGCAACGATCGCCGTCGCGAGCACATCGGCCGTGACAATGTCGGCCGCGGCCACGGAGACCTGGGCGAACTCGGCGCCGCAGGAGCCCGCAGTCCAGATGTGGTCACCCCGCTCCGCCGACCCCGACGTCGCAAGGGCACGCCGGGTGCATGGTCCGCCCAGCGCGTACGCGGAAAGCAGTGCCGAGCGGTCCAGCGGGTCAACGACCCCGGCCGCCCACGAGGCTCCGCTGCCCGGCACGGGCGAGCCCATCACCAGCACGTCGCCGCCCGCATTCACGCACCAATCGGCGATCCCCCTGCTCCGCAGCGCCTCACCGGCCTGCCCGATCGCGTAGCCCTTGATGATCCCGGAAAGGTCCAGCACCCCGTCGGTCCGCTCCGGGGAGAACGCGCCCTCCGTCATGAGCCGCCAGCTGAGCGCATCCGCGTACCGGTCCCGCATCCCGGCGGATGAGTCCCGGAGGGACAGCTCCCCGCGCGCCAGCCGGCTGGCCTCCGAATCGGGACGGTACAGGCTGAAGGTCTCATCCGCGCGGGCAAACACCCGTTCGACGGCGGCAGCGGCGGCGTCGAGCTCGCGCTCCCCGTCGCCCGCTGTTCCCGGGACGACCGCTGTTCCCAAGGCTCTGGCAGGAACGGTCAGGCTGATGACGGTGCCCATGGAGCCAAAGGTCCTGGCCTTCAGGGCAGAACCGTCCAGCTCAGAGGTTGGCTGCATCGAGGGCCGCCTGCAGGGAATTCAAGTACGCGTCGGAAGTCACCGTGGCACCGCTGATGGTCTGCACGTCCGCGGACTGCGCTTGGAGCACCTCGTCGCGCAGGAGCGGGGCCGCCCGGTTGCTGATCTGAACGGACTTGCGTTCAGCATCGGTCAGCTGGAGCGCCGTGACGTCGGTGATCTTTCCGGCCCGCACGCTGATCTGGACCTGGACGGAGCCGAACCGGGTCTGGACGACCGGGCCGGCGTACGTCCCCACGGCCTTGGCGGAGGCCCCCGTGGTGCCCGCGGCCCCCGTCGTGCCCGTGCCCGACGAGCCGTCTGTGCCTAACGCTTTGGCGCCGGTGGCGCCAGTGGTCCCGGCCGCCCCGCTCGCGACGGAGCTGCTGGTATCGGCAATGTGGACGCCCGACTGCCAGCCTGCAATGAGGATGCCGCCGGAGGCCAGGACTGCTGAAACTGCTGCGCGGGTTCTCACCAGTCGAACCTTTCGTAGTGGAGTTGGTCTTCCCGAACACCGGCGGCGCGGGCGTCCTGAAGCACGCTTTGCGCCCAGGCGGCGGGGCCGCAGACGTACACGTCTGCATCGGAGACGTTCGGGTCAAAACTGGCCAGCCGGTGGCCGGCACGTGCGGAGCTCTCCGGCAACCAGGTCCGGACGCCGGCCGGGCGGGAGCCGGTCAGGTGGAAGAGTGTGGCTCCGCGCTGCTGGCAGAGGGCGAGGATTTCCTCGCCCAGGTAAAGCTCGGATTCGCTGTGGCCGCGGAGGATGACAGTGGCGTTCCCGGGCTGGAACGGCGTGCTCTCCAGCAGGGCACGGATCGGGGTGATGCCAATCCCGGCACCGACCATAACCACGTGGTTGCGGCTCCGAGCGGCTGTGCTGAACAGCCCGTACGGACCCTCCAGCGCCACCCTGGTGCCGGGCTTCAGCGACGCGAGCTGGGCCGAACCCCCGCCCAGATTGCGGACCGTGATCCTCAGCGTGCCTTGGCCGGCGGCGTCGAAACTGACAGGATCGGCGGACAGGCTGAACGGATGCGGGTGCCACCACAGCCCGGGAGCCAGGAACCGCCAGATAAAGAACCGGCCGCCGCTGCCTGCCAGCTGGTCGAGGCCAAGGCCAGACATCTCGACGCTCACCACCCCGGGGGCCACCCGCACCACCCGCTTGACGGTCAGCTGGTGCCTGAACGTTGCCACCAGCGGCTGGGCCACGCGGTAGTAAAGCAGGGCAGCGCCGGTTGCGATGCACAGTGCCAGCCAGTACCAGCGCTGCCAGGTGCCTTCGGCAAAGAGGCCGCCCACACTGAACTGGTGGGGGAGTGCGGTCAGGACCGCCGCGTACGTCAGAAGGTGGACGGCGTACCAGAATTCGTAAGGAAACCGACGTCGGACGGCTACCAGGGAGGTGACGACGACGGCGATGAACAGGAGCATGGAAATGTAGGCGAGCCACATGTCCGGCACGAGGACCCACAGCGCGACCGCCTCGCTGACAGGATCCAGCCCTTCCGCCATGCCGTAGCCGATCGCAATCAGGATCCCGTGCGCGAGCAGGAGGTACAAGGCAGGCTTGCCCAGCTTGCGGTGGAACTCAAGGGCGCGGTCGTGGCCGACCGTGTGGTCGATGAGTGGGATGCGGGCCGCCAGGAGCAGCATGAGAAGCACCAGGTCCATGCCGGCGAGACCAGCCACAATCCCCAGACCGGTGAAAGAGCCGGCGACAGTCGCAAAGCCAGCCATTCCGCCGTCGGCCAGCCACAAAGCGACGGCGCCCGCCAGGGACGCCCAAAAAAGGACCGTCAGCAGATCCGCTCTCAGCAACCGCCGCCGGTGCTGCCCCCTGAAGGGGTTCACGGCGCCACCGGAGCGGCGGCGAACCTCGGGACGGCTCGTCAGAAGTTGTGTGTTCATGCACTCAGAATCGCCTCGCTGCCTATCATTTGGCTGTGAAAATGCTTCGCCGGGCATATGACCTCGGCGGGCCCGCCCGTCTGCCCGGACTGGCTGACGGCCGCTGCCCCATACACCATTCAGCGACGGATTGGTCTTTAATTCGCCGAACTCGTAGACTTGGTAGGCGCTAGGTGGCGCGGAGCGTGCGCAATTGCTCCGGTTGGCAGGACTCGTCTGAGAAATCGACGGTCCTGGAGGCCGGTAGTTAGGGGCTCAAGTTGCGCGCATTCCTGTATTCGCCCAGCATCCCGGCACTTCGCAATGGCTGTCCAACGGACCGCCAAGGTCAGGTGCCCGTGGCCCGCAATCTTCGCCGCAGTGAGGAACCAGCCGGTTTGTGCCGTCTGCCTGAATCCCGCGGAACCGGCGGTTGGGGGAGGGAGCCGGATGCGGACGCCGCCAAGCGCACGGTCAGCGGGAACTCCGTTAACCGTTTCATTTATTTTTTGAGGAGAGTCGTCATGGCAGCACACTGCCAGGTGACCGGAGCCGAGCCGGGCTTTGGACACAGCATTTCGCACTCGCACCGTCGCAACAAGCGCCGGTTCGATCCGAACATCCAGAAGAAGCGCTACTGGGTTCCGTCCCTGCGCCGCAACGTCACGCTGCAGGTCTCTGCTCGTGGCATCAAGACCATCGACGTACGCGGCATTGACGTAGTCGTCGCCGCCATCCTGGCACGAGGAGTGAAGCTCTAATGGCAAAGGATAAGGACGTACGTCCGATCATCAAGCTGAAGTCGACCGCGGGCACGGGCTACACCTACGTGACGCGCAAGAACCGTCGTAACGACCCGGACCGCCTGGTCCTGAAGAAGTACGACCCCAAAATCCGCCAGCACGTCGAATTCCGAGAGGAGCGCTAAACACATGGCTAAGAAGTCAATGATCGCTAAGAACGAACAGCGTAAAGTCATCGTCGAGCGTTACGCTGCAAAGCGCCTCGAACTGAAGAAGGCTCTGGTTGATCCCAACTCAACCGACGAAGTACGCGAAGCTGCTCGCCTCGGCCTGCAGAAGCTGCCCCGCAACGCCTCCCCGGTACGTCTGCGTAACCGCGACATCATCGATGGCCGTCCCCGCGGTACCTTCCAGAAGTTCGGCATCTCCCGTGTTCGCTTCCGCGACATGGCTCACCGCGGTGAGCTCCCGGGTATCACGAAGTCTTCCTGGTAATTCAGTACTCCTGAAGCCAGTGGCTTGAAGAAGGGCCGGCAACCGTTTGGTTGCCGGCCCTTCTTGCGTTTAACGCCCGCCTGGCGGGCCAGGTCGGCTCCGGGCAGACTGGCGGTGGGGTTGTTCGTTGGGTGGTGCCAGTGCCAGTGCCGGCGGTGGTGATTGGTTGCGGGTGGGTGTTGTGGTGATGCACGGCACAGCTCTGGCCTGCGGCGCCGGAGCCGGTGGCCGGGTGTGTTTTGGGTGGGTTTGGCTTGTGGTGGCGGGGTTTTGGGGTGGTGGGGCGGGTGTGGGGGGTGGAGTTGCGGCGGGGGCTGGGTGGGTGTATTGTTTTCTAAGTCGCCGAGAGGGAGACCAGCGCAAAGCTGGGAACCGGAGGCGGCCAATCCCCTAAATTTCAAGACCGGATCTGGTCGGCGTTTTGTGCGCTCCGGGTTCGGGTGGGGCGGGTCGGATGGTTTGTGGGTCGCGGAAACGTTGATTTGCAAAGTGTTCCGGACTCGGGTAAGTTTGAAAAGTTGCTCCGGAGCGATCCGCGACCGAATGAATGGTTGTGGTGGTGCCGGGTGTGTCTGTTGTTTGAGAACTCAATAGTGTGCCAAGTTTGTTGATACCAATTTATTGTATTGAATTGGTTGAATTGACCAGGTCCGCCACCCCGTGGTGTGGTCTGGTTTTTACAGCTGGTTTCAAATTTTGTGCATTGTGTGCATCCCGTTTTCCCGGGGGCGCATGGTGTGTCTGTTTTACTTCAACGGAGAGTTTGATCCTGGCTCAGGATGAACGCTGGCGGCGTGCTTAACACATGCAAGTCGAACGATGACCCGGTGCTTGCACCGGTGATTAGTGGCGAACGG
>NZ_FNGD01000012.1 GCF_900102895.1 Arthrobacter sp. ov407
CCCCCCGGCCCTTCGGCCGTGGGCGCCGGATCCGAAAGACCCCCGACGGGCCCCATGTCCACAGTCATCATCCGGCCAGACTGGGCCCACCAGTTCCTCCCGGTCCCATGAGTGGCTCCGACACGCCGGGCCGCAGCAAGAATCGACATCCCTGCGCACACCAGATCGAAGAACTCAGTGCGCGCATCCAGGGAAAACACATTGACCATCAAACGCTCCATCAGTCAGAGCGTTGCTGCGACCATATGACTCTGCCGGGATTCTAAGGCCTAAAAGTGATAGCGCAACTGGGTGGTGGAAGGTCGGTTAGGAGACCTGGAGGCCGCCGTTGATGTCATACGTGGCCGCGGTGATGTAACCGGCGTCCGGGCCGAGCAGGAAGGCGATGAGGGCCGCCACTTCCTCGCGGCTGCCGACCCGTCCCATCATGATGCCCTCGGACATCTGCGCCTTGCGGTCCTCGCTCAGCGTGCCGCCCATGATGTCGGTATCGATGGGGCCGGGGGCGATGGCGTTGACGGTGACGCCGAATTCGCCCACCTCGCGGGCCAGGGCGCGGGTGAATCCGATGATCCCGGCCTTGGACGCGCTGTACGCGACCTTGGAGTAAGTGCCGCCGCCCCGCTGGGCCGAAATCGAGGAGATGCTCACGATCCGCCCGAGCTTGCGCTCGATCATGCCCTTGAGCACCCGCTGGGAGACGATGAAGGATCCGCGCATGTTGATGGCGAAGACCTTGTCCCATTCTTCGACCGTGGTTTCCATGAACGGCGTCGGGGAACTGATGCCAGCCAGGTTGGCCAGGGCCACGATCGGGGGCAGTGAGCCCTCGATCTCGGTAATGGCCCGGTCAACCGACGCGGCGTCGGAGACGTCCGCGCCGACGCCGATGGCCTTGACCGCACGGCTGGAACCGATCTCGGCGGCAGCGGCGCTGGCGTCCTCGGCATTGATGTCCAGGATTGCGATGGACCAGCCCTCGCTGGCCAGGCGGTCCGCGGCGGCGCGGCCGATGCCGCGGACCGACGCGGCACCGGTCAGGACCACGGTGCGTTCAGTGGGGAAAGGGGTAATTGCTGTCATGACGAAGATTCCTTCAGGGAGTTCGGGATCAGGGTACTTTGGCCGGGACGACGACGGCGGCAGCCGCTGCGGCGACCGCGGGGTCAAGGGCGGCGTCGCCCTCGGGGCGCCTGCGGGCGTAGAGGTAGGTGGCCGCGGCGGTGAGGCACAGGCACAGGGACAGGAACAGCAGCCCGCTCTGGTTGCTGCCGGTGGCGTCCTTGAGGAGTCCGACGGCGTACGGGGAGACGAAGCCGCCGAGGTTTCCGAGGGAGTTCACCAGGGCGAGTCCGGAAGCGGCGGCCGCACCGGTCAGGGCCGCGGAGGGCATCGAGAGGAACGGGGCGATGGCCCCGTAGATCCCCATGGCCGAGAGTGTCAGGCCGACCATCGCAAGGAATGGGTTGACCGGCAGCAGGTAGCCGGCGGCCAGGAGTCCCACGCCGGCGAGCACCATGCTGACCGCGGAGTGCCAGGCACGCTTGCCGGTCCGGTCCGCACGCTTGCTCCAGAAGTAGACGAATACTGCGGCCACGGCATAGGGGATGAAGACGATGAAGCCGACCTCGGCGGTGGAGAACTTGCCGAGGGCGGCGACGATGGTGGGCATCCACAGGCCCAGGCCGTAGATCCCGCACACCAGGCCGAAGTACAGGGCGGAGTAGACCAGGGTGCGCTTGTCCTTGAGCCCGGCCATGAAGTTGTGCTTGCCCGACTGGGACTTGGCGGCCAGTTCGGCGTCCATGGTGGCCGTGAGCCAGTTGCGCTCGTCGGCGTTGAGCCATTTGGCGTCCCGCGGGCGGTCCGTCATGAGGATGGGCGTCAGGAGTCCGAGGACGATCGCCGGGATGCCTTCGATGATGTAGAGCCACTGCCAGCCCTGGAGGCCCATGACGCCGTCCATCTGCAACAAGAGCCCGGATACCGGGGCGCCGAGCGCATTGGACACGGGCTGGGCGAGGATGAAGATGCCCAGCACGGTTACGCGCTGTGCGGCGGGGAACCACAGCGTCAGGTAGAACAGGATCGCCGGGAAGAAGCCTGCCTCGGCGGCACCGAGCAGGAACCGGACGATGTAGTAGGTGCTTTCGCCGTTCACCAGGCACATGGCGGTGGCGAAGATGCCCCACGTGATCAGGATGCGGGCCAGCCACTTGCGGGCTCCGAACCGGTACATGCCCGCGTTGCTGGGAACCTCCAGGAGGGCGTACCCGAGGAAGAAGATGCCGGCGCCAAGGCCGTAGGCAGCGGAGTTCAGGCCGATGTCCTCGCTCATGGTGAGTTTGGCGAATCCGACGTTGTTGCGGTCCAGGTAGGCAACGAAGTAGAGCAGGACAATCAGGGGCATGACGCGGCGGCGGACCTTACGGAGCGTGCGGTCGCCCAGTTCGCCGAGTCCGAAGGACTTGGGGGCTAATGAAGTCATCATCGACCTTCTTACGTGTTTTCCTGCCCTGCGGCTGTGCCGGGTGAGGAAATCGGTGGATTGGGGGTAGGTCATCCTGCCCGCTTGGAAGCGCGTGCTGCAGGACTCTTGTTGAGTCAGATGTCAGACATCTGATTCAAGGTCTAGGCACGATCTTAGAATGTGATGCGGGTTACGTCAATAGCCCGGGGTGGACGTCAGGACTTGGCGCCCCGCACGTAGCGTTCGTAGTCCTCATTGGTCTGGTCCATGTGCTCATCCATCGCCTGCCGCGAGCGCTCGGCGTCGCCGCTGAGGATGCTGTCCATGACCCGCTGGTGGTAATCGATGGCATGCTGCTGGATCACGCCGACTGCCGACGTTTCGCGTCGGGTGATGTACAGCAACTGGCCCAGCTGGCCGAACAGGGCCCGGACGAACGGGTTGCCGGAGGCCCTCAGGACGGCGTCGTGGAAGCCAATGTCCGCCTCGACGAAGCGGTCCAGGTCGCCTGACTCGTGGAACCGCTTCATGTCCTCGATGCACTCGCGCATTCGCTCGGCGTGCTCCGGGGTGTAGCGTTTGGCGGCAAGCGCGGCGGCCCCGGTCTCCACCATGCGGCGCATCTCAATCAGTCCCACCGAGACCTGTTCGGCCGCGTTGCCGTGCGAGGCCGCCTTGAAGATCGCGTCGAGGCCGGTCCAGTTGTCCGTGGGGTTGACGAAGGTTCCCCTGCCGGCCTTCACGTAGAGGATGTTTTGTGCGCGGAGCGCCTTGAGGGCTTCGCGCACGGTCAGCCGGCTGACGCCGTAGGCCGTGGCGATGTCTGCCTCCGGCGGAATCGCGTTGTGGGGCTGGAGCTTTCCGTCCAGGATTTCGTTTAGCAGGCCGTCGACGAGATCGTCGACCAGTGTCCTGCGGCCCATCCCAGTTCCCACCTTCAGTCGCGTTTCGTGCTACCGTCCACATTACCCAAGTCCGGGTGCGCGGCCATGTAGGCGTCGAGCTTGGCCAGCGTCTGTTCCAGGTTGGCCGGATGGCGGCGCAGGTAGCCGGCCAGCCGGAGCAGGCTCTTGCCGCGGACCCGCCGCGCGTCCCATTGTTCGGTGACCAGGGTGCCGGCGGTGCCGTCAGGGCCCGAGGATGGTTCGAGCAGGTAGCGCCACACGTGGCCGTAGAAGTGCCGCCACGCGATCCGGTTGCCTTCGTCGAACTCGCAGACCCTGTTGAGGATTTTGTAGTTCACCCGCATGTTCATTTGCATGCCGAACCTGGCGCCGAGGTACAGCCGCCGTGGCCCGCGCGGCTGGGCGCCCTTCACGGTGCCCGAGCCGTCAATCACGCTGTGAAGGGCGGGCGCGGCGAGCACGTCGAAGATGGCACCGGGGGCAGCGGCGATGTACCGGCTGCGGGACACGAGATAGCGGGCTTTCATCAGGCAATCCTAGTCCCGGATCGTGTTGCAGAATGAGGCATGCAGACTTCCCGCAACCTCCCCGGCGGCCGGCCGCGCATCGGCGTTCCCGTCCGCCTCAGCAGCTCCGCCGATCCCGACCCGCGCGTGGCGGAAGCCAACGGATTGTTCGAGTACATCGTGGAACTGCTGCGTGAGGGCGGCGGCGAACCGGTGCTGCTCACCGCTGCGGGGCACGACGACGGCGGCCTCGCCAATGCGCTGGCGTCCCTTGACGGCGTCGTTCTTCCCGGCGGCGGCGACCTCGACCCCGGCCTCTACGGCGAGGAACAAACCGATCTCTGCTACGACGTCAACCATGCCCAGGACGCGCTGGACGTCGCCGTGGCACGTCTTGCGATCGACGCCGGGCTGCCCGTGCTCGGCATCTGCCGCGGGCATCAGCTGCTCAACGTGCTCTACGGGGGGACCCTGATCCAGGACATGGCGCCGGGGACGGTGGCGCACCACGAGCCCGCGCCGGTGCACGGGGCCGGCCCGTGGGCCTGGCACGAGGTAGGCGTCGAGGCCGGCTCCAAGGTGGCCGCCCTGTACGGGCGCGAATCCGGTGCCGTGAGCGTGAAGATCGCCTCCGGCCACCATCAGGCCGTGGCCCGGGTGGCCGGAGGGTTGCGGGTGACGGCCGTGGCGGAGGACGGGGCTGTCGAGGCGCTGGAGGATCCGGAGCGCTGGGTGGCCTCGGTCCAGTGGCACCCCGAGGCCCTGGAACTCCCGGCCGGGGAGCGGCTCGCGCCGTTCCGGGCCTTCGTCGAGGTGTGCCGTACCCGCCCCTGAGAGCAGATGACCGCGGTCAGCCGGCGACGCTCACCTGGCGACGCTCAGGGCCACGCGGACCGGCACGCCGGTGGCCAGCGATTCCTGGGCGGCATCGGCCACCCGGGAGGCCGCCACGGCGTCTTCCGGGGTGCAGGGGTTCTCCCGGCGGCCAAGGATCAGTTCGACGAAGGCGGCCATCTCGGACCGGTACGCCTTCTCGAACCGCTCGGCAAACGTCACGTGCGGGGTGCCCGCGGGGAACGGGACTCCGGCTTCGGCGGAGGCCAGCGCCGCCTTGTCGTCCAGACCCACCATCAGCGAACTCCGGGAGCCCTGAATTTCCAGCCGGACGTCGTGGCCCGCCCCGTTGTAGCGGGTGGCGGAAACCGTTCCCAAGGTGCCGTCGTCGAACGTCACCAGCGCGAGGGCCGTGTCCACATCGCCGGCCTCACCAATGGCCGGATCCCCGTTGTTGGAGCCCTTGGCGTACACCTCGACGATTTCGCGGCCCGTGAGCCAGCGCAGGATGTCGAAATCGTGGACCGAGCAGTCCCGGAACAACCCGCCTGAGCCGGCCAGGAACTCGACCGGTGGCGGCGTCATGTCGCAGGTGACTGCGCGCAGGGAGTGGATCCAGCCCAGCTCGCCGGCCTGGTAAGCGCGGCGGGCTTCCAGGTAGCCGGCGTCGAACCGGCGCTGATGCCCGATCTGCACAACGCCTTGCCGGTCCCGGATGTAGTCGAGCACAGGCAGGGCATCGGCCACGTTCAGGGCCACGGGCTTCTCGCAAAAGACCGGGATCCCGCCGTCCACACCCGCCTTGATGAGCTCGGGGTGGGTTCCCGTTCCGGTGGCGATGACGAGGCCGTCCAGCCCGGAGCCAAGCAGCGCCTGCACCGACGGCAGGAATTCCGCGCCGAGACCGGAGGCCACCGTCCGGGCATGCTCTTCGGCGACGTCCGTGAGCCGGAGCCGGACGCTGATGCCCTGCGGATTCAGGACCTCGTTGAGGGCGGCGATGTTGTTGGCGTGCATAACGCCGATCCGTCCGACCCCGACGAGTCCGAGAACGACTTCCTTCATGCGGCGGCCTTGGCGGCCACGGTGAACGCCGAACGGAACGCCTCCAGGGCCGCATAACTGTCTCCACTGGCCCACGCTTCCATGCCCACGGTCCCTTCGTAGCCTGCGTCCGCGAGCACCCTGGCGACGGCCGCGTAGTTGATTTCCCCGGTTCCGGGTTCGCAGCGGCCAGGAACGTCCGCCACCTGGATTTCGCCGATGTACGGCAGGGCACTGCGGACGAGCTCGATCAGGTTCCCCTCCCCCATTTGGGCGTGGTACAGATCCAGCATGAGCCTGGCGTTCGGGTGCCCGGCGGCCTGCACGAGCGCCAGGGTGTCCTTTGCCCGGGCCAGCGGGATGCCGGGGTGGTCCAGGACGGTGTTGAGGTTCTCTAGGCAGAACGTCACCCCGTACTTCTCACCGAGTTGCCCGAGCCGTTCCAGGGTCCGGGCGCCGGTGGACCACATCTGGCCGTTGGACCGGTAGACCGGCCGGGCCGCGTGGCCGTCGACGAGTTCCGCCGGGTGGACCACCAGCCGGCTGACGCCAAGCTCCAGGGCGGTAGGGATCAGGGACTCCGCGGTCCGCACCACGTCTTCCGCCGTGTCCGGATCCACGAGGCTGCCGGAGGTGTATCCGGTCATGGATGAAAACACTGCACCGGTGGCCTTGAGCGCGCCGATGTCTTTGGACCGCGAGTCCCAGAGCTCGACGTCGAAGCCGGCCTCGTGGAGCCGGCGCACGCGCTCCGTAAACGGCAGGTCCGTGAAGACCATCTCAGCGCAGACGGCGAGCCGCATCACAGGACCGCCCTCTCCTTGACCGCCACCGGGGTGCCCTGCTTGACCGACTCGATGCAGGCCAGCGCCATGGCCAGCGCCCGCCGGGCGTCGTTGGCTCCCGGGGTGAGGCTGAAGGGCTTCGGCGCCGGCGCTGTATCGTCACTGCGCCCGTCACGCCGGCCGTCGCGCTGGGCGCGCACGGCGTCGGCGAAGTCCACGAGCTCATCCGTGTAGGCCTGCCGGAAGAGCTCGACGTTCAGCCGTGGGGTGTCGGCGGACATCCCCTCGGCGGTGTACCGGCGGGCGGCGGTTTCCGTGGCGCGGCCGGCCTGGACCATGCCTTTGGAGCCGAAGACCTCCCCGCGGATGTCGTAGCCGTACAGTGCGCTGAAGTTCGCCTCGGCGACGGCGATCGCGCCGTTGCTGTAGCGGATGGTCACGACGGCGGTGTCCAGGAAGCCTTGGTCCCGCAGGCCCGGTTCCACGAGCGCGTCGGCAACGGCGTAGACCTCCACGGGTTCGGCGCCTTCGTTGAACCAGTTCAGGGTGTCGAAGTCGTGGATCAGGGTCTCGAGGAAGATGGTCCACGCCGGGATCCTTGCGGCGTGGCCGATGCTTCCGGTGCCCGGGTCCCGGGTCAGCGAGCGCAGCAGTTGCGGCTCCCCCACGATTCCGGCGGCGAGGTCCTTCTTGGCCGCCTGGAAGTCCGCAGCGTACCGGCGGTTGAAGCCGATCTGGAAGTGCACCCCGGCGGCTTCGACGGCGGCCAGGGCGGCGTCGAGCTCCTCGAGTCCCAGGCCGGCGGGCTTCTCGCAGAAGACGTGCTTTCCGGCGGCTGCGGCCTGGCCGATCAGGGCGGAGTGGAAGCGCGCGGGGCTGGCGATGACGACGCCGTCAATCTCCGGGTCGGCGAGGAGGTCGGCGGCGTCGGCGGTCACCTTCGTGGTGCCCAAGGCGCCGGCCAGCGCCTCGGCGGATTCAAGGTTGGGATCCGCGATGGCGGCAAGGACGGCGCCGGGAACCCGGCGGGCGATGCTCTCGGCGTGGAAGGCGCCCATCCAGCCGGAGCCGATGAGTCCGATCCGCACGGGCAGGGCGACGTCGGACGGGTTGCGGTTGAGGTAAGCCAAAGGCTTGTCCTTTCGAGAATTGGGACGGCAGTTACTCGTAGGTCTTGCCGGTGGTCTGGGCCACGTCGGCGACTTCGCCCTGGACTTCCTTGACCACGTCACCGTGGCCGCCGAGTTGTTCGAGTTCGTGGGCGAGCTCGGCGAGTTCTGCGCCGCCGGCCATTTGGGCGGTGAGTTCGTCCAGGGTGATGTCCTTCTTGTCGTAGTAGCCGATCGACTTGCCGCGTTTGAGCAACAGGAAGCGGTCACCGACCGGGAAGGCGTGGTGCGGGTTGTGGGTGATGAAGATGACCCCGAGGCCGCGGTCGCGGGCCTGGAGGATGTAGCGCAGGACCACGCCGGACTGCTTCACGCCCAGGGCCGCGGTGGGCTCGTCCAGGATCAGGACCTTCGCACCGAAGTACACGGCCCGGGCGATCGCGACGCACTGGCGTTCACCGCCGGAGAGCTGGCCGATGGGCTGCTCCACATCGCGCAGGTCGATGCCCATCTCGGCGAGTTCCTTGAGCGTGATGTCCTTCATCTTCTCGACGTCCATGCTCTTGAACGGGCCAAAACCGGACGTCATCTCCGAGCCGAGGAAGAAGTTCCGCCAGATCGGCATCAGGGGCACCACCGCGAGGTCCTGGTAGACGGTGGCGATGCCGACGTCCAGGGCGTCACGGGGTGAATCGAACTTCCGTTCCTCGCCCATGATGTTCAGCACCCCGGCGTCGTGCTGGTGCAGGCCGGCGATGATCTTGATCAGCGTGGACTTGCCCGCGCCGTTATCGCCCAGCACGCAGGTGACGCGGCCGTTGTCCACCGCCATGGTGACATCGGACAGGGCGATGATGTTGCCGTAGTGCTTGCCGACCCCGTCGAGGGAGAGCAGGTGCACCGGGGTGTGCGTGAGGGGATCTTTTTCGTTCTGCAGCAGCGTTTGCTGGTCGATCTCTTTGGCATTCATGTTCTCTAGGCCCCTTTACTTCAGTTCCGCGCGGCGCTTGACGATGAGGTTGACGATGGTGGCCAGCAGCAGCATCAGGCCCAGGAAGAACTTGAACCAGTCGGGGTTCCACTGCGCGTAGACGATGCCCTTGTTGGCCATGCCGAAGATGAACGCGCCGATCGCGCCGCCGATCGCCGAGCCGTAGCCGCCGGTGAGGAGGCAGCCGCCGATCACCGCGGCGATGATGTAGAGGAATTCGTTGCCCACGCCCTCACCGGACTGCACGGTGTCGAAGGCGAAGAGGTTGTGCATGCCCAGCACCCAGGCGCAGAACCCCACGGCCATGAACAGGCCGATCTTGGTGGCCTTGACTGGCACGCCCACGGCGCGGGCTGCGTTCGCGTCGCCGCCGACGGCGAAGATCCAGTTGCCCACCCGGGTCCGCATCAGCACCCAGGTGGCCACCGCGACGAGCGCGAACCAGTAGAACACCGTGATTTTGATGTCGACGCCGCCGATGTTCACCGAGGAGGCGAAGATCGCCCGGGCCGAGTCGAAGCCCTCCATGTTGGAGATCGAAGGTGAGGCCACCGAGCCGCCGATAAGGCGGGTCAGGCCCAGGTTCAGGCCGGTCAGCATCAGGAACGTGGCAAGGGTGACGATGAAGCTGGGCAGCTTGGTCTTGATCAGGATCCAGCCGTTGATGAAGCCGATGGACAGGGACACCACCAACGCCAGACCGACGCCGACCCAGACGTTCGTGGTGAAGTACCAGCTAAACAGCGACGCCGTCAGCGCCGAGGTGATCACGGCGACACCGGTGGAGAGGTCGAACTCCCCGCCGATCATCAGCAAGGACACCCCCACCGCCATGATCCCGATCGTGGAGCTGCCGTACAAAATGGTCGCCAGGGCACCGGGCTGGGTAAACGTCGGGGAAACCAAGGCGAAGAAGATGAAGAGGACGATAGCGCCCACCAGGGCACCGACCTCGGGACGTCCGAGAAGTTTCTGGAACGGACTGCGCTTGGCGACGCGCTCATCGGGCGCCGGCGACGTGGTCTTTGTCTGGGTGATGGTCATGATGATTCTCCTTGCTGCCGGGCCGGCGCGAACCGGCCCGGCCAGCGGGCTGTTAGCGGATACCCTGCTCGGCGAACTTCAGGACATCGGCCGCATTTGATTTGTCGACGATCGCGGGTCCCGTCAGGACGGGCTGGCCGCCGCCGATCTTGAATCCGCCGCGCTTGTTCTGCCACAGCGCATCGACTGCGCTGTAGCCCTGCAGCCACGGCTGCTGGTCCACCGTGAACAGGACACTGCCGTCGTCGATCTTCTGGGCCAGTTCCTTGTTCAGGTCGAAGCTGGCAACCTTGGCCGAACTTCCCGCGGTTGCCACGGACTTCAGGAGGGTCAGGGTGATGGGGGCGCCCAGGCCGATGATGACATCAGCATCTTTGGAGGCCTGCAGTTTCGCGGTCGCCGTGGACTCGACCGAGGTCATGTCCGCACCGTTCACGTACAGGATCTCTGTCCCGGGTACCTTGGCCTTCACGCCGGCACACCGGGCTTCGAGTCCCACGTGCCCCTGCGCCTGGATCACGCAGATCGGGTGCTTGTACCCGCCCTCGGCCAGCTTGGCTCCCACGGCTTGACCGGCGAGCTGCTCGTTGGAGCCAAAGTGGGTGAAGGCGCCGAGCGCCTCGGAGACCCCTTCGCCGGCGTTCAGGCTGACGATCGGGATGCCCGCGTCAGCGGCCTTCTTCAGCGAATCCTTCAGCGCGTCCGGCGTGGCCAGGGTTACGGCGATGCCGTCCACTTTCTGGTCGACGGCCTGTTGGATCAGCTGGGCCTGCCGGCCGGCTTCCGGATCACCGGTGTACAGCAGTTCCACGTTGTCCTTCGCCGCCGCTTCCTCGGCACCCTTGCGGACGGTGTCCCAGAATGTGTCACCGGCTGGAGCGTGGGTGATCAAGGCGATCTTAATCCGGGGCGTCGAGGCGACTTGGCCTCCGCCAGCCGCATTGCCTGAGTCTGCGGGCTTGCCGCCGGTGCTGGAACACGCGCTCAGGGCCAGCATGGGTACAACGGCCGCCACGAGGGTCGCCTTCCGCCACGAGAACTTGGTCACGATCAATCTCCTTTGATTCCGGGCCACGCCGACCGCTTCATCGCGTCAGTCTGTGAGCCATCTACAACAGATCATGGTGACTCCAATCACAGTTGTCAATAGTTTGTCCTGACATTAGGATGTTTTGACGTAACACAAAGCGATGAAGTCGCCAATTTTGCGGACCTGACCTCTCCGGCGCCGACCGCTCAGCCCCTACTCTCCCGGCTCCTCAGCGCGGCCCTTGGCTGTCTGTGACAGCCCTGCTACTATCAGAAAAAGGTAGTATGTCCTATCAAGCGAACATAACCTGACATGCGCGGACAGGCCGGCGCTTCGGCCGCCGCGGAGCACAAGGGAGCAAGCCCAGTGGCGAATCAACTAAATCTGCGGATCGACCGCTCTTCCCCGGTGCCGCTGTACCACCAAGTGGTGCAGGGCATCGAGGCCGCGATACACACGGGGCTGCTGGAGCCCGGCAGCCGGCTGGAAAATGAAATCGATCTGGCCGCCCAGCTCAACCTTTCCCGGCCTACGATGCGCAAGGCCATGGATGAGCTCGTTCGCTCCGGCCTCCTGGTCCGCAAGCGCGGCGTCGGCACCCAGGTGGTCTCCAGCCAGGTCCGCCGCCCGCTGGAACTTTCCAGCCTCTACGACGACCTGAGCAACAACGGCAGCAAACCCACCACCGACGTGCTCAGCTTCTCCCACGTTGAGGCGGACGCCGTGATCAGGACGGCGCTGCAGCTTCCGGCCGGTGCCAAGGTCTACCACTTCACCAGGCTCCGGAAAGTGGGCGGCAAGCCGCTGGCCCTGATGGAGAACTGGGTCCGGGACGACATCACCGCCATCGACGAGGCAAGCCTGGGCTCGCAAGGCCTCTACGCCATCCTGCGCAACGGCGGCGTGAACTTCCGTCTGGCCTCGCAACGGATTGGTGCCATGATCGCCAACGACTACCAGGCGCCGCTGCTCGAGACCACGCCCGGGTCCGCCCTGGTCACCATGGAGCGGACCGCAGTGGACGACACCGGGCGCATGGTGGAAACCGGCCACCACGTGTACCGGGCGGATTCCTACAGCTTCGAAATGACACTGGTCCAAAGATAAGGACTCAGCGATATGAGTCCAGAGATATGGCGCCCAGCGATAGGGCGTCGCAAAAGGCGCCCAACAGCGAACGACACCGGCTCCAACCCCGCACACACACGCGCGTTCCTCCGGCGCGACGACGAAAGGGCAGCTTCCATGGCCAACTGGGTCTATCCGCTCGGCACCGCCGCCGAAGGCAAGTGGGACATTTCCATCGGGACGTCAGATTCGGCACTGGAGGTGGACGGCTGGGCACACACCGGGCTGAAGGTCGCCACACTGGCGGCCGGCGGCGCCGTCGGACTGGACGCCGCGGCGGAAGAACGCATCGTGATCCCGCTCAACGGTTCCTTCGTGGCGACCGTGGACGGGCAGGACTATCCCCTGACCGGCCGGAACAGCGTCTTTAGCGGCCCCAGCGATGTGCTCTACACGGGAGCCGGCAAGGCGGTGGTCATCACCTCACCCGACGGCGGACGGGTGGCGGTAGCCACCGCCCCGGCCAAAGCCTCCTACCCGACCCGCCTCATCATCGCCGCCGAGACGCCGGTGGAACTGCGCGGAGCCGGCAACTGCTCCCGCCAGGTCCACAATTTCGGCACCCCCGCCGCGCTGGAGGCGGACCGTTTCATCGTCTGCGAGGTCCTCACGCCGGCCGGAAACTGGTCCTCCTATCCCCCGCACAAGCATGATGAGGAAAAGGACGGCGAGACCAGCCTCGAGGAGATCTACTACTTCGAAACGCGTGTGGCGCCCGGTGCGCCGCAGCGCCCGGGCGCCGACGACGCCATCGGCTACCAGCGCGTCTACGCCTCCGACGAGCGGCCCATTGATATTGCGGCCGAGGTCCGGACCGGCGACGTGGTCCTGGTGCCCTACGGCTGGCACGGTCCCGCCATGGCCGCCCCCGGCTACGACCTGTACTACCTCAACGTCATGGCCGGACCGGGTCCGGTCCGCGACTGGCTCATCAGCGATGACCCGCACCACGGCTGGATCCGCCAGACCTGGGAGGGCCAGGACCTGGACCCGCGGCTGCCGTTCGGCCGCTAGGCCGTTCAGATGCTGGGCCGGCTGCAGTGCGACCGGCCACAGCCAGGCCGCTATGCCGGCTGCAACTCGGTCTCGGCGCTGTCGACGTCGGCCGGCCGACCGGCGTCGTGCTTCTTGGCAGCGGCTGCCGCGAACGCCATCACCGCCAGGCCCAGCAGGGTGATCCCGGCGCCGGCCCAGATCGGCGACGTGTAGCCGAGGCCGGCGGTGATGGTGACGCCGCCCATCCAGGCGCCCAGGGCATTGCCGACGTTGAAGGCGCCGATGTTGGCGCCGGAGGCAAGGGTGGGAGCGCTGCTGGCGTACTTCATGACGCGCATCTGCAGCCCCGGAACGGTGGCGAAGCCGAAGCCGCCCAGCAACACCATGGAGGCGATAGTCACCGGCTGGTTGCCGGCGGTCAGGGCGAACACCACGAGCACCACCACCAGGATGGCGAGCACTACGAGCAGGGTGCGGTCCACATTCTTGTCGGCCGCCTTGCCGCCCACGGTGTTGCCAATGAAGAGCCCGACGCCGAAGAGGATCAGCAGCCACGGGACCGTGGTGGCAGTGAAACCGGTGACCTCGGTGAGGGTGAACGCAATGTAGGTGAAGGCGCCGAACATGCCGCCATAGCCGAGGATGGTGACCAGGATGGAGAGCCAGACTTGGCCGGACCGGAAGGCACGGAGCTCGCCGCGCAGGCTGCCAGTGCCGGCGTCCCCGGACCCTGTCTTGGGTACGAGCGTCAAGATGCCCACGAGGGCGAGGACGCCAATGATCGTGATCGCCCAGAACGTGGAGCGCCAGCCCGCGGCCTGTCCCAGCATGGTGCCGAACGGGACACCGAGCACATTCGCCGCCGTCAAGCCGGTGAACATGATCGCAATCGCGCCGGCCTTTTTATTGGGCGCCACCATGCTGGCGGCCACCACCGCGCCGATGCCGAAGAACGCCCCGTGCGACAGCGCGGCAATGATGCGGCCGGCCATCATCATCGAATAGTCGGGCGCGAGCGCCGAGACCAGATTGCCCGCGATGAAGAGCACCATCAGCACGGCCAGCACGGGTTTGCGGTCGAATCGCGTCACGGCCGCAGTGAGGCCAAGCGCCCCGACCACGACGGCGAGCGCGTAACCGGAGATGAGCCAGCCGGCGGTGGCCTCAGTGACGCGGAAGTCTGCGGCCACTTGCGGCAGCAGGCCCATGATGACGAACTCGGTGAGTCCGATGCCGAACCCGCCGAGGGCGAGGGCTATCAGGCCAACAGGCATGGAGGTGCTCCTTACAAAGCTGTACGGGATGGAGTATGGCGCGTAAGCTAGTAGTTGCAGACGCGTTATTTATTCTTGCACAAGCAGTTACACCGCGCAAGAAGATACACCGCGCAAGCAACTATTATTTGATGTGCCGGGCAGAACCCCCGCCGGGCACACGAGCTGAAGGGATTCACCAGATGGGCATCAAGGACGACGCCGTCGAGGTCCGGGCGCAAGGCTGGCGGACCCTGGCGGCCCTGCACGGGCTGATCGAGGCCGAGCTGGAGCGTTCCCTGCAGGCCGAGGCGCAGCTCTCCGTAGTGGAGTACACCGTGCTGGACGCCCTGAGCCGGCAGGACGGCTGGCACATGCGGATGCAGCAGCTGGCCCGCGCCACCGCGTTGAGCGCGAGCGCCACCACGCGCCTGGTCAACAGGCTCGAAGACCGCGGCCTGCTGACCCGGATCCTGTGCGCGGATGACCGCCGCGGGATCTACACCGAGCTCACCCCCAGCGGCATCTCGCTGCTCGAGCAGAGCAGGCCGGTCCACGACGCCACGCTGGAGCGGGCGCTGGCCGAGGCCCAGGAGGTGCCGGAACTGGCACCTCTGGTCGACGCCCTCCCCCGCCTGCACGCCGGGGTCTAGCTACAACCGCCTAGCGCGACACCGCCACTACTGCCGCAACGCAGAAAGCCCCGCCGCGGGACGAATCCCGGGCGGGGCTTTGTGCATGCCGTTTTGGCGGTCACCTTTATAGGCTCGCCTTCTGGACGCGCTGCTTCATGGTCTCCAGCTGGTACCGGGAGACTTCCGCGGCGTTGTCGTCCTCGGCGAAGACGCTGGACACCATCACCGTGTCGTCGCGGTCCAGGAAGCCGATTTCCTGCAGGCCGCCGAAGAACTCGTCCCAGTTGACGTCGCCGTCGCCGATTTTCAGGTGCTGGTGCACCCGGACGGGGTTGCCGGGAGGGTTGGTGATGTAGCGCAGCCCGTGCGAGGCGTGGTGGTCCATCGTGTCGGCGACGTGGACCAGGCGCAGCTTGTCGCCGGCGGCCCGCATGATCTCGAGCGGTGCGTCCTTCATGTGGAAGCTGTGCGAGGCCACGTAGACCAGGCCCACATTCTTCGAGTTCAGCCCGCGGATCACCCGGATCGCGGCCAGTCCCTCCTCGACGAAGTCGTCCGGGTGCGGATCGATCAGCAGGTCGATTCCCTCGCGCTCGATGATGGGGAGCAGCTCCTCCATGGAGCGGTAGAAGGCCCGCTCGGATTCCTCGGCCTTCTCCGGCCGGCCGCTGAACTCGGTGTTCATGGTGCCAACGCCCAGGTCCACAGTGATCTGGATGGCGCGCTTCCAGTAACGGACGGCGGCCTCGCGTGCGTCCTCGTCCGGTCCCGACCAGCGCAGCACGGGCAGCACCGACGCGATTTCAATTCCCGCGTCCTTGCAGGCCTTGTTCAGCTTGCCCACAAGCTCGTCGTCGGCCTTCGGGTGGTTGAAGAAGGGGATGAAATCGGCGTGCGGGGTCATCTGCATGTACTTGTAGCCGAGGTCGGCAACAAGTCGCGGGAACTCGAGGAGTTCGTGGCTGTGGTGGAACGGCGTGGGGTCAAGGGCGATTTTCACGTTGAACACTCCATTGTCGATCTGGCGAACGTGCGGCCGGCCGGCTCCGTGTTCTTAGCAGTCGTGCGGGCCGGCCGGGTTCCTAGCGGTAAAGGGCGGGCTTGGCGTTAAGCTTTACAGCGACCTTTTCGCCGTTCTTCTGCGCCTCGACGCCGGCCTCGCAGCAGGCGGCCGTGGCGTAGCCGTCCCAGGCGGTTGGGCCGCCGATCTCATCGCGCAGGGCGGCGTCCACCCACGACTGGATTTCGACGTCGTACGCTGCCCCGAAGCGCTCCTCGAAGCCGGGGGTGACCTCGCCGCCCCAGCGGCCGTTGCTGCGGGTGTACGGGCCTTTGTCCCCGCCGATGCTGACGATGCCGTCCTCGAAGGAGGCCTGGGTGGCCACCTCGTAGCCGAACTTCGCATTGACGTAGATCTCGACGTCGGCCAGGACGCCGGACTCGGTCTCGATCAGCACGTGCTGCGGGTCGTGCTGCCCGGCTGGCGCATTCCGTGTGGCCTTGCCGAGGCGGACCTGCACGCTAGTGATTTCCTCGCCGGTGAAGTAGCGGATGGCGTCGAATTCGTGCACCACGGAGTCGTTGATCAGCATCTCGTTGGTGAAGCCCGGCGGGGTGGTGGGGTTCCGGTGCTGGTGGTGCAGCATGAGCAACTCGCCGAGTTCGGAGTCGCGGATGATCTTGCCGAGGGCGGCGTATTCGGCGTCGAAGCGGCGCATGAAGCCGACCTGGATGCGTTTGCGGCCCAGCTTCTGCTCGGCATCGACAATCTTCCAGGAGGACCGGGCATCCGGGGTAAGGGGCTTCTCGCAGAGGATCGGGATGTCCCTGGCGAGCGCCTTGAGCAGGATGTCCTCGTGCAGGAAACCGGGGGTGGCGATCAGCACGGCGTTGACGTCGCCGTTGTTGAGGGCTTCCTCGGCGTCAGCCAGGGCGACGGCGCCCGGGATGCCCTCGACGGCGGCCTGCGCCCGGGCCAGGTCGACGTCGACGACGGCGGCGACTTCCGCGCCGTGGATGCGGGAGTTGAGCCGCTGGATGTGGTCTGCGCCCATACGGCCGGCGCCGATGACTGCCACGCGGAGGATCTTTGTCATGGTGGGTTCCTTCGAGTTCTAGTTGACGGCGGTGCGGGAGCCGCAGGAGAGCAGGTAGTTGCGGGTGCGCTTGGCGATCGGCATCGGGACGTCGAAGGCCACGGGGTACATGTCCTGTTCGACAATGCCAAAGATCGGCCGGTTCAGCGCCTCCACGGCTTCGATGACGGCGCGCAGGTCCGGCAGGCCGTTGGGCGGTTCGGTCATGACGCCGGCCAGGTTGGCGGCGGCCCAGGTCATGTTTTCCGCGTTGACCTTTTTGAGGATGTCCGGATTGATCTGCTTCAGGTGCAGGTAGCCGATGCGGTCCGGGTAGTTCTTGATCAGCTCAAGGCTGGAGGCCCCGCAGTATTCGGCATGGCCGGTGTCCAGGCAGAGGTTGACGTACTTGGCGTCCGTGGCGGCGAGCAGGGTTTCGATGTCCTCCTGCGCGCCGACATGGGAATCTGCGTGCGAGTGGAACTGCTGCTTCAGGCCGAAGTCCTCCAGCAGCGTCTTGCCCAGGCGGTTGTGGCCGGCGAAGAGGTCGTCCCAGGCCTTTTCGCTGAGCTCGCCGCTCTCCACGGCTTCCCCGGTGACGTCGTCGCGCCACATCGCCGGGATGACCACCATGTGTTCCCCGCCCATCGCGGCCGTGAGCTCGGCGACCTTACGGGCCGGTTCCCACGCGGTGTCCCACTGGTCCAAACCACGGTGGAAAGCGGTGAACACGGTGCCGGCCGAGATCTTGAGGTCCCGCTGTTTGAGCTCTTCGGCCAGGCGTGCCGGATCGGTGGGGAGGTAGCCGTAGGGGCCCAGTTCGATCCACTTGTAGCCGGATTCGGCGACCTCGTCGAGGAAGCGTTCCCACGGGGTCTGCTTGGGGTCATCCGGAAACCAGACCCCCCAGGAGTCCGGCGCGGTGCCAATGATCAGCTTGTTCTCAGTCATTTCGATTCCTTCTCATCGGTTGCTCCGCAGGTGCCGTTTTGGACCCTCAAAACGGCGGTTGCGGAGCAATCGATCGTGGTTAGTCGAGGCGCTAGTTGGGTAGTCAGTTGGAGGGGAAGTTGTAGGAGGCGCCGGAGGCGTGGGTCGGTTCGGGCCACCGGGAGGTGACTACCTTGCCGCGGGTGTAGAAGGAGACGCCTTCCGGGCCGTAGATGTGCTTGTCGCCGAACAGTGAGGCCTTCCAGCCGCCGAAGGAGTGGTAAGCCACGGGCACGGGCAGCGGGACGTTGATGCCGATCATGCCCACCGTAACGGAGCGCTGGAACTTCCGGGCCGCGGCGCCGGAGGAGGTGAAGATGGCGGTGCCGTTGCCGTAGGGGTTGGAATTGATCAGGGCGATGCCAGCGTCGAGGTCCTCCACGCGGACCACGACGAGGACGGGCCCGAAGATTTCCTCGGTGTAGGCGGTCATCTCGGACTTGACGTGGTCCAGGACGGTGGGGCCGACCCAGAAGCCGTCCTCGTGGCCGGGGACCACGAGGTCACGGCCGTCCACCACCAAGGCGGCGCCAGCAGTTTCGGCCTCGGTGACGATCCGGACTATGCGTTCCTTGGATGCCGGGGTGATGACAGGTCCCATGTCGGCGCCGGGGGCGGTGCCGTTGTTGACCTTGACGGCCAGGGCGCGCTCTTCGACCTTCTTGACCAGCAGGTCCGCTGCCTCACCGACGGCGACGGCGACAGAGATGGCCATGCAGCGCTCGCCGGCGGAGCCGAAGGCGGCGGCGGCCAAGTGGTCGGCGGCGTTGTCGAGGTCAGCGTCGGGCAGGATGATCGCGTGGTTCTTCGCGCCGCCCAGGGCCTGGACGCGCTTGCCGTGGGCGGTGGCGGTCTCGTGGACGTGCCGGGCGATCGGGGTGGAGCCGACGAAGGAGATGCCGTCCACGTCCGGGTGGGTCAGGAGGCCGTCGACGGTCTCCTTGTCACCATGCAGGACCTGGAAGACCCCGTCGGGCAGGCCCGCGTCCTTCCACAGCTTGGCGAGCAGCATGGAGGCGGAGGGGTCGCGTTCGGAGGGCTTGAGGATGAAGGCGTTGCCGGTGGCGATCGCCATGGGGGCCATCCACAGCGGCACCATGACGGGGAAGTTGAACGGGGTGATGCCGGCGACGACGCCGAGGGGCTCGCGGAAGGAGAAGACGTCGATGCCCGTGGAGACCTGGTCCGAGTAGTCGCCCTTGAGCAGCTGTGGGATGCCGCAGGCGAACTCGATGACCTCCAGGCCGCGGCCGACCTCGCCCTTCGCGTCGGAGAGGACCTTGCCGTGCTCGGCCGTGACCAGCTGAGCGAGCTCGTCCACGTGGGCGGCGACGAGCTCGCGGAACTTGAACAGCACGGCGGTGCGCTTGGCCAGGGAGATGTCGCCCCAGGAATCGGCGGCGGCACGTGCGGCCGCGACAGTGTTGTCCAGGTCGGCCCGGTTGGCCAGGCGCAGCTCTGCGGAGACGGCGCCGGTGGCGGGGTTGTAGACCGGCTGGGTGCGCGTGCCCACGCCTGCGGTTTCAGCGCCGTTGATGAAGTGGCGGATGGTTTTGGTGCTCTGATGCGTGGTGGTAGTCATGAGACTCGTCCTTGAGTGGTTGAAGTTCGAAGGGGGATCAGCCGAGCAGCTTGCGCTGGCGGCCCTTGTGGTCGGTGTAGGTCTGGAAGGCCTGTTTCGTCGAGTCGAGCTCAGAGACCTGGGAGACCGGAACGTCCCACCACGACTCGGAGCTGGGAGCATCCAGCAGCGGATCGGATTCGACGTGGATGACGATCGGGCCGCCGCGTTCGGGCGCTGCCTTGGCGTCGCGGATGGCCTGCTCGAGCTCCGCGATGACCTTCTCCCCCGGTTCGATCCGGATCACCTTCACGCCGAGGCTTTCGGCGTTCAGGGCCAGGTCCACCGGGAGCCGGTCGCCGTCGTCGAAGCTGTGGTGCTCCTCGTCCAGGGCCCGGTACTGGGTGCCGAAACGCTGGGAGCCGAGGGACTCGGAGAGCGAGCCGATCGAGGCGTAGCCGTGGTTCTGGATCAGGACCACAATCAGCTTGATCCGCTCGGCGACGGCGGTGACGAGTTCGGTGTGCATCATCAGGTAGGAGCCGTCCCCCACCATGACGACGACGTCGCGCTGCGCGCCGCCCTTCGCGGCTTCGGCGAGGGCCGCGCGCTTGACGCCGAGGCCGCCCGGGATCTCGTAGCCCATGCAGGAGTAGGCGTATTCGACGTGGTAGCCGAACGGGTCCCGGACGCGCCACATCTTGTGCAGGTCACCGGGGAGCGAGCCGGCGGCGCAGATCACGACGTCCTGGGCGTCCATGGCGCGGTTCGTGGCGCCGATGATCTCGTTCTGCGCCGGCAGTGGGGTGAAGCGGGTATCGAACGCCTCGTCCACCGTGGCGTCCCAGCGCTTTTTCTCGTTCGCGATCTGCTGCTCGAGGTCCGCGCCGATGCGGTAGCCGCCGAGGGCCCGATTCAGCTTCACGAGGGCCTTGCGGGCGTCCGCCACGATCGGAAGCGAGGTGCCGTGCTTGTAGGCGTCGATCGGGGCGACGTTGATGTTGATGAACTTCACGTCCGGGTTCTGGAACGCCGTCCGGGACGCAGTGGTGAAGTCTTCGTAGCGGGTGCCGATGCCGATGATGAGGTCCGATTCGGCGGCGAAGGCGTTCGCCGCCGTCGTGCCGGTGGACCCGATCGCGCCGAGGGAGAACTTGTGGTCCCAGGGCAGAACGCCGACGCCGGCCTGGGTGTTGCCCACCGGGATGCCGGTCAATTCGGCCAACTTCGCGAGTTCCTCGTTGGCGTAGGCGTACAGCACGCCGCCGCCGGCGATGATCAGCGGGCGCTTGGCGGCGCGGATCGCCTCGGCGGCGCGGCGAATGTCCTCGTCGTCGGCGTCCGGGCGGCGGATCCGCCATTCCCGCTCGGCAAGGAACTCCTCGGGCACGTCGAACGCCTCGGCCTGGACGTCCTGGGGCAGCGAGATCGTGACCGCGCCGGTCTCGGCGGGGTCGGTGAGGACGCGGAGGCCGTGGTGGAACGCGGAGAACAGTTGCTCGGGCCGGGAGACGCGGTCGAAGAACTTGGACAGCGGCCGGAAGGCGTCATTGACGGTGATGTCGTAGGCGTAGGGCTGTTCGAGCTGCTGCAGCACGGGGTCGGCGGCGCGGGTGGCGAACGTATCACTCGGCAGCAGCAGGACCGGCAGCCGGTTGGTGGTGGCCAGGGCCGCCCCGGTGAGCAGGTTTGAGGAACCCGGGCCGATCGAGGTGCTGATCGCGAAGGTCTGGCGGCGCCGGGTGTGGCGGGCGAAGCCGACGGCCTGGTGGGACTGGGCCTGCTCGTTGCGGCCTTGGTAGTACGGCATGATCGTCGGATCGAGCTGCTGGTACTGCTTGAGGGCCTGGCCGACGCCGGCAACGTTGCCGTGGCCAAAGATGCCGAACGTACCGGGAATCAAGCGTTCCCGGAAGTCCTGGCCGCCGACCGAATCGACGGTGTACTGCTTGGACAGGTATTCGACGACGGCCTGGGCGACTGTCATTCTGCGTGTTCCTGGTGCAGTGCTGATTCCCATGGGAAGTTACTCCGATGCTTCTTCGGTGCGGGTGGATTCGGTGTGGCCCGATTCGGTGCGCGTGGATTCGGTGTGGCTTGGTTCGGTGTGGTGCAGCAGCGAGGCAGCGGTTGCCACGGCGCCGGCGACGTCACCGTCCTGCGGGTAGAGCAGGGTCCGGCCCACGGTCAGGCCCTGGACGCCGGGCAAGGCGAGGGCGGCCTGCCAGCTGGCGAACACGTCGTCCTGGCTGCCCTCCGGGTCTCCGCCCAGGAGCACGGTGGGCATGGTGGTGGACGCCATGACGCGTTCCATCTCGGCCACCACGGGAAGCTTCATCCAGGTGTAGGCGCTGCTTGCGCCGAGGCCTTCGGCGATGGCGACTGACTTGATGACGGCGTTGGTGGAGAGGTCGTTGCGGACCCTTCCGTTCTCGCGGACGGAGAGGAACGGTTCCACCATGGCGATCAGCCTGCGTTCGGAGAGGGAGTCGATGGCCCTCGCGGTCGCTTCCAGGGTGGCCACCGTGTCTGGGTCGCCGAGGCAGATGCGGGTGAGCATCTTGCCGCCGTCGGCGCCCAGGGCCTCGAGCGCGGCCGCGGTGTGCCCGGTAAAACGGTCATCGAATTCGTTCACCAGCCCGGAGAGCCCCCCGCGGTTCATCGAGCCGAAGAGCAGCTTACCCTCGAGCGCGCCGAGCAGAAGCAGATCGTCCATGATGTCCGGCGAGGCCAGAACGCCATCCACGTCCGGGTTGGCCAGGGCAATCCGCAGGCGGTCCAGGAGCTGCCGGCGGTCTGCCATGGCCACGGGGTCATTGCCGACCGCCAGCGACCCGCGGGCGGGGTGGTCGGCGGCGACGATGAAGTTCTGCCTGCGGGCCCGGACGCCGGGGTGGCGGCGGCGTGCCTTGGCGGCGCGGGCAATCGCTTCCGGATCTTCGAGCCGGATGATGCTCAGGTGCTCATAACGACGGGGATCATCGCCCACCGCAAGCGTGGCGGCGGCTGGGTTGACGCTCACAGGGCTGCTCCTTCGGTGGCATAGGTACCCGGTACCAGGCGGCCGCGTTCGGCGAGCAGGCCGGTGACTTCTCCGGGCGTCGGCATCGCGTCGGCGCAGGACAGACGGGAGGCGACCAGGGCGCCGGCGGCGTTGGCGAAGTCGAGGACCTGGGCCAGCGGCCAGCCGGAGAGCAGCCCGTGGCAGAAGGCCCCGCCGAAGGAGTCGCCGGCTCCGAGTCCGTTGACGGTTTCCACCGGCACCGGGGCGGAGACCACGCGCTCGGTGCGGGTCTTGGCCATGACCCCTTCCGGGCCCAGCTTCACGACGGCGATTTCGACGCCGGCCGCGAGCAGCCGGTCCGCCTGTTCATCCGGGGTGCCCTCGCCGACGGCGACGGCGCATTCCTTGTCGTTGCCGATCGCGACGGTGACGTGCGGCAGGATCCTGGCGACCTGCTCGCGGGCTTCTTCCTCGGAGGCCCAGAACATCGGCCGGTAATCGAGGTCCAGGATGGTGAACTGGCCGGGCTTGAGCCCGCTGCGGGGCCGCGCCTCGTGGGCTGTGAGGTGGGCGGTCCGGCTGGGCTCCTGGCAGAGGCCGGTGACGGTGGACCAGAAGATTCCGGCGTCCCGGATGGCGTCCAGGTCCAGCTCCTCGGCCTGGATCTGCAGATCCGGTGCTGTGGGGAAGCGTCCATAGAAGTAGAGCGGGAAGTCTTCCGGAGGCTTGATGGCGCAGAACGTAACCGCGGTGGGCCATTCCTTGACCGCCGTGACGAAGGAGTCGTCCACGTTGAACTTGTGCAGTTCGCGATGCAGGTATTTGCCGAAGGCGTCGTCACCGGTTCGGGTGATGACGGCAGCGCGCCGGCCGTGGCGGGCAGCGGCGACCGCTACGTTGGACGGGGATCCGCCAAGGTACTTTCCGAAGGACGTGACATCCTCCAGATCCACCCCGATGTCGTTCGGGTAGATATCAACACTTATTCGCCCGATCGTGAGCAGTTCGTGGGTCACGGTGATCGTGGACCTTTCTGGTGTGAACTCGGTACCTTGGCGCAGCCTGAGCTTCGGTGCTTATTCGGTGCTTAGGCGCCGGCGTGAGCCGGGCCACAACCACTACTTTGCCTCAGAATCTATGTACTGTCAAAGGTTTGTACTGACATATTTACAACATGACACGGGGGGTAAGAATTGCCCCGTCGCGCGGGTGTCGTGGCGGCGCCAGAAAGTGCCGGAATCGCCGCGGAAGTTACCTGGCAGGGACCCCAAGCTCTCCAGTGACGTACTGGGCCCGACCGAAACCGAACGACCAGTCCCCCGCGGTGTTCTCGACGTATCCGATGAACACGTCCTCGCCGGCCACCCCCGCAGCGGCCAGGCTGTCCGCAATGGCCGCAAACAGGGACTGCTTGATTGGCTGACTGCGCCCGGCCTGGGTGAAGATCTGGATCATCACCACATCCGGCGTCCGCTCGAAGCCGAGACCGGCATCTTGGGCGACAATCTGCCCCGCGGGATGTTCCGTCAGCACGTGGAAGTAGTCCCGCTCCGGAATGCCAAATTCGGCCACGATCGCAGCATGGATTCCCTGGCTGAGCCCGCGGAGCTGCTCCGCAGTGCGGCCCTGGTTGACGTCGATTCGCACGAGAGGCACTCGCATCTCCTTCGTTAGTTTGTCCTGACATACTAACAAATATGGACGAAACGACGCAAGGATTTCCAGGCGGCTGGGGTCTTGTGCGGACTGCGCCTCCGGCGTAGCGTTAACAACCTAGAGGTTGATCAATGAAGTAATTGATTACCCTCTTGGTTGGGCAGAGTTCCTTTGGCGGAGACCTTGGGACGAGGAGGTGGGAACCGAGTGGAAGCACGCGACGACGGCGAGCTCGACGCGGCCTTCCTGGCCCTCGCCGATCCGATCCGCCGCCGTATCATTGCCCGGCTCAGCCGGGGTCCGGCCACCGTCAATGAACTGGCGGAGCCCTTCGCGATCACCAAGCAGGCGGTCTCGAAACACATCCAGGTCCTCGAGCAGGCGCAGCTTGTCACGCGCACCCGTGACGCCCAGCGCCGGCCCGTGCACCTGAACCCCGCACGGCTGGAAGCGCTCACCGCCTGGATCGACCAATACCGGCTGGTCCGCGAGGGGCAATTCCGCAGCCTTGACGCCGTGCTTGAAAACCGCGCCGCCCGTGGCGGCACACAGGCAAAGGATGCATCATGAGCAACGCATTGAAACTGACTGTCCCCGAGGGGCTGCCGTTCATCGATTTCGAGCGCGAATTCGATTTTCCCGTGTCCGAGGTCTTCCGGGCACACAAGGACCCGGAGCTTGTCGCCCAGTGGCTCGGGCCGCGGCAGATGACCATGAGCGTTAGCCACTACGACTTCAGGACCGGCGGCGGCTACCGCTACACCCACACCGGGCCGGACGGCAGCGCGTATGTTTTCAGCGGCGTCTTCCACACCGTCCGCGAGAACGACTTCGCCATCCAGACCTTCGAGTTCGACGGCTACCCGGATGTTGTGAGCATTGAGTTCCTGACCTTCGAGGACCTCGGCGCCGGCCGTTCGCGGCTCAGCGCCCGCGCGGTCTACCCCAGCATGGAGGCGCGGGACGGTATGGCGCAGTCCGGAATGGAGGGCGGCATGTCCGAAAGCTACGAACGGCTCGAAGAACTCCTCACCGGGGCAAAGGTCTAGGGCCGCAGGGGATCCGGACTCAACGACCCAAAAAGTACGACGGCGGCTGCCGCCCTCGCCGCGAAGGTGGCCTGCCGCCGTCGTACTTTAAAGAAACAACGCGGGGTCACTCCGGGCCCATCCCACCGAGTGGAACGGACCGTAAGTGACCCCGCGTTGCTGTAGTGCTGTGGTGCTGCGGACCTAGAGGGTCGCGAAGACCTCGCGCAGGAGCTTGGCGGTCTCGGACGGCGTCTTGCCGACCTTGACGCCGGCAGCCTCGAGGGCTTCCTTCTTGGCCTGGGCGGTGCCCGCGGAACCCGAGACGATGGCGCCTGCGTGGCCCATGGTCTTGCCTTCCGGAGCGGTGAAGCCGGCCACGTAGCCAACAACCGGCTTCGTGACGTGTGCCTTGATGTAGTCGGCGGCACGCTCTTCGGCGTCGCCACCGATTTCGCCGATCATGACGATCGCCTTGGTCTCCGGGTCGGCTTCGAACGCCTCGAGGGCATCGATGTGGGTGGTGCCGATGACCGGGTCGCCGCCGATGCCGATGGCGGTGGAGAAGCCGAGGTCGCGCAGTTCGTACATCATCTGGTAAGTCAGGGTGCCCGACTTGGAGACGAGGCCGATGGGGCCCTTGCCCGTGATGTTTGCCGGGGTGATGCCGACGAGGGCCTCACCCGGGGTGATGATGCCGGGGCAGTTCGGTCCGATGATGCGGGTGACCTGCTTGCCGTTGGCGTCAACCTTGGACTGGGCCAGTGCCCAGAACTCAGCGGAGTCCTGGACCGGCACGCCTTCGGTGATGACCACCACGAGGCCGATGCCGGCCTCGATGGCTTCAACGACGGCGTCCTTGGTGAAGGCCGGCGGCACGAAGACGATGGAAACGTCAGCGCCGGTCTCGGCCATGGCTTCCTTGACGGTGCCGAAAACGGTGATCTCGTTGTCGCCGTGCAGGACCGTGGTGCCGGCCTTGCGGGCGTTGACGCCGCCAACAACGTTGGTGCCGGCCTTGAGCATCAGGGCGGTGTGCTTGGTGCCTTCGCCGCCGGTGATGCCCTGGACGATGACCTTGGAGTCCTTGTTCAGATAAATAGACATAGTCGAGTCCCTCTACTTCGCTGCGTTGGCGAGCTCGGCAGCCTTGTCGGCGCCCTCGTCCATGGTGGCGGCCAGAGTAACCAGCGGATGGTTGGCCTCGGCCAGGATGCGGCGGCCTTCCTCAACGTTGTTGCCGTCGAGGCGGACTACCAGCGGCTTGTTCGCGGAGTGGCCCAGCTCGGCCAGTGCACCGACGATGCCCTTGGCGACGGCGTCACAGGCGGTGATGCCGCCGAAGACGTTGACGAAGACGGACTTGACCTGCGGGTCGCCCAGGATGACGTCGAGGCCTGCTGCCATAACCTCGGCGGACGCTCCACCGCCGATGTCCAGGAAGTTGGCGGGCTTGACGTTGCCGTGGTTCTCGCCGGCGTAAGCAACGACGTCGAGGGTGGACATGACCAGACCGGCACCGTTACCGATGATGCCGACTTCGCCGTCCAGCTTGACGTAGTTGAGGTCCTGCGCCTTGGCCTTGGCCTCGAGGGGGTCAGCAGCGTCCTTGTCTTCAAGGTGAGCGTGCTTGGGGTGGCGGAAGTCGGCGTTCTCGTCGAGGGAGACCTTGCCGTCGAGGGCAACGATGTCACCGGCGCCGGTCAGGACCAGCGGGTTGACCTCCACGAGGGTGGCGTCTTCCTTCTTGAAAACGTCCCAGAGCTTCAGGATTACGCTGGCGACCTTGCCACGCAGTTCCTCGGCGAAGCCTGCTGCGGCGACGATTTCGTCGGCCTTGGCCTGGTCGATGCCTACGGCCGGGTCGATCGAGATCTTGGCCAGGGCCTCGGGGCGCTCAACGGCGAGCTGCTCGATTTCCATGCCGCCTTCTACCGAGCACATGGCCAGGTAGTTGCGGTTGGCCCGATCCAGAAGGACGGAGAAGTAGTATTCCTCGGCGATGTCTGCACCCTGGGCAATCATCACGCGGTGGACGGTGTGGCCCTTGATGTCCATCCCGAGGATGTTGGTGGAGTGTTCAAGCGCCTCGTCAGCGGTCTTCGCGACCTTGACGCCGCCAGCCTTGCCGCGGCCTCCGGCCTTGACCTGCGCCTTTACGACAGTTACGCCGCCGATTTTCTCGGCAGCTGCCTTTGCTTCTTCAGGGGTGTGCGCCACGATGCCAGCAAGCACGGGTACACCGTGCGCCTCGAACATATCGCGCGCCTGATATTCAAACAGGTCCACGGTTTAGTGTCCTTCTACGTCGAAGTAGTTTCTGTACAGCCGGACCCCACGTACTCGCGGTTACCGGGCTGCGGAATAAACGCGCCCTGCGACAAGCTTGGAAACGAGCCACACGGCGCAATGCTCCTCTGGGAACTCTAGTCCTTCGATCGGACCAGCCCGTTCCAGAGTACCCGTTATGTGAGTAAGGACACTATTCTATGAAGCGTAGAAAAACCGCTAGATTACGGGGTTTTTGGGGTGTCCGACGGCGTGCCGAGGGCCTGGGCGGCCGCGGCAAATGCACGTTCGTAACGTGCGCGGGAACAGGCCGCTCTGCCGGCAGCGTGCGGCACGGCGGATCAGTCTCCGGTGCCGGCGCGGACCAACCTCTCGGCTCCCGCTATGAGTTCAGCTCTGCGTCCAGCTAGGCGTCCAGCTTGGCGTTCAGCTATGCGTCCAGCTTGGTAAGCGGCGCGTAGCGCAGCAGCAGCCGCTTCTCGCCGATGTCGAACTTCACCTTGGCGACCGTCTTGTCCCCGGCGCCTTCCACCGCAAGGACGGTGCCGTTGCCGAAGCTGGTGTGGTTGACCTTGTCCCCCACACTGACGGCGACGACTTCCTTCTGCGGCTGGACCCTGTTCTTGGCCACCGCGGCTGGTACATCGGCGTTGAAGCCGGCGGACGGGCTGGCACCGGCGCCGCGGGCGGTCCCGGCGCCCCAGAACGATCCGCCGTACCGGCTGGAACCGATCGCGGCGCCGCTCCCCCAACCGCCGCTTTGGCGGCTGGCGCCTTCCCGCTTCCATTCGACGAGCTCGGCGGGGATCTCCTCGATGAACTGGCTCGCGGGGTTGTACTGGCTCTGGCCCCACATGCTGCGGACCTCGGAGCGGGTCAGGTACAGCCGCTTCCGGGCCCGGGTCAGGCCCACGTAGGCCAGCCGGCGTTCCTCGGCCAGTTCCTTGGGATCCGTGGCGGAGCGCTGGTGCGGGAACAGTCCGTGCTCCATGCCGGTCAGGAACACGACCGGGAATTCCAGGCCCTTTGCAGTGTGCAGGGTCATCAGGGTCACGACGCCGAGCCGCTTGGCTTCGGCGACGGCGGCGTCGATATCGGCGCCGGGGGCATCCGGAATCTGGTCGGCGTCGGCCACGAGGGAGACCTGCTCCAGGAAGGCTCCGAGCGAGCCTTCGGGGTTGTCGCGTTCGTATTCCCGGACGACGGCGACCAGCTCGGCGAGGTTCTCCACCCGCGATTCGTCCTGCGGGTCGGTGCTGGAACGCAGCCCGGCGAGGTAGCCGGTCTGTTCCAGCACGGCTTCCAGCGCCTCGGCCGCGCCGGAGCCGGAGGCCACCTCGGCGAGGTCGTCGAGGAGTTTCACGAAGCCCAGCACGGCGTTGACCGAACGGGTCGCCATGCCCGGGGCTTCATCGGCTCGCCTGGCGGCGGCCATGAAGGAAGTCCGGTCACGCTGCGCGAGGGAGGCGACGGCGCCCTCGGCACGGTCGCCGATCCCGCGCTTGGGTTCGTTGAGGATGCGGCGGAGGTTGACGTCGTCGTCCGGGTTGACCAGAACGCGCAGGTAGGCGAGCGCGTCCTTGATCTCCTTGCGCTCGTAGAAGCGGGTGCCGCCGACCACCTTGTAGGGCAGCCCGACGCGGACCAGGACGTCCTCGATCGAGCGGGACTGGGCGTTGGTGCGGTAGAAAATGGCGACGTCGCCGGGGCGCAGGTTGCCCTCGTCCTGGAGCCGGTCGATTTCCTTCGCGATGAACTGGGCCTCGTCGTGTTCGTTCTCGCCAACGTAGCCGACGATCTTTTCGCCGTCGCCCTCGGCCGTCCAGAGCCGTTTCTCCGGCCGGTTAGGGTTGCGGGAGATCACCGAGTTGGCGGCGCTGAGGATGGTCTGGGTGGAGCGGTAGTTCTGCTCGAGCTTGATGGTGCGGGCGTCCGGGTAGTCCTTCTCGAACTCCACGATGTTGCGGATGTCCGCGCCGCGGAAGGCGTAGATGGACTGGTCTGAATCGCCGACGACGGTGAGCTCGGCGGCGTCAGGGCCCTCGCCGACCATCTCGCGCACCAGGGCGTACTGGGCGTGGTTGGTGTCCTGGTATTCGTCCACGAGGACATGGCGGAAGCGGCGCCGGTAGGAGTCGGCGAGCGCAGGGAAGGCCCGGAACATGTAGACGGTCTCGGCGATCAGGTCATCGAAGTCCATGGCGTTGGCTTGGCGCAGCCGCTGGGTGTAACCCTTGAAGACCTCGGCGACGGCCTGCTCGAAGGGATCGTTGTAGTTGGCGCTGGAGGAGTAGCTGTCGGCGTCGATCAGCTCGTTTTTGAGCGCGGAAATCTTGTGCTGGATGGCCTTGGGCGCGAAGCGCTTGGGGTCAAGGTCCAGGTTCTTGGCGACCAGCGTGATCAGGCGCAGCGAGTCCGCGGAGTCGTAGATCGAGAAGTTGGAGTTCAGCCCGACATTCCTGGCCTCGCGGCGCAGGATCCGGACGCAGGAGGAGTGGAAGGTGGAGATCCACATGGTCTTGGCCCGGCCGCCGACCAGCGCCTCGATCCGTTCCCGCATTTCGGCCGCGGCCTTGTTGGTGAAGGTGATGGCCAGGATCTCGCCGTGGTGCGCCCGCCGCGTGGCGATGAGGTAGGCGATCCGGTTACTGAGCACCCGGGTCTTGCCCGAGCCCGCACCGGCCACAATCAGCAGGGCACTGCCGGCGTGCTTGACCGCTTCTTCCTGCTCGGGGTTCAGCCCCTCCAGGAGTTCGGCGGCGTTCGGAAGCGGCGGACGGTCCCCCTCGTGGCCGCCCTCGGCGCTGTTTGGGCCCCAGCCGGGAGCGGAACCCACCGCTGCCGAGCCTGTTCCGAGGGACGATTTTGTGGCTGCCGCCGTCCTGGAGGCAGCTTGGAAGGGTCCGTCGGCGTAAGGGTCAAACAACATATCCATGGTGTTAACAAGTCTAGGCGGTGCCACTGACAGCGGCGTCCGCCGCTCGGGACATGCCCTCCCCTGCCCGCGCCCAGTGGACATAATCCCTTTATGTCCAGCCCTGGCAGCGAAGAATGAGCATGTCCCCCGGAGATGGCACCTTGGAATGAGCATGCCCTCCCCGGCACGGCAGCGAAGAATGAGCATGTCCCACGGAGACTGCACTTGGGAATGAGCATGCTCTCCAGCGAGGTCCTGCCGGCGGGGAGCCTAGCTGACGGCGCCCGAGCTGAGCGCGGCACGCAATTGCCGCACCGCCGTCGCGCCTCCCGCAATGAACCAGTCGAGTCCATTGACGCGCACGACGTCGGTCGCGCCGCCGGCCGCCTCTACGATTGCCTTCCCGGGCAGCCAGTCCCACTCAGGGCAGCTGTGCTGGAACCAGCAGCCGAGCTCCCCGTCCGCCACCCGGCCGAGGTCGCAGGAGCCCGACCCGAACATGCGAAGCGCGGCCGCCGACGTCGCTGCAGCATGCCAGGGCATGGCACACATTGGATCGGCAAGCCACGTCGGGTGGATGTACGTTGCCGCGCCGAGTTCAGACACCGGCGTGTCAGACCGCCCCGTGCCTCCCGACGCGCCGGGGAGGAATGTCACCAGTTTTTCGCCGTTGAGCGTTGCTGCCCGGGACGTCCCGCCCAGCCAAAGTTTGTCCTCCTCCGGCTGGAAGATGGCGCCGAGTCCTGCACCGGAGGAATCCTTCAAGGCAATGGCCGAGCACCAGTACGTGGATCCATGCAGGAAGTTGAAAGTCCCGTCGACGGGATCAATGACCCAGGTCCGGCCGCTGCTGCCTGCCACGGAGGCGCCCTCTTCGCCCAGGACGGAGTCATCGGGCCGGCAGCGTCGAAGCTGTTCCAGCACATAAGACTCGGCGGCGTGGTCGGCGGCAGTAACCACGTCCGAGACCGACGTCTTCTGCCTGCCCTCAAGCCCCGCCTGCCGCATCAACAGCGCCAGCGTCCCGGCCTCGCGGACCAGGGCCTCAGCCAGTTGGTAGTCGTCCAGTGACGGGTCGAGTTCTGCCGTGCTGTGCCGGCCAAGCCGGTGTTTTCCTAGTTCGGTCACGCGTCCCAGACTATCGGCGCCCACTGGCAGTGAACAGCCGGCGCGGGCGGCTGTTCCGAATGGCCGTGCGGGCGGCTGTGGCGGGCGGCCGTGCCGGACGGGCGATAATGGAGCCATGGCCAAGACACCCGCGCAGCGGATCAAGAAGCACGGCGCTAACGCGGCGGTCCCCCAGCACCATCTCCCGCCGGTGATCAATCCGACCACCGACCGGACACCGCAGAAGGCACAGAGCAACAGCAATCTGATTGTGATCGCCGGCGTCGTCGTCAGCCTGTTCCTGTTCTGGTACCTGCACCTCCTCACCCTCAACCAGCTCACTCAGTTGTCGGGCGGCCAGGCAATGCCCGACTCGATGGTCGGCGGTTTTGACCAGGGGTTCGTGGAGCAATTGCGCGCGGCCATGGACGCCGACGCCCGGGGCCAGCTGAGCTACGTCCACAAGACCGCCGGCACGCTCTTCCCGCTGATCTTTGGCTTCACTTGGCTGCTGCTGATCGGAACCAACGTGGCACGGAAATCCCTGCGCTGGGCGCTGTGGTCGCTGCCGCTGCTCTTCGCGGCGGTCAGGCTGTGGGGCAACACAGTGATCGACGGAATGCTGTCCACAGGCAGCCTCGACGGCGGTCAGGTCGCACTGGCGTCCATGCTCACGGTGGCGGGCTGGGCACTTCTGGCGCTGAGCCTCGTGGCCGGCGGCGCTGCCGTGCTCCTTGGCCGGAAGACAGCCTCCGCCGATCAAGGCACAGGTCCGGCCAAGGGACATGCCCAGCCCTAGGCGTTCTCGATGGACATGTGACTCACGTCCACAGCCACGGCGGCAGGACTTGCCCAGCCCTGGCACCGACCACTGGACATGGGCCCGTTATGTCCAGTCCTGGGCGGCAGCGGAGGACATGCCCAGGAAAATGGGATCAGCTGCGGCCAGAACCCATCACACGAACCAGCCACGACTTGAACGAGCGCCCGCCCAGTTCGGCCTTGACGAAGTCACGGGTCTGCTGGGCCCGGTGAGGAGCGCCGGCACTTTCGAAATGTGCGGCCGCCTCCGCGAGCGCCCGCCGCGCTGCAATCTTGTCGCCCGTTGCGATGTACGCCCTGCCGAGGAGCAGGCAGGCCTCACCCGTCCGCTGGGGTGAGAGTCCCTCTTCCAGTCCGCAGAGATCGTTCAGGACACTGATGGCGGCTTCGACGTCGCCGGCCAGGTACGTCCAGTGGGCACGATTCAATTTCAGTAGGTTGAAGTCATTCGGGCTTCCGCCTATAACATCCGTGGCCAGTTCTGCGCGCTCGATGCAACGTAACGTATCTGCGTCAGCGATGTCTGCAGCCAGTCGCATCGCGGCAGACGCCTTGTTGAACTTTGCCCAGACGTCCAGGTTCCGGGCCGGCGAGAATGTCGCGGCGGCAAGTTCGTGATACCGCAAACCCTCTTCCACCATGTTGCACAGAAACGCAACGTTACCGATGACCCAGTACGCCTTGCCGGCCAATTGTTCGTCTACATCGTCAGAAATGATGCTGGCGAGGACCAGACTCTCAGCCCAGGCTTCCTCCAGTAGGCCGGAGTCTGCCTGCGCAGCAATCAAGGCATGCCGAGCTTTGACGTTTGTTTCGAGGTCTGCGTCGTCCGCAGTGAGGTCCGCGGCTGTGCGTGCCGATGCAGCGGCCTCTTCCAGAAACCCGGCACGGTGCTTGGCCTGCGACATAAGGATGTGGGCTCTTGCCCGGAGCTGCGCTGAAAGGGCTGCTGACGAACCCGCGACCAAAACAGCAGCAAGTCTGGCGGACTCGTCGTACTCCCCGGCATCCAATAAGTTCTCTACTTGGAAGAACCTCATGTCCCATTCCGCAGCGCAATCCTCAGCGGCTAGAGCAATCTCGGCGGCTTCCCCGGCACTGCGGGAGGCAGCACGGAAGTCATGCTCTTCCCGGTACTGCCGGGCCTGAAGCTCGGCAACGAAGTATGCGGGTGGAAGAGAATCTAGTTGCATGAACTCAATTATCCGTTGCCCCGGCAGTGGAAATGGCCAAGCGCGCAAGTTAGTCGCATGCAGGATTCCCGCAAGAGCGGCGCAGGCGTGCGCGTGGATAACACAGGATTTGTGGTCGCTCGACAGATTGTTACTTCATGGCTTGTCGAATGACCCTATACTGAACTCGCATCACACGAGCCCCATCAGTCTCTTACGTATCAGGAGTCCTCATGAAGAAAACTCTCGCAACTCTCCTTGTCGCCGGTGCTCTTGCCGCAGCGGGCCTTTCCGCTTCTGCTGCCATCTCGGCAACAGGTGACAACTCGGGTCAGGGCTCGGTATCGGCTATGGAGTGGTGGCCGAACTCCACCACGAAGTAAACGAGTCAGGAACCGCAAAGGGCGGGGACCGGATCTACTTCCGGCTCCCGCCCTTTGTTTTGCCCGGCAACGAGCTATTGTTTTGCCCGGCAACAAGCTATCAAGGCACAACCGCCGTGGTTCGCTGCCGTAAGAGTACGTCCTACTGCGCCCTGCCCAGGCTGATCAGGTCCACAACTTCCTCGGCCGGCGCGGGCCGGCCAAAATAATAGCCCTGACCGCTGCCGCAGCCCATCTCCCGGAGCATGTCGGCTTGCTCCACCGTCTCGATGCCCTCGGCCAACGCTTTGAGGCCGCAGGCGTGGATGAGGTGCAGCACCGCGGCCACAAAGTCCCGCTGTTCCTCGTCATCGCCCAGGCCGCTGATCAGGCTCCGGTCGATCTTGACCACGTTGACGGGAAGTTTGCGCAGGTAGCTGATGGAGGAATAGCCGGTCCCGAAGTCATCGATTTCAAGCTGCACGCCGAGGCGCCGCAGGCCGTTGAGCGAATACTGGTCGACGTCCCCGCCGTTGACGGCCATGGACTCCGTCAGCTCGACGATCAGGTTTGATGCATCCACGCCGGTTTCCCTGAGAATGTCGCGCACATGTTCGATCAGGTCGAGATTTTGAAGTTCGGTGGTGGAAATGTTGACGCGGACATTGAACGTGCTGTCCACCTGCAGTTCCTGCTGCCAGTCGCGTAATTGACGCACGGCATTGCGCAGCACCCAGTGGCCCAGGTCCACGATCATGCCGGTTTCCTCGGCCAGGGGAATGAACTGGTCCGGCATGAGCAGGCCGCGCTCCGGGTGGTTCCACCGGACCAGCGCCTCGACGCCCTCGATCCGGCCCGAGGCGAGGTCCACCACCGGCTGGTAGTGCAGGGTCAGCTGGTCCTGCCGGATGGCTTCGCGCATTTCCGTAATCATGACGCTCTGCAGCCGGCGGGCGTACAACAGGGCCGGTTCGAACACTTTGATGCTGCTGTGCTGCTGCGCCTTGGCCGCGTACATGGCCGTGTCGGCCTCCATGACCAGGTCGTCAACGGACTGGCCGGGTTCCGCGATCCGCAGGCCGATGCTCGTTCCGCACGTGATTTTCAGGTCCCCGACGTCGAGGCTCTCGCTAAGCGCCGTGAGGATCCTGTTCGCCACCCTCCGTGCCCGGACCAGATTGGACTTCGGCAACATGACGGCGAATTCGTCGCCGCCCAGACGCGCCACGGTATCCGTTTCGCGTACGGCGTCCTGGAGCCGGCGCGCGATCACCCGCAGGACATCGTCGCCGGCGCTGTGTCCCAGGGTGTCGTTAATGCCCTTGAAAGAATCGAGATCGAGAATCAGGAGAGCCGGCGGCATCTCACCGCGCGAGGACTCCGCCAGGGCATGGCTGAGGACCGAGTTCAGTGCGGTCCGATTGGCGAGTTGGGTCAGGGGGTCGGTGAGCGCCATGCGTTCGAGTTCCACCTGCGCCGCCCGCAGCATGGCCGTGCGGCTCTCGACCCGCTCCTCCAGCTCCTGGTAGATGGTCTGCAGATCATCGGCCATCAAGTTGATACCGGCAATGACGGCGGCGACGTCGTCGCGGGCTCCGGAATGCGGGATCCTGGTGCTCAGGTCGCCTCCGGCAATCCGAACGATTCCCTCCACGAGGGCGTGGAGCCTTGGGTCCGGCGGATCAGTCTTCACTCGTGTACTGCCCTAACCATTCGACGGCCTCGGTCTCGGACGTGAAGAACTGTGCAGGGATCGTCTCGTTCCCGGCTCTGAGAAGATAGTGGGCGATGACCCGGTCCACAGGACTCTCGCCCACTACTGCAAACGCCGAAGCAGCAATCGAGCCGGTGTACACGTGCCGTGCCTCGACGCTGACGCCGACCACCCCGGTGATGACAATCAGCACAGGCACGCGCCGGCCGTCGGCAAGTGCGCGGACAGCCCCTCCGGCTACCCGCGCTTCGGCCCCCGCGATCTCCTCGTTGGGTGGGAGAACAATTTTAATGATTCCACGGTCGACCACACTGAGGCCGATCGGAGCCGCCGCGCCGGTGCGCACGGCGGAGGCAGTGCCGTCCGCCGAAACAGGATCCGTTTCGGGGGCAGGACCCGGAGTCGCCGTAGCTTCGTCGGGGAACCTCTCATCGGGTGCTGCGAGCGCTTCAGCGGTCATGGGGCTGCTGTTCCGGTCGTGGATCGACGAATGCAATGGCTGCGGCAATGCGCGGCGAGACTAGCTGATCGAACATTTGTCCCCATAGACTACAAAGTCGTCATTTCGGCGTGCGCCAGAGACTGCTCGCGCACGAGGCCCCGGAACTTTCCGGTGAGTGACCTTAGGATAATGCAAGCTCAGACGCTTGTGAGACAAAGACACCCCGAGGTGCCGGGATCCTCGTCCGCCCCGGCGATTCCGGCCGATTATGACGCCCTCCGTAACGTGCGCTCCTGCCGGACCCGCTGGGCGGTGACGAGACCGGCCGCGGCGATGCCAACAGTTATGGGGTAACCCATAAGCCGCTCCAGGGTGCCGGGTTCCGGCACGTGCATGCCCGTCAGCCCGCCCGCAATGAGCGCCGCCAGGGCTACGGCGCCGCAGGCCAGGATGAGCCACCCGAGCGGCGTCTGCCGCAGCCAAAGCCAGCCGAGGACCAAGAGCGCCAGGGCCCCGGCTGCGAAGTACATCAGGGCGCCGGCCACGTGCCAGGCCGATCCCGTGTCTTCGGGCACCAGCCCCACGATGATCGTTCCCGCACCGGCGGTGCCGGTCAGCAGCCGGGCGGCGCCCGCTGCCACCCCTCCCGCGGCCCAGCGCGCCCTGCCCGGCGCCCTGCCCGGCACCCTGCCGGGCACCCGGCCGCGCCTGACGGGCACGCCGGGCCGCGCGGCACAGCACAGGAGCGCCGAGCCGAGCAGGATCGCCCCGATCATCATGCCGAGGCCTTGAACCACAAAGGACGCGTTCATCAGCAGATGCGCCGGCGAGCAGACATCCCTGCCGTCGAATTCCCCGCACGCCAGGGCGCCGAGATCGCTAATGAAGCCCGTGCGGCGGCTGTATGGTTCTTCTCCCGCCCAGGCGCCGATCACAGCCGCCTCCGCCACGAAATATTGCAGCACGCTCAGCTTCGCCAGCGCCCCGACATAAAACCGGGTCGCTGCCACATCCGGGTAGTAGAGGGCTCCGGCGGAAAGCTCGGTGGTTCCTGCAGTCATGCCAAGAGCGTAGTACGCGCGCTCACCTTGTATGCTTATATCCGTGTCCGACCGGACCGGCCCCAGGCCGCCCGCCCCGGATGCCCGCCCTCGTAGCTCAGTGGATAGAGCACGGCTCTCCTAAAGCCGGTGTCGTTGGTTCGATTCCAATCGAGGGCACTTGAACATTCCTGCCCCGGACGAAACCCCGGACACGGGTCCGGACTTTGACCTCCGCGCCTACCTGCGCGGCTCCTGGTCCGTCGACCGCACACTGCTGGACCGCAACACCGGGACCAGCGGAACCTTCACCGGCGTCGTACGCTTCACGGCCCACGACGACGGCGGCCTGTTGTGGCATGAAGAAGGCACCGTGCGCTGGGCCTCCGTGAGCGGCGCGCCGTTCACCGGGCCGGCGAGCCGCGAATATCTGTTGCAGCCGGCGGACACGCCCGATGTCCTGGACGTGCACTTCCCGGACGGCCGCCCTTTCCACCGCATGGGCTTTACCGGGCAGGCCAACCAGGATGTGCACTGGTGCGACCCTGACACGTACCGCGTGACGTACACGCTCCTCGGGCCGGACGCATGCGGCTACCGCTGGGACGTCACCGGGCCCGCCAAGGACCAGTTGCTGGAGACCGTCCTGCACCGGCTGGAAGCAGGACCAGGCGCCGCGCAGGACCCTAGGCGTGCTGAGTGAACCCGCGCATTGTCGTCTCCGCCGTCTGCGTCTTCGATCGCTCCGGACGCCTCCTGACCGTCCGCAAACGGGGCACGGACAAGTTCATGCATCCCGGCGGCAAACCCGAGCCGGGCGAAACAGCGGCGCAGGCAGCGGCGCGTGAGCTCCAGGAAGAAGTCGGGATCGTGCTGGCCCCGGACCGGCTGGATCTGCTGGGCTGCTGGCTGGCGGATGCCGCCAACGAGGCAGCCACCCAGATCGAGGCCACCGTCTTCACGGCTCCGGGGGTGTGGAGCGCCCGGCCCTCGGCGGAAATCGCCGAGATCCGCTGGCTGGACCTGGCCGCCGAACTGCCCGGTGACCTCGCCCCGCTGCTGACGGACCATGTGCTCCCGGCCCTGTCCGCCAAACCGTCAGCGGGCTAGGACCAGCACCGGCCCCAAGCCACCCCGGCTGGCTACCCGGGCACAGATTCCTGGGCCGCCGCGCTGGCCTCAGAGAACTGCGTGCGGTACAGCTCCGCATAGCGGCCCTCGGCGGCGAGGAGCTCCCTGTGGGTTCCGCGCTCCACGATCGAGCCGTCCTCCACCACGAGGATCGCGTCTGCTGCGCGGATCGTCGAGAGCCGGTGGGCGATCACGACGGCGGTGCGGCCTTCCAGCGCGGCGCCCAGCGCCTCCTGGACCGCGGCCTCGTTCGTGGAGTCCAGCGCGGCGGTGGCCTCGTCGAGGATGACTACCCGTGGCTGCGCGATGAGCAGCCGGGCGATCGTCAAGCGTTGCCGCTCGCCGCCGGAGAGCCGGTAGCCGCGCTCCCCCACCACGGTGTCCAGGCCATCGGGCAGGGACATGATCATGTCTTCGAGCCGGGCACGCCGCAGCGCATCCCACATCTGCTCGTCGGTGGCCTCCGGGCGGGCCAGGCGCAGGTTGGAGGCGATGCTCTCGTGGAACAGGTGACCGTCCTGCGTCACCATGCCGAGGGTCCCGCGCATCGAGTCGAACGTGAGGTCGCGGACGTCCACGCCGGTCCCGGGCGTGGTGCCGCCGAAGCGGATGGCGCCCGAGTCGACGTCGTACAGGCGCGAGAGGAGCTGTGCGATGGTGGACTTGCCCGCTCCCGAGGAGCCGACGAGGGCAACGGTCTGCCCCGGCTCCACCCGGAAGCTGATGCCGTGCAGCACTTCCTCGCCGCCGCGGGTATCCAGGGTCAGCACGTCCTCCAGCGAGGCCAGCGAGACCTTCTCCGCCGAGGGGTAGGCGAAGCGGACGTTGTCGAACTCCACCGAGAGCGGACCTGGCGGGGAGGCCACCGCGTCCGGCTTCTGCTGGATGAGCGGCTTGAGGTCCAGGATCTCGAAGACGCGTTCGAAGCTGACCAGGGCGCTCATGACCTCCACCCGTGCGCTCGAAAGTGCGGTGAGCGGCGCGTACAGGCGGGTGAGCAGCAGCGCGAGCACCACGACATCGCCCGCGGCCAGCTGCCCCTCGAGTGCGAGCCAGCCGCCCAGGCCGTAGACCAGCGCCAGGGCCAGGGCCGAGACCAGCGTCAGCGCCGTAACGAAGGTGAACTGCAGCATGGCGGTGCGGACGCCGATGTCCCGGACCCGGCCGGCCCGGAGGGCGAACTCGCTGGACTCCTCGTCGGGGCGGCCGAAGAGCTTGACCAGGGTGGCGCCCGGCGCGGAAAAGCGCTCGGTCATCTGGGTGCCCATGGTGGCGTTGTGTTCGGCGGCCTCGCGCCGCAGATCGGCCAGTTTGGAGCCCATGCGGCGGGCCGGGATCAGGAAGATCGGCAGCAGGATCATGGCGAGCACGGTCACAAGCCACGATTTGTTCAGCATCACCGCAAGGGTCAGCGCCAAGGCCACGACATTGCTGACCACGCCGGAGAGCGTGCCGGCAAAGGCCGACTGCGCGCCAATGACATCGTTGTTCAGCCGGCTGACCAGGGCCCCGGTCCGGGTCCTGGTGAAGAACGCGATCGGCATCTTCTGGACGTGGTCGAAGACCTTCGTGCGCAGGTCCACGATCACGCCTTCACCGATGGTGGAGGACATCCAGCGCGTCACGAGGCCGATTCCGGCCTCGGCGACCGCGACGATGGCGATCAGGACGGCGAGCCAGATCACCGTGGCGGCATCCGCGTGGGCGATGATCGCGTCGACCACCTGCCCGGCGAGGACGGGGGTGGCGACGGCCAGGAAGGCCATCACAATGGACAGCAGCACGAAGGCGATCAGCTTGCCGCGGTGGGGGCGGGCAAAGCTGAAGACGCGTTTCAGGGTCGCTTTCGAGAACGGCTTGGAACCGCTGGAGGCGCGGGTGATGTTGTAGAGGGAGCTCCAGGCGACCCGGTCCATGCTCATTTGGTGTTGCCTTTCGGGGCATCGGCGTGCAATTCGTTGACGACGCCGTTCTCGACGTTCCAGCGCGCGTCGAGGCGGACGTTTTCCAGCAGCCGGCGGTCGTGGGTGACCAGCAGCAGCGCGCCGTCATAGCTGTCGAGGGCTTCCTCGAGCTGTTCAATGGCGGGCAGGTCGAGGTGGTTGGTGGGTTCGTCCAGCACCAGCAGGTTGACGCCGCGGGCCTGCAGCAGCGCCAGGGCGGTGCGGGTCCGTTCCCCCGGGGAGAGGGAGTCGACGGAACGGTTGGTGTGATCGGCTTTGAGCCCGAACTTGGCCAGCAGGGTACGCACCTCCGCCGGGGTCTGGTCCGTCAGGACGGCTTCGACGGCGTCTGCGAGCAACAGCTCGCCGGCCAGCAGGCCGCGGGCCTGGTCGATCTCCCCGATGGCCACGGATGCGCCCATGGAGGCGTCACCGGAGTCGGGCTGCTGGACGCCGAGCAGGAGACGGAGCAGGGTGGATTTGCCGGCGCCGTTGGGACCCGTGATCCCGATCCGCTCCCCCGCATTCAGCTGCAGGTTCACCGGGCCCAAGGTGAAGTCGCCCTGCTGCGCGACGGCGTCGCGCAGGGTGGCCACGACGGCGCTGGAGCGGGGGGCCGCCCCGATGCTGAACTGCAGCTGCCATTCCTTGCGCGGCTCTTCAACTTCTTCGAGCCGCGCGATGCGGGACTCCATCTGCCGGACCTTCTGGCCCTGCTTCTCGGAGGACTCGGTGCTGGCCGCGCGCCGGATCTTGTCATTGTCCGGGTTTTTCTTCATGGCGTTCCGGACGCCCTGGGAGCTCCATTCGCGCTGCGTGCGGGCCCGGGAGACGAGGTCGGCCTTGGTGTTGGCGTACTCCTCGAAGCGTTCCCGGGCGTGCCGGCGGGCGACGGCGCGTTCCTCCAGATAGGCCTCGTAGCCGCCGTCATACACCGCCACAGAGTTCTGGGCGAGGTCCAGTTCCACGATGGTGGTGACGCAGCGCGCCAGGAACTCGCGGTCATGCGAGACCAGGACGGCGCCGCCGCGCAGGCCCTGCACGAAGGCCTCGAGCTTGGCCAGGCCGTTGAGGTCCAGGTCGTTGGTGGGTTCGTCCAGGAGCACGATGTCGAACCGGCTCAGCAGCAGGGCGGCGAGCGCCACGCGGGCCGCCTGGCCGCCGGAGAGCCCGGTCATTCCGGCGTCGGTCCCCACCTCCAGGCCAAGGTCCGCCAGGACGGGCGGGACGCGGTCTTCCAGATCGGCGGCGCCGGAGGCCATCCAGCGGTCGAAGGCCAGGGAGTAGGCGTCGTCGGAGCCGGGAGCGCCGGAGCCCAGCGCCTCTGCGGATGACTCCATCTCCAGGGTCGCCTGTGCGCAGCCTGTACGCCGGGCGATGTAACCGCCGACCGTTTCGCCGGCAATGCGTTCGTGCTCCTGCGGCAGCCAGCCCACAAAAGCGTCGGCGGGGGCCAGGCTCACTGTGCCTTCCTGCGCATCGTCGACGCCGGCCAGCAGGCGCAGCAGGGTGGATTTGCCGGCACCGTTGGCCCCGACGACGCCGACGACGTCACCGGGCGCCACGGTCAGGGACAGCTTTGAGAAGAGTGTGCGGTGGTCGTGACCACCGGAAAGGTCCTTCGCAACAAGGGTTGCAGTCATTAGTTCATCCTCTCACCGCGGCCGGGAACGGGCTCCATCCGGCCGTCCCGGCGGGCCGAAAACTAGCCGGGCATAGAAGAACCCGCCGGTCCGGACTTGGGGGGTGTACGGACCAGCGGGTTCGACCATCTAGCATAGTTGAATTAGGACCTCACGTAAAATCCCAGCCCTCACCGCCACGCCGCTTCGATCCCCCGCCTCAATCGCCGCTGCCCCACCGCATGCCAGTAGCCATACTGCCCATCGACTCCGCAGGAAGCCCTAGATGCCACTACCCGCAAAGGCGTTCCAACTGTGGCTTCATCGGGTTGCCCCGTCCGCGAGCACAGCCGATATCTGCAGGATCTCCGGGATCAAGCGCACCACCCTTGCGCAGCAGCTGGTGCGCGGAAAGGTGGCTGAAACCACCCTGGTCAGCATCAGCCGGGCCTTGGATTTGAGCCCGCTGACGGAACTCGCGTCCTTCGACCACTATGCGGAACTCGGCGCCCCGCCGCAGCCGCCGACCCCAGCCGAACTCGTCAGCCAGGTTGCCACCATGGACCTGTTGCGCGCGGTCATTTCCCGGTCGTCCCCGGCCTACGGCGGCTATGGTGACAGCGACAGTGCCTCCATGCGCGCGCTGAGCCCGGCCCCGCACGCCACTTCCGTCCGGAATTGGGTCGACGCGATTGACGACGGCGAGTTGCGTCACCGCGTTTCGGCTGCCAGCGGAGTCGCACCGCAAAACTATTCGGCCCAGCTGACGGCCAATCGGCTGTCACCCGAACTGGTGGTCGCGACTGCCCGGGCGGCCGGCGTTGGATTTACGGGCGGACTCGTAGCCACCGGCCTGATAACTGAGGATGAGGCCGGCTGGGTGCCGGGGGCGAAACAGTCAGCGTTGGATGCACTCTCCGACGGAGAACTTGCCGCTTTGGCCGGAGAGCGGCTTCAAGCGCTCGGAAAATCGCTGCGGCGCCACGAGCACGAACAAGCCCAGACAGAGAAGATCTGGGAGAATCTCGGATGATCGCGATCCTGCAGTGGACCACTTTGGCTGTCTGTGGACTCCTCGCGGCCGCCCGGGTTCCCAGCGCCGTCCGGGGCCAAAACCGCTCCCTGTTCGGCATCTTCGTGCTCATGACCTTCGCCCTGGCGCTAAGCATCGACGTCGGCTACACCGCCCTCGATTCGTTCCTTGGCGGCCACAACGTCGCCAATCTGCTTCTGCGCTTCGTCATTTACGGGGCCGTCATGCTGGCCGGGTACCGAATCGCGAAGGGGTTCGACTCGGCGCGAAGCGTCTGGTTCATCGTCGGCCCCATCGGCATGGCAGTACTCGCCGCAGTTTCGGTTGCCACCGTGGTTCCCTTCCTGATGGCAAATACCGCCGGCACCTCCACCGGGTTGACCCATCTGCCGGACCAGAGTCCCCACAACACGGACTTGATCCGGCTGTATACCGTTGCCGGCAGGTTCTATCCCTCCTATGTGGCGGCGTGCCTGCTGCCGCCAATCCTGGGTGTCCTGAAGCGCCGGATTCTGCCGCGGGTGGTACGCGCGGGTGCCGCGATGCTGCTGGTCGGCGCGGTCGCGATGATTGTCCTGTCACTCAGCGACATGTTGCCGCGTAGCCTTGCGTACCTGCAGTACGTCATCAGTTCCACGGCCGTACTGGGCCTGGCAGTGGGCCTTGCCCTGATCTGGGTGGGACGGGTACGGGCGGCAAGGAAGCCATTGCGCCGGTAGGCGTGCGCCCCCGAGGGGGCCGGGCGGATGGCGCCCACCGCCCTGAGCGCTGGAACAGATGAGCGCTGGAACAGAAATGCGCAGGCGTGGGAATATGAACGGGCCAGAACGGCAATCCTGATTGTCTGGGGACTGGGCAGGTGAGTGATATGCGAGAAACCGGGATGATTGCGTACCTCCAATGGGGCACGCTGATCATCTGCTCGGTGGTGTTGTTCCTCCGCGTCCCGGATGCGATCCACGGCCGCAACAGGACGGTGTTCTGGATACTGGTTCTCGCGACCCTGTGCAGCCTGCTCTCGGTATCCGGCCCCTATGAGGCGATCGACGGGGCACTGGGGGGATGGAATCTCGCCCACCTGATCTTGCGCTTCCTCGTGTTCGCGGCGGTCCTGCTGGTCGGGCTGCGCCTGGCGACCGGACTGGCAGACGAGCGCGGCTACCGTCTCATTGCGGGGCCGCCCGGACGCTGGGCCCTGGCCATCAGCGCTGTCGCCGTGGCGGTGACCTTCTTCCTCATGGACACCCGCGGATCCTCGGCCGGCATGCTGGACATCACGGACAACGGTGGACAAAATGCCGTCCTGGCGCCGTTCTACGCCGCGGCAGGCCGCACCTATCCCGCCTTTGTCTCTGTCGCCCTGCTGCCGGCATTGCTGGCCACCACCAGGAGCCAGTTGCCGCGGCTGGTGCGTGCCGCGGCCCTCCTGACATGCCTCGGCGCCCTCGCCACCGCTTGCAGCGTCCCCGCCTGCTTCGCCCCTGTTACCTGGATCCTCGCGCAGCAGACGGTCAACTATTTGGCCGTCGTGGGCTATGTCCTGGGCCTGGGACTGTTCTGGGCTTCCGGGCTCGCCGCCAAGGAATCTGGTAACGCTCGCGCAACATTCCGCAAGAACAAAGGGTAGGCATTCACAAAATCATTAGACCGTGAGAGAATCATGAATGTGTGAAAGCGGCAATCGCTTCGTGTACGGAAATCAGCCGTGCGAAGCAGAGGCAGTCGTCCAAGCGCCATTGGGGGGATGAGTGGCAGCGGTCCGCAGGGACCGCTACCACTCAGCCTGTTTAAGGGGTTTTCGTTCGCCACCCCGGCAGCCTCAGGCGCTGTTTTCGCTCGACGTCAGCGCACAAACCTCAGCGTGACCAGCTGGAACGGCCGCAGCGTGAGCTCGGCGGAATCGAGGCCCGCCGTCACGCCCGGGGCGTCGACGGGCCGTTCCAGCAGATCCACGGCGTGTAGCCCGCGGACCGGGAAATTGGCCGTCAGGAGGCCTGTGGACCGTTCCCCCAGCGATTCGTACAGCCGGACAATCACGTCGCCGGAGCCGTCTTCAGCGAGTTTGACCGCTTCAACGACGAGGGCCTGGTTGGACACGGTGACCAGCGGTTCCACTCCGTGGGCCCCTTGCACCACCCGCGGGGCCAGATTGGTGCGGTAGCCCTCTTCGACGGCGTCCGCGATGGTGGCGCCCGGCCGGATCGTGACGTGCAGCTCGTGCCTGCCCTGGTCCGCGCCGGGATCGGGAAACTTCGGTGCTCGCAGGAGCGAGACCCGCACTGTGGTGGTGGTCCCGCCGTCGTCCTCCCGGACATTGCGGGTGACGTCGTGGCCGTAGCTGGAGCCGTTGGAGATCGCCACCCCGTAGCCCGGCTCGGCGACGTGGATCCAGCGGTGGGCGCAGATCTCGAATTTCGCGGCCTCCCAGGACGTGTTGACATGGGTGGGGCGGAAGACGTGCCCAAACTGCGTCTCCGCCGCCGAGCGGTCCGCCCTGACGTCTAGGGCAAAGCCCAGCTTGAGCAGTTTTTCGCCCTCCTGCCAGTCCACGAGGGTGGTGATCGCGAGCGAGTCGGCGCCCGCGGCGAGCGCTATCCGCTGGGTCACGGCCGAGGAGCCGGCCATCCGTTCCACCACCACGACGGCGTTCGGGCTTTCCCCTCCGGGGGCGCGCTCCAGCGTCACCGAACGCGCCTCCACCAGACGGACAACGTTCCGGCGGTAGAAGGCGTCGATGTCCCACGCGTCCCATTCATTCGGCGTGTCCCGGTGCAGCTCCAGGAGGTTGCCGAACTCGCCGGGAGCAATCGCCTCACGTCCGGTGGCACGGTCTGAGAGCGAGACCAGCAGACCGTTGGCATCCACCACGGCCCGGATGACGCCGTTGTCCAGGACGTAGCCGCCGTCCGCTTCGGTGACCTCTACCGGCCGCCCGGGCCGGACCGGCTCGGCAGCGGCCAGGGCCGGCACGCCCTGGCGCTCCTGCGGGGCTGCGTTGAGGAGGAATTCCCGGCTGCCGGTGCCCAGGGCCGCAGCCGCGGCGTCGGTGATGATCGCTTCCAGCCCCCGTTCGACGGCGGCGTAGTTCCGTTCGGCGTCCTGGTGGACCCACGCGATGGAACTGCCCGGCAGGATGTCATGAAACTGTTGCAGCAGGACCAGCCGCCAGAGGCGCTTGAGCTCCGCAGCAGGGTAGCTGTGCCCGGCACGCACTGCCGCGGTGGCGCTCCAGAGCTCCGCCTCCCGGAGAAGGTGCTCGCTGCGCCTGTTGCCCAGCTTGGTCTTGGCCTGGCTGGTGTAGGTGCCGCGGTGCAGCTCCAGGTACATCTCACCCACCCAGACCGGCAGGGGCTCATACTCGGCCTGGGCCTGCCCAAAGAAGCTGGCTGCCGAGCCGATCCGCACCTTCGGGGATCCCTCCAAGTCCGCCGTGCGCTGCGCCGCGGCCAGCATCTCGCGTGTTGGCCCGCCGCCGCCGTCGCCGTATCCGAACGGAACCAGCGAGGTGCCTCCGCGTCCGTGGTCCCGGTAGTTCCGTTCTGCGTGCGCCAGGTCCCGGGCGCTGAGATCGGAGTTGTAGCTGTCCACCGGCGGGAAATGGGTGAAGACCCGGGTGCCGTCGATTCCCTCCCAGTTGAAGGTGTGGTGGGGCATCTTGTTGACCTGGTTCCACGAGATCTTCTGGGTCAGGAACCAGCGGCTGCCTGCGGCCTTGATGATCTGCGGCAGCGCCGCGGAATACCCGAACGTGTCCGGGAGCCATGCTTCCTGGCACTCCACCCCGAATTCGGTCAGGAAAAAGCTCTTGCCCTCGAGGAACTGCCGCGCCATGGCCTCGCCGCCGGGCATGTTCGAGTCCGATTCGACCCACATCCCGCCGACGGGAACGAATTGGCCGGCGCGGACCTTGTCCCGGATGCGCCCGAAGAGCTCCGGATAGTACTCCTTCATCCACGCGAGCTGCTGGGCCGAGGAACACGAAAAGATGAAATCGGGATACTCGTCCATCAGCGCGACGACGTTGGAAAACGTCCGCGCGCACTTGCGGATGGTTTCCCGTACCGGCCACAACCAGGCCGAATCGATGTGGGCGTGGCCCGTGGCCACGAGCTGGTGCGCCGAGGCGTAGGCCGGCCGGGACAGGACGGCGGCCAGGGCGGCCCGTCCGGCCTCTGCGGTACCGGCAACGTCGTCGGGGTCCATGATGTCCAGCATGCGTTCCAGCGCCCGCAGGATTTCGTGGCGGCGGGGCAGGTCCATGGGCAGCTCGTGCATCAGCCCGGAAAGAGTGAGGATGTCCTGCTGCAGTTCCCACACCCCCTGGTTGCGTTCGGCGATGGCGATCCTGCCGAGGCGGTATTTCGGCTCACTGCCCGACGTCGCTTTGTCGCCGTAGGGGGTGGCGGCGAAGGTCCAGTTCTGGGACAAGTCGGGGTTGGCGGCGGCCTCGACGTAGAAGTCGACGGCCATGCCGGTGCCCAGGAGCTTGAGCGGGATGTACTGGTTCCGTGGCGAGATGGCCTTGATGATGGTGCCGTCGGACCGCCAGGCGATGCCTTCGCACTGGAAGCCCGGCAGGTCGCCGCTGAAACCCAGGTCCACGAGGATTTCCACCGAGGTGCCCGCGGCGGTTCCCCAGGTGTCCGGCACTTCACCTCGGAGCCGGAGCCACTTGGTGCTCCACGGCCGGCCCCAAGCCGCGCCGTGTTCCTGCGGCGTGAACTCGTGCCGCAGGGCCTCCAGCACCGGCACGGGTTCGTCCGGTGCGTCCCAGCTGCTCAGTGTCAGCGGGACGCTGCGCGGGTAGACCGCCGGGGCGATGCGGTCGCGCAGAAAGCGGTCCAGCCGGACTTCCGTAAGACGGCGGTCGTCGTGCAATGTGATCCTCTTCAGCGCTGGGGGTCCGATTGGCTCCAATCGATGGATAAAACTTACGCGGAGAGGAACCTGTTGGCCAAGTGTTGCGCTACCCGGCCGCGGGGGTCGGGACCGCGACGCGCTGCTGGCCTGCATACACGTTCAGGCTGGTCCGGCGGCTGAACCCGGCCAGGGTCATCCCGCTGGCCTCGGCCAGCTCGACGGCCAGGCTGGAGGGGGCACTGACAGCGGCGAGGACCGGGATTCCGGCGAGGGATGCCTTTTGGACAAGTTCGAACGATGCCCTGCCGGACACCTGAAGCACGGTGCCCCGGAGCGGCAGCAGGCCTTCGCGGAGCGCCCAGCCCACCACCTTGTCCACCGCGTTGTGCCGTCCGACGTCTTCGCGGAGGCACAGCAACTCAGCCGAGCCGTCGTCGGAGATCCTGAAGAGTCCGGCGGCGTGCACGCCGCCGGTGACGTCAAAAACTGCCTGGGCGGACCGGAGGGCGTCCGGGAGGGCTGCGAGCGTTTCCACGGGAACCGTCAACGGATCCTGTGCCGGGCTGTAGTGCGAGGACTTGCGCACGGCATCGATCGAGTCCGTCCCGCAGATGCCGCAGGAACTGGAGGTGAAGACGTTTCGTCCGGTCTCGGGCCGGACGACGTCGGGCCGGAGTTGAGCCTCCACGACGTTGAACGTCTGGATGCCGTCGGCGTCTTCGCCGGCGCAGAACCTGAGCGAGACCAGCTGCTCGGGAGCCCAGATGATCCCCTCTGAGACGAGGAACCCTGCGACGAGGTCGAAGTCATTGCCCGGCGTTCGCATGGTGACGGAAAATGACATGTCTCCGAGCCGGATTTCCAGCGGTTCCTCGACGGCGAGGACGTCCTCCCGGTGCCGGACCGGGAATTCGAGGGCCTGCGGGGACCCGTCCAGGACGATCTTGTGCACTTTGCGGCGCTGCGTCACACGGCCCATCCGGTGCTCCTAAGCAACTTGTTGTGCGGTTGTCTTGATTCTTTGGCTGGTTCCATCATTCTAAGTGCCTGATCCTGAAGCCGGTGCAGCGGGCCAGGGATCAGCCCAGGAGGGCACTCCAGTCCACCGGCCCGTCGCTGGCCGGGGTTTTCCTGGCGGTCCGCTTCGCCGCCGGCTTCTGCGCGGCGGGCGCTGCCGAAGTGTCAGGCAGCGGCGCACCCCATGGGAGCGCGAAGGCGGGGACCAGTTCCCCCAGTTGCACGCCATGGGGCGGGACCACCAGCACGCCGTCGGCGGCGGCCAGGCCCCGCATCATTCCCGGGCCGGTGTGCTGCGCCGGCGACGCCATGCCATAGAGCAGCCGGAAGGGCATGAGCCGCGTCCGGCCGGGATCGGCGTCAATGGTCGAGCCGCAGGGCACCTCGCTGAGCGGGGGGATGGGTCCGTGCCCCAGGGCCGCGAGGAGTGGGGCTCCGATCGTGGACAGTGCCATCATGGCCGCGAGCGGGTTTCCTGGCAGGCCGAGGATGTACCTGCCGTCCGGCAGCTCGGCCAGCACGGCTGGGTGGCCCGGCCGCATGGCGACCCCGTCGATCAGCAGGCGGCCGCCGAGCTCGGCGACCGAACGCCGGAGGTGGTCCGTTCCCGAGCGACCCGTGCCCCCGGTGGTGATGACGACGTCGGCAGGCAGACTTTCAGCGGCAGGTTCGCCGTCTTCGAGTGCGGCGAGCCATTCGGCGTAGGTGTCGCCGATTTTCACTTCTTCGGTGCAGATCCCGCCGAGCATTCCCACCACCGCTGCCAGTTGGGGCCCGAAAGTGTCGCGGACCTGCCCGGGTGCCGGCATCCCGGACGTCACGACCTCCGAGCCGGTGAGGACGAGGCGCACCACGGCCTTGCCGAGCACCGGAAGGGTGTCGCTTCCGGCCAGCGCGGCGAGGGCCAGGTGGGCGGGGTTCAGGACGGTGCCGCGTTTGATCAGGACGTCGCCGGCGGCGGCTTCCTCCCCCGCTTTCCTGATGTGGTCCCCGTTCCGCGGATCCCCGGGTTTCGCGTTGCCGCCCAGTTTCAGGACGGGCAGGCCGTCCTCGTCGGCGCCGATGATGCCGCTTTCGCTGCGCAGCACCGCCTTGGCCCCGGCCGGGATGAGGCCGCCGGTGGCAATCGGACTTGCTTCGTGCGGTGCCAGCCGCTGGTGGGGTTCGGCCAGGATCCACGGACCGCTGCCGTTCACAGCCCAGCCGTCCATGGCAGAGGAAGCGTAGTGGGGCATCTCCTGCAGGGCAACGACGTCGGCTGCGAGAGTCCGGCCCAGCGCCTGCCGGAGCGGGACGGGGGCGGCCGGGATGGGAACGGCGCAGTCGAACGCGAGTTGCCGGGCCTCCTGCCACGTGTGGGCCAGGTGCCTGCGCGGCTCCTCCGCCTTGTCCGGGTCCGCTGTGTCCTGGCCGGCAGCGTCTTCGTCCGCCGTGTCCGGGGCCGCTGCGTCCTGATCCGCGGGGCTTTGAGGGTCTTTGGGGCCGTCAGTGAGGTCGCCTTTAACGCCCTCTCTGAGGTTCTCTTTAGCGCCGTCCCTGAGGTTCTCTTTACCTTCGGCAGTGGGTCCGCTGCCCTCCGGGGCCGCAGCCGTCATGCCCCGGAAGCTTCGGCGGCTGCGTAGTCCTTGGCGAGCCGGCGCGCCACGGCCATCGCGGCCTCCATGGACACGGAGTCCGTGGCCTGCCCGGAGCCGGAGGCCAGACCCGCGGCAAAGCCGGCAATGAACGTGGTCAGCGGCGCAGCCGGGCGCACCACAGAGTGGGCGGCCACCCCGGCGAGTGAGAGGACCTCGTTCACGTCGATCTCAACGTCTTCCAGTTCCAGGGCCTGGAGCAGGGCACGGCACCAGTCTTCCAGCGTTTCATCCTGGCTTTTCACCGTTTGCCTCCATGGTCGAGTTCAGCTGCGGAGTTCCGGACCGGAGCCCGGACCGCGGTTTGGAATCCTCCCGGATACCCCTAATGCGGACGCGTCATCCCAGGTGTCGACGTCATCCGTGGAACCGGGGGGAACGCGAACTTCCCGCACGTCCAGCCTAGCAAGAAGGGCGAAGACCGACGCGTTTTCCAGGCCGCCCCTGCCCGCGGCGTCCGCAACGCAACGTTGTAGCGCAGCCGTGCCATAAAACCCCGCGAGCGGCTGCTTCCGGCCATCGACCGAGACGGCCATGACGCCGTCGCCCCCGTCCCGTTCCGGCGCAACTGCATCAAACGCGGCCAGCGATTCAGCCAGGGCGTGGACCGCCTCGGCCGAGCGCGGCATGTCACAGGCAAGGACCAGGGTATACGGCGCCGGCGCGGCTTCTTCGCGCCCGCCGGCGTGGCCGGCGGCCAGCGCGGCCAATCCGGCGGCGATGGCCGCAGCCGGCCCCGCGAAGGGCGGGTCTTCCCGGCAGGTCAGCACGCCCCGGGGCAGGTCGCCGAGGTCAGGACCGACGACGACGGTGCGCCCCGCCGCGCCCGCGGCGCGCAGTGACAGCTCAAGGAGGGTGGCGCCGTCGTAGACGAGCCCGGATTTGGGCACACCGCCCAGGCGGGAGGACCGTCCCCCGGCGAGAATAATGGCATCGAACTCCACCGGTTCAGCCTAGCGCGGCGCCGGCTGCCGCCGAATCAGGCGTGACGTGCCCGGCAGTAGTTCCAGCGGCAGTTCAGGGCGCTGATTCAAGCGGCAGTTCAGGCAGCTGATTCAGGCAGCAGGAACGGATCCCAGGCCGGCGTTGGCTTCTCGAGTTCCTTGATCTGCCAGATGGCGCCCTTTGGCGGGCCGGGAACAAAACCGATCTTCCAGCCCATCTCCGCCGGCGTGTGGTCGCTCTTGGCGTTGTTGCACCGCAGGCACGCCGCCACCAGGTTCTCCCAGGAATCGGCCCCGCCCCGGGATTTTGGCTGGACGTGGTCGATGGTGTGGGCAGCCTTGCCGCAGTAGGCGCAGCGGTGGGCATCGCGGCGGAGCACGCCGCGCCGACTCACCGCTGTCATGGTGTTGTATCTCGGCCGGATGTAGCGGTTCAGCAGGATCACGGACGGGCGGCCCAAAACATCCTGGGGGCCAACAACGGGGTCGTCCCCTTCGGCCACCACGCTGGCCTTTCCGGTTAGGACAAGGACGAGCGCCCGGCGGAAAGTGATGACCGCCAGGGGTTCATATCCAGCATTCAGAACGAGAGTGCGCATCCGCATACCTCTTCACGGCCGCACCCGCCAGCGGCACGAGGGCCGGCTGCCCTCTGCATGGTCGGGCTATGGATCGACAACACAAGAGTAAACACTCAGGTGCCGGATCACCGAATATTTTTTCAGCGGCGCAGTCCTCAGCGCGGAAAGTTCACCGCGCGACAACGCAAAAGACCCCCGCCAAGAGGCGGGGGTCTTTCGAAGATGCTGGGGGTCTTGCCTAGCCGCCGACGCGGATGAAGACCGGGCCGGAGCCGACGTTTACGCTGTACAGCGCGGTGGTGCCGCCGTTCCAGCCGCCGTGAACTGCCATGCCGTTGCCGACGTAGACCGCGATGTGAGCCATGCCCACGCCACCGTTCTGGTAGTAGGCGAGGTCGCCCGGGCGTGCCTCGGCGGCGCTCACGGTGCGGCCGAGGGACAGGTAACCTGCCGGCCAGCCGTGGTAGTGGATGCCGGCCGCGGCCAGGGCGTTGGTGGCGAGGGCGGTGCAGTCCTGCGCCACGCCGATCTGTGCGTAGGCTGCGGCGGCGATGGTCGCGCCGGCGCCGCTTCCGATGCCGGCGGGAGCCTGGGCAGCGACGCCGCCGCTGACGCCAAGCTCAGTGCCACCGGCGCGGGAGGCCGTGGCGTCCTGGACCTTCACGACGGGCTTGGGAGCCTCGACGACCGGAGCCTCGACGACGGGAGCCGGCGACGTGGTCACGGCGGGCTTCTCGTAGGAGATCGCGATGGTGGAAGCGGCCGAGATGGTGGCCGGAGCGGCGGACTGGACTTCCAGGGCCGAAGCGGAGGTGGATTCGCGCTGAACATTGGTCTCAGCAGCGTTGGCTGCGATTCCACTGGTCAGAACCAGACCGGAAGCTGCGGCGATGACCGCGGCCTGACGGCCCATGCCGCCGGCGTTGTCGCCGACAGCCTTGGCAATAACAGCCAGCGAGTTGGTCTTGGTGACCTCGGCGCGGTGCCGTGCAACGGTTGCACGAGTAGTCATTAAGTTCTCTCTTTCGTGATCCTTGGACCGCGCGCTTTCGGGCGCGGGCTGAGGACGCTCCGGCATCTTGGGGGTACGCCGGATCGCCCCGAAATGGGTTACTTAGCGAAGGGTGTACTGCGAAGACGCGCCAAAAGCGGAAACTGCATGCTGTCCGGGCTCGGTAGAGAATGAGCCTGCGGAACGTGATCCAATCCGGGCGCCGGCAAGGGCGGCACGTGATATGGATTCCAGCGAGCTCGACAGAGTCTCGCCGGTGCGCATGCGCGCAGAATTGTGGCGTGAAGACACGAAAGTAGCCTCTCCCAATGCCTACGAGGTGAGCTGTCGGATTCGGATGGGAGTCACCCGGCCGCGCTGCTTCCTGGGAAGCTTTGCGACTTAACCCCAAGGCCTTCTTTCGAAGGCCAAAATTGGTTCCCCCGCCCCTGCCAGACGATGTAATGCGAACGGACCTTGAGCGGTGGCAGAGCTAGGCAATCCACTCAAGAGCGCCAACTTCGGAAAAGTTGGCGTGCTTCAAACCCTACAGCAGTCCGGACCCAATGTCACATTCAGATCACGGCGTGTCTCAAGAACGTGAGAGCGGTCCATCGGCTTTAGAGCCAGCCGAGGGGATCAACGACGTCGCCGTTGACCATCACTTCAAAGTGAAGGTGGCAGCCCGTGGAGGCGCCGGTGGTCCCGCTCAACGCGATGACGTCACCACGCGATACCTTCTGGCCGACCTCGACCGAGGCCGAGGACAGGTGGTTGTAGGTGGTCTCCAGGCCGTTGCCGTGGTCGATGACCACCCGGTTTCCACCGCCAAAGGGATGCCATCCGTTGAAGGTCACGGTGCCACTGGCGGCCGCATGGACCGCCGTGCCGCACTGGGCAGCGAAATCCTGGCCGCGGTGGAACTCCCCCGCGCCTCCGGTGATGGGGCTGACGCGGTAGCCGAAGGGCGAGGCCGTGACCAGCTGGTCCAACGGCGCACCAAGCGTGCCCGCGGATGCGGCGCGGGTGATGCTGCCCACAGACTGGGCGCTCAGCAGCTGCTTGAGCTTCCCGTCCGGATCGCCCGTCGTGGTGATGGCGGTGCGGCTGAAGTCGACCTTCGCTGCGGCGGCGGCGGTGACATCCGGCTGCACGGCCGCGGAGAGGGCGCCGGATGCGCCGGTATTCGAGGCCATCACCGGGCTCGTGACCGGGACCGTCACGGTGAGAACCAGACCAGCAGCGGCCAGGGCGATCCCAGCCTTCTGCCCGACTCCGCTGGCCGCGGCAAACTCCGTTACCTGACGGAACGGACTGCGCCGGCTACGCCGTTCATCGCGGTGCGGATCGCGCGGGCGTTCGACCATATGCTCAACGACAGGGCGCGGCTCCGGAGCGGGACCGGTCGCGCGGCGACGGCCCCTAGCGGTCTGGGTGGTCAAGAACGGTTCCTCTCTGGATAGCCTGCGAAGTTAGCTGTCGGATTCGGGTCAGAGAGATCAAAGACCCGGTCCGCCGTTGCAAGCAGCCAGGCACAGGGGCATCCCAGGGGATCCTTCGGTGGAAGCTGTTTGCCGCTGACGGACTTCACCCCAAGGCTGCCTAAGTAGCAGCCGAAAGTGGTTCCCCCGCCCCTGCCAGGAGGTGGTTCTGCGACTGATCCGCTGGCAGGGCTCGGCTTCGGATCAGATAACGCTTTGGTATCGGCACTGGCCACTAACTATAGGGGATTAAGCGGCCCGGTAATAAATCCGTAATCGCAATTGTGCAGAACTCATGGGTCGTCCCATGACCGGCACGTTGTCGCTGGTCAGGCGACTGTTACAAAGACGTGCGCGGCAACCTCGGGCGGCAACTCCAGTGCGCCCTCGATATCGGGGACGCGGACCGAGATGTACTCCCCCACCCGCTCCAGCGAGACCAGCGCACCAGGCCGGATTCCGCCCTCGTCGAGCTGGGCCAGAAGCTCCGGTTCCACCTGGATCGGCTCCGCGAGCCGGTTGACCGTGATCCGCGAACCCGCACCGTAGCCGGCCATGGCCTCCAGGAGGTTCACAGGCCTGTCCACGGGGGCGCCATTGGGCACGCCGCCAAGATCCGCAAGCCCTGGAATCGGGTTTCCGTAGGGCGAAACTGTCGGGTGGTTGAGCATCTCGAAGATTCGGCGCTCGACGCGTTCGCTCATGACGTGCTCCCAGCGGCACGCTTCCTCATGGACGTAGGCCCAGTCGAGTCCGATCACGTCCGCGAGCAGGCGTTCCGCGAGGCGGTGCTTGCGCATGACGCCGATTGCGCGTTTCCGCCCTGTTTCGGTCAGTTCAAGGTGCCGGTCGCCCGAAACAACCACAAGCCCGTCCCGCTCCATGCGGCCGATGGTCTGGGAAACAGTGGGGCCGGAGTGGCGGAGTCGTTCGGCGATGCGGGCGCGGAGGGCAACGATGTTTTCTTCTTCAAGTTCCAGAATGGTCCGAAGATACATCTCCGTGGTATCGATCAGATCCGTCATTCAGCTCAGCTCCTCGAGCGCAGTCCTTGCGTCATTCCCACCGTACCGCGTGCGGGCTGCATGCAGGATGCGCCCTGGCGAGAACCGCCGTACGTTCGCATGCCAGCCTAGCCTATTTTGAATTACTCCGGATAATCTTTCGTTCGGCCCGGGACTGCTCTCCCGGCGCCCGCGCGCCGGCAGTTCCCGGGCGTCTCAATGACCGGACTGTGACAGGCCTTTTTCCGTGTCGCAGGGGGCTGTCAGGCAGAATGAAACAGGGGTGTCCGTTGTAGCCATCCCTTCCGGGCCACCTCCCAGCCACGCCAAGAACCAGCCGAAAATTGGAGCCACTGTGAGCGACACCAGCATCACGATCCCCGCCAACCTCCTGCCCAAGGACGGACGGTTCGGCGCCGGCCCGTCCAAGGTCCGGCCTGAACAGATGGAGGCCCTCGCCGCGGCATCGGCGAAGCTGCTCGGGACCTCGCACCGCCAGGCACCCGTGAAGAACCTGGTCGGCTCGGTACGCAGCGGCCTCAGCGAATTCTTCCGCGCGCCCGAAGGCTATGAGGTGGTGCTCGGCGTGGGCGGATCCACGGCATTCTGGGACATTGCCAGCTTCGGACTCGTGGAGAACAAGGCGCAGCACCTGTCCTTTGGCGAGTTCGGCTCGAAATTTGCCTCGGCTACCAACAAGGCTCCGTTCCTCGCCGAGTCCTCCATCATCAAGGCCGAGCCCGGCACCCGCCCCTCCGCCCGGGCGGAGGCCGGCGTCGACGTCTATGCGTGGCCGCAGAACGAGACCTCAACCGGCGTGGCCGCCCCCGTCCGTCGCGTGGCTGGCGCCGACGAGGGGTCGCTGGTGCTGGTGGACGCGACCTCTGCCGCGGGCGGGCTGGACGTGGACGTGGCGGAGTCCGACGTGTACTACTTTGCGCCGCAAAAGAACTTCGCGTCCGACGGCGGCCTGTGGCTTGGCCTGTTCTCTCCGGCGGCGCTTGAGCGGGCGGCACGGATCAAGGCCGGCACCCGCTGGATCCCGGACTTCCTGGACCTCCAGACGGCGATTGACAACTCTCGGCTCAACCAGACCTACAACACCCCGGCGCTGGCCACGCTGGTGACCCTGGATGCCCAGGTGCAGTGGCTCAACGCCAACGGCGGCCTGGACTTCGCAGCCGGCCGGACCGCGGATTCCGCCGGCCGCATTTACCGCTGGGCCGAGGCGTCCGGCTACGCCACGCCGTTCGTGGCCAAGGCCGAGGACCGTTCCAACGTGATCGCCACGATCGACTTCGACGAATCGATCGATGCCTCGGCCATCGCCAAGGTGCTCCGCGCCAACGGCATTGTCGACACCGAGCCGTACCGCAAGCTGGGCCGCAACCAGCTGCGCATCGCCACCTTTGTGGCGATCGAGCCGAACGACGTCTCGGCACTGCTCGAGTGCATCGATTTCGTCGTGGCTGAACTGAAGAAGTAGCCGGCATCCGGCGGCGTCGTCACGGCCTATTTGAACACGAGGCCGTGACGGCGCCGCCGTCGTTTCAGGCCGGGCCGCCCGGCTGGACACCCTGCGCAGAACCCGGCTGGGCACCCTGCTGAGAACCAGCGCTGGCGCCGGCTGCGCCGGTCCCGCTTTCGACGCGGAAGTACCGCAGCCCGCGCGCGCGGCGGTTGAAGTGGAGCCGCAGGTGCCTCGCCCGGATGATCCACACCAGCCCGATCAGGGCCGCCAGCAGGCCGGCGCCTGCCGCAACCGCCATGGACCAGCGGGGGCCGGCGGTGTTTGCCACCCAGCCGACGAGCGGCGCCCCAATGGGAGTTCCGCCCATGAAAATTGCCATGTAGAGGGCCATCACCCGGCCCCGCATTACGGGGTCCGTGGTGGTCTGGACGTACCCATTGGCGCTCGTCATCATGGTGATCGCGAACAGCCCCACGGGCACCAGTGCGACGCCGTACCAGAAGTAGTTTGGTGCCATCGCTGCGATGCCCGAAGTCACGCCGAAGGCCCCGGCCGCCCCGAAAATGACCCGCAGCCGCGGTTTGCCGCGGCCGGCGGACAACAGCGCCCCGGCGACGGAGCCGATGGCCATGATCGAATTCATCAGGCCGAAGGCCCCCGCGTCGAGGCCGAATTCCGTACCCACCATGGCCGCGATAAACAGGGCGAAGTTCAGCCCCAGGGTTCCCACGATGAAGATCGCTACGAGCACCACGATGAGGTCCGGACGGAACCTGACATAGCGCAGGCCCTCCCGGATCCTGCCCTTGCCCGCCCGTGCCCGCGGCAGCTGCCGCAGCGACGCGGCCGGGATTTTCGCCAGGCTCAGCAACATGGCCACGAAGGTGAGCGTGTTGATGAGGAAGACCCAGCCGGGCCCGACAACGGCAGTGAGCACGCCGGCGACTGCCGGGCCGATCATCCGGGCGACGTTGAAGGAAGCGCTGTTGAGGGCCACGGCATTGGGGAGGTAGTCGTCCTGGACCAGTTCCGAGACGAACGTCTGCCGCACGGGAGCGTCCACCGCGGAGACCACCCCGAGCAATAGGGCGAACAGATAGACCTGCCAGAGTTGCGCCGCGCCCGAGACCACCAGGATGCCCAGTCCGGCGCTCAGTAGCGCCATTGCGGACTGGGTCAGCACCAGGAGCCGCTTACGGTTGAAGCGATCGGCAAGAAGTCCGGCCACGGGCGCCAGAAAGAGCTGCGGGCCCAACTGCAGGGCCATCGTGATCCCCACCGCCCCGGCATCGTGCGCCGTCAGGTGGGCGAACACCAGCCAGTCCTGGGCGGTGCGCTGCATCCAGGTGCCAATGTTGGAGATGAGCGCACCGACGAACCAGATGCGGTAGTTCAGGATGTGCAGGGACTTGAACGTGGACATCAGCCCCAGCCCTCCCTAGACACGCTCCCGGACGCTTTCAACCGTTAGTCGGCCTCGCCCGCGGAGCGTTCCCGCTCGGCGTCGGTCTCCGCGGCGTCGGAATCGGCAGCATCTTGCTCGTCGTCGGTCTCCGCGGTGTCGGCGTCGGCATCGGATGCCTGCGACGGCGATTCGGAGCCGGCCGCCTCGTCGGAGCCCTCGTCAGCCTGTGCGTCTTCCGGGCGGACCCGCTCGGCCCACGGAATCCAGGCCGGCGCCAGGACGGAGTCTTCGGAGGGCAGGAGGCCCAGTTCGTCCACTGTGACCACCTTGGACCGCGAGTTGCGTGTCAGCACGGCGTACCACTGCCAGCCCAGATACCCGGGGAGCCTGGATTCGAAGAGGTGGGTCACCAGGCGGTCGCCTTCGCTGCGGACCCCGATGTGCTCGCCGATCTGCTCGGCGGGGGCAATGCTTTCCACCGCGGTGCGGGCGACGTCGACGGCGGCGGCCAGGAAGACGTCAGGCTTGCCGGTGCGCCAGACGGGCACGCCGGCCCGCGGGCGGTTTCCCTGCTTTGAGCCGGTTCCCTTGGATCCGGCGGGCAGGGTGGATCCGGCATCCGGAGCCGGCAACTGATCAGGTTCCTGAGTCATCAAGAGCCTTACACGTCCAGCTCGTCGGCAACCTTACGGAGGGCCGCCGCGATCGCCTTGCCCTTGTTGCCTTCCGGGTACTTGCCCGCGGACAGGGTCCCGGACAGGTTGTCCAGCACGCTGACGAGGTCCTGCACCAGCGGGGCAAGGTCCCTGGCACTGGGCCGCTTCGCCTTGGCGATGGACGGCGTCTTGTCCAGCACGCGCAGGCCCAGGGCCTGGGCACCCTTGCGTCCGTCGGCTACACCAAATTCAACGCGTGTGCCGGCCTTGAGCTCCGTGACACCCTCGGGCAGCGCGGACTTGGGCAGGAAGACTTCCTGGCCGTCCTCGCCCGCGAGGAATCCGAAGCCTTTTTCCTTGTCATACCACTTGACCTTGCCGGTAGGCACGTAATCAACCTTCTTCGTTCTGCGGGGACACGGCCGGCGGCCACCGCATCCGCATGGATACGCGGGTTCAGGGTATGACTGCCCGGACCGTGTTGGTCTGTATCTCCAAGGTTATCCTGCCTGGTTCATTTTAACGGTTTGAGGCGCGGGCGATGCCGGACTGTTAGCGTTGCCCACATGACACTGACGCGTTACCGGCGGCCCCTGATGATCATCGCGGCCACGCTTGCTGTGTTGTCTCTTGCTGCCGTCGGCGCCGTCATGGCCATGGCCTTCAACAATGTCGTGGCGCCCGCCTGGATTACCTCAGTGGCCCTCTACGGGCTCCCGGTGGCATTCCTGCTCATGCTGGCGCTCGTCGTGGACGCGGTGGCCGCCCGTCGCCGCCCGCGCGGGCCAGGCGAAAGGTAACGTTGGAGCGATGTCCCTCATCCGCGCGCTGAGCAAGGAACTTCAGGCACGAAGCGACGAATCGTTGCGGGCCCTGTTCTCCGCGCGGCCGGACCTGATTTCTCCCGGCGTCCCGGACTTCGCCGCCCTCGCCGCCCGTGCCAGCGGACGTGTCAGCGTGCAGCGGGCGCTCGAGCGGCTCAACCGTCCGCAGATGCAGGTCCTGGAAACCCTGCACCTGTGCACCAACGCCGATACCGGGCACAGCGCCTCGGCGGCGATGCTGAAGAAGCTGATCAACGGCTCCTCGGCTGCCGCCATAGACCGGCTCCTCCATTCCCTGCAGGAACTGGCCCTCGTCCACCGCGCCGATCCGCCGCACGGTGCGGCCGCCGCTGCCACCAAGCAGCGCCACTACCTTCCGGTGGGCAGCCTCAAGGATGTGATCGGCATCTACCCCGCCGGGCTGGGGCGCAGCTACACCGAACTCGTGCGGCTCCAGCCTGCCTTTGCGCAGCGCGTGGTGCACCTGGTGGGGGAACTGCACCGTGGCGGATCGTCCATCTCCCCCGCCACGACGCCGATGGAAGCGGCCCTGTCGCTGCAGCACTGGACGGCGACCCCGGAATCGCTCCAGCAAATCCTGACCACCGCACCGGATCGGACCGCCGCCCTGCTGGCCCGGTTCGGAAACTGGGCCATGGGCGCCGTTCCGCAGGCGCAGCGGCGGGCTTCCGTGCTCCACGAAAGCGCCGACGTCGGCCCTGTGGACTGGTTGCTGGCGCGGGGGCTGCTGGTGCCCCTAGACGCCGCCCACGTCGAACTGCCGCACAGCGTCGGAGTGTCGCTGCGCGGCGGGTTTGTCATCGAGAGTTTTTCCCTGGTGCCGCCCGTCCCCCAGCTAGGCCACACGAGCGCAGGGCTGCGCCGGAACGCCGCGTTGGGCGCAATTGCCGAGACCCTGCGGCTCGTGGGCGAGGTGCTTTACATCGTGCGCGAACAGCCTCTGGCGACGCTGCGCAGCGGGGGCGTCGGGGTCCGGGAGATGAAGCGGCTGGCGGATTCCCTGCGGATCGACGTGCACGAGGCCGGCGTACTCGCGGAGCTCTGCGGGCTGGCTGGCCTGCTGCGGCTGGACGTCGACAGTTCTGCGTGGGTGCAGCCGCCGCAGCTGGAGTGGCTGGCACTGCCGCGGCAGGAACAGTGGCTGTGGCTGGTCAATGCCTGGCTGGCCAGCGAGCGCGCGCCGTCCCTCGTGGGCCAGCCCCTGAATGCTGCCGCACCGGGCCCGGCCGGCCACCGGGGCCCGGCCGGGACCACGATCAATGCGCTCTCTGCCGAGGCGCAGCGGCCTGACGCGCCGGTGGTCCGTAAACGGGTCCTGGAAATCCTGAATGAACTCACCCTCGAAGCCGCGGCACCCGACGGGCGGGCCCCCGTTCTCGATGCCGCCGCTGTGCTGGAGCGAGCCGAGTGGACGCAGCCCCGGATGGCCCGGCGTTTCAGCTCGCTGATCCGTGGCATCCTCACGGAAGCCGAGATGCTTGGCCTGATCGGCTCCGGGGCGCTCAGCCAGCTGGGCGCCGCGATCGCCGCCGAGCAGCCGGATGAGGCGTTGGGGATCCTGGGCGAACACCTGCCGGCGGCCCTGCAGCATGTCTTGCTGCAGGCGGATCTGACGGCGGTGGCACCGGGCTACCTCGATCCGGAACTGAGCGAACGGCTCCTGACCATGGCGGCGGCAGAAGGCCAGGGCCCGGCAACCATCTACCGTTTCTCCGTCGCCTCCGTCCGCCGGGCCCTCGACGCCGGCCAGGACGCAGCGGCGATCCTGGACTTCTTGCGCCAGCATTCTGCCACCGCCATTCCGCAGCCGCTCCGGTACCTCATCGAAGACACCGCCGCGCGCCACTCCCGGCTTCGGGTGGGGGCAGCCGCCAGCTTCATCCAAAGCGAGGACGAGACTGCCCTGCTGGAGCTGCTCAACGCCCCGGCTGCCGCCGGCCTCGGGCTGGTGCGCATCGCGCCCACCGTGGTTATCTCACACGCCGCACCCCGGGAAACCGCCCAGGTCCTCAGGGGCCTGGGCCTCGCCCCCATCCTGGAGGAAGCACCCTCCGCCGTCGTCCGGCTGCGCCGCAGTACCCCGGGTCCCGGCAGCGGCCGGCCCGTCTACACCGCCCCGCGGACCGCTCCGCCGGAGGCCGATATTGACGCCCAACTGGCCGTGCTGCGCGGTGACGGTTCCCGGGCACCAGGCTCCGGCGCTCACTCGCCGCCTGCTGCCCCGGGCAGCGAGGAAGCGACCCAGCTGGGGCTGGAGACCCTCCTGAAAGCGATCCGCCTCAGGCAGCGGGTGGTCATGAACGTCGTGGACAGCATGGGGAATGCCAGCCGCGAGACGGTTGTTCCGGTAGCTGTGAATGGCGGGCGGGTGCGGGTGTTCGATCCGGACAAGGAGATCGAGCGGGTCCTGTCCATCCACCGGATTATCGACGTAGAAGCTACAGAGGAATTGTTCCAGTGAATGACGGGCCCCTGATCGTCCAGAGTGATAAGACCATCCTGCTGGAGGTCGACCACGAACTCGCAACGGAGGCCCGGCACGCCATCGCGGCGTTCGCCGAGCTGGAACGGGCCCCGGAGCATGTGCACAGCTACCGGTTGACGCCGCTGGGGCTGTGGAATGCCCGTGCGGCCGGGCTGGACGCCGAAAAAGTGCTGGACACCCTGCTCACGTACTCCCGGTTTCCCGTGCCGCACTCCCTGCTGATCGACGTCGAAGAGACGATGTCCCGGTACGGCCGGCTCCGGCTGGAAAAGGACCCGCAGCACGGCCTGGTCATGCGCACGTCCGACTACCCCGTGCTCGAAGAAGTCAGCCGTGCCAAGAAGATCGCCCCATTGCTCGGGCCGCGGATCGACGGTGAGACGGTGGTGGTGCATTCCTCCCAGCGCGGCCAGCTCAAGCAGCTGCTGCTCAAGATTGGCTGGCCGGCCGAGGACCTGGCCGGCTACGTGGACGGCACGCCGCACCCCATCATGCTCAACGAATCCGGCTGGAAGCTGCGGCCCTACCAGCAACTGGCCGCGGAGAACTTCTGGGCCGGCGGCAGCGGCGTCGTCGTTCTTCCCTGCGGCGCCGGCAAGACGCTGGTCGGGGCGGCCGCCATGGCCACAAGCTCCACCACCACGCTGATCCTGGTGACCAACACCGTCGCCGCGCGGCAGTGGAAGGACGAGCTCATCAAGCGCACGTCGCTGACCGAGGAGGAGATCGGCGAGTACTCCGGCTCCGTCAAGGAAGTTCGTCCGGTCACGATCGCCACCTACCAGGTCCTGACCACGAAGCGCGGCGGCCTGTACCCGCATCTGGAGCTCCTGGACGGCAACGACTGGGGTCTGATCATCTACGACGAGGTCCACCTGCTGCCGGCGCCGATCTTCCGGATGACGGCGGACCTGCAGGCCAGGCGCCGGCTGGGGCTCACCGCCACGTTGGTGCGGGAGGACGGGCGGGAGGGCGAGGTCTTCAGCCTGATCGGCCCGAAGCGCTACGACGCGCCGTGGAAGGACATCGAGAACCAGGGCTACATCGCCCCCGCCGATTGCGTGGAGGTCCGGGTGGACCTCCCCCGCGACGAACGGGTGGCCTATGCCATGGCCGAGGACGCCGACAAGTACCGCCTGTGCGCCACCTCCGAGACGAAGACCCGGGTGGTGGAAGAGCTGGTCGCCGAACACGCCGGCGAGCAGCTCCTGGTGATCGGGCAGTACATCGACCAGCTCGACGAGATCGGCGAGCGCCTCAACGCGCCGGTGATCAAGGGCGACACGTCGGTCAAGGAACGCCAGCGGCTCTTCGACGCCTTCCGCGCGGGCGAGGTGCAGACCCTGGTGGTGTCCAAGGTGGCCAACTTCTCCATCGACCTGCCCGAGGCGTCGGTCGCGATCCAGGTGTCCGGTTCGTTCGGTTCCCGCCAGGAGGAGGCCCAGCGCCTGGGCCGGCTGCTGCGTCCGAAGAAGGACGGCCGCTCCGCCCGATTCTACTCGCTCGTGGCCCGGGACACCCTGGATCAGGACTTCGCCGCGAAGCGGCAGCGTTTCCTCGCCGAGCAGGGCTACGCCTACCGGATCATGGACGCCAAGGACGTCGGCACCGCCGGCTAGGGGGTGGGTGTCGCAACAGGCGCGGCCCATGCAACACTCATATGCCATTCAGAAAACTCCCAGAGTCTGGGAGCATCATGGGAACATGAAAAAGAACGGACCCGAAGCCAAGCTGCTCGTCGTCGATGATGAACCGAACATCCGCGAGCTGCTGTCGACGTCCCTGCGCTTCGCAGGTTTCGAAGTTGTCTCGGCCGGCACTGGGCGCGAGGCACTGGCCGCCGCGGAGGAGCACGCCCCCGACCTGGCAGTGCTGGACGTCATGCTGCCGGACATGGATGGATTCACCGTCACCCGCCGCCTGCGAGCCGCCGGCAAACACTTCCCCGTCCTGTTCCTCACGGCCAAGGACGACACCGAAGACAAGGTCACGGGCCTGACCGTCGGCGGGGACGATTACGTCACCAAACCCTTCAGCCTCGACGAGGTGGTGGCCCGCATCCGCGCGGTGCTCCGGCGCACGCAGCCCCAGGTCGACGACGACGCCGTGATCCGGGTCGACGACCTCCAGCTCGACGACGACGCCCACGAGGTCCGCCGCGGCGGCACCGTGATCGAGCTGTCCCCCACCGAGTTCAAGCTCCTGCGCTACCTCATGCTCAACCCGAACCGGGTCCTGTCCAAGGCCCAGATCCTCGACCACGTGTGGGAGTACGACTTCAACGGCGATGCCTCGATCGTGGAGTCCTACATCTCCTACCTGCGCCGCAAGGTGGATATCGATCCCGATGCCCCGGCACTGATCCAGACCAAGCGCGGCGTCGGCTACGTTCTGCGGACTGCCGAGAAGCGCTGACCTTGCTGCACCGCTGGAAATCGGCTTCGCTGCGGTCGCAACTGGTGGCCATCATGATGGCGCTCATGCTGGTGGCCCTCACGGCCACTGGCGCGGGCACGCTGACGCTGCTGCACAGCTTCCTGCAGGGACAGGTGGATGACAAGCTCCGGGCCGCCGTCGAATCCGTGCGGCTGGAGAAGTCCTTCACCCAGCTGCAGGAGACCAGCTCCACCGTTCCCACCGACTACTCCCTGATGCTCTTCAGCCCGGGCCTGCCGCCCCTTCCGTTCGGCGGCGACAAGGGCTCCCACCCCGCCATCAGCACCTTTTCCGCGGTCGAGGCCAGGCAACGCCAGCAGGTACCCTTCCAGGTCCGCGGCTCCGAGGGCGGCAACTGGAGGGTTGTGGCCCTGAGCGTCGTGGACAACAACCAGCGCAGCGCGGTCGTCGTGATCGGGCTGCCGCTGGACCCCGTCGATTCCGTGATGGAACATGCCGCCCTGGTGGTGGTGGGGGTGGGCCTGCTGACGCTCGTGCTGGCGTTCTTCATTGCCACGTGGACCGTATCGCGATCCTTCCGGCCGCTGGCCCGGGTGGAGAAGACGGCCGCCGCGATCGCCGCCGGAGACCTCTCCAGACGCGTGGAAATCGAAAACCCCAACACCGAAGTGGGGAGGCTGGGCAGCTCGCTCAATGCCATGCTCGCGCACATTGAGACAGCGTTCGCCGCCCGGATGGCGTCCGAGGCACGGATGCGTCGCTTCGCCGCCGACGCCTCGCATGAACTGCGGACCCCGCTGGTGACCATTCGAGGGTTCTCCGAGCTGTACCGGCAGGGGGCGCTGTCTTCTCCGGAAGACGTGGCCACGGCGATGGGGCGGATCGAAAGCGAAGCCAAGCGCATGGGAGCCATGGTGGAAGACCTGCTGCTGCTGGCCAGGATCGATGAGCAGCGCCCGCTGCAGCAGAAACCCGCGGATCTGCTGCTGCTGGCCAGCGACGCGGTGGTGGACTCCCAGGCGACCGACCGCAGCCGCACCATCACCCTCACCGGGCTTGACGGGGCGGCCCCCGCGCCCGCCCCGGTGCTGGGCGACGAAGCCAAGCTGCGCCAGGTGGTCAGCAACCTGGTCGGCAACGCCCTGCGGTACACGCCGGAGGGCACCCCGATCGAAATTGGCGTCGGGGTCCGGGCCGCACCGGACGGAGCACCGCAGTCCGTGATCGAGGTCCGGGACCACGGACCGGGCGTCCCGGACGACGAAGCGGCCCGTATTTTCGAGCGCTTCTACCGGGCGGACACCTCCCGGACCCGGGAGACCGGCGGCAGTGGACTTGGCCTGGCGATCGTGGCCGCCATCGTCGGCTCGCATTCCGGGTCCGTGCGGGTCGGGGAGACTGACGGGGGCGGGGCCACACTGGTAGTCAGCATCCCGTACCTGAACGAAGACGCCACGGAACTGACCACGGCAGACTTGTCCACATAGGAGCCGACGGCAGTGTCCGGCTGGTGCGCTGCCCGCTTACGCTCGGGATGTCCGGAAAATCCGGACGAGGCAGCCGCTCCCCCACAAGCCTTCACCGCAGACTCTCACCGCAAACTCTCACCACAGACCCCCACCGCTGACGTTCACCCTGCTCCGCCGGGCCGCGGCTGCCTCCCCGAACATTCGAGAGGCATTCCCATGAGCATCATCTCCGTCGATACGGAACTCCTCCAGCTCAAGTCCGCCAACGTGCAGGCCACGGTGGAGCGGATCAGCGCGGACGTCCACGCCATGAAACGAGGGCTGGACGAACTCCAGGGCAGCTGGCGCGGCTCCGCGGCAACCAACTTCCAAACCCTGGTCGCCGAGTGGACGCTGACCCAGGGCAGGGTCGAGGCTTCCCTGGCATCCATAAATCTCGCGCTGAATTCCGCGGCCGCCACCTACGCACAGGCAGAACTGGGCAATGCGCAGCGGTTCACGTGAGCCTCACGCGGTGTCACGCGGTGTCAGGCCTCGGGTGTGCCCTGGTGGAAGCGCAGCCGCCATTGCGCGCCTTCAAGGACCCACAGGGAGCTGCGCAGGGCTGATCCGTCGCGGGTGTGGCTGCGGTAGGTCAGGAGCACGGTCTTCTCGCCCAGCCGGTCCGCGCCCAACAGCTCCAGGTCCACGGGTCCGCCCGGGTTGTCCTCGAGCGACATCATCATGGCGTCGCGGGTCCAGATCCGGCCGGAGCTGCCGATTTCGGTGAAGTCCGGATGGAGCAGGACGCCCGTGCGGCCCAGGTCCGCCCGGGTTTCCGGGCGGAGCAGTTCCCGCTCGAGGGACTCGACGACGGCTTCGGGGCTGGTCTCCGCCAGGGCCACGGCCGGTTCTTCTTCGAGTTCGCTGAAGAGGTCCGGTTCGTCGTAGGCCCCTGGTGCGCCAAAGAGTTCCTGCTGGCCCGAAGGCGCCGGGGCTGTCTGCGCCCGGGATGCGGCCTGCGGCGGGGCGGCCTGTGGTTCCGTCCGCGGGGCGGTCTGCGACGGGACGGGCTGCGGGGCGGCCTGCGGCATCGCGGAGCCCGCGCGGACTGCCGGCTGCGTCTTGCCCTCCGGCATCTCGCCCGCCGGCGTCCCGCCCTCCGGCGTCCCGAACCCGGGGCCCTGCCGGACGGCCACGGCCTGCTGGTACGCCGTAGCCGCTGCCCGGGCACGGACGTCTGCCGCTTCGTTGAGCTCGTGCCCAGCATGGCCCCGCACCCATTCGAAGGTGTACTTGCGGCCCACGAGCGCCTGGTCGATCTCCTTGAGGAGGTCCACGTTCAGCACCGGCTTGCCGTCGGCCTTGCGCCAGCCCTTGCGTTTCCAGCCCGGCATCCACTTGGTCACGGCGTTGATGACGTACTGGCTGTCGCAAAGGATCAGCAGGTCTTCCCCGGGTACGTGTGCCGTCGCCCGGAACAGGTCCAGCACCGCCATTAATTCGCCCTGGTTGTTCGTGCCGTGGGGCCATCCGCCGGCCCGCCAGCAGTCGTCATTCACGTACCAGGCCCAGCCGGCCGGGCCGGGATTTCCTAAGGCCGAACCGTCGGCCGCTGCTGTAATCGTCACTGACCTATCCTGCCAGACCCTGCCGACACCCACGCAACGCTCCCTCACCTCCGGCCCCCACCCACGCAACGCTCCCTCACCTGCCGTTTTCAGGTGAGGGAGCATTCGCAGGATCACTGTGATATCTGAGGGGGCGTCGGCAAAATCGCTGCGACAACTGAGGGAGGGTCGGCTGGATCAGTGCGTTAAGTGAGGGAGGGTGTTTGGGCGGGGATGCGCTTAACCGACGACGGCGGCCCCACCCGAAGGTGGGACCGCCGTCGTCGAACAGCCGGTGGAGGCTAGCGCGGGGGGTTAGAAACCGCCCATGCCGCCCATGCCGCCCATGTCGTCGCCGCCGCCCATCTGGGCGCCAGCCTTTTCGGGCTTGTCGGCTACAACGGCCTCGGTGGTGAGGAACAGGCCGGCGATGGAAGCCGCGTTCTGCAGGGCAGAGCGGGTTACCTTGACCGGGTCGTTGATGCCGGCGGCCAGCAGGTCGACGTACTCGCCGGTGGCTGCGTTGAGGCCGTGGCCCGCGGGCAGGCCGCGGACCTTGTCCACGACGACGCCGGGCTCGAGGCCGGCGTTGAAGGCGATCTGCTTCAGCGGGGCGTCGATGGCAACGCGGACGATGTTCGCGCCCGTTGCCTCGTCACCGGAGAGCTGCAGGTTCGCGAACGCCTTGGCGCCGGCCTGGATCAGGGCAACGCCACCGCCGGCGACGATGCCCTCTTCGACAGCAGCCTTGGCGTTGCGGACGGCGTCCTCAATGCGGTGCTTGCGTTCCTTGAGCTCGACCTCGGTTGCGGCGCCGGCCTTGATGACTGCAACGCCGCCGGCCAGCTTGGCCAGGCGCTCCTGCAGCTTCTCGCGGTCGTAGTCGGAATCCGAGTTTTCGATCTCGGCGCGGATCTGGGACACGCGGCCGGCGATCTGGTCGGCGTCGCCTGCACCCTCGACGATCGTGGTCTCGTCCTTGGTGACAACCACCTTGCGGGCCTTGCCAAGGAGTTCGAGTCCGGCGGTCTCAAGCTTGAGGCCGACTTCCTCGGAGATGACCTGGCCACCGGTGAGGATGGCGATGTCGGCCAGCTGCGCCTTGCGGCGGTCGCCGAAGCCCGGAGCCTTGACGGCAACGGACTTGAAGGTGCCGCGGATCTTGTTGACGATCAGGGTGGCCAGGGCCTCGCCCTCGATGTCTTCGGCAATGATCAGCAGCGGCTTGTTGGACTGCATGACCTTTTCCAGGACAGCAACCAGTTCCTTGACGTTGGAGATCTTGGAATTGACGATCAGGATGTACGGATCCTCAAGGACCGTTTCCTGGCGCTCGGCGTCGGTGACGAAGTAGGCGGAGATGTAGCCCTTGTCGAAGCGCATGCCTTCGGTCAGCTCCAGCTCGAGGCCGAACGTGTTCGACTCCTCGACCGTGATGACGCCTTCCTTGCCGACCTTGTCGAGGGCTTCGGCGATCAGGGCGCCGATCTCGTTGTCGCCGGCGGAGATGGACGCGGTGGCGGCGATCTCTTCCTTGGTCTCGATCTCCTTGGCGGAGGCCAGGAGCTCGATGGTGACGGCGTCAACAGCCTTCTCGATGCCGCGCTTGAGGGACAACGGGTCAGCGCCGGCCGCGACGTTGCGCAGGCCTTCCTTGACCAGTGCCTGTGCCAGCACAGTTGCCGTGGTGGTGCCGTCGCCTGCGACGTCATCCGTCTTCTTGGCAACTTCCTTGACCAGCTCGGCGCCGATCTTCTCGTAAGGATCGTCCAGCTCGATCTCCTTGGCGATGGAAACACCATCGTTGGTGATCGTGGGGGCGCCCCACTTCTTTTCGAGGACGACGTTGCGTCCACGCGGGCCGAGGGTGACCTTGACGGCGTCGGCGAGGATGTTCAGGCCCCGCTCAAGACCGCGGCGTGCCTCTTCATCAAATGCAATGATCTTGGCCATAACGGCAGTAGTCCTTTCGGGACAGTCGTTAAGAATGAACCTTCGCTGTGGTGCCCGCGACGGACGATCCCTACCCCGCGGCCTCTGTATGCCGCTGGGTCAGGGATCTCACCCCAGCAAGGTGTTCCTTTAGCTCCTGGACCGGCTGCCCCACTTCGCGGCCGGGCGGACCGGGCGTTGTGTTAGCAGTCAGTGCGCTGGAGTGCTAACTCAATAATTAGCACTCCCCCGGGGAGAGTGCAAGCAGTGCCCGGCCCGAACCGCCCGCCACGCGGGCACAATACGCTAGGAGCGATCAGCCGCCGCTGCTGCTGGCCGTCTCCGTGCCGCTCATTGTGGGGAGGTTGTCCCCGCCGTAGGCATAGACCACGTAGTTCCCTTCGGTGATGTCGCCGTGGGAATCGAAGTTGATCCGCCCGGACTGGCCGTCATAGTCCGGGCGATTGCCTGCCCGGAGGGCGTCGACGCAGTTCTTGTAGCTCTTGCACGACTGGCTGGGCGGCTGGCTGGCGGGCTGGCCGCCCGCGGCATTTCCCCCTGCTGGCGCAGTTCCCCCGGAGACAGAGACGAGGGACGCCGCGATGGAGGTTCCGGCGTCGTCTTCGGCCGCGGCGGCAGCGACAGCGGCGAGGATGACGGCGTCGTACGTCTCAGCGCCAAACACCATGTCCTCCAGCCCGGGATCAACGGCAACAAGGTCCTTCTGGAAGGTGGCGGAGGGGAACACGCCGGGCAGGACCCCGCGTGCGCCGTCTAGCGCCCGCGTTCCCAGACCGGAACCATACTTGCTGACTGCTCCGTCGCTGAGGACAAGTTTCTTCCCGGCCAGGCCGGCGTTGTTCAGTTCGGCGATGGCACCCTGCGCGCCATCGCGCGAGATCAGGACGACGGCGTCGGGATTTGCGGACTTCGCTGTGGCGGCAGCCTGCTGTGCCTGGCCGGGAGTGAACTCCGCGTCCGCCACGACTTCCAGTCCGGATTGTGTCGCAGCACCCGCGACAGCGGCGGCGACGTCCTTGCCGTATTCGCCTTCCTCATGCAGCACCGCCAGAGTCTTGGCGCCACCGTCTTTGACCAGCTTGGCGAGGACGGACGCCTGGGCGATGTCGGCCGCCGAGGTACGGAAATAGTAGCCGCCGCTCTTGTAGTTGCTGAGCGCGCTGGCCGAGTTGGCGGGCGAGATGACGGCCACCTTGGCGTTGGCCAGCACGTCGATCGCGGCAGGGGCACGGCTGGAATCTGTCGGACCGATCACCACGTCAGCCTTGGCGGCGACCAGCGCCTTCGCCTGGGCGGCGGTGTCCGTGCTGACCGTTTCCGGCAGCAGCTCCACCGGTCTGCCTTTGTGGCCACCGGCCGCGTTGATCTCCTTGACGGCGAGTTTGGCCGCCGCGAGCTGGGGGGCGTTGAGGAAGTTCTGCCGCCCAGTATTGTCCAGGATCAGGCCGATGCGCAGGGTGCCGTCACCGCTGGCGTCGGCGCTGGCCACGCGGGCGCTGCCTGCAGGGCCCAGGCAGCCCGTCAGGGCCACGGCGGCTAGTGTGCCCGCCGCCAGGGCGCTGCCCAGCGGCAAAGTTCCTCCCAGGCGCCCTGCCGCGGCCCGCGGGGCGTTCTTGACGGCAGCGAGTGCCACTAGGCGGGCCGGACGCTTTCAGCCTGCGGGCCCTTTTCGCCCTCGCCGACTTCCAGCTCCACCCGCTGGCCCTCGTCCAGGGCGCGGTAGCCTTCCCCAACGATCGCGGACCAGTGCACGAAGACGTCGTTCTCATCACCGTCCACGGTGATGAAGCCGTAGCCCTTTTCGGCGTTGAACCATTTGACGGTTCCCAGTGCCATGGTGTCCACACTTTCAGCTAGCTTGCGTGCGGCCCACCTCGATGTGCGCCGCGGACTGCGAAGAGAAATCCGCAGATACTGTACCCACAGCGTCCCCCCGGGACGCTGTGGCGGGCAGGTCTGCCGCCGAATAGTTATTGAGGCGTAACCGGAATTGGCTACTGGTAGCCGGGGCCGAGCACAACAACAAGGGGCAAGTTGAACTCGGCGGAGTCCACGAGGGTGTCGATGCCCAGGAGCGTTCCGAGTGCCGCCGCATTGCCCTTCTGTTCCATACCGCTGTAGAAAATCACCGACGTCTGCTGCGGGGCACCGCGCCAGTTCCCTTTCTGGCCCACGGTCCAGCCGTTGGAGCTGACGGTACCGCCGACCCGGCTGGCGAGACCAGCAGTGGTGGTCCCGTTGTAGATCGTCACCGGCGCCGTCTTGTCCACACCGGCGGCTGTGGCGCTGGGCGTCGCCGAAGGCGATGACGACGGCGCTGCCGCGGCGGGCTGCGTGCCGGCCGGCTTCGGGCTCTGCGCGGGGCTGGGGCTCGCCGGGCTCGTTGCGGTTGCGCTGTTACCGGCCGTCACGGCCGCGGCCTGGCCTGCGGGGAATCCGAGCTTCGGCAGGATCAGGAAGGCCACCAGGCCGATGGCCAGCGCCACGAAACCCGCCGCCAAGATGGGCGTCAGGCTCCGGCGGCGCGATGCGGCGACGGACCGGTGGACACCCTGCCGGGTAGAGCCCTCCGGGACTCGATCAAATTCATCCCGAGCGTATTTGGTCATGGTAAAACGACGTCCTTGCTGATTTCATACGGGTGCCCGAGGCCGGAACGGACGCAACAGGACGTGCGCATCCGGCTGCTCGTGACGCGACTTTACGAATCTGTTCCCAGACGGCGGGCAGTGCGGGCACGTTGGCGTGATGTACGTAGTCTACGCAATCTCTTGACCAGCATGGGGTCGTGGGCCAGGGCATCCTCGGTGTCGATGAGGGCATTGAGGATCTGGTAGTAGTGCGTGGCGGAGAGATCGAACAGCTCGCGGATGGCCTGTTCCTTGGCCCCCGCGTATTTCCACCACTGCCGCTCCAGGGCCAGCATCTGCTGGTCGCGGGCGCTGAGCGGAGACTCCGCGGACACCCCGTCAAGACCTGCGCCGGCAGCGGAGAATCCGGCAGATTCCCCCGCGAGCACGTGCTCTTGCGCTGTTTCGGCCACGACACACTCCTGGCTGGATCGGGTAAAAGTCAGTCCCATGCTACGGCCGAATGACAGGGTTGTCATTCGGCGGGGTACCGGAGCGGGTGACGCCTGCGGAAGAATGGGTGCTGTGTTTGATTCCGAGTTTGACTCCGACGCGCTGTTCGAGCTGGAAACCGGCGCTGCCGGTGACCTCAGCTTCGCCGACCTGGCGGGCCGGCCGCTGAGCGAACTGGTCGCTCCGGACTGGGCAGAGCCGCTGGCGCCGGTGGAGACGCAGTTACGGGAAGCCCTGGCCTTCGTTGCCGGCGAAGTGGCAGCCGGGCATGGCGTGCTGCCGTCGCCGCCAAATCTGCTGCGGGCCTTCCGGCAGCCGCTGGCCGGCGTCCGGGTGCTGGTGGTGGGCCAGGATCCCTATCCGACGCCGGGGCACGCCGTGGGGCTGTCTTTCGCCGTGGACGGTGCCACCCGGCCGATCCCCCGTAGCCTGGCGAACATCTACAAGGAACTTCAGTCCGATCTCGGCTTGCCGCCGCGCGTCCACGGTGACCTTGGCCGCTGGGCGGAGCAGGGCGTACTGCTGCTGAACAGGGTGCTCAGTGTCCGGGCCGGCGCGGCGGGCTCGCACCGGAACAAGGGCTGGGAGGCCGTCACGGCGACGGCCATCCGGGCAGTCGCGGACCGGGCGTCCGCCTCCGGTGCGGGCCATGCTCCCCTTGTGGTGATCTTGTGGGGGAAGGATGCCGAGTCCGTGCGGCCGCTGCTGGGGTCCGCTGCCGTGATCGCCAGCGCCCACCCCAGCCCGCTCTCGGCCTCGCGCGGCTTCTTCGGGTCCCGGCCGTTTAGCCGGGCCAACGCCCTGCTGCAGGAACAGGGCAACGGAACGGTCGACTGGGAACTGCCGCCGCTGCCGTAACAGACTTCCGTCCCGAGTTCCCGGCCTGGGTTCTTGGTTAGGCTTAGCTGCATGACCTCCGTCCCCGCCGCCACCACCGCCACCCGGAACTCGCGTCCCCAGACGGACCTGACCGTCCTGCGCAGAGAACAGCTCTCTCCGCACATGGTCCGGATCATCGCCGGCGGCCCAGGCTTCGCCGCGTACGTCAACAACGACTATGTGGACCGGTACGTCAAGATCGCCTTTCCGCAACCCGGCATCGACTACCCGGAGCCGCTGGACCTGTGGGCCATCAGGGAAGCCATGCCGCGCAGTCAGTGGCCGCACACCCGGACCTACACGGTCCGCTGGGTGGACCCGGCGGCGCAGGAACTGGCCATCGATTTCGTGATCCACGGCGACGAGGGCCTCGCTGGCCCCTGGGCGGCCTTGGCCCAGCCCGGCGACCGCCTGACTTTCACGGGCCCGGGCGGCGGTTACAACCCGGATCCTGCGGCGGACTGGTACCTGTTTGCCGGCGATGAATCCGCGCTGCCGGCCATCGGCGCCGCGATCGAATCCCTGCCGGAGGATGCCCGCGGCCTCGCCCTGCTCGAAGTGGACAGCGACGCCGACATCCAGGCCATCGCCGGGCCCGCCGGCGTCGAACTGCGCTGGCTGCTGCGCGGCGGCGTGCCCGCCGGAGAGAGCGAACTCCTGGTCACGGCCGTCCGCGACGCCGAGTGGCCCGAGGGCCGGGTGCAGGTCTTTGCCCACGGCGAGCGGGGCTACATGAAGGGCCTGCGGGAGGTTTTCTACGTGCAGCGCGGGCTGGAGCGGGCCCAGGTTTCCCTCTCGGGCTACTGGGCCAAGGGCCGGGTGGAGGACGACTTCCAGGCGGAGAAGAAGCTCCCGATAGGCAAGATATAACCAGGCAAGATCTAGCGTTACCAGATCCATCCGCACCACTTAGCGGCGGCGGGCCCTGCGCCGCTCGTTGCTCGCCAGGCTCCGCGTCAGGGGCCGCGCCAAGGTGTCACCGAGCACGATGCCGGCAGCGACACCGAGCACGATCGCCCCGGCGTTGAGCATCCCGCCGGCGCCCATGAGAATCTCCGATTCCTCGATGGTCAATACATACATGGACCGGAATATAGTGAGTCCCGGGAGCAGGATCAGGGCTGCGGGGACGGCGACGACCAGCTGGGGAGCGCCCATCCGGAGGGCCACCACGCGGGCCAGCAGGCCAATCACCACAGCGGCGACGGCCGGGGCGAAGCGGGGTCCGATGCCCAGGGCGTCACCGCCGATCAGGACCAGATAGCCCACCACCCCCACGGCCGCCGTCGGCAGCAGCAGCGTCCAGCTGGTCTGTTCGGTGATACCGATCATCAGCACGGCGATGGCGATCATGATGCCAAGCGCCCACCACGGATACGCCGGAGGGAATGTTTCGGTGACATCGATCGACTCCATGCCGGTCATGTCCCCGACCACGAAGCCGACGGCAATGCCGGTCACGAGCGCGCCGAAGGTCAGCATGGTGGAGAGGAAACGGCCGGCCGCCGTGACCGGGAAGCCGTTGATTGCATCCTGCACCGAGGAGACGAGCCGTCCGGTCGGCAGTAGCAGCAGGATTCCGCCGACCACCACGATGGCCGGAGGTATCTGGATTCCTACCAGGCCGCCGAAACGCCATAAAAGCAGGGCGAGGAAGGTGACCAGGAAGGAACACGAGGCGGTGACGAAGAAGTCAGGTGTGCGCCACCGCCCCAGCTGCCTGGCCAGCAGGCTCACCAGGAGGTTGGAGAGGAAGGCGACGGCAGAGGCTCCGAGGTCGCCGCCGAGAACACCGACGAAGACGGCAGAGAACACGCCGAATGCCACAGTGACCATCCAGCGCGGGAATGGCTTGGAACTGTGGGTGATTTCGTCGAGCCGGCGCACAGCCTCCTCGCGTCCCACGCCGCCGGAGACGATGTCCGTGACGAGCTGGTGCACCTTGGCCAGGCCCGCGTAGTTGTTGGTCCAGGACCGCACGACACGCAGCAGGGTGATGGGCGTCTGGTCTTTGGGGGCATAGTTGATGGCCACCGACTGGTTGGTGATGTCCACTTCGATGTTCTTGAGTCCCAGGGCGGCCGTGATGGCGATGATGCTTGTCTCGACTTCGAGGGCTCCGGCGCCGTACCGGAACATCGATTCCGCCAGATGCAGTGCGAAGTCGATCGTCTTGCGGGCAGAGGCATCTACGCCGCCCACCTGGATCATCGGGTTTGCATAGGGGCTGCCGGCGAGCCGGTCCACGATGCTCATGGGCGCCGTCGGCGGGTTCTCGCCCTGTACCAGCCTGCGCAACATGCGCTTCGCGGCTGCGTTCTGGCGCACCTCCACGGGCGACATCGGCTGCGTCCTGGGCAGGCCGTCCGTGGGCGGCCTGCGGTGGCCGTCGTATCCGTTGTTCATTCCGGCCTCCTCACTGTCCTCGTCGGCTGTTTAGTAGAACTGCTGGCCCGTGCGCCGGGTGTAGAGCTGGCGTGCCACGCGCTCCCCCGCCGTCATCCAGACTTTGTACTTCAGCGGGCTCAGGACCTGGTCATAGCAGCCGACGAAGTCGGTCACGGTCTTGCTGAAGCTGGTCTTGAACAGGCCCAGCCCATGGAACGGGTTCGACGTGTCCTTGAGCTTGTCGCTTGGCGGCGTGCCGCAGAAGTCGTATTCGGTGCAGCCGAGTTCCTTGACCTGGCCGATCGCAGTCCACTGCACGAGGTGGGAGTCGCCATACTGGCCACGCTTCTGCAGGGAGCCGCCGTCTTTGTACGTTCCCTTGCGGCCGTAGTTGATCACGAACGCGCCAACCGAGGGCACGCCGTTCTCGTACACGAAGAGCAATCTGCCTTGGTCACGGGCCAGGAAGTTGCTCCAGAACTGGCGGTAGTACTCGTACTCGCGCACCCGAACCTGGGATTTGGCTTCCACCGTGGTGGTCATCAGGGCATACATGGCCCGGAAGTTCTCTTCCGTGGGCTCGACATTGTGGACCTCCACGCCCTCGCGGATGGCGCGGCGCACGGCATTGCGGCCCCGGGAATGGAGATTGCGCAGCAACTGGTTTTCCTCGGGCGCAATGTCGAGCAGCGCAGTGGAGTCGTTGGGCTGCAGGTTGTGGGTCTTGACCAGGCCCGCCCCCTCGAGGATCCGCGCGGCGTCGTCGGACAGGACGATATCCGGCTCGATCTTGATCGCGAAGACGCCCAGCTTGGCCCTTTTTACGAAGTCCGCGTTCGCCGCTGCGATCCCGGGGATGTCCTCGACGCACACCACATCGGGCCCCTTGATGAGGTACCAGAGCTTCCCGAGAAGCGGAAAGGACTTCTCCAGGACCAGGTTGTAGCTCGTGTAATCGGCCGCCTCATAAACAAGGTGCAGGGGCTTCCAACCAAAGTGCTGCTTGACCTCGGCGAAGGCTTCCGATTGCAGAAGATTGCCGCCATTGGGGTTCGCGGTGACGTGGGCATCCCAGTTGGCAATCTCCTCGGCAGAGGCAAAGCGGGCAGTGAATTCTCGCAAGGGTGCGGTATCCAATCATTGCGGTACGAGCTTCGGCGGCATGCGGACATGCAGCCCCAAGTCTATCGGTCCGTACCCTGCCGCCGGTCCGGGCAGGGCGGTTACGCTGGTCTCATGCAGGCTCAGCAACAACCGCTGGAAGGCCGTCCCGGGGCGCCCGGCGGCCGGTCGCGGGGAGCAGGCCGCGGTTCCCAGGTGATCGCGCTGCTCCTGTTCCTCGGCGCGTCGGCGCTCGTTGCGGCCCTCGGCGGCCTGGCCACGGCCAAGCACGTCAACGGCTGGTACGCCGCAGCGGACACGGCGCCCTGGTCCCCGCCCAACTGGGTCTTCGGTCCGGTCTGGACGGTCCTGTACGCCGCTATGGCAGTCGCGGCGTGGCTGGTCTGGCGCAGCCACGCCGAGGGGTCCAAGGCGGCCCTGACGGTCTACGGCGTGCAGCTGGTGCTGAACCTGCTCTGGACCCCGGTCTTCTTTGCCCTGTACCCGGTGCTCGGGACGCCGGCGCTGTGGATCGCGTTCGGGATCATCGTGGGATTGGCCGTGGCCGTAGCCGTGACGGTGGTGCTCTTCGGCCCGATCAGCCGGACGGCAGGACTGCTGATGCTGCCCTACCTGTCCTGGATCGTGTTCGCGGCCTCGCTGAATCTATGGGCCGCATTGCATAACTAGAGCGGTTACACAACTAGCGGCGCCATTCAGCGCCAGCCAGCCTTAGTCAGCTCCCTAGCACTCCACCACGTTGACGGCCAGGCCGCCCATCGCGGTTTCCTTGTATTTGGAGGACATGTCCTTGCCGGTTTCGCGCATGGTCACGATGACCTCGTCGAGGGAGACCCGGTGCGTGCCGTCGCCCCAGAGGGCCATCTTGGCGGCGTTGATGGCCTTGGCGGCGGCGATCGCGTTGCGTTCGATGCACGGGACCTGGACGAGGCCGCCGATCGGATCGCAGGTCAGGCCCAGGTTGTGTTCCATCGCGATTTCCGCGGCGTTCTCCACCTGTTGGGGGGTGCCGCCCATGACTTCGGCCAGGCCGGCGGCCGCCATCGAGGACGCCGAGCCCACCTCGCCCTGGCAGCCGACCTCGGCGCCGGAAATCGAGGCCTGCTCCTTGTAAAGCACGCCGATGGCGCCGGCGGTCAGCAGGAACTTGACGATCGTGTCGTCGCGGTCGGCCTGGGTTGCCTGGTCCATGCCGGGGGCGAAGTGCAGCGCGTAGTAGAGCACGGCCGGGATGATGCCGGCGGCGCCGTTGGTGGGGGCGGTGACCACGCGCCCACCGGAGGCGTTTTCCTCGTTCACGGCCAGGGCGATCAGGTTGACCCATTCCTGCCAGTACTTCGGGTCCCGGAAGTCGGGGTCCTGATCCAGGGTTTCCTTCATGAGCCGCTCGTGCCAGTCGGGCGCGCGGCGGCGGACCTTGAGCCCGCCGGGCAGCAGCCCGGTGCGCTTGAGGCTGACCTCGACACAGCCCTCCATCACCGAGTAGATGTGCAGCAGGCCCGCCCGGATCTCCGCCTCGGTGCGGGAGGCGCGCTCGTTGACCAGCATGATCTCGCCGATCGAGAGGCCCTTGGACTGGCAGCGGCCCAGCAGTTCAGCGGCCGTGCGGAAGGGCAGGGGAAGTTCCTTCTTCGACTCCGCGAGTTCCTTCAGTGCCGCGTCCTCCTCGCCCTCGCGGACGATGAAGCCGCCGCCGACGGAGAAGAACGTGGCCTGGTGCAGGGTTTCGCCGGCGGCGTCGGCGACGGTGAACGTCATTCCGTTGGTGTGCCGGGGCAGGATGGTCAGCGGCCGCAGGACCATGTCCTTCACCCCGTAGGGCAGGGCAACGGCTCCGGCCAACTGCAGGGTGCCGGTCTCCGCGATCGTGGCCAGCCGGTCTTCCACTTCCTCGGGCAGGATCTGCTCGGGGTGGAAGCCCTCGAGGCCGAGCAGGATGGCCGTCATGGTGCCGTGGCCGTGCCCGGTGGCGGCAAGGGAGCCGTACAGGTCCACCCGCAGCGAGGCGACCTTCTCCAGGTCCCCGGAGGCTTTGAGTTCTTCGGCGAAGACCGCGGCAGCCCGCATCGGGCCCACGGTGTGCGAGCTGGATGGCCCTATCCCGATGGAAAAGAGGTCGAACACTCCAACAGCCATTGTCGGTTCCTAACTAGGTCTTGCTGTGGCCCGGCAGAGGGTCTTGCCGGTAGGCGGCGCGGCCGCCGGGTGGGCGGTGCGTCCCGCCGGATGCACGACGCCGGGCGGCGGCTTGTGCGGCAACCCGGCGTCGTGATCTGTACTGCTGCTATTTCTGTACTGCTGCTACTTCAGTCATACGTCGCTTAGGCGAGGTTATCAACTGAGGGGTAGAGCGGGTGGGCGGCGGCGAGGGCCTCCACCCGGGCGCGCAGGCCGGACAGGTCCGCGCCGGCCTCGGCGATCAAAGCCTCGGCGATGATATCCGCAACCTCGGTAAAGGCCGCCTCGCCGAAGCCGCGGGTCGCCAGCGCCGGGGTGCCGATGCGCAGCCCGGAGGTGACCATGGGCGGGCGCGGATCGAACGGGACAGCGTTGCGGTTGACGGTGATGTCGATTTCCGCGAGCCGGTCCTCGGCCTCCTGCCCGTTGAGCTCACACTCGCGCAGGTCCACCAGGACCAGGTGCACATCGGTGCCGCCGGAGATCACGTTGATCCCCTTCGCGGTCACGTCCGGCTGGATAAGGCGCTCGGCGAGGATCCTGGCACCGGCCAGGACACGCTCCTGGCGCTCCCTGAACTCTTCGGACGCGGCGATCTTGAACGCCACGGCCTTGCCCGCGATGACGTGCTCCAGCGGGCCGCCCTGCTGCCCGGGGAACACCGCCGAGTTGATCTTCTTGGCGATGTCGGCGTCGTTGCTCAGGATGATGCCGCCGCGCGGACCGGCGAGGGTCTTGTGCGTCGTGGAGGTGGTGACGTGGGCGTGCGGGACCGGGGACGGGTGCAGCCCGGCCGCCACCAGCCCGGCGAAGTGGGCCATGTCCACCATCAGGTACGCGCCCACGGAATCGGCGATCCGGCGGAACTCGGCGAAGTCGAGCTGCCGGGCGTAGGCGGACCAGCCGGCAACGATCAGGGCCGGCTTGTGCTCCCGGGCCAGGGCCTCCACCTCGGCCATGTCGATCCGGTGGTCCTCCTCACGGACCTGGTACGGGATCACGTTGTAGAGCCGGCCGGAGAAGTTGATCTTCATGCCGTGCGTGAGGTGCCCGCCGTGCGCCAGGTTCAGGCCCATGATGGTGTCGCCCGGACGGATCAGGGCGTGCATCACGGAGGCGTTGGCCTGCGCGCCCGAGTGCGGCTGGACGTTCGCGTACCCGGCGCCGAACAAAGCCTTGACCCGGTCGATCGCGAGCTGTTCGATCACGTCAACGTGCTCGCAGCCGCCGTAGTAGCGCCTGCCCGGGTAGCCCTCGGCGTACTTGTTCGTCAGCACGGAGCCCTGCGCCTGCATCACTGCCCTGGCGGTGTGGTTCTCCGAAGCGATCATCTCCAGCCCGTCGCGCTGCCGGGTCAGCTCGGCGTCGATCCTCGCGGCGATCTCCGGATCCAAGGCGGACAGGTCCGCGTCCAGGCTCGCGGAGACGACCTGCTCAAACGCGACGGTGCTTGTGCCGGCGGCCGCGGTTACCGCGCTCACAGTTCGCCACCGTTCTTGGAAGCGTATTCCTGGGCGGAGAGCAGCGGGCCGTCCGATTCGGCGGCGACCTTGAACAGCCAGCCGGCGCCGTACGGGTCGCTGTTGATCAGCGCGGGATCGGACACGACGGCGTCATTGATCTCCGTAACCTCCCCCGTCACCGGGGCGTAGAGGTCCGAAACCGACTTGGTCGATTCGACCTCGCCGCAGGTCTCCCCCGCGGTCACTGCGGAGCCGACCTCGGGCAGGTCCACGTAGACGATGTCGCCGAGGGCGTCCGTGGCGACGGCGGAGATGCCGATGGACACGACATTCCCGGCCTCCCGCGCAACCCACTCGTGCTCGTCGGAGTACTGCAGTCCAGGGGCAACTTTTGCCATGTGTTTTTCCTTTACGTTTGAAAAGTCGTGGGGCCGCAACAATTGCGGCTGGGTTGGGTGGCAGATGAGGCAATTCCTCCGCGTGCTCGGTCGCGAAGGCGCCCGCTGGGCGGACGCGACGCTCCCCACCGTCTCCCTGGCCTCGCAAGCTCGGCCAGGGAACCCTGACGGTGTGGGCCCCCCTTAGACGCACGCTTCCGGAATCCCCTCACCCGCCGCTATTCAGTTCAGTTTTCGGGGCCACCGGTTCCTCGGAAGAACCGTGGCCTTGCGTATTCTTCTAGAGCCTGGCTGCTCCGCGGCTTTAAGGGTGTCATCAAGCTCAACCCCCAATGATCGAGCTTGGCGTGGCACCCGGCGGGACAAGCCGAGCCGCAGTAGGCGGTATATCCCCCAGCACCTTGGCTTTCGAAGGCGCCGGTTCCCGGTGGTTCGCATGTGGCGTGATGTCTCGAAGGTGACGTGCCCCCGAGGGGCTGGCCGGGCTGGGTTTTCGGAAGCGTGCGTCTAAGCGAGCGGCCGCCGTCAGGGTTCCCTAACCGAGCTTGCGAGGTTGGGGGGACGGCGGGTCAAGCGAGCGAGCACGCGTGAAAACTCAGACGGACAGCCCCGGTGCCGGCCACAAGACAGACACCGGGACAGGCCGCGGCGGGCTACTTTTGGCGCTTGTAGAAAGGCAGTGCGACCACTTCGAAGGGTTCGGCCTTGCCGCGGAGGTCGATATCCAGGGCGGTGCCGGGCTCGGTGAGCTCGACATCGACGTAGGCCATGGCGACCGGGTAGCCGAGGCTGGGGCTGGGCTGGCCCGAGGTGACTTCGCCGACGACGTTGCCGTCCTTGAGGACCGGGTAGTGGCCGCGGCCGGCCCGGCGTCCAAGGCCCTTGAGCCCGACGAGCTTGCGGCCCGTGGTGGTGCCGGCGCCGGCTTCCTTCTTGGCGGCCAGTGCGGCCTTGCCGATGAAGTCGCCTTCCTTGGACAGCGCGACGACGGGACCCAGGCCGGCGGCGAACGGATCGCCCTCAAGGGAGAGCTCGTTGCCGTAGAGGGGCATGCCGGCCTCGAGGCGCAGCGAGTCGCGGGACGCGAGCCCGGCGGGTGTCAGCTCGCCGTCTTCGGCGATGGCGACGAGCGCCTGCCAGAGAGCGGCGGCGTCGTCGTTCGCGACGAAGATCTCGAAGCCGTCTTCACCGGTGTAGCCCGTGCGGGCCAGCAGGAGGTCCTGGCTGGCGCCGCCGAACATGAACGGGACGTCCACGGCGGCGTAGTACTTCAAGCCGGTGACGAGTTCGTGCTGCGCGGCGGGGACCAGGCGCAGCAGGATCTCCTGGGCCTTGGGTCCCTGCACGGCGATCAACGAGGTCTCGGCGGACGCGTCCTGGACCGTCACTTCAAAACCTGCAGCGCGCTCGGCCAGCGCAGCTGCCACGACCTTGGCGTTGCCCGCGTTGGGGACCACGAGGAACTTCTGCTCGCCCCGGCGGTAGGTGATGAGGTCGTCGATGATGCCGCCGTCCTCGTTGCAGATCAGCGAGTATTTGGCCTTGCCAATGGCCATCGCGGAGATCTTGCCCACGAGGGCGTAGTCCAGGAAGGCTGCGGCGTCGGGGCCGGTGACCCAGACTTCGCCCATGTGGGAGAGGTCGAACAGGCCCGCGGACTTGCGGACGGCGTGGTGCTCGGCGAGTTCGGAGCTGTACTTCAGCGGCATCTGCCAGCCGCCGAAGTCCGTGAAGGAGGCGCCGAGCTTCTTGTGCTCTTCGTAAAGTGCCGTGTAGTTCTCAGTCATCGTTGGCTGTCCCTAGTTGTCAGAGTCGGAGTTGGCGGAGTCGTCGGAGTGGTCTTCGAAGGATTCGAGGGGAGGGCAGGAGCAGATCAGGTTGCGGTCCCCCGCGGCCCCGTCGATGCGTCCGACCGGCGGGAAGTACTTGTCCTGCTTGAGCGTGTGGACCGGGAAGACGGCCTGCTCGCGCGGGTACTCGCGGGTCCAGTCGGTGCTGATGACGGCAGCGGCTGTGTGCGGGGCGTTGCGCAGCGGGCTGTGCTCCACGGTGAAGTCGCCGTGGGCCACCTGGTCGATCTCGGCGCGGATGGCGACCATGGCCGTGATGAAGCGGTCGATCTCGCCCAGGTCCTCGGATTCGGTGGGCTCCACCATCAGGGTGCCGGCCACCGGGAACGCGAGGGTGGGGGCGTGGAAGCCGTAGTCGATCAGGCGCTTGGCCACGTCCTCGGCGGTCACGCCGGTCTTGGCCGTGAGTTCGCGCAAGTCCAGGATGCACTCGTGGGCCACGAGGCCGCCTTCGCCGGTGTAGAGCACCGGGAAGGAGTCGTTCAGGCGGGCCGCGATGTAGTTCGCGGCGAGCAGGGCCGACTTGGTGGCCTCGGTGAGGCCCCGGCCGCCCATGAGCTTCACGTACGCCCAGGAGATCGGCAGGACGCCGGCCGAGCCGTAACGGGAGGCGGAGATCGGGGTGCCGTCGGCACCGTTGGCCGGGTCGGCTGCGTTGCCCGGCATGAACGGTGCCAAGTGGGCTTTGGCCGCGACCGGGCCGACGCCCGGTCCGCCGCCGCCGTGCGGGATGCAGAAGGTCTTGTGCAGGTTCAGGTGCGAGACATCGCCGCCGAACATGCCGGGCTGGGCCAGCCCGACGAGGGCGTTGAGGTTGGCGCCGTCGATGTAGACCTGGCCGCCGGCGGCGTGGACCGCGTCGCAGACCTCGCGGACGTCGGCGTCGTACACCCCGTGGGTGGACGGGTAGGTGATCATGATGCAGGACAGGGCGTCCTTGTTGGCCTCGATCTTGGCGGTCAGGTCCGCGTGGTCGATCGTGCCGTCGGAGGCGGTGGCCACGACGACGACCTTCATGCCGGCGAGCACCGCGGAGGCCGCGTTCGTGCCGTGGGCGGAGGCCGGGATGAGGCAGATGTTGCGCTGGGCATCCCCGCGGGAGAGGTGGTAGCCGCGGATCGCCAGCAGGCCGGCGAGTTCGCCCTGGGAACCGGCGTTCGGCTGGATGGAGACCTGGTCGTAGCCGGTGATCTCGGTCAGCTGGGCTTCGAGGTCCTCGATCAGTTCGCGCCACCCGGCGGTCTGGGATTCCGGGGCGAAGGGGTGGATGGAGGCAAACTCCGGCCAGGAGATGGCTTCCATCTCGGCCGTGGCGTTCAGCTTCATGGTGCACGAGCCCAGCGGGATCATGGTGCGGTCCAGGGCGAGATCGCGGTCCGAGAGGCGGCGGATGTAGCGCAGCAGCTGGGTTTCGGAACGGTGGGTGTTGAACACCGGGTGCTGGAGGTAGTCGGAGGTGCGCTCGACGGCGGGGTCCAGGCCAAAACCTTCGGCCGTGTCGGTCACCGACGCGCCGAACGCGGCGATGACGTCTGCGACGATAGCCACCGTCGTGCCCTCATCGGCGGAGATGCCGACGGTGTCGGCGTCGATGGCGCGCAGGTTGACGCCCCGGGCGTCGGCGGCCGCGATGATCTCTGCTGCCCGGCCCGGCACGGAGACGGTGATTGTGTCGAAGAAGGAGGTGTGCAGCACGTTCAAACCGGCGGCCTTCAGGGAGGCTGCGATGGTCTTGGCGTGGACGTGGACCGACTGGGCGATTGCCTTCAGCCCGTCGGGGCCGTGGTAGACGGCGTAGAAGGAAGCCACGATGGCCAGCAGCGCCTGGGCGGTGCAGATGTTGGACGTGGCCTTCTCACGGCGGATGTGCTGCTCGCGGGTCTGCAGGGCCAGGCGGTAGGCCGGGACGCCGGCGTTGTCCTTGGAGACACCCACGAGGCGGCCGGGCATGGAACGCTCGAGGCCCTTCTGCACGGCCATGTAGGCCGCGTGCGGGCCGCCGAAGAACAGCGGGACGCCGAAGCGCTGGGCGGAGCCGACGGCGATGTCAGCCCCCTGCTCGCCCGGGGACGTGATGAGCGTCAGGGAGAGGAGGTCGGCGGCGACGGTGACGAGGGCGCCGCGTTCCTTGGCCTCTGCGATCACGGCGGTGTGGTCGAACACGCGGCCGGAGACGCCCGGCTGCTGCAGGACGACGCCGTTGATGACGCCGTCGGGCAGGCCCTTGGAGAGGTCGGCGACCTCGACCTCGAAGCCGAGGGCTTCCGCGCGGCCCTTGACGATCGCGATGGTCTGCGGGAGGCAGTCGGCGTCGAGGACGGTCTTGCCGTCGTGGGCCGTCTTGTTCTTGTTGGCGCGGCGCATCATCAGCACGGCCTCGGCGACGGCGGTGGCTTCGTCCAGCAGCGAGGCGTTGGCGATCGGCAGGCCGACGAGGTCCTGGACCATGGTCTGGAAGTTCAGCAGCGCCTCGAGCCGGCCTTGGGAGATCTCCGGCTGGTAGGGCGTGTACGCGGTGTACCAGGCCGGGGCTTCGAGGATGTTGCGGCGGATCACCGGCGGGGTGAGCGTGTCGTAGTAGCCCTGCCCGATCATCTGCACGGCGGTCTTGTTCTTCGCGGCCAGCTTGCGCAGCTCGGCGAGGACTTCCACTTCGCTGAGGGCGGCGGCGAGCGCGAGGTCGGCGTCCTGACGGATGTCCTTCGGAACGGCGGTGTCCACCAGGGCGTCGACGGTGTCGTAGCCGACAGCCTTCAGCATGGCGTCGACGTCGGCCTGGCGGCGCGCGCCGATGTGCCGGTCAACGAAGGACGTGGAGGCTGGGGTAACAGTCACAAGGAACTCCATAACTCAGGCGGCGCAGGGTACGCCACATTGATTTGGGTTCCTCCCCGCTCTGTATTGGACCTGAGAGTTTCCGCGCAGCCTGCGATTCAGGGACTCCGCTTGCACCGTCGGTGAGCACGGCATGTCCGGGACACGCCTGCTACTTTCCAGAGTTGCCTTGCCGCGGCGGTACATGGGCCTGAGAGATTCCTGGGGAGGATTTGCTCCTACGGCGCCTGCTTGTACCTACTTGCAGGACTCTCCCGCCGCAGATCAAAGGCGTATTCAATTGGGGGTGACAACAGTCACAGCTCTCATTGTCCTACGCCGGGCGCGCGTCCGCAAACTCCCTGCCGGCCGCGGACCCAGGTTACGGGCGACAAGCCGCCCCCCACGTGAGTCCGCCAACGCGAATTCGCCGGAAGCGTGCGAGGTCGCCGGAACTTCCCGGCGAACTCGCGGGCCTCCGGCGAGTTCGGCGACGGGGGGTGGGTGAGGGGTAGGCGGCGCGGCGGGTGTCAGCGGCGCAGCCTTTCGACGGCGGCCAGAAGGCTCTCGACATCCGCCTCGACCTCCGGAAGCGGCACACCCGGGCCCCGGACCAGCATGGCGTTGAAGTACAGCCCGTCCCCCATGTACAGAACGGCCTTCGCCATGGCGGGCCCGACGTCGGCCGCCAGCAGCTCCAGCCAGCTCGCCTGGCCGGCGGCGAAGCGGCGGAGGGTCTCCCCGTGCGCCACCTCGGCGAGCCGCGTGGCCGCCACGAAGACCCGGTCCATCGGCGTGTCCGCCCACACCGAGGACTTGATGAAGTACGCCGCCGCCCCTTCGGGGGCCGCCGCCATCGCTGCAACATCCGCAGCGAGATGCCGGTCCAGCCGTTCCAGCAGGACCGCGATCATCGCCTCCTTGGTCGGGAAGTGGTAGAGCAGGCCACCCTTGGAGACGCCGGCCCGGCGCGCGACGGCGTCCAGCGTCGCGGCGCGCTCACCGACCTCGATGAGCAGGGATTCGAAGGCATCGAGGACGGCCTCGCGGGCGACGGGTTTCCTGGGCATGCCTCCCATCATGCCTGTCCGGCCGCGCATTTCTTAACTGTACCGTCCAGACGGTATAGTTACGTCCTATGAGCATCACATCGATCACCGCAGCCACCAACGCCCCGTCGGCCACCGGTCCCGGGGCGCCGTGGCGCGACTGGGTGGCGCTGGCCCTGCTGATGTTCCCGGTCCTGCTTGTGGCCGTGGACAACACCGCCCTGACGTTCGCCCTGCCGGCCATCGCCACCAGCCTGTCCGCTTCTGGCGTCGAACTGCTCTGGATCATCGACGCCTATCCCCTGGTCCTGGCCGGACTCCTGGTCGCGATGGGCTCCCTGGGCGACAGGATCGGCCGGCGCCGGCTGCTCTTCGTGGGCAGCGCGGGGTTTGCCGCGGTCTCGGCCGCGACGGCGTTCGCACCGAGCGCCGAATGGCTGATCGCCGGCCGCGCCGGGCTTGGCCTCTTCGGCGCCATGCTCATGCCGTCCACACTTTCCCTGATCCGCAACATCTTTCCGGAGCCCAACCGGCGCAGGCTGGCCGTGGCGATCTGGGCCGCAGGCTTCTCCGGCGGCGCCGCCCTCGGCCCGATTCTCGGCGGCTGGCTGGTGGAACACTTCTGGTGGGGCGCCGTCCTGCTGGTCGCGGTGCCGATCATCCTGCCCCTGCTGTTGCTTGGTCCGGCGCTGATACCGGAATCCCGCGACCCGAAGCCCGGCCGCATGGACGTGCCCAGCATTGTCCTGTCCCTGCTGGTCATGGTGCCCGTTGTCTACGGGATCAAGACCCTCGCCACCCACGGGCCTGCACCCGAGGCCTTCGCGAGCGTCGGAGCCGGCCTGCTCATGGGCTACGTGTTCATCCGGCGGCAGCGCGCACTTGCCCGCGGGGAAGGTACGGCGCCGATGCTCGATGTCAGCCTCTTTGGCAACCGGATCTTCAGCACGGCCATCATTGCCAACGTCCTGGCGCTGTTCTCCTTCAACGGCTTCATTCTGTTCCTGGCCCAGCACCTGCAGCTGCTGGAGGGCCAGTCCCCCTCGGCCTCCGGCGTCGCCATGGTCCCGGCCCTCATCGCCACGGTTGTTGCGGGGCTGCTCGTGGTGCCGCTGGTGCGCAAGGTGCGGCCCGGCTTTGTTGTGGCCGGCGGGCTGCTGCTGAGCGCGGCGGGCTATTTCCTGGTGGCATTCGGCGACCACAGCCACGGCCCGTCCGTGCTCCTGGCTGCGTTGATGGTTCTCTGCCTGGGGGTGGGCGCCGCGGAGACGATCTCCAATGACCTGATCCTGGGCGCGGCGCCTGCCGACAAGTCGGGGGCCGCCGCCGCCATCTCCGAGACCGGCTATGAAGTCGGGTCCCTGCTGGGCACGGCGATCCTTGGCTCGATCCTGACGGCCTCTTACCAGGGCAACCTCCGGCTCCCCGCGGGCGTGACCGAGCTCGCCCCGGCCGCGGCCACCAGCCAGGCCGGTGAAACCCTCGCCGGCGCGGTGGAGCTCGCCCGGATGCTTCCGGCTCCCCTGGCGGAGGCAGTGACGGCGGCCGCGCGCACGGCCTTCGACTCTGGCGTCCACGTCACGGCGTCAATCGCGCTGGTCCTGATGTCCGGGGCCTGCGTCCTCGCCGCCGTTGTCCTGCGGACGGTGCCGAAGGCCAAATAGCGGGCACAGTCGCATTTAAACAAAGGCCTCCGGCGCCGGGAGAATCCCGGCGCCGGACGCTGATGTTTTTAAGGGCGGCCTGGTGGGGCCAGTCCCTACTTGCTGTCCGGAGTGGTCACGCTGGCGTTTGCCCGCATGGTCTCGGCATTCACCATCCAGGCATACTGCTCAAGCTTGGCAATGAACGCGTGCAGGAGGTCGGCCGTGGTGGGGTCTTCCTCATCCACTTCATCGTGCACTTTGCGCATCGTGCCGACGGCCGCCTCGAGCGCCGCGACAATCCGTTCGATGGCGTCCTTCGTGTTGATCAGGCCCGCGGGGAACTCGGCGAGTGCCGTGGACTTGGAAACCGTGGAACTGCGGCCGTCCGGCAGGGCGTGGAGGGCGCGCATGCGCTCGGCGAGGTCGTCCGCGAATTCCCGGGCGGCGTCGACGATCTCGTCCAGCTGGAGGTGAAGGTCCCGGAAGTTAGTCCCCACGATGTTCCAATGCGCCTGCTTGCCCTGAACGTGGAGTTCGATCAGGTCCACTAGGACCGCCTGCAGGTTGGCCGTCAGTGTAGGTGTTGCTTTCATGCGTCCTCCTCGATAGAACCGGTACCGTGCGGGCCGCGCGCGCCACTTGCTGGCACCCCGGCCGATGCTTCCGACGCTACCGCAGGGCAGCAACGGGCCGCGACGGTTCGGGGAGGAATTTCTCGGTCAGCTTACTAAGTCGGCTTACTAACCGTTTCGGGGAGGCTTAGACTGCCTCGTTAAGGAGCGGCCCCCGGGGGAACACGGGCCGTGTGATGCCGCCGGCGGTGGAGTCGGAGAGCTGCGTGAGGTAGTCGTTGCGGCGCCGAGGGGTGATCCTGGACTGGGGTTCGAACGGCTGCTCGGGGTCGTCGGCGTAGTGGACCGTAAGTCCGTCGCGCATGAGCCGGATGGCCTCCGAACGCTGCTGGGACACCGCGGCGTGCGTGGATCCGAGTTCCGCGGCCAGGTCCTTGACCGTCCGGTCGCCGAAGTAGATCTCCTCCACCACGTAGCGCATCCGGTCCGGGAGGGATTTCACGGCCGCCCGCAGGTACTGGAGCCGTTCGTCCGCGAGCACGGAGTGTTCCGGTGTGAGGGTTTCGGCGGCGAGGGTATCCACCACGGCCTCATCGAGGGGCGTCAGCGTGCGCGAAGCATCCGCGAGCGCGGCCTCCACAACGCTTTGCTGGACGCCCAGGGCGGAGGCGATCTCCTCCACCGTGGGGGTGCGGCCCAGGGCGGACGCCAGGGTTTCCTGCACCGACATGGTTTCCTTGATCCGCCGGCGGGCGGAGCGGGTGGCCCAGTCGCTGGCCCGCATCTCGTCCGCGAAGGCGCCAAGGATGCGTCGGCGCGCGAACGCGCCGAAGGGCACCCCGAGGTCCGGGTCGAACGAATCGGCCGACGTGATCAGGGCTATGGCACCGGCTGAGGCCAAGTCATCGCGAGAAAGGTGTGACGCCTTCGAGCACAAATCTGAGACGAGATACCCCACCAGCGGAAGGTGCTGCGTGACCATCTCGTTGCGTTCCACGCGATTCAATACTGTGTCCCCCCATGAGACCGGATCCGAAGGGTCCTCGACCCTTTAAAACGCCGAGAGCCGCACCCAAACCGACCGTTGCTCCCCCCATGAGAGTCAGCGTTCGCAAGTAGGGCGCAGCACCCATGGTGGAAACCTATCACCTGATCCAAGATCTGCGTGTACCCTCAGGGAAAAGCTTGGCAAAAAATGCGGTGACCGCCCTGTTGCTGTGATTCACGGGGCGGAAAGAGAATGGGGCCCATGAGCGCAAGTGATCTCTCCGCGGCACTGTGGCAGGAGCGGCGGCATCTGGAGCTGCTCCTTTTCAGGCTGGAAACGCAGCGTCTGCACGTCGTTGCGGGGAATCTGGAATGGCTGAACTTCATGGCGTCCGAGATTGAGACCGTACTGGACCGCCTGCGCTTCGAAGCCCTGGCCCGGAGTGTTGAATCTGCTGCAGTGGCGGCCCAATGGGGCCTGCCGGCACAGACCACGCTCGTCGAACTGATTGCGGCCGCACCCGCCGGGCCCTGGTCCGAGATCCTGCGCGAGCATTTGGACGCCTTGCACGTACTCCTCGCGCGGCTGGGCGACGCAGCACGTGTGAACGAAGAGGTGCTGCGGACCCTCCCCCTGCCGGGACGCCCCGGTCCGGCGGGCACGGCCGGACTGCTGGATCAGCTAACCACCGGCGGAAACCTAGAGCGGTCCTTGGCCGTGGTCCGGCGTTCAGCCCAGCCGCTCCTGGCCCAGTATCTGGGCGGGGACCATGACTGATCCGGAGCGGGTCCTCAGCCCTCGGCGGGAGTGGCGCGCGGCGGCATGAGCCCGCGCAGCGCCTCCTCGGCGTCCGGGCCAGCTTCCGCCGCCGCGAGGTTTGCCGCCGCGATGGCTTCTATGACTTCCCGGCGCTGGATGGGCACACCGCGGGGCGCCTCAATGCCTATCCGAACACCGTCGCCGCGGCCTTCCAGGACCGTGATGACGATGCCGTCGCCGATCATGATCTGTTCGCCCGGCTTGCGTGTAAGTACCAGCATCCTCTCAATCTACCCTTCAGCGCGGGGAGCGCCGGACGATTCGCGCCGGCCCTGCCATGTCGGATCCGGCCCTGCCGGGCGCCCGTCGATCCAGCCGACGGGCAATCCCAGGCCGTTGACGCTTTCGGGTGACCCGGTCTCCGCGGCGCCGACCACCGCTACGGCGGTCACGTTGAGCTGGGCGGACAGCACACCGACCCAGCGCGCAGTGTCCTCATGCTTGCGTCCGGCGTCGACCACTACCCAGACCTGGTCGGCGGAAAGCGCGGCCAGGGACTGCACCCGGGCCAGGGCGTTGCGGGCTTTGCCGAGTCCGAACGCCACCATGACGGTGCGCTCCGTCACCACCGCGTGGGCGCGCGCGGCCGTGGCGCTTTGGCGTCCGTCGACGTGCAGGTGGCCATAGGCGGAGAGCTCGCCGGCGGTCCGCACATCGGCACCGCCGGCCGCCATGGACATAGCCAGGGCGGTGTCCATGGCGTCCTCCCCCAGCCCGACCAGGACCACGAGATCGCCGACGCCGGTCAGCGGAGCTGGGGCGCTCAGCGCGCTGCCCGCTGCGTTGCCGGGCGCGGCAGGCGGCGCAGCGGCGGAGGCCGGGACGCCGGGGTTACTGAAGGCGACGGCCGGTTCTGCCGGGGTCCGGAGCCCGGTGCCGAGCTGTTCCAGAAGTTCGGCGAAGTCCCGTGACTCGGTGGATACGCCCGCAGTTGCGGTCCGGTGCAGGCTCAGCTCAACGGCGTCTGCCTCTTCCAGCAGGGCGGCGATGGCGGCGCCCTGAAGGTGATGGGACGGGAGGTGACCGGACGGGAGGTGATCGGACGGGCCGACGGCGGGCGGGGCCGCCGCTACAGCCGCGGCGTCGGCGTCGTACTTCCCGGCGCCGGGGACATTGCCCGCGGAAGCCGTCCCGGCGTCGGCCTCCCCGGCGGGACCACTGGCGGCCGTGCCCGGCTCGGTCCCGGCCAGGATGTCGGCGTCGGGCACTACCTCACCGGTGACTACCTCGTGCTTGGACTGGATCTCGATCATGGCCTCGTACCGGTCCTGGGCGAAGAGCCCGGCGATTCCTGGGCTGCTGACGCGTTCGGCGGACACAATCCGGGCCGCGGGCCCGTACAGCTGTTCTGCTTTGCGGCGGATTTCCTCAAGCGAGGCTCCCTTAAGCCGATAGAGGTTCGGCATGGCGCACCACTCCTACTGTTTCGATCCGGACGTTGGCGGAGGTCACCTCGCGGTAGGACAGCACGGGCACGGACCCGGGCTGCGCGCCGATGAGGCGGTGGATGGCGGGCCGGAGCGCCGGTGCGCACACGAGCACGGCCTGGCGGTTGGCGGCGGCAGCGGCGTCGACGGCGGAGCGCACCGAGCGCAGCACGGCGTCGAGCCTGTCCTGCCCCATGACGATCTGGCTGCCGCCTTCGGCGGGCCGCATGTCCTCGAGCATGTGTTGCTCCAGGACGGGATCGATCATGATGACGTTGAGCACGGGGCCGTCCATGAACTTGGCCGTGAGGGCGGGGCCGAGTGCCTGCCGGGCGGCCTCCACGAGCGATTCCGGATCCGTGGAAATCTTGGCGCGGAGCGTGAGTGCCTCGTAGATCCGGGCGAGGTCGTTGATGGGCACCTGTTCATCCAGCAGGCCCTGGAGGACGCGCTGCAGCTCGGCGAGGGAGAGCAGGGCCGGGGTCAGTTCGTCGACGGCGGAGGGGCTTTGCTTGCGCACTCCCTCGGTCAGCACGCGCACGTCCTCGCGGGACAGCAGCCGGGCAGCGTTCGCCGCGACGATCGAGGACAGGTGGGTGACCAGGACGGAGACCCGGTCGATCACCGTCGCACCCGTCATTTCGGCGTTGTGGCGCATTTCCCCCGGAATCCACTTCCCGGCGAGCCCAAACACGGGTTCAATCATCGCCGGGCCGGGGAGCGAGTCGAGGTTGTCGCCCAGGGCGAGCATTTGGCCGCCGGGGGCCGTGCCGCGGCCGGCTTCCACGCCGGCAATCCGGATGGCATACGTGGCGGGCGGCAGGTCCACGCTGTCCCGCGTCCGCACGGGCGGGATGACGAGGCCCAGTTCCATGGCGATCTTGTGCCGGAGCGACCGGACCCGGGCCAGGAGGTCGTCGGAGGCGCCGGAGACCATGTCCACAAGGTCCGGTGCCAGCAGGATCTCCACGGGGTGGATGCGCATGTCTTCCAGCAGCTTCTCGTTGGGATCCTTTTCCGGGAAGTTCAGCGCGGTCGACTCAGCCTCCCGGGCTGTCTCCGCGAGCTGCTGGCTTGCCGCGGTCCGGCGGGAGGCGATGATCAGGCCGACTCCGACGACGACGAACGGGATGGGCGGCATGCCGGGGATCATGGCCATGGCGAGGGCGGCCACGCCGGCGATCATGAGCGCGTTCGGCGACTGCAGCAGCTGCGTGGACGCCGTCCGGCCCATGTCCGACTCTGCGTTGGACCGGGTCACGATCATGCCGGTGGAGACGGCCATGAGCAGCGCCGGGATCTGTGTGACGAGTCCGTCGCCCATGGTCAGCAGGCCGTAGGTGTTCAGGGCGTCGCCGATTTCGAGGCCGCGCTGCACCATGCCGATGGCGATGCCGCCGACGAAGTTGATGATGATGATGATGATGCCCGCGATGGCGTCGCCCTTGACGAACTTCGAGGCGCCGTCCATGGCGCCGTAGAAGTCGGCCTCGGCCGAGACCTCGGCCCGCCGTTCCCGGGCCTGGGTGTCGGTGAGGAGCCCGGCGTTGAGGTCGGCGTCGATTGCCATCTGCTTGCCTGGCATGGCATCGAGGGTGAAGCGCGCGCCCACCTCGGCCACCCGCTCGGCGCCCTTGGTGACCACGACGAACTGGATCACCACGAGGATGAGGAACACGACGGCGCCGATGATCATGGAGCCGCCGACCGTTACCTTGCCGAAGGCTTCGATGACCTGCCCGGCGTACCCGTTGCCCAGGACCAGGCGGGTGGACGCGACGTTGAGGCCGAGCCGGAACAGCGTGGCCACCAGCAGCAGGGACGGGAACACGGAGAAGTCCAGCGGCTTCTTGACGAACATGCTGGTCAGCAGGACCAGCAGTGCCAGCAGGATGTTGCAGACGATGAGGAAGTCGAGCAGCGGCGCGGGTACGGGAACCACCAGCAGGAGCACGATCCCCACAATGCCGATGGGCACCACCAGCCGGTTCAGCCTGTTGTTCATGGTGCGGTCCTTTCACAGACGCTGATTCCCAAAGTTTTCATCCTGCCCGTCACGCTGCGTTGCGCGCTGTGTTTCGCGCGTTGCGCACCGTGTTTCCTGCTGTGTTTCGCACCGTGTCTCATACGGCCGCAACCGTGCTGGTCATGCGGTGCATCCCGGCGGCGGCACCGCGGGCCTTGAGCGCAATGACGAACGCGAGGACGCCGGCCACCGCCCGGTAGAAGTCCACCGGGATCTCGTCCCCCAGCTCACAGGCTCCATGAAGGGCCCTGGCCAACGGGATGTCCTGGACCATGGGCACGTTCTTCTCCTCGGCCTCTTCCCTGATCCTCGTAGCCACATGGCCGGAGCCCTTGGCCACCACGCGGGGCGCGGACTTGCCGGGCTCGTATTTGAGGGCCACCGCCACATGCGTGGGGTTGACCAGGACGACGTCGGCGTCGCCGATCGCCGCGATCATCCGGTTTCGGCTCATCGCCATCTGACGCGCCCGGCGCTGGGACCGGATGAGCGGATCGCCCTCGCTGCTCTTGTTCTCGTCCTGGATTTCCTTCTTGGACATCCGGGTCTTCTTGCGGTTGCGCCGCATCACGACGAAGAAGTCCGCCGCGGCCAGCACGATTCCAGCGGCCACCGCGAACTGGACCAGGGCAGAAATACCGCCTCCGGCGGCCTGCACCACTCCGGCGATTGGCAGCCCGCCGGCGGTCAGCAGCACCGGAACCAGCCCCTGCACCACGGTGTAGAGCACCAGCCCCACCACGCTGGCCTTCAGCAGCGCCTTGAGGCCGCCCCACACCGCCTGGGCGCCGAAGATCCGCTTGATCCCTCCGAGCAGGTTGAAGTGTTCGAACTCGAGCCTGAATTTCTTCAGGTGCACACCGCCCTGGAGGGCGGAGCCGGCGAGGACGGCCAGGAACACGACGATCAGCAGGGGCCCGACGATCCCGGCGATGGACGCGAACCCGTCTTCCAGCGCCCGGACGGCTTTGCCGGGATCCGGGGCGGACATGATCCCGCGGACGCTGAACAGCTGGTCCGTGGCGGCGTTGGCGGCCCGGTCCACGGTGCTGGGCAGCATGAGCGCGGCGGCGCCGACGCCGAGCCACGCGGTGAGGTCCTGGGAACGGGACAGCTGGCCCTTGGAGCGGACCTCCCGCATCCGTTTGTCGGTGGCTTGCTCGGTCTTTTCCTGTGAATCCGCCATCAGCCCACCCCCAGCACGGCTTTGGCCGCCTGCCCCGCGAGGCTGGAAACGATCCGTGGCAGGGCCAGGAACATGAAGCTGGCCAGCATCAGGGTGAGGAGGATCTTGAGCGGGAAGCCGAGCGAGAAGGCGTTCAGCGCCGGCGCCACGCGGGTCAGCAGGCCGAGCCCGACGTCGGCAAGGAACAGGACCACCAGGAGGGGCCCGGCGATCTGCACGGCGGCGAGGAACATGCCGGACACTGCCGTGATGATGGCCTGCACCGGCTGGGCCAGGTCTATCCCCCCGGCCAAGGGCAGGGCGGCAAAGCTGCCGGTCAGGCCCGTGATGACCAGCTGGTAGCCGTCGGAGGCGAACAACAGGGCAAGCGCCGCCATCTGCAGAAGCCGGGTGAACTGTGCACCGTTGACCATCATTTGGGGATCGTAGGCCTGCGCCATCTGGAACCCGCTGAAAAGGTCGATCAGGCTGCCGGCGGACTGGATGGCGGAGAAGATCACCAGGACCAGGAATCCCAGGACGAGCCCGGTGACGAGCTCCAGGACCACACCGGTGACGAACGCGGCGGTGTCGCGGGGCGTGTAGCCGCCGACTACGCGCTGCGTCACCGCCAGGCCGAGTCCCAGTCCCAGCATGGCCTTCACGCGCCCCGGGAAGGCCTGGTGCGAGAAGGGCGGTGCCACGATCAGGAACGCGGTCATCCGGACCGTGGCCAGCAGCAGGACTTCCAGCCAGGTCGGGTCGATGGGAATGCCCACCTCACAGGCCTCCGAGCAGGGACGGAATCTTCGCGAAGAGGTCGTTGGTGAACGAGACCATCTCCGAAATCATCCAGTGTCCGCAGACGATCAGGGCCACCGCGACCGCGGCCGCCTTCGGCACGAAGGACAGGGTGGCTTCCTGCAGCTGCGTGATGGACTGCAGCAGGGAGATGGCCAGGCCCACCACCAGCGCCGTGACCAGCACCGGCGCGGCGAGCTTCGCGGCCACAATCATGGCCTGGAGGCAGATGTCCAGGACCGCGTTGGCGTTCATCCTGAGCCCGCATAGCTCTGGATGAGCGCGGTGATGATCAGGCCCCAGCCGTCCACGAGCACGAACAGGAGGATCTTGAAGGGCAGAGAGATCATCACCGGCGGGAGCATCATCATGCCCATGGACATCAGGGCAGCGGACACCACGAGGTCGATCACGAGGAACGGGATGAAGATGACGAAGCCGATGATGAACGCGGCACGGAGTTCGGAGATCATGAACGCCGGGATGAGGGTCTGCAGCGGGACGGCCTCAGGAGTGGCCGGGTTCTCGGCCCCGGCGGCGCGGGACATCAGGGCGATGTCCTCTTCCCGCGTGTGGGCGAGCATGAAGTGCTGCAGCGGACCCGACGCGGCGCTGACCGCGCCGTTGAAGTCCAGCTTGCCATTGAGGTAGGGCTGGATTCCGAGCGTGTTCATCTCATTGATGACGGGCCACATCACAAAGATCGAGAGGAACAGGGCCAGCCCGGCCAGGACCTGGTTCGGCGGGATGGACGGCAGGGAGAGCGCATTGCGGGTCATTGCCAGGACCACGAATATCTTGGTGAAGGACGTCATCATCAGCAGCAGCGAGGGCGCAACGGCCAGGAGCGTGATCCCGATCAAGGTCAGGACTGCGGAGGAGGGTTTGCCGTCCGCCCCGTTGATCTGGATGTTGACGTTCCCGCCGCCGGGATTGGCAGGATCGATCGGCGGCGCCGGCGGTACCGGGTCGATGGGTGCGGCGTGGCCCGCCGGGGCATTGAGCCACAGCAGGAGGAGGGCAAACAGCACGACGGCGAATCCCAGGCCCAGGAGCCTGAGGGATCGCGCGACAGCTGTTCGTGGGCGGGTGGTGCCGGTGGCGAGCGGGGAGATCAATTGCGGCGTCCGCTCCTGAGAGCGGCGGCAGCCTGCTTCCACGTGGAGCCGGCCAGGATGGAACCGTGCAGGGGCGGATGGCCCGAAGCGCCGCTGGCGCCGCCACGGGCGGCGGGGCCGCGGGCATGGGTGTTGCCGTGCAGGGAGCTGCGGCGGGAGGGCGGCAGGTCCCGGACGCCGTCCGGGCCGTCGGCGGCGTCGGGGCCGTCGGCGGCACCGGCGTCGGCGGCGCCACCGGCGTCGGCGGCGCCACCTGCCGGCCTGGCCGGCTGGCGGCTGAAGTTGTTTCCGGCGAGCGGGCTGGACTCGGCGAGGATCCGGGCGAAATCCCCGAGGCCGCGGCTGATGCCGGGAACCGGGACTTCTTCGGGTTCGGGCGGGACGTCCCCTGTGTGCAGGACGTTGACGGCGTGCTCGGTGACGCCCAGGAGGAAGCGCTGCCCGGCGGCGTCGACTACCACCACGGAGGCTTTTTGTCCGAGGCTCTGCCGGCTGACGATGGTCAAGGCACGGTCAGCCCGGCGCCGCCCGGCGCCTTGGCCCAGCCGGCGCTGGAGGAACCACATGAGGCCAAGCACCGCGCCCAGGGCCACGAGTACCCGTAGCCCGAGGATCAGTGCGTCCATTCAGCTGAGCCCCTCGGCGACATCGAGGATCCGGGTGATCCGCACCGCGTAGTCCTGGTCGAGGACCACAACCTCGCCGTGCGCGATCAGGCGGCCGTTGAGCAGGACGTCGGCCGGGGCGCCGGCGGAGCGGTCCAGCTCGATGATCTTGCCCGGCTCCAGCGACAGCACGTCCCGGACCGACATCCGGGTGCGCCCGATCTCCACGGTCAGGGCCATTTCAATGTTGTTGATGCGGCCGAGCCGGCCGGCCACCTTGTCGCCGCCGGCGAACAAGTCCCCGGCGCGGTCCTGGCTGTTGCCGTGTTCGCGGAGCCGGACGGCAAACCAGGCCGCGGCGTTGCTGCCGTCGGAGAGTTCAAAGACAGCCGTGTCGGGGTCCGAGAGGAGCCCGGAGACGTCGGATTCCCGCAGGTCGGACAGGACACCGGCCCCGAAGACTGAGCTGGCGCTTTCCATCGCGGGGCGCAGCACATCGGTTACGGAGACGTGCCCCAGCTGGGACCCTGCCCCGGCGGCCTCGTCGAGGAAGGTGCGGTCGCTGAGCATGAGGGCGAGGTCGGCGGTCACCGCGCCGACGAAGGTCGCCGTGACCGCTTGCCGGGCGTACGCCGCCGCGGACCGGGCAGGCACCAGGGCGACAACCTTCAGGGCCACCGGGCTCGGCAGCTCCTCGACGAGCCGTTCCGCCGACAATTCGTGCTTGGTCAGGGTGATGCTCATCGTTGGTTCTCCTCGATTGTGACAATTACTGCGGCCGCGCGGGAGCCGTTGCGGGCCGGGGCGGCGGTGGCCAGCCGGGTTCCGTCCAGGGTGAGGTCAAAGGGCCGGTTTTCCAGGTGCGGCAGGGTCAGGACGTCGCCGACGGCGAGTCCCAGGACCTGGCTCGGGGTAACGAACGACGTCGAGAGCCGTACCGACAGTTCCACCGGCACCTGCTCCAGCTGGGCGCTGACGCGCGCGGCGGCGTCGTCGCGGGAGTCGGTCGGGTTGACCTTCTTGAGCCGTCCCAGCAGGACGCCGGCCGGAACGGCCAAGGTGGCGGGGGCGTTGACGTCGCCGACGCTCATGGTGAACGAGGCGACGATCATCAGTTCGCTCGGCGCGGCGGCCTGGGCGAACTGGGAGTTGTACTGGATCGTGTCCACCCGGACGGCCTCGCTGAGCAGCGGGCCCAGGGAGTAGCCGAGGTCCTCGAGGGCCTCGTCCATGAGGCCCTTGATCAGCGCCTGCTCGATCTGGGTGAACTTGCGGTCCGGCATGGGCGAATCGTGGGAGGCGCCGAGCATGCGGTTGACCCAGCCGAGGGCGGCCGGGCCGGGGAACTGCACTACGAGCTTGGAATCGTGGGCCTCGACGGTGCACAGGACCATGGCCGTGACGGCGGGCAGCGAGGCGGCGTATTCGTCGTAGCTGAGCATGCTGACGTCTTCAAGGCGCACCACGGACTTGACGCGGACCTTGGCGGTGAGCTGCGTGCCCCACTGGCGGGCGAAGGTTTCGAAGGCGAGCTCCAGCACTCGGCTGTGTTCGCGGGCGAGCGTCGCGGGACGGCGGAAGTCATAGACGCTGACGGTCCGCTCCCGTGCCACTTCCCGCTCATCCAGAACACTCACGGTTTCCACTATCGGCAAGGGAACTCGTGGCGTAAGCAGAACGTCTTAGGCAATCCGCCGAAGGCAAAACCCAGCAGGCAATACGCCGCAAGCAATAGACGGCCTATTTCTTGCTGAGCTTCAGCGCCTCCGGAATCAGCGCCCGGACGATGTCGGGCTTGTCGGAAAGGACCACGATGTCCACCCGGCGGTTCCGCTCCATGAGCGCGGGGGTGGAGTCGTCGTTGACTTGGCGGGCGGATCCGAACGCGACGGCGCCGATGGTGCCGGGGGGAATGCGGCCGTTGTCCACCATGTAGCGCAGGACGTTGACGGCGCGCGCCGAGGACAGTTCCCAGGTGGAGGGGTAGGCCGTGATGCCGTTCGCGGCGTGGCCCTCGACCATGATTTCCATGCTGGCCGGCTTCAGGACCGGGGAGATGACCTGCAGCACCCGGGTTGCCCGGGAGGTGAGCTCGGGCCGGTCGGGTTCGAAGAAGGCCTGTGATCCGACGAGTTTGACCGTCAAGCCGCGCTGATCGATCTGGAACTCGACATTCTCGCTCAATTTGGCGACTGCCAGTCCGGCCTGCATTTTCGCCTGCAGCGCCTTGAGCCGGTCCACTTCCTTGATCGCCTCGGTCATGTTCTCGGGGGATGTGGTTGCCGCGCCCTTGACGGCGGCGAACGCCTCAAGGTCCTTATCCACGAGGTCCGGCGGCACTACGGTGCCCGACGCCGTATCCACGGTTTCCGACGCGACGGCGCCGAAGCCGGTGGCCAGGGAGTTGCGGAGCTTTTCAAACTTGTTGGCGTCCACGCTGGACATGGCGTACAGGACGATGAACATGCACATCAGCACGGTGACCATGTCCATGTAGGACGCCATCCAGCGCTCGTCGACGTGGTGTTCTTCCGGTTTCTTCCGCCCGCGCCGCCTGGAGCTCACGCGGCCTGATCCAGCGTGTCGGAGTTGTCCTTGCCGCCGGCCTTCTTGCTGTCGCTGCTTTTGAGCTGGTGGTCCGGAACCATGGAGCGCAGCCTTTCGGCGAGCAGCAGGGGCTGGGCGCCGGCCTGAACGGCCAGCATGCCCTCCATCAGCAGGGTCATTCGTTCGACGTCCAGCTCCGACAGCCTGGCAAGGCGGCCGCTGAAGGGAAGCCAGAGGAAGTTGGCGGACAACAGGCCCCAGAGCGTGGCGACGAATGCCGACGCAATCATGGGCCCGAGCTCGTCCGGGGTGGAGAGGTTTTCCAGGACGTGGGTCAGGGACACCACGGTGCCGATGATGCCGACGGTGGGTGCGTAACCGCCGAGGCTGGCGAAGAATTTCGTGTTGGAGTGGTCGCTGCGGGACTTCGAGTCGATCTCGTCCTCCATCAGTATCCGGAGTTCTTCGGCGTCGGTGCCGTCGGCAATGTTCTGCAGGGCGCGCGTCAGGAAAGGATCTTTGACGCTGGCCGCTTCTTCCTCCAGGGACAGCAAGCCCTCGCTGCGCGCTTTTTCCGCGAACCGGACCACTTGGTCGATGCTTTCCTGCGGTTTAGACGTCTTGCCTACGAACATCTTGGGGAGGGCTTTGAAGGCCTGAATGACGTCTTTGAGGGTGTTGCCTGCGATCCCGACGGCGAGGGTGGCACCGAAGACCAGGACCATGGGGGCCGGCAGCAGGAGCGCGGTGACGCTGCCGCCTTCCATGGTCACCATGGCGATAACGGAGCCAAAGGCGAGGAGCAGTCCTATGACTGTTGCGGGATCCATCGTTACTTTCTGGGTTGTGCGGGCGCCGTGGGGCCAGCGCCGTCGTCGTAGGGGTCCTCATCCGGATCGTCGGTCCGGACCAGGCTTAGCGGATATCCGGTGATGGCCGGAAAGTCCCGGGCCTTGCTCAGGATGTACGCCCGGTAGTCGGCGATGAGTTCGACAACTTCCGCGAGGCTTTCCAGCACCACGTAAGCGGCGCCGTCGAGCGTCACCAAATGCGTATCCGGGCTCTCGTGGATGCGCTCAATAAGGTCCGGATTGACCGCGAAGCGCGTTCCGTTGAGGCGTGTGACGACGATCATGGGCCGATTCTGCTCTGTGAGGGGAAGGGTGTTCTCCTCCGTACTGTCGGCAGGACCGGCCCCTTCGTTAGGCACCTTGGCGACGCGCCGGTTCCGCAGGGCGGCCGACGTGGGCCGGATGGCCCGTGCCAAGGCTGTGGCGCGGTATTAGCGTGGGAGCTGACGGGGCCACGCGGCCCGCCCTGTTGGACGCAGTTCGTCCCTTGCAGTTGGTCCATTGCCAGGAAGAGACGGCCGCCCGCCTCGTCAGGAAGGCCAGCCATGGTGTCATTTCCGGCTCTGGAGCAGCCGTTGAACCCGTTTCCCCGCTACGAAGCCATGCGGCACAGTGAACCCGTTTTCCAGGATCAGGAGACCGGCGTGTGGCACGTGTTCCGCTACGACGACGTGCAGCGGGTCCTGTCCGAGCACGCCACGTTTTCTTCCCGGATCGGCGGGGACAACCCCTCCGAAACGGGCCAGCTCTTCGCCGCCAGCCTGATCAACACGGACCCGCCCAGGCACCGCCAGTTGCGTTCCCTGGTGTCCCAGGCGTTCACGCCTCGGTCAGTGGAAGCGCTCGGCCCGCGCATCTCGGAACTCACCGACGAGTTGCTGGACCCGGTAGTTGCTGCCGGCGCCGCGGATCTGATCGACCAGCTGGCCTATCCCCTGCCGGTAATCGTGATCGCGGAGCTGATGGGCATCCCGGCCGCGGACCGGGACCGCTTCAAGGAGTGGTCCGACGTGATCGTGAGCCAGACCCGCCCGGGCGCCGACGAGTCCGGCCACATGGCCGCACACCGGGAAATGGCGGAGTACTTCATGGGCATGATCGAGCAGCGGCGGCGCCGCCCGGGCCATGACCTCATCAGCGCACTCCTCGGGGCCGAGATCGACGGGCAGAAACTCACCGTCATCGAGCTGCTCGGATTCTGCAGCCTGCTGCTCGTTGCCGGCAACGAGACCACCACCAACCTGATCGGCAATGCGGTGCTGTGCTTCAGCGAAGCCCCGGGCACGGCGGAGCGCCTGATCGCCGAGCCGGCCCTGCTCCCGCAGGCGATCGAAGAGGTGCTGCGGTACCGCTCCCCCGTCCAGTCCATGTACCGGATCTCCGCCGTCGATACGACGCTGCGCGGCCTGCCGATCCCCGCGGGGTCGCCGATCGTGGCCTGGATCGGCTCGGCGAACCGTGACGGGGAGCAGTTCCCGCACCCTGACGTGTTCGACGTCGGACGCTCACCGAACCGTCATCTCGCCTTCGGGCAGGGCGTCCACTTCTGCCTCGGCGCTCCCCTGGCCCGGCTCGAGGCCAAGATCGCGCTGCAGGCCGTGCTCTCCCGGTTGCCCGGGCTGGCCGTAGAGCCCGAGGCGCAGCTGGAGCGGATGGAAAGCACGATCGTCTATGGAGTGAAACAGCTTCCTGTGTCCTGGCAGGCCGCCTGACGGAGGGCGCCGCTGCACGCCCCTTCCCCTTCCTCCGATGCCCTATCACGTATGGCTGCTTCGGCCGCTCTTTGGCAGCCATACGTGATAGGGCAACGCGGAGGATAGGGCAACCCCGAGGGCGGGGCGTCCTGGAACTAGCGCTTGAGCTGGGTCAGTTCCTGCAGGACCTCATCCGAGGTGGTGATGATGCGGGCGTTGGCCTGGAAGCCGCGCTGGGCGACGATCAGGTTGGTGAACTCCTGGGACAGGTCCACGTTGGACATCTCCAGGGAGCCGCCGGCCAGGGAGCCGATGCCGGGATCGCCGGCGCCGCCCAGCTGGACTCCGCCGGAGTTGGCGGTGGCTACGTAAGAGGAGCCGCCGGCCTTTTCCAGACCGGTGGGGTTGGTGAACTTGGCCAGGGCAATCTTGGCAAGGACCTGCTTGGTGCCGTTGCTGAACGAGCCGATCAGGGAGCCGTCGTTGCCGAGGGTGAAGGACTCCAGCTTGCCCGTGGCGGAGCCGTTCTGGCCGCTGACAATGAGGGAGTTCATCGTGGCATAGCCCGAGACCTTCGAGAGATCCACGGTGATCGCGTTCGCGCCTGCGCCGATGACGAAGGGGCCGCTGGGCGTCAAGGTGCCGTCGGTCCCCTGCGTCAGGGTGATGTTGGCGGTGGCGCCATTGTCGTCAACGCCTTTAACACTCCAGCCGCCGCCGGCGGCCGTGGCGAATGTCAGGGTCACGTTGCGCTCGGCACCGACGCCATCGTAGACCTTGACGACGCGGTCCATGGGAGCGCCTGTGTAGTCGCTGGGCAAGTTGCCGTCCAGCGTGACCTTCGAGGTGGCCGTGGCGACCATGTTGTTCGGGTTCAGGGTGATGTCGCCGACGGCTCCGGCCGTATTGATTACACCGTTTTTGGCGGTCCAGCCCTGGAGGATTCCGCCGTCGGGGCTGACCAGCTGGCTTGCGGCGTCAAAGTTGAATGAACCGGCACGGGTGAACAGCTGCTGGCCGCCCTTGCTCGTGACGAAGAAGCCCTCGCCGGAGATCATCATGTCGGTGGCGCGGCCGGTGCTCTGCGAGGAGCCCTGGCTGAAGTTGGTGCTGACACCGGCCACACGGACGCCGAGGCCGATCTGGGCCGGGTTGCTGCCGCCGGACTGCGCCTGCGGGGCGGACGCGCCCTGGGTCATCTGCGAGAGGGTGTCCTGGAACTGGGTGGTCGAGGCCTTGAATCCGGCCGTGTTGACGTTGGCGATGTTGTTGCCGGTGACGTCCAGCATGGTCTGGTGGGCGCGAAGGCCCGAGATTCCGGAGTACAGCGAGCGGAGCATGGGAACTGCCTTTCTACGGGTGGAGAACTGGTCAGGAAGCGGCCGGCGCGGTGAGCCCGGTGATGGAGTCGAGGGGAACGGAACGATCGCCGACCTTGACGGTCGGAACTGCTCCGGCGTAGGAAACTGAGCCGGCGAGACCGGTCCCCGTTGTGCCGTCGCCGAGGGTGTAGTCGACAGTGTGGCCAATCAGTTGGGCTGCGGCGGACCGCATCTGGAGGGAAAATGCCTCTTTGCTATTGGTGGTCATTTCGGTCGTCTTCTCCATCATGGACAGCTGGATGGTCTGGCTCATCATCTGGTTGGTGTCCATGGGGGCGCTCGGGTTTTGGTTCTTCATCTGGGCCACGAGCAAGGTCATGAAGACGTTTGCATCCATGGTCTGGACGGGGGACCGTACTGCGGACGCTGCCGTATCGGCCCCCGCGCCGGCGACCGGCTGAGGCGTGACCGTCTGCGGCGCGATCGGCTGGGATGCGATGGGTTGGATCGTCATGAGTCGCGTTCCTTCGTGTCAGACAAGAATGTCGAGGGTGGTCTGGGGGCCGTTCAAGGTCGTGGCGCTGCGTAGGGCGGCGTTGTCGGCCAGGCCGTCCCAGCGGTTACCGCCGCGCGGTTCGCCGGGTCCGTTGCGGCTGCCTTGGCCGGCATCGTTCCCACCGGGGTCCCCGCCTGCACCGCCCCGGCCTGCCGTTCCCTGCCCTGCACGGTCCTGGGCTGCGCCGCCCGGTCCGCTGTGTTCGGAGAGGTCCAGGCTCGCGCCGAAGCCTGCGCCCGTGAGTTCCTTGCGGAGCTCGGGCAGAATCCCCCGGACGGCCTCGCGGCCCGCGTCGCCGGCAGCGAAGAGCTCTATCCGGACCCCCGCGGCGTCGATATGCGCCCGAACTGTCAGCGGCCCGAGGTCCTCGGGGCTCACATTGAGGGTCATGACGTGCTGGCCGTGGGGTGCGCCGACCAGCGTGAAGAGCGGCTTGACGAGTTGCGGCTGGAGGGCAGCAGCGGTCTGGGGCGCGGCTGAGGCTGGCTGTGGCGTTGCTGCCGGGACCGGGGCTGACGACGGCTGGCCGACCGGCGCCGCGCCCGGGACCGCCGTGCCGGCAGCGGCTACCGCTGCGGAAGGGGCTGCCGGGGCCGTGTTGTCGACAGCCATGTTGTCGACGGGCTTGGTTTCCGCCGGTGCGACGCCTGGAAGGCCGGTCAGGAAGCCGACCGTGCCGTTGGCATCCGCAGCCGTTACCGACGCCGCCGGCGCGGTCACCGAAGCGACGACCCGCGGGGCAGCCACGGCGGCCACGGCGGCCGTTGCGCCGACGGCGGCCAGCACAGCGGTCGGCGAGGTATTCGGGCCGGCTGAACCGACCCCCAAGGGACTCAAGGAGCCTGAGCCCGCCGGTGGCTGCGAGGTAACCAACTGCGGCGCATCCGAAGCGTCGCCCGGGACTGCGGTGCCGCTGTCAGCCGGAGTTAGCCCCGTCGCGGCGGGAAAGGTAATCCCGCGCTGAGATGCCACTGTCTGAACCGCATCTGCCTGAGCTGTCCTTGTTTGAGCCGCGCTTGCCTGAACTCCGATTGCTTGAGCCCCGTTTGCCTGAGCCCCGGCATTCTGCGGGGCTGCCGGCTGCGCGGTTCCAGCGAGGGCGGCGCCCGGCACCGAAAGGCGCGGGTCGGGCTGCCCGCGCGTCAGGGCGACGGCCACCGTCGGGGGCGTCGTCGCCACTGCCGTGGAAGTCGACACGGCCTCGAAGTCCGGCGTCCCGAGACCGGCAACGGCCGGCGGCGCACCCTGCTGGGCAGCGATTGCAGACGGCATGGAGCCGGCGACGACGGCGGCGGCGTTGACGGCGGCGCCGTCGACGGCCGAAGCGGCGGCCGAGCCCCCGTCCTCGGCCCGGAGGGCAGGCTCGTGGCCGGCACCCTTAGCAGCCGACGGCGTTCCGACGTGTCCACGGCTGCCCGCCGTCTTATCCGAAGACGTGTCCGGCGCGCCCTGGACATCGTTGAGGACGGTGTCGAAGGAGCCCGCGTCTGTTTTCCCGGTTTCGGGCCGCGAACGCGCACCATGCTGCGCGCGGGCGTGAACCGTGGCGGCGGCCAGCGCAGCCGCGAGATCCCCCGATGCCGAGGCCTTCATGATGCCGCCCCTGCAGGGACGATGCGCCGGATGGAGGTCAGGTTGGACTGCTGTTCCCAAGCATCGCGGATCTGGATGGTCTTGCCGGGCACGGGAGCGTCGATCGCCTTTCCGTTGCCCAGGTAGATGGAAATGTGGTTGCCGCCGAAGCTCACCAGCAGGTCGCCGGGTTTCGCCTCGGCGAGGGAGGCCACCGGGGTGCCCTGGCGCATCTGGTCGCTCACCACGCGGGGAATCTCCACACCGAGGTCTTTGAAGACCCGCTGGGTGAAGCCGGAGCAGTCCATGCCGGTGGCCGGGTTGGTCCCGCCCCACACATAGGGAACACCGATGTACTTCTTAGCCACTGCCACGACGTCGTTGCCCGTCGCGGCACCACCGGTATGGACGGTTCCTGTTGCCTGAGGGCCGGAGAGCGCGGCGGTCCCGGCCGCCGTCGTGCCGCCGAGCCCCAGCGAGGTGCCGAGGCCCAGGTTGTCGGTGAGGGAGGCGACATCCGTTGTGCCGCTCCCGCCCAGTGCCGAGGCGAGTGCCTGGGTGAACGTGGCGGAGTCGCCTGTGCCCGTGGCGGTCGCAAGCGAAGTCGCTGCTGCGGCTTTTACCGCGGCTGCGCTTGCTTCCGTTGCCGCCGGCCGGCTCAGTTCCGCGATCATCGACTGGATGCCCTGCATCCGGCCGATCGCTTCGGTCATGCTCATGGCTTCACCTGCTGTTCATCGCGGTGCCAGAGCGTCGAGGCGATCTCGTCCAGGACCGACTGTTCGGCGCGCAGGTCCGCGGAGTTGACCTCGGCGTCGTGGCGGGCTTGCAGTTTTTCCAGCCCCACGGAACGCGTGCGGGCAGCGATGAACTCGGCGCGGGCGTTGGCTTCGTCGGCCTCGGCCAGGTGCGTGAGGCTCTGCAGGTCCGCGAGCATGCTGTGCGAGGAAGACCGGGCGGCGGCCACGGCGCGCAAGGAGGCCGAGCTGGAGATGGGATCATCCGTGGCGGCCAGCTCGCGGCGGGCAGCGGCTTCGCGGACCCGGACGGAGCTGGAACGTGAGCGGGCGCGCGCCAGCCCTGTCGCCGCCTGGTCCTGCTGGAGCTGGCGGAGGCGCAGGAGGCCGGCCAGAGAGAATTCGCGGTTCATGCTGCTGCTCCCAGGATCGAAGTGAGGTGGCCGAGCCGCTGCCAGGACTCGGGGTGGGCCGTGGATTCGTCCATCGGCTGCTGGAGGAAACCGCTGACGTCGTGCTCGTGGTTCAGCGCGGCGTCCACCAGCGGGTTGGTCCCGGCCTGGTAGGCGCCGACGTCGATCAGGTCCTGCGCCGCCTTGCGGGCCGCGAGGACGCGGCGGAGAGTGGCCGCGTCCTCGAGGTGCGGCCGGGAGTTGACCTTGGTGGCCACCCTGGACACGGATCCGAGCACGTCCACGGACGGGAAATGCCCCGTGACGGCAAGCTTGCGGTCCAGGACCACGTGGCCGTCCAGGATGGAACGGGCGGCGTCGGCAATGGGCTCGTTGTGGTCGTCGCCGTCCACCAGCACGGTGTAAATGCCGGTGACGGAGCCTGTTTCGGCCGTGCCGGCCCGCTCCAGCAGCCGGGCCAGGATGGAAAAGGTCGACGGCGGGTAGCCGCGGGTGGCCGGGGGCTCGCCGGCCGAGAGCCCGATCTCGCGCTGGGCCATGGCCACGCGGGTGAGGGAGTCCATCATCAGGACCACGTCCTGGCCCTGGTCACGGAAGGACTCGGCGATCCGGGTGGCGGTGAAGGCTGCGCGCATGCGCATGAGGGCGGGTTCATCGGACGTGGCGACCACCACCACGGAGCGCGCCAGGCCGGCGGCGCCGAGGTCGTCCTCGAGGAACTCGCGGACTTCGCGGCCGCGTTCGCCGACGAGGGCGATCACAGAGACCTCGGCGTCGGTACCGCGGGCGATCATCGAGAGCAGGGAGGATTTGCCGACGCCGGAGCCGGCAAAAAGGCCCATGCGCTGGCCCTTGCCGAGCGTCGTCATGGTGTCCAGGACGCGCACGCCGGTTTGCAGCGCGGTGTCGATGCGGGCGCGCTTCATGGCGTTCGGTGCTTCGTTGTCGATCGGCACGCGCGGTCCGCTGAACAGGGGGCCCTTGCCGTCGATCGGGCGTCCCAGGCCGTCAAGGACCCGGCCGAACAGACCCTTACCGGTGGGAACCAGCACCGCGCCGCCCTTGGCGCGGACGGCGTCACCGGCAGCCACGCCGGCCAGCCGCCCCAGCGGCATGCAGCGCACGGAACCGTCCAGCGCCGCGACAACTTCGGCGTCCAGGCCCGGGTTCTCCCCCACGGTCACGAGGTCGCCCAGCGCGCAGTCCAGTCCTGACACTTCCAGGCCCAGCCCGATGACCGAAGTGACGACGCCGACCCTCTGCGGGGCGGCCGCGGCCAGCGCGGCGGCATAGTCGGCACCCTTCGGGCGCCACTCGGCGATCATGCGTGGCCCCGGTAAGTGCCGCCGGGACCGGCACCGGTAAATTCACTGCTAAATTCACTGCCAAATCCGCCGGGAACTCCGGCGGCAATGCCGGCGGACGGATCGGCGTCGGCGTGGCCGTTGTCGGCCAACATTGCATCTCCCAAGAGGGCCGCCCGGGCACGCCCGAGGGCGCCGCGGAGGCTGGCGTCGAACCAGCCATGCTGGTATTCGACCTTCGCGTCGCCGCGGCCCAGGGAGGGGTCCGCGATGAGCGGCAGCCCGGCGGGCCGTTCCTGCCCTTCCCCGCTGAGGACCTCGATGTCCGCCGGGTGGAGCCGAATGGCCAGCACCGTGGCGGCGTCGTTTCCGGAGAGGGCGCGGGCCAAGGCGGCGCGTGCGGTCCGCGTGCCTTCGGCCAGTTCGTAGCCGAGGATGGCCTCGGCCAATTCCAGCGCCGTGCGGGCCAGGATTTCTTCGGCATCCTGCAGGGCCTGCACGTTGCGGTGCGCGAAGTCGGTCCGGGCCACGGCGAGGGCACGCACGGCCCGGTCCAGGTCCTGTTGCCCGGCGGCCAGGGAGGCGGCCTGCTCGGCGGCCATCCGGTCCCGCCAGCGGCGCTGTTCCTTCGCGGCGGCGCGCACACCGGCGGCATAGCCTGCGGCGTGGCCTTCGGTGTAGCCGGCCTGCTCGGCGGCCGGGCCGCTCGCCCGCAGCGAGGGAAAGACGATCCGCGCCGGGGCAGGGACAGCGCCGCTGTCAGTAGACATAGTCTTCCTCGTCCCCGCGCTGGATGGTGATCTGGCCCTCGGCCTCGAGCTCGCGGATGGACCGGACGACGGCGGCACGCGCCTCCTCGATCTGCGAGGCACGCAGCGGTCCCAGGGCGGCGATCTCGGATTCGAGGATTTCCAGGTTGCGCCCGGAGACGTTGGTGGTGATGGTTTCCAAGACCGGCTCGGAGGCACCCTTCATGGCCATCGCCAGGACGGCCGCGTCGAGTCCGCGCAGCACCAGCTGCACGTCACGGCGCTCCAGCTTCACGATGTCGTCGAACGTCACCATCTGGGCCCGGATCTCCACCGCAAGGTCGGGATCGAGCAGGTCCAGGCCGTCCAGCACGGACCGTTCCGTGCCGGCGTCGGTCCGGTTGATGATCTCCAGCAGCGGCTGGATGCCGCCGACCACCTTCGAAGCCTGCTGGGAGACGGCGGCGCCGCCGCGGAGTTTGAGGGTGTCGGCGACGATCCCGATTGCTTCGGGCGCGCCGGATCCCATGGTGGCGATGCTGAGGGCGACGTCGGCGCGCAGCGAGCCGGGCAGCCCGGACATCACTGCCGAGGCCTTACGCGGGCTGAGGTGGGCGAGGACCAGGGCGATGGTCTGCGGCAGTTCGCCGTCGATCAGGGCCAGGATCTGCACAGGTTCGATGTCTTCGAGGAATTCAAAGGACTTGCCGGCCATGTTGACCGTCAGGCGGTTCATGAGTCCGGCGGCCCTTTCCGAGCCGAAGGACGCCTCCAGCAGGCCCTCGGCCAGTTCCCGGCCGCCCCGGGCCTGGCGCGGGCTGGTCAGCGCGGTCTGGTGGAAGTCCTTCATGATCTGCTCGGTGACGTCCGGGTCCACTTTGCGGAGCTTGACGATCTCCCCGGCGATCTCCTCCGCCTCGTTGTCCGTGAACTGGGCCATGACCTTGGCGGCGTTCTCGGGGCTCATCTGCATCAGGACGACGGCGGCGCGCTGGGTGCCGGTGAGGAGCGTATCGGCTGGTTTCATGCGGGTTGCCTGTCATCCATGAGGCCGCGCAGGTAATCGGCGGCCCGTTCCGGGTTGGCGGCGACCATGCTGTCGATTTCAAACCGGCGGCGCTCGGATTCCAACTGCTCGGTGCTCGGGCCCGGAAGCGGGGGAAGGGCGGTGATCGGGATCGCCGACGTCGCCGGCGCGGGCGGAAGGGCCACAACGGGCGGGGCAACCGGCATGATCTCCAGGTCCAGGCGTTCGCCGAGGTCCACAGGCTCGCGCTTCTGGCGGCGCCGCAGAACGATCGTGACCACCAGGGCCAGGATCAGCAGTCCGAGCAGGATGCTGCCTGCGGTAACGAGGGTTCCGAAGAACGCGCCCTGCTTTTCGGCTTCGGCGTTGGCCTTGGCATCGGCGAGCGCTCTGGCGGCGTCGTCGGCGGCGGCGGTGCTGAACGGGACAACCTCAACCGTGACCACATCGCCGCGGGCGGTGTCGGCTCCGGCCGCGGAGGTGATGAGATTCTTCAGCGAAGCAAGGTTCAGGCCGCCGGCGGCCGCCTGGCTGACGGCCACGGAGATGGTCTGCCGCTTGATGGCACCGGCAGGGATGACCCGGTCCTCGGTGACCTTGTTGACGGCGTTGTTCTTGGTCTCGGTGGAGGAATTGAAGTTGCCGTTGCCACTCGTGCCGCTGGGTACAGCGATGTTGTCCGGGCCGAGGACGCCGGCGGCGCCTCCCCCGGTGCCGGTGTATTTCTCGGTCTTGGAGGATTCACTCAGCGGCAGGGCGCCGGCCGTGTTGGAGAAAGTCTCGCTCTTCTGCTGCGCAGATTCGCCCGTGACGTCGGCAGCGACGGCGACGGTGGAGTTGCCCGGGCCCACCACGCGGTCCATGACGGCCCTGACGGCGTCGGAGGTCCGCAGCTGGTAGTCGCTGGCCTGCTTCGTGGACGATCCGGCGGCCCCGCCGCCGACGGTGGAGAGCACATTGCCCTGGGAATCGACCACCGAGACGTTGGCGGGTTTGAGGTTTTCGATGGCGGCAGAGGTGAGATGGACGATCGCCTGCACCTTGTCGCCGGACAGGGTGGTGCCGGCGTCGGTGTCGATAAACACCGAGGCGGTTGTGTCCGGGGCCTTGGCCACAAACACGGTCTTTTCGGGGATGGCCAGCCGGACGGCGGCGGTCTTGACGCCGTCCATCGCGGAGATCGTGCTGGCAAGTTCGCCTTCGAGGGCGCGTTTGTACGTGACGGACTGCTGGAACTCCGAGGACGTCACGCCCATCTTGTCCAGCAGGGAGTAACCGGTGGCGGCGGCCGTCGGCAGGCCGGCGGCCGCGGCCTTGAGGCGCTCGTCGTAAACCTTGTCCTGAGGCACCATGATGGTGGATCCGCCGTCGCTGAGCTCGTACGGAACGTTGTCCTTGCGGAGCTGTTCGACGATGCCGTTGGCGTCGGTGGTCTGGAGGCCGGAAAACAGCGGGGTGAGCACCGGGCGGGTGAGCCAGGCGGACAAGGCCACAACGCCCACCACCAGCAGGGCGGCGCCAAGCACGGCCAACGTCCGCTGGCCGGTGGTGAAGCTCTTCAGGCCAGCGCCGAAGCGCTGGAAGAAAGCGGTTATCTGCGGAGGCATCAGGCCTGCATCCTCATGATCTCGTTGAACGCGTCAACGCCCTTGTTGCGCACGGTGGCCATGAGCTCCAGCGTCACCTGGGCGCGGGTTGCGGCGAGGGTGGCGTTGTGGATGTCGTCCAGGTTGCCGGTCACGGCGGAGACAGCCAGCTGGTTCGACGTCGACTGCAGCTGCTGGAGGTTATCCACCGCGCCGGTGAGGGACGTGGCAAAGGCAGAACCGTCCGTGCCCGCTACGGGGGCCGCTCCCCCGACGTAGTCGGTCGGCAGGACACCCTGGACGGGGGCGATGGGGGCGACAGTCATTAGGAGCGTCCAATCTCAAGGGCAGCCATGTACGTTTCGCGGGCGCGGTCCACAACCTGCGCGTTGGCCTGGTAGCCGCGCTGGGCGATGATGAGCGCACCCATCTGTTCGGCCATGTCGATATCCGGGTACTTCACGTTGCCGTTGGCGTCCGCCAGCGGGTGGTCGGGCTGGTAGACGATCCTGCCCTCGGCGTTGCCGAGCTGGGTGCCCTTGACGTACACGCCGGTGCCCTCCGAGCCTTCTGTGGCCTCGACGTAGCGGGCTCGGAAGGCAGGGCCGGACGTGGCGGAGGCGTTGTTCATGTTGGCGAGGTTGTCCGAGACAGCATCGAGCCACTTGCGGTGGACGGTGAGGGCGGAGCCGGCGATGCCGATCATGTCGAAGGTCATCAGCTGGTCCTCAGGGCGGAGCGCACGGCGGTGAACTCGTTATTGACGGCGCGGGCAGCGAATTGGAACCGCAGCACGGTGTCAATGTTGGACAGGGTCTCGGTGTCCAGGTTGACGTTATTGCCGTTCAGCTGGGTGGGCTCCAAGGATGACGCCGTGGTTGCCTGGATGTGGCCGTCCCCGGACTTCACCGACTCCGCGAGGGCATCCTCAAAGCTGACGCGCTTCGCGTGGTAATTCGGCGTGTTGACGTTCGCGATGTTGTTCGCGATGGTCCGCTGGCGCAATGCCAGCCCGTCCATGGCACTGGCCAAGGCGGCGGAAGTCACGGATTCGAGCACAGAGTCCTGCCTGGGAAGGTGGGGGTGGCCGATCCGTGGCCGGTAAACGAGCGATCCGTGCTCTTACAGTGGTTATCGGCACTGGTCAGCGCCGCGTTAGGAGAAAATGCAACAGTTCTTTCGAAGATTTGAGCTGAGGAGATTTCAGCCGTTGACGTCGAGATAGATGGCGGCGGAAGACTCCCCCACGCCAGGTACCGAGGACACCGCCTGGAGCTGGCGGGCAACGTCCAAACGGACTTCATCGAGGCGGAGGGCAACGCGTTCCTGGGCGGCGGCCAGGGCGGCGGCGCGACGCCGCGCAGCCGCCGGCAGCGGTCCCGGCCGGGTGGGCGGTGTCCAGCGTTCCACGGGCAGCGGCGCCACGCGGTTGGGGGATGCGGAGGACAGCGGGCCCAGCGGATCCTTCAAGGTACGTTCGGCGGCCTGCACCGCCATTTCGAACACATCAAGGATAGCCATCCAGGCCGCCAGGGCTGTGTCAGTGGCCGCGGACTCGGTCGGGGCTGCTTCGGTGTGGTTGGAACCGGCTCCCCCTAAGCCGACATCCGAGTCAGGCTGCTCAGCCAAAACCGAGACTCCCGCCACCTGTTCCGGCCTGGGTGTTCCAGGCCCCGGCTGCCGAGAAGGCGGTGGGGGCTGCTGCGGTTCCGTGACCTGCGACGGCAGGCGCCGGGACCGCAGCCGCGGCCTCGTGCCAGGCTTGGCGCAAGGGTTCCAGCAGTTCGATGGCTTCGCGAGTCAAGGCCGGATCGCGCTGGATGTTGGCGTTGACCAGGGCCGTAAAGGCGTAGTTGTAGAGGCCGATCAGCCCGTCGGCGCCATCCCAGGAATCAGTCTTCAGCGAGGAGATGAGCTCCGCGATGATGGCCTGGCCGTGCAGGAGGTTTTCCGAGGCGACCGGCCAGTTGCCGGCCTGCTGCGCGGTTTCGGCGCGGCCCAGATCCAGCAGGAGGCGGTCGTAGAGCATGGTGAGCAGGCGCGCCGGCGGGGCCGAGAGGACCGAGTCTTCGAGGTACTGGTTGCGCTGGGCTGCGCTTCCGAACCCGCCTGCACCGTAACCGTTGCTGTAGGCATTGGCGGTCATGATGAACTACTTCCTGAGGAGAGGCCGGCCAGCTGGGAGGAGAGCCAGGTTTGCTGGGCCTTCATGTTACTGAGTGCCACCTCAAGTGCCGAGTACGTGCTCTTCAGCGTGGCCTGGCGGGACGCGAGGCGGGTGTCCCAGTCGCTGATCCGGTCGGCAAGGTCACGGACCTCGGACTGCTGGCCGGTGATGGTGGTGGTCAGCGTGCCGTTGTATTTGTCCGACGCCGCGGTGGCCGCGGTGGCGATGCGCCCGGCGACCTCCTGCACCTTGGCTGCAGTGCCGGCGGGATCCTTGGCGAGGGCGGCAGCGAACTTCGTGGCGTCGAATTCCATGGTGCCGGTCTTGGTGATGCTGATGCCAATTTCCGAGGGAGACGTTGGCGGTGTGCCGACGGGGAGGGACGCGGCGGACAGGATGTTCTGGTTCACAGACCGCACGGTGCTGTCACCGGCGAAGAGCCCGGCACTCGTGGTGGTGCCGCTGGTGTTCGTGGTGGTGCTCACCGCGGACTTGCTGGCCACGTAGGAGAAAATGCCGTTCACGCCGTCGACCAGAGCCGAGGCAAGCTTGGTGATCCCGGCGTCGTCGCGGGAGACCGTCAGGGTTACCGGAGCGGCCGTTACTTCTTTGGCGGTGAGGGTCACGCCAGGGAGGACGTCAGTGAAGGTATTCGTCGACGATTTCACGGGCTGCGCGGCACTTCCCCCGGTCGGCCAGAGCGTGATCTGAGCGTCCTGCGCCGCCTTGACGTCGGTGAAAGTCGTTTCCGGCGTCGGCAAATTTGTTCCGGGGTCGGTGATCGTGAAGGCACCGGCTTCGCCGGATTTCGTGGCGGCGAACTGCAGGCGGAATTCCCCACCACCAACAGCCACCTTGCTGGCGACTACGCCGGCGCCGGCCGCGTTAACGGACTTCACGACGTCGTCCAGCGAACTGGTCAGCGGTGTGACGGTGTAGGTCTGGCCGCCGCTGACGATGGTCATGGTCGTGTAGGGCCAGCCAACCACCTTGTTTGAAACCGTGACCTGGGTCTGCGCCAGCTGGTCTATCTGAAAGTCGATGGAACCTGCTTTGGCAGCCGCAGTGGTGGTCGCGACGACCTTGTCGCTGCTGGTTGTTGCGGCATACAGGTCCAAGGCGCCGGGCTTTGCTGCGGTAGTGGCCTGCGTCGCGAGGGCTGCGACTTTGCTGTTGAGGCCTTGAAGGGCCGAGACCATCGACTGGATACCGGAGGACTTGTTCTTCAGCAGCGTTTGCGGGATGGCCTCAACCTGCATCACGGAACTGATGAGCGCGGTGGTATCAAGCCCGCTGGCTAGTCCGTCGAGTGAGATTCCCATCGCTGCCTTTCATTGCTGCAAAAGATCATTAGTGCTTGGTGTTCGGAAATTCAGAGGTTGCACGTAAGGGCCAGACGATGAATTGCTCATCGTCCGGCCCTTCCGCAGCATGGTGATCGGGGGTGTCTCTTCGTCCGATCAGGGTGGCAGACTCATTTCTGGACTACCGGACTGCCGGAACCGGTTTAGCGCAGGAGAGAAAGAACACCCTGGCTGGACTGGTTTGCCTGGGCCAGCATGGCAGTGCCAGCCTGGGACAGGATGTTGGCCTTGGTGAACTTAACCATTTCCTGAGCCATGTCGACGTCGGCGATGCGGGACTGAGCGGCCTGCAGGTTTTCACCGGCAACGTTCAGGGTCTTGATCGTGTGCTCCAGACGGTTCTGGGCAGCACCCAGCTTTGAACGCTCCGTCGAAACCGTGGCGATGTTGGTGTCAATGGTGGCGATGGAAGCAGCAGCAGCTCCGGAAGTTGCAAATCCGGTAGCCACGAGTCCAGTGATAGCCGTGCCGATTGTCTTGACGTTGGCGCCCGTGAGGTCCACCGAAATCTGGTCGTTCGTGGTGCTTGAGCCAGCGCCGACCTGGAAAGTGAGGTTAGCCGAACCATCGAGCAGGTTGATCGTGTTGAAGTTGGATGAATCTCCAATACGAGTCAGTTCCTTACCGAGAGCGTCAACTTCTGTGGCGATCGCGGTCCGTGCGTCATCATTGTTGGAGTCGTTGCCAGCCTGGACAGCCAGGTCACGAACACGCTGCAGGATGGAGTGAACTTCGGTCAGGCCGCCTTCAGCGGTCTGGATGACGCTGATGCCGTCCTGGGCGTTGCGGGCGGCCTGGGCCGAACCGGTGACCTGGGACTTCAGGCCCTCGGAGATGGACAGACCTGCTGCGTCATCGCCTGCGCGGTTGATGCGCAGGCCGGTGGACAGCTTCTCCAGCGACTTGGAGAGGTCAGTCTGCGTGGCGTTGAGGTTGCGGTACGAGTTGTTAGCCGCGAGGTTGTTGTTGATAACGAAGCCCATGGTATTTCCTCCGTGATTGGGACTGTAAGCGATGGCCCATCCGTGGGCCTTCAGGAGTAGCTATCGCCGCTTCGGAAGCACAGGTAAGGAGAAATCCAAAATTGTTTTCGGATTTCCTTCGCGCTAAATTCCGCGTGTTATCAGTCTTATTCCCGCTAACGGATCCCCCAGCCCCGCCGATAGTTTCTACGAACCCAGCTGCTGGCTGCATCGTCCGCACGATGAATTGACGTCACGGCACCACCGCATCACCGCACCTGTCACCGAAGAGGGAGTCCTCCGGACCTATGGCCATCCACGAACTTTCAGCCCTGCTGTGGCGGGAGCGTGAACTCCTGGACGTTCTGACTTTCAAGCTTGAGGAAGAACAGCTGTTGCTGACCTCGGGCAAGTCCCGCTGGCTGCCCCACGGGACCAAGGAAGTAGAGCAGGTGCTGGGCCACCTCTCCCAGGCGAGCCTGGCCCGCACCATCGAGGCCGCCGTCGTCGCCGAGGTCTGGGGACTCCCCACCGATGCCTCCCTGGCCGAACTGGCCGCCGCCGCCCCGGAAGGCGCCTGGGCCGAGGTCCTCACCGCGCACCTGACGGCACTGACCCGCCAAACGGCGCTGATCAAAGAACTGCGCGACTCCAACGAGCAGTACTTGCGCACCGCGGTCCGCTCCACCCAGGAGTCGCTCGCCGACCTCAACCCCACGGCTGCTGCCGGCACCTACGACGCCCACGGCAAGACCGGGCAAGCCGCCGGCTCCCGCATCTTCGACAAGCAATTCTAAGGAAGCGAACATGAGCACCTTCGGCGCCCTGAACACCGCGTACCGTGGGCTGACCGCTGCCCAGCAGGGCATGAACGTGGCCGGCCAGAACATCGCCAACGCCGCCACCGAGGGGTACACCCGTCAGCGCGTCGAGCAGTCCTCGCTGGCCGCGCCTGCCCGCGGGCTCTTCAGCGGCGGCGCGTTGCAGCCCGGCCAGGGTGTTTCGGTGGACGCCATCGCACGGCTCGGCAACAGCTTCCTCGACGGCAGTGTCCGCTCGGCCGGAGCCCAGGCCGGCTACGCGAGTGTACGTTCTTCAGCTCTGCAGGGCATCGAGGGCATTCTGCAGGAACCTGGCGACAACGGTATCTCGACCGCGTTGCAGGGTTTTTGGTCGGCGTGGCAGGGAGCCGCCAGGCAGCCGTCGGAGGACGGTCCGAAGGGGCTCCTCCTGAACGCCGCCAACTCCGTGACAGACAAGATCTCCTCCGCGTACCAGACCCTCGACGCGCAGTGGAGCAGGACCCGCGCCCAGGCGTCTGACAATGTCGACGCCGTCAACGCGGCCGCGGCCCAGGTCGCTTCCTACAACACAACTATCCGTTCCACCCTCGCGGCGGGAGGGTCGGCCAATGAATTGATCGACGCCCGGGCCAAGCTCACGGAGAAGATCGCCAGCCTCATCGGCGGCACTGTCCGCGATCAGCCCGACGGCACCGTCGACGTGCTGGTCGGCGGCAATGCCCTGGTTACGGGTGGCTCAGTCCGGACGCTGGCCCTTTCCGGATCATCGTCGGATCGGATGGGATCGTCTGTGCAGCTGGCATGGAAGAACCCAGCCGGAGTCGCAGCGCCTGATGGCGGCGAACTGGCGGGGGCTTTGTCCGTTCTGGCGCCTGCCTCCGGCGGCTCCGGCGGAGCGATCGCCGAGGCAGCGGAGTCCTACAACAAGCTCGCCAGCGCACTGGCCACGGCCGTCAACAAAGTCCACCAACGAGGCCAGCTCCCCAACGATGCGCTGGGCAACCCCGGCGCCCAGGGCAAGGACTTCTTCACCACCGGCGCCGGTCCTGCCGCGCTCAGCATCAAGGGCCCCGCCAACATCAATGGCATTGCAATCAAGGCATCAACGGGCGGCGCCCTGGACACCAGCATCGCGGACGAGATCTCACAGCTCGGCACCGGGCCGGATTCCCCGGACAAGATCTGGTCAGGCATCGTCACTGGCATTGGCGTGCAGTCACGCGGTGCCCAGCAACATGAGTCACTCAGCGATGCCGCCCAGGCATCCGCGCTCACAGGCCGTGCCTCCCAGGCGTCAGTGAGCTTGGATGAGGAAAACGTCAACCTGCTCACCAACCAGCACGCCTACCAAGCCGCGGCCCGCGTGATGACCGCCGTCGACGAGGCCCTTGACGTCCTGATCAACCGCACCGGATTGGTAGGAAGGTAGACACATGCTGAACCGGGTAACAAACCTGACCATGAGCGCGAACGCCCAGCGTACGTTGCAGACCCAGCAGTCCAAACTGGCCGAGCTGCAGGAAAAAGCGACCACGCTCAACAAGATCTCCCGTCCCTCGGACGATCCCGCCGCCACCGCGCAGGCCCTGGAGACCCGCTCCCTCCTCGCCGCCAACGCCCAGTACGGCCGCAACATCGACGACGGCAACACGTGGCTCACGGCCGCGGATTCCGCCCTCGAGCAGGCCACCAACGTGATGCACAAGATCAAGGACCTCACAGTGCTGGCCGGCAACGGCTCACTGCCCCAGTCTGGCAAGGACGCGATCGCCAACGAGCTGGACTCCCTGAACAAGGACCTGGTGTCGATCGCCAACAGCAAGCACCTGGGTCGTAACATCTTTGCCGGCAGCTCGGATGCCGCCAGCGCCTTCACGGGCGCCCCTCCCGCGCTCGACGGGCTGCCCAAGAGCCCCGTGGAGCGCCGCATCAGCGCCACCGAAACCGTCCGCGTCGACGCCGACGGCAAGACGATTTTCGGCAGCGGGAACGGCTCGGTCTTCGACACCGTGAAGAAAATGGCCGATGACTTGCGCGCAGGGGCGGATGTTGCGCCCTGGATCGGTCAGGTAGACACGGCTTTTAAGAACATCGTCAACGGCCGTTCCGAAATTGGAACGCGGCAGGCACAGCTGGAGCGCGCCGGCAACGTCAACACAGAACTGGAGGCCTCCTTGGACGCCCAGAAAACCGGCATCGAGAAGGCAGATCTTGGCAGCGTCATCATGGACCTGAAACTTCAGGAAACGAACTACCAGGTGGCCCTCGCCGCGACGGCCAGGGTGCTTCAGCCCACCCTGATGGACTTCCTGCGGTGAGCACCCCGGTCGTGGACACTCCCGTCGCCAGCCTGCCCGTCACTTTCACCGCCCCCATGCCGGGCTTCGAGGACCTGCACGATTTCGTGCTGCGGAGCGTCGAGGGCGCGGCTGGACTGTACGCCCTGGAGGCCGGGTCCAGCCCGGTGCGGCTGTTCCTGGCCGACGCCGCCGTTTTTGCGCCGAGCTACGCTCCGCCGATCCCGGCAGCATCACTGGAAGCCCTGGAACTCGACGCGCGGGAGGCACCCCAGGTGCTGATCGTGGTCAACCACTCCCCCGGCTCTACGACGGTCAACCTCATGGCGCCGATAGTTCTCAACCGCGGCACGGGGCGCTGCACCCAGCTGGTGCTGGACGGCCGGGACTTCCCGCTCCGGGCCGAGCTCAACTCGCTCTAGGCAACCCGCCTGCCCTAGCCAACCGGCAAGGCGAGGCGCGCGGCCCGGCTCGGCTCCGCCCCCTCACCAGAAGTGCGCCACGTCCACCACGAACCGCGACCCGGTGCCCGGCCCGGACAGGGTCTGGACCCGGAACGGCAGCCGCGCGCGGACTCCCAAGCCGAGGCTGCTGTAGCCCTCGAAGCTGCCCGCCCACGCCACCTGCCGGAACGTCTGGTAACCGGTCACGTCCGCCAGTTCGCTCTTGTTCGCCGGGTTGTAGGTGGGATTGCCGGCTTCGTCATATGCAGGCGCATTGATGGTGAGCTGAATGAAGGCCTGGCCCCGCAGCGGGATCGGCAAGCCGGACCCGTCCTGCACCACCTCGGGAACGTAGCGGATGGTGTAGCCGGCCACGGGGCCGTTGAGGTCGATGACCAGCCGGTCAAAACAGTAATGCTGACCGGTCCGGATGTTCACCACCTTGGCCTGGCTCATGGCCGGATCCGCTTTGCTCAGCGAACCCCAGACCTGTCCGCAGTACGGGTCCGCGGCGGCCGGCGCCGGCGCAAGGAGCCCGAGACCGGCGGCCATCAGCACTGCCGCGAGCAGAGCGTGGATCTTCTTCAACTGGGTCTTCTTCAACCCCGTCACCCCCTGGTGCTTCCTGAGCCCTTGAGCTGGCGAACAGTCAGCGCAGGTCAGACGCTTTCAGCGTAGGCGGCCCCGGACCGGCGGGCGAGGCCCTCAACCGTTTCGGCGCCCAACCGTTAAGGTGACCCGTTGCTGGTCACGGACGGATTTCACGGACAGATCCCGAGACATTCGTTCACGAACGGATAACACGCGGAGCCGCAGGCCATGCCCGGGACGGCGAAGCGCCGGCACCCTCGCGGGTCCGGCGCTTCGTGCGGCCTTGCTGTTGCTGGACGGTTCTCTTAGCCTTCGCAGTCGCGGCAGTACTTCATGCCGTTCTTTTCCAGAGCCACCTGGGACCTGTGACGGACCAGGAAGCAGGAGGAGCAGGTGAATTCATCGGACTGCTCGGGAACAACAATGACCGTCAGCTCTTCGCCGGACAGATCCGCACCCGGAAGATCGATGCCTTCAGCGGTGTCGTTCTCATCGACGTCGATCACAGCAGTCTGCGCGCCGCCACCGCGGGACGCCTGAAGGGCCTCCAGCGACTCAGCGGGAGATTCTTCTTCTGTCTTGCGTGGGGCGTCGTAATCGGTAGCCATATCGGGGTTCACTTTCGTTGCTGCGCAGCCATTTCAGGCATCTCAGTGAAGCAGTTTAGGACATTAAACATGGAGTTGAGGAATAGTGTGGCCTATCAGACACAATGAGTCGGACGGGGCACGGAAACCGGGGCAGCGGTCCCCGGCCGGATCCCGGCCGCGCCCTTTGTTCGGGCAGTTCAGGTGCGCCCATTCAGGTGACCGGCCAGACCACCAGCGTCTGCCAGTTCGCGGGGTCGGGCTCGGCGCCGGGATCGGTGAGGTAGTACTCCCACATGGCTTCCCCCGGGCTAGCACCGTCCTGCCGCATCCGCGCCATGATCGCGCCGTAGGTCCGCTGCAGTGACTCATAGGGGCCGATGTGCATGGCCTCGTAGGCCTGGCCTGCGGGGAGGGTCCCGGCGGTGACCGCCGTATCCGCGGCGCCCGGGTTCGTGAAAGGTGCGGCGAGGGGGAACCCCGCCTCGACGTCGACGACGTCGGTCGGCTTGCCGCGGTACAGCGCGAACGGTGGTCCGGCCAGTTGGACATGCTGCTCCTGCACCGCACTCATGACGGCGCTGAAGGCACGGCCGAAAAAGTCCCGCAGTTCTTTCATCGGGACAGTCTCACGCACCACCGCCGTGGGTTGTTCGTTGAGTTGGGCGGCCTTGATGTCCGGATCCGGCCCCTGGTTCGTTTGAGTCATACGCCCAGACTCTGCCGCGCCCAATCCGCGGTCTAGGGCCTTACGACCCGCGCCCGCGGGGGCCCAAGGGCGGTCCGGCGGGCGGCCCGGGGGACGCGCTGATAAATAAATGAACTTTATTCATATTAGGTCTTGCCCTGCACTGCGATCAGCCTAATACTAAATGAACAACGTTCATTTATGTGACGCACGTCTCACTGGAGTAGCCATGATCGAAATCACGTCCCTCGACACCCCGCCCTCCCTCGCCCGCACCGCGCCTTCGAGCCGGCCGGCGCTGCGGGTCAGCGTCGTGCAGCACCGCTGGCATCCTGACACCGCGGCCCTGCACGCCGAACTGAACGAAGGCATTGGGCGGGCCGCCCGGTTGGGAGCCGCCGTCGTCTTCCTGCCCGAGCTCACACTGTCCAGGTACCCCGCGGACACGCTTCCCGAAAATGACACCACCCGGGTGGGTGCCCCGCGCCCGCGGCCCTCGGACATCGCCGAGGACCTGTTCACCGGTCCCACGTTCCGTTTCGCGGCGGACGCGGCCCGCAGGCACGGAATCTGCGTCCACGCCTCGCTGTACCAGAAAGCGGAGAACCCGGAGGGTTCTGACGACGGCCTGGGCCTGAACACTGCCATCCTGGTCTCCCCCGAAGGTGAGCTGCTGGCCCGCACGCACAAGCTGCACATCCCCGTCACGGCCGGCTATTACGAGGACAAGTTCTTCCGCCAGGGCCCGGACGGCGGGGATGCCTACGAGGTCCACTCCCCCGCAGAACTCGGCGGCGCACGGTTGGGCATGCCCACCTGCTGGGATGAATGGTTCCCCGAGCTGGCGCGGATTTACTCCCTCGGCGGGGCAGAACTCCTGGTCTACCCCACCGCCATCGGCTCCGAGCCGGACCACCCGGACTTCGACACCCAGCCGTTGTGGCAGCAGGTCATTGTGGGCAACGGGATCGCCAACGGGCTGTTCATGGTGGTTCCCAACCGCTGGGGCAGCGAAGGCACACTGAACTTCTACGGCTCCTCCTTCATCTCCGATCCCTACGGCCGGATCCTCGCGCAGGCACCGCGGGACGAATCCGCGGTGATTGTCGCGGACCTCGACCTCGACCAGCGCCGGGACTGGCTCACGCTCTTCCCCTTCCTGGCCACGCGCCGCCCGGACACCTACGCGCGGCTGACCGAACCCGTTCGCGCTGACGCCCCGCTCGGCCTCAATGCGGATAGGGCTGCTGTGTATGAGACCACGGCGCAGAAGGCCACCGCGTGAGCGCCTGGCGGATGCCGCCCGAAACGGCACCCCAGGACCGTGTCTGGATGGCGTTTCCTACCGGCGGCTACACCCTGGGCGAAACAGAGGCCCAAGCCCACGCCGCCCGCTCCGTCTGGGCCGCCGTCGCGAACGCCGTCGTGGAATTCGAACCGGTCACCATGCTGGTGGCGCCGGCTGATGTAGAGACCGCTGCCCGCTACCTCCACCCGGATATCCAGGTGGTCCCCGCCGCCCTGAACGATGCGTGGATGCGGGACATCGGCCCCACGTTCGTCCTGGACGACGGCGGCCGGCTCGGCGCCGTGGACTGGGTGTTCAACGGCTGGGGCGGCCAGGACTGGGCTGCTTGGGACAAAGACTCGCTCGTGGCAGCTGCCGTCGCGGCACGCTCGGGGGCCAGCCACGTCGTCTCGCCGCTGGTGAACGAGGGCGGCGGCATCCACGTCGACGGCGAAGGCACGGTCCTGGTCACCGAGACGGTGCAGCTGGATCCGGGCCGGAACCCGGGGCTCAGCAAGGCCGACGTTGAGGCAGAACTGGCCCGGACTCTGGGCACGAGCCACGTCGTCTGGCTTCCGCGCGGTCTGACCCGGGATTCGGAACGGTTCGGCACGCGAGGCCACGTCGACATCGTCGCGGCCATCCCGTCCCCGGGCACCGTGCTGGTCCATGCCCAGCAGAACCCGGCGCACCCCGATTTCGAGGTCAGCCGCGAAATCATCAGCCACCTCGCCACCACCCGGGACGCGGCCGGCCGCGAATGGAACATCATCGAAGTCCCCGCCCCGGAAACCCTGACGGATGAGGAAGGCTTCGTCGACTACAGCTACATCAACCACCTGGTGGTCAACGGCGGCGTCATCGCCTGCACGTTCGGCGACCCGATGGACGACAAGGCCCTGCGCATCCTCGGCGATGCCTACCCCGGCCGCAAAATGGTGGGCATCGACGCCCGCGAGCTCTTCGCCCGCGGCGGCGGCATCCACTGCATCACCCAACAGCAACCGTCCGCCTCCCAGAATCTCCCAGAATAAGGTCAGCCATGAGTCAAACTATCGGCCGTGAAGACGGCCCCATCACGCACGACGCCGTCGATCCGGCCGGTTCCAAGCACGGCATCTCGGGCAAGGGGCTCAAGGGCGGCCAGCTGGGCCTGCTCGCCGTCGTTGTCCTGGGCATTTCCTCCGTGGCGCCCGCCTACAGCCTTACCAGTTCGCTGGGACCCGCCGTTGGCGCCGTCGGCCTGCAGCTGCCCGCGATCTTCATCGTCGCGTTCATCCCCATGATCCTGGTGGCATTCGCCTACCGGGAGCTCAACGCCGATTCCCCGGACAGCGGCACCACCTTCACGTGGGCCACCAAGGCGTTCGGCCCGTTCGTCGGCTGGATGGGAGGCTGGGGGCTGCTGGCGGCCAACATCATCGTCCTGTCCAACCTGGCCGGCGTCGCGGTGGACTTCTTCTACCTCTTCCTGGCCCAGGTGTTCAACAACCCCGAACTCGCGGACCTGACCTCGAACACGGCCGTGAACATCGTGACCTGCCTCGTGTTCGTGGCACTCGCCGTCTGGGTCAGCTACCGCGGCCTGCACGCCACCAAGCTGGTGCAGTACACCATGGTCGGATTCCAGGTGCTCGTCTTGGGCATCTTCGTCGTCATGGCGCTCACCCACGCCGCCTCGGGCGACTCGGGCACCTCGATCGCCTTCAGCTGGGACTGGTTCAACCCGATGAAGATCGGTAGCTTCGAGCAGTTCGCCGCCGGTATGTCACTGGCCGTCTTCGTCTACTGGGGCTGGGACGTCTGCCTCACCGTGAACGAGGAAACCAAGGGCGGCAAGGGCACCGCGGGCCGGGCGGGAACCACGACGGCGGTCGCCGTCCTGGCCCTCTACCTCATCGCGATCGTGGCCACCATGATGGTGGCCGGCACCGGAGCCGACGGCATTGGTCTGAACAACCCGGACAACCAGTCGAACATCTTCGCGGCACTGGCTTCCCCCGTCATGGGCCCGCTGGCCATCCTGATGTCCCTGGCCGTGCTCTCCGGCACCGCATCCTCCCTGCAGTCCACCATGGCCTCCCCCGCCCGCAGCCTGCTGGCGATGGGCCACTACGGCGCCCTGCCGCCGCGCTTCGCATCTGTCAGCAAGCGCTTCGGATCCCCGGGCTACGCCACGGTGATTGCCGGCGTGATTTCCGGTGGCTTCTATGCCGTCATGAAGGTGGTCAGCGAAAACGTCCTCAACGACACCATCATGGCCCTGGGCCTGATGATCTGCTTCTATTACGCCCTCACGGCGTTCGCCTGCACGTGGTACTTCCGGCACAGCCTGTTCTCCAGCGTCCGCAACTTCTTCATGCGGCTGCTGTTCCCGGTCCTGGGCGGCCTGGTCCTCACCGTGGTCTTCTTCCAGACCGCCGTGGACAGCTGGGCGCCGGAATTCGGCAGCGGCTCGGAGATCTTCGGCGTCGGCCTGGTGTTCATCCTGGGCATCGGCATCCTCGCCCTCGGCCTGGTGATCATGCTGGTCGCCGCGAAACTGCATCCGGGCTTCTTCCGGGGCGAGACTATCCGGAAGGACACGCCCGCCCTGGTGGTTCCGGAGTAGCCTCCGCGGCAAGGACCCGCCGGCCCGGGCGAGCCCGGAGCCGGCGGGTTTTTGCGTGCGTCCGTCGCCCGCCAAGCTGCAATTGCTCGTTGAGGAACACCTCCCCGTGCTAGATTCACGCTGTCTGCAATTCTGCGGGCTCTAGCGCAGCCTGTTCCAGGCGCGGCATTTTGGGGGAAATTTTTATGCTGCTATTCGACCGCGTCCGGACTCTATCAATTCCGTTGTTCCTGGTTGTGCTCATGATGCTTTCACTGGCACCGCTTGCCCCAGCATCCGCCGCGCCGTTGAAGACGCCCCCGGTGCCGACGGTCAACGGCATGACAAAGGTCGGCTACACCCTGACCGCGGTCCCGGGCACATGGGGTCCGGCACCTGTCACCCTGAAGTATCAGTGGAAGGCGAACGGCGTCGTCATCGTTGGTGCGACCGCCGCCACCTACAAGCTGGCCGCGACGCAGGCCGGCAAGGCCCTCACCGTCACCGTCACCGGAACCAAGACCGGCTACACCACCGCCGCGAAGACCTCGACCCCCACCGCAGCCATCGCCGCCGGCTCGCTCGGGCCGGCTCCGGTGCCGACGATCACCGGCATGACAAAAGTCGGCTACACCCTGACCGCGGTCCCGGGCACGTGGGGTCCGGCACCTGTCACCCTGAAGTATCAGTGGAAGGCGAACGGCGTCGTCATCGTTGGCGCGACCGCCGCCACCTACAAACTGGCCGCGGCGCAGGCCGGCAAGGCCCTCACCGTCACCGTCACCGCGACCAAGACCGGATACACCACCGCCGCGAAGACCTCGGCCGGCACAGCGGCAGTCACGCCCGCGGGACCCGGCGTCGACGTGTCCTGGCCGCAGTGCGGCAAACCCCTGCCCAAGGGCCAGAGCTTCGCGATCATCGGTGTGAACAACGGCCTGGCGAACAACACCAACTCGTGCCTGGCCACCCAGCTGTCCTGGGCCGCCACGTCCACCGGCGGGACCGGCCAGCCCCTCGTGGCCCTGTACGTAAACACCGGAAACCCCGGGACCGCCGGCTCTTGGTGGCCCACCAGCAACACCTATGCCGGGAAGACCGTGGCCAACCCGTACGGCCAGTGCACCAAGGGCTCGGTCGGCTCGGCGTGTTCCTATATGTACGGGTACGCCAAGGCCTACGACGACGCCACCATTCGCGGGGTCAAGAACCCGGCCTCCTACACCTGGTGGCTGGACGTCGAGACCGAAAACTCCTGGTCAACGAACAAGGCCGCCAACAGAGCCGATCTCGAGGGCATGGCCGCCTACTTTGCCAGCATCGGCGCCAAAACAGGGCTCTACTCGACCGGCTACCAATGGGCACAGGTCGTCGGCGCGGTGCCCTCGACAAGCAACCTTTACGCCCAGCGAAGCTGGCTCGCCGGCGGGAGCTCCCTCCAAAACGCCAGCAGCATGTGTTCGGCAGCGCCGCTGACAGGGGGCGGGAAAGTCACCATGACCCAGTACATCTCGGGCGGCTTCGACTACAACAAGTCCTGCATCTGAGTTCCAGGCTCCGGCCAGCCGCGCCCCATTTCCCGGCGTGAAAAACCCCTCCTCCCCGGCAAAATCACCGGGAAGAAGGGGTTCGTGGGGCCTCATGGCCCGACGTTCAGCAGTTCCGGCTCTGACTCTGTCTCCGGCTCCGGCACTGCCTCCAACTGCGCGCCATTGCGCCGACGCAGATGCCTCTCCACCGCAAAACCCGCCAGGCCAAGGATCACGAAAACCACAAGCACTGCGTAGTTTTGGTACCAGGGCGCTACTGGCTGCCGCGGCCATGCGATGTTGACGATCTCGAAACCCAACCACAGCAGCGCCGCCAGGTTCACCACTGGGCCAAGAACTCCCAGGCTGAAGGGTCCGGTCTTCCACGCTCCTTTCAGCCGGATTATCAGCGCGGCCAGCACTGGAAATATGAAAGCCACGTAAAAGCCCGCCGTTGCGAAGGCAATAAGGGCGCCGTACCTGCGATGCCGACAGGGCAAGAACAATCATTGAAGCGACCGCGGAGACCAGGAGGGCGTTGATGGGCAGCCGGTCGGTCTTGCTGAGACGCTTCAGAACCTTGGCCGCAGGCAGGGCATCCAGCCTGGCGAATGCGAAAATCGATCGCGATACAGCTGCCTGGAGCGCCACCGTCCCGGCGATGAATCCCAGGACGATCGTCACCAGGAGAGGTTTGGTGATTCCCTCGCCAAGATTGGCAGTGAGGGTTGTGGTAATCGGGTCCGGGTCTGCCCCCGACATGGCGGCACCAATATCCGGGATTGCGAGGAGCAGGGCCAGGCACGAAAACGTAATGACAGATGCCACCGTGATCAGGGACGTCAGCACTGCACGCGGCACTTTGCGTTCGGGAGCCCGGACTTCCTCGGCAATGGCACCCGCACTTTCAAATCCCACAAACGACCAACCGATAATTGCCACCGCGGCAAGGAAAGGCCCAAAGACATAGGCCGTGGTGTCCGGTGCGGTTCCGAAGGACTCCAGGATCGTGCTGAGGGAATTTCGGCGATGGAAGATGATCAGTACCTACCCGACTCCCAGACTGGCAATGACCTCGCACACGATGCTCACGGTCACCAGCAGGCTCAGCCATTTCCGTCCGGCGGAGTTGGCTATGGTACTCGCCAATAGGATGACGGCGCCCAGCACGATTTTCGTCGTGGTGTCAGGCTGCTCAATGCCGAGCAATGAGGCAAGAAATGTGCCACCACCGAAGGCTACAGCGGCAACTGTGATGATAAGCGTCCAGATGTAGGCCCATCCTGCGTACCAGCTGTAGGTGTGCCCGAGAAGGGACCTGGACCAAAGGCAGACCCCGCCGGCAACAGGCCAACGTGAAGCGAGCTCGGCAAGGACGCCTGCAACCAGGGCCTGGCCCAAGAGGACCACCAACAGACCCCACCAGAAGGCCGGTCCTGCGGCCATCAGGGCCAGGCCAAATACTCCGTACAGGCCGATGATGGGCGACATGAAGGCAAACGCCAAAGAAAAGGAGGATCAGAACCCCATCTCCCGTTTGAGTTGGAGGGATTCAGGATTAGGCGTCTGTGTTGGACCAGGTGCGTCCGACAACAGCTGGGACGGGGAGTTCATTGCTATGAGCCTCCTTTCGCTGGGATGGTCTTAGGGTTGAAGCTGCACAGCGCGCGGCGGGCGTGGCTGATGAGCGGCCAAGGGCTTTCGCCCTTGGCCTGTTGTGTTTTGGGATCACCAATGTTCGCCGTGTTGCACGGCTCAGTAGTCCGGATTCAGTAGTCCGGATTCAGTAGTCCGGATAGAGCTCCGCGGACGCTGTAACTGGATTGAGGGGCTCGGCACTCAATGCAGGGTCACCGAGTGCCGCTTCCGCGAGCGCTTCGCACGTCGAGAAGCGGACGTCACCTCGTTCCAGCGCAGTTTCGATAACGGTCCGCAGCGCCTCCAGCCGTCCTGCCCGCCCAGTGAGGAACGGGTGGCAGGTGAGCATGAAAAGAGCACCATGACGTCGCATTGCGTCGATCTCGTGAATCCACATGTCCGCCACGACCAGTGGCGACTGGATGATTTCACCGATCTTGGGTTCCGGAAGGAAGGCATACTGCTCCCAGTCATCCAGGCTCCAATGTGGGGGGAGCTCCGCAACTGTGCCTGCGGGGGTTTCAATGAGATACGGGACGTCCGCATCCATCAGGCTGGAATCGTATTTCAACCCGTATTCAGCCACCAACGACGGCGTCTGCCACGAGGGCTCCCACATTGCGGCGCGATGCCCCTTTGGAGAAATGCCGAAGCGCCCGAGTGCGGAAAGCGCCAGATCGAAGTCAGCGCGTTCGTCGTCGAAACTCATGTTCGCCGCCGTGCGGTGAGTGTGTGAGTGGTGCGCGATCTCATGACCCGATTCCAGGACCTGTTCAACCATGCGGGGATATCGCTCCGCGGTTACCCCTGGAATGAAGAATGTCGCCGGCTGCTCCACGTCCTTCAACAGCTGGAGAATCCGGGGAGCACCCACCTTGGGTCCGAACGCCTGGTGAGTCATCGCCATCGCATTGTCGGCATAGCGCCGGCCGGCGGCCAGCACGGGGGACTCGGCGTCGACGTCGAAGGTCAACGCGGCAACGCAGGCCGCCCCCTGCCTCCAGCCGCTTCTATCGAATGTCATGTTCGTCCCTATGGATCAGAAGAAATGGCTCAGAAGTCATGGGTGGAGAGCCAGTCGGCGTAATCGCCGAGGGCCCGTTGCAGCGGCCAGGCCGATTCGTAGCCGAGATCCGCGGCTGCGGAAGCGATGCTGAAGTGGCCCTGCAAGTCCAGGGTTGGATCCGTCCCGGGCCCGATCTCCACGGTGGCGTCCGGGAATGCGATTCGAACTTCTTTGACGACGTCGCTGAGTGTCCAATACTCGCTGCCGGAGATGTTGTAGGCCAGGGGCCTGGCCGAGGCCGTTTCTGGTGCCTGGACTGCCGCCAGGATGGCAAGAGCGACGTCGCGGACGTAGACCAGGTTGTAGCGGTGGTCGGCCCCGTGGTCCTGTGAGAATGAACCGCCGCGGACTACGCCGCGCATGATATCCCGCATGACTTCATCCATGCGGTTTCCGGGTCCGTAAACCTGGCCGATGCGCAGGGAGATGACGTCGATTCCATACCTGTCGCCGTAGACCTGTCCGAGCCATTCCCCGGTTACCTTCGTCACGGCGTAGGGCGTCGTCGGATTTACTGGCTCCGATTCGAGAACTACCGGTGCTGAGGTCTTTCCGTACACGCACTCGGAAGAGAAGTTGATGATCCGTTTGACGCCGTGGAGTCGGGCCGCCTCGAAAACCGCCACCGTTCCCTCGACGTTGGCAGCAAACGTGGCCAAGGGAAAGCTCAGGGAATAGGTCGGGTGGGATATGGCGGCGGTATGGACGATGGTGTCGACGTCGTGCTCCTGGAATACCTCAAGGAGACGAGGGATATCAAACAGTTCACCCTGGACGGAAACGACGTCGGGGCGTGGCGCCTCGATGAAATCCCGGTTGTAGCTGACCGTTTGATGGCCGGCGTCGGCGAGTTCGTTGACGATGTGGCGTCCGGTGAATCCGGCACCACCTGTGACCAGAACAGAGCTCATGTGATTTTGCCTTTCAGTACATGCGTTGGATGTGGGATTCAATGCCCGAGGGGGAAGGTCGTCGTTCGACCACCGTCGACAACAAGGTTTGTTCCCGTGACATAGGAGGATTCAGGACCCAGTAGCCACAGCGCAGCGGCTGCAATCTCCTCAGGCAGAGCGAATCGGCCAAGTGGCACGGAAGCTTCGTCTCTGGCGCGTTCTTCTTCGTTCGCGAACTCGGCCGCAAGCATCGGGGTATCTGTCGTGCCAGGCGACAGTGCGTTGACCCGGACGCCGGCCGGTGCGAGTTCGGCGGCCAAGGACCGCATCATCGAAAGCACGCCGCCCTTGGTCGCGGTGTATGCCGTGTAGCCTGCCTGGCCGACGAGGGACAGCTCGCTGGCAGTGCAGACGAGCGATCCACCGCCGTTGGATGTGAGCGCTCGCGCCGCTGCCCGGGCGAAGTGGAAAGTGCCGGTCAGGTTCACCCGGATCAACCTCTGCCACAGCTCGTCAGACGTTTCGGCGATGGGCGCAACACTGGAGATCCCTGCGGCGTTGAAGGCTCCGCTCAGGGGACCGAGTTCTGCTTCCGCCTGTGCGAAGGCGCTGTCGACCTGCGGGGACTCAGATACGTCGGCTTCGATGAAGATCACAGCACCCGACAGTTGGCGTTTTGCGTCCTCAAGCAGACGGTCCGGGAGACCGACTGCCGCAACCTTTGCCCCTTGCGCCAGAAGGGCCCGAGTGGTCGCGAGACCGATGCCGGAACTGGCTCCGGTGACAAGGTAGGTCTTGTCCTGAAAATGGCTCATGTCTTCTCTTCCCCATTGGTTGTGGCGGGCGCTGATTTAGCCGACGAGCGCACGTGTGTGGTCGTTGAGGAACATGCCGCGGGGGTCGAACTCCCGGCGGATCTGGATGAAGGTGTCAAGCTCCGGGTAGAGACGCTCCAGGCGGCTCCTCGTCATGAAGTGGATCTTTCCCCAGTGTGCGCGTGGCTCGAATTCCTGCAGCACCGCATCCGCATCCCGGAAGAAGGGCCAGTAGTCGGTCCCAGGTTCGGTGGTCAGGGTGATGACGGTGGTGTCGCGTCCTTGGAACTGGGACATGTAGCCTTCGTCGGCTTTCACCCAGCGGACCTCAACGGGGTACTTCTGGTCGGAATGCCTGGTGCGGATCAGCTCCTGGACAGCCTCGACGGCCGCCAGGCCGTGTTCGCTGGGAACGAAGTACTCGAGTTCATGGAACGGTGTGGTGAATCCGCCCGGGTAGATGCGGTACGACCGGTCCAGCCGGGCACCTTCCGCGCGGGAAATTTCACGCTCGTCCTTGACCTCGGCGACGTTGTAGCGCTTGGTGTAACTGCGGTTTGCCGTGCTCTGTCCCGGCGATCCGGGCAGGTCCAGCAGCTCGCAGGAATCGTCATCCGGGCACCAGAGGAACGAGTAGTGCCGGTTCCCGTCGATGTCGGCCTGCCAGGTTGCGGCGGTCTCGGCCCACGTGGGGTAGGTAATCTCCTCCTGCAGGTAATAGCGGTCCTCGACCGCCAGTTCGACTTCCAGGAAGATTCCGAGCGTCCCCAGGGCGACCTGGGCGGCCCTGAGTTCGCGGAGCTGCCCTTCACCGATTTCGACGATTTCGCCGTAGCCGTTGATCAGCCTGACCCAGCGCAGTGCCGATGAGAAGCTGCCCAGGTTCTTTCCGGAGCCGTGGGTGCTGGTCGCGAGTGCCCCGGCGATCTGCTGTTTGTCGATGTCGCCCTGGTTGCCCAGTGCCAGCCCCTGCTCCCACAGCGGATCGCCAAAGGCGTTGATGGTGGTGCCGGCCAGGGCCCTCGCACGGCGCCCCTTGAGGTCGGTTCCGGTAATGGCCGAGAGTGCGGACATGTCCATCAGGACTCCGCCCGTCTGGACAAGCGGCGACGACGAGTGCCCTGAGCCGACTGCCCGTACGGGCAGGCCTTCGCGGATGGCGAACCGGACGGCGTCGAGCGCCTCCTGTTCATTACGCGGCCGGACGGTGAAGGCCGGGGTGGCGCTCTGGTTGCCGCCCCAGTTGGTCCAGGTTACGTCTGTCCCGAAGGGAGCGGACGGGGTCGCGGCGCGCGCCGACGACGCGGAGTGGGGATGATTCGTGGTGGTCATTGGTGAGCTCCGATCCTGGTCTTAAGGCTCATGCGCCGTGGTTGATCATGACGTGCTTGGTCCGGGAGTAATCGTCCAAGGCATACAGCGAGAGGTCGCGGCCGTAGCCGGATCCCTTGAATCCGCCCCACGGAACTTCGCAGGCCAACACCAGGTGTGAATTGACCCAGACGGTGCCGAAATCGAGCTGCTTCGGAACCCTGAGTGAGAGGCTCGAATCCCGGGTCCAGACCGAGGCGGAAAGACCGTAGGGGCTCTCGTTCGCCCGGGTAATGGCCTCTTCGGTGGAGCTGAAGGACTCCACGGTAACGACGGGGCCAAAGATTTCGTGGGTGGCAATATGCGCCCCGGCCGGCACGTTGCTGATCACTGTGGGTTCAATGAAGTAGCCGGGGCCCTCCAGGGCCGAGCCGCCGATGGCCACCTGAAGTCCGGCAGCCTTTGCCTCCTCAAGCGATTCCTTCACGCGTTCGAAGTGCGGGCGCGAAATCATGGGACCGATTTCGACGTCCTCCCCCGCGCCCGGGGCGCCGACGACGAGCGTGCCGACTTCGCGTACCAGGTGCTCGGTGAACTCCTCAGCCACGGACTCGTGGACCAGCACGCGGCAGGCCGCGCCGCAGTCCTGGCCGGCATTCCAGAAGCCGGCGTTTCGCACGCCGGCGGCGGCCGCGCGGAGGTCGGCGTCGGGGAAGACAACAACCGGGGCCTTGCCGCCCAGTTCCAGATGCACACGCTTGACGGACCTGGCCGCGGTCTCCGCCACTGCCTGTCCGCTGACGACGCTCCCCGTCAACGCAACGAGGGCCACGTCAGGGTGTTCGGAGAGTCGCTGCCCGACGGTTCGGCCCTTTCCCGTCACGACGTTGAGAATTCCGTCGGGGATGCGTCCGGCCACAAGTTCTGCCAGCTTCAGCGTCGACAACGGAGTCTGTTCCGAGGGCTTGAGGACGATACTGTTTCCGGCGGCCAGGATGGGCGCGATCTTCCAAGCAGCCATCAGCAGCGGGTAGTTCCAGGGGGTGATGACGCCTACGACGCCGACGGGTTCCCTGAGGATGACCGAGGTGTGTCCGGTGGCGTAGTCGCCGCCTGCCATGGACGTCAGTGTGCGGGAAGCTCCGGCCATGAATCGGAAGGTGTCGATGGTGCTGGAGACATCGTCCTCCGCGACGGGCCGCGGTTTACCGGTGTTGGCGGACTCGATGATTTCGAACGCTTCACGGTTGGCTTCAATGATGTTGGCGATCAGGGAGAGCACCTCGGACCGTTCCTTCGGGGTCGTGGCGCCCCAGGACTTCTGGGCCGCCACGGCCGCCTCAACCGCAACGTCCACATCCGAGGCTGTGCCTGCCTGCACCGACGCGATGACCTGCTCTGTGGTGGGATCTACGACGTCGATCAGCCGAGTCGAGGAACCGGGAACAAACGTTCCACCGATGAAGTGCCCCGTCGGAGGCAAAACGCTGGCGCAGCTTTGCTCCGCGGAAGAGCGTCGGACTGTGAACTGCTCGAGGTTAGTGAGTGTCATGGAACTTAGCCTTTGCTTTCTGCGCCGGTCTCGGCGTCGGGAGTTTGTGTTGGGGACGGGCGGCATGCACGCGGTGGGCGGTGCATGCCCGTGGTGGGCGTTACGCCTGCGGGGCCTCAATCAGGTCAGCTGCGAATGCCGGCGACTGAAAAGGGGCGGCTTCCGCCTTCTTCCGGAACACCCGAGCCGCAAAGTAGTACAGGGGTGCAACGACCACCAGGCCAACAATCCAGGAGAGGTCCACGCCGTTCATCGCGGCGGCAATAGGGCCGGTGAACATCGCTGTTGCGGAGAACGGAACCTGGATCAGTGCGCCGGCAAGATAGGCTCCGATCGCAACCCAGTTGAACCTTCCGTACATCCCGCCGTCGCGCTTGAAGAAGTCTTCAACCCTGTAGTCGCCGTGCCGCAGGAGGTAGTAGTCGACCAGGTTGATGGCCGTCCAGGGAACCAGGACGTACATCAGGAAGGAGAGGAAGTTCGTGTAGAAGAAGATGAAATTGTCGCGGGCGAACAGCGCGATAGAGAGGGCGAGGGTGAACAGGAGCACCGCCGCAATGGTCCGGGTCTTGGCGTGGGGCAACCAGGCCGGCCTGAACGTCTGCCCAATGGTGAGCGTGCACAGGACCCCGCAGTAGAGGTTCATGGCGTTCGACGCTGCAACGCCAAGGCAGAAGATTCCGATGATCACCATGGTCCATGGCCCGAGCATGGCTCCCAGGCTCCCTACTATTTCTACGGTGCTGCCATCGTTGATCAGTGCCAGTGCGAGCGTTCCCACCAGGGCACCCAAGACCATCGGGAAGAGTGTTCCCAAGACGCAGCCTGAGTAGGAGGCCCAGAACGCCGGGGCCGAGCCGGTGCCCTGAGGCATGTAGCGGGAGTAGTCCGAGACATAGGGAGCGTAGGCGAGCTGCCAGAGGGCGGAGACGGAGATCGTGGCCATGAAGCCGACCCAGTTGAAGTTTCCCTGGTCCAGGAAGCTGGCCGGCAATCCGTGGACGGCCAGGATCCAGACGAAGGCCAGCACCAGCGCCAGACCGGCCACGATGCTCAAGATGCGTGCATAGGCGTGGATGAGCCGGTAGCCGAAAATGGTGGCCACGACGCTCACGACGCCAATGACAATGATGCCTGCATCAACACTGATGCCCGGGGTGACTGCGGCCAGCGCTTGGCCGCCAAAGACGAGGTTCGCCGCAAAGAACCCGACGTACATGACCACCACGATGACCACAATCAGCAGCGCCCCGTACGAACCGAACTGGCCGCGGGTCTGAATCATCTGCGCCACGCCCAGCTGCGGGCCTTGGGCCGAATGCAGTGCCATGAAGATGCCACCGACAAGGTTTCCAATGATGATTCCGACGATGGCGGGCACAAAGCTGAGCCCGAACACCGTGGTCGCGAGTCCCCCGGTCACGATGGTCATGATCATGATGTTGGAACCGAACCAGATGGTGAAAAGGTCCCGCGCTTTGCCGTGGCGTTCGTCGGCGGGGATGGGCTGAATGGTCTTGTCTTCGAGCCGGGGCACTTCGGCCGCGACGGCGTGAGTGGGGTGCGTGCTCATGATTCGTTCCGGGAGTTCATGGGAACCTCTTTGTTCTGTCCCGGCGCTTCGTCGGGCACGGGATCTGATGTATCAATCATTCGTGACTTTTGTCACAGTGGAAATCCGGCGATTGAATAGACGCCGTAGACCTGTTCATACATATGTACAAAGCAGGCGCGATGCCCAGCCCTTGCGGGTCAAACGGTGGCGGCTTGCAGCTCTTGGGCGACGTTGGCGGAGGCCTTGCTGCGATTCACCATCAGGGCGAGGAGGTCGAAGACGAGGGTCGCCGCGGCGAGAGTGGTGATGTCTGCGTGGTCGTAGGCCGGAGCGACCTCGACGACGTCGGCGCCCACGATGTTAATGCCGTCCAGTCCGCGGAGCAGCGCCAGCAGTTCGCGGGAGTGGAGCCCGCCCATTTCCGGGGTACCGGTGCCCGGCGCGTAGGCCGGGTCGAGGACATCGATGTCGATGGAGACATAGACCGGGGTGTCGCCCAGCCGCTCCTTGACGCGCTGGATCGCGGCCGGAACCCCGATGACGTCCAGGTCCGAGCAGCGGATGATCTGGAAGCCGAACTCGTGGTCGCGGAGAAAGTCGTTGCGGTCATAAACCGGGCCGCGGATGCCCACGTGCATCGACTTGTCCTCGACGAGGAGGCCCTCTTCGAAGGCCCGGCGGAAGATGGTTCCGTGCGTGACCGGCTGGTCGAAATAGGTGTCCCAGGTGTCCAGGTGTGCGTCGAAGTGGAGCAGGGCCACCGGGCCGTGGACCTTGTTCAAGGCCCGCAGCATCGGGAGCGCGATGGTGTGGTCGCCGCCGATGGAGATGAGCCTCTTGCCGGAGCCTGCCTCGCCGAGGAGCGGGAGCGCCTGCTCCTCGATTTCGCGGACTGCGCGGGAAATGTCGTAGGGGGTGCAGGCGATGTCGCCGGCGTCGACAACCTGGGCTTCGTATACAGGCTCGACGTCGAGCTCCGGGTGGTAGCCGGGGCGCAGGAGCCGCGACGCTTCACGGACAGCGGCCGGACCGAAGCGGGCGCCGGGGCGGAAGGAGGTCCCGCCGTCGAACGGGACACCGACAATCGCAATGTCGTAGTCCGGGACACGGTCGATTTGAGGAAGCCGGGCGAACGTGCCCAGGCCCGCGTAGCGGGGGACTTTTGTTGCGTCGACGGGGCCGATTGGCTTGTGCGTGGTCATGACAGGGATCCTCCAGTTGCTTGGGTTCAGCCGGCCTGGCAGGTTCTTCTCTGAGCTGTGCTTCTGCGCCGGTTGAGGTCTATGCCTTAACTATTAGTGATCGGCGTCACGCGGTACATGCGCCGATTGACTACAAATAACCGAGGGGCTTATACATGTGTATAAGCGGCTTGGGGGTTGCCTCCGGACTCATGAACAGGAACCACACATGGCGATCACCGTGGCCGAACTGCTGGCCGAACCCCAGCTGGGCCTGACCCTTCTGGCGGGCTCCGCAGGCCTGGGCAACCGAGTCACCTGGGCCCACACCTCCGACCTCCCGCGCTTGTGGGAATGGATCACCGGCGGCGAGCTCATGATGACCAACGGCCTCTCCATTCCGGCGGATCCCCAGGGGCAGGTTGAGCTGGCCGAGGCACTGGTCAATGCAGGTGCCAGTGCCCTGGCGATCGGCGCGCAGATGCATGCCCCTGAGCTCCTGCCCCAGTTCCTCGAAGCCTGTGACCGCCTGCCGTTGCCGGTCATCAACATCCCCTACCCGCTGCCGTTCATCGCCATCGCACGTTCGGTCGCCGAGTCTTCATTGCTTGAGGAGTCCCGCAGGCTGCGTCAGACGGCCCGTATTTATGACCTGCTGCGGCTGGCGGGGCCATCTGAGAATCAATGGCTGAGTCTGATCCTGGGCATCGAAGCCGAACTCGACGCCAGCCTCTTCGTGGTTGATCGACGGTGCCTGCATGCCTGGCATCACGGAGGCCAGTCGCTGCCACCGGACCTAAGGCAGCAACTTGAACCGCTGACCAGCAAGTCACCGGTCGCCAGCAAGAAGTTCCAGTGGCACCGTTTGGGGGACAGCCACCTTCTCATGATGGATATTCCGACTCACGCCAATGCGCTTCTGGTGGTGCTGCCGAAATCCGAACCGCACCCGGATGCGGTGGTACTGCTCCATGCGGCCACAGTCCTTGGACTGGAGTTGTCGCGGACGGTGCTGTCCCTCGAGAACCAGCGCCGGCTGGGGGCGGAGTTCCTCTTGCAGGCCTTCGACGGGCGCCTGGGCATCGCCGACATCGAAAGCCGGTTGCCTGAGTTCGGGATTTCGACACGGGAATTCCTCATCATCTCCATGTCGAGCGAGGACGGTGAGCGCCTGGCGGGGATCCACGTTGATCTTTGGCGACACGGCTATCCGACGGCGTGCCAGCGCAGGTTCAATACACTGCACTTGGCTGTCGCCTCAGACTGCACCGACGATCTTCTGAGGCATGCCGTCCCCGTGGACGTGAGGATAGGGATCAGCCGGCCTTCCGCGGCCGCTGGAACGCAGCGAGCTTTGCAGGAATCGATGTGGGCGCTTGGAACGGCATCGAGCACCGGCGAGCGGTTGGTCCGCTATGCCGAGGGACCCTCGTGGCTGGGGCTCACCAGCTATGAAGAAGGTAACGCACTGGTCCAGCGGCTCCTCGGGCCCATTTTCGAATATGAACAGGGCGAAAACGGGGACCTCATCGTCACGCTGAAGACGTTCCTTGACATGCAACGGTCGTGGCAGAAAACGGCGGCGGCCCTGTTCGCGCATCGGCAGACCATCATCTATCGCATCCGGAAAATCAGTGAGCTGACCGGCCTTGATATGACCGAAACCTCCACGCTGGCGCAACTCTGGTTTGCCCTGCAGATCCATGAAGCAATGGACCTCCAAGGCAATCCGCGGCGCCTGCCAACCGCTGAGGTCAACACTCCACGACGTTGACGGCGAGGCCGCCCATCGCGGTCAGGTTGGCGCGACAACTAGGTTGGCTCGATCAGCAGCTTTCTGATCTCGGTGAGCTTGGCTTCGGACTCTTCGAGGCGCTGGCGGAGTCCTTCGACCGTCGCGGTACTGGTGCCTGCCGCATCGACCGACGGTGCGGGATTCTTGGGAGACAGGAAGAAGTTGGCCAGGAAACCGGTGAATGTGCCGAAGATACCGACACCGAGGACAATAATGCCCGACCCGATGACACGGCCCGCATCGGTGACCGGATATTGGTCACCGTATCCGACTGTCGAGATCGTGACGATCGTGTACCAAATGGCGTCCGAGGCGGTTGTGATGTTGGCCCCTGGGGCGTACTGCTCGACGCGGAGCATCGTGAGGCTTCCGAATTCCAGCACGAGAATGCCCATGAGCAGCAGTATGTACAGGGAACTGCCGGCCCGATCCTTGATCAGCGCGCGGCTGATCGTGCGGAGGCCGACATCGCGGAGCAGGCGGTACACCCGGATCAGCCGGAAGATGCGCAGGATCTTGAATTGCGCGACAGGCACGCTGGCCAACAGGTCGGCCCAGCCGAAGTGCTTGAAGAAATAGGCGCCCGCCGATGGCGCGGTGACGATCCGGTAGAGGAAGTCGGCGAGGAAGATCCCACTGAAAATCGCGTTCATCACGGTGAGCACGGTGTCAAGGTATTGGTCCTGCACGACATACAAGAGCAGTAGATTAACGATCGACAGGATCGAAAGGATACCGATGAAGATCTCGTATCCGGTGCTCTTCAGTTCACTGCGTTCCTTGGTCATATGAGGATTCTGGCACGCAAGCAGCTGCGTGGCCGAGACTTTTTCACCCAGGCCTGACGGGAGGCAGCCAGCGCCACGACGTGCGGCGGCACTCAGTGTTCTGTGCGAACGGGAGCCCATCCGCCACTTTCTCGGTTGGTCATTTATCGCCCCGTTTTCGGGCATGAGAAAACCCCTCCTCCCCGACAGAGTCATCGGGAAGGAGGGGTCAGTGGGGCCCCCTGTCGGATTCGAACCGACGACCCCCGCTTTACAAGAGCGGTGCTCTGGCCAACTGAGCTAAGGAGGCATTCCTGCACCCTGACTCCGAACACTGGATTCCAAAACACTGGATTCCAAAAATGGATTCAAAACACCAGACCCAAAATGGGGCAGATATCAGGACGCTAGACAAGATTAGCCCACCGACGCCCGGTGAGAAAAACGCGCAACGCCCCTCGCCAAAAGATATGGCCCGGCCCCGGAGCGATCCGGGGCCGGGCCATCAACTGCGGGCCTTCAACGGCATCAGTGCCGTGGACGGTTACTTCTTGGCGTCGACCGCGGCCTGCAGGTACTGGTCGAACGGGGTCTTGGCGCTGTCGCCCGTGCCATACTGCTTGCCGTCGACGAACACGGTGGGCGTGCCGGTCACGCCGATCACCGCGGCTTCCTGGGTGGTGTGCTTAACCCAAGGGCGGTACGTCTTGTCGTCCACGCACGTGTCGATGCTCTTGGCCCCGATGTCGGTGGCCATCTTCTTCAGCTCGTTGTCGGACAGACCTGCGCTGCCTTCGGCCGGTTGCTTCGCGAACAGCAGGTCGACGAAGTCGGAGTACTTCTCCGGGGATTCATTCACCACGCAGGCTGCGGCGTTGGCCGCGCGCGAGGAGTAGTTGGTGCTGGACCGGCTGTCGAGGAAGCCCAGCGGGCGGTATTCCACCATAATCTTGCCGTCATTGCGCTGCTTGGTGAGGGTGTCGTTGTACTTCGCCTCGAAGTCCTTGCAGACGGGGCAGATGAAGTCGATATAGAGGACCACCTTGACCGGCTTGCCTGCCTCAGCCTCGGCGCCCGGCGCCTTGACCGGAGACGGCGGCGTGGCCGGCGCGGGCGGCAGGTCGGACAGCTTCACGGTCGCGGGATCGGTCTTGGCAACCCCGGTGTTCGCCAGCAGGGTTACGCCGCCGTGGATGTTGCCGTTGGCCGGAGTGGGCCCCTCGTCGGCCACCGGGGCGTTGTTCTTGATGTTGGTAGTGACAACCAGCGCCACGATCACGATGATGGCGACGACGGCGGCAACAATGCCCCAGCCGATCAGCAGCTTGTTGCGCTTCTCTTTTTTCAGCTGCGCCTCGCGGATCTCACGGGCTTTCTCGCGCGCCGCGGCAGTGCGCTCTGCCTTAGACTGTCGGGGTTCGTTTGCGGGGCTCATTGGTTCCTCGGGTCGTTCGGCCAGGGACGGTCCACTCAGTGGCAACTTCATCATTTTAGGGGAGAAACCCGAGAACTTGCGCTTTCAAGTTTCCCTTCCGACTGCCCAACGGACGAATAGCCCGGAAGATTCCGTGCGGCTAGGGTTGATGGAGAGCCACGAGCGGACCCCAGGGGGCACCAATGGAAGCAAAGGACAGCGCCGGCCACGGCGGGCAAGACACCACTGAAGCGGCGCGGACGGCCACCGACGGCGCCGCCACAGGTGCCGAGGCAGGGGACCAGTTCGACTTCATGGTGGTCTCCAACCGGCTGCCCGTTGACCGCTGTTCAGCGGACGAACCCGGCTGCGAGGACGGCTGGCGGCGCTCCCCCGGCGGACTCGTGACAGCGCTGGCCCCGATGATGACCAAGACCGACGGCGCCTGGGTGGGCTGGCACGGCGCCCCCGATGAGACCGTGAAGCCTTTCAGTCACGGCGGCATTGACCTGATCCCGGTGCAGCTGAGCACGGACGACATCGAGCTTTTCTACGAGGGCTTTTCCAACGCCACCTTGTGGCCGCTCTACCACGACGTGATCGCCCCGCCGGAGTTCCACCGCACCTGGTGGGACTCCTACCGGAAGGTCAACCGGAGGTTCGCCGACGCCGTCATCCGCCATGCGGCCGAGGGCGCCACCGTCTGGGTGCAGGACTACCAGCTCCAGCTGGTTCCAAAGCTGCTCCGGGAGGCCCGGCCGGACCTGAAGATCGGATTCTTCAACCACATCCCGTTCCCGCCGCCGGAGATCTTCGCGCAGCTCCCGTGGCGCCGTGCGATCATCGACGGCCTGCTGGGCGCGGACCTGGTGGGCTTCCAGCGCAGCAGCGACGCCGGAAACTTCATGCGCTCCGCCCGGCGCTTCCTCGGCGCCAGCGTCAAGCAGCAACAGGTCCATGTCAGGGGCAACGACGGCGACACCACCCACATCGCCAGGGCGCAGGCATTCCCTATCTCCATTGACGTCAAGCAGATCAGCGAGCTGGCGAAGAAGCCGGAAGTCATTGAGCGCGCGCAACAGATCCGCCGGGACCTCGGCAACCCCAAGACCATCCTGCTCGGCGTGGACCGGCTCGACTACACCAAGGGCATCCGCCACCGGCTCAAGGCCTACGAGGAACTGCTGCAGGACGGCAAGGTCACCGTGGAGGACGCGACCCTGATCCAGGTGGCCAGCCCCAGCCGGGAACGCGTGGAACAGTACCGCCTGCTCCGCGAGGAGGTCGAGGGCACGGTGGGCCACATCAACGGCACCTTCGACACCATGGAGAACACGGCCGTCCGCTACCTGCACCACAGTTACCCCATCGAGGAAATGGTGTCGCTGTACCTGGCCGCGGACGTCATGCTGGTCACAGCCTTGCGCGACGGCATGAACCTCGTGGCCAAGGAATACGTCACTGCCCGGACAAACAACGACGGCGCGCTGGTGCTGAGTGAGTTTGCCGGCGCCGCCGACCAGCTCAAGCAGGCCCTGCTGATGAACCCGCACGACATCGACGGTCTCAAGGACACCATCATGAAGGCCGTCAACATGCAGCCGGCCGAGGCATCACGCCGCATGCGGGCCATGCGCAAGCAGATCCTGGACCACGACGTCGACCTCTGGTCCTCCGACTTCCTGAACGCCCTCGCCGAAAAGGTTGTACGCGATGACTCCTGACGCCACCGGCACCAACGATTCAGGCACCTACGATTCAGGCGCCAACAATTCGGACACCGCGCCGCTCTCGCTCTCCCCTGAACTGCTGGCGGCGGTGCGCCGCGTCGCCGGCACCGAGCACCTGCTCGTGGCGATGGACTTCGACGGCACCATGGCACCGCTCGTGGATCATGCGGGCGACTCCCGTGCGCTCCCGCGCTCCGCGGCCGCCTTCAGGGGACTGGCGGAACTTCCCCGGACGACGACGGCGCTCATCTCCGGCCGCGCGCTGGACAGCCTGCGTGCCGTCGCCTTCCCGCCGGAGAACACGCTGCTGATCGGCAGCCACGGCGCCGAAGTCTGGATGGGGCCGGGCTCCTCCCAACTGCTGCTCGACGACGCCCAGCGGGAACTGTTGGCCGACGTCCGCAAGGAGCTTGAGGGGATCGTGGAGCAGGCCCCCGGGACCCTCCTGGAGGACAAGCCGGCCGGCGTCGTCCTGCACACGCGACTCGCGGCCGCCGACGTCGCCGAGGACGCCGTCGCCGCGGCGCGGGCAGTCCTGCAGGACCGCGGCGGAGTGTTCTTGAAAACCGGACACCGGGTCCTGGAAGCTTCCGTGGTCAACGCCTCCAAGGGGGAGGGCATTGCCTTCCTGCGGCAGGCCGCCGGAGCCACGGCCGTGGTCTTCGCCGGAGACGACACCACCGACGAGGACGCCCTGGCCAGCCTCGTCCCGGGCGATCTCGGCGTAAAAGTGGGGCTCGATTTCACCCAGGCCGAGTTCCGGGTGGAGGCGCCGGTCCACATCTGCGAACTGCTCGAAGCCCTCTTGCGGGAGCGGACGCGCGCAGTCGCGCACTAAGAGGCCGGGCATCAGGAAACACCGGGAAACGCAGCCGCGACAGCGCCCAAGTGGGCAGCATCACCTGTGACATCCGTAACATTTTCGCCCAAATGCCATAAATCTGACATACTCTGTATGTGATGTGGCGCACAACTACCGTGCGGCGTCATTGGATACTCCTCGGCTTCGGCCGAGGAGTATGCGCATGAGATCCCAAAATTGAATTAACAACTGCATAAAACGACCATTCACTACGGATCGTCCGGCACGTACCTGCCGGTGAAGGGATTGATAACTGTGGCTACAGTTACTTTTGACAACGCAACACGCCTGTACCCGGGCACCGATAAGCCCGCTGTTGACAAGCTCAACATCGATATCGCCGATGGCGAATTCCTGGTCCTCGTTGGACCCTCCGGCTGCGGAAAGTCGACCTCCCTGCGCATGCTTGCAGGTCTTGAGGACGTCAACTCCGGCCGCATCCTCATTGGCGACCGTGATGTCACGGACGTTCCGCCGAAGGATCGCGACATCGCCATGGTGTTCCAGAACTACGCCCTGTACCCGCACATGACCGTGGCGGACAACATGGGCTTCGCGCTGAAGATCGCCGGCGTCAGCAAGGAAGAGCGCGCCGAGCGCGTCCGTGAGGCTGCCAAGCTGCTCGACCTCGAACCGTACCTGGACCGCAAGCCGAAGGCCCTCTCCGGCGGCCAGCGCCAGCGCGTTGCCATGGGCCGCGCGATTGTGCGTAACCCGCAGGTCTTCCTCATGGATGAGCCGCTGTCCAACCTTGACGCCAAGCTGCGCGTGCAGACCCGCACCCAGATCGCGTCCCTGACCCGCCGCCTCGGCGTCACCACGGTCTACGTGACCCACGACCAGGTCGAGGCCATGACCATGGGTGACCGCGTCGCCGTACTGAAGGACGGCCTGCTGATGCAGGTCGACACCCCGCGCAACCTCTACGACAAGCCGAAGAACGTCTTCGTGGCTGGCTTCATCGGCTCCCCCGCCATGAACCTGCTCGAACTTCCCGTCGTCGACGGCGGCGTGCAGTTCGGCGGGACCGTCTACCCGGTACCGCGCGACGTCCTCGAAGAGGCCCACGGCCAGACCGTGACCCTCGGCTCCCGCCCGGAAGACCTTGAGACTGTTGCCCAGGGCGAAGGTCTCCAGGTCGAGGTCGACGTCGTCGAAGAACTCGGCGCCGACGCCTACGTCTACGGCCACACCACGCTGGACGGCCAGAGCCACGACATCGTGGCCCGCGTCGACGGCCGTCGCCCCCCGATGAAGGGCGAGTCCATCTGGGTCCGCCCGCAGTCAGGCCACGTACACCTGTTCGACACCAAGACCGGCCTGCGCCTCGGCGACTAGCCCCACCGGCTCCCTAACCTCGCTCCGCTTCGGCCAGGGAACCCTGCCGGCGTGGGCCCAGGTGCAAACGACGGCGGTCCTCCCCAGTGGAGGGCCGCCGTCGGGCGTTAACCGCCCCGCTTTAGGTGCGGCCCTGCAAATACGGAAGAATTGATTCATGACCGAGGAAAACGCATGACCGAGGAAAACAGCGCCCAGTGGCACGACGAGCCCACTGACTACGGTCAGATCGGAAAATTGCCCCGGTACGAAGCCGCCAGCGCCAATGATGAAAAGGCCTCGATGGTGTCCAGTTCGCTGAGCATCACGGCCGCCGCCACCGAGCCCGAGCTCCTGGACCTGCCCTGGCACATTGCCCTCGAGGACTGGCCGGCAGAGTATTTGGCAGCGCTCCCCCGCGGTATCTCGCGGCACATCGTGCGCTTCGCCCACCTCGGCGGCTCCGTCATCGCCATCAAGGAAACCTCGGAGCACGTGGCCCGCCACGAGTACCACATGCTCCGCAAGCTCGCCCGGCTGGACGTTCCCGGCGTGGAGCCGGTGGCCGTCATTACCGGGCGCACCACCCCGGAGGGCCGGGCGCTGAACCCCGTGCTGGTCACCCGGCACCTGAAGTTCTCCATGCCCTACCGCGCGCTCTTCTCCCAGATGCTGCGCAAGGACACCCTGACCCGCCTCATCGACGCCCAGGCGCTGCTGCTGGTCCGGCTCCACCTGATCGGCTTCTACTGGGGCGACGTCTCCCTCTCCAACACCTTGTTCCGCCGCGACGCCGGCGCCTTTGCCGCCTACCTCGTAGACGCCGAGACCGGCGAGCTGTACCCGGATTTGTCCACCGGCCAGCGCGAGTACGACCTCGAAATCGCCCGCGTCAACATCGCCGGCGAACTCATGGACCTGCTCGACGGCGGCCTGATCGAGGAGAAGGTGGACCCGGTGGCCACCAGCGAGCTGATCATGGACAGCTACCGGCGGTTGTGGACCGAGCTGACGGCGAAGGAGTCGTTTGAGATCGGCGAACGCTGGCGCGTGGCGGCCCGCATCCGGCGACTCAACGAGCTGGGGTTCGACGTCGAGGAATACGCCATCAAGACCACGCAGAACGGCTCCACCATCCAGCTCCAGCCCAAGGTCGTCGACGCCGGGCATCACCAGCGCCGGCTGCTGCGTCTGACCGGCCTGGACGCCCAGGAAAACCAGGCCCGCCGCCTCCTGAACGACATGGACTCGTTCCGGGCGGATAACAACCCCGGCATGGACGAGGAATACAGCGCGCACCTTTGGGTCAGCCAGATCTTCGAGCCGATCGTGCGGGCCATCCCCCGCGATCTCTCCGGCAAGCTCGAGCCGGCCGAGGCGGTCCACGAGGTCCTGGAGCACCGCTGGTACATGTCCGAGAAGGAGAACCGGCACATCCCGCTGGCCGAGGCCGTCCAGTCCTACATCGACAACGAGCTCCGCCACCGCCGGGACGAGGCTGCCATCATGCTCAACCCGGACACGGGGTTGCTCAAGATCCTCGAGGTGGAGACCGAGGAATCACGCTACGGCGCCGACGAATCGATCGACGAATACCCCGACTCCGACGACTGAGCTTCGCCGGGCGCGTTGTGGCACGCCTGGTCTAAATCGCTTCAGCTAAATCGCCTTGCCGGGGTTCAGGATCCCGGCCGGGTCGAACAGTTCCTTGATCCGGCGCTGCAGTTCACGCACGGGTTCCTTCTGCTCCAGGCCCAGCCAGCGCAGCTTGTACTGCCCGATCCCGTGTTCGCCCGTGATGGTGCCGCCCATGGCCAGGGCCACGGCAATGGACCTGTCCAATGCGGCGCCGAGGCGGGCCATGGCATCGGGGTCCACGGCATTGTCCGCCCGGTCGATCCAGAAGGTGGGGTGCAGGTTGCCGTCGCCGGCATGTGCCACGACTTTGAGCTGGACCCGGTGCTCCGCCGCCATGGCCTCGAGCTCGGCCACGTAGTCCACCAGGCGCGAGCGCGGCACAGCCACGTCCTCGCCGACCCGGTATTCGTCGTCCACCTCGGTGCCGCGGCTGTTGCGGCGCAGCTCGACAAGCTGCTCTGCCTCCGCGTTGGCCTCCATGGTCACCACCGCTCCCCCCGCCGCCAGGACCGGGCGGATGGCCGCGGCTTCCGCCGCCGCGCCGAAGCCGTCGGTCTGGATCAGCAGCAGGGACGCCCCGCGGGCGGCCAGGTCGGAGCCGTGGATGTCGTCGAGCTGGGCGAGCGAGCCGCCGTCGAGCAGTTCCATGATGGCCGGCTGCACACGGGCCCTGCCCACGGCGAGGACGCCGGCCGCGGCGCTGCGGAAGTCCGGGTAGAAGGCGGCGATGGTGTGTACCTCGCGCGGCAGGTATTTCAGCCGGACGGTGACACCGACCACGATCCCCAGCGTCCCCTCCGAGCCGACGAACAGCCCGGTGAGGTCGTAGCCGGCGACGCCCTTGAAGGTCTGGTGGCCGGTGTGGATGAGGGAGCCGTCCGCGAGCACGACATCGAGGGCCAGGACCGAGTCCCGGGTCACCCCGTACTTCGCGCAGCGCAGCCCGCCCGCATTCGTGGCCACGTTGCCGCCGATGGTGGACATCTTGAAGCTCGCAGGATCCGGCGCGAACATCAGCCCGTGCTCGGCGGCGGCCGCGTTGAGGTCCGCGTTGATGACCCCGGGCTCCACGACGGCGGTCTCGTCATCCGGGTTGAGCTCCAGGATGCGGTTCATCCCCTCGAGCGTGAGCACCACGCAGCCCTCGCTCGCGTGGGCGCCCCCGGAGACTCCGGTGCCGGCCCCGCGCGCCACGAGCGCGACGCCGCGGGCGGCGCAGGCACGCACCGTTGCCTGCACGTCGGCCACGGATTCGGCCCGGATCACGGCCAGCGGGAGCTGATAATCCAGCACGGGAGCCTGGTCCACGGCATAGGCGGCCAGCGTGGCGGCGTCCACGGCAATTTTCGCCGCGCCAAGGGAAGAAGTCAGCTCATCGATGATGCTGCGCATGCGGTCTCCAGTCCGGTCGAATTCAAATCCCAGTCTAAGGCTGCGCATTGTCGGTGATGCGTCTCACAGTTGCAAGCGCTTCCAAAACCGTGGCGGATAGTTCCATCGGCGCTCGAAAGTACCTCTAGAAAAATGACTGGAAGCGTTTTCACTTTTTCGCCTCGGAGCCTTACGATTGCCGTCATGTCCGTTGATTCAGTTCTTTTCTCCCCCGCCGCGCTGGCCGGCCCCCTGACGGGTCCGCTGACCCCGGTGCACGCCGCAGACCACATTCCCGGGTGGTGGCGCTCTGCGGTCATCTACCAGGTTTACCCGCGTTCGTTCCGGGACCTGAACGGCGACGGGATCGGCGATCTCGCCGGTATCACTGCCGAACTGCCGCGCCTTGCCGAACTGGACATCGACGCCGTCTGGCTGTCCCCGTTCTACCGCTCTCCGCAGCGTGACGCCGGCTACGACGTCAGTGACTACTGCGACGTCGATCCCTTGTTCGGCACGCTGGACGATTTCGCCGCCATGATGGCCGAGGCCACCCGGCTGGGGATGCGGATGATCGTGGACCTCGTGCCCAACCACTGCTCGGACCAGCACCCGGCCTTCCAAGCCGCCCTGACCTCGCCCGCCGGCAGCCCGGAGCGGGACATGTTCATCTTCCGCGACGGTCGTGGAGCATTCGGCGAGGAACCGCCGAACAACTGGCAGTCCCACTTTGGCGGTTCAGCCTGGACCCGGATCACCGAACCGGACGGCGCCCCTGGCCAGTGGTACCTGCACCTCTTCGACTCCTCCCAGCCGGACTTCAACTGGGACAACCGCGCCGTCCATGACGAATTCGAGCGGGTCCTGCGCTTCTGGTTGGACCGCGGCGTCTCCGGTTTCCGGGTGGACGTGGCGCACGCCCTCGTGAAGGCCCCCGGCCTGCCGGAGTGGGGCGGCCGCGCCGACGGCAGCAGCTCCGACGGCTTCCCCGGACACGACGCTCCGATGTTTGGCCAGCCTGCCCTCCATGACATCTACCGCCAGTGGCGGCGGATTCTCGCCGAGTACGGCCCCGACCGGATCCTCTGCGCCGAGGCAAACGTCGACCCGCTCCCCCGGCTCGCCGACTGGGTGCGCCCGGACGAAATGCACCAGGCCTTCAACTTTCCCTACCTCCACGCGGGCCTGGACGTGCACCGCATGCGCCACGTCATCACCGAGTCGCTGACGTCGCTGGACGCCGTCGCCGCTCCCAGCACCTGGGTGCTCTCCAACCACGACGTCGTCCGCCACGCCACGCGCTTCGGGTACAACGGGCAGGCGCCGCGCGACGGTGACGGAATCGGCACCTGGGATCCGCAGCCGGACGAGGACCTCGGACGGTCCCGGGCGGCCGCGGCGTCCATGTTCATGCTGGGACTGCCCGGCGGGGCTTACCTCTACCAGGGTGAAGAGCTCGGCCTCCCGGACGGGATCGACATCCCGGACACCCAGCGGCAGGATCCCACTTTCGCCCGCACCGGCGGCGCGCGGCTGGGCCGCGACGGCTGCCGTGTCCCGCTGCCCTGGCGGGCCGGGGAACGCCACGCGGGATTCGGCCACGGGCGGGACCCCTGGCTGCCGCAGCCGGAAAGCTTCGCGCGGCTGGCACGGGATGTGCAGGCGGCTTCGCCGTCGTCGCACCTGAGCCTCTACAAGCGCATGCTGGAGCTGCGCCGCCGGCTGGACCTTGGCCGCGGCTCACTGTCCTGGTACGAGGACCTTTGCACGGACTCGAGCCTTGCCTTCCTCAACGGTTCCACGCTGGTGCTGCTGAATGTGGGGTCCGAACCGCTGGAACTGCCCGCCGGGCGGGTGCTGCTGCGCAGTTCAACGCCCCCGGAGGCTGGCTACGACGCCGTGGACGTGGCCAGCGCCGGCGATCCGTTAAGCTCAGGTGAAACTGTTTGGTTGGAAATCTACATCGAGGACACGGAGGGGTAGGCATGCCCGGCATCAAGGACGTCGCGGAACGGGCCGGCCTCTCCGTCGCTACCGTTTCGCGCGCCTTGAGCGGCAAGGGCAATGTCTCCCCGCGCAGCAAGGAGCGTGCCCGGACCGCCGCCGCCGAGCTCGGTTTCGTCGTGTCGTATCAGGCCTCCAGCCTGGCCTCCGGGCGGAACCACAATGTCGGCCTTGTTGTCCCTTCGGTCCACCGGTGGTTTTTTTCATCAGTGGTCGAAGGTGTCTCGGCGACCCTGCTGGATGCCGGCTACGACCTCACGCTGTACAACGTCAGCGAGGGCCGGGAGCGCCGCCACAGTGTGCTGAACGACTTCCTGCTCCGCAAACGCGTGGATGCCGTGATCGCCGTGTCCCTGGAGCTCTCCGAGGCCGAGATCGACCAGCTGCTGGCCATCCACCGCCCGATCGTCGGGATCGGCGGCCCGCTGCCCGGGGCGTCGACTATCCGCATCGATGACTCCGGCATCGCGGAGGCCGCGGCCCGCCACCTTATCCAGCTTGGCCACAGCAAGATCGCCCACATGACCGGCGATGCCGCCTATGAACAGGATTTCCGCCTTCCGGGGACGCGCCAGGCGGGCTTCAAGAAGGCCATGCGGGACGCCGGGCTGGCTCTCCGGCCGGAGTGGCAGGTCTCCGCTGATTTCACGATCCAGGGCGCCTATGCGAACGCCCGTAAGCTGCTGGGCAGCTCACCGGAACGCCCGACGGCCGTCTTTGCCGCGTCCGACGAGATGGCGATTGGCACAATCCTTGCCGCCCGGGATTTCGGCCTGCGGGTGCCGCAGGACCTCTCTGTCATTGGCATCGACGGCCATGAGCTTGGTGAGGTCTTCGGGTTGACCACGTTCGATCAGGACGCGCGGGGCCAGGGCGCGCTGGCCGTTCGGCGTTTGCTGGCCAGGTTCGACGGCGCCGGAGACACGGCGGCCGCGCACACCGAATACCCCACGCGCTTTGTCATCCGCTCCAGCACCGCAGTTCCGCCCCTTGAGCAGGGGCCGATCCGCTAGTTGCCTGCCAATTTCTCCGTGGAGGCGTTCCTGCCCAGTTCCTGGCCCCATCGCCTGGCTGTCCGCGCAGAACTGCCCGGAAAACCGGGAAGCCCGGGGGTTCGCCGGCCCGGTCCTCGAAGCAACTGGGAAGGAACGCCTCGATGCAGCCCACAGGCCAGCAGGCTCAGGCGCCGACGCCGACGCCGACGCCGACGCCGCCCATGAACCGAACGAACCGGTCCAAGACTCCGGGCCAGCCGGCCGCATAGTCGGCCCGGGTCGCCGCGGGGTCCTCGGCCCCTTCCCAGCCGCTGTGAACCAGGCGGAGCTCTGTTCCCTCGCCTACTGCCCTAAATGCCACCCGGAGCTCGGTGGACCACATGGCGGTGGTCCCGGGGTGCCAGCTGGCGTGGAAGGACAGCGGGGGCTGCCAGTCGTCAATGGATCCCCAGACGGCCGTCCTGCCATCATCCGCGGTCTCCATGATCAGGTTCTCCTCGAACTCAACGTAGGAGCCGACGCCAAAGACGCTGTGGTCCTCAAGCGGCCACCAGAGGTGCGTATGTTCCGTGAACCCCACGAAGGCCCCGGCCACGGCGCCGGGCACTACCACCGTGAATACGACCGGCTCCAGGCCGTCTGCTGCCTCCGGTTCGCGGCCATCAGTCGGGTCAACGGGAGCGTGGCTGAAGAGGTTATCCATGGGCATTTACTCTACCCGCGCACGTCCCTGCGAGACGCTCCCTCACGTATGACCGGCACTGTCCAGACGCTGCCTCACGTCTTGCGGGGGCGTCCCCCGGGAACCTGCAGGAGGTGAGGGAGCGTCCGGGGGTGGGAAAGTAGCTTAAATGCGGGAGGACCCCCAACGTGGTTGGGGGTCCTCGACCTGAATGGTGTTCCGGCGGTGACCTACTCTCCCACACCCTCCCGGGTGCAGTACCATCGGCGCTGTGGGTCTTAGCTTCCGGGTTCGGGATGGGACCGGGCGTTTCCCCCACGCTATGACCGCCGTAACCCT
>NZ_FNGD01000020.1 GCF_900102895.1 Arthrobacter sp. ov407
GCAAGATCCACGAACTGAACCCGGGCACCGGCGTCGAACTGCTGATCCCGGATTTCTCCGGCAAGCCCGAGCACATCGAGGCGATCTGCGACTCCAAGCCCGAGGTCTTCGCCCACAACGTCGAAACCGTGCCCCGGATCTTCAAGCGGATCCGCCCGGCGTTCCGCTACGAGCGCTCCCTGGACGTCATCACCCAGGGCCGCAAGCTCGGCATGGTGACCAAGTCCAACCTGATCCTCGGCATGGGCGAGACCCGCGAGGAAATCTCCGAGGCGCTGCGGGACCTGCACGAGGCCGGCTGCGACCTGATCACCATCACCCAGTACCTGCGCCCGTCCGAGCGCCACCTGCCGGTGGACCGCTGGGTCAAGCCGCAGGAATTCGTGGACCTGCAGAACGAGGCGGACGAGATCGGCTTCCTCGGCGTCATGACCGGGCCGCTGGTGCGTTCCTCCTACCGCGCCGGCCGGCTCTGGGCCACCGCGATGCGCAAGAAGGGCTGGGAAATCCCGGCCGAGCTCGCACACATCGAAAGCTCGGGCAGCACCCGCCAGGAAGCCAGCTCGCTGCTGGCGGCTACGGCCTGAACAACCCAACCCTGATGCCCAAAACCTGATACCCGAAAAACCTGATGCCCAAAAAATCTGATGTTCAGAGAGGACCAATGATGTTCCCCATCAGAATAGAAATCATCCCTTCCGTGGGGATCGTTGAGCGCGTCACGGACCTGGTGCCGTTGACCACGACGCTCACGGTGACGTGCCTGCCCCATCACGGCATCGAGCGGACCATGCGCACTGCCGTGCAGCTTGGTGTGCTGGGCTACACCGTCATCCCGCATCTCGCCGCGCGGACCCTGCATGACCGGGCCGAGCTGACCGGAATCCTCCGCGACTGCGATGCCGCCGGCATCCGCGAGGTGTTTGTCATCGGCGGGGACCGGAAGCAGCCGGCCGGCCCGTATGAGTCCGCCCTTCCTCTGCTGGAGGACATCGCGCAGTACACAGGCGGGTTGATGCGGGCAGGCATTGCGGGCTACCCGGAGGGCCACCCCTCCGCCGGCCCCGTGGAGGTGCTGGACGCCCTCCTGGCAAAACAGCACCTGGCCTCGCACGTTGTGACCCAGATGTGCTTCGCCCCGGAGAAAATCCTTGATTACGCGGCGCTCCTGCGCCGCGAAGGCGTTGAGCTGCCCATCTGGGCAGGGGTGGCGGGGTCCGTGCCCCGGGCCAAACTGGTCTCTCTGGCGACGCAGATCGGCGTCGGAAGTTCCCTGAAGTTCCTGAGCCGGAAGGGCCCGCTGGCCCGCAAACTTCTGAGCGGCGACCACTACTCGCCGCAAAGCCTGGTGTCCGGGCTGGAAAACCAGCCGGGCAACCTCGCGGGCATCCATCTCTACAGCTTCAACAGCCTTGACTCGGTTCCCGGCGGACCGGGTCAGGCGCCCATCTCAGCAGCACTCCAGACAGCATTGATTCGAGGAGCAGCACGTGACAACTGAAACCGTAACTTCCCACCAGGAACCGCATCTTGAGCGGCAGCTCAGCAACCGGCACATCCAGCTGATCGCCATTGGCGGCGCCATCGGCACCGGCCTGTTCATGGGCTCGGGCAAAACCATCTCCGCGGCCGGGCCGTCCGTCATCTTCGTCTACATGATCATCGGCTTCATGCTGTTCTTCGTGATGCGGGCCATGGGCGAGCTCCTGCTCAGCAACCTGAACTACAAATCCTTCAGCGACTTCGCAGCGGACCTCCTCGGGCCCTGGGCCGGCTTCTTCACCGGCTGGACGTACTGGTTCTGCTGGGTGATCACGGGAATCGCGGACGTCATCGCCATCGCTGGCTACTCCAAGGAACTCTGGCCGGGGCTGCCGCTGTGGATCCCGGGCCTGGCCACCGTGGCCATCCTCCTGCTCCTGAACCTCACCACGGTGAAGGCGTTCGGCGAGACGGAGTTCTGGTTCGCGCTGATCAAGATCGTCGCTATCGTGGCGCTGATCGTGGTGGGCCTGTTTATGATCTTCAGCGGGTTCCAGTCCGATGCCGGCCCTGCCAGCTTCACGAATCTGTGGAGCCACGGCGGATTCTTCCCGAACGAGTTCATGGGTTTTGTGGCCGGCTTCCAGATCGCCGTGTTCGCTTTTGTGGGCATTGAGCTGGTGGGCACCACCGCCGCGGAGGCCAAAGACCCGGAGAAGAGCCTGCCGAAGGCCATCAACTCCATCCCGATCCGAGTGCTGCTCTTCTACGTGGGCGCCCTGATCATCCTGATGTCTGTCACTCCCTGGACCCAGTTCCAGGCTGGCCACAGCCCGTTCATCGCCATGTTCTCCCTGGCAGGGCTCGGAGCCGCGGCAACGATCGTGAACCTGGTGGTGCTCAGCTCGGCCATGTCCTCGGCCAACTCCGGCATTTACTCCACGTCGCGCATGGTCTACGGGCTGGCCCAGGAGGGCGACGCGCCGTCAGTCTTCAGCAGCCTGTCCCGGCGTAAGGTCCCGCAGAACGCCCTGTTCCTGTCCTGCGTCCTCCTGCTCTCCGGCGTGGTGCTGATGTACGCCGGACAGGACATCGGCAAGGCCTTCGACATGGTGACCACCGTGTCGGCCGTCTGCTTCGTGTTCGTATGGTCCATCATCCTGGCCAGTTACCTGGCCTTCCGCCGTCGCCGCCCGCACCTGCATGACGCGTCCAAGTTCCAGATGCCCGGCGGAATCCCCATGGTCTGCGTGGTCTTCGCGTTCTTCGCCTTCGTCCTCTGGGCGTTGACCACGCAGCCGGACACACTTCTGGCACTCCTGGTCACGCCGGTCTGGTTCATTCTGCTCGGCGCCGCGTGGTTCGTGCTGCGCCGGCGCCCCGCCCACCTGGCCCGCTATTCAAGCTTCCAAGCTGAACTCGCGCAGGAAGAGGAATCAGCTGTTGCCCGAAAGTTTGAAAAGGTGCAGAAATGACCGCGCAGAATCCAAACAGCCCCGAGCCTGCAGCTGTGGAATCCGGTGCCACGGCAGAGCACATCCTGACCGTCGACTGTGTGGAGTCGCCGGGCATCGTCCATTCGGTCTCGGGATTCCTGCTCAATCACGGCTGCGACATCCTGGACATCAAGCAGTACGGGGACAAGGGGCAACGGCACTTCTTTATGCGCGTCCACTTTTCCTCGGGTTCCTCCTCCGACTCCTCCTCAGGGCAGGATTCCTTCAGCACCGAGGACCTGCGCCGCGACTTCACGCCTGTGGCCGAAAGGTGGGAGATGAATTGGCAGCTGGAACCGCACGGCCGCAAACGCCGTGTCCTGGTGATGGTGTCCAAAATGGGCCACTGCCTCAACGATCTACTCTTCCGGGCACGCACCGGCGACATCCCGGTGGAAATCGTGGCGGTGGTGTCCAACCACCGCGACCAGGAGGGCCTGGTCCAGTGGCACGGCATCCCGTTCTTCCACCTGCCAGTCACCAAGGACACCAAGCCCGAGGCGGAGGCCCGGCTAATGGAGCTGGTGGACGCCTTCGACGTGGAACTCGTGGTCCTGGCCCGTTACATGCAGGTCCTGAGCGATGAGCTCTCGGCCCAGCTGGCAGGACGGACCATCAACATCCACCACTCGTTCCTGCCCAGCTTCAAAGGCGCGAAGCCGTACCACCAGGCCTACGACCGCGGCGTCAAGACCGTGGGCGCCACGGCTCACTACGTCAACGCCGAACTCGACGAGGGCCCGATCATTTCCCAGCAGGTCATCGAGGTGGACCACACGTACACCGCTGATGACCTGGTGGCGGTGGGCCGGGATGCCGAATGCGCGGCCCTCCGCAACGCCGTCCGCTGGCATTGTGAAGGCAGGATCCTGCTGCTCGGCAACCGCACAGTCATTTTGCGGTAGGCCATGAAACCGACAAGTGTGCCACGCTGGCGCCGCGTGTCTTGGAACGCCTTGCCCGTCGGACAGCCAGTGAGGCTCTCGCAGGACGGCCACCCTATCGGCTTCGGCACCGTGGACGGAACCACGCCCGACGGATCCATCATCTGGGTTGTCCTTGACGGCTGCCCCGAACGGCGAATGTTCCACCGGGAGGATTATGTTCGCGTCGAAATCAACGCGTAGCCGGCCCAGGCCAGCGCGCGAGTCATCGGACCGGAGGCGCGCTGATCGGCGGTTGCGCAGGGAAACCTGGGCTGTCATTCTCGCGGCCGGTGCCCTGTTGGCAGTGATCCTGTGGCAGGCACTGTCCTATGGAAACTGACAACGCCAGCAGACGACGGCGGCGGGCAACCCCGCCGTCGTCCGCGTTCCGGGCTGGCGGCTCAGGGTATTTCCGGTATGCCCTTCAGCCGTGCGCCAACGCTCGACCGCGCTGGATCTAACTCCCGGAATGCCGCGCAGTCAGCCTGCCGTGGCCCATGACGTGCCATACGTTCGCGTCAGTTCGAGGATCTCCGGGTCGGTCAGCAAACGGGTGGGTCGATCCTGCAGCAGGAGGACGAGCTTGGCGGCCTCCTCAATTTCGATAATCGCGTCCACGGCCTGCTTAACCGACGTTCCCGCAGTGAGCGGGCCGTGGTTTTGAAGCAGGATCGCCCTGAAGTCGAAGTCGAGCCCATCGATATGCTCGCTTTGGGAGACGTTGCCCGGTGCAGCGTAGGGAATGAGCGGGACCTGTCCGACGCGCATGACCAGATACGGGGTGATCGGCGGCAGTGCGCTGTGCGCCGCCCACGGTTCCGTGCAGGAGAGGGCGGCGGCGTGGGGCGAATGCAGATGCACCACGGAAACAACGGAGGGATCCCGAGCGTACATGGCCTGATGGAGCGGGAATTCCTTGGAAGCCTTGGGCCCATCCAGGAAATCCCCGGCCAGGGTGAGCCGGGAGAGCTTGTCGGCCTCAAGCGACGCCAAGTCCGCTCCCGTGGGCGACATAATGATGGTGTCCCCAATGCGCACACTAAGGTTGCCGCTGGAACCCGGGCTCAATCCCAGCGCGGCCAGATGCGCCCCGGCCTGCACGAGCTCAGTGCAGAGCGGGTGAACGAGGTCAATCTCCGTGGTGCTCATACGAGTTTCTCCCAGGCGGCTGTAAACATGTCTTCTTCCGCGAAGTTTCCGGATTTCAGTGCGAGCAGAAGCCCGGTTTCGTCGGCGGTGGCGCCAGCGCCCCAAGCCACACCGGCCGCGATTGCCGGGCCGATCGTAAGGCTGGGAATCTGAAGGGTCGTGACAACCTGTCCCGACGTCTCCCCGCCGGCGATGATCAGCTGCCTGGCGCCCAGCTGGACCAGTTTTCGGGCTATTTCCGCCAACGCGCCTTCGACGACTTCGCTGGCCGGCTGTTCGTCCGGGCTGGTGTCAGAGGAGTGGATGTCTTCCAGAGAATCCACCGAGTAGATGAGGATCGGACGAATCGGATCCTCAGCCCACTTGCCGCTCGCCCACGCCGCGATCTGACTGGTAGTTTCCTCAAACCTTTCCCGGAGCTCCGACAGATCGAGCTTGAGGGACGGAAGCTTCGCCCGCCCGTGGGCTACTTGAGCCCGTGTTGTTGCCGAGGCGCTCCCGCTGAGAACGGCGCGGAACCCGTCGGCCGACGGGAGTGCCCGAACCTCCGCGGAGGCCGGGGTGTCCTCGCCGTTAGACAGACCCAAGGCAAGACCCGAGCCGCCGGTGATGACCTTAAGGCCGGCCGTGGCGGCAGCGATGATCTGCAGATCGGATTCGTCCACTGCGTCGATCACCACGAGCGTGGCGGCCTTGTCTGTTTCCTTCATCCGTGTTGCCTTGATCGTGCGGGCGAGATCGTCCGCTCCTCGGCGCACCTGGTCCAGGGGCACGTGCGCCACCGTATTTGAGCTTTGCGGCCGCAGCAGCCGTTCGACGCTGGAATCGAGCATCGGCGTGAGCGGATGATGCCGCATGGAGCTTTCGTGCAGCAGCTGGCCGTCGACGTAGAGCTTCCCGTCGCGCACGGTCCGGCCCCCGGCAGGAAATGACGGAACGACGACCGTGGTGTCTTCTTCGAGCTGCGCAAGAACGGCATCGATGACGGGGCCGATGTTGCCTTCGGCCGTGGAATCAAAGGTCGAACAATATTTCACATAGATCTTCTCGGCGCCGAGCTCCTCGAGGAAGTCCAACGCCTTCAGGCTGCTGCTCGTGGCGGCCTCGACCGGAGCCGTTCGCGTCTTCAGCGCCACCACCACCGCGTCGGCGTCGCGCATCTCCTCGGTAGCGGCCTGGTGGCCGAAAACGACCATGGTCCGCAGCCCGCGGGAAACGAGGTTGGTGGCGAGGTCAGTGGCCCCGGTGAAATCATCGGCGATGCACCCTAGAAGAGGCATTTTTTCTCCGTCCTGCGTGGAACATCTACGTCCCACTCCGACTGTTGTGAATAATTGTTCTGTTGGTTGACTCAAGTGTGAATCGAGTATAGCTTATGTGAGGCGGGGCACATCGTCAGTTGTTCGCCCGCTCCCGCATTAACCCCGAGTCCCATGCACACCCCAAAGGAGCGGTGACGATATGTCGAACACCACTGAAGAACTGCGGCCGCTTCCGGCCCCAACCGCGCATGTCTTAAGACAACGACGCCGGGCCCAATTCGGCTCGCTGATCGGCACCACCATCGAGTGGTACGAGTACTACATCTACGGGGCCACTGCCGCCCTCGTCTTCCCGGCCCTATTTTTTCCTTCGGATAACCAGCTGGTGTCCGTAATTTCGTCGTTTGCCTCGTTCGGCCTGGCCTTCGTGATCCGTCCCGTGGGTGCGGCCGTCTTCGGCCACTACGGCGACCGCATCGGCCGCAAGACCACCCTGATCGTCAGCCTGATCATGACCGGCCTGGCGACCTTTGCCATGGGCTTCCTTCCCACGTACCAGCAGATCGGGATGGCCGCTCCGCTGCTGCTACTGTTCCTTCGCCTCGTCCAGGGCTTTGGTGTCGGCGGGGAATGGGGCGGTGCCGTGCTTGTATCGCTCGAATGGGGCGATCAGAAGAAGCGCGGGGCCTCGGGCTCTTGGCCGCAGATGGGGACATCGATTGGCCTGATCCTGTCGACGTCCGCCGTGCTTCTGGCCACCGCCCTTACGGGAGATCAGTTCCTGGTCTGGGGATGGCGCATTCCGTTCATTTTCGCGGGCCTGCTCGTGATCGTCGGACTGCTGGTCCGGCTCTCCCTGGAGGAAACTCCGTCGTTCGCTGCCACGAAGGCGGCCGGGGAAATTGAACCGAACCCGGTGGGACGCGTCCTGCGACGCTTCCCGAAAGAACTTATGCTCTCTGCCTTGATCCGGCTCTCAGAGCAGATGCCGTTCTACATTTTCACGGCGTTCATCCTGGACTACGCCACAAAGCACGCTGGATACGACCGCACGTTCGTCCTGATGGGAACCCTCGTCGCAGCCTGCGTCGACCTTGCCCTGCTGCCCTACTTCGCCCGCCTCGGTGACCGCATCGGCCGCAGGAAGATCTACTACATCGGCTGCGCCGTGCTCATCCTGATGGCTTTCCCGTACTTCTGGATGCTCGATTCCGGGTCGCCGGTGATTGCCTTCATCGCCATCTCGCTGTCCCTGCTGCCGCACGCGCTGCAATACGGCGCCCAGGCCTCGCTGATCTCGGAGCAGTTCCCGGTCAACATCCGGTATGCCGGTGCGGGTATCGGCTACCAGCTCGCATCGCTGGTGGCAGGCGGCCCCGCCCCGCTCCTGGCGGCCCTGCTGCTGGCCAGCTTCGGAACCGGCTACGCGGTTGCGGCCTACCTCGTGCTGGGCGGCATCGTGGCGGCAATCGCGCTGCGTTTCATGCCGAACCGAAGCGACAACGCGCTCTAGATCCACCTCCGGGAGCCCGTTAACCGTCGCGGGCCCCGGAGCATTTCCTTCCCAAGCCGCCGCTCAACTACGGTGGCCGCACGGCACCACGACTTAAGGACACGTAATGCACACCGACTCGAACAACGCCCCGAACATCAAGAGGGCCGCGGTCATCGGCTCCGGATACATGGGCGGCGGAATCGCCCAAGTGCTGGCCCTGGGTGGCATGCACGTCGTCCTCGGTGACGTGGACGCCGAAACGGCACACAACGCGCGGCTGCGGCTGATCAACCAGGCCAAGTCCTTTGAAGCCGACGGCCTCTTCGACGTCGGGTCGGCCGACCTCATCGCGGCACGCCTCACCGCCGCCGACTCTGTCGAGGACGCCGTGGCGGACGCGGATTACATCACCGAAGCCGTCTTCGAGACCCTCGAGGTCAAACTCGCCGCGCTGGCGCGGATCTCGGCGGCGGCCAAGCCCGGGGCGATCATCGGATCCAACACCTCGGCGATCCCCATCACCGAACTCGCCGCCGTCGTCGTGCATCCGGAGCGTTTTCTCGGTGTCCACTGGATGAACCCCGCTCCGTTCATCCCGGGGGTGGAACTGATCGCCAGCGACTCCACCGACCCCAAGGTCCTTGATCTTGCCGAAGCGATCATCACCGCGGTCGGAAAGACCCCCGCCCGGGTGGCCGATACGCCCGGCTTCGTGGCCAACCGCCTGCAGTTCGCGCTGTACAAAGAAGCGGTCAAGGTCGTTGAAGAAGGGCTCGCGACACCGGCGCAGGTGGACCTGGTGGTCAGCAACGCGTTCGGGTTCCGGCTGGCACTTTTCGGTCCCTTTGCCATCGGCGACATGGCCGGGCTCGATGTCTACGCCTCGTCGTACGCCACCCTTGCCAAAACGTATGGCGAGCGGTTCACGGCACCGGAATCCCTCACGGCGAGTGTGGAAGCGGGCAACCTGGGCGTCAAATCCGGCACCGGCTTCCTCAATATCGACCCGGCCCACACCGCGGCCCTGCTCTCCTACCGCGACCAGGCCTACCGCCGCCTGAGCCAGCTGCGCGCCGAACTGGGACAGGCCCCCGGCCTCTAGGCCACTGAGCGGTGCGCCCGTGCGCGATAGCATCGAAGGCGGCGGTCTTCACCGCCTCCTCCACCAATAGAAAGTTGTGAAGATGTCAGAGTCGGAGGCGCCGCTCATACCTGACCAGCGGCGCGAGGCTTTGATGCGCCTGCTGCATCAGCAGCCGGTGCTCAGTGTCCTGCAGCTCACGGACCTGCTGGCCGTCTCACACATGACGGTGCGGCGGGATATTGCGGCGCTTGAGCGCGAGGGCAGGGCCATTTCCGTGCCGGGCGGCGTCCGGCTGGCCAGCGGGCTGCGACACGAGCCAAGCTTCCAGGACAAGACCACGTCGGAGACCGCCCAAAAGCGGGCCATTGCGGCGCACGCCCGCACGCTGCTCCGAAACGATATGTCCGTCTATCTGGACGCCGGAACCACCACGGGCTCGCTCGTCGCGGAGCTGCAGGCCTTCACCGGGCTCAGCATTATCACCAACGATTTCGCCATCGTGGACGACCTCTACGGCGCAACCAACATCGAAGTGATCCACGTCGGCGGACGGCTCGACCACTCCAACCGATCCAGCGTGGGCCGGCTGGCGGCAGAGACACTCCGCAAGCTGAACATGGATCTTGCCTTCATCAGCACCAGTTCCTGGGATCTTCAGCGCGGAGTGACCACACCCAGCGACATGAAGGTTGACGTCAAACTGGCCGCAATCGGTGCCGCGTCGACCGCGGTCCTGCTGGCGTCCAGCTCCAAATTCGGCACCTTCGGGATGTACGACGTCGCGCCGCTGAACAGGTTCGACCGAATTGTCACAGACTCCGGACTGGCGGAAGCGGCCGCCGCAGGAATCCGCGATCTGGGGCTCACCCTGGATCTGGTGCCGGTGCCGGAAACGGAGACGCGCTACGCCGCGGGGGCCTAAAAACGCCACCCGGCCGCGGCCCAAGTTCAGTAAAGGCGAGGCAGGAGGACGACCGCGGGATGATCCTGCCGTCGTCCTCCTGACTTGCGTGCGCCGGCTAGGCGCAGACCCGTTCTGCCTCCGCCAAACCCGAAGTGCCGAAATTCCTTCCTGGCGAACGTCGCCGGCATGATGGACAACTTCGTCGTCGTCCACGATGTGGACGACGACCTCTGGGACCGCGTCTTCCGGATCACCTTCACAAACATCGGGGCCCCCGGCCCCACCATCACCAACATCGTGGCCACCTGGGGATCCCAGCTCGCGGCCGGACGCCTCGGCCCACTGATGCAGGCCACCGTCCCCACCCCCGCCACCGCGGCGCAGCTCGCCGCCTCCATCACCTTCCTGCTCAGCGACGACGGCACCAACGTCAACGGTGCCATCCTCGCCTCCGACAGCGGCTGGTCGGCACTCTAAAGGGATCGGCACCAACCGCACGCGGACGACGGCGGGAGGTTCCGCCGTCGTCCGCTCTGTGAACCTACTTCTCGTCGGCGTTGACGCGCAAAGAGTCGCTCTGGCGGCTGTTCGGCCGGACCATCTGGGACAACATCGCCTACGACCGGCCCGGGGCCTCGGAGGACGAGATCCTGGGGGCGCGCGGGCGACTTAGGTGGACCGGTTTGTCCGGTACCTGCCGGAGGGCTGCGACGCCGTGCTCGAGGACGGGGGGCTCCAACGTCTCCGCGGACGAGAAGCAGCGGCTGACCATCGCCCGGGCGTTCCTGGCCCGACCGTCGGTGCTGATCCTGGAAGAGGCGACGGGCTCGGTGGACACCCGCACAGAGGTGCTGGTGCAGAGGTCTCACGGGTGGGGTGAGGGCAATGACCCACTCCCGAGCATCGCCAAGGTCAAAACAAAATTGGCAAACGATAGGCAAATATCGTTTTTTCTGCTTATACTCATTCTAGCTGTGGGGGCGCTGGGCCTCTGCTGCTTATGTAGGAGCCCGAATAAATGAAACAAATTCCTCAACGACTTGCGGTTGGAGCCGCAGCGGGCGCACTGATTTGTGCGCCCCTTGTTTTGGTCGCGTCCTCCGCCGCGAATGCCGACGCCCCGGCCCCCGATTCAACAAAGCTGACTGTCGTTTCTCCCTCCACCCGCGAGGCATTGAAATGGACCGCACAGGCCTACGACTGTGATCAGGGCAACTCCCTGACGCCCCAACAGGGCTTCGGCAAATACAACGGTGCGCCGCTTGGCCAGGGTGCTCACTTCATGACGATGGGCAAGTCCGTCAACCAAACGGAGCTCTACCGCACGACCACCATCGACGGTACTAAACTGGCGAACCTCACCGCCTTGGACTACTCCACCATGGTGCAGGGCACCGCCGCTAATGGGGCCGCGAAGCAGCCCCTGTACCTGCGACTCACAGTCTCCAGCACCGGCAGCGGCGTACAGGACGCCACCCTCTACTTTGAACCGGCACTGAACTCGACGCAGGGCGGAGTGAAGCAGAATGCGTGGCAGAGCTGGACCGCCGGGCCGAGCAGTGTCTGGACGACAACGGGCGGCCCCGAGGGCGCAGTTACACTCACCGATTACGTCACGGCGCACCCGGACGCGACGGTCGTCAATAACGACAACGGGAACCTGACCGGTGGCGGCCTGGCCGTGCTCGGCGGGTGCGGTGGCAAGGAGCAGACTGAATCCACGCTCGCGTTCGACCGTGTCGTTGCGACGACCGGCGGGCAGACCTCCCTGTGGGACTTCGAAGCCGATGGCGGTCCTGCAGCGACGAACACCATCACGGTCAAGGACGCCACGGGCACCTGGAACGGATCCGCTTACAACTACTCCGGTAATGGCGGCGCCGGCGCGGCCCTGACCCTTCGTCAGGGTTTCACCCTTGGCCCGATCCTCCCGTCCCTGGGTAAGGGGAGCCGGGAAATGATCGTCAAGGACAACTCGGACGCCACGCAGTTCTGGCGCAACACGGCACTGGATGGCAAGCGCGTGGACTCGGTCCGAGCGCTCAGCTACTCCACGTACGCCCGCCACATTGACGGTACGCCCGGTGCGCCCGTCCAGCAGCCCGCGTATCTGCGCCTGTCCATCGCCTCCGACGGAACGGCGGTCAAGGACACAACCCTGAACTTCGAGCCAGCCAACAACCAGGACCAGCAGAACGTCGCGGACAACGTCTGGCAGAACTGGGACGCCTTCAAGGGAGAGTTCCGCGTCGTGGAAGGGCCCGGCGAAACCGCCGGCGGCTTCACCACCCTCGCCGGCTATATGGCCCGGCACCCGCAGGCCGTATTCGCAGCCAACCCCAAGTCCTTCGGCGGAACGGGTGCCCTGTCGCTCGTGGTCGGTTCGGCCGGCGATCAGCAGCGCAACGGCATCTTCGCCGTGGACAAGGTCAACGTCGGCTACAGCGCAACCATCGCGAACCAGCCTGCGACCGCAAACACCACCTGGGACTTTGAAGCCAGCTACCGGACGCCGACCGCCAACAACGTGAGCCGGACCGGTGCCGGCATCCAGACCCTGTCAGGCACGGCGGCTCCGAGCAACCTCATCGAAGTCCGTCTGTCCAAGAACGGTAAGTTTGATACCGTCGCCGGTACCGCCACGGCCGACTCGTACGGTCGCTGGTCCTTGCCGGTGTCCGTGTCCTCGAATCAGGTCTACCGCGCCTACCTCTCGGGGAGCTACGGCACGACCGACATCGCCTCGGGTTCGGCGCGTGCCGATGTCCGATTCCAGGTCGATGTGACCGCTCGCTCCGCACGCGGACACAGTGACCTGAACGTGAAGCTGAACCCCGCAGTCGCTGGCGTTCCGGTTCACTTCCAGGAATACGTCGCGCACCGCGGCTGGGTCACGCGGGGCACCGTCTCCACGAACAGGTACGGTTCTGCCTCGTACTCGGCGTCCACCGTCCGTGGCCGTCACTACCAGTGGCGCGCCTCCGTCGGCTCGACATCGACAGTTCTCGGCAACTACTCGGCCGTGAAGGCAACCACAGGGCAGTAGCCAAGCATGAGTAGGAAGGGCCCCAGGCTTTGTCGAGATAAACGGCTTTCCGAAAGATAGAGCCGTTGTCTGACAATGTTTCGAGGCACTGCGAGGGACTGGGTCCGGTACTTTACCGGGCCCAGTCCCTCGCGTCTTTCCATGGCAAGGCAGTCATCGTCACCGGTGCGGCCTCCGGCATCGGCCAGGCCACCGCCCTGCGGATCGCCAGCGAAGGCGGGCGCGTCATCGCCGCCGACATCAGCAAGGAACGCCTGCATGACCTCGTCGCCGAGAACGCCGGGCTGGACCTGGTTCCCGTGGCCGGCGACATCTCCACCGAAGAGACCGTTGCCGCCGTCGTCGCTGCCGCCGGCGGGCGGGTCGACGCCCTGGCGAACGTCGCCGGCATCCCGAGGCCGTGGTGGCCGGATTCTGGACACCGGCCACGGATTTTCTGTTCAGATTTTTTCAACCCATTGGGCACGCCATTGTGGGGCGTCGAATGCCTCGCTCCAGTAGGCCGTCTCCTTGGCGATCTTGCCCTCGCGAAATTCAAAGATGAAGACCGTTTCGTACTTTGGGCCGCCGTAATCCAACAACGCCTCGGCGACGACCAGGTCCCCGCCGCTGGTCAGCCGGCGCGGGGTGATGGTTGGCAGTTGTGGGAAGGCGTTGTAGATTCCCCTCCGATTCTCGGCGCCGCGCACGAGTTCTCCGGATTGTGGCCAGTGCATGACTGCGTCGTCATGAAACAACTCGTCCATGACCGCAACCCGACGGTCATTGATACAACCGATCAGCCGCTTGACCACCTTCTCGTTTGCATTCGTTTCATCCACCGTCTTGACCTGATTTCTGGGAGAGCATCAGTTTCTGCATAGGCTCTTGTCTGGAGGGGCGGACGCGGCCCCTGTATGAATCTTGTCGTCTTCATGGTCGGGGGAGCATCCGACGGGGGCAAGTGCCCAAAGTCCCCCGTCCCCGGACGCCGGCCCCGCCGTGGCCCGGACCTGAGGCAATCTAGGCAGCCGACGCTAGTCCAGAGGCAGCGTTATCGTCACACAAGTTCCCGCGGCGGCGGACGAATCGATGATGACCTCTCCGCCTGCAAGGCCTACGGCCACGCGCATGAGGCGCAGTCCCATGCCGGTGTGCCGGCCAATCATGGCTGCCGGCACGTCGAAACCACCGCCGTCGTCGATCACTTTGAGCTGAACGCCGTGGCTCATGCCGTGGGTGACGCAGCCGAGCCGGACCGTCACAGCTGATGCCTGAGCGAATTTATAGACATTGCTGAGGAGCTCCTGCGCCGCCCGGTACAGAAGAGTTGCGGACGGCCGGTCTACTTCCATCCGGTGGCGCGGAGTCTCCAGATGCACCACGGTGCCGCGTCTGCGGAGGGGAAGGGCCAGACGGTCAATTGCGCCGGTGAGCCCAAGAACATGGAAATCGACCGGGTGTGTATCGGTGAGGACGCCACGTACGGCGACGACTTCATCGCTTAGTAGTGATTTCATGTTCTTACTGTGCGCTTGTGTCGTTGGCATTTTCCGGTGCCGCGCCGAGGGAAACGGCGGGAAATCCCGCCGTCCAACTGCTGGTTATATGTGCCCGCCGGTCGGATTCATTCGGGTGACTGACGTTTGATGGAAGCTGAAATTCGATCCTCCATTGCTCGGACGCCGCCTACCGCCGCTGGACCCATCTGCTGTCTTGCACGGTTCACAGCGTCGCGGACTTCACGACGCACCACGCGTTCATTCTGACTCGACGACTTTTCTCTGGTTTCTCGTGCTAAATCGAGCAGAGCCTGCGGAGCGTAGTGATTGACGCTCATGTCCGTGAGCAGGGGTAACTGCACTCTCAGATCCTGCTCGATGGCGGTACGAAGGGGGCCCAAGCGAAGCAATTGAGTGAGGAAATCCGGGCTCAAGACGGGCGACGGAGGCGCATGAGGGCCAAGGCGTTCCCGGAGGTGGTCCTTCATTTTCATTGCTGTTCCATCGAACGTCAGCCACCATGCCAGGTAGCCCATGGGTGATGGCCCAGTCGTCCGGCGGTACTCGATGACGCCGACTGAGTTTTCAACGTCGTGGGCAACCAGGCGGGACCGCGTCCCTTGCTCGGCTCCGTAGTCACCCCGTTGTCGCCTTCTCTCGTGAGTCTCATTCCATAGTTCCTGAACTGCGCCCCGAAGTTCGATCGACGCGGCATCGGAGTACTCTAGGAGACTTTTGGTCTCGACAGAGAATTCGTCGGCAAGGTAGTCGCTGACGTCCTGCAACGGCTGTTCGCGTCCACAGATGTGCCTTTGCCAGTCCAAGAATTCAGTCTCTGGCCGGCCCGAGAGCACGAAGGCCGAGTAGAGGAAGGGGACCCTTCCCGTCCAGACCGACGTTCTGTTGTGACCATAAGCAACGGCCAGGTTGAGGTGCCTTTCAACCTCTTCCACGACTCCTTCCGTTACGAATAGAAGCAACCCAGCGTCTACCGCTGCTCGCATCAAAATCGTAAAGTGGCGCTCTTCCGGATCGTCTACCAGGGTCTCTCCGATAAGCGGCAGGATCGCGGTGGTGTCCATCCATATGTCGCCTTCACTGAAGACGTTGAGCATGACTTTCTGGACGTCCGGGGTCTGTTTCAGGAACGCGAAAAGCGTGTATGCGTCAGCTAGTCGCCGGAGATGGGACTGCGTTTGGGGCGAAGGCTGCTCCAGTACATGCATGATGGCCGCGGCCGCGGCATCAGAGCTGAGCTCACTGATGCCTCCAGCTGCTGTAATTTTGTCCGCTATGGCTACAGGGCTGAGCTGGAACGGTTCTCCTGTTTCCACGGCTTCGGCAAAAGACTCACCGCGTTCCAGGAGTGTTTCGTCCAAGGCAGTTCGGAGCTCCCGAGAAATCTCTGTCAACTGCGTCTCGCCCAGTTCAATCGGTACTTCGAGGGCTCGGACCGCCACAACGAGCTCCGCATCTAGAGCAGCTTCGTCCAGAAGGAACTTGGCCGTCTGATCATTTATCTTTTTGGCCTCCTCAAAACTGAGATGGTAAGTGTCCTCAGACGCGGACGCTGATTTGTGTTGTTTGACGGGCCCCTTCCGGGACAGGCGGTTCAACGCGCTCAGGGTCAGAGCATCGATCTGCCCTCGCTTCCCGACGGGCATGCGGAGGGCGACGCCGTCTTGGATTTCGCTCAGGCTGAGTCTGTTGTCTGTGCTCGAATCGTGAAGCGCCGCCAGGACCAACGAATCGAAGCAGCTCTTGGTGAGACTCTGATCGGTTGCCTGGTCTTCGCCGTCGAGTGCCAAGTGCAGCACCGCGACCTTGCTCTCGTCCGCTGTCAAGGTCGGTGTTCTGTCGATGACCCCGCGTTTGGACAGGAGCGGATCGACAAATCTCTTAGCCAGCTCTTGACTTGCCACACGTCGTTGAGGATAGGACTGCTCACGGTCCACAAACCACGACCGGTCCCGGATATCTACGGTTATATTCCGGTCACGTCGGGACTCTTCCCTGAGTCCATCGGCAGCCGGACCAATCACCTGGTTGGTCAGGTAGATCATGGTGCTGACGGAAGGAAAGTTCCACTTGAGGGTGTCCAGCGTGCGGGTAATTTTCGTCTTCCAACTCGCCGTCACAGAATACTGAAATGCAACTTTTGACACACCGTCAATCGTGAATATTTCGGCGTCTCTGCCCTTGTCTCCGTTCGGAGCGGCCATCGTCCGCAGGGCCGGATATTCGACAGCTAAGAACTCCGACGCGAACTGTTCGAATATCTCCCAGTCTCCAGGGCCAATCCGTTCTAGGGCGAGAGACAATCGCGGGTTCGGCATGACCGAATCATAACCACCACAAACCTTCCTTGAACATCGCTACTGGGTTCGATATCCGATTGGTGTTCGGGGGAGCGGCGGTCCGGTTTCGGTTCGTAGCTCACAGCCCCGGTTGGCTGCTTTCCTCATTACATCGACTCGGAACCGCATGTCAACAGTCGCCGTTGACTTTCGTGTCTCCTACGAGGACCATGACGAGTGAAAGTCAATGATGGGGGGGATAACTCAGAGACTGACCTGCCAAAAATTCGCATGTGTGCCGATTATTCCCGCGCTAAATTTTGACGCTGCGGTGGAATATCGCTGGTCGCGAAGCTCATGCTTCCGTATCTGTTAAACAACTCCGAATCTGGGGATCAACGGAGATAAAATGATTAAGATTTCTTTTAAGCCGGTTGCAGACGCGCCCGGTGTTTCTACATCTGAACCTGTCGAATCCCGCCAGGGAGATCGAATTCGTGCGATGGGGCACGGTCAAACAGCACTATTAACAGCCGAACGCAAGACGCCAGATCTCGTGGTTTCAAGAACAGCGGAATCTGGGTCTGACGCAGTTGCGTTGAGTTTTTCGGGTATATGGGACGCGACTAAGGACCTCACCGGTCGCGCTTGGGACGCAATTAGCGATGTGCCGACTAATGAGGGCGGCGGCGGTGGCGGTGGCGGTGGTGGCGGCGGTGCTCACATAGTAGTGAGCTCGGACGAAGCCGAAGTCGGCACAACTTCTCGGGCGCCAGCCCTCTAGGGGAACGGCACAAACACAAACGGACGACGGCGGGACGTCCCGCCGTCGTCCGCTCCGTAGCAGAGTTCACACCCCGGCGTTCGTTTTGGCTGCGGCCGGAAGGGCCTGTTTCTCCGGCGCCGGCCGCCGTAGGCTATGGGCATCCACCACATCGAGGAGGCACTCATGCGCACGGCAACACCCAAGACCCAGGCCGATCAGATCCGCCATCTCTCAGAAAATCTCATGTCTCAGCTCACCGAAGGGAGGGAGTGGGCCACTCCCGGGGTCGAGGCGGCGTTGAAAAGAGTGGTGGCCGGGCTCGATGCCGGGATTGAATCGGCATCCCCGAGGATCCAGGCCGGACTACGGCGGCTCGCCGACGATCTTGCCGGTGAAGTGAAAACTCTGACTCCCCGTGTTCAAGAGGGCCTGAAGCGGGTTGCACCGCAACTCGTCACGGCACCCGCCCGGGCTAAGTCGCGGCGGACGGCGTCCGGGAAGGCCTGGGTGATTGCCGGAGTGGCGGCCATCGCGGTGACCGCGGGAGTCGCGGCCTGGCTCTCTTTCCGCCGTGCGGATAACGAGCCGGTGCCGTCCGTGGATGCGCAGCGTACCAGCGCGGACCCCGACCTGCGCGCCCCCTCCACAGAGGCCCAGACCTGAGGCAACCAGGCGGTATAGGCGGAACTCCTGCGCCCTGCCTCCACCCGGCGGATCAACTGCGGGGCGAATCCCCTGCTTATCGGGGCTTTTGGAAGGAATTCACAAACCGCGAGAGTTGGTCCCGAAGGATTTCCCATCCGTCGAAGTCTGAGGAAACGGCGGCGCTTTCAGCCTCACGGGCTGCGCCGAGGGCCGATTCCCCCGCTTCCGTTATCTCAACGTGGAACTGACGGCGGTCCTGCGGGTTTCTTGTCCTCGAGACGAGGCCTCCTGCCTCCAAGCGGGTCAGGACGCGGCCTAGCGTCTGGCTTTGAACGTGCACTTTCGCGGCAAGCTGTTCTTGGTTTAGCGGGCGGGGCGCCACTGCTTTAAGGGCGATGACGGCGGCTCGCGTCAGACCCAGCGGCGCGAGTGCGTCGTCGTGCCGGCGCTGAACCAGGCGGGCCGCTGTGGTGAGAAGCAGGTAGCCGTCCCGGACGTTGGCCTGGGGATCGGGTGGCATCGTTGGCGGCCTTCCTGGAGCGGAACAAAGGACAAACAGAAGGGGCAGGCCAGGGGCCGGCGTTAGCCGCGACCCCTGACCTGCCCACGATTGCTAGCGGCGGATGCCGTCGTCGCCGTCGGTTTCGATGCGTTCCTTGCGGACTTCCTCATCGACGGTTACTTCGTCAGTGACCGTTTCCTTGTCGAGGCGGACGCGTTCGACCGGGACCGTCTCCTTCTCCACGACGGGGCGTTCCTCGTGGAGGACGACTTCGTGTTCTTCCTCGCTGATGCCCGGGCCGGACATCGCCGATCCACGGTTGGCATCGGTGATGGGTTCACGTTCGAGTCGGACCTCTTCGCGCTGTACCGGAACGGTCTGAGTGACGTTTTCGGTGGTGACGTACTTGCGCAGCCGCACCCGTCCGGTGGCTTCCCTTTCGGTGCCGACGTTCAGGCGTTCCTCGGAGCGGGTCATGGCATCATCGGTGGTGGGGCCGGAGGTGTCGCGTCCTACAGTGCCGCGGTCGGTGTCTGCATAGTCTGCGTCGCGGTAGTCCGCGTCCCGGCCACCTGTCGTATCGGCGTAGGTCTGGCTTCCGCCGCCCAGGCCGTAGTGGGCGTAGAGACGTTCCTCCTCGGCAGGCTCGAGGTGCCCGTCGGCGTCGACGCGGGGAGCGTCCTTGACGTGGTCCTTGGTGTACGGGATGAGGATGTCGTCCCCCTCGGTGCGGGCCCCTTCCAGGGGGACGAAGGATTCCGAGGTGCCGAACAGCCCGGTCTTGGCCGTTACCCACGTGGGCTGGCCGTTGTTGTCGTCTGCGTAGACCTGGCCGATGGATCCGATCTTGTCCCCATCGGTGGAAAGGACGTTTCCGTTGCGCTGAAGCAGGTCATCGATATGTTCCTTGGCGAGCATGATGTCTCCTTGGATCTGTGATGCGGTTTGGTGTGGCAACGACTCCGCAGTGAACGTTGCATGACACACCATAAGCATGCTTAGTAAGTGCTTGGCAAGCTTACTTACTATTTTTCTTCCGCCGCGAGTCGCGCCGGCCGGATGTGTTGCGAAGCAAACAGGAAGTGTGCTTAGTATTTGGTTAGTAACCGTGCTTACTAATTCATTCGGCACTGCTGGTTCACGATTCACCGGCTACCTTTCCTGAAAGAGAGCAACGATGACAGAAAACCCATGGCCCCAGACGACTCCATCGACGTCCACGGACGAGTACCTGAGCACCGGAGCAGTCGGCTCCGGTGGTGTGCAGAGCTCGCCGTCCACGAAAGACGCTGTGAAAGACGAAGCCGCAGCAGTGGTAGGTCACGCCGCAGGGGAAGCCAAAAACGTCGCCGAAACCGCCAAGGCGGAGGCCGCCAACGTCGCCTCCGAGGTAAAGACCAGTGCCCGCGACCTGCTGCACCAGGCAAAAGCCGACCTGACGGATCAGGCAGGCACCCAGCAGCAGAAGGCCGCTGAGCGGATCCGCACCATCTCTTCGCAGCTGCACACGATGGCGGACGCATCTGACCAGCCCGGCGTCGCAGCTGACCTTGTCCGTCAGGCCGCGGAACGGTCCCAGTCCGTGGCTTCCTGGCTTGAAAATCGGGATCCGGGATCGCTGCTGGAGGAAGTGAAGTCCTTTGCGCGTCAGCGTCCGGGGACGTTCCTGCTGGCCGCAGCTGGCGCCGGAATGCTGGCCGGTCGACTGGGACGCAGCCTGCAGGCCGGGGCTCCCGACACGCAGCAGACGGCATCGAAGCCCGCTCGGACCTCATCCCCGGCTACGACCCCCGCCCACCAGGAGACGGTGATCGCTGCCGGCTCCGGGGACCGGTTCTTCGATGAGCCCGTCCTGCCCGGCGCGGCGGGTCCTGTTTCGACTCAAACATTGCCGTCCGGCACTGCAGCCGACACGACCCTTCGGGACAACGCTCCGTTCCCGAGCCGAGAGGGTGGTCAGCTGTGAGCCACCAGATACCGGAGGCGCCTCCCACGGCCGCTCACGCCAAGGCTGAAACGTCGTCCCTGGGCGATCTTCTCGGCGATGTGACGCGGGACATGTCCACCCTGATGCGCCAGGAAGTCGAACTGGCCAAGGTCGAGCTGAAACAGTCCGCGACCCGGGCGGGCAAGGGCAGCGGAATGTTCGCCGGCGCCGGCGTTGCGGGCCATTTCGTCCTGGTCTTCCTGTCCCTGGCGCTCTGGTGGGCGCTCGGCGACTTGATGGGCCACGGCTGGTCCGCCGTTGTAGTCGCCATCGTGTGGGGCATCGTTGCGGCCGTCCTTGCCTCAAGGGGCCGGAAGGAACTCAAGGCGATCAAGGGCCTGCCCCAGACCGCCGAGACGCTGCAGGAAATTCCCCCCACGCTTAAGCCCAACTCTTAGATTCAGCGAGGAAACACGATGAGTGAAAACCCGGATGTCATCCGAGCAGATATTGAAGCAACCCGTGCCCGCCTGGGCACCAACGTCGACGCGGTGGCGGACAAGGTCACGCCGTCGCATATCGTCCAGCGGCAAACCGACAAGGTCAAGGACGCAGTCTTCGGAGTGAAGGAGAAAGTCATGGGAGCAGCCGACCACACCGCGGGCAACGTGCATTCCGCGACGGGCAGCGCCGGGGCACACCTTGGCGACGCCGGCGCCGCGATTGGCGACGCCCCGGTCCAGGTCAAGGCCAAAGCCCAGGGAAACCCGCTGGCCGCCGGGCTGGTCGCCTTCGGCGCAGGCCTGCTGGTCTCGTCCCTGATCCCGGCCAGCGAGAAAGAACGTGAAGCCGCGGATGCCCTGAAGACCGCGGCCGAACCGCTCACCACGGAACTGACGGAAGCCGCGAAGCACGTGGCCGAAGGGCTCAAGGAGCCCGCCCAGGAGGCCATGGAGAACGTCAAGGCCACCGCCGCGGCAGCCACCGATCACGTCAAGGCCGAGGGCCAGGGCGCCGTGGCCGATGTGAAGGATCGGACCGCCGACGCCAAGGACAACGTTCAGCAGGCTTAAGTACACAGGATCCGGCCGGCCGCCTCTCGCTGACGCGATGGGCGGCCGGCCGCTGCACCGGACCCCCTAAAGGATGGCCCCCATGGCAAAGAACGACGTCGCAGAGCTAGCACCTACCAGCGCGGAAACCGAGGAAAGCAGCACGGCCAAGGCCCGCACGGCGCCTGTCCCGGACGACTCCCGCAAGCCCGACAGCCCCACGGATGTCACTAAACCGTCGTGGCAGTACATCGCGAAGAAGACTCTGCGTGAATTCACCAAGGACCAGTGTCCCGATCTCGCCGCAGCCCTGACCTACTACTCGGTCCTCTCCCTCTTTCCGGCGATGCTGGCCCTGGTGTCGTTGCTGGGCATTTTCGGGCAGGCCGAGAAGACCACATCCGCTCTCCTGGAGATTGTCCAGGGCTTCGCGCCGGCTGAAACTGTGGACGCCATCCGCCAGCCGGTCGAGCAGCTCAGCAGCTCCTCCGCTGCCGGACTCACCCTCGTGATCGGCATCCTCACCGCCCTCTGGTCCGCCTCCGGCTATGTTGGTGCGTTTGCCCGGGCAATGAACCGGATCTACGAAATCGATGAGGGCCGGCCGTTCATCAAGCTCCGGGGCACCGTACTCGGCGTCACCATCGTCAACCTGCTGATCGTCGTCGTGCTGGCCGCCATGCTGGTCCTCACAGGGCCGGTGGCCGAGGCCGTCGGCAACGCGATCGGGTTGGGCGCCGCATTCCTGACCGTATGGAGCATCCTGAAGTGGCCGGTCATGGCGGTGCTTGTCGTGCTGGCGATCGCCATTCTTTACTACGCCACCCCGAACGTGAAACAGCCCAAGTTCCGCTGGATGAGCCTGGGGTCTTTCATCGCCCTGGTCGTCTTTCTGCTGGCCTCGCTCGGCTTCGCGTTGTACGTCGCCAACTTCAGCAGTTACGAGAAGACCTATGGTGCGATTGGCGGCGTCATTATCTCGCTGCTGTGGCTCTGGCTCCTGAACATGTCCCTGCTGTTCGGCGCCGAGTTCGACGCCGAGATGGAACGTGGCCGCCAGCTCCAGGCCGGCATCGAGGCCGAGGAAACCATCCAGTTGCCGCCCCGGGACACCAAGAAGAGCGACAAGCTCCAGGCCCGCGAAGAAGACGACATCCGCCGCGGGCGCGAACTGCGGGAACAGCACGGCGACGCCGACGAGGAACAGCTGAAACAGCGGGACCGGAGCACTCCACTGAGCGGCGCCAGCAAAATCGATCGCACCTGATATCCCTTAGGGCCCTGGACGGGACTCCTTCCCATCCAGGCGCGAACAAGGAATGATCTTGTTGATCAGTAGGCTTACTAATTTGGTTGCGACTCAAGGAGCGAAAATGAGGGCACTTACCTGGCAGGGAAAGCGGTCGGTCAGCGTGGAGATGGTTCCGGATCCGGTCATTGAGAAGGGGACGGACGCCATCGTCAGGATCACTTCAACGGCGATCTGCGGCTCAGACCTCCACCTGTACGAGGTCCTCGGCCCCTATATGAAGGCCGGCGACATCCTGGGCCACGAACCCATGGGTGTCGTTGAGGAGGTGGGCTCCGAAGTAAGGAACCTCAAGCCGGGCGACAGGGTGGTCATCCCCTTCAACATTTCCTGCGGTCATTGCTGGATGTGCAAACAGGGGCTGCAGTCTCAGTGCGAAACCACTCAGGTTCATGCCCACAACAGCGGGGCGAGCCTGTTCGGGTTCTCCGAGCTCTACGGGTCGGTCCCCGGCGGGCAGGCGGAATACCTGCGCGTCCCCCACGCCGACTACGGGCCGATAAAGGTCGGGCATGACCTGCCCGATGAGCGGTACCTCTACCTCTCCGATATTCTTCCCACTGCCTGGCAGGGAGTGAAATACGCGGACGTCCCCCCTGGCGGAACACTGGCGGTCTTTGGGCTCGGCCCGGTGGGGCAGTTCGCCAGCCGGGTCGGGCGTCACCTGGGCCAGCGGGTCATCGCCGTCGAGCCGGTTCCGGAACGCCGCCGCATGGCCGAGCGGCACGGAGTGGAAACGATTGACTTCACAAAGGACGTTGGTGACCAGCTTCGCGATATGACCGACGGAAGGGGCCCCGACGCGGTGGTCGACGCCGTCGGCATGGAAGCGCACAATTCGCCCGTCGGCGCCTTTGCGCAGAATGCGGTGGGCCTCTTGCCCGATGCCCTGGCCAAGAAGGCCATGGAGACTGCCGGCGTAGACCGCATGACGGTTCTCCATGCAGCGATCGACTCCGTGCGCCGGGGAGGCACCGTCTCGCTAAGCGGGGTGTACGGGGGCACAGCGAGCCCCATGCCGCTGCTCACCATGTTCGACAAACAGATCCAACTCCGGATGGGCCAGTGCAACGTCCGCCGGTGGACGGACGAGCTGCTCCCGCTCGTGGAAGATCCCGCAGACCCGCTCGGCGTCATGGACCTCAAAACTCACGAGGTCGCCCTCGACGGCGCCGCGGCCGCCTACGAGATCTTCCAGAAAAAGGAAGACGGCTGCATCAAGGTGGTCCTGAAGCCGTAGCGGAGACGCCCGCGCTCCGGGAGATTCCTAAGCCCGACTACGGCTGGCTCTTCATGTGGGCTTCCGGTGTCCAGTTGGCGGGATTGATCCGGCCGCCGTAGATGGGGAGTTCGATGGGAGGTTCATCCGCCCTGAACTGGGACCACATCCGGTTCAGTCCGGCCGCCTGATCGGACCCTGCCCGGACGCCCCATGTCAAGCTCGGTGGACAGCACGGAAGGGGCATCGGACAGAACGGCGCCCTCGGGGTCCGCGATGATGCTGCGGCCCTGCCCGGTGGGTCCGGCGCAGGTGGCGCTGACATCTCCCTGTTCATCGGCCTGATCGTGGCCACCTTTTCTGGCTCCCTATCGAAGATAAGGCTGCCGTGGTAATTTCTGCTTGGATTAGGAGTTCTACATGCGATTGCCTTCCAATCCGGCTCCTGATACCGCTTTCGAAAGCAGAGGCAACGATGGCAACTCTATTGATTTTCCATGAGGTAGACGACGTAGACCACTGGCTGAGCTCGCCGCGACGCCAGGAACTCTTCGGACCTATGGGCATGACTGTTCGGACTTTTGTCGACCCGGAGAAAACCAACCGCGTCGGCCTGATCGTCGAAGTCCCGGACATGGACACATTCCAGCGAATGATGGAGTCCGAGGCCGCGGCCGACGCCATGAAATTCGACGGCGTACGCCCGGACACGATCCTGACGCTGGTCGAACCCGAGCCCAGCATCTGACCCCGGGACGTAGTCCTGGCGGGAAGCTCGCGCTGCACACCGTCGAAAGGACCTGCATGGCAGCCGGACAGCTTCCCGGGGGTACATTCTCACTCTCGGAGGATCTCACGCTGACCCGCATGGGATACGGGGCGATGCAGCTCGCTGGCCCGCACGTGTTCGGACCGCCCGCTGACCGCGACGGTGCCCTCGCCGTCTTGAACGAGGCCGTGGGTCTGGGCATCAACCACATTGATACGGCGGACTACTACGGGCCCCACATCACCAACGAAATCATCAAGGAAGCTCTCCACCCCTACCCAGGGGACCTTCATATCGTGACAAAGGTCGGTGCGCGTCGCGATGCGGACGGGAACTGGCCGCAGGCTCTCTCACGCGGCGAGCTCCAGCAAGCCGTCCACCTCAACCTCACGAACCTCGGCCTCGACGTCCTCGACTTGGTGCATCTGCGAGTCGGCAGGTTCGAAAGCCCCACCCCCGGTTCACTCGCCGAACCCTTCACCGCCCTGGCCGAACTACAGCAGGAAGGGCTGATCAAACATCTCGGTCTCAGCACCGTCAACGCCGAGCAGATCGCCGAGGCACAGCAGATCGCCCCCATCGTCTCAGTGCAGAACTTCTACAACATCGCCACACGGCAGGACGATCAGCTCGTGGACTCACTCGCGGAGCAGGGAGTCGCCTACGTGCCGTACTTCCCGTTAGGCGGATTCACGCCGCTTCAGTCCGACACCCTCAGGGATGTCGCCGAACGCCTGCAGGCAACCCCGATGGGTGTCGCCCTGGCCTGGCTGTTGCAGCGCTCACCGAACATCCTGCTCATCCCCGGCACGTCCTCGCTCGCGCACCTCCGGGAAAACGTTTCGGCTGCCGCGCTCGAGCTGCCAGCCGACGCGATCCAGGCACTGAACCTAATTGGTGGCCCTTTCTAAAAGAGCATGTGTCGGGTTTACTGGGTCGCAAGGCTGACACGCAAATCATGGAGGGGGAACCATGCAGTCCGAGGGGACATGGCAAATTGCAGTGGGCTTGATATTCCTGGCGGTCACGGTGTTCGTCCTGCCGATGCCGCTGTTTGAGGTGTTCTCGGGTATCGCAGGACAAGGTGCGGTAGCGCTGTTCGGCCTCGGACTCGGCCTTCTGGTGGTTGGCCTCGGTTTTGTCGCGGTGGGTCTGCGCAAACGATCGCGGAACTTGCGAACGGCGCGCAGCTACGACACCAGGGAGCCCTCCGCATCCGACGAGGACCGGCCGGTCAATCCCCATGCGCTGCCAAATACCTATGGTGCTTTTCCTCCGGCGAGCTAGACATCCTCAGGTCCGGCGGCGACGATGACCCGCCGCTCAGCGTTCCCCGTACGGACGGCAGTAAATGCAACTTTGCCGCGGACAGCTGCCCTCCCGACCCGTGACACCACCATGCCTTGACGTGACACCACTGTGGTGTCATTATGGTGGCATGGAACTTGGACAGTACGTTAGCGACCTACAGCGACAGTTAATGGATGCCGCGGAGAACGGCACGGAGGACACCCGCGCCGTCGCCGAGCGGCTCGCCGCCGGACTAGATGCCGCGGTGCGGCTCGTGCTACTCGATGTTCTCTCGGCCGCGGCCGGCGAGATCACCCGCGACCTCGCACCCGGATCGGTTGACATGCGGCTGCGCGGACGCGAGATCGAGTTCGTAGTCACCCAGCCGAACACCGAGCCTGACAGCGACGAGCGGCCCGCCGCAACCGTCGACCTCGACGACGCGAGCACCTCGCGCACCACGCTCCGCCTGCCGGACGCCCTCAAGGCGCGGGTGGATGAGGCGGCCGCGGCAGACGGCATGTCCGTCAACACCTGGCTGGTCCGTGCGATCGCGGCCGCTCTCCAACCCAAGCAACGACGATCCACGCAGCGCACGCTGCGCACCGGCGACAACTTCGCCGGCTGGGCGCGCTAACCCGCTCAGCCACCCACCTTCACCATCACCAGCCACGCGGACCCTCGGGGTCGGACGAACACACCCACAGATAGGGAGACTTCAGCATGCCCATCTACAACACCCCCGGCCCGATCGACCTCGCCATCAACCTGCAGGTCGGCGCGATCGATGTCTTCGCCAGCGACCGCACCGACACGGTCGTGACCGTGTCGCCGACCAACCCCGAGAAGGCGGTCGACCGCCGGGGCGCGGAGGAGACCAGGGTCGACGTCGATGGCCAGCGCCTCACGATCACAGGCCCGAAGCCCCGTCTCAGCTGGATCGGCCCAACCGAGTCGGTCGATGTGAAGGTCGAGCTGCCGACGGGCTCGCGGCTCGCCGCCGAGATAGCGGTCGGCGGGCTGCGTACCGTCGGCCGCCTCGGCGCCACCCGCATCAAGAGTTCGCTTGGCCCCGTGGATGTCGACACCACCGGCGACCTGTGGCTGCGCGCCTCGCACGGCAACGCGACCGTGGGCACCGCCGAGGGCGGCGTCGAGATCACCGCTGACCACGGTCAGATCCGGATCGGCACGGTCACCGGCGACGCGATCCTGAAGGCCTCGCATGGCACCATCCGGGTCGGGGAGTCCGGCGGCGACCTCGAGGCAAAGCTCTCCTACGGCGACCTCGAGATCACGAAGGCACACGCCTCCGTTGCGGCGAAGACCGCCTACGGCAGCATCCAGCTGGCAGAGGTCTCGAGTGGTTCCATCCAGGTCGAAAGCGGCTTCGGCCAGGTCACCATCGGCGTGCGGCCCGGCGTTGCCGCCTGGCTCGACCTGTCCTCGAAGGCCGGGCACGTGCGCAACGAGCTCGACGGCGACGGCGCCCCCGACGCCTCCGAACAGACCGTCGAAGTACGTGCTCGCACCCAGCACGGCAACATCACCATCCAGCGCGCGCAGTGAACCCGGGTACCAACAGAAGGGAACGACACTCATGAACAGGCCAGCGATTGCAGTCCACGGGCTGCGGAAGTCCTACGGCGGGAAGGTGGTGCTCGACGACGTCGACCTCACCGTCAACGCGGGCACAGTCACCGCGTTGCTCGGCCCGAACGGCGCCGGCAAGACGACCACCGTGCACATCCTGTCCACGCTCGTGCGGCCCGACGGCGGCACGGCGTTCGTCAACGGCTGCGACGTCGTGCGCGATCACGGCGGCGTCCGCGCCGCGATCGGGCTCACCGGCCAGTTCTCCGCGGTGGACAAACTGCTCACCGGCGAGGAGAACCTCCTGCTGATGGCGCGGCTGCGGCACCTCGGGGCGAAACGCTCGAAGACCCGGGTGGCCGAGCTGCTCGAGCAGTTCGATCTCGTCGACGCCGCCCGCAAGCCGCTCGCCACCTACTCCGGCGGGATGCAGCGCCGCCTCGACCTGGCGATGACCCTCGTCGCGACACCGAGCGTGATCTTCCTCGACGAGCCCACCACGGGCCTGGACCCGCGCAGCCGCCACACCATGTGGGACATCGTGCGCACCCTTGTTGCGGACGGCACGACTGTCCTGCTCACCACCCAGCATCTCGAGGAAGCGGACGAACTCGCGGACCGCATCGCAGTGCTCGACGGCGGCCGCATCGTCGCCGAGGGGACACCGGACGAGCTCAAGCGCCTCGTGCCCGGCGGGCACATCCGGCTCCGGTTCGCGGACGCCGCGGCGCTCGACGCCGCCTCCGGCCTGCTCGTCGAGTCCGCCCGCGACGACGCCGGGCTTGCGCTCACCGTGCCGAGCGACGGCGGGGTCAGCGTGCTGCGCACCGTGCTGGACCGCCTCGATGCGGCCGACGTCGAGGTCGAGGACCTCAGCATCAACACCCCGGACCTCGATGACGTGTTCTTCGCGCTCACCGGCCGGGCAGACACGAAGGGAACCGCGTCATGACCACCATCACCGCCCAGCGCAAGACGGCCCCGGGCACCAGCCGACGGTCGCACGTCGTCGCCGACTCGATCACGATGCTGCACCGCAACCTGCTGCACATGGTGCGCTACCCGGGCCTGTCGGTGTTCACCATCGTGGGGCCGGTGGTGCTCCTGCTGTTCTTCGTGTTCGTGTTCGGCGGCACACTCGGGGCGGGCCTGCCCGGTGCGGATCCGGCCGGCGGGCGGGAAGCGTATCTCGCGTACATCATGCCGGGCATCCTGCTGTTGACCATCGCCGGCAGCGCCGGCGGCACCGCTACGACGGTCGCGATGGACATGACCGAGGGCATCACGGCGCGGTTCCGCACAATGGCGATCTCGCGGGCTGCGGTGCTCGCCGGGCACGTGCTGGGCAACACCATCCAGGCGATCATCGCCGTCGCGCTGGTGCTCGGCGTCGGTGTGCTGATCGGCTTCCGCCCGACGGCCGGGTTGATCGAATGGATCGCCGCCGCCGGTCTGCTCGTGCTCATCGCGTACGCGATCAGCTGGCTCGGGGTCGCCATGGGCATGCAGGCGAAGTCGGTCGAGACAGCCAGCAATTGGCCTCTCCTCCTGACCTTCCTGCCCTTCCTCAGCAGCGGCTTCGTGCCGACCGAGTCGATGCCGGAGTGGCTGCAGTGGTTCGCGCAGTACCAGCCGTTCACGCCGTTCATCGAGGCCATCCGCGGGCTGCTGCTCGGCACCCCGCTCGGCTGGAGCCCTGTCCTCGCGGTCGGATGGTGCGTCGTGATTGTGGTCGCCGGGTACGCCTGGTCGACGGCGATCTACGAGCGGAAGTCGGTGCGTTGAGCCCGGGGCGCACCCGATAACTGCCGGCGGCCGCGAGTTCATCGCGGCCGCCGGTTCCTTCGCGGCATCGAAGCAGTGTCTTAAGGCCCTGCCGGTGCGCACCTGTCGGGGCAAGGGTTGGACCTATGCGACGACCGGTGTGCGTACCGCCCCGGTCTGGGCGGGACAGGCCGCCCGCCGTCGGGATTCGGTTGTGTCCAGCACCGTCCGGACCCATGGCGTCGAATAAGAAGCGGAGTGGCCGCTACGCCGGCCGGAACCGATGGAGGCTACACCATGTCAGATCACAACTACATCTTGTTCGTGGCGTCGTACGGCGACGCGGGCTCGGCGGCAGAGGATTTCAAGGCGATCAAGAGCCTGGACGACGCGGCCGTGGCGGCAGCGGTCGTCCTGTCGCGTGACGCCTCGGGCAAGACCGAGGTCAAGGAGCACGGGGGCGGACTGGTCGCCGGCGGCACCAAGGCCGGCGCCATCGGCGGGCTGGTGGTCGGACTGTTCGCTCCGCCGCTCCTGCTGTCCGGCGTGATCGGTGCCGGGATCGGCGCGGGTGTTGGTGCCATCGCGAAGCGTCACGAGGAGAAGTCCATCGGCGTCGACGCGGAGGAGTGGCTGCCGCCGGGCTCCTCGGCGATCGTTGCCGTCGTCGACGATCTCTACCTCGACCGCGTCGACAAGGCGGTCGCCAAGGCCACCAAGAAGGTCAACAAGGCCATCGAAAGTGGTGACTACGACGCCGTGGTCAAGGCCGTGAACGAGGGCGACGAGAAGATCATCGAAGCCGCTTCGTCCTGACGTCAGTCTCGGTGGCCGTGAGTGGGTCTCGATTCCGTGTGGACGTGCGGGGCTATCACAGTGTGTGCGCCCTGCCTTGCTCTTCACGCTACGGATTGCCTGTTACATGTACATTCCCGAACCGGCACAACCGGTACCCGGGTACTACGCGTTAATATGGCAGTCCTGATTCAGGACCGGGGTGACGGGGTGGATTCTAACGATCGTCGCAACACCACCCCCACGTTCGTTACTGCTCCAATTTTCGAGCCTCGTGAAAGTTCGTCCGCGGCCTGCCATTCTCGTAGCCCCGCTGAAGCAGGGATCGGCCTAGTCTAGGCAGACGCCCCGGAACCTTTAGCGTCCGCTGGGGAACGTTGACCGGCCGCCTTCAGATGGCTGCGTATCTTCCCCGGGGATCTAGTGCGAATCCGGATACTCAGTTACGAAGCCGTCATTCCATCCTTCAGAATCCAAGTCGTGGGGGTTAACCTCTAATTCACCCACAGCCTGCGGGTCTTGCCGGTGAACGGCTTCGAGGGCCCTTTGCGCGAGTTCCTCAGTGGAAAAGAAGCCCAGGAGGCGAGTGGGGTTCCCTAATTCGATCTGGTCGTCTTGCTGGACCCTGAATAGGCTAAAGACTCGAGTCACCGCCTACTCCCACATCTCGATTGGGTCGGCCAGAAGGCTGTCCAGCTCGATCCGGTGAATAGCGAAACCTTCCGGACAATCTTTGAAACCTTCAAGCAGGGCATGGCTTCTCAATGAATTTGAGGCCTTAGCCTCGGAGCAGAAGACTCCGATAAAGCTAGTGCTCCGGCCTGCGAACAGATCGGGATGCACATGGGTGTGCAGCAGAAGGAAGACAGGCTCAGCCGATCGCTTCATCAATTCCTCTGACATCCCGTGGCGCCGCTAGTAGTTCGAAGCCTACCCCGGCAAACCCAGCCGCGTGAGCAGTGGTCCACCGAGACTGGATTCTGCCTGTGGCCGTTGTGGAGAGAGAAAGAGAGTCAACTGCTCGTTTCGTTCTACGGCTCTCGCCGGACCACTTCGAGGACGTGGGCAAAGTTCTGCTCGAGTGTGGGCTCCGCGATTGCAAGGCGCCCCAGCGCGACTCGGACGACGTCTACGGCGGCGCTTCTGGTGATATGAACCCGAGGATATCCCTCCTCGACCACCTCCCAGTGGGCCCCAGGAATGGTGTGCGTGAGGACGTCTCCGTAGAACATCCCGATAGGGCGGGCAAGCTCTGCCGGAAATCCTTCATCGCCAGCGGCGTTGATGGCGCGGTCAATAGCGGCAAGGCTCTCTGCCTTCCGCGGCAGTGCCTGACCTCGTTCTTGGAAATAGTTGAGGAGTTCGTCATATCCGCCCACATTGGTTGGCGGGGGTGCTGCAACACCCGAGGGCGCTGGTTTGTACTCGGCGTATCTCCTTGACATGCCGGCTGGCAGCTTTTGCAGCGGTTCGGCGGAGTCCTCGGGGTCGCTCATTCCGGTAATCCTACGCCGTCCAGATTCGCGAATTTCGTGCTCGACCGCAATCCGAACTCCAGTGGGTTACAGCTTCGAGCGCTGCTGCCAGGGCTCTGCCAAAAGGTGCCGGTTGCTCAAGCATCATGCAGTGCCCTGCACCAGCCAGTGTCGTGAACGTGGCAGCTTGTTCGCGGGCCCAGTCGGGAACGTGCCAATATTCCGATGACCGTTGTCCGGCGATCAGATGAACCGGCCTGGACGCAAAGACGCTTCGGAGCAGCCCCTCATAGTCCGGTCCGGAAGTGGCACCGACGATAGCCTTCGCCGATTCCCAAACCGTTCGCCACGGCTGATAAGCAAGGGCTTCGCGGGCCCGTGCCAGATTTTCATCGGTGACCGGGATATCGTCACCGGTCAGGAGTCCGAGTGGATCAGAGAGCCGCGATTCGATCGACAACCGGGCTTCGTCCTCGGACATGGCAGCGATGGACCTTGACCAGAACGCATCGGCGAGCGAAAAGTTGCCTTCGACGGAGGTGACGGAGGCGACCAGCCAAGGCGATTGATTCGCCAACATGAATGCGTACACGCTCCCAATGGAGTGCCCGACGAGGTGGACGGGTCCGTCCCCGTGTTCTTTCTCGACGTGCGCGCGCAGTGACGCGACCTGCCCGGCCAATGTGACTGGTCGATCGGGGCCGGGACCGTACCCGTTGAGATCCGGGGCGGTGCACAGGGCCGGATCAAGCTGGGCGAAAGTCTCCTGTTCTGCAAACGGACCGAACAGGCCATGAACAAACACTATGGGAAAGCAATCAGACATAACCTCCATCCTCACAACGTGCACACCAATACCCAGATGCCACGCCCACACCATCGCACGACAACTCGTCGGCCAAACCATCTCGTGGGGCCGGAAATGGCCGTCCTGGCGGATCCACAAATAGTTGACATATCAAACAGCTGCCAAACGTAGGCTGTGTGGATGAGACAGCAGACCGAGGTCGTCCTCGTTCACGGGTTGTGGCATCAGCCAGCGCACTTCGACCGGTTGGCGCACGACCTGCGCGGGTACGGGGTCGCTGTCCACGTGCCTCGTTTGCACCGCGGCACAACGAGGACGGGACGACCAGCATTCAGCCGGGGCGGGCTCGAGACGTCTTGTACGCAGATTGCACCGAAGCGGACAGCGACTGGGCAACGGGGTTGCTCGTGCCGCAGCAGCCCGGTCATGGCCGCGGGGTACCCAGCCGCGTCGCCTGGCAGAGCGTCGAGAGTACCTACCTCAGATGCGAGCAGGACAAAGCCCTCAGCCCAGAGCTCCAAGAACGCATGGCCCGTCGGTGCAGCAATACAGTCAACCTCGAGTCGAGTCATTCACCGTTCATCAGCCAGCCCGGACAACTCGCCGAACAGATCTCGAAGATCTAGATCAAGCGAGAGAGCCAGCGGACTATTCTCCGCCCAGGAGCGAATTCAATTTGTGACCCCGCGGCCCCGTCTTGAGGTGCGCGGCAAGTGCGTGCCTACTTAGGACTCCAGAACAAATGTCACGACCGAGACGTGGGCCTCAGCTGGCATATCAGGGTAGTGCCTCTGCAGCCCCTGCCGGAGCCCGGCGAGGGAAGCCTCTGGGGCAAGGCGCGCTTGCTCAGGCGTTAGCTGGTCAAGTCGGTAGTGTTCTACTGCCGTCACAGCCCCTTCCAGGGTGCGATGCTCCTCATCGTCTTCGAACATGAACAACGCGGGTCCGACAGCTACTGGATCGTCATATCGAATGGTGGTCGTTTTGACGCCACTGGCCACATCCCCGTAGTAGCTCTTGTTGAACCTCAACATTCGCCGAGCGTTAGCCTCCGGATGAAAGAAGGTATCGGGAAGAAGCTTACGGATAGGCCGAAGCTGAGGCTTCCACTCGCCAGGCACGGCGACCATGACGTCTGGATGAAGATCTAACATCGCCTGACGGCACCTTCCGCAAGGAGGGATGAGTCCACGCCCGCCATCGCCAGCAGCGGCCATGGTGACAAGCGGCCCAGCACCAGCTGTTGCAGCTACGCCCATCACAACAAATTCAGCACACGGCCCACCGGTGAAGTGGTAAACGTTCACAGCCCTGTGAATGACCCCGCTGGTATCCATGGCAGCAGCCGCAACTGTGTGGTTGTCGTCAGCGCCGAGAGTCGCGGCCAGTTCCTCTGCCGCTTCAATGACGCGAAGTTCAGATTCGAATAAGTCCATGGGCCCATCCTGCACCACCAGGACAATCCGTGGATCGCCTGTTGGTACAGAGGACCTTGATTCAAATACCAGCCGGTGGGGCCCTCTGCTTATGGCTGTGCCCATAGACGCTCACGGGCCGACAGCGGCCTCACAAACAGTCGCTTGTGAATCATTTGTTCGGATGCCGCTCACCGGACGGGTTCGACGGGTCTGCTTGCTGCGGCGATCATGCGATGCATGACGATGTGGTGGAAAGGTCGGATGATGTTGTAATAAAGCAACCCCGTCCAACGGCGGTAGTGGACGGCAGTGATGATCCGAAATCTGTGCTCGGTTCCCGTATCCGTCGGGTCTACTTCGACGATTAAATGGCCGACCAGATGCGTGTCCTCGGCCGTGAGCACTAAGAATGCGTCTTCCTTGCCGGCCGAAACAGTGAAGAAGGCGAGTCTGTCACCAGGGTGGAAGCTGATCTCCTCCGGCCGGAGGGAGCGACTTGGCCGGCTTGAAGGGTGCTCGAGGCGCATTAGGCGGGCAAGCCCTCCACGGGCGAGGAACAGGAGCTTCAGCCAGGTGGGCTGCCACGAGAGAGCGTTGCTGATGCATTCACGCAGCGACAAGGATGCGTAGGCGCTCACTGCATCTAGATGGTGTGCTGACTTTGTGAAGCGTTCAATTTCACGATGCATGGGTCCGAGCGTCATTAGCCCTCGCCAATGAAAGGCGCGGGATGAGGCGCAGCGACGGCGCCTCCAAGGTTCTGCGAGCCCTGCTCGGGGGTGAAGAGCGTGCGGAAGCTGGGCGCCTTGGTGGCCGCGCCGAGTTTGTCCGGATTTCGTACGAGGTAGATGCCCGTAACTTGTTCGTTGCTTGATTCGATAAGGGCCGCGAGGTCAACCCTGTCTCCGCTGTAGATGATGAGGGCCGGCATCCCGTTCAAAGATGACGATTCCACCCGCATATCAGGGACGGGGTTTTTGGCGATGCCGGTGAGGAATCGCGCGATGTTGTCCGCGCCCATAACGGGTTTGCGGGCCGCTGTAACTTTTCCGCCTCCATCGGAGAGGAGGACTGCTCCGGGGGCGAGGACATCCATGAGGGACTGCATATCGCCCCCGAGTAGAGCCGTCAGGAACCGGTCAGCGACTGCTCGTCGCTGTCGTGCATCCACCTCAAAGCGCGGTTGCCGCGCGCGCACGTGCGCCTTTGCCCGGCTTGCTATTTGACGGACGGCCGCAAGCGACTTGTCTGTGGCTTCGGCGATCTCCGCGTATGGGAAATCGAAAACCTCGCGGAGGACGAAAACTGCCCGCTCATCGGGGGACAGGGTCTCGAGCACTACGAGCATCGCAAAAGACAGTGATTCACTCAGTACAGCATTCTCAGCGACATCCGGGGCCGTGACCACAGGCTCCGGGAGCCACGGACCAATGTAGTCTTCCCGGCGGCGTTGAGCTGCCCTAAGGGAGTTCAACGCTTGACGCGTCACGGTTTTAGCCAAGTAGGCTCGCGGATTTTGGACAGCTTCTGCATCAACACCGGACCATCTCAGAAAGCTCTCCTGAACGACGTCCTCGGCATCCGTAACTGTTCCCGTGATTTCGTAGGCAATGGTGAAAAGCAGGGAACGGTGTTCCTCGAAAACTCCCGCGGTTCCCACGGCCTTACTTGGCTTCTGCCGGCCGGGGGCCCTTGGGCCAGCTGTACGAACCGCTCCGACGAAGCTCGCCTCTGATCCAGGAAAGCGTCATTTGGCACATCTGCGCTTTCGCCGTTGCCGCGAGACGACCCCGAAGGACGAACCGGCGCGGCTGGTCGTCGGCATGCACGGTCTGAACGAGTCCTGACTTACGTCCCAGGCTGATGCACCTGAGCATGTATCCCACCGAAAGCGGGGCCGGAGCTCGTTTATCGAGGCGGGCTATGATGCTGTCGGCCGCGTGAGCACCAAGCGGTAGGGCCGTCGCGCAGCTCATGCGCAGGTGACCCGCGACCGTGTGGGCGGCTTGTATGGCATCGCCCGCACCGAAGATGTCGGGGAACTGCGGGCACGACAGTGACTCGTCGACCATGAGCCGCCCGAGGGCATCGGTTGGCAGTCCGCTGTCACGTGCGAGGTCCGGTGCGCTGAATCCTGCGGTCCAGATCGTGCAGTCAGATCGCAAGGTGTCACCACCCGACGTTATGACTGAGGAATCGTGGCACCTTTGCACATCGGTATTCTCTATCATTTCGACGCCGAGCCCTGAAAGCCGTTTCATTACCGCGTGTCGGCCGGAGCCGGAAAGGCTGTCGGCAATGGCTCCGCGGGAAATGAGATGTACCCGTAGCTGGGGATACTTTTCCGCGATTTCGGCAGTAACCTCGATACCGGTCAGGCCAGCTCCGATGATGCTGACGGTTGAGCCTGGATCCAGCTGCGAAAGCCGGGCCCGTAAGCGGTTTGCGTCCTCGGGATCTTTCAGAGCGTAAGCGCCCGCCGGAATCTTGTCCGGCGCCTGGGTGCTGCCTACTGAATACAGCAAAATATCGTAGTCGAGCGCGGCGTGGCCGCCTGATAGGTGCACTTTGCGATGTTCGGTATCAATACGCGACGCCGTGCTTTCGATCAGTTCCGCACGCTCGTGCAGGAGTGACCGCATCGGCACCGATGCGGATTCTCGGCTTCCGGCCGCGACCTCGTGAAGGCGGATTCGTTCGACAAAATCGGCAACCGGGTTGAGGACGATAACTCTTATGGATTCGGACAACCTCTGATTTCCGGCAAGCCTGTTTGCGGCCATGACGCCGGCATATCCGGCGCCGATAATAACCACCTGACAACGTGCTGACACTGCAGACTCCCATCGCTAATCGGACCTTCGAACATAGGACACCGCAGAAGCACGCATTGTGACACGGAAAGAGCGCTGCAATTGTCGCGTTCGTTGAAGGATCTGTCTTGGATGACATCAGTTCTAGCGCCAGCGGTAGGATTCCAGCGCGCGCAGCAGGGGAGCGGGCTCGCCTTTCAGGCGGTCGACCGGGCGGGCCCCGGCAAGGTCCCTGGACGGGGTGACCATCCAGACCGTGAAGTAGTTGTGCGGAATCTGCAGCTCCAGTGCACGCTGAAAGAGCTCAATTACCGACGGGCGGAGTTGCCCGCCGGGGAGGAACTGGAATCCCGGGCAGAAGGTGCCGTCGTCGATGAAGACGCGCACGAGCTGCTGCATCACCGGTTCAGGGTCCTCCATGAGCTCGGAGAGGCGGCGGTGGACCTGTTCCAGGGCCGGCAGCGTAAATTCTGCCCGGATCCTTTCCCATGTCTGATCGCCGATCGGCTGGGGGTTCATTATCGCCGCGGCCTAGTCGCTGATGTTTTCCAGCAGCCATTGGGTGGAGAGCGGTTCACGGCGCAGCGTGAAGGTCCGCAGCGCCGACGTCGAGCCGAGACGGACCTGCACGCGCCAGTATTCGACGCTGACCGGGCTGCCGCTGCCCGCGACGGCAGTGCGCCGGGTGTCCGCTCCGAACCAATGCTGGGACTCCGTGCCGGGATCGACAAGCCAGATCCGTCCGCCGTGCCGGATGGCAAGGGGTTTGCCTGCCGGATCGGTCCGGACCTGCAGGACGCGGGTGTGGGTGGGGGCTTCGGGTGCAAGGGTCATGGGGGAGTTCTTTCTTGGTGCGGTGGCGCGGGTGTGTGTTGGGTTCAGGCGGCTTTGACGAGGGGGAGTTCGTCCCAGTGGGTGGTGTAGCGGGGGGAGAGCATGTCCCGTTTCATGGTCCAGTCCGGTCCTCCCCGAATTCCGGCGTGGCCGAGGCCGATGGAGCCGCGCCCGTAGCGGCGGGTCACGTCTTCCAGGAGGGTGCCGACGTGGCGTTCCTCGTGCGGGTTTTCGAACAGGCTCAGGGGTGCCTGGTTGCCGGTGGGCCGGAGGTCGGTGACCATGATGCCGGCCCTGGCGTACCGGATGCCCTCGTTGATGTGGGGGAGGAACGCGTGGGCAGCCCTTGTCAGCAGGACCGGGTCCGCGGTGGGCATCGGCAGCGGCACGCAGACCGAGGGGTAGGACGTGTCTTTCGGGTTGAAGTGTGAGGTGCCGGCGAACGCGGTGAGCACCTTGGCCTGCAGTCCGTGTTTGGCCAGCCGCGCCGAGGCCTGCTGGCCGTAAACGCTCATGACCTGCCGCATCCCTGCCGCGGTGGTGATGGGGGTGGCGAAGGAGCGGGAGAAGATGAGCTGGTCCCGGCCGATCCGTTCCTCCTCCATCGGGATGCAGGGGGTGCCCTGCAGTTCCAGGACGGTGCGCATCATGACCACGGAGAAGCGGTCCCGGATCATGACCGGATCGGCCCGGGACAAGTCAAGGATGGAATGGATGCCCAGGCCGTTGAGGCGTTTGGTCAGCCGGCTGGCGACGCCCCAGATCTCAATCACCGACAGGCGGCGCATCAGTGATTCCCGGTCGGCGGCGGGCACGGAGTCCCAGTGGCAGACGCCGTCGAAGGCCGGGTTGTTCTTGGCCCATTTGTTGGCCAGTTTCGCCAGCGTCTTGGTCCCGGCGATCCCGACGCAGACCGGTACCCCGACGTTGCGCCGCACGGCTGCCTTGGTGGTCCGGCCCAGGTCCAGGAGTTCTTCCGGGGTGCCTTTGACGCCGAGGAAGGCCTCGTCGATGCTGTAGACCTCCAGCCAGGCCGAGTACCGGCCCAGCAGCTCCATCACCCGGGCGCTGATGTCCCCGTACAGCTCGTAGTTGCTGGACAGGGCCACCAGTCCCCATTCCCTGGCCCGCGGGGCGAGTTTGAACCAGGGCTCGCCCAGGGGGATGCCGAGGGCCTTGGCCTCGGGGGACCGGGTGACTGCGCAGCCGTCGTTGTTGGACAGGACAACGACGGGCTTGCCTTCCAGGGACGGGTCGAAGGCCCGCTCGGCCGAGGCGTAGAAGCAGTTCACGTCCACGTGCGCGATCTGCGGCATCTGCCGCATTGTGGCGGGTTTAGACATGGCTTGCCTCAAACATGGTGCAGACAGCGGGTCGCGACGCCCCAGATGACCAGGTCCGAGACGGACGGGACCCGGATGTCCGGGTACGCCGGATTCTCCGCCTGCAGCACGACCCCGCTTCCCGTGATCCGCAGCCGCTTGATGGTCAGCTCCCCGTCCAGAACCGCGATGACCACGGACCCGTCCTTGGGTTCCAGGGCGCGGTTCACGATCAGTTCATCACCGTCGCTGATGCCGGCGCCTTCCATCGAGTCCCCGGACACGCGCACGACGTAGGTGCTGGTGATGTCCTTGATCAGGTGCTCATTCAGGTCGATCCGGCCATCAAAGTAGTCCTGCGCCGGCGAGGGATACCCGGCCGCGACAGGGACCGGAGAGATCAGCACCGACAACAACGACATGCCCGCATCTATCACGCGGGGACCGACAACAACGCCCACAACACACCTTTATTCGAATATATGTTCGATATATTCAGTGTAGCCGGACGGGCCGACAAAAGACCGACCTGGCGGAGTTGCACCTATCCCAAACCTGCGGGGCGGAAATTTCAGTATGCGGACAGGCTGACGAAGTACTCCTGCTGGACCGGGCGGCGGCCCAGCTTCTGCGCCGTGCGCAGCGAGGGCAGGTTTTCCGCGTGGATGTGGCCCCAGACGGTGTCCGCCCCCGAGCGTTGACCGGCCAAGAACACGGATTGCATCGCCGGAGCCAGGCCCCGGCCGCGCAAACGTTCCGTCAGGAACACGTCCAACATGCAGACGGCACGGCGGCCAAAGAGCGGTGACATTGTGGCAGCCGCCAATCCCGCAAAGCCGAGGTCGTCCCGCAGCGACATCAACAAGCCCTGGTCCGCGGCTTCTTGGAGTCCCTCCTGGCCGGACTCTGAAACAAACGAGCTAAGCTCCGGGGCATCCGCCCGCCACGCTTGATGTTCGCGCTGGTAATCGGCGAATACGTCAGTCGCCGCTACTGGCCAGGAGATCGTCAGAGTCCCGGTCAGGTCCCGCCCGTCAGCCCTTGCTGCCATGTCCACGGACCCGGCCATGACTGTTGCCCAGTTTTCCGCGGAGGAGAGCTTGAGGCCAGGCTGCTCCCAGAATGTGAAGCCACGCACTCGGACGCCGCGGTAGGCCTCCGCCACTTGGGCGGCGAGTGCATCCACAGCCTCAGCGTCGTTCACCCGGGCAGTCGTTTTGACCGCCACGAACGGGAAGGCCGGGTCGAGGTTGAGGTACCTTAGGCCTGAAACGACCGTCCGGTCGTCGCTAGCTTCCAGTAGCCGCTCGGTCATGTCCCAGGCGCTGACGCTGACTCCCAACCGGCCGATCCTGGCCGCCACGACGTCCGGTGACGCAAGAGCGGCGAGGGACCCGACGTCGTCGATCTCGGCTTGCGCTGCGTCGTCGGCCTCGTACCCGGCAGGAAGGTATTGCAGTACCGGGCGGGCGAATGCGGCGAGCTGGTGGGCCGGCAGTCCAAAAGGGTTCATTGATCCCTAGGCTACGCGAGCGGGCCGTTGGAGCTTTTCGTTCACAAGCTGCTCCGCCGCCGGTCAGACGGTGTCGACCCAGTAGCGGCGTTTGCCGTTGCGGGTGTCCTCGTAGACGCCGCCGTTCTTTTCGATGGTCGCCCGGGAGCCGGCGTTATCCTCATCGCAGGTGAGAAGAACCCGGGGGATTCCCAGTTTTCGGGCAATCGGCAACGCATCAGCCAGCGCCCTCGCTGCGTGGCCGCGACGCCTGGCGGAGGGCCTCACGCTGTAGCCGATGTGCCCGCCTTCGTTGAGGAGGAAATCGTTCAGCTCGTGCCTGATGGCAAGTGAGCCAAGGAACGTGTCACCCTCCACGATCCACAAATACGTGCAGGGCACGTACCCCGGCTTCCGCGGGCTCTCGGGCAAAGCATCGTTGAGGAGGGCGTCGACAAAGCGGCGGAACGACTGGGCATCTTTGAGTTCTTCCAGGGGCCAGTCCTCCGCGCCCCCGCCGTCCCGGTGGGCGCCGTCAAATTCTGCGGATCCTTCCAACCAGGAGGAGTGGTACCGGGCATCCGGAGCGATAAGGAGAGGCATCACAAGATCGTATTCGAAGGGGCCGTGTTTTCCGTGGTGTCGGTCCGGGTGTTCCGTTCCGAGCTGCATACGACGATTGACCGTCAGCTTTTCAGCGGATTACCCGATAGCGCACGTGGGTGACGAGGCGGGTGCCGCTTACTTCCGTCGGCTCAAGCTGGAGATTCGCGACGCCGTCCAGCAGCCGCTCGCCCGCTCCCAGGACGATGGGCGCGATGTGGATCCGCAGCTCGTCGATCAGCCCCGCCGACAGGTAGTGGCGGGCCGTCTGCGCCCCGCCGGCAATGGCCACGTCCTTGCTGCCGGCGGCCTGCCGCGCCTGCGCCAGAGCCGATTCGATCCCATCGGTCACGAAGTTGAACGTGGTGCCGCCCTGCATCTCCAGGGGCTCGCGTGGGTGATGGGTGAGGACGAACACGGGTGCGTGATAGGGCGGTTCCTCACCCCACCAGCCCCGCCATTGCTCGTCCCACGGCCCGGGGCCTGCGAACATGTTCCGTCCCATGATGTAGGCGCCGGCCGCGAGGATGCCTTCGAGTTCGGCTGCGTTGGACTCGGGTTCTTCGAACTGCCACCTGTGCAGGAGCTCTCCGCCCTCGCCCAGGGGGTCCGCCATGCTTTGGTTCGGGCCGGCGAGGAATCCGTCGAGGGAGATGGTCAGATCGCACGTGACTCGGCTCATGCGCCCATCATGCCACCACGCGGCGGTTCGGGTCCGGCTGAGCGTCCAGTAGCTGCCGCCGTCGTGCCGCCCGCCGGTGGGGACATCGCCGTCGGCCGCTCTGTGTGTAACTGCGCGCTAGTGGCCGGCGGGCTGGAATAACTCGACCACATTGCCGGACGGATCTTCCAGCAGGATCTGCTGTCCGCCTGGGCCGGTGACGATGTCGTTTCGGAACGTGAGGCCGGCGGCGCGCAGCCGGTGCACTTCGGCCGCGATATCGCTCACGATGAGGTGGATGCGGTTCCATCCCCCCGGCGCGGGGACCGTGCCGTCCGGCATGGGGCGGCCTGCCGAACTGCTCGGCCCGCTCAGGAGGAGCCTCAGCCGGCCGCGGGTGACGTCGGCGAACGCCGGAGCGGCGCTCATCCGGAGGGTGAACCCGAGGTGCTTTGTGTAGAAGTCGGTCGCCGCAGCGACGTCGTCCACCATGTATCGGACGCTGACCAGCTCCGTAAGGTCGTTGGGCATTTCTAGCTCCTTTCCGAACTCGTTTGGGAGTATTCGATTGCGTAAAGCAGGAACTGGATCCGCGTGTTCAGTTCCTCAGCCGTGCGAACAAACGCCGGGTGGCTGTCCTGACCGGCTGCTTCGGCCGCCGGATCGGGGATGCTCCAATGCACCATCGCCGGCGCCCCCGGGAAGTCCGGGCACACTTCCCGTACGCGGTCACAAAGGCTGATCACGTAGTCGAACCTCTGCTCGGCGAACTCACTCAGATGCTTGGAGCGGGCCCCGCTGATGTCCATGCCACGCTCACGCATCACGCGCACGGCGTTGGGGTGCAGGTCCTTGGGGTGGCTGCCGGCGCTGGCGGCTTCGATCCGGGAGCCGCCCAGGCGCCCCAGGATTGCCTCGGCCATCTGGGACCGGCTGCTGTTGCCCGTGCATAGGAACAGCACCCGTACGGCTGACTGCGCGGGCGGCCGGCCCGGCGGTCCGCCAAGACCCTCGGCCAGCTGTGGCAGCTCGGTCGGGACCAGCCGCAGGCCGGCGTGAAGGGCCGCACCGGATTCGGCAAGCCGTTCGCGGTACGCCGCCAGGTTGAGGCTGCAGTACGTGTCACGTCCGTCGGCCGAGCTGCGCCGCATGGTCACCAGCCCGGCTGCGCGCAGTTGGCCCAGATGGTAGGAGGTCAGGCTCTGCCTCTGACCCACCAGTGCCGTTAGCTCGCGCACCTGCCGGTCGCTGCGTGCCAGCTCGCCCAGCAACTGCCACCGCACGGGGTGTCCAGCCAGGCGGAGGAATCCCGACGCTGCCGCCTGAGCCTCTGGAGATGTGGTGTGGCTCACACCCCGATTGTATCAATTTAGGTAGATCGATCAAAGAGGTTTGATTGAATGCTGCCGATCGCCGCCGGCCGCCGTCGCCGGTCGGCAGGTGCCAGATGCTGCGCCAAATGAATTTCCCGGCCCGTGTCGATTGACCCTCCCCCTGTTCGACCTGTGGGTGAGAAGGTCGAAGGGCGACCTTCCAAAACCCAGGAGATTGAAATGGCAAAGTACATGTTGATCATGCGCGGAACCGACGAATCGTTCGCCAATCTTGAGAAAGCCGACTTCAACGAAATCCTCGAGACCATGGGCAAATTCAACGACGAATTGATCCGCGCCGGAGTCCTGCTGGCAGCCGAGGGCCTTGATGATCCGAAGGAGGGCGTCGTGGTCGACTTCACCGGCGAAACCCCGGTGGTCACCGACGGGCCCTACGGCGAAACCAAGGAACTGTTCGGCGGCTACTACATCCTCGATGTCGCATCCAAGCAGGAAGCCATCGAGTGGGCCAAACGGGCTCCCCTCACGGCGGGAACCAAGACCGAGATCCGCCGTGTGCCCGCCATCGACGAGTTCCCGCAGGATAATGAATGGATCCAGAAGGAACGCGCGTGGCGTGAGCAGACCGGCCAGCTCTGAACCTGGCAACCCAGAATCAGTCAACCCATAACCGGCAGTGAGCAGCAACGAGGCAAGGGCCGCCGTCGAAGCAGTGTGGCGCATGGAGTCCGCCCGCATTGTCGGCGCCCTTGCCCGCTACACAGGTGATTTCCCGTTGGCCGAAGACCTGGCGCAGGAGGCGCTCGCCGAGGCCCTCGTGTCGTGGTCGGTGAACGGGATTCCCGCGCAGCCGGTGGGTTGGCTGCTGACCACCGGCCGACGCCGCGCGGTGGACACCTTCCGGCGTCGTGCCGCCCGGGACGATAAGTATGCCCAACTGGCCCGCGACCTCTCTGAGGCGGAACCGGGCGCGGATTCCCTGTTCGACCCCGACGCGATCGACGACGACGTGCTGGCGCTGATGTTCATCTCCTGCCATCCGGTGTTGTCCAAGGAAGCGCGGATCGCGCTGACGCTGCGGGTAGTGGGCGGCATGGGCACCGACGAGATCGCGAAGGCGTTCCTGGTTCCGGTACCGACCATCCAGGCACGCATCACCCGGGCCAAGAAGACCCTGGCCGCGGACCACGTGCCGTTCGCTGTGCCAGAAACGCGCGAAGTGCCAGAACGGCTTGGCTCGGTACTCCACGTCGTGTACCTAATCTTCACGGAGGGTTCCTTCGCGTCCGGCGGTGACTCCTGGATGCGCACGGACCTGGCCGGCGAAGCGCGCCGCCTGGCCCGGGTGCTCACGCGGCTGGCGCCGGAACCCGAGGTGTTCGGCCTGCTGGCGCTGATGGAACTGACTGCCGCGCGCTTCCCCGCGAGGCTCGATACGTCCGGTCGGCCAGTCCTTCTGGAGGATCAGGACCGACGGTTGTGGGACCAGTCGGCGATCCGGCGCGGCCGCGCCGCGCTGGCGAAGGCCGTGGCTGCCGGCCGCGGGCTCGGCGCATACGGGCTGCAGGCCTCCATCGCCGAATGCCACGCGGTGGCCCCGTCCGTTGCGGAAACCGACTGGCAGCGGATCGTCATCCTGTACGAGGCCCTGGGAAGGCTGGCGCCGTCGTCGGTGGTCGAACTGAACCGCGCCGTGGCGGTGGCCATGGCGTCGGGCCCGGCCGCCGGGCTGGAACTGGTCGACGCGATCGCTGCCCGGGGCGAACTCAACGGCTCGCACCTGCTGCCCGCGGTCAGGGGCGAGTTGCTGAGAAGGCTCGGCCGGCGCGGGGAGGCGCGGTCAGCGCTGCAGCAGGCTGTCGCGCTGTGCACGAATGCGGCCGAACGAGCGGCGCTGGAACGAAAGATCGACGAGCTGGCCCTCCAGTAGGGAACAGGGGCAGATCATGACTATCCCGCGGCTTCGCCCGGAGCGCGATGCGGCCACGCGGAGTGGATCAGCCTTCGGCCGGCACCGGTTCCCGGCCTTCGGCGAATCCGGTCAGGGCCGACGCCAGGTCTCCTGCCGCCGCCACGACCTTCTCCGCCGGCACTCCGGCCGACAGGGCGGCAATGATCTGAACGTCGCACGCGGCTTTGGCCTGATCAAGGGCCCATTCGGCGGCCTCGACCTCGCCGACACGGGTAATCACCGCGGCCAGCAGCGACTCGCGCAGGGCCAGTAGGTCAGCTGCCGCCCGTTCGGACCCGGGCGCGGCCGGCTCGGGTTCTACGTATACGGTCGAATCGACCTGGGCGATAGACAAAGGGGGAGTGATTGATTCGATGAACGGTTCCACGGGGGCTGCCTTCCAAGACTTTCGAAGCAATGCTCCCGGTCGCTGAGCGGAATAAGGCCTCTGAGGACCACCAGACCGAACAAGTCTGTCTACTAAGAAAGAGACTACAGCAACCAGGTTCTACTCCATGTGAGCTTTTTGTGATAAGTCCGTACACGACACATCGTCTGATTGCGGAAGGGGAGTCGCATGCCAAACCCGGTCGGGGCGGTATCACTGCTGAGCACAGGGATTGTGGAAATCCGCAGACAGCACGTTGAATCGGACGGAAGCCCGCTGCTGTGGTGGCTGCTCACCGCCCGGGACTGGTCAGGTCCTCGCCCGATCAACGTCTACGTCATTGAACACGAGCAAGGGCTGGTGCTTTTCGACACCGGCCAGGACCGGGCATCCGTCACCGACCCCAACTACTTCCCCGGCGGCATCCCCGGCTTCCTCTACCGGAGGCTCGCGCGCTTCGAGATCGGCGGGCGGGAAACGCTCACCCAGCGTCTGGTAGGCCTCGGCTACGACATCGCCGACGTGCGCTGGGCCGTCCTGTCCCACCTGCATCAAGACCATATCGGCGGCCTGCGCGAACTAAAGCATGCCGAGATCATCGCCTCGGCCGCCGAGTGGGCATCACTTAACCGTCCGGACGCGGCCCTTCAGGGCTTAATGCGCCGCCACATCGACCTGCCAGGCCTTTCCTGGCGCCTGCTGCAATTCCCTTCGGGACAAGGCGAGCCTATCGGGCCGTTCGATAGCTCGTACGACCTGTTCGACGACGGCTCCCTGGTTCTGGTCCCGACGCCGGGTCACACTCCGGGATCGGTCTCCCTCTTGGTCCGCCGCGAGGGTAAACCGCCGCTGCTCATGGTCGGGGACGTCAGCTATGCGGAAGACCTTCTGCGCCGCGAACGGATTCCCGGCATCGGCAAAAGGAAGGGCCTGCTGGCCACCACCCGGGCAATCAACACCCTCCGGGCCGCATATCCCGATCTGGTCATTCTTCCCGCCCACGACCCCGGTGCCGCCGATCGCCTCGCGGCCGCCGGCGGGGCTGATCTGCGAGCCAGGAACGACTCGCAGCCGTTCGGTGGATCTGGTCCACGCGGAACTGGTCACCAGAACCACTGATAGCGATCAGTTACCGGGCGGTCCCCGGGACTACGATGGACCCAAGTATTCGAATTACATCGTTGTAATGGGGACATTTCGCGGGGCGGCGCCAGCGGTAACTGCCGGACGGATTGGCCCGGGTGAAGACTCGGATTTGCCGCCGTCGGCCCCGATCGGCGGTCCTGTGTGTCGGAATTGAAAAGAGTGGGTTGGCGGATGGCGTCTGGTGCAGCAGCGCGAAACAACGTTCAGGTGTACGGGCCAGAAGACGGCCCGGTCCTTGTTTTCGCGCACGGGTTCGGCACCGACCAGAGCATGTGGGGCAAGATTCTGCCCTGGTTCACCGACCGCTACCGGGTGGTCCTGCTGGACCACGTGGGCTCCGGCGGCTCCGACCAGTCCGCCTACGATTCGGCCACCTATTCAAACTTGGACGCCTACGTCGATGACCTGATGGAACTCTGCAGGGAACTCGACCTGCAGGATGCGACCCTCATCGGCCACAGCGTCGGGTCCATGATGGCCGTCAGCGCGGCCGCCCGGGACGAAGAGGGCAGGGTGGGCCGTCTGGTCCTGGTCACGGCATCGCCCAGCTACCTCGACCACCCCGAGGACGGCTACGTGGGAGGGTTCACCCGGCAGGACATTGACGACGTCTTCGAATCCCTGGATGCCAACTATGTTGTCTGGGCCGAGTCGATGGCCCCGGTCTACATGAATACACCGCACGCTCCCGAACTGGACCATGAAATCCAGGGCAGCTTCGGGCGGATCAGCCCCCGCGTTGCGCGCGACTTTGCCCGGGTGGCGTTCCTGTCCGATGTCCGGCACCTGCTCGCCGAAGTCACCATTCCGGTGCTGGTCCTGCAAAGCACCGACGACGTCGTCACGCCGGACCACGTCGGCACGTACTTGCACAGGGCGCTCGCCAACAGCACCCTGGTCCGGCTTGCGGCCACGGGCCACTTCCCGCAAAGCAGCGCGCCGGCGGAAACGTCCGCCGCCATCCTCGAATACCTGAAACCGGCATGACCCAGACGGTAACCGCGGCCGTCGACTATGGGCAGCTCTTCAATCAGGCGCCTGCCGGCTACATCGTTGCCAGAACCGACGGCACCATCCTGGCCGCGAACGCCACCATGTGCGCCTGGACTGGAGTTCCTGCAGGCGGCCTCGACGGCACCCGGCTGCTGGACCTCATGCCAGCCGGGGACAGGCTGATATACCGGACGCATGCCGGACCGAAGCTGGAACGCGACGGCCACCTCGGTGAACTGTCGATCGAACTCTTGGGACCGGACGGGCACCGGAGGCCGGTCCTGCTGTCGGTCACGCGGACCGTGGACGGGACGGAGCCGAGGGATCTGATGATCTTTTTCGCTGCCCCCGAGCGGCACCGGTATGAGCGCGAGCTGGCCAGCGCCCACCGGCGACTTGAGGACGCGGAAGCGGACCGCGCAAAGCTCTTGGAGGAACCTCACCATCGGGCGTTCCACGACCCGCTGACAGGCCTGCCGAACCGGCGGCACCTGGAGGAAAACCTGCTGACGGCCCTGGCCCGCGCCGGCGAACAGGGGAACCGTGTCGGCGTGCTCTTTTGCGACGTCAACAACTTCAAGCAGGTGAATGACACGCTGGGCCACGCGGCCGGAGACGACGTCCTGGAACACGTGGCGCTGATGCTTTCGGGGGCCGTGCGCGGCGCGGACACCGTGACGCGGTACAGCGGGGACGAGTTCGTGGTCCTGATCCCCTGGCTGGAGCATCCGGGGGAGCTTGAGGCCGTAGCCGGGCGTGTCCGGAGCTGCTTAGCCGGTGCCGTCATCATCGCGGGGAGCGAGCTCCGGCTGGGCATGTCCGTTGGCCAGGCCGAAACGGAAGTTCGGGCCGACGCTGATCCGGCAGAACACAAGGAACTGGCCAAGGCCCTGCTTTGGCCGCCGACCAGGACATGTACCGGGTGAAGACCGAAATGCGTGGCGCCTTGACTGCCGGTTGACCTGCGGGGACTCATACCAAACGACGACGGCGGGAGCCACCTCCCGCCGTCGTCGTTGGGTATTGCTAGCTGCCTGGAACCCGGGCTTTAGGCTCCGTGGTTCAGGCTCAGCGTGAAGGTGTTCGGGCCGCTGGCGTGGACCGCGATGTTGCTCTTGGCGGTGTTGTGGCGCTCAGAGAGGTCGTGGATCAGGGCGTCCAGCTCGTGGTGCATGGTGGAGCGGTCCCAGAGCTTGTGGGTTACGGAGTTGGCAGTTTCAAACGTCATTGTTCAGTGCTTCCATTCATGATTCCGGAGGTCCGGCTGCCGCACCGATGCGGAGCCGCCGTGGGGCCAAACCAGGAACGCCTGAGACCTTGGGCAGCTCTGCGAGCTCACCGGTTTGGCCTCATTGCGTCCACCAGGATGGGTGCCCGACGTTCACTGCGGACGCGTAGCGTCGGAGGGAATGTCAGGGCTGCATCGGCGGGAAACTGCGTTGCCCGCCTTGCCTTTCCATAGTGCACAGCGCCGCGCGGGCGGCTCAAGCCAGATGGCAAAAATTGCGCGTGAGACTCATCACACCCGCGCGACGCGAACGACGACGCCGACGCCGACGCGCGGGCCTAGTGCGGGCGGTCCAGTGCGGACTAGTGACGGGCCCGCTTCGGCCGAAAACGCGAAGAGAGCGTGTGCTTGAGGCTCAGGCCCCGGGCAGGAGCGGGAGTGACCGGCACGGGTCCGCCGGGCTCCGGTCCCGCTGCCGCGGCGGCCCGTCCGTAGCGGGCGGCCAACGGCGCGGCGCTGAATCCATGGGCCAGGACGCTGAGCAGTACGGTGGCCGAGATGACGGCCACAGCCTGATCGGACACTGATCCAAGGGCTTCCAGCGCCAGCAGCGCGAACACGAGGGAAGCCAGACCCCGTGGACCGAACCACCCCACGAAGAGCACGGTGGCCCGGTCGAGGCCGGCACCAATCAAGGCCAGCGCCACCGGCAGCATACGCACCACCGTGAGGCTGAGCACGGCATACGCGATGGTCAGGGGGAGGGCGTGCGCCAGCATGATCGGCACGGTGATGGCTCCGAAGGCCAGCCACACGAGCAGTGACACCAGGCCGCTCATCTGCTCGACGAAGGCCAGTTCGGCCGGTGCCCGTTCCCCGGCGCAGGTGCCGAACGCCAGCCCGGCGCAGAACGCGGCGACGAATCCGTTGCCGCCCACGGCAAGAGCGGCGGTGTAGGCGAGCAGGCTCAGGGCAAGCACTCCGATGCCGGCGAAGTCCTCGGTTGCGGTCCCGCGCCGGCGGCCCAGCTGCAGCAGCCACCCGCCCGCGGCGCCGGCCGCTGCGCCGACGCCGGCGCCAATGAGCAACTCGACGGCCGCGCTGCCGGGACCGGGGGCGCTCTCCAGGCCTGCTGCGGCAGCCGCGCCGGCGATCGCCAACATGACGACCGGGGTTGCGATGCCGTCGTTGAGGCCGCTCTCTACGGTGATCAGCTGGCGGATGCGCGACGGCACCGCCGGATTCGTCACCACGGGGATTCCGAGTGCGGCGTCGGTGGGGGCCAGCGCAGCGCCGACGAGGAGGGCCAGCCACAGCCCGAACTGGGGAAAGAACCAGGCGGCCAGGGCCCACCCGAACAGAATCGTCAGCGGCAGGCCGACTCCCAGCAGCCGCACATAGCGGCCCACGTCCCGGCGCAGCTGCTGGAGCGGCAGGCGGGCGGCGTCCGAGAAGAGCACCCACACCAGAGTGACTTCGACAAGCGGGGTGATAGTCCTCAGGGGCGAGGGGCCATGGACCAGCCCGGACCAGGCAAGGGCTGCGCCGACAGCGGTGAACACAATAGGAGCGGTCAGGTCCGCCTGCTGCAGCCGCGCCGAAACCAGCGCCCACGCGAACAGGACGGCGGTGACGAGGACGAGGACGGTCAGCTCCATGACGGATCTGCGCTCGCTTCCGTGGGCGCCGCGTAAGAGTTGCCCGATTCCAGCAGCCGGATCGGTCCGCCCATAGGGATCACGCTCCCTCCGCCGCATATTGCACTAGACGTTCCCTGCAGTTCAGTGAATATGTTCAGTGAATCCCTCGGCCGGAGACTGCGCCAGAGAATTAAGCCCTGTTGTCCGCTCCTACGCCGGGATCAGTGGGTGGGGCTGGGGCTGGAAGAGGATGGGCTGGTGGATGGGCTGGCCCCAGGTGTGCCCGGCGAAGCTGTGCTCCCGGGTTGCGTGGTTGATGGCGTGCCGGATGCGGGTGGCGCTGGCATGTAGGACTGATATTCGGGCAGTGTGGAGTCGAGGACCGGGAGTTGTACATCGGCCGACGTGCCCGTGGAGTCTTCGCTTACCCGGACTGTGACCATGGAGCCGGGGGATCCCGCCGTGGACTCCAGCATCATGGCCGGTGGCTGCGCCAGGGAGGTGTAGCCGTTGGCCTTGACCGGAATCGATACCTTCGACCCTGAAGCGACTGAAATGGTGACCACCGCGTCCGTTGAGGACCTGTTGAACACGGTTCCCATGATTCGTCCGGGCTGTTCCGCTTCGTGGGAGAGGATGAGCATGTCCGACAGCTCCATCGGTCCGACGACGGTGTGGATCCCGTTGGTCGCTGGTGTGATCTTCGCGGTCTCTGCTGGATTGTCGTACGAGCATCCGGTCCCGGTCAGAAGAACCAGCCCCAGCGTGAGGGCGGCGGCCGCGTACTTTATCCCCGCCAGCAAGGCTGTGGTTGCCACGGCCGGCTCCTCTCGGCAGAAACTGGTTACCTCCGATTATGGTCCGGGTTGGCGCCGAAATCGAGGGAGCGTAGGCGCAGCGGTCCAGCGAGGGCCGACCGGTGCCCGCCAGACCGCGGATGACCCCCAAGGGAGGGTTTGTTTACTGATTTGCGGATCAGTATGCCCATATTTTCCGCAAATAGGAGATTATGGAGGTATGCCGAAAATTCGCGTATCAGAAGCAGCACGTTTTCTCGGGGTCAGTGACGACACCGTCCGGCGCTGGACCGAGAACGGGATCCTGACCCCGGTCAAGGATGACTCCGGCCGCCTGGCCGTCGACGGCCTGGAACTTGCCCACCTCGCCCGCGACCAGGCCCAGCTTCCCGAGGACCCCACCCGGGTGGGCAGCTCAGCCCGCAACCGCTTCGTCGGCCTGGTCACGGGCATCACCGCGGACAAGGTCATGGCCCAGGTTGAGCTGCAGTGCGGGCCCTTCCGCGTCGTGTCCCTGATGAGCAGCGAAGCCGTCCGGGAACTGGGCCTGGAGCTCGGATCCGTCGCCACCGCCGTCGTCAAAGCCACCACGGTCATCATCGAAACGCCCCACGGAAAGAGCGTCATATGAGCATGCCCCGCAGACTCGGCACCGCCCTGCTGGTCGCCGGCGCCCTGACCGCGGCCCTGGCCGGCTGCGCAGCAGGCACGCCCGGCGCAGCGGGAACCGCCTCAAGCACCGGTGCCGGTGCCAGCGGGACCCCCAAACTTTCCGGGGCGATCACCGTATTCGCCGCGGCCTCGCTGAAATCGACCTTCACCCAGCTGGCCGGCGACTTCGAGGCGAAGAACCCCGGCACCAAAATCACGCTGAACTTTGCAGGCTCTTCGGATCTGGTCACGCAGATCACCCAGGGCGCCCCGGCCGACGTCTTCGCGTCCGCCGACACCAAGAACATGACCAAGCTGACCGACGCGAAACTGATCGACGGCGCCCCGGCCAACTTCGCCACAAACGTCCTGGAGATCGCGGTCCCGCCGTCCAACCCGGCGTCGATCGGCTCTTTTGCGGACCTGGCCAAACCGGGTGTGAAGTTGGTGGTCTGCGCACCCCAGGTTCCCTGCGGTGCCGCCACCGAGACCGTCGAAAAAGCCACCGGCACCACCCTGGCGCCGGTCAGCGAGGAGTCCTCCGTCACGGATGTCCTGGGCAAGGTCACCTCCGGTGAGGCCGACGCCGGGCTGGTCTATGTCACGGACGTCAAGACCGCCGGCGACAAGGTCAGGGGCATCCCCTTCGCCGAGTCGGACCAGGCCGTGAACACCTACCCGATCGCCACCGTCGGTACGAGCCAGAACAAGGAGCTGGCCGCTGCCTTCATCGCGACAGTCACCGGCAGCGAGGGCAAGAAAGTCCTGAGCGACGCCGGATTCGGCACCCCGTAAAGGCCACCATGAACCGACGCAGCGGCACGGGGTACACCGGCATCCCGCCATGGATTTACGCCATCGCGGCGGCAGGGGCAGTCTTCGTCCTGCTGCCGCTGGTGGCCATGGTGGCCAAGGTCAACTGGCCGCAGTTCATCCCGCTGATCACCTCGGAATCCTCACTGACTGCCCTCGGTCTGAGCCTGCGCACGTCGACCGCGAGCACCGCCGCCTGCATCGTCCTCGGTGTGCCCCTGGCGCTCGTGCTTGCCCGGAGTCCGTTCCCGGGCCAGCGGCTGCTCAGGGCCTTCGTTCTGCTGCCCCTGGTCCTGCCTCCCGTGGTGGGAGGCATCGCCCTGCTCTACACCTTCGGACGCCAGGGGCTCCTGGGCAAAAGCCTCGAACTGGCCGGCATCCAGATCGCCTTCTCCACCACCGCCGTCGTCCTCGCCCAGACCTTCGTCGCCCTGCCGTTCCTGGTGGTCAGCCTCGAAGGCGCGCTGCGCACCGCCGGCAACAAATACGAGGCGGTCGCCGCCACGCTCGGGGCACGCCCGAGCACTGTGCTGCGGCGGGTGACCATCCCGCTCGTGCTGCCCGGCCTGGCCGCCGGCGCCGTCCTGTCCTTCGCCCGCAGCCTGGGCGAATTCGGTGCCACCCTGACCTTCGCCGGCAGCCTGCAGGGCGTCACCCGAACCCTCCCCCTGGAGATCTATTTGCAACGCGAAACCGACGCCGACGCCGCCGTCGCCCTCTCTCTCCTGCTGGTCGCCGTGGCTGTGGCCGTCGTCGGGCTCTCCTACCGTCGCCCGCGCATCGGCGTAGCACCGGAAGGGGCATTCCGGTGACCTTTGAGCTGGACGCGACGCTCGCGGCACGGGGCTTCGAGGTTTCCCTCCGCCTCGGGCCGGCCGAGACCATCGCCATCCTCGGCCCGAACGGGGCCGGGAAATCGACCCTTCTCTCGATCATCTCCGGGCTGCTACGCCCCGACGCGGGCAAGGCCGTGCTCGGCGGCAGGGTCCTGTTCGACCTAGCGGCCGACAGGCACGTCTGGAGTGCCCCGCACACCAGGGGCACGGCACTCCTGGCCCAGGAGGCCCTCCTTTTCCCCCACCTGAGCGCCCTGGACAACGTTGCGTTCGGACCCCGCAGCGCCGGCGCGTCCAGCTCCGCGGCCCGGGAAACGGCCCTGCACTGGCTCGCCGAAGTCGACGCCGGGGACCTCGCCTCGCGGCGTCCCGGACAGCTCTCCGGCGGCCAGGCCCAGCGCGTGGCCGTGGCCCGCGCCCTCGCCGCCGACCCCGAGCTGCTGCTGCTCGACGAACCGATGGCCGCACTCGACATCCATGCGGCCCCGCTGCTCCGCCGGCTCCTCAAGCGCGTCCTCGCCGGCCGCAGGGCCATCATCATCACCCACGACATCCTGGACGCCCTGATGCTGGCCGACAGGGTGATCGTCCTTGAGGATGGCCGGATCAGCGAGGCGGGGCCCACCCGCGAAGTCCTCGAAAGACCACGCAGCCGGTTCGCCGCGGGCCTCGCCGGGCTGAACCTGGTGGCCGGCACGGTCAGCGACGCCGGAGTCACCACCGCCCAGGGGATGGTGGTCGCGGGCCATCAGGACGGCACCCTCGGCCGCGGGCAGGAGGGCGTGGCGGTCTTTGCGCCGTCGGCAGTATCGGTCTTCCTCACCGAAGAGCACGGCAGCCCGCGGAACTCATTCCCGGTGAAAATCACGGACCTCGAGCCGCACGGCGATCAGATCCGCGTCCATGCCGGCGGCCTCTCCGCCGACATCACCCCGGCCGCGTCAGCCGACCTCGGCCTCACCCCCGGAATGACCGTCTACTTTGTCATTAAGGCCGCCGCCATCGCCATCTACCCGGCGTAGTCAGCATTTCTTGGCGGCGGCCGGGAAAGTGGACGGCGGCCGCCGGGGCCCGGCCCGAACGCGGTATCGCGGTGGAGACCGGCCTACCGGCATTCCGGTCGGCGGAGTAGTCTCGGTGCCGGGCGCTGCCGGCGCCGACCGATTCTGAGAGAAGCCGATTCTGGGAGAAAAGGGAGGGCTATGACTGGGAAGTATCTGGCGACGTCGACCATCACCATCGAGGCGCCCGCAAGCCGCGTATGGTCCGTGCTCACCGAGCCCGCCGCCATCAAGGAGTTCATGTTCGGCACTGATGTCGCGACGGACTGGACGGTCGGCGGACCCATCGTGTGGCGGGGCATTTGGGACGGTAAACCGTACGAGGACCGGGGCAGCGTCCTGGAGTTTGAGCCCGGCCGGCGGCTCGTGGTCACGCACTTCAGCCCGCTGAGCGGCCAGGCGGACGCGCCGGAGAACTACCACACGCTGACCTGGACGCTCGAGGACCAGTCCGGCAGGACAGAATTCACGCTCTCGCAGGACAACAACGCCAGTGCCGAGGAAGCCGAGCACTCGAAGGGCATGTGGGACAGCCTCGTGAAGAGCGTGAAAGCAATCGCCGAACGGCGATAGCCAGGACGGCGGGGGCATGCGCGCCCGGGAAACCACCCATTGACACCCCCGAGCGGCCGGACTATTCTACAACCAAATGGTTGTAGATCAGCTCCGAGCCCAACTCAGCGACGAAGAACTTGACCGCCTCTTCCAGGCGTTCGCCGATACGACCCGCCGGGACATCGTTCGCCGCGTGACAGTGGGCGAGTACTCGGTCTCCGGGCTCGCGGCCCTCTACGCCATGAGTTTCGCGGCCGTCCAGAAGCATGTGGCGGTTCTGGAACGCGCTTCCCTTGTCTCCAAGGAGAAGCGCGGGAGGGAGCAGATTGTGCGGGCGAACCATGACGGACTGCAACGGGCCCGCCGGCTGCTCGACGAGTACGAGGTCATCTGGCGGCAACGGGCCGACCGGATCGCAGACCTTCTCGCCGAAACAGCCACCACAGAACCTGACAAAACACAGACAGGCACCGGACAAACCAAAAACACACAAAGCAACAAAACTGAAGGAACAACTGAAGGATAGGAAGGGTTCGTCATGACGGTTATCAGTTCAGTCAAGAATCTTGAGGCGCTCAGCCTCACCGTGGTCGCCGAGTTCGACGCCGGAGTTGGGCGCGTCTGGCAAATCTGGGAAGACCCGCGCCTGCTCGAGCGCTGGTGGGGGCCTCCCACCTGGCCGGCCACCTTCGAGAAGCACGAGTTTGTCCCCGGCGGCGAGGCCAGCTACTTCATGACGGGGCCCGAGGGGGAGAAGGCCCGCGGCTGGTGGCGGTTCGTGACCATCGACGCCCCGCACCGCCTGGAGTTCGATGACGGCTTCGCGGACGACAACGGCGAGCCCGTGGCGGACATGGGCACCATTCATGGTGTTGTGACGCTGGAGCCAATCGGTGACCGCACCCGAATGACCGTCCTGTCCATGTTCGAGGCGGAGGAGCAGATGGAGAAGATTGTCGCTATGGGCATGGAAGAGGGCATGAGGGAGGCGCTGGGCCAGGTCGACGCGATCCTCGCCGAGTCCGTCAACGCCTGAGCTGCAACGCAAGCGGACGACGGCGGGAAACTCCCGCCGTCGTCCTCTTTGGCCCTATTCAGCCGGCTATGTACGGCGTTAGCATGCCATGTGACTTTCACGCACGGATACGGAACCAACGGCGACCTCCGCATGTACTACGAGGTCCACGGCCACCCGCGGGCGGACGAGCCCCCGCTGCTGTTGATCCCCGGCGGAGGCTCGACCATCGAGACGAACTATGCCGGCCTCATCCCGGCGCTGCTGGCCGAGAGCCTCCAAGTGATCGCCGTCGATGAAGAAGGGCACGGCCGGACCGCCGCGACCGGCCGTCCGCTGACCGCCGAAAACTCGGCCGACGACGTCAAGGCCGTGCTGGACGAGCTCAACGTGGACTCCGTGGATGTGCTCGGATTCAGCGCTGGGGGCCACACCGCGCTGGCGCTGGCGATGCGGTATCCGGCGTCTGTGCGGTGCCTGATAGCCGCCTCGACGTTCGTCAGCCGGGACGCGGTCAGCGACGAGTTCTGGGATGGCATGGCGAAGGGCACCCTCGGCGAGATGCCGGAGGCGCTTCAGGATGCGGACCGCAAGCTCCACCCGGAGCCCGGGCACCTCGAGCGGCTGTTCGAGCTGGACCGCCAGAGGATCCTGACATTCCCCGGCTGGCAGGACGATGACCTGCGCCGCATCACGGCCCGCACCTTGGTCCTGAGCGCCGACCGCGACGTCATGAGCCCCGAGCATGCCGTGCGGATGTCGCGCGTCATTCCCGGGGCGCGGCTGATGATCGTACCCGGCACGCATGGGGATTATCTGGGCGAGCTGGCTGCGAGCGGTGGCGACCTGAGGGCCATGCGGACGACGGTCCCGTACCTGCTGCGGTTCTTGGAGGAGTAGGCGGCAGCTAGGACGCCGTCGGCGTCGGGGTCTCTTCTGGAGTGGACGTCCAGCCCTGCCGGTGAAGCCGCTCAAAGCCGTCGAGGAGCAGATCGAGGGCGAACTCGAACTCGAACTGGTCGTCGCAGCCCTGTCCCACCACGGAGTCCTTGTGCGCGGAGGCCGTGGCGACCTTCAGGAGGTTCGGGTACCGCGCGGCCATCTCCCGGGACATGGCGGCCTGCGCCTCCGGCGGAAGGGTGACCGGCCCCTCCGCGCTCCCGCCGGCGGAGTCGTCGAACAGCTCCTGGGTGAACCCCCACATGCGGCTGCCGAGGGCATGCATGACGTGATGGGTCAGGTCCACGGAGAAGCCGCCGGCCAGGAACATGCCGATGAACGAGTCCATGTAGCCAAGGACCGCCGGCGTCTTGTTGGTGCGCGATTCCAGGACCTGCCGGCCCCACCGGTGCACCAGGAGTGCCCGCCGCGCCGAGAGCACCCTCAGGCGCACCGCATTCTTCCAGCCGGCATCGCGGACGGGGGGATCGATCTCACTGACAAGGGCGTCCACCATGCCGTCGAGGAGTTCCTCCTTGCTGGCTACGTGCTTGTAGAGCGCCATCGGCACGACGCCGAGTTCCTGCGCCAGCCGGCGCATGCTCAGCGCCTCGATCCCCACCTCATCGGCCAGCGCGACGGCGGCAGCCAGCACGCGGTCACGGCTCAACGGGATCCGGCGCGTGCGCTCCGCTTGCTGGGTCATTCGGCCACCCTTCCCTAACGGTTCCCTATTGACAAGTGTACGACGTACACCTAACGTGGCCGCATCAGGTGTACGCCGTACACCACGGCTCATGTACCACCGCCGTCAGCCATCCCAGCCAAGGACTACGCCGTGACAACACGAGCCAGCACCGCCCCCGTGCCCCGCGTCCGCCGCCGCCCCCAGTGGCCCGTGCCCGCCGGATTGATCCTGCTCAGCCTCATCCCGGTGATCGCGGGTGCGGCGCGGCTGACGGAACTTACCGGCGGCGCCGTCGTCACGGCCCAGAACGCCCGGTTCTTCGCCTCGCCCGTGCCCGTGGTGACCCACATTCTCAGCGTCACCACCTACAGCCTGCTCGGGGCATTCCAGTTCCTCCCGGCACTGCGGGGCCGCCGCGGCTGGCACCGGGCAGCCGGCCGGATCCTGGCGCCGGCGGGCCTGCTGGCAGCCCTGTCCGGCCTGTGGATGGCCGCCTTCTATCCGCTGCCGCCCGGGGACGGGCCGGCGCTCTTCGTCCTGCGAATGGTCTTCGGCTCGGCCATGGCGGCGAGCATCGTCCTGGGCGTCGCCGCGATTGTGCGCCGCGACTTTATGCGGCACGGCGCGTGGATGACCCGCGGCTACGCGATCGGCGTCGCCGCGGGAACTCAGGCGCTGGTGAGCCTGCCGTGGATTCTGCTGGTGGGGCCGCCCGATGAGCCGACCCGGGCAGTGCTCCTGGGGGCTGCCTGGGTGATCAACGTTGCGGTGGCCGAGTACGTCATCCGGAGTCGCCGCCGTCGGGGTCGCCGGACGCGTGCCGGCTCGCCGCAATCTTCCGGCGGAGCGGAGAGCATCCAGCGAGTTCGAGGCTGAGCGGGCGGACGAGGGTTAGACTCACGCGCATGACAATTGTGGACGATCAGGGACGCCCGGAGCCTCCCCTAGCAGGCGACGAAGCCGCGACCCTCCTGGGTTTCCTGGACTTTCAGCGGGCGACGCTGGCGTGGAAGTGCGCCGGACTGGACGCCGCCGGCCTCGGGGCGACTACTGCCGCCTCATCGATGACACTGGGCGGGCTGCTGAAGCACATGGCCTATGTGGAGAGCGCATGGTTTTCCCATTCCCTGCACGCGCAGGACCGGGAGGCCCCGTTCGACACCGTGGATTGGAAGGCCACCCCGGACTGGGAATGGCAGACCGCCGGCGGGGACACCCCGGACCAGCTGCGCACGCTCTGGGAGGACGCCGTGGACCGATCGCGGATCCGCGTCTCGGATGCCCTGGCCGGCGGCGGCCTGGACCAATTGGCCCGGCGCCCGTGGCAAGACGGTTCTGCACCGAGCCTGCGCTGGATCCTGTGCCACATGATCGAGGAATATGCCCGGCACAACGGCCACGCCGACCTCCTCCGCGAAGCCGTGGACGGGCAAACGGGGGAGTAGCCCCGGGGAGGGTGGACGCTTGCGCTTGCCGGTGCGGTCCTCACGTCCGACGGCGGGTAGTCGGCCGTCTAAGCGACCCTCCAACCATCAGTTGCGCTATCAGTCATGGCGGTTATGGACGCCGAATGACGACTATTGAGTCTCATGACTTAATGGACATTTCTGTCTCAAGACATCGTGGACAGTGTGTCTCAGGACATCGTGGACACTCGGACCGGTTTTGCTC